>JBFWWV010000045.1:0-2964 GCA_050245995.1 Planctomycetota bacterium | reverse complement strand
TAGCCGCAGCGGATGTGCGCGCCCTCCACCCTGCCCAGCGACAGCGGCAGCGAGCGGTGGCAGCAGCGGTCCTCCAGCGCCACCGGCCGGCCGCCGGCGCCGCGGTAGAGGACGACCGGTTCGTCCACGATAATGCGCGCCAGCGGCGCCGCGCCGAGGTCCGCCGCCCAGCAGGCGACGTACCAGGCGTTGCGGACGAAGGTCACCGCCTCATACCCGGCCGATGCGCTGCCACACCCAGCGGGCGTAGTTGAGCAGCGGCCCGCCTTCGCCCGGCGGCCCGACCAGCTGGATGCCGACAGGCAGGCCGCTCGGCCCGGTATGCGTCGGCAGGGTGATGGTCGGGACGTGCAGGATGGTCCACAGCCCCTGCATCCGCGCATCGCCTGTGGTCGCGAGACCCTTCGGCGCCTCGCCCGGCGCGCACGGCGTCAGCAGGATCTCGAGCCCGGTGAACAGCTCGTCCAGCCGCTCGCGGCAGCCGTTCGCCAGCCGCTTCATGTTGGCGTAGCGCCGCCACGAGATCGCGTGCCCGTTCTCGATGTAGCGCACCAGCCGCGCGCTCATCCGGTCGCGGTGATGCTGCCATTCCCACGCCATGGCGCGGGCGCGCTCGAAGTCGTTGAACACCTCGCGCGCCTCGCTCAGCACCTCGAAGCCGACCGGCAGGTCGATGTCGAACACCTCCGCGCCGGCGGCGGCCAGCCGCTTCGCCGCGTCGTCGATCGCCGCGACGGTGGCGGGCTCGGCCGTGTTCCACAGATGAGTGCGGCAGACGCCGATGCGCGGCGCCTGGCCGTTGACCACCGGCGGCAGCTGCGGCCGGCCGGACAGCACGGAGGCGACCAGGTCGGCGTCCTCGATCGAGCGCGCCAGGGTGCCGATGGTGTCGAGGCTCTCGGCAGCGAACTTGAGGCCGGCGCGGTTGACCACGCCGTAGCTCGGCTTGTAGCCGACCAGGCCGCAGAACGACGCCGGGCGCAACACCGACCCACCGGTCTGCGTGCCGAACGCGACCGGCACCATGAAGTCGGCGACCGCGGCGGCGGAGCCCGACGACGAGCCGCCCGGCGTATGGTCGAGGTTGAGCGGATTGCGCGTCTCGCTCGGCTCCGCGCCGGCGAACTCGCAGGTCACCGTCTTGCCCAGGATCACCGCGCCCGCCGCGCGCACCAGCGCGACGCAGGAGGCATCCGCCACCGGCCGGTAGCCCTGGTAGATCGGCGAGCCCATCTGCGTCGGCATGTCGGCGGTGTCGATCACGTCCTTGACGCCGATCGGCACGCCGTGCAGCGGCCCGCGCGCCGGGCCCGTGTCGAGCGCGCGGGCCTGGCGCAGCGCCAGCTCGGGATCGACGAAGGCCCACGCCTTCACCGCGCCGTCGCGCGCGGCGATGCGGTCGAGGCAGGCGCGCGTCACCGCCTCCGCGGTGAAGTCGCCCGCCTTGATGCCGCGCACGATCTCGTGCGCGTTCAGCTTGTTCAGCTCGGTCGTCTTGACGGTCATGTCCTGGCGTTCCCGCTGCGGTCCCCACCGCAACAAAGCCCGGCCGCGGCGGCGCGTCAACCGCCGCGCCGCCGCACCCGCGATCCTACGCCTCGAACACCTGCACGGTGAGCGGCCGGCCCATCGACGGGCAGGCGCTCAGCGCGCACAGGGTGTCGCGATGGGCCTTGAACGTGATCTGGTCGCCCGGCTTGCTGCGCCCGTCGACGAGCTGCATCGAGCCGTTCGACGTGTCGATCACCACGGTCTGGAACAGGTTGATCGGGTCGGGGATGTCCTCCGGCGGGATGCCGCGGCCGTCGATCGCCTTCTGGATCACCTCGTAGCAGCCGAACGGCGGCACGCCCATCGGGCCGCCGACCTTCATCTTGTCCTTGTCGAAGCCGTGATAGTCCTTGTCTCGGAAGTTGCGGTACACCCACGCGCTGCACATGCCGTATTGCAGGTCGTGGATGCCGTAGGTGTCCTCGACGATCTCCAGCAGCACGTTGTTGTCGCGCGAATAGAGCTTGTCGCCGATCGTCAGCATGATCTTGCCCTGGTTCGCCTTGGTGCGCGCCTGGCTCAGCCGGTCGCGGATGTTGTTGGCGTCCCAGCACACGAAGTCGCCGATCGCGCCCCCGTCGACGTCGATCACGCGGATGCGCTGGCCCGCCTTCACCGTCCAGGCGCCACCGCCGCGTCCGGGCAGCGCGTCTTCCTGCAGAACCTTCATCGCCCAACTCCCATCGCCGGGTCTCCATGTTGCAATGCAACACTAGACGACGCGGCTAGGGCGGTCCATCGGGTGCTTCCGGACGCGCGCGGTGCTAGCATCGCGCCAACCAAAATGGGGAGGTCCGGGATGCCGGAGACGATGCGTGCCGCGCGGCTGTACGAGCCTGGCAAGCCGTTCCGCGTCGACGTGGTGGAAAAGCCTGTGCCGCGTCCCGGTGACGTGCTGGTGCGGGTGGAGGCGTGCGGCATCATCCCCAACATGAACGCCATCGTCTCCGGCGCGCTGTGGCACTTCCTGCCGACGCCGCCGGCGATCATGGGCCTCGACGCCGCCGGCGTGGTGGTCGAGGCGCCGGCGGGCCGGTCGGCGTTCGCGGTCGGCGACCGCGTCTACGTCAATCCGTTCCTGTCCTGCGGCGTCTGCCTGCACTGCCGCAGCGGCGACGCGCTCTACTGTTCCGACGCGGCGCTGCGCGGCTATTTCGGCTTCACGGCAAAGGGCCGCGCGCTGCTCGACGAGTATCCCTATGGCGGGCTGGGCGAGTACATGACCGCCGCGCCCGAACACCTGGTGAAGCTGCCCGACGAAGTGTCGTTCGAGGAGGGCGCGCGCTGGGGCTATCTCTGCACGTCGTATTCGGGCCTGCGGCGCGGCGGGGTCGCGGCCGGGTCGTGGGTCGCGATCAACGGCGTCACCGGCACGCTCGGCGTCGGCGCGGTGCTGCTGGCGCTGGCGATGGG
>JBFWWV010000044.1:0-4745 GCA_050245995.1 Planctomycetota bacterium | reverse complement strand
GGCGCGCCGAGCACCAGCCGCACGCGGTCGTCCTGCACGACGATCGTCGGCGTCATCGACGACAGCATGCGCTTGCCGGGGGCGATCTCGTTCGCCTTGCCGCCGACCAGGCCGAACTGGTTGGGCACCCCCGGCTTGGCCGAGAAGTCGTCCATCTCGTTGTTCAGCAGGAACCCGGCGCCGTCGACGACCAGGCCGCAGCCGAACGTCGAGTTGATCGTCGTCGTGCACGCGACCGCGTTGCCGGCGGCGTCGACGATCGAGAAGTGCGTGGTGTCGTCGCTCTCCTTGGCGCCCGGCGGCAGGCCTGGCTCGACCTCGGTCTTGCGGTCGCTGCGCAGGTCCTTGCGCAGCGTGTCGGCGTAGGCCTTCGAGATCAGGCCCTCCACCGGCACCTCGGCGTGGTCCGGGTCGCCGAGCCAGCGCGCGCGGTCGGCGAACGCCCGCTGCATGACCTCGCTCAGCAGGTGGATCGACCGGCTGCTGCCGAAGCCCAGGCCGTGCACGTCGTAGGGCTCCAGCAGGTTCAGCATCTGCAGCACCGCGACGCCGCCCGACGACGGCGGCGGCATGCCGAGGATCTCGAGGCCGCGGTAGCTGCCGCGCAGCACCTGGCGCTCGGTCGCCGCGTAGCCCGCGAGGTCGTCCTCGGTGACGAAGCCGCCGTCCCGCTGCATCTGCGCCGCGACCAGCTCGGCCGTGACGCCGCGGTAGAACCCCGCGGGGCCGCCCTCGGCCAGGCGTTCGAGGGTGTCCGCGAGGTCCTGCTGCACCAGCAGGTCTCCCTGCCGCAGCGGCGCGCCGTCGCGGAAGAACACGGCGCGCGTCGACGGATAGCGGCCCAGCAGCTGGCGATCCGCTCGCAGCGCGCCCGCCAGGAACTGGTCGACGACGATGCCGTCGCGCGCCAGCGCGATCGCCGGCGCCGCCAGCTCCGCCAGCGGCTTGCTGCCGAACCGTTCCAGCAAGAGGCACAGCCCCGCCGGGCTGCCCGGCACGCCGGCGGCGGTCGCGCCGTACTGCACCTTGTCCTCGTCGACGGTGCCGTCGGCGCGCAGGTACATGTCCCGGTGCGCCGCCGCCGGCGCGCGCTCGCGGAAGTCGAACGCCGCGGTGCGGCCGTCGGCCAGCCGCAGCACCAGGAACCCGCCGCCGCCGAGGTTGCCGGCCTGCGGGTGCGTCACGGCCAGGGTCAGCGCCACCGCGACCGCGGCGTCGACGGCGTTGCCGCCGTTGCGCAGGACCTGCAGACCCACCGCCGTCGCGTGCGGCTCGCCGGTCACGACCACGCCGGCGCGCCCGCGCGCAACCATGTCGTTCGGCGCCGGCTGACCGCCGCCGAGCGCCACCACTGCGACCGCCACGAGGCCGAGGGCCCCACGCCGCGGTCGCCGCCGCATCACCGCTCCTGGCTCCCCAGCCCCTCGCCGAACGTCACGCCCTGCCCGCGCAGGTACTCGATGACCCGGTCGATCTCCGACTGGTCGCCCTCCAGCTCCAGCGCGATGAAGCCGCCCTGGTCGGTGACCGAGGCGCCGCGGATGTTGACGATCACGTCGAACGAGCGATTGATCTTGTACAGCAGCGGCTCGCGCACGAGGTCCTGGCTGAACTCGAAGTGGATGTTCTTCTTGGTCTTCACGAGTGGGTCCGGGGTGCGGCCGCGTACAGCCGGCGCGGATGATAAAGTCCCGGAGGGTCCGGCGCTCCCCTTGATCCGGAACCCGCGGTCGATACCGTTCCCGTCCCCGGCTGCGGTCCCGTAGCCAAGTGGTTAGGCAACGGATTGCAAATCCGTCTACGGCGGTTCGATTCCGCCCGGGACCTCCAGTTTCCCGCCCGGGGCGGGGCGCCGCCCGCGGGCGCGGCCGGTTCCAGGAGCGCTCGGTCGGCGGCCGATGCAGGCCCGGGACTCCACGATGCCGGCCTGGCTGCTCGAACACCGCCTGGATGCAGCGCTCTACCTCGTCGTGAGCCTGCTGACCGTGTTCGGCATCCGCCGGCTGGTGGGCTCCCTGCCCGCCTCGCCGCGCCTGCGCCTGTGCTACCACCTGAGCGTGCTCGGGGTCCTGCTGGCCGCCGTGCCCCTCGCGGAGCTCGCGGGCCAGCTCGAGCGGGATCGCCTGCAGGCGCTGGTCGCCGGCATGGCGCCGACCTACGCCCATGAGATGGAGCGGCTCGGCATAGCCGACGTCGACCTGCAGACGCCCCCGGACGACCCCACCTACCTCCGCCTGATCCGGGCGCAGATCGACTGGCTGCGCCTCAACCCGGCGATCGCCGACGTCTACACCTTCGTCCAACGCGACGACGGGCAGGTCGCGCTGCTGGTCGACTCCGAGACCGACTACGACCGCGACGGCCGCTTCGACCACGACCGCGAGGCGCGCACCGCCATCGGCGAGGTCTACGACGAAGTCAACCCGGCGCTCGAGCGCGCCTTCGCCGGCGCCGCCTCGTTCTGCGCCGACCCCGTCACCGACCGCTGGGGCACCTGGGTCAGCGCCTTCGAGCCGCTGCGGCGCGCCGACGGCAGCCAGTGCGGCGTACTCGGCGTCGATTACCCGGCCGAGGCCTGGGTCGCTTCGATCCTGCGCGCCCGCGGCGCGGTGCTGGCGATGGCGTTCCTGCTGGTGCTGGTGCTCGCCGCCGGTCGCTCGGTGTTCATGCTCGCACTGGGCCGCGCCCGTGCCGCCACCGAAGCGGTCGCGCGGCAGCGGTTCCTGGCGCACATGAGCCACGAGATCCGCACGCCGATGACGGCGATCCTGGGTCACGCCGACCTGCTCGGCGACTCCGCGGCCGACGAGCACGAACGGCGCGAGGGCGTCGAGATCATCCGTCGCAGCGGTCGCCACCTGCTCGGCGTCCTCGACGACATCCTGGACCTCGCCAAAATCGAGTCGGGACACGTGACGGCAGCGCCGCGGCCCGCCGCGCTGGGCGAACTGCTCGACGACGTCGCGGCGATGCACTCGCAGAACGCCCGCCAGAAGGGCCTGCGCCTCGAGGTCCGCGCGGCGCCCGGGACGCCAGCGGCGGTGTGGACCGATGCGCGCCTGCTGCGGCAGGTGCTGCTCAACCTGGTCGGCAACGCAGTCAAGTTCACCGACCGCGGCGCCGTGACGTTGTCGGCCAGACGGAGCGAGTCGGAGCGCGGTCCGCGCCTGGAGCTCGCCGTCACCGACACCGGCCCCGGCATCGCGGCAGCCGACCAGCACCGCCTGTTCGAGCCGTTCGTCCAGGGCGACGCCGGCCTCGACCGCGCCCACGGCGGCACCGGGCTGGGCCTGTCGATCTCGCGCCGCATCGCGGCGGCGCTCGAAGGAACGCTGACGCTGCGCAGCGCGCCCGGGCAGGGCTCCACGTTCGTCGTGGACCTGCCGTGCCACGAGGCGCCCGTGCCGTCCCCGACCGAGGCCGCGCCGCAGCGCAGCCCCCTGCCTTCGCCTCCCGCCGTGGCGGACCGCGCCCCCGCAGCCGCGCCGGACACAAGCTCTGCGGCCCGCGACGAGCCCGCCGCGCCGCGGGTCCTCGTGGTCGACGACGGCGCCGACAACCGCCTGCTGCTACGCACGATGCTCGTCCGGCACGGCTTCGTCGTCGACACCGTCGACGACGGACAGAGCTGCCTCGAGCGCCTGCTCGGCGGCGCGCCGGCCCCCGACCTCGTGCTGATGGACGTGCAGATGCCCCGGCTCGACGGCCAGGAGACCACGCGCCGCCTACGGGCCGCCGGCTTCGACCGGCCGATCCTCGCGGTCACCGCGTACGCCATGGCCGAGGATCGCGAGCTGTGCCTGCAGGCCGGCTACGACGACCACGTCGCCAAACCGATCGACCGCGAGCACCTTCTGCAGACCATCGAGCGGCTGCTGCGGCGCGCGCCACCGCTCACCTGATCGCGCCGGCCAGCTCGTCGCGCACGCGCTGGAGCAGCCGCAGCGTCGCGTGAACGATGCCGACGTGCCCGCGCCCGGTGCGCTTGCAGATGACCACGTCGCGCCTCTGGATACAGCCTTCTCACATGTCTCCCTCGAGGGAGCAACACGCTCAAGGCAGGAACTTGACGTACCTGCTCCGCATAGTATCCGTCTCACAATAGCCGCTGTCGTTGTTGGCAGCAGCGCCCAAGGATCTTAACTGGAAGAAGGAAAGCCATGAGAATAGTTCTCAGCATGTTGGTAGCGCTCTTCTTGGCAACGCTCGCGAGCGCCCAGCAAACGGTCACGATCACACAGGCAAATGTGACAGGCACGACACTGGTGATCAGCGGCACGCTTGATCACGATGGAGGTCCTAACACGATTCACCTCGACGAGCTGGAGTTTGAGGACGCCGCAGGCAATCCTATCAAGACCACGGCGGCCCTCGGCGACGACTATGTCGGGTCCGGCACTGCGTCTTGGGGCGCCTACTCTGTAACGATGCCGGCAAATGCGAAGAAGGTACACCCAATCCTTGCCCCGGACACGGCGGCGCGCAAGGGCCTGGATCGGCCTTAGGCCGCCGAGCGGGCTGTGGGCCACACCTCGTTGTACTCGATGCGCCAGGAGGATGTGCCAGGAGCGGATCAGCTTGGGACCCCCAAGGAGCGCCGAAGTGACGCCCACAGTCTACTAGGAGTCTGCGCCACGGGATGACCCCCGAGCCCTGAAGATTCGGGGGAAGCAAAACCCTGCAGCCCAGCGCCCTAACGTAGGTAGGGCATGGGCACGTTCCGCAAGCAAGAGGATCGTCGTCAG
>JBFWWV010000043.1:0-6471 GCA_050245995.1 Planctomycetota bacterium | reverse complement strand
TTGGCCTGGCTGCACCAGTTGCTCTTCTTCCAGTCGTGCACGCGCAGGTCGAAGCCCGGCGGCAGCGCGCGCAGCACGGCGACCAGCTCGTCCATGGCGGCCGGGTCCTGCAGCACCTTCTTCTTCAGGTGCTCGCCGTCCCACCACGCCTGCGGGTGGATGCGCAGCGCCACCTCCACGATCTGATCGTCGAGGCACACCTCGAGCACGGTCTGGATGTAGTGGGTCTCGGCGTCCTTGCCGAGCGCCTCGCCGAAGAACGCGGCGAGCTTCTTGCGCTCCTTCGGACCCCGGCACAGGTAGGCGCGCTGCTCGCGGACCCGGTAGCTGTTGAAGGTGTACGGGTGGTGCAGCCCGGCCTGCGCGCTCAGCTCGGTGCCCAGCGCCTTGGCCTCCTTCTGGGTCGCGTCGGCCATCGCCTTGAGCTTGCGCCGCACGGACAGCCGCAGGGCGTTGTACTCCGGGTCGTCCTGACGGTGGCGCTCGTAGGCCTTGAAGTCGCGCTCGAGGAAGGCGTCGCTCATCGGCCGCAGCCTACGCGGCGCGCGCCGCCGCGCCAGGGCGCAGCCGCGGCCCCGACACGGCGTCCGTGCCGCGTGCTTGTGCCGCGGCGGCGCAGCCGTACCGTGGCGCCGCGATGCGAACCCTCCTGGTCCTGGGCGCGGCCGTGCTCGGCGCCTGCAACACCTTCCCGGTCATGGCCGAGCCGCGGATCCAGGTGTCGCCCTACTTCGCGACCTACCAGCTGCGCGGCAATGCGTCGCTGCAGAACGACCCGGGCACCGGACCGCAGGACAACGCGCCGCAGTCGCTGCGGACGTTCGGCTCCGGCCACCACGAGAACGACGTCGGCGTGCGCGTCGACATCGGCGACGGGTTCGTCGGCGCGCGCCTCGACTACTACCGGATGTCGATGAACACCTCGCGCACCGGCGTGCTGCCCGACGAGTTCGGCAGCCTGCAGAACGGCGACGTCGTGCGGATGTCGTCGACGATGGACGAGTGGCGCGTGTCGTGGACCGAGTCGGTGCTGAGCGCGAAGACCACCTACCGCGACCAGCCGCTCGACCTGCGGCTCGGCCTCGGCGGCGTCTGGGCGCACCGCGACCTGACGCTGCACATGCGCACCAACCAGGACAACCTGCGCGCGCAGGACGTCGGCATCGCCGGCGACTCGTTCTACCCCACCGCGCGGTTCCGGGCGCAGCTGCGCAACGTCGCGCTCGACGTCGAGTACGCGATCTCGCCGCACCTGTCGACCGGCGCGTTCGACGGCGTGCAGCAGGACCTGGAGGCGCGGCTGTCGTACACGGTGCCGTTCCAGGACGTGACGCTGTTCGGCGGCTTCCGCTACTCGACGCTCGAGGCCGACGGACTGGAGGGCGGCCTGGCCTACGACGCGGACCTGCGCCTGAACGGGTTCCAGTTCGGCGTGCTGGTCAACTTCTGACGGGCAGCGACGCGGCGCTGCGCGCCGGCGGCGCGGTCAGCCCTCGACGCGCCGGAACACGGCGATGCCGACGGCCGCGAACACCCCGCCGATCGCCACCAGCAGGCCGCACGGCAGCGCCATGTCGCCGAGCGTGAAGCCGCGCCACACCGCGCCCTCGATCGCCAGGATCGCCCACTTGAACGGGCTGACCGCGCTGGCGGTGACCAGCCACCCGGGCATCGCGATCAGCGGGATCATGCCGCCGCCGATCATCGCGAACGGCATCATCAGCCCCCACGACGAACCGGCGACCGCGTTCTCGGTCCGGCCGAGCATCGAGATCGTCATCATCACGCCGGTGAAGCACGCGGCGGTGCAGGCCATGCCGAGCAGCAGCAGGAGGACGCTGTCGACGCGCACGCCGAGCGCGACGACCCCGAACGCGAGCAGCGCCGCCATCGCCAGCATGCAGGCGACGAAGCAGCCGAACGCCTTGCCGGCCAGCAGCTGCGCGCGGCCGATCGGCGCCATGCGCAGCCGCAGCAGCGTGCCCGACGAGCGCTCGCGCACCAGGGTGATCGCGAACGACATCGCCACGCTCATCAGCCCCCAGACCAGCGCCTGCGGGAACGTGACGTCGAACGTCGAGCGCGGCCGCTTGCCGCGATCGCGGGTGACGTCGACCACGGCGACGCGCGCGCCGAAGCCGCCGCCGCCGCCAGTCGTGTCGCTGGCCCCGCCGCCCGCGCCGACGGCGCCGAGATCGAAGCGGCCGAAGAACGTCTCCACCGCGCCGAGGAACGTCTGCAGGATCACCTTCTGCCCGGGGTCGAGGTCGGCGGCGCTGCCGATCTGCGCGCGCGCCGTCGTCATGTCCTTGCGCAGCGTCTCCGGGTCGCGGAACCGCGCCTGCACGACGGAGAACATCGACTGCATGACGACGCCCTGCAGCACGCCGGCCTCGGCGCGGCGGCCCGGGTCGATGCCGATCTCCAGCCCCGGCTGGTCCGGATCGCCGCCGCCGAACGCCGCGAACGGGCTGTCGCCGTAGCCGCGCGGGATCCGCAGATAGGCCGTCTTGCGGCCCTTCTGCACCGCCTCGCGGGCGGCCGGCAGCGCCATCGTCGCGAACGGCGCGGTCGCAGCATCCGCGGCTCCGTCGCCTCGGCGCTCGATGCGCACCGCGTCGTTGGCCGCCAGCTGCGCGATCAGGGCCTTGGCCGCGTCGGAGCCGTCCTCGTCGACGATCGCCAGCGCCATGCCGACGCGATCGCCGTCGCTCTCGCTGCCGAAGATCGAGCCGAAGAACAGCGCGAACATCAGCGGGAACGCCAGCACCCAGAACAGCGCGAACTTGTCGCGCAGCAGCAGGCGCAGGTCCTTCTGGCCCAATGCCACGATAGGGGCGACGATCGGGGCGAGGGTGCTCATTCGTCGCGCAGGCTCCGTCCGGTCAGCTGCAGGAACACGCGCTCGAGGTCGGGCCGCTCGACCCGCAGCGCGCGGATGTCCAGGCCGCTGCGGCCGAGGCTCGCGACCAGCTCGAACGGACGGTCGGTGGCGGCGCGCAGCGTGGCGCCGTCCAGTTCGCCGGGCAGCGTGACGCCCGCCGGCGGCGGCGCCGCCAGCTCGGCCTGCACCAGCGAGTCGCCGCCGTGAGCCTCGATCAGCGCGTCGACCGCGTCGACCGCCAGCACCTTGCCGCGATCCATGATGGCGACGCGGTCGCACAGCCGCTGCGCCTCCTCCATGTAGTGCGTCGTGTAGAGCAGCGTCGTGCCGCGCGCCTTCAGCGCCTCGATGCAGTCGAACACGTGGTTGCGCGACTGCGGGTCGACGCCGACCGTCGGCTCGTCGCAGATCAGCACCTTCGGCTCGTGCACGATCGCGCACGCCAGGTTCAGCCGCCGCTTCATGCCGCCGGAGAACGTGTCGACGTGGTCGTTGCGGCGGTCCTCGAGGCCGGCGAACTCGAGCGCGGCGTCGACGCGCTGCCGCAGGCGCTCGCCGCCGATGCCGTAGAGCCGCGCGAACAGGCGCAGGTTCTCGGCCGCCGTCAGCTCCTCGTAGATCGCCAGCCCCTGCGGCGCGATGCCGATCTGCCGCCGCACCTCGGGCCGCATCGGATCGCTACGGCCGTCGATCACCACCTCGCCGGCGTCGGGCACGAGCACCCCGCACAGCATGTGGATCGTGGTGGTCTTGCCGGCGCCGTTCGGCCCGAGCAGCCCGAACGCCTCGCCGGCGCGCACCGTGAACGACACGTCGTCGACGGCCTGCAGCTGGCCGTAGCGCTTCTGCAGGGAACGCGCCTCGATCATTGGTAGATCTCAGGTGATGAGGAAGAGGAAAGCAATCCGACGCCCCACCACCTGAGACCCCCTTTCAAACCGTGCATGCGGATTTCCCGCACACGGCTTACCGATGGTCTCTCGGCGGCGCGGCATTTACGCAGGCTCCGGGTATTGGACGGTGCCGCGCAGGCGATGGAGGCCGAAGGAGTGGAAGTAGTCGCGGTCCCAACGCTCGACTTCGCCCGCGCGCAGATGACGACCCTGGCGCTGCACACGCAGCGATCGGAGCCGCCGCCACACGTAGGTGTCGGCCTGGTTGAAACGCCGTGCAGCGTTCCCCGTGCGGAAGTAGTTGCCCCAGCCGCGCAGCAGTAGATTGAGGTCGGCGATCACCTCGCGGAGATCCGCGTGGCAGCGCCACCTCGGCGTCAACTCCCTCACCTTCTGCCGCAGCCGCTTCATCGAGCGCACGCTCGGCCAGCGATGCAAGAAGTACAAGCGTCGCCGCTCGCGCCCGGGGGGTTGGTTGGGACCGATCGTGTCGGCCATGCCCTCGCCCTTACCTGCTTCGTCAACATGACCACCGCAGGGGCCCTTCCCTCCCGCCGCGTTGTTCTGCGCGGCGTTCGTGAACGCAGCTCGCGCTGCGCTCGTCAGTACTACTGCCCCCTCGGACTCCCGCTGCGCTGGCATCGGTTTCGGCACTGCCTTATCCGGTAGCCCTTGCCGCGACGACGGCGGCGCAGACGGGTCTCTCGTGTTCCGTTCTCGACCTTGCACGCGTGCTGCTCCCCATACCCCGCCGTTGCGAACTGCGCCCATCTCCGAACGTTGCGCAGACCGTGTTGCCTTCGCCGTGACATGAGCGGCTCGGCCAACGGATTGTTTCTCTGTCGAGGCTGCAGGCTTCACTTCATGTTGCGGCCCGCGTGCTTGCTCTCCGCTGCGCGGCTCATGCCGCCTCACGGACTTCGGATGCCCCGCTTGGCCGGCCCGGTCTCCCGGTGTCGGCTGGGGCCTGCTACCCGGTGCTTCGGCGCCTGCCGGAGCGGGATTGACGCCCGCTGATCGAGAACGACGTGCGCCAGCCTTCCCTTGCTCCGGGGAGTTCGAGTCGTCTGTCGCGTCACGACGCACCATGGCGAAGAGGGTAGCGGGCGCGGCGGCCAGACGAAGCACTCCCCGCCGATCCCGGGAGACGACGCGCCGACGATTCGTCGCCGGCGGAACGCCTACCAGAACCCGACTGTCGTCACGTTGGAGGTGAGGAACGTGTCGGGCTGCAACCAGTTGAACGCCTGCACCGCCAGCAGCGTCCCCGGAGGGATGCCCGGCGGGATCGCGAACGTGTGCGTCACCGGGCCGGTCTGCGGCGCGAGGCGCAGGTCGCTCCAGGCAGTGAGGCCGTCGAGGAAGACTGGACCGATCACGTCGCTCCACGCCGGGAGCTGATGCTGACCGATCAGCAGCAGGGTGGCGCCTGGCTGCTGGTCGAAGTGGTGGGCGATGGTGAGCGTCGTCGCAGTCTGGGTGTAGCGGACGGCAGCCTGGGGGCCTGCGTGATAGACGATGTTGCCTGCCAGGCCGTGTCGCAACAAGACCGAACTGTCATGGTAGATGTGTGGCCAATCCGCAGGATTCCGCCAGCAGCTGACGTTCCCGAATGGGGCGTACTGGGTCCCGAAGTAGCTCGTGCCCCCGGTGATCGCGCTGCCGCCGCCGACGTGCACCGTCGACCGGCACAGGTAGACGGCCGGGCCCGAGCTGTGGCCGGCGCCACTCAACGATGTCGTCGGCGACGGCCCGGTGATCGTGCTGCCCGAGATCCACAGCTCGCTGTCTTCGGCGCGGAGCGCCCCCAGCCAGAGCTGGTTGCCAACCAGACCCGCATAGGACAGGCTCTGCTCCATCGTCGTGTCGTCGATCATCCCGCGCGACCGCACGAACTGCCACGACGTGTCCACCGTGTCGATCGTGCAGTGGCTGAACGTCACGAGGTCGCAATCGACGAAGCGCGTCGAAGGGCGCACTGACGTATATGCCATCCCCGAAACGAGAGGGGAATGTGCTGTCACGGTGACGCGATCCAAAGTGATTGCGCCCGCGCAAGCGGTACAATCCAGGAAGAACAGGTCGCTGAAGGGATCCCCGCGCAACAACACGTTGCTGAAGATCAGCTGATCATCGCTCAGCAGGTTGCTCACCGTCCACGACCCATGGACGACCACCGGCGGGCCACCGTCTTCGCCGAGGATCCGCAAGCCCTCGTTCACCGTGGCTGCCCCGGTGCCGTAGCCGTCGAGCAGCGGGTCCGGGCCCGTGGCCCGCAGGAAGATCGTGTCCCCGGGAGCCGCGGCGGCGAGCGCTGCCGGCAGGTTGTCGAAGTCTTCCCCACCCCGGCCGTACTTGTCCACGATCCAGGTCCGTTGCGCGCACAGGCCGCCATGGACGACCACGAACCACAGGACACCGAGACCCCAGCGGGACAGACCACTCATGGATTCCATTGTCATCGGACCCACCTCCGCAAGCCGAGCGAGCCTGCCACGTAGAGTTCGTTCTCACCGTCCTGGTCGAGGTCGGCGAACACGATCGAGTTGTAGTTGCCGACCGATCCTTCGACCTGGGTCGCGTAGAGCAGATTGCCGAGCCCGCCGGTCGGCAGGGTCTCGTAGATCAGCAGGTGGCCGTCGAGGGCGCCCACGACGAGTACGTCTCTCGGCTGCCCGGTCGTCGGCTCGGGCA
>JBFWWV010000042.1:0-9246 GCA_050245995.1 Planctomycetota bacterium | reverse complement strand
CAGCACGCGCGCAGGGTCGACCGCGTCGGGACGGTTCAGCGTGACGCAGAACAGCGGGTCTTCCGGCAGCCCCTGCAGCAGGTTCATGCAGTAGGTCACCGCGACCGTGTCCTGCGGCGAGCGCGGCAGGTGGTAGTTCCAGGCCGCCCAGGCGCGGCGGCGGCGCGGCAGCAGATCGCGGTCGGTGTGCAGCACGACCTCGTTGCGCTGGTAGCGGATCGCGCCGAGCACCCGCGCCTCGTCGGCGCTCGGATCGCGCAGCAGGCGCAGCGCCTGGTCGCTGTGCGTCGCCAGCACCACGCCGTCGAACACGCGCGGCGGTCGCCCTTCGCTGTCGACGTGCACGCCTTCGCCCGCGCGCCACAGCGCGCGCACCGGCGCGGCGCGCTCGATGCGGTCGGCGAACGGCGCCGACAGCGGCCCGAGGTAGCTGCGCGAGCCGCCGACCACCGTGCGCCACTGCGGCCGGCCGCGCACCTGCAGCATGCCGTGGTTGTGGAAGAACCGCAGCAGGAAGCGCGCCGGCATCGACAGCACCGCGTGCGGCTCGGCCGACCAGATCGCCGCGGCCATCGGCACCAGGTACCAGTTCGTGAACGCCTGGCCGTAGCGGCCGCGCAGCAGCAGCTCGGCGACGCTCGGGTCGTCCTCGCCGCGCAGCACCTTCGGCGCCTCGCGGTGGAAGCGCAGGATGTCGCGCAGCATGCCCCAGAACGCCGGTCGCAGCAGGTTGCGCCGCTGCGCGAACAGCTGGTTGGGCGTGCCGCCGTTGTACTCGAGGCCGGTGCGCTCGCAGCGCACGCTGAAGCTCATCGTCGTCGGCCGCGATGCCACGCCGAGGCGCTCGAGCATCGCCGAGAACGCCGGGTAGTTGCGGTCGTTGAACACGATGAAGCCGGTGTCGATCGCGCGCCGGTGGCCGTCCACGTCGACGTCGACGGTGTGCGTGTGCCCGCCGATGCGCGGCTCGGCCTCGTAGACCGTGACATCGTGCCGCGTCGACAGCAGCCGCGCCGCGACCAGCCCGCTGATGCCGCTGCCGATCACCGCGATGCGGCGGCGGCCGGGGCCGAGCTGCTGCGCCGCGCGCGTCACGCGACCCTCCGCCGCGCACGCCGACCCTGGCGATCGGCCGCACGCATCCGCACTCGCACCCGCGCCGGCAGCGGCCGCAGCCGCACCAGCCGCAGCCGCTCGAGCAGCCACAGGAGGTAGAACGACAGGTCGAGCTGCCACCACCGGAACCCCTGCCGCACCGCGCCGGGACACCAGTGATGGTTGTTGTGCCAGCCCTCGCCGAACGTCAGCAGCGCCAGCCAGGCCGAGTTGCGGCTGTCGTCGCCGGTCGCGAACGGCCGGCTGCCGTGCAGGTGGCCCACGCTGTTGACCATGCTGGTGACGTGGAACAGCGCCGTCGTCGAGATGCAGAAGCCCCACACCGCCAGCTGCAGACCGTCGGTGCCCAGACCCGGCGCCGCGATGCGCAGCCATTCGCCGACGCCGATCAGCGTCGCCAGCAGCAGCAGCGGCGCCACCAGGTCGAAGCGGTCGAGCCAGCGCAGCTCGGGCAGGCGCGCCAGGTCCGGCACGAGCCGCAGGTCGGTGCGGAAGTTGCGCCGCGTCGTGAACCAACCGACGTGCGCCCACAGGAAGCCGCGGCCGAGCGGCGAGTGCGCGTCGCCCGGCGCGTCGGCGTGGCGATGATGCCGCCGGTGGTGCGCGGCCCACCACAGCGGTCCGCGCTGCGCCGACGAGGCCGCCAGCAGCGTGCCGAGGAAGACCACCCACCGCGGCGCGGTGAACGACCGGTGCGAGAGGTAGCGGTGGTAGAACGCGGTGATCGCGAACATCCGCGCCGCGTACAGACCGACGCAGGTCCACACCGCGACCGGCGAGACCCCGACCCACAGCACCAGCAGGCAGCCGAGGTGCAGGGCCGCGAACGGCCACAGCCGCGCCCACTCGACCCGGTCCTCGGCGCCGGGCGCGAGCGGCGCGCGGCTTCGGCTCTGGCTGTCCAGGCAGCGCGCGACACCCCTGGCGATCGCGAGGAACGGGCGGCGGCTCCAGGTCGGCAGGTGCACCCGACGCGATTCGCCACAGCGCCACCGGCGGATGCACACGGCTGCATCCGCCCGGGGCGAGCCCGACGAACACCGCGAGCGTGCCGCACGATGCCGCGCAATTCCCGATCGGCCCGTGGCTCCTCGGGCTCGGGGCCGCCACGGCCCTGATGCTGGCCCTGTGGCTGCGGCAGCTGCGCACGCGCGACGCGACCAGCGTCGACGTCGCCTGGACCTTCGGCATCGGCGCGCTGGCGCTGACGTTCGCGGCGACCGGATCCGGCAGCCCGGCGGCGCGCGTGCTCGCCGCCGCGATCGCCGTCGTCTGGAGCGGCCGGCTCGGGATGCACCTCGTGCGCGACCGGCTGCGACCCGGCGCCGGCGAAGACGGCCGCTACCGGGCGCTGCGCCAGCGCCTCGGGCCGCGCGCGGCGGTGCACTTCGTCTGGGTGTACCTGCTGCAGGGCCTGCTGGTCGCGGTGTTCGCCACGCCGTTCCTGGTGCTCGCGTCACACCCCGGCGATGGACTGACCGCCGTCCAGGGCCTGGGGCTCGCCGTGTTCGCCGGCGGGCTCTGGCTCGAGCACGCGGCCGACCGCCGCCTCGCCGCGCATCGCCGCGACCCCCGGAACCGCGGCCGCACCTGCCGCGCCGGGCCGTGGCGCTACAGCCGCCACCCGAACTACTTCGGCGAATGGCTGGCGTGGTGCGGCATCGCGCTGCTGTGCGCGCCGACGCCGCTCGCCGCGTACGCGTGGCCGGTGCCGGTGCTGCTGTTCGTGCTGGTGCGCTTCGTCAGCGGCGTGCCGTTCGCCGAGCAGCAGGCGCTGCGCAGCCGCGGCGACGACTATCGCGCCTACATGGCGGTCACCAACGCGTTCTTCCCCTGGCCGCCGCGGCGGCCCGCGCTCGCCTCCGACCCGATGCAGTCCCGAGGAACCTCGCCGTGAAACTCGCCGAACGCCTGCTCGAACGCGGGCTGCTGCCCGATCCCGTCGTCCGCTTCGGCATCCGCGCGCTGCTGCGCCAGCGCCTGCGCCAGCAGCACACCGGCGATCCCGAGGCGGTGCAGCGCGACCTGATGCAGCACCTCGACGCCTGCGACGACGGCGCGATCGCGGTCGCCACCGCCGCCGCCAACGAGCAGCACTACGAGGTGCCCGCGGCGTTCTATGCGGCGGTGCTCGGTCGCCATCGCAAGTACAGCTGCGGCCTGTGGAGCCCCGGCGTCCAGGACCTCGACGGCGCCGCCGCGCGCATGCTCGAGGTCACCTGCGCGCGCGCGCAGCTGCAGGACGGCATGCGCGTGCTCGACCTCGGCTGCGGCTGGGGCTCGCTGTCGATGTGGATCGCGCAGCGCTACCCGCGCTGCCGCGTCGTCGGCGTCAGCAACTCCAACAGCCAGCGGCAGGACATCCTGGCGCGCGCCGCGCAGGCCGGGCTCACCAACCTGGACATCGTCACCGCCGACGCCAACGTGTTCGCGCCCGACGGCCGCTTCGACCGCGTGCTGTCGATCGAGATGTTCGAGCACATGCGCAACTGGCGCGCGCTGCTGCGCCGGATCGCCGGCTGGCTCGAACCGGACGGTCGCCTGTTCGTCCACGTGTTCACGCACCGCACGGCTGGGTATCCGTTCGTCGCGGACGGCGACGGCGACTGGATGGCGCGGCACTTCTTCACCGGCGGGCAGATGCCGTCCGACACGCAGATGCTGTACTGCCAGGACGACCTGCTGGTCGAGGACCACTGGCGCGTCGGCGGCCAGCACTACCAGCGCACCGCCGAGGCGTGGCTGCAGAACATGGACCGCGCCCGCGCCGAGCTCGAGCCGCTGTTCGCCGCGACCTACGGCCCGCGCGCGCGGCCGATGTGGCACGCGTGGCGCACGTTCTTCATGGCCTGCGCCGAGCTGTGGGGCTACCGCCGCGGCACCGAGTGGTTCGTGTCGCACTACCGGTTGCGGCCGCGCTGACCGCCCCTGACTGCCTCGACTCAGGACCGCGGCACCAGCCGCTGCGCCTGCCGCACCGCCTCGGCCGCGGTGGCCGCGCTGGCGTCGGCGCCGAGGCGCACGTGCAGATCGGGCACCGCCGCGAACGGCGCGCCCCCCAGCAGGATCGGCGGTGCGCCGCCGAGCTCGCGATCGCGCATCGCCACCACCGCACGCGCGGCACCGAGGTGCAGCAGCATGGTCGCCGACACCGCCATCAGGTCGTAGTGCCGGTCGACGAACGCGAACGGCAGGTCGCTGGCCGGCAGATTGGCGCCGAGGCTGGTGACGTCGAACCCCGCCACCTGCAGCCGCTGCGCGATCATCCGGATGCCGAGGTCGTGCAGGTTGCCGCTGACGCCGAACGCCAGCACCCGCGGCGCCCCCGCCGGCGGCCGCGGCACGCGGCGCTGCAGCAGCACCAGCGCCTCGCCGACGGTCTGGCTGGCCAGGTGCTCGTCGGCGATCGGCGCCTCGCCGAGCAGCCACATGCGGCCGACCTCGTGCTGCGCCGGCAGCAACACCTCGTCCTGCAGTTCGGCGATGCCGACGCCGTCCGCCAGCGCTGCTTCGATCTGGTCGAGCGCCCGGTCGCTGCGGCCCTCGAGCGCGGCCAGCAGGAACCGCTGCGCCACGGCGGCCAGCGGCCCCGGCCGCTCGATCGGGCTCGGCGGCACGACCGGCGCGCGGCGGGCCACGGCGAGGCCGCCCGCGAGCGCCTGCTCGACCAGCGCCGGCGCCCCGCCCGGCAGTTCGCGGTGCAGCACCACCTGCAGCGACGCGAGCGACTCGGCGAGGTAGTCGTCGGGAACACCGCGGCCGGCGAACGCCAGCCGGTACCAGCCGACCGCGTCGACGAACAGCTCCGGCGCCGCCACCGCGACCGCCTCGGCCAGCTGCAGCACGCGCACCTCGAGGTCGCCGCGCGGCGCCGCGAACGTCGCCGGCAACGCGTCGCCGAGGTCGGGGCGCCGTTCGTGCAGCTCGGCCACCGCCGCCCGGGCGTGGGCCCGCGCCGAGTGCCGGAGCAGTTCCGCCACGAGATCCGGTGCGTGCATCACCATCGTTGTAGCCAATCGCGTTCGAGCCGCTCAAGGATGCAGTGCATCCGCACGCGGGCGGGATCCGAATCACGCTCCGTGCAACGGCGACCGGAAGGACCGGCGGCCAGCGCACCCGGCGTCCGCGCGACGCCGCCGTCCCCGTTGTCTTGCCCGATGCGACCAGAGTGGGTGTCACCGCCGAGATTGCGTGCAGCCGTGTGTCGGTGACGCTAGGTTCTGCGCCGTCGACCCGGACCCGATCGACCCAGACCCGTTCCGCGACCCCAGCCCCACGGAGCATGGCCGAACCCCTCCTCGCCCAGATCGCCGCCGGGAACGCCGACGCCGTCGACGCCTTCGTGCGCGGCTACGGCAACGCGGTCTGGGGTCTGGCGCGCCGGTTCTGCCGGTCGGCCGAGGACGCCGAGGACGCGACCCAGGAGATCCTGGTCGAGGTCTGGAAGAACGCCGAGCGCTTCGACGCCACGGCCGGCAGCGAGCTGACGTTCGTGCTGACGATCGCGCGCCGGCGCCTGATCGACCGCGCCCGCCGGCAGGGCCGCCGCCCGCCGATCCAGCTGCTCGAGGACGCAGGCGACGTGCCGGCCGAGCGCCCGGTCGACCGCACCGAGATCGGCGACGAGGTCGCGCGCGCCCGGCAGGCGCTGGACCAGCTGCGCCCCGAGCAGCGCCAGGTGCTGGAACTGTCGCTGGCCGAGGGCCGCACCCACACCGAAATCGCCGCCGCCGTCGGCATTCCGCTCGGCACCGTCAAGAGCCACGCCCGCCGCGGCCTGATGCGACTGCGCACCCTTCTCGGCGTCGACGAACACGGCGCGCCTGCGGGCGACGGAGGTGCGCGATGAACGACGCCACCCGCGAACGCCTCGTCGACGCCGTGCTCGAGTCGATCGACCAGGGCACCCCGCTCGACCTGACCGTCGCCGGCGGCGACCGCGCCGCGCTGGCCGAGCTGCGCGCCTGCGCCGACACCGCCGCCGCCGTGACCGCGGCCCTGTGCGCGGACGTCGGCCCGATGCCGGCCGCGTTGGCGCGCCGGCTCACCGATCTCGGCCGCCGCATCGCCCAGGAGCGCACCGCGCCGCCCGCTGCGGCAGGGGCGGCCCCGCCGCGCACCGCCGTGCCGCAGCCCGCCCGCCGCGCCAACCCGTGGCTCGTGTTCGCGTTCGGCGCCGCCGCCGGCCTCGCCGCCGCGTCGGTCTGGCTGCACACCCCGCCCGCCGGCGCCCCCGTGCCCAGCCGCGCCGAGCTGCTCGCGCGCCGCGACGCCGCCCACGTCGAGTGGCAGCAGGGCCCCAGCCACGCGTTCGGCGAGGTGCACGGCGACGTCGTCTGGAGCGCCGGCATCCAGCAGGGCTACCTGCGGATCGACGGCCTCCAGCCCTTGCCCGAGGACCTCCAGTACCAGCTCTGGATCGTCGACGGCAGCCGCGAAGGCGCCCCCGTCGACGGCGGCCTGTTCGACCTCCGCGGCACCGGCGAACACGTCGTGCCGATCCAGGCCCGCCTGCCCGTGGCCGACGCCAAGGCGTTCGTCGTCACCGTCGAGAAGCGCGGCGGCGTCGTCGTCTCCGCGCAGGAGAACGTCGTCGCCATCGCCAGCCTCTAGGGCTGTGGCTCTGGGGCTCTGGCTCTGGGGCTGGGGTTGCCGCTTGCACGGCGGCGACGCGGTCCCTATGGTCCCGACCCCTCGCCGGCGGTTCGCCGCTGCGACGGACCCGGGCAGGTAGCTCAGTTGGTAGAGCACAGCACTGAAAATGCTGGGGTCGCCGGTTCAACTCCGGCCCTGCCCACCATCTCAAGTTTCTGTCGAAGGCGTCCTTAGCGCGCCTACCCTCCCCGCCGGGAGGTGCGACTCATCGGTCCTTTCCTCTGGACATCCAGAAAAGGAGAACCTGTGTCGCACTCCTCCCGAACTCCTCGCGTCCCCCAGCTCTGCCTCCACAAGCGATCGGGCAGAGCCTTCGCCACCTTCCACGGCGGGCTGATCGAGCGCAAGTCCAGGACCCAGTTGCCTCGCCAAAGTCCCGCGCAGCGCGAGAGACTCCTGCTGGATACGGGCACCCGCTCGCGATCTACTTCGCCGCCAGCTCCACGCGGGATCGCAGCGCGAGTCGTGGAAGCCACCGGACGGGTCCGGCGGCGCTCGCGTCCGGTCGATCAAGACGAACTCGTGGACTCCGGTAATGCCGAAGCTCGCGGCTCCGAGGCAACAGCAACCAGCTCGAAGCGCGCCGACGCTCCTTGCGGGCGCGAGCCGGCTGCCTTGCGCAGCGCCTCGGCCGGCCGCCCATCCGCGCCCTCCGGAGGGAGACCCCTGGCTTCGACACTCGGCGTTGGCTGCTACCGCCCCGTGGGCCGGTATCCTCACCCGGAGGGGCCGTTGACCACCCCGTTCCAGGCGAGGCTCTGGGCGACGCAGTTGACCCTCAAGGGGCCAGCCGGATCGGTCGGTGCAGGAGAACATGACGCTGGCCGGGCTCGTCAAGCCGCTTCGGAGGCGAGATGTCGACGGTGTTTCTGAGTTCGGTCATGGCGGGGATGGAGGGGATGCGGCGGGCGGCAGAGGCCGCTTGCGAGTCGCTCGGCATCAAGGTCATCAAGGCCGAGGACTTCGTCGCTGACCCGGCGTCTCCGCGCGGGGCGTGCCTTCGAGGCGTCGCGAGCGCGGATGGGTTCGTGCTGCTCCTCGGAGCCCGCTACGGATCGAAGTTGCAGAGCGGCATGTCGGCGACTCATGAGGAGTTCGTCGAGGCCGGGAGGCTGCGGAAGGAGTTGTTCCTGTTCCGAACCTCCGAGGACATCGAGGTGGACCAGCAGCAGTTCCTCAAGGCCGTCGGCGAGTGGCAGGGCGGCCACTTCTACAAGACCTGTCTGACTCCCGCGGACCTCCAGCGCGACGTGGTCAAGGCATTGCTGGCGTGGAGGTCCGCACCCGCGACTGCCGAAGTGGATGCGACGGTCGCGACGAACCTCGGACGGGTGACCCCGAGCATCTCGCGCGGCACCATGAACCTGAGCGAGCCGTGGGTCGCGGTCTCGTGGGCTCCGAACCAGAGGGTGTCGCTCAATGACTCGCTGGTCTTCGAGGAGCTACCGGAAGCCGTGGCCGACGCGCTCGTCGCCGGCCCCTCGCGACTCGTGAACACTCGACCTCGAACCGCTCCGCAGGAGCACGGGCTCTCGATCCAGAACGGCAACCAGGAGCGCCCCGAGCTGCGCGGTTGGGTTGGAGCTGACGGCTCCATCGCCATCGGGGTCGAGTTGATGCCAAGCCAGGATCGCCGGTCCGACAGCTACAGGTCTCACATGTTCCTTCTGTCCCCGCGCGATCTGGCTGGCGCGCTGAGTCGGCAGCTTGCATTCATCGGCTCTGTGCTCGGCAGGGTCGATCCGGATCTCCAGTGCATCGCCGGTCGGCTGCAGGTGCGCCTTGCTCGGATGGGCATGCGCACCATCGGTGAGCCGAGTCCGGGCCAGAGCAGCTTCTCGATGGGGGTCGGCGGTGAGCGAGGCCGCGATCAGCCGACAACGGTGCCGTCGACCCCGGCAACCGTGATCAGGTCCCACCTGCAGGCGAACAGTCCGGAAGTAGACGCCTTTGTAAAGCGCCTACAACGACTAGCAGGCGAAGCCTCGCACTGACGCATCCATCCTCCATGTCAGACGATCCCGAAAGGAGCGCGATCCAGGACCTGCTGGCATGGGCCGACCGATTGCCCATGTGGCTCCGGCATGGTCTTCGCTGCATCGCACTAGGCCCGCTCAAGAACCAAGACATCACGGATGTCGTCGAGCTGTGCCGCCTTGAGCATGGGGGCGTTTCGTCCCGAACTACAGCGTGCATTGAACGGTTGTCGAAACCACAGGCACAGTGCGTCGCATCCAGAAAGAAGAGGCCGAACGTGTCCGACGCTGGCTGCTTGCCGTGGAGGACGTGCTGGGGAACCAGCTCAGCCGACGTCGCCGCCGCCCCCAAGTTCGCCCTGCGGCGCGCCTGCTAGGAGTCTGCGCCACGGGATGACCCCCGAGCCCTGAAGATTCGGGGGAAGCAAAACCCTGCAGCCCAGCGCCCTAACGTAGGTAGGGCATGGGCACGTTCCGCAAGCAAGAGGATCGTCGTCAG
>JBFWWV010000041.1:0-10619 GCA_050245995.1 Planctomycetota bacterium | reverse complement strand
TCGGCGCTGGCGCTCGGGTTCCTGCTGGTGCTGTGGACGCTCGACGTGATGCGCCGCCAGGTGCTCGGCCGCATCGCCGGCGCGCTCGACGCCTTCGTCGCCGGCCCGGTGCTGGCCGGCATCGTCGCCGGCGCGAAGGCGGGCGAGGGCGGCAGCATCCAGGTGCTGCGCAGCCTGCAACAGGTCCGCAGCTTCATCGCCAGCCCGGTGATGCTGCTGCTGATCGACGTGCCGCTGACGCCGCTCTACTTCGCCGTCCTGTTCCTCATCCACCGCGACCTCGGCGTCATCGCCCTGGTCGCCGGTCTGGTGCTGTTCGGGTTCGCGGTGCTGAACCAGAAGGCGACCGACGGGGCGCTCGGCCGCGCCGGCGCGCATGCCGCCAAGGCCGACGCGTCCGCCGAGGCGCTGGCGCGCAACGCCCAGGTCGTCAACGCCATGGGCATGCTGAACGAGAGCATCCAGCTGTGGGGCCGCCAGCAGTCGCAGGCGCTGGCGATCCAGGGAGCGGCGCAGGAGCGCAACTTCTGGATCAGCGGCGTCTCCAAGTTCGCGCGCCACGCGACCCAGATCGTCATCCTCGGCTGGGGCGCCTACCTCGCGCTGCTGGGCGAACTGACCGGCGGCATGATGATCGCCGGCGCGATCATCGTCGGCCGCGCGCTGCAGCCGCTGGAAGGACTGATCGAGGGCTGGCGCAGCTTCGTGCAGACCCGGTCCGCCTACAGCCGCGTCCGCGCGCTGCTGGAGACGGCAAAGGCGGAGCCGCCGAAGCTCCTGCTGCCCAAGCCGCAGGGCCGGCTGTCGGTCGAGCGCATCCTGTTCATCCCGCCGGGCTCGCGCGAACCGGTGCTGAACGGCGTCTCGTTCGCGCTCAGGCCGGGTGAGTCGCTGGCGATCGTCGGCCCGTCGGGGTCGGGCAAGTCGACGCTCGCCCGCATCATGGTCGGCTGCATCGTGCCGACCGCCGGCAAGGTGCGGCTGGACGGCACCGAGCTGCGCAACTGGGACCGCCGCCAGTTCGGCGAGTACACCGGCTATCTGCCGCAGGAGGTCGAGCTGTTTCCCGGCACCATCACGCAGAACGTCTGCCGCATGCGCGAGGATGTGCCGGACGCGCAGGTCTACGAGGCGGCGAAGGTCACCGGCATCCACGAGATGGTCAGCCAGCTCGCGAACGGCTACGAGACGATGCTCGACCGCGGCGGCGCGCCGCTCTCCGGCGGGCAGAAGCAGCGCATCGCGCTGGCCCGGGCGTTCTTCGGGGCGCCGTCGCTGGTGGTGCTCGACGAGCCGAACTCCAACCTCGATTCCGCCGGCGAGCAGGCGTTGAGCGAGACTCTGGCGCGCGCCAAGGCGAACGGCGTCACGGTGGTCGTGGTGACCTTGCGACCGGCGCTGCTCAACAGCGTGGACAAGGTGCTGATCCTGCGCGCGGGGCGGGTGGAGGCGTTCGGCCCGCCGGCCGAGGTGCTGCACCGCGTGGTGCGCCCGAGCCGCGACGAGCGCCCGGCCGCGCCGGCGCGTGAGACGGCCGGCAAGTGAAGCGGGGATGGTCATGACCGACGATCGCAGCGGCCAGGCAGCGTGGCACCGCGGCGTGCCGATGAGCACGCGATGGCCGATCCGCATCGGCCTCGGCATCCTGATCGTGCTGGTCGGCGGCTTCGGCGTGTGGGCGGCGCTGGCGCCGCTCAGCGGCGCGGTGGTGGCGACCGGCTCGTTCGTCGCCACGGGGCAGAACAAGATGGTGCAGCACTACGAGGGCGGCATCATCCGCGAGATGGCGGCGCGCGAGGGCGATCTCGTGGAAGCCGGTCAGGTCCTGCTGCGGATGGACGAGACCGAGGCGCGCGCGCGTCTGCGCCGGCTGGTGCTGAAGCAGTACCGCATGATCGCCATGAAGGCCCGGCTGGAGGTGGAGGTCGAGGCCGGGGAGACCCTGGCGATGCCGGCCGCGCTCGCCGCCGTTGCCGACGATGCCGAGGCGCGCGCCATCTTCGACCGCCAGCGCGTCGAGTTGCTGGCGCGCCGCGCCAGCCGCGCTGCGGAGGAGCTGGTGCTCGAGAAGGAGATTGCCGGGATCGAGGACAGCATCCAGGGCTACGAAGCCCAGCTCAAGTCGACCCGCCGCCGGGTGGCGCTGCTGAACGAGGAGCTCGCCGACAAGAAGCAGCTGTTCGACAAGAACCTGGTGCGCAAGACCGACCTGCTGACGCTGCAGCGTACCGAGGCGGGGCTGGGCGGCGACATGGGCGAGCTGCTGGGCCGCATCGCCGACGCCAACGAGCGCGTGGCGCGCGCCAACCAGCGCATCGTTCACCTGCGCTCCGCCGCGGTGGAGGCGGCGGTGCAGGAGCTCCGCCGGACCGAGACCGAGCTCGACGACGTGCAGGAGCAGATCCGCGCCGCGCGCGCCGTGGTGGACCGGGTCGAGGTGCGCGCGCCCGCGCGCGGCATCGTGGTCAAGCTCAACTACCACACCTCCGGCGCCGTGGTGGCGCCCGGTGCCGTCATCCTGGAGCTGCTGCCGGTGCGCGACGAGCTCGTCATCGAGGCGCGGGTGCGGCCCGGAGACGTCACCCACGTCAGCGCCGGCCAGCCGGCCCTGGTGCGCCTGACCGCCCTGAACAAGCGCATCACGCCGATGGTGTCTGGCAGCGTGACCTATCTCTCCGCCGATGCGCTGGCCGAGCGCGCGGCGCCGCTGGCCACCGATGCCTCGGCGTTGCGCAGCTACTACCTGGTTCGGGTCCGGCTCGACGAGGCGGACGTGCGTGCGCGGCTGGGCGAGTTCCGCCCGACGCCGGGGATGCCCGCCGACATCTACATCCGCACCGGCGAGCGCACGTTCTTCGAGTACATCATGAAGCCCGTGCTCGACAGCTTCTCCCACGCGTTCCGCGAAAGCTGACGGCGCCCGATCCGCCGCCGCGGCGTCGGCAACGCGACGGTCGCGCCGCGCAACCGGCGCCGATGGCTGGCCAGCTTCACCTGCGCCTCACGGTTGCAGGGAACTTTTTCACGGCCTCGCGCGGAACAAATGGAACTTTCTGCAGTCTTGTTCCCGGCGGCGTGAGCGACGCGCAACCTTTTCAGTACCTTCGAATAATACTAGTCTACCCGATGCCGGAAATTCGCGCACCGCGCAGACAGGCGGGCGGCGCCGGGCAGACGACAGCAACGACGACGCATCGTCGCGACGGGGGCGGACATGGGGCACGGCTGCCGCGCGCGGTGGTTGGCGACGAGGAAGCGGGTTTGTCGCCGCGCGCTCGCGGCAGGTTTGGCCCTTGCCGCCGCGCCGGCGACGGCGGCCACGCCTTCCGTCGAAGAACTCAGCCGACTGTCGATCGAGGACCTTCTCAAGGTGGAGGTCACCTCGGTGTCGAAACGCGCCGAGCCGCTCAGCCGCGCGCCCGCCGCGATCTACGTCATCACCAGCGAGGACATCCGCCGCTCCGGCGCCGTCAGCCTGGCGGAGGCGCTGCGGCTCGCGCCCAACCTCTACGTCGCCCAGCGCGACGCGTTCACCTACGCGATCTCCGCGCGCGGCTTCAACTCGTTCGAGGCGGCCAACAAGCTGCTGGTGCTGATCGATGGGCGCAGCCTCTACACGCCGCTGCATGGCGGCGTCTTCTGGGACCAGCAGCAGCTCCCGCTGGCTGACGTCGAGCGCATCGAGGTCATCAGCGGGCCGGGCGGCACCCTGTGGGGCGCGAATGCGTTCAACGGCGTCATCAACATCATCACCCGGCACACGGCCGACACGCAGGGCGGCCTGCTCGATCTGCGCGGCGGCACCGATTCGAGCGCCGTCGGCCGCTACGGCGGCAAGCTCGGCGACGTCGGCACCTACCGCGCCTACGGCCTCGGCTTCGAGCGGCGCGAGAGCTACCGGACCGACGGCAGCCGCGCCGGCGACGACTGGTTCGGCAAGCAGGGCGGCTTCCGCACCGACCTGGACGTCGGGTCGAGCAAGGTCACCTTCCAGGGCGACGCGTTCGAGACCGAGATACCCGGCGGCACCAATGTCGGCTGGAACCTGCTGGGCCGGCTGAGCCACGCGTTCGCGGGCGGCTCGCGGCTGGAGGTGCAGGCCTACTACGACACCGTCGACCGCGAGGCCGGCGGCGTGACCGACACGCTCGACACCTTCGACGTCCAGATGCAGCACGCGTTCCGTGTCGGCGCGCGCCACCAGCTGGTGTGGGGCGGCGGCCACCGCGTGACCAAGGACTCGTTCATCAGCCCGCCCGGCACGCTGTTCGTGCTCGACCCCGAGAGCGACACCGTCCAGCTCAGCAACCTGTTCGTGCAGGACAGCATCGCGCTCACCGATGCCCTCACCCTGACGGCGGGCACCAAGTTCGAGTATTCGAGCTACAGCGGCTTCGAATACCTGCCGAGCGTCCGCGTCGGCTGGGCGGTGACCGACGACGCCTTCGTGTGGGCCGCCGTGTCGCGCGCGGTGCGTACGCCGACCCGCATCGACCGCGACCTGGCGGCCGCGGGCCTGGTGCTGGCCGCCAAGGACTTCCGGTCGGAGACGGTGGTCGCCTACGAGGTCGGCGTCCGCGGCCGCCCGATCGCCGACCTCGACGTCTCGCTGTCGCTGTTCTTCAACGACTATAGCGACCTGCGCGCCCTGACCTTGCTGCCGTCCGGGCAGTACATGTTCGGCAATGCCCTCGAAGGCCACACCTACGGCGCCGAACTGTGGGGGACCTATTTCGCGAGGTCGTGGTGGCGGCTGAGCGCCGGGCTGACGACGCTGCACAAGGATCTCGACCTCAAGCCCGGCGGCGTCGAGGCGTCGTTCGACCAGCACCGGGGCAACGACCCCGAGTACCAGGTTCAGTTCCGCTCCAGCATGAACGTCACCAGCGAGGTCGAGTTCGACGTCGGGCTGCGGGCGATCGACGACCTGCCGGCGCCGATGGTGCCCGGCTATGTCGAGGCGGAGGCGCGGCTGGCGTGGAAGGTCGCGCCGGGGGTCGAGCTGTCGGTCGCCGGCTTCAACCTGCTGGATCACCGCCATCCGGAGCTCGGCGCCCCGGCCACGCGGCGCGAGCTGGGGCGGACGGTCTATGCCGGCGCGCGCTGGAGGTTCTGACGTTGCGGCTGCACCCGGCAGCGAAGCGTATCGCGCGCGCCGCGCTGGCCGGGACCGCCTGTGCCTGCCTGCCGCCCTGGTTCGCGCCGGCCGTCGCGTCGGAGGCGAGCCCGCTGGAGGTCGCCGTCAAGGCGACGTACCTCTACAAGTTCGCGCCGTTCGTGAGCTGGCCGCCCGGCGCCCGGCGGAACGCGCGATCGGGCCTGTGCATCGTCGGCGACGCCCCGTTCGGCGAAACGCTGGAGCGGGCCGTCGCGGGGCAGTCGATCGAGGGCCGGCCGATAGCCGTTCGCCGCTACGCGCAGGCCGACCCGGCCGCGCCCTGCATGGTGATGTACCTGGCCGGTTCGCCGGCCGAGCCCGTGGAGCGGTCACTGGAGGCGATGCGCGGCGCGCCGGTGCTCACCGTCACCGACGCGGCGCGCGGCCAGTCCGGCAGGGGGATCATCCATTTCGTGCTCGACGAGGGCAAGGTCCGTTTCGAGATCGACAACCGCGCGGCGACGGCGAGCGGGCTAACGATCAGCTCGCGGCTGCTCGGCCTCGCGCGCGAGGTGCGGCGTGAGTGAACCCGTGGCGTCGGTCCGCGGCGTGTCCGGGCTGTCGCGGCTCGCGCCCGCCATCGCCATCGCTACCGCGGTCGGTCTGGTGGTGGCCGGCGTGATCATGGCGATCTATAGCGAACGGTCGCTGTCGGACCAGCAGGTGCGCGCCGCGCACGTCCAGGCAGAGATCCTGGCATCCAGCGTGACAGCGGCGCTGACCTTCGACGACCGCGCCGCCGCGCAGGACTATATCGATGCGCTGCGGGCGAATCCGGAGATCCGCGCCGCCGCGGTGTATGACGGTGACGGCCGTCTGTTCGCGAGCCTGCTCCGTCCGGACGAGGCGCCGCTGCCCGCGCCGGTGCGCCGCCTGCCGCCGCTGGAGGCCGGCAATCGGCTGTCCGTGGTCGTGCCGGTGGTTCACGAAGGCATCGACCTGGGCACGATCTATCTGCGCCTGGTTGTCGAATCGGTGGTGCAGCGGCTCGGTCGCTACGTCGGCATCGCGATCCTCGTCGTGCTCGCCGCGCTGGTGTTCGTCGTCCTCAGCGTGTCGCAGTCGGCGCTCGGCCGCACCCACCGCGAGCTGCAGCGCCGGGCTGAGGAGCTGTCCGCCGCCCACCATGACCTGCAGCATCAGGTCGAGGAGCGCGGGAAGGTGGAGGAGGCGCTGCGCCAGGCCCAGAAGATGGAGACCATCGGCCAGCTCACCGGCGGCGTGGCGCACGACTTCAACAACCTGCTGACCATCATCATGGGCAGCTTCGAGCGCATCCGGCGCGGGCTGGCGCGCGGCCGCGATCCGTCGGAGATGCAGCGCGCCATCGACAACGGCATGCAGGGCGTCCAGCGCGCCGCCGCGCTGACCCGCAGCCTGCTCGCCTTCTCGCGCCGCCAGCCGCTCGACCCGCGCCCCGTGGACGTCAACCGCCTGGTCGCCGGCATGTCGGACATGCTGCGCCGGACGCTGGGCGAGCAGGTCGCGATCGAGACCGTGGTGGCGGGCGGGCTGTGGCGGACCCATGTCGACCCGAACCAGCTGGAGAACGCGATCCTCAATCTCGCCGTCAATGCGCGCGACGCGATGCCCGCCGGCGGCAAGCTGACGATCGAGACCGCCAATGCCTATCTCGACGAGCGCTACGCCGGGTCGGTGGCCGACGTCGAGCCCGGGCAGTACGTCCAGGTCTGCGTCACCGACACCGGCACCGGCATGGACCGCGAGGTGCTGGCCAAGGCGTTCGACCCGTTCTTCACCACCAAGAGCATCGGCCAGGGCACCGGCCTCGGCCTCTCGCAGGTCTATGGCTTCGTCAGGCAGTCGGGCGGCCACGTGCGCATCTACAGCGAGGTGGGGGAGGGGACGGCGGTCAAGATCTACCTGCCGCGGCTGATCGGCGAGGAGGCGGCGCTCGCCGACGACGCGGCACCGGCGCTGGCCCGCGGCGCGCCGCACGAGCGCATCCTGGTCGTCGAGGACGAGGACGGCGTGCGCGAGCGCTCGGTGGAGATCCTCGCCGAGCTCGGCTACGGCGTGCTGCAGGCCGCCGACGGGCGCGAGGCGCTGGCTGTCCTCGAGCGCGAAGCGGGCGTCGCGCTGCTGTTCACCGACGTCGGCCTGCCCGGCGGCATGAACGGCCGCCAGCTCGCCGACCAGGCCTGCGCCGGACGCCCGGGCCTCAAGGTGCTGTTCACCACCGGCTATGCGCGCAACGCCATCGTCCACGACGGCCGGCTCGATCCCGGCGTGCGGCTCATCACCAAGCCCTACACCGCCGAGGAACTCGCCGCCGCGGTGCGCGCCGCCCTCGACGTCGAGACGCGCCGGCCCCTCGTCCTGGTGGTCGAGGACGAGATCCTGGTCCGTATGAATACTGTCTTCATGCTGGAGGAGATGGGCTTCCGCATCGACGAGGCCGGCACCGCGGCGGACGCGGTCGACAAGATGCGCCGCGCCGACGGCACGATCGGGGCCGCGATCATCGACATCGGGCTGCCCGACCGGCGCGGCGACGAGCTGACGGCAGAGCTGCGCGCGCTGCGTCCCGAGCTGCCGATCGTGATCGCCAGCGGCTATGTCAGCAGCGAGCTCGGGCAGCGCTTCGCCGGCGATCCCCTGGTCCGGTTCCTCGGGAAGCCGTTCGAGCGCTCGCAGCTCGCGGTCGCGCTGAACGCCCTCGGCGTGCGCGCGCCGGACGACGAGGACTGAGCGCGCCTCCCGCGGCGCTTGCCAAGCACCGGCGCTGCGACCAGTTTCGAGGCGTGTCTGGGCGGCGGGGTTGAGGGCGATGGCGGTCACCGATGTCGTCATCTACGTACAGGGCATCCACCGGTTCGTCGAAGGGCTGACCATCGACCGGCTGGCCGACGGGCTGGCGGCGGCGCTGGGCCCGGCCCATCGGCCGACCGGGACAGTGGAGGAGGCGCGCTTCGAGGGCAGCGCGATCGCGATCCGCACGATCGAATGCGGCGCCGACGGCGCCTTCGCGCCGGCGGTCGCGCTGGTCGAGGCCGACTACTACGACGTCTTCATGGCGCTGGAGGAAGCCTGGCTGCCGCAGCGTGCGCGCGAGACGGCCGCCGCCGTGTTCGCCAACCTGCCGCTCGCCGCCCGGCCGTTCGCCGGCGCGGCCGGCGCGAAGGCCTCGAGGCTGCAGCGGCTCTACGTCCTGATCCTGGTCGCCACGACGCTGCTGACGCCGCTGCTGCTCGTACTGCTGGTCGGCTACGCCAGCTGGCAGATCGGCGGCGCGGTCGCCGACGCGGCCAGGCCCTACATGGACGCCGCGCCGGCCGGCCCGGGCGCGCCCGCCGCCGCGGCGCCGGCGGCGCTGGCCGGGCTCGCCGGCATGGCCGCCGCGCTCGCCTCCGCCATCGTGCTGATCAAGGCGCTGTGGGAGCACCTGCTGCCCAAGGTGCCGAAGGCGTTCCTGCGCATGTTCGCGCGCGACCCGGTGCGCATGCTGCAGTACTTCACCGGCACGCCGGCGCGGCGGCCGGTGCGCGGGCGCATCCTGGCCCGCCTCGACCGCGCCTGGCGCTTCGCCCGGCGGCGGCACCCGGATGCGCGCATCCACCTGGTCGCCTACAGCTTCGGGGCGGTCATGGCCTATGACTGGCTGTTCCCGCTGGCCGGGGCGCGGCCGGCGGCGGCCGCGCCGCGGATCGCCTCCTTCGTCACCCTCGGCCTGCCGCACGACATGGTGGCGACGTTCTGGCCCGACTATTTCGGCCGCGGCCGCGACTTCGCCGCTGCATCGGTCGGCGCGCTGCACACCCTGAACCTGCACGACGACGTGGTCGGCAGCGCGTTGCCCGCCGACGCCGCGGTCCGCAGCGAGATCGCCGCCGTCGCCGAGCACAACGACGAGACCATCCCGCCCGCCTGGCTCGCCGAGCTCCGCGTCCCGCAGCTCGGCGGCATCCAGGCCCACGGCCTCTATTTCGGCTTCGCCGACCGGCTCGACTCGCCGGCGTTCAGGCGCATCGCGGCGGCGCTGAGCGGTCGTGGACGGTAGGTAGAACGAGCCCCGGCGAATGCCCGGCGGTCCCGATCGCGATGGCGGATCGACCCGTCCGCGCAGTATGCGGCGCCCTCGATTGGGGCTAGGATATGCCCGTACGGGAAAAGACGATGTTGCGCGCGTTCATATTTGCACTTGCGATGCTCGGCCTGGCCGGACCGACGCATGCGGCCTTCGAAGGGCCGCAGGTGCATTTCGGGCCGGTCGTCGCCAGCTATGACCACGGCAGCGGGCGCCTGGTCCTCGACTTTCCCGGCAGCGTCGGCCAGCTCTGGCTGGGCGCCGGGCCGCCCTTCGCCTTCGTGCCGTTCGCCGACGCCGACGCGACGCTCAACGCGGCGATCGATCCCGGCGGCAGCTTCGCCGGCGGCGACTTCGTCGTCATGGGCAAGACGCCGACGTCGGATCCGACCCGGCCGCTGCTGCGCGGCACGCTGTCGGACCTCCGCACCGACTGGCAGAGCTGCTTCGACGGCGCGTGCCGCACCTTCACGTTCTTCTTCGGCTTCGACGTCGCCGAGAGCCAGGTCCCCGGCTTCCCGACCCAGGGCGAATGGGTGAGCGCCCACTTCGGCTCCTACGACCGGCCCGGCGCCTTCATCTCGAACGCCAACCTGTTCACCGAGAGCTTCACGACCTGCGCGTGCTCCTACAACACAGCGATCCTGCCGCGCGTGGGTGAGCCGGCGGGGGTGGTGCTGTTCGTCGTGGGGGCGGCCATGGCGTGGCGGTGGCGACGCATATCGGCCTGATGCATGGTCACCGGGGGGGGGCAGCCGCTGCAAGCCGCCATCCTGCTTTCACCTAGCGCCGAAGCCGAAAGCCATCGTCGGTCCGCTCCACCGAACAGCCACCGAGTTCCGCGATCGTGTCGTGAACTGACGGGCCGAGCGGCAGGCCGACAACTTCGAGTTCGATCCAGCCTGGATGATGTAAGTCGATATCGTCGATCAACTCGGCGAATGCATTTTCCGCAGCCAGTTCAGGAAGCGTGTCGAAGATCGTGACGCGTCCGCTGGGGAATATCGCGTTCGCCCAAATACGCTTGGCCGTGGCGCGATTCGCCGGGCTTTCGGCCAGCCAAACCGGTCCGTTCAGGGCCGCGAGGAAAAGCCGATCTGCGAAATCGGCGTCGAACGACAGGGTTACGCGACGGCCCGGCGGTTCGACTTCGATGATTTCGACAACCGCAGATTCCGGAGCGGACGCGACTTCCGCCAGCCATTCGATGCGCGCAAAGGCCTCGCGTAACGCCATCGAACGCGCATCGTAGATGCCGCAGTAGGGACCGGCGGGGCTCCACGGCCCTTCGGCGGGGCACCCTTCGACCAGCAACGGACTGTCGGGATGTTCGGTTCTGATGTCGGCGCGCCACTGGCGGCGATAGGAGTAGGTGCCGTCGCCGCGTTGAACGACCAGGACTCTCTCCGAGCC
>JBFWWV010000040.1:0-11238 GCA_050245995.1 Planctomycetota bacterium | reverse complement strand
TGCCGACGCCGTGGTCGGGTCCCGAAGGGCTGCTCGCCATCGACCCGCTGCCGGGGGTGGCGTGGCTGGCGTTCGCGCCGGCGAGCGGTCCGCTGCAGTGGACGTTCCCGGAGCCGCCGGGGCTGCCGGCGGACTTCGTGCTCGGCCTGCAGGGCGCGGAGTTGCGGCTCGACGGCACGGTGGGGCTGACGGATCTGGCGACGATCACCGGGCGGTAGCGGCTCGACGCGATGGCGCTGTGTGCACTCTGTACCGACGACACCTGCTTCGCCGCCGGCAGCAGTCAGCCCGACGACCAGGTCTCGGCGATCTGCATGGTGGAGTACGCCGGCAATCCGAGCTTCGGCAGTTCAGACAGTTCAGACCAACCTGCTGGCGCTGAAGGCGACCATCGAAGCGGCGCGGGCCGGCGAGGCCGGAATGGACGTAGGCGAGCGCGGCGACTTCGCCCCGCCGCCGCTCAGCCGTGCGCCAGCGCGTGGTCCAGCCCCGCGCGCACCGCGGCGACCTGCGCCTCGATGCAGCCCTGCGGCGTTGCCTTCGGGCTGTCGGGGTAGACCTCGGTCGTCGTCGTGAAGCGCGCGTCGGTGACGCCGGCGCACAGGCCCAGCTCGCGGAACGGGTAGAGGATCACGCCGTGCTGGACGACCTTCGAGCCGATGATCTCGCCGTTCTCGTCGGGCGGCGCGATGTGCGTCACGCGTTCGACGCCGCGGATGATCGCGGCCTGGAACTCGGGTTGCGGGTTCGCGGTGTCGCCGACCGTGTAGAACCCGTCGGGGATCGAGCCGGGCTCCAGCGCCTTGCCGTCGCGCGCCGCCAGCGCCGGGCGGAACTCGGTCTCGTCGGTGTCGGTGGTCTCGTGCAGATCGAGGTGCGCGAGGAAGCGCGCGCCGTTGCCGACGAGCCCGGCGACCAGCGCCATCAGCGCGGCGGCTTCCTCGGCGGGGCGGGCTTCGGTGAACGAGCGGTTCGGGTCGACCGCGTGCGGATTCCAGCGGTGGATGACCTCGTAGCCCCACGGGCTCACGCACGGCGCGACGACGAGGTGCACGCGGGCCGCGTAGTCGTGCGCGTGCTCCTTCAGGAACGCGAGCGCACCCTGCACGCCGCTGGTCTCGTAGCCGTGCACGCCGCCGGTGACCAGCACCCACGGCGCGTCGTCGGGGGCACCGGCGGTGCGCACCACCAGCAGCGGGTAGCGCGCGGGGTCGAACGACAGGGCGCCGTAGCGGTCGACCGCGAACGCCGCGCCGAGCTGCTCGACGCGGGCGAGCACCTCGTCGCGGTAGCTGCGCTGGATCGTGCGGCCCTGGAGCCACTCGCGGCGGTCGGCGGCGGTCCACGGCTGGCCGGGGGTGCCGATGGGGTGGAAGCGTCGGGGGGTCATGACGGCGCGAGGCTACCGCCGGGGGCTGCGGGTGTGGGCCGTGTGGCCCGGTTTTCCGGCGCCGCGCGCCGCGGCTATCGTCGGCGACGATGTCCAGCGAACCGCTCGCACCCGGATCGGCAGAGCCGCGCCTCCGCATCGCGTCGCCGACGGCCGATCGCCCGTTCGTCGAGCTCACCGGCCTCGACCTGCGCGCGGTCGACGCGCCGCTGGCGCGCCGGCTGCGCGAGCTGGCCTACGTGCACCAGATCCTGGTGCTGCGCGACCAGGACCCCGCCGACCTCGACGGGTGGCTCGCGTTCGCGCGCGTGCTCGGCACCGTCGAACCCTACTTCCAGGCGCACTACCACCACCCGGAGCACCCCGAGATCTTCGTCTCCAGCAACGTCCCACTGAACGGCCGCAAGGTCGGCGTCGCCGGTACCGGCCGCATGTGGCATGCCGACTACTCGTTCTTCGCGCGGCCGCTGGCATTCACGATGATCCGGCCGATCGTGCTGCCGACGAGCCGCCGCGAGACCCTGTTCGTCGACATGCGGCGGGTCTGGCGCGAGCTGCCCCACGGGCTGCGCGGCCGGGTCGCGGGCCTGCACGCGGTGCACGATGCCTGGGACTACTACAAGGTGCAGCCCAAGGACGTCGACCGCGCGATCGCCGAGCTGATCGAGGACTGGCACCGCGAGGCGCCGGGCGCGACGCACCCGCTGGTGGTGCGGCACCCGTTCACCGGCGAAGAGCACCTCTATTGCAGCAGCGGCTTCACCAAGTCGATCGCCGGCGTGTCGCACGAGGACGGCCAGGCGCTGCTCCGGGACCTGTTCGCGTTCTGCGAGCAGGAACGCTTCGTGCACCACCAGCCCTGGCAGCCGGGCGACATCCTGCTGTGGGACAACCGGTCGCTGATCCACCGCGCCGCGCCGGCGCCGGCGGGGGAGCCGAGCTGCAGCTTCCGGATCTCGTTGTACGACGACCTGCCGTTCGCGGGCTGAAGCGGCAGCGGGGCACGCGCGGCCGGAGGCCTCGGCCTCGATGGCCCGCGGTCTACGACCCGGCGCGCGCGCACGAAGGTGTTCGGCGGGCGGGTCGCGGCCGAACGCTGCAGGCGCACCATCGGCCGGGCGACGACGATCGGATGTTCGTGTTCCGGCAGGGCGGTCCGTCGCGGTAGCATCCGCGCCATGGGTGATACTGGCGAACGGCGCTCCGGCCGGAGGGCCGCGGCATGGACCTGAGCGCGTTCGTGCAGCGGCTGCGGCGCAACGAGCAGGACGGCCCCGGCACCGTCGAGGCGCTGCACAGCCAGGAGCCGCGGCCGGCGCGGCACGCCGCGTACCCCGAGTGGCTGCACGGCGATCTGCGGCGCGCGCTCGAAGGGCGCGGGATCCTCGAACCGTACGTGCACCAGCGGCGCGCGGCGGACCTGCTGCACGCGGGCACGGACTGCGTCGTCGCGACGGCGACGGCGTCGGGCAAGTCGCTGTGCTACCACCTGCCGGTGCTCGACGCGCTGCTGCGCGAGGGGCTCACGGCGCGGGCGCTGTACCTGTTCCCGACCAAGGCGCTGGCGCGCGACCAGATGCGCGACCTCGAAGGCCTGCTCGCGGCGGTGGGCCGCGAGGACCTGACGGTCGCGGTCTACGACGGCGACACGCCGCCGCCGGTGCGGCAGGCGCTGCGGCAGGCGGGGCACCTGGTATTGACCAACCCGCACATGCTGCACACGGGCATCCTGCCGAACCACCAGAAGTGGCAGGGGCTGTTCTCGGCGCTGCGCTACGTCGTCGTCGACGAGTTGCACACGCTGTCCGGGATCTACGGCAGCCACGTCGCCAACGTGCTGCGGCGGCTGGTGCGCATCTGCCGCCACTACGGCAGCGAGCCGGTGTTCTGCGGCGCGTCGGCGACGATCGCCAACGCGGGCGAGCACGGCCGGCGGTTGTTCGAGCGCGCGGTGGAGGTGGTCGACGACGACGGCAGCCCGCAGGGCCGCAAGCACTTCGTGTTCCTGAATCCGCAGCTGCTCAGCGCGCCGCAGGGCCTGCGCGTGCCGGCCAGCGAGGCGGCGCGGCAGCTGGGCGGCGAGCTGTTGCAGCAGGGTGCCGCGGGCAACCCGCTGCAGTCGATCTTCTTCACGCGCTCGCGCAACGGCACCGAGGTGCTGCTGAAGTACCTGCGCGACGAGGCCGCGCGCAAGAACGTGTCGCAGGACTCGATCGCCGGCTACCGCGGCGGCTACCTGCCGCTGCTGCGGCGCAAGATCGAGCAGGGGCTGAAGAACGGCACCATCCGCACGGTGGTGTCGACCAGCGCGCTCGAACTCGGCGTCGACATCGGCAGCCTCGACGTCTGCGTGCTGGTCGGCTACCCGGGCACGGTGTCGAGCCTGTTCCAGCGCGCCGGCCGCGTCGGCCGCCGCACGCAGGAGAGCGCGGTGGTGCTGGTCGCGCGCAGCTCGGCGATGGATCAGTTCGTCGTGCACCACCCGGACTACCTGTTCGACGGGCGTCGCGACGCGGTGGCGATCGACCCCGACAACCCGATCATCCTCACCAACCACGTGCGCTGCGCGGCGTTCGAGCTGCCGATCGATCCGGCGCAGGGCTTCGGCCAGGCGCCCGGGCTCGACGAGGTGCTGGCGTTCCTCTGCCAGGACCTCGGCGTGCTGATGCACCAGGGCGGCCGCTACCACTACGCCGACCTGACGTATCCGGCCGAGGGCGTCAGCCTGACCGCCGCCGACATGGACAACGTCACGATCCAGGACGTCGAGACGCGCGCGATCCTGGCCGAGATCGACCGCCCGTCGGCGATCACCGAGGTGCACCAGGGCGCGATCTACGGCCACCAGGGGCAGACCTGGCTGGTCGAGCGCTTCGAGTACCAGGACCGGCGCGCGTTCGTGCGCGCGGTCGACGCCGACTACTACACCGAGGCCGACACCGAGACCGACGTCAAGGTGCTGCGCGTCGACGAGACGATGGAGTTCCCGGGCTACCGCGCGCACCGCGGCGAGGTGCACGTCAGCACGCTCGCCAAGGCCTACAAGAAGATCAAGTTCTACACGCGCGAGAACGTCGGCATCGGCGAGATCCACCTGCCGCCGGAGGAGTTCGAGACCGAGGCGTGCGCACTGGTGCTGCAGCCGGACCTGGTGGCGCACCTCGGCGCCCGCGCCGGCACCGCGCTGCGCGGCGGCGAGGCCGGCTGCCTGCACGGCATCGGCGAGCTGCTGCAGGGGCTCGTGCCGCTGTTCCTGCGCGTCGACCCGCGCGACGTCCGCGTGCTCGCCGAGGTGCAGCACAGCCACTTCCAGGCGCCGACGCTGATCCTGTACGACCGCGTGCCGAACGGCGTCGGCCTGGCCGAGCGGATCTTCCGCGGTCACCGCGAGCTGCTGCGCACCGCGCTCGGGGTGGCCCGGCGCTGCGTGTGTCGCGCGGGGTGCCCGGCCTGCGTCGGGCCGAGCCCGGCGCTCGGCGCGCGCAGCAAGCAGGTCGCCGTGGCGATCCTGCAGGCGCTGCTCGAGGACGCGCCGCGCGCGGCCACCGCACCGCGGCACGAGGAGGCGGGCTGATGGTCGCCCCCGACCGCGATCGACTGCGCCGCGCGCTCGGCCGGCGTGGGCCGGCGGCCGGCACCGGCGAGCGCGCGGCGGCGTGGCGCGCCGGCGAGCACGGCGGCGAGTCGGCGTTCGAGCTGCGCGAGCTGCTGCAGCGGCACCTGGCGCGGCCGCGCCCCGTCGTCGAACTGCCGCCCGGCGAGGAGGTCGAGACCGCGGCCGGGACCTACTGGCGCCGCCTGCTGCGCTATCCGCTGGACCAACGCCACGGCGACGTCGAGCTGGGGCGCGGTCTGCGGCTCGACGGCGCGCGGCTGGCGGAGCTCGCGCGCGACCCGTCGTTCGCCGACCAGGACCCGCGGCAGTGCCTGTTCTTCGACACCGAGACCACCGGGCTCGCCGGCGGCGCCGGCACGGTGGTGTTCAACATCGGCCTCGGCTGGTTCGAGGACGACGCGCTGGTGGTCGAGCAGACCTTTCTGCGTGACTTCTCCGAGGAGCCGGCGCTGCTGCTGGCGTTCGCCGAGCGGCTGCGCGAGCGGCCGGTGCCGGTGAGCTTCGTCGGCAAGAGCTTCGACCGCCACCGCATCGCCGCGCGGCTGGCGATCCACAAGCAGCGGGCGCCGATCCTGACGCCGCGGCACCTGGACCTGTACCACCTGGCGCGGCGCGCGTTCCGCGGCGAGCTGCCCGACTGCCGGCTGCGCACGGTCGAGCAGCACAAGCTCGGGCTGCGGCGCACCGACGACCTGCCGGGCAGCGAGGCGCCGATCGCGTTCCTGTCGTGGCTGCGCGACCGCAGCGGCGAGGTCGACCGGGTGCTCGAGCACAACCGGCTCGACGTGCTGTCGGTGGCGGCGCTGCTGGGCGTGCTGGCCGGCCGGTAGGCCCGCAGTTTTTTTGCGGCCCCGCGACGGATCCCGGGGGCGGCGGCGTCTGTCCGGTGCGGGCCGAGGGGCCTGCATCGAGCACGAGACGACCGCGAGGAACCGAGATGACGAGAACTTCGACGCTTCTGCTGACCGCCGCCCTGGCCGCCGCGCCGCTGTGGACGCCCTGCGGCGGCGCATGCGCACAGGACGACGCGCCGGCCGACAACGGGTCGCCGCACGGGATCCAGGTGACGGTGACCTTCGCCGGCGGCTCGCTGGCCGAGTTCCTCGACCTGGTGCGCCAGCAGGACCGGCGCATCAACATCGTCGCCAGCGACCTTGCCCGGCAGGTCGAGGTGCCGGCGATCACGATGCTGGACACGTCGGTGCCGGCGGCGCTGGAGGCCATCACCAGCGTGCTGCCGGAGGGCTACAAGGCCCGGGCGAACGTCAGCCGCGGCCCGGTCGGCAACCCGGTGTACGTCGTCCAGGTCGAGTCCCGACGGTCGCGTGACGACGGCGCCGTGGCGGTCCAGGTCTACTCGCTGGCGACGTTGACGCAGACGCTGCCCGACGACCCGAAGGAGCACGCGATCGCGCTGCCGGCGCGGACCGTGCTCAGCGCGGTCGAGGCCGCCACCGGCGTCCTCGGCGGCCAGCCGGAGCTGCGCTATCACGAGGACTCGCAGCTGCTGTTCGTGCGCGGCTCGCAGACCGAGCTGGCTTTGGTGCGCGACGTACTGGGCAGCCTGGAGAATCAGCAAGCGGTGCTTCGCCGCAAGCTCCGGGATGCTGAGTCACAGCGAACTGCCGGCGACGGCAAGGTCGGTCAGTCCGGCAGCGATGCCGGCGCCGGCGACCGCGGTCGGTAGCATCGTGGTGGGCCGATGACCTCGCTGTGCCGTGACGACGATGCCCAGGGCGGATCCAGCTGCGGCGGCGCGAGCGAGCACCGCCGCGGTCGCCGCGGGCGACAGCGCGGCGTTCGGCGCGTTCTACGACGCCTGGTTCGATGCCGTCTACTCGCTGGCGCGGGCGGTGTCGCGCCGCGACGAGGCCTGGTGCCTCGACGTCGTGCAGGACGTCATGCTGAAGGTCTCGCGTTCCTTGCCGGTGCTCGACACCGACGCGGCGGTGTCGGCGTGGCTGTCGCGCGCGGTGGTGACCACCGTGATCGATCGGCGGCGGTCCGAGCGGCGGCGACTGCGCCGCGAGCAGCACAACGCCGCGGCGCGCGCGGCGATCGAGCTGCCCGCGGAGCTGCCGGCGGCGCTGGCGGCGGGCGAGCGCACCCGGTGGTTGCGGGCGCAGCTGGCCGGGCTGCCGGCCGCCGAGCGCGAGCTGGTCGAGGCGCGCTTCCTCGCCGGCGGCTCGGTCACCGCGACGGCCGCGGCGCTGGGCATGACCGCCGACGCGGCGCACGGCCGGCTGCGGCGCTGCCTGCAGCGCCTGCGGCGGGCGGCCGCGGATTGGATGGGGGGCTGACGCCGTGAGCTCGACGTTGTCGGCGAAGGGGGCGATGCGACGCGCGCAGATCCGCGCCGAACTGATGGCGGGCATGGAGCGCCGTGGGCGCGCGCGTCGCGGGCTGCGCGCCGCCTGCGGGCTGGCGCTGCTGGTGTTGGCCGCCCTGCTGTGGGCGCGCGACCGCGGCGCAGCCGCGGACGTCGCCGTCGCCAGCGGTCCGCGGCCGTGGACCCCGGCGCCGCCGTCGCTGCTGACGATCGTGTGCGACGACCCGACGGTCGTGCGGCGCCTGGGTTCGCCGCCGGCGCCGCCGCGGGTCGTCGTGCTGGACGACGGCGAGCTGTCGGCCCAGCTGCGCCGCTCCGGTCGCTCGGGCGCGGTGCTGCGCCTGGCCGGCCGCGTGCAGCTGCCCGGCCTGCAGGTCGACGACTGGCAGTGATTTTTCTGCCCGGTGCGCCCCGGCGTGCTGCGTGTGCGCCGGGCCGCGCAGGGGAAGCCGGTCGCGCGCGGCGTCGGGCGCGGCTTCGGCGGTGCGCGCGGCGATGCCAAGGGCGCGATGGCGACCGGCCGCGGCCGCGCCGCGGCCGCGCGTCCGGGGACAGGGAATTGCCCGTTCCCGCCGCGTTTCGTGCGCACTCCGAACACCGCACGATGCCCCCCTTCCGGCGTCTGCGGCGATGGTGGTATAGACGAGGCTCGGGCCGCGCCGGCAGAGACTCGCTGGTGTAGCCTCTCATACCAAGACCATTGCGACTCACCTCGCAACTGCACTGCCCACCCGGAGACTCCCTATGCGTTCCCCCCATGTACTGCTCATGGCCGGTGTTATTGCCGGCATTGTCCAGGCCCAGGATCCCGCACCACGCGATTGGATCCGGGCCAACTATCCCGACCTCCGCGTCGTGCCGGTGCAGACCGTGCTCGAGGACGCGGCGCGCGCGGGCGTGTTCGCCGCGCCGGCCCAGCGCATCGAGCTGAAGAAGGCCTACCAGGGGATCCGCGGCAAGGGGCGCCACGCCCTGCCGCAGTGGAAGCAGCCGTCGCAGGCGACGGTGGCCGGTACGCGCGACGTGATCGCCGTCGACAACGTGTTCGAGCACGAGAGCAACGACGGCTGGCAGTGGGCCGACGACATGGCGGGTGACGTGGCCACCGGCGACTGCTCGCTGGTCAACGACGTCGACAGCTGGCGCTTCGCGGCGCCGGCGGCCGGGTTCTACACGTTCGAGGTCCGCGCCGCGGCAGGCGGCGTGTTCCCGATCGCCGACTCGCTGCTCACGTTGCGCAACCAGAAGGGCGACCCGATCGCCAGCGACGACAACGGCAACGGCCTGCTGTCGCGCATCAACATCTTCCTGCCGGCCGGCACCTACTACCTCGACGTCACCGGCTACAACGGCTTCGGCGGCGGCGAGTACGACCTGGTCGCCCAGGTCGACCCGGTCAACATCGCGCCGCTCGGCGTCGCTGGCGTCACCGGCACCACGCAGATCCCGGTCGGCGGCGTCGCACACGACGTGTTCGAGGTCACTGTCGCCGACAGCCACGTCGAGATGATCGTCGACTCGCTCGGCAACGACACCGCGATGGTGGTGCAGCGTGCCGACGGCCTGATCCTGTTCAGCAACGACGACAGCTTCCTCGGCGGCCTCGACGCCGCGGCCGACCTCGATCTGCCGGCCGGCAGCTACTACGTGTACGTCTGGGACATCGCCGGCGGCGCCGGGCTGAGCTACAACCTGTCGTTCAGCGACGCGCCGATGGTGTTCGACGACCTGCTGACCTCGGTCGTGTCGACGTCGTCGATCCTGGGCGACGAGACCATGCGACTGGGCCGCATCCACCTGGCCGCGCCGCAACACATCGACGTGATGTCGGACGACTCGGGCGCGTTCCCGGTCGGCGACACGATCATGGCGCTGCTGGACCGCGACCTCGACTACGTCTGCGACGTCGACGACGACGACCCGTTCAACAACGCCCGCGGCTTCTACAGCCGCATCGCCATGAGCCTGCCGGCCGGCGACTACTGGATCGCGGTCAGCCCGTACCCGGGCGCGTTCGGCGACTTCCAGCTGACCGCCGTCGGCTCCGCCTATGCGCCGACCGGCGTCGGCGCATTCGGCGGCATGGCCGCGTCGATCCCCGGCTTCGGTGACATCGCGACCTACGTGCTCGACAACAGCACGCAGGCCAGCTGCCAGGTGACCGGCACGGACTTCTGGTTCGGCGTGCTGGGCCCGGACGGCGAGCTCGCGACCAACACGCGCTGCGCGTCGTTCCACCCGCAGGCCGGCGAACTGCCGCGCGGCGCGTGCACGGTGTTCGCCTGGGACCGCTACGACTTCTCGAGCGTGATGGACGTGGCGATCGTGCCGCCGCTGCACCTGGCGGCCGACGGCGTGACGCTGCAGACCCGCGCCAAGGAAGGCGATCAGGTCTGGTTGTTCGCCAACTTCAGCGGCCTGACGCCGGGCTTCAACTTCGGCGTCGGCGACCGCGGCCTGCTGTGCCTGCCGCTCGACGCCGCGCTGCTGACGATCGGCGATCGCATCGCCCCGGCCGACGGCCTGAACATCTGGCTGACGGTGCCGCCGGGCATCACCGGCGTGCAGCTGCAGTCGGGTGACCTGCACATGAACGTCGGCTGGCCGGCGCCGGCGTTCGGCACCTGGCGCAACACGCTGGGGCTGTGAGTCGGGCCGGGCCGCGCCCGAGTCAGCGCGGCAGGTGACGGCGCACCCGGTCCCAGTAGGGCCGGGTGGCCTCGATCCGCGCGCCGCGCGGCCCGCCGTTGTGGACGCGGGCGATGGTCTCCGCATCGCCGCGCGTCCACGCCGCGAGCGCCCAGCGGCGCATGTAGGCGGCGACCACGCGCTCGGCGTAGACGAGGTCGCGACAGTCCTGGTAGTCGCCGCCGATCGACGGCTCGCTGGCGACCGCGTCGAGCCAGTAGGCGTAGTGGATCTGGTACGGCCCGATCGCGCGGCCGCCGTCGCCGTCGGGCGGGAACAGCCTGCCGCTGCTCTCGACCTGCCGGATCGCGTCGAGGATGTGCGCGCGGGGCCACTCGCGGCGCTGCGCCTCCACCGGCAGGCGCACGAGCAGCAGCAGCGCGACCGCGGCGGCGAACGGCCAGAACGCCACCGCGAACGGGCGCAGGGCTTCCCTGGTGTCGCGGCGCATCATCGGCGGAGATGGTAGGCCGTCGGGCGTCGTTTCCGAGCGGCTGGGTGCTGTGGTGCCACGGAAGGCAACCGGGAGGGCACAGAAGGCAACCGGGAGGGCACGGAGAGCGCCGGGAGGGGCACAGAGCAGAAAGCACACGCCGACGCGAACGCAGCCGCCCAGCAGGAGCCAACGCACCGAACGCGACGCACGTGCACACCGCGGAGGCCTCGCCCGCCCTGGCGGATGCCCTGGCTGGGCGGTTGCCTTCTGCTCCGTGCTCTCTGTGCCCTCTGTGGTTTCTTCTCTGGTTCGCGGATGCGTGCGTGCCGCGTGACGGCTCCCTGAGTCGAGCGCCCTCAGCTCTGTGCCCCTCCCGGTGCTCTCCGTGCTCTCCCTGTTCCTCCGGGAGTACCTCAGAAAACAAACCACAGAGAGCACAGAGCACACAGAGCAGAAAGCACACGCCGACACGAACGCAGCCGCCCAGCAAGAGGCAACGCACCGAACGCGACGCACGGGCACACCGCGGAGGCCTCGCCCGCCTCGGCGGATGCTTTGGCTGGGCGGGTGCTTTCTGCTCCGTGCTCTCCGTGTCCTCTGTGGTTTCTTCTCTGGTTCGCGGATGCCTGCGTGCCGCGTGACGGCTCCCTGAGTCGAGCGCCCTCAGCTCTGTGCCCCTCCCGGTGCTCTCCGTGCTCTCCCTGTTCCTCCGGGAGTACCCCAGAAAACAAACCACAGAGAGCACAGAGCACACAGAGCAGAAAGCAACCGCCGACGCT
>JBFWWV010000039.1:0-16509 GCA_050245995.1 Planctomycetota bacterium | reverse complement strand
TCGGCCGCTTCCATGATCGCCTCGGGCAGCGTCGGGTGCGCGTGGATCGTCTGCGCCAGGTCGTTCACCGTGGCGCCCGTCTCGATCGCCAGCGCCGCCTCGGCGACCAGCTCGGTGACCTCGGGGCCGATCATGTGCACGCCGAGCAGCTTGTCGGTCTTGGCGTCGCCGACGACCTTGACCCAGCCCTCGGTCTCGTTGAGCGACATCGCGCGGCCCGACGCGCCGAACGGGAACTTGCCCTCGACCGGCTCGAAGCCCTGCGCCTTGGCCTCCTCGGCCGACAAGCCGACGCTGGCGATCTCCGGGTCGGTGAAGATCACCGCCGGGATGCACGCCGGGTCGTAGGCCGCGCCCTTGTCGCCGGCGATCGCGGCGGCGGCGACGAGGCCCTCGTGCGAGCCCTTGTGCGCCAGCATCGGCTGGCCGGCGACGTCGCCGATCGCGTAGATGCTCGGCACGTTGGTCGCGCGCCGGTGGTCGACCGTCACGAAGCCCTTGTCGTCGACCTTGACGCCCTGCTCCTCGAGGCCGAGGCCCTTGCCGTTCGGCTTGCGGCCGACGCAGCTGAGCACGACGTCGCACTCGAAGGTCTGCTTCTTGCCGTCGACCTCGGCGGTGACCTCGAGGCCCTTCTTGGTCTTCTCGAAGCCGGTCGCCTTGGTCTTGAGGTGGACCTCGATCTTCTTCTTCTTGAGCGAGCGGCCCATCTCCTTGCTCAGCTCGGCTTCCATGCCGGGCAGCACGCGGTCCATGAACTCGAGCACGCGCACCTCGGTGCCGAGCTTGTGGTAGACGAGGCCGAGCTCGAGGCCGATGTAGCCGCCGCCGATCACGATCATCCGCTTCGGGATCTCGGTCGGCGCCAGCGCGTGCGTCGACGACCACACCGACTCGCCGTCGAACGGGAAGCCGGGGATCTCGATCGGCGTGCTGCCGGTGGCGACCACGATGTGCCGCGCCTCGATCGTCCTGGTGCCGTCCTTGCCCTTCACCTCGACCTTGGTCTTGCCGGTCACCTTGGCGGCGCCCTGGTGCAGGTCGATCTTGTGGTTCTTGAGCAGGCCGCCGACGCCGGACGTGAGCTTGTCGACGATGCCGGCCTTCCAGGCGACCAGCGCCTTCACGTCGAGGCCCTCGTACTTGGCCCGGATGCCCATCAGGTCGGCGGTCTGGATCTTGTGCACCAGCTTGGCGGCGGCGATCAGCGCCTTGCTCGGGATGCAGCCGACGTTGAGGCACACGCCGCCGACGTTCTCGCGTTCGACCACCGCGGTCTTGAGGCCGAGCTGGGCGCAGCGGATCGCGCACACGTAGCCGGCCGGGCCGGCGCCGATGACGAGGACGTCGTAGTTCATGGGGGCGGGGTTCTTCGGGGACGAGTCGGCGGACCGAGGGGCCGTCCGGTCGCGCGTGCCGCTGCTCGGGCTCATGGGGAGGGGCCTCCGGGGAAGGCCGAACAGGATAGAACGCTGCCGGGCGCTTTCCAGCGCGCCGCCCGATGCGGCCCTCCGGTGCGGCCATCCGGTTCGGCGCGCCGCACGCCGCCGGACGCGCGCTGACGCGGCAGCGCCGCGCTACTGGCCGAGCTTCTGCAGCAGGTCCGCGTTGCCCGGGTGCCGCCGCAAGCCGCGCTGCCAGATCTCGCGCGCGCGCTCGGGGTCGCGCTCGGCCAGCAGGTTGCCGAGGTAGAGATACGTCTGCGCCTGATAGTCGACGGCCGGCATCGAGTCCTGCTGCGCGACCAGCCGCTCGAAGTGGGTCACGGCCTCCTGCTTCTTGCCGAGGAAGTCGGGCCAGAACGTGTAGCTCACCGCCTTGGTGAAGCGCGCCTCCCAGTGGTTCTCGTCGAGCGCGAGCACCTCGTCGAACGCGCCGTCGGCCTTCATCGAGTACTGCCACTTGGTCTGGTCCAGCTGCAGATAGGCCAGGTAGGCGCTGGCCAGGTCCATCTGCGCCTGCGGGTCGTTGGGGCTGGCGGCCGCCACGTCCTCGAACCGCGCGATCAGCTCGTCCATCTTGCCGGCGGCGAAGGCGCGCTTGTACGGCTCGCTGTTGTTCCAGAAGTTGGCCTTGCCGCGCAGCTCCTGGTGCAGCGTCTCGGGATCGACGGGCTTGCCGGCGCCCTCGGCATCGGCGACAGCGCCGCCGGCCTCGGCGCGCTGCGCCAGATAGCGCTCGACCGCGGCCGCGACCTGCTCGGGTTCGACCAGAGGCGCGATCGTGCGATTGGCGGCGTCGACGACCGCGGCGGGCGCGCGCTCCGGCGCGCGTCGCAGCTCGTCGAGCTCCTGTCGCAGCGCCTGGATCTCGCGCTGGAGCGCCGACGTGTCGGACTCGGGAGCTGCGGGCGGCGGTGCCGGCTGGCCGAGCTGCAGGACGGCGAAGCTGGTGCCGGCGGCGGCCAGGATGGCGAGAACGACGGTTGCGGCTGGATGCATGGGCGCGGTGGGAGGGGGGGCCGGGGTGGACGGGAGACGGTGGCCGAACGGCGCGGGATCCTGCCGCAGCCTACGCAGTGTTCGCGCGTGATTCGCAGAACGTCACGGCTACTGTCGCGCGGAATCGTTCGAACGAGGAGACGAGACCCGTGACCCGCAGTGCCCTGCTCCTGGCCGCCATGGCGGCCATCTTCTTGTCCGTGTCCTTCCTGGCCGGCTGCGCGAGCGCCGGAAGCGCCGCCGCGAAGGGCGGCGCCATGTTGTACGTGTGCACCTGCGGCGACGGCTGCACCCAGTGCGACGCGGTCTCGCTGGCGCCCGGCAAGTGCGGCTGCGGCAAGGAGCGCGCGGCGCACCACCTGATCGAGCTCGACGGGAGCACGGCCAAGGTGTGCAGCTGCGGCGGCGACTGCAGCTGCTCGGTGTCGGCCGACCCCGCGATGTGCTCGTGCGGCAAGCCGATCCGTTCGGTGTCGCTGGCCGGCAAGGGGTTCTACACCTGCGCCTGCGACGGCAGTTGCGGCTGCAGCGAGGTCGTGGCCGGCCCGGGCAAGTGCGGCTGCGGCAAGGACCTGATCCCGATCCGTTGAGCTTGCCGCGGCGGCGCCGTCGTTCGCGGCGTCACGCGGGCTTCTGCACCCGGACCAGGAACTGGCTGCCGAGCCCGCGCCAGAGGAACGGCAGCCGCAGGTAGAGCCGGACCAACCACGGCGCCTGCGGCAGCGACGAGCGCGTCGTGTACGGCAGCCACTGCCCGATGCAGTCGACCGTGCGGAAGCCGAGGGTCTCCAGGACCTCGACCAGCGAGCGATCGGTGATCGGCACGTGGTGGTCCCAGAAGTCCCAGTAGGCGCCGGGCACGATGCGCGCGTTCGGGCCCAGCGCGATCAGGTGGCCGCCGGGTCGCAGCACGCGGTGCGCCTCGCGCAGCAGGCGCTCGACTTCGGCCTTCGACGGCAGGTGCTCGAGCAGGTTCGAGGTGAACACCACGTCGACCGAGCCGTCGCCGAGGAACGACAGGTCGCGCACGTCGCCCGGATGGAACTCGACGCCGCGGTCGAGCGCCGCGGCCGAGTCGGGGTTCATGTCGACGCCGATGCGCCGCGCGCAGCGCACGTGGTTCAGGAACTCGCCGTAGCCACAGCCCACGTCGAGCACCGTGGCGCCGTGGGGGACCCACTTCTGCAGGCCGTGTTCGACGACGACCTGCCAGATCGCGGCCTTGCGCGCCCGGTCCTGCTCCGGGAAGCGCCGGTCGTACATGCGCTGGACGGCGGCGGCGTCGGTGCCCACCGGGGCCGGCGGCGGGCGGTGCGGGTCGGTGTCGGTCATCGCGGGGTGCGGAGAGCCTACGGCGCGCCGTCGGCCGTCGCACCCGCGGCGTCGCCGTTCCGGCCGCCGCGCGGCAGCAGGAGGTGCAGCGCGTACACGGCGCAGGCGACCGCGCCGCTGAGGCCGTGGGTCCAGGCCAGCACCGTGCGGGCGGTCGCGTCGGTCGCGACCTGCAGCAGGTAGCCGGAGCTCGTCGCCATCGCGGTCAGCGCGAGCAGCACCAGCCCCGAGCGCCGCCGGTGCGGTGCCTCGGCGCGCAGCTTGGGGCCCACGTGCGCGTGCCACAGCCAGCCGAGGACGAACACGAACGCGGGCGCCGCCAGCAGGTGCGCGGCCGTCGCCGCGGGTTGCCACGCGTTGCCCTGCAGCGCGAACGGGTCGTCGTCGACGGCGACGTAGCTGGTCCACGCCAGCGCCGCGCCGCTGGCGGTGATCGAGAGCCAGCCGAGGTGGCTGGCGCGGGCGGCGCTGCGATTCACCGGCAGGGGTCCTGCGCGATCGCGTGCACCGCCAGCACGCGCCGCACCGCGGCGGTGGTCGCGCGGGCGGTCATCGTCGCGCCGGCCACGCGGCGGATGCCGCGGCCTTCGCGCAGGTCGTCGTCGAGCGCGCGGCCGCGGAACTGGTCGTAGAACGGCGCCGCGGGCCGGAAGCGCCGGGGCTCCGCGAACGCCAGCACCTCGATGCGGCGGACGCGCGCGGCCGGTTCGGTCTGCGTCGCGAGGTCGACGACCACCAGCAGCACCTGGCGCTTGCTGCGGACCACGTGCGCGTCGAGGTAGCCGATCGCCACCAGCGCGCCGTCGCGGCGCGCCTCCCAGCGGTGCACGACGGCGGGCGGCGGCGCCTCGCCGCTGCGTTCGGCGACGGCCCGACGGCGCGCATCGTCCAGCGTCAGCGGGCGCGCCGTGACCGCGCAGTCCGGGCAGCACAGCGCCATGGCCTCGGCCGGGGTCACCCGTTCGGGTTCCTGGGCCGCGGCGGCGGCAACCACGGCGAGGACCGCCAGCGCGCGGCGCAGGGCAGAGCGCGGTTCAGAACGCATAGCCGAAACCCACCGTGAAACGGTCGGTGTCGTGGTCCCAGTCGGCGTAGTCGATCTTGATCACGACCGCGTCGATCGGCTGGAACGTCACGCCGACGGTCCAGATCTCGTCGTCCTGGCGCGGGTCGGCGGCGACGCCGACGGGCATCCTCGCCTGCGTGTCGACGTGCTCGTAGCGCACGAACGGCGTGATGCGGCCGCCCTCCGCGACGCCGAGCAGCGGCGCCACGTCGTAGCCGCCCTCGACGTACAGGCCCTCGAGCCGCCGCGCGAGCGGCGTGCCGGTGGCGGCCGCGAACTCGCCGGCGCCGTCGACCCACGCGCTGGCGTAGAGGGCGCGGGCCACGAGCGGACCGTCGGTCCACTCGACGTGGACCTCGCCGATGCCGGTCGCGAGGTCCGGGATGCGCGCGGCGCCGGCGAGGTTGTCCTGGCCGGCGTTGCCGAAGTACGCCGACCCGCCGACCGCGACGCCGCACGGCAGGCGCCGCTGCAGCGCGCCGACCGCGGCCCAGTCGTCGGCCGCGGCCTTGCTGCCGTCCTGACGGCCGTCGCGCAGGCCGGCCGCCGAGTAGCCGGCGCCGTCGAGGCCGGTGATCGCGTACAGCTGGTAGTCCCAACCGTCGCAGCGGCCGCGCAGGCCGGCGCCGAGTTCGCGCCAGGTGCTCGGCAGGATGCGGCGCTCGGTCTCGGGGCGCTGGGTGGGCAGGAACGTCGTCGGCTCGTGGCGTTCGTTGTAGATGCCCATCGGCACCAGCAGCAGGCCGCCGCGCAGGTCGAGGTCGTCGGACGCCCGGTAGTCGATCGTCGCCATCTCGAGCGCGACCTCGCCGTTGGCGCCGGAGCTCGCGTGTTCGACCTCGATCTCGGTCGTCATGCTCCAGCGCTCGTCGAACGCGTAGCCGAGGTAGACCACCGAACGCAGCGCGTCGGCCTCGTCGACGGCACCCGCGTTCCAGGTGAACAGGAACTCGCCGTAGCCGCCGACCGACAGCTTCGACAGCGCGTCGCCGGCGGCCGCACCGGCCGCGGCCCGGGTCGCCGACTCGGCGGACAGGCCGTCGACGAGCGCGCGCAGCTCCTTGTTCTCGAACTCGAGGTGCTGCAGACGCTCCTCGACGGTGGGTTGCTGGGCCCGCAGCGGCGAGAGCGCGGCGAGCAGTGCGAGGGCGGCTGTGGCGCGCGTGGCGCGGCCGCCGCGGGGGCGGGGGAGATCAGAGGGTCGCGTGGACATGGTCGAGCATGGCGCCGGCGCCGCGGCTGGCGCGCAGGCGGACGGCGCCGTCGGCGCCGTCGAGTTCGAGGACGACGCACTCGACGCCGTCGTGGGCGTCGGCGAAGCGGACGGCGGCGGCCGGGCCGAGCACGAACAGCCCCGTCGCCAGACAGTCGGCGTCCAGGGCGCGTTCGCACCAGACGGCGACGCTGCCGAAGTCGGCGGCGGGTGTGCCCGTGCGCGGATCGAGCAGATGGCCGAGGGCGCGCCCGTCCGGACGCGTCGCACGCTCGCCGTTGCCGCTGGTCGCGACCGAGCCGGCCTCGACGCGCCAGGTGGCGACGATCCGGCCGCGCTCGCGCGGATGCGCGAGGTCGACCGCGCCCGGCGCCAGCAGCAGCCATTGGCCGCCGAAGTCGAGTTCGGCGGCGCGCGCGCCGGCGGCACGCAGCGCCGCGGCGGCGGCGTCGAGCGCGGCGCCCTTGCCGAACGCGCCGGCATCGACGCGCAGCCCCGGGTGGGAGCGCGCGGCGTCGGCGTCGGCGAGGGCCAGCAGCGCGGCACCCGAGGCGGCCAGCGCCGCCGCGCGCTCCGGCGGGCTCGGCCAGCGCCCGCCGTCGCGCACGCCGTAGGCGGCGAGCAGGGCGCCGCAGGTCGGATCGAACGCGCCGGCGGTCTCGCGCTGCCAGTGCAGCGCACGGTGCAGCTCGGCAACCGTGGGGGGCGACAGGCGCACCGGCACGTCGACGCGCGCGGCGTTCAGGCGGCTGAGCTCGGAGGTGGGGCGCCAGGTGGAGAGGCGCGCCTCGCAGGCCTCGACGGCCGCGACCGCTGCCTCGCTGGCGCGCAGCGCCGTCGCGCGATCGTCGGCGGTGACCTGCATGTCGAGCCACGTGCCCATCGCCGCGACGGTCCGCTCGACGGTCGATGTGCCGGGCCGGGGCCCGGCGCAGCCGCCGGTGCCGGCCATGGCGGCGCCGACCAGGCACAGGGAGGCTGCGCCGGCGAGGCGTCGGCAGGGCGACGCGGTTCGCGGGGTCGAGGGGCACCGGTCCGGGTTCACTCCCGAACACTATTGCGATTGAGTCTCAATAGCAACAAGGTGCCGAGGTCGGACCGCGCCGGGGCACGGCGGCGGGCCCGGCGAGGGCCGGGGGCTGCCACGGCTGCGGCGCGTGCTGCGCCGCAGATCCTCTTCCGGCGTCAGGGCCGGTCGTGAGGGCCAGTCGTGAGGGCCAGTCGCCGTGGAGCCACGCCGGCAGCCAATCGCCGCCAGCCCGTCGCGGGGGCCTTCGCTGAGGCTCGGGCCGGGGCCAGACGTTGGCGGACGGTCGCCGCCGCGGCATGGTGCCGCCATGTCCGAACTGTTCTCGATCGGCGGGCTCACCACCCTCGTGCTGCTGACCCTGCTGCAGGCGGTGCTGGGCTTCGACAACCTGCTCTACATCTCGATGGAGTCCAAGCGGGTGCCGCCGGAGCGCCGGCAGTACGTCCGCCGCCTGGGCATCGGCATCGCGATCGCGTTGCGCATCGTGCTGCTGTTCGTGGTGCTCGAGGCGATCGACTACTTCCAGGACCCGTTCGCGACGGTCGACACGTTCGCCGTCCACGTCGAGCTGAGCGGGCACGCGCTGATCGTGCTGCTCGGCGGCGGGTTCATCCTCTACACGGCGACGAAGGAGATCTTCCACATGCTGGCGCCGGCGCACGTGGGCCAGCACGCGGCGCAGGGCGGCGGCCGTTCGGTGGGGCAGGCGGTGTTCTGGATCGTGACGATGAACCTGGTGTTCTCGTTCGACTCGATCCTCGGCGCCATCGCGCTGACCCACGTGTTCGCGATCATGGCGACGGCGGTGGTCGTGTCGGGCCTCTTGATGATCTGGCTCGCCGATCGCGTGTCCGCGTTCCTGCAGAGGAACCGGATGTACGAGGTGCTCGGCCTGTTCGTGCTGCTTCTGGTCGGCGTGATGCTGCTGTCCGAGGGCGGGCACCTGGCGCACCTCGAGTTCTTCGGGCACGCGGTCGAGCCGATGGCGAAGTCGACGTTCTACTTCGTGCTCGCCGTGCTCGTGCTGGTCGACGTCGTGCAGGGTCGCTACCAGCGCAAGCTGCTCGCGCTCGGCGAAGGCGCCGATCCGGCGGCGCCGACGCGTCCGGTGTGACGGCTCAGCGGGCGACGGCGGTCCGCAGGCCCGCGCCAACCGCGAACTCGCGGCGACCGACGGTGCCGTCGGCGTCGCGCCACGACCAGAGGTAGCGGCCGGGCGGCAGCGTGATCTGCCGGGTGCCCGGCCCGAACCCGTCGATGCGCACGTCGACGTCGCCGTCGACGCGGTGCAGCTCCTCGAGCGCGGCGCGGACGCCTTCGCCGATCGGGAACTCGGCGTCGCCCGGCTCGCGGAGTGCGACGGTGCCCAGATCGGTCGTGCCCTCTCCGTCGATCCAACGGGTGCCGAGGTCGATCGCTGGCAGCGAGTCCGCGCCGACGACGACGCGGTAGTTGCCGGCCGGCAGCCGCTCGACCGCGAGGACGCCGTCGTCGTTGCGTTCGCCGCGCCGGCCCACGCCGGTCGCCGGGTCCCAGACCAGCAGGTGCGCGGGGAAGTCCTCGCAGCCGGGTGGCAGCGCCGGACGCAGCAGGAGCGAGCCCGCCGTCGGTTGTTCCTGCACCGTGACCACGTCACCACCGGCGGCCAGCAGCGGCGAGATCGCCGCCGGCGGCTCGGTCAGATTGCGCGATGCATAGAGCCACACGCGGCCGCTGCCGCTGCAGCCGGTCATGGTGAAGGCGCCGTCCGCGTCGAGCGGGCACGCGTCCTGCTCTGCGCCGTCGAAGCCGTGCCAGACCGCCAGCCCGCCCGCGAGCGGCTTGCCCTCGGCGTCGACTGCGCGCCCGCGCACCGCGGCGCCGCGGCGCAGGGTCACTTCGACGTGCGCGGTGCCGCCCTCGGGCAGCGTGCCCACGACCTCGCCGATCCCCAACAGGTCGCCGCCGACGCGCACCGTGAAGGGACCCGCGGAGCGCGTGGTGATCTCGATGGCGCCGTCGGCAGAGGTCTGCGACCGCGACCACGGCTGCGTCGGGTCGGGCCGCCACGCCACGACCTGACCGGCGGCGGGCTGGCCCGTCTCGTCGCGGACGAGCCCGGTGATCGTGCCCTTCGCCGGCATCGAACGCTGCGGCAGCGCCATCGCCGCGCGCATCAGCATCGCGGTCGTCTCGGCGCTCGTCTGGTTGCGGTTGGCGCGCTGTCCGGCCGCGAGCAACTGCAGCTGGAGCTGCTGGCTGGCCGTCTGGTTGGCGTGCGCCTGGGCCTGCAGCTCGGTGAACAGGCGCGTCAGCCGGTCGATCTCCTGGTCGGCCTCGGTGGGCGCCCCGGTCACCGGCTGGCGCAGCTGGGCGCGCTCGGCGAACAGCGCGTCGCCGCGCAGCGGGCTGGTGGCGGCCAGTACGAGCTGCCTCGGGTTCGGAGCGCGCAGCTTCGGGCTCGGGGGCTCGAACGTGGTGGAGAACGGGTTCAGCGACGGGCTGGGCGGTCGCCGCAGGGCAGGCGTGCCGCCGGCGGCGAGCATTCTCCGCAGCGCGTCGGCGCTCGCCGCGGCGTCGGTCGAACGGACGCCGGTGCCCACGGATGGCCGCTTCAGGTCGCCCGTGCACAGTGTGAGCCTTCGCGTCGCCGGCGTCACGGTCACGACGTCGAAGGCCATCGCGCCGCTCAGGCCGACCATCAGCTCCATGGCGGGGCGGCGCGCGCCCCATTCGAGGCGCAGCGTGCCGTTGTGGTCGGTGCGGAACTCGGCGCGCTGCAGGTCGGCGCCGAGCGGCGCGATCAGCACCTGCTGCTTGTCGACCGGCAGCCCGAGGCCGTCGACGGCGACGACGTCGATCGCGTAGGCGAACGGCAGGCGCTCGTCGTCCGGCCGCGGCGGCTCGGCGACCTCGGTGCGCTCGTGCGCGGTGTCGGCGGCATCGACGGGGACTGCGGGCGAGGTCGGCGCGGCCGCGGTGTCCGCGTCGCCCGCGGCGGCCCCGGCCGCAGCCTCGCCGCTGGGCGCCGCGCCCGGCGTGGGCGGCGCCTCGCCGAGGCTCCCGAGGGCCAGCACCACCGCAGCGCTCAGCGCCGCGAGGCCGAGGACGAGCAGCGCGAGTCGGTTGTGGGATCGCATGGCAGGAGCGGGGCGAGGGCGGTGACGAAGTCCGCGCGAGAGACCTCCCGGGTCTCACCCGGGAGCTACGGCCGGAGGCCTCAGCGCGTCCACTGGAACTCGAACGACCAGGTGTCGGCCCGCGTGACCGTGCGGCCGCCGCGCTCGATGTCGACGCGGACACTGTGCGCGACCCGGCTCGGCACCAGGGTGGTCGGGTCGGCGGTGACCTCGGTCTGCTCGCGTCGCCGCACGACGGCGCCGTCGGCGTCCGCGCCGAGCACCGCGCGCGCCAGCGCGTCGCCTTCGCTCGTCGCGGTGCGGGCCAGGCGCACCTGGCCGTCGTCGCCCGAGGCGCCGCCGCGGTGCTCGAAGCGCACGTGCACCGGCACCTCGACGCCTTCGACCATCTCGGTGGTGTCGAGCTCCAGGCGCTGGCGCGGCTGCAGCTCGCGACCGGCCCAGACACCGACCCACGCGTCCCAGACCTCGGACAGGCGGCGCAGCGTGCGCTCGCGGTGCGGCGGATGATCGATCATCTGCCGCACCGAGGTCGTCGCCTGCTGGACCATGCTGCCGGCGGCGACCAGGCGCTGCAGGCTCGCGTCGAGCCGGGGCCCGAACGTGTCCCAGCTCTCGAGTGCCTTGAACCGGCCGTCGCTGCCGATGCGCATCGCCGGCAGCCCGACCTGCTGTCGCGCGGCCAGGATGCCGATCTGGCGCTTCATCAGCGGCGTGGTCGCGTCGTTGCCGGCCAGCTCGAGGATCTCGACGTCGCCGAACGTCACGCGCACGACGTCGCGCTCGCCGTCCGTTGCGACCAGGAGGTCGCAGCGCTGCTTCATCGGCGGCTCGGCGAACGGCCCGCCGTCGTCGCGGCGGTGCTCCTCGGTCCAGGTGACGATCGCCCGGCCGGGCACGGGCCAGCCGAACTTCAGCGCCGTCGACCCCGTTCCGGGGGCCTGCGTCGGGGCCTGCTGCGGGTTCTGCTTCGGGCCCGGCGCCGGGTCCTGCGCCGGCAGCCCGGCCGCACCCGCCAGCGCGAGCGCGACCGCGATCGGCCGGCACCGAAGACAGATCGATGGTGCTCGGTTCATGCCGCGAGCATAGCGTTGGGGCATGGCGTGGCCACCGGGTGGCGCGCCGCCGCTTTCTCTCCGTCCCGCTCGTTCCGCCGTCTTCGCGGAGGTGCTCATGGTCCCGTTGTCCGAACTCTGGCTGCCCATCCTGGTGTCGGCCATCGCCGTGTTCGTCGTCAGCAGCGTCATCCACATGGCGCTGCCGATCCACAAGAACGACTACCGCAAGATGCCGGGCGAGGCCTCGGTGCTCGCCGCGATGCGCGCGCAGAACGTGCTGCCCGGCGAGTACATGTTCCCGTGCGCCGCCTCGATGAAGGACATGGGCACGCCGGAGATGCAGGCCAAGCTGAAGGAAGGGCCCGTCGGCGTGATGTCGATCATGCCGAACGGCGGCGTCCGGCTCGGGCGCGCGTTGCTGCAGTGGTTCGTGTTCTCGGTGGCGATCGGTTTGCTGGTCGCCTACCTCGCCGCGCTCGCGCTGCCGCGCGGCGTCGACTTCCACCTGGTGTTCCGCTTCACCAGCGCCGCCGCGTTCCTCGGCCACGCGACGTCGGCCGTGCACAACTCGATCTGGAAGGGCGTGTCGTGGGGCACGGCCGTGAAGTTCATGATCGACGGGCTGATCTACGGCCTGACGACCGGCGCGGTGTTCGGCTGGATGTGGCCGGCGACGTAGGCCGCTACTCGGGCGCCCACCCGTCGCGATACGTGCGCCGCACCAGCGCGTCCGCGCGCTCGTCGCCGAACCGCATCGCGGCGCTGTCCCAGCGCAGCAGGCGGTCCTTGTGCCGGCCGGCGATGACGCCCACCAGCACGGCCTCGGTCAGTGGGCCGGCGTAGGCGAACGGCGTCGACGGGGTGCCCTCGCCGCGGCACGCAAGGGTCCACTCGCGGTAGTGGTCGCCGGCGGGCTGCTCTTCGATCGGCAGCTCGAGCTGGTGGCCATCGCGGTAGAACGTCGGCATCGCCCAGTGCGGCAGCACCATGACGCCGCGCTCGCCGATGGTGAACGATCCGGCGCGCGGCAGCTCGACGCCGGGCGGCAGGTGCGCGCGCGCGGCCTCGGGGTGGGCGCCGCCGTCGGTCCAGTGCAGGCGCAGTGCGCCGGCGGTGCGCGCGGTCGGCGCGAAGGTCCACACCACGTCGCCGTCGGCGGCGAACGTCTCGTGGCCGTGCTGCGGGCCGCGCGACAGCACGGTGGTGGGCGCGCCGAGCTCGAGCGCGGTGAACACCGGGTCGAGGATGTGGCAGCCCATGTCGCCGAGCGTGCCGGTGCCGAAGTCGAGCCAGCCGCGCCACTGCGCCGGGTGGTAGGCGCCTTCGACGAACGGGCGCGCCGGCGCCGCGCCGAGCCAGAGGTCCCAGTCGAGGCCCGCGGGCACCGGGTCGCTGCGGTCCGGCCGGCCGCCGGCGGGGCCGGCCCAGCTCTTGGCGACCCAGGCGTGCACCTCGCGCACCAGGCCGATCGCGCCGCTGCGCAGCATGTGCACCGCGGTCCGGTAGGCCGGGTGCGCGTGGATCTGCGTGCCCATCTGCGTCACCAGTCCGCCGGCCGCCGCCAGCTCGGTCATCCGGCGGCACTCGTGCAGGTTGTGGGCCAGCGGTTTCTGGCAGTAGACGTGCAGTCCGCGCCGCAGCGCCGCGATCGCGATCGGGCCGTGCATGTGGTCGGGCGTCGACACCACCACGGCGTCGAGGTCGCGGCCGAGCGTGTCGAACAAGGCGCGCCAGTCGGCGAACGTGCGCGCGTCCGGGTGCTCGGCGGCGGCGGCCGCGAGCCGTGCCTGGTCGACGTCGCACAGCGCGGCGATACGCACGTTCGGGCAGCGCGCCACCGCGGCGAGGTCGGCGCCGCCCATGCCGCCGGTGCCGACGCAGGCGACCGACAGAGTCTCCAGCGGTCGGGTCTCCAGGGTCGCCGACCAGCGCGGCAGCAGCGGCGCCGCCGCGAACGCGGCCGAGGTCTGCAGGAACGAACGACGCGACAGGCGGGCCCGGCTCATCGCCGGCCGATGCTATCGCGCCGCACGATCGCGAGCTCAGTCCTTGCGGCGCAGAACGAAGATGTCCTGGAAGTTGTTCACGCCGGCCTCGACGAAGTCGACGACCTCGAACCAGCGGCCCCACTCGCGCACGGTCCAATCGCGCGCCTGGAACGTCGAGCGGTAGTAGTCGCCGCTGGCGACGTGCTTGAGGTTGTGGTCGGCAAGGCCGTCGAAGAAGCCCGTCGCCATCACCTTGTCGTATTCTCCGGGGCGGTGGAAGATCCAGCGCGACGCGAACTCGCCGTGCGTCGTCAGCGCGCACAGGCCGCCGGGCCTGGTGATGCGGCGCAGCTCCGGCAGCCACAGGTCCTGGTGGTGCTTGGTCAGGTGCGTGCACACCGACAGCGCGCAGATCACGTCGAAGCTGTCGTCGGCGAAGTCGAGCGGCGGCTCGGTCTTGCACGGGATGAAGCGGCCCTTCAGGTTGGCGCCGGCCCACTCGACCGCCTCGACGTCGATGTCGGTGCCGGACACCTTCGCGTTCGGCAGACGGTCGATGAGGTGCTTGGTCAGGCGGCCCGAGCCGCAGCCCCACTCGAGCAGGGTGCCGACCTTGCTCAGGTCGGTGTGCTTGCCGAGCGCGCGCAGGAAGTCGTTGGCCGCCTTGATGCCGGTGGCGCGCCAGAAGTTCTGCCCCGGGTTGCCGGTCGCGCGCACCATCACGTCGGTCGGCGGGAACGACTGCGGCGTGTCCGGGCAGTGCACGTCGACGCGCATGCTGCCGGCCGGCTGGCCGTTGCGCATGCCGATCAGCTCGATGTCGATGGTGCCGTCCCAGCGCTTGGGCTGCGGGCTCTGCAGGAAGAAGCCGCCGCGGTGGCTGTCCTTGACGAACGTGACCGCGTTGCCGAGGTCCGGACGCTCGTGCTGCTGCAACTCGATCGGCTCCCCCGTCGTGAGGTTGCGGGCCTGGATCGAATCGAACGGGCCGTCCAGCGACAGCGACCAGCCGGCGACGCGCAGGTACCCGTCCTCCCAGGTGATCAGCTCGATGTAGCCGTAGGCGGGAGGAGCGGTCGAGAGACTGGCGGAGTCGGCCATGGAATGGGCGGGGTAGGGCTGCGCGAGCGCGAGGAGGGGTGCAGCAGGATAGCCCGCGAACGCAGGCCACGGCCAGCGCGCGCCGCCGGCCGGGTCCGGTATCGACGGGCTCCGGCGCACCGCGCGCCCGCGGGCCCGTGGCAGCGGGGGTTGGTCGCCGGTGTGCGGCCTGTTGCAATGGGAGACTCCTGACGGGAGCCGGATTCCATGCGCCACCACAATCGCTTCGTCGAATCGGGTTCACCGCGATCGTGCTGCAGCACATGCGCCCGCAGTACCAGAGCGCCTACCTGCGCGAGTTCATCCGCGTGCTGCGCCCCGGCGGCATCGCCGTGCCGCACGTGCCGGTCGTGCACACGGACGGCAAGGTCCGCGACTACAACTCGATCGAGACCGAGGGTGAGACCAAGGTCGAGATGTACGGGCAGCCGATCGAGACCGTCGAGCGCGTGCTGCGCGACGCCGGCGGCGAGGTGCTGCACTCGATCAAGGACCAGTGGTCCGGGCCGACCTGGCAGAGCGCGCACTACGTCGTGCGCAAGCCCTGAGCGATCCGCACGGAGCCCTGAGCGGGCGGCGATTCGGGCTGGCGGCCGCCGCGGCGGCCGCTACGGTGTGGGCCCCTTCGCAACGAGAACGAACCCCATGCTCGCCCACCTGACTCCGCTCGAGATGCCCGTCGTCTGGATCGCCTTCGCCATCGGCGCGCTCGTCGGCGCCGGCGCGATGCTGCTGCGGCAGCGCGCGGTCACGCGTCGCTGAGACCGAACGTCCGCGAGTCCTGCGCAACGACTTGTGCAGGTCTCGAGGAGTTGAGAGCGCGCGCGTTGCCTTGCCGCCGCGGTGCCGCGCTCGCCGCGCGATTCACACCCCGTGTCGGGTGCATCGGTCGAGGGGGTTGGCGACGACCCACATTCGGGTACCCTTGCGGTCCTCGGCATCACGTCGGTGTCGGGGAGACTTGGTGAAGGAGAGGAGCCCCGAATGCAGCACATGACGTCTGGTCTGGTCTGGTCTGGTCTGGTCTGGGTAGCTGTCTGTACGCCCTCGGTGCGCGCGCAGACTCCCCAGCCCGGTGACCTGCACCCGCACGTCGGCGACGAGGCCCCGGGTGCGATCCGGAACACGGTCGCCGCGGACCCCAACAACGCCTGGCCCGAGCATCCCGACGAGAGCCCCCTGATGAACTTCGGCGACGGCGTCTGGAACCAGGGCGAAGCCGCCGACGCCCTCGACCTCGGCGGTTTCCGGGCGTGGGTGGACGCGCCGCTGCAGCTGGATGTGCACGTCCATCGCTACGTCCGCAGTGGCCAGTCGACGCCGGAGGGGTGGGTGCGCCACGACATCCCTGTCACCCCGGGCGGCGCACTGGTGCCGTTCTGGCGCCTGCGCGGCCATTTCGGTCCGCAGCCCGTGATCGGGGACATCGAGGATGGCGCGTTCGAGATCGCAGCCCCGCACCACTTCGATCCGAGCAAGCGCACGGTCGTCGTGCTCGACAACTGGTCGACGAACCGCGCCGGAGTCTTCGAGCCGGTCTCGGGCAACGCACCGGACATCGGCGTCTGGGGCGCTCCGGCCTGGGGTTCGCGGCCTGGTCTGTGGGGCCGGGGATTCCAGCCCGACGTTCCGGACCCGGACAACTGGAGCGCGAGCATCGGGCTGCTGAAGGCCAACGAACTCAGGCGGCAGCAGGGGACCATGGAGTACAACGTGATCGCCGTGCAGCCGATGCCGCGCATGGTGCCGCGCGCGCCGCGGTTCTACATGCAGCGCAGCATCGAGCTGGTGAAGGCCGTCAACCTGATGCTCGCCGATGTGCCTGGGCCGCCGGGAACGGATTCGCCCTGGCGCCCGCCGGGCCACGAGCTTGTCGACGACGGGCAGGGTGGGCAAGCCGTGGAGTTGACCTACTGGGCTGAGCCCATCCTCGATCCGACCATCGTGTTCGCCGGCGGCTCCCTCGGCGGCATCCAGGCCATGTGGTCGGCGCTGCTGTTCCCGGACCTCGTCCACGGTGCCTGGTCGTCCGGAGCCTCTCCGAGCTTCCGCGACGTCCTCGCCGAGAACCAGTTCGGCCAGGCGCTCGCGGCGCTGTCCGGCTTCGGCGACAACTACAACCAGATCGGCCGCCGCGAACTGCTGCACTACCGGTCGCTGT
>JBFWWV010000038.1:0-21035 GCA_050245995.1 Planctomycetota bacterium | reverse complement strand
TCCTCCCGCCGACCTGCCGACAGCGTCAACTCGCGACTGCGTGCGCGCGAGCGATCACTCGCGTCCGAGCTTGCTCAACCGGCACGAGGGCCCGGGAGCGGCTACCGCGCAGCGGTTTCGTTCAACTTGTAGTCGCTTGGTCTCTACGAAGCACCCCGGACAGCCGCCAGACTGCCTTTCCGCAGTTCGACACTGACCGTCGGCCGTCTCAACCACCGCCACGGCACGTCGTGGAACCGGCACGCTTCCAGATGCCCCGCGAGCATAGACAGATCGTCCTTCCACAACATCGCCCATGCCGTCCGCCGGTGCGCCGACCGCACGACGGTCCATCCCACGACACCATCGGGGCGCGACAACGGCTCGGGTCCGGGCCTCATGCCCCGCCCCACAACTGGTCGATCGGGCTGCGCACGCCGGCGGGGCCGCGGTTCTGGACGTGGGTGTGGATCATCGTCGTGCGGACGTCCTTGTGGCCGAGCAGTTGCTGCACGGTGCGGATGTCGCTGCCGTTCGCGCAACCCCTCGCATTGGCCCCCTCACCCCGGCTCCCGCTCGAACTCCGCGAGCTCCGCCAGCACCCTCTGCGCCCGCCGCAGCCGCTGACCGGACACAGCCTCCACCAGCCAGCGCGACCGCGGCCCGAGGTCCCCGCGGGACACGAACCGCCGCGCCAGCAGATGCCCGACGACGGCGACCGCAACACCGAACGCGACGTTGCCCCAGACCCACGCCACCGGCACGCCGCCGTAGAGATCGATGCCGAGCGCGCGCAGCGGCGCCGCCAGCAGCTGCACCCACAGCACGGTGCCGAGCAGCAGCGCCCACAGGAGCGCCCGGAACTCGGCGCGCATCAGGCGTTCGAGCGCGCGCTGCTGGACGGTCACGGGCGCCGTGGGGTCGACGCGCGCGAGCAGCCGGAGGCGCACGGCGGCGTCGGCGAGGTGCAGCAGCACGTAGCCCTGCACGGCGAGCGTCGACCAGCGCTGCGCGGGCTCGGACCACACGGCGGCGAGCAACCAGCCGTTGGCGACGGCGACGGCGGCGGCGAGCGCCAGCTGCAGCCAGGTCCAGACCGTGTGCCGCCGCAGGGCGTCGTGGGCGCGGCCGGCGACCAGGTCGCGCAGCACGCGTTCGTCGAGCTGCAGGCGGCGTTCGAGACGGGCGGCGTCGGCGGCCCACAGGGCGCGGAGGTCGGGCTCGGTCATCGGGCGGTCTCCTCGGCGGACTCCATGCAGCGGCGCAGCTGCTGGCGGATGCGGTGCAGGCGAGTCGAGACGTTGGTAGCACTCAGCCCCATGGTCTCGCCGATCGCGGCGTGTTCGTGGCCCTCGAGCCACAGCAGCAGCAACGCGCGGTTCAGCGGGTCGAGGCGCTCCATGCAGGCGTGCAGGCGTTCGAGGTCGTGGCCGGGCGCGACGTGGGGCGGCGTCGCGGCGAGCAGCGCGGCGTCGACGGCCAGAGCCGCCGCCTGCCGGTGCCGGCGCTCGCGCCGGCCGAACGAGATCGCGACGTTCAGCGCCACGCGCCAGATCCAGGTCGCCGCCGGGCGCGCCGGGTCGTAGCGCGCCCGCGACCGCCACAGCTGCAGGGTGATCTCCTGCAGCAGGTCGTTGCGATCCTCGGCGCCGCGGCCGTAGGCGAACGCCACCCGGTGCAGCAGGGCGCGGTGGCGTTGGATCAGGGCGGTGAACTCGGATTCCTGCACGGGCGCGTTCGGCGGGGCTCCGGGTGATTCGCCGGCGCCCGCGGAAGCATCACACCCGATCGCGAGAAATCACCAGTCGGTGACCGTCACCGTCTCCCGGTTGCTGAGCCGCAGCGGATCGAGCTGCAGCGCCTGCGCCCACACCCTGGCGCCGAGCAGGTGCGCAGCGTCGGGCACCTGGAGCCCGGCGCCGCCGCGGCCCTGGGCGTCGAAGAAGCCGAAGCCGACCGGGATCGCGAGCGCCATGCCGAGGCCGAGCCAGCCGACGCCGGGGACGACGACGTCGCCGTCGAGCTCGGACACGGCCAAGAACCAGAACCCGCCCGGCGGCCCGTCGACGCCGAGCTCGAGCGGCTGTCCCAGGCGCGGCAGGCCGCGCCATTCGACGTGCAGCGCGCGGCCGGGGACCACGCGCGGGCCGTCCTGCATCACCGCGTCGAGGTCGCCGTCGCGGTCGACGTCGACCAACTGCAGGCGCGATGCGCCGCGCGGCGTCGGCGGGCCGAACCCGGGGGCCTCGGTGAACGCGCCGGTGCCGTCGTTGCGCAGCACGCGGTCGGCGCGCGGCGCGAGCCACGGGCCGGTGACGCGCAGCCAGACGTCGAGGTCGCCGTCGCCGTCGAGGTCGCCGAACGCCAGCGCGCGCGTGTCGCTGGTCTGGTCCTGCGGCCAGGCGGCGAGCACGAAGCGGCCGGTGCCGTCGTTGCGATACAGGTAGTCGCGGCCGTGGCTCCACTGGAACAGGCCGGCCGAGCCCGCGTGCCCGAGCAGCAGGTCGAGGTCGCCGTCGCCGTCAATGTCGCCGAGGTCCGCGGCCGCGGCCTCGACCAGGTCCTGCACGCGTACGAAGCCGCCGAGGCCGTCGTTGTGGTAGATCCGCGCGCGGCCGCCGATGCCGCTGGCGCCGACATAGAGATCGACGTCGCCGTCGCCGTCGAGGTCGCGCGGCAGCAGCGCGTTGACGACCAGCGCCGCGGTGTCGATCGTGCCGAGCGGCGCGAACGCGCCCTGGCCGTCGCCGGCGAACACGAAGCTCGGGCCGAAGCCGTTGCCGATCAGCGCGTCGAGGTCGCCGTCGCCATCGACGTCCGCCAGAGCCACGGCGCCGGTGAACCCGGGCCCGCTCGGGAACGGCGCGGGGGCGAACGTGCCCGTGCCGTCGTTCACCAGCAGCACGTCGCCGGCCTGGAACACCCCCACCAGCGCGTCGACGTCGCCGTCGCTGTCGACGTCGCCGAACGCGGCGGCGACCGGCGTCCCGGCCAGCGCGAAGGTCTGCACCAGCTCGGCGTCGGCGAAGCCGCGCGCGCCGTGGCGGCGCACCTGCAGTTCGGAGCCGAGCGCGCCGAGCCAGTCGAGGTCGCCGTCGCCGTCGATGTCTCCCGGCGTCAGCAGCTGCAGCGCCGGCGGCAGGTCGTCGGCCGCCGGATCGACGAACGCGCCGAGACCGTCGCCGAGCAGCAGCGCGTCGCGCCCGGCGAGCCCGCCGGTGAACACGTCGAGGTCGCCGTCGCCGTCGACGTCACCCAGCGCGAGCGCGGCGACGCCGGGGCCACCCGGCACGCACGGCCCCTGGTCGGCGAACGCGCCGTGCCCGTCGTTGCGGAACCAGCGGCAGCCGCCGTCGCGGCCCACCGCCGCGTCGACGTGCCCGTCGCCGTCGAGATCGCCGAGCGCCAGCGCGCGCGTCGCCTCGGCGTCGACCGGCAGCCGGGTCGCGGTGGCGTCGACGAACAGGCCGCTGCCGTCGTTGCGGTACATCCGATCCTGCGCGCCGTCGTTGCCGACCCACAGGTCGACGTCGCCGTCCGCGTCGAGGTCGGCGGCCACCAGCACCAGCGCGCTCTGCGCCTCGACCGGCAGCCGCGCCGCGGTGACGTCGGCGAACGCGCCGCGGCCGCTGTTGCGCAGCACCCGGTCCTGACCCGCGCCGGCGAGCGCCGCGTCGAGGTCGCCGTCGCCGTCGAGGTCGACCAGCGCCGCGCACCGCAGGCCGGCCGGCAGCGGCGGCAGCTGCGCGGAACGATCCTGGAACGCGCCGCCCGGACCGCCGAGATACAGCCGCGGCTGCGCGCCGGTCGCCAGCAGCAGGTCCACATGGCCGTCGCCATCGACGTCGCCGACCGACGCGGCGGTCACCGACGCCGACCCGGGCGCCACCACCGGCAGATGCGACACCGACACATCGAGGAAGCCGCCGGCGCCATCGCCGAGCCCGAGGAACTCGCCGGCTTCGGACCAGGCCAGCAGGTCGAGGTCGCCGTCGCCGTCGAGGTCCGCGACGAGGATCCCGTTCGCCGGCGCAATGCTCAGGGTCTCCGGCGCCGCGAACACGCCGCCGGGCCGGCCGCGCAGCAGCACCGGATTGGGCGCCGCAAGCAGCAGGTCCGGCCGGCCGTCGCCGTCGACATCGCCGAGCACGGCGGCGCGCGTCACGCCGGCGCCGGGCGGCACCATGCGATGCCGTTCGGCGAAATGCTGCTGCGCCGGCACGACGCCGTGGAGCAGCAAGGCCACGAGACCCGTGGCAGGGAACAGATGCGAACGCGCGCGGGGCATCGGGGGAGGACACCCCTGGTCGCAACCGCCATGGGGCCGAGAAGACTACCGCGCATTCCGAGTCGCGACCGCGAGATCGACCGCCCCCCCCCTTCGCGAACGGGATCGCGACGACTCGCGCGACTGGCGGGCCGCGACGCGGGCGGGATCGACGCAGGCCCCACCTCACCAGGACCCGCCGCGCGAGGCTCCGCCTTGCGAGCACCCGCCGACGATCCACCCGATCAACCGATCGCCGAATCGAGCTGCGACAGCGGCAGGCACTCGATGCCCTCGTCCAGGCGGTAGCGCCGCGATCCCGGGTAGACCACCAGGAGCCGGTCCAGCCGGAGGTCCTGTTGCGAGATGCGCATCGACCGGGTGACCCGCGGCGCGTCCTCGCGCTTGAACTCCACGCCGACCCGCAGCGACTCGTGCACGAACATCAGGTCCAGCTCCGAGCCGCTGTGCACGGCGTGGAACCAGGCCTGATCGGGTCGGAACACGCGCAGCACCTCCTCCAGCGCGTGGCCTTCCCAGGACGCGCCCAGCTTGGGGTGCATCAGCAGCTGGGCCCGATCGTGGATGCCCAGCAGCGCGTGGAACAGGCCGCTGTCCCGGAGGTAGATCTTGGGGCTCTTCACCTGCCGCTTGCCGATGTTCTCGTGCCACGGCTGCAGCGCGCGCACCATGAACGTTTGCTCGAGCGCGTCGAGGTACTTGCGCGTCGTGTGCGGCGAGACCCCCATCGACGAGGCGATCTCCGACGCGTTCCAGATCTGGCCGTGGTAGTGCGCCAGCATCGTCCAGAACCGCCGCATCGCGACCGGGGACATGCCGAACCCGAGGACGCCGAGGTCGCGCTCGAGGAACGTGGCGATGAAGTTCTGTCGCCAGCGGAAGCTGTCGGCGTCGGTGTCCGCCAGCAGCGAGCGCGGGAACCCGCCGCGGGACCAGAGCCCGGCCGCGTGATCGCCATCGAGCTCGCCGAGGTCGAAGCCGCGCAGTTCGATCACCTCGACGCGGCCCGCCAGCGACTCGGCCGACTGACGGGACAACTCCGGCGAGGCGCTGCCGAGGAGGAGGAACCGGGCCGGCGTCCCGGGTCGATCGGCGAGCACCCTCAGGCTCGGGAAGAGCGCTGGCATCCGCTGAGCCTCGTCGAGGACGACCAGGCCGGCGAGATCCTGGAGGGCGCTCATCGGCTGCTCGAGGGCCGCGGCTGCCGCCGGGTCTTCGAGGTCGAAGAAGGTCGCCTGCCCGTCTCGCGCAAGCTCCCTTGCCAACGTCGATTTGCCGCACTGGCGAGGGCCGACGAGCATCACGATCGGGGCCCGCCGCAGGCCGTCTCGGACCTGCTCCAAGTAGCGCGGCCGATTGATCATGGTTGAAAGATTGCACTACAAGTGCCCTTTTTCAACCTTAATGCAGGTGTCGGAGACTGCACACTGGCACGCTGACCGAGCGGTGCCGGTACCCAGGAGTCTGCGCCACGGGAATGCACGACGCCGAGCACGCGCCCTTCGCCCGGCAGCGCCGCCCGAGAGCCTCGGTGAATCCACCGATTCGCCTGCGTTTCCGCAGTGCGACCCGGAACGAATACCACGCACCCGGGCGGCTCGCCTCCCGTGACGCAGCCTCCTAGCCTGGCGATTGCCGCGTCGACCGGAGAGTGCGGCAGTGGACCGCACCGCCGGAGCGACGGGGGACTCGACCGGTCGGAGCCGCACCGGTTCGCGAGCGCCGCAGCCGCCGCACCGGTCAGCGGCGTCCCTTCGCAGCCCCGTCCCTGGCGCCCTCCTTGGCACGCGCCTTCTCGGCCTTCTTGCGCTCGGCCAGGCGCTTCTTGTCCGGCTTGGCGTGGTGCTGCTGCAGCCACTCCAGCCCCTGCCGCATGGTGCCGTAGACGTTGCCGCGCCAGCCGTGACCGCCCTCGTACTCCAGCAGCTCGACCTCGGCGCCGGCCTTGCCGAGCTGCTTCACGGCCTCCTGCGCCATCGCGATCGGGATGAAGTCCTGCGGCGAGTGCAGCAGGAAGTAGGCATGGCCCTTCGCCTTCTTGAGCGAGGGCAGCTGGTCGGGCTTGAACACCGACATCGCCACGAACGAGCCGGTGATGCCGATCGTCGGATCGAGCGACGCCGCGTATGCGGCCGGCCCGCCCGACGACCACGACAAGGTGAACACGTGCTCCGGATCGATCGCGACCCGCCCCTCGACGTCGCGAACGACCGCGGCCACGAAGTCCTCGGTGGCGAACTTCATGCCCTTGGCCTCGTTCTCCCGCGTCGGCCACACGAGCGTCTCGGCCTGCTTCTCGGACCACATGGGCGCGACCAGCTGCGCCACCACCCAGTCGTCGCCGCAGGCGTTCGCGGCGATGCGCCGCACGAACGTCTGGAAGTCGGCGCCGCCGTCGCCGCCGGGCAGCACCAGCAGCAGCTTGTAGCCGTCCTTCGGCGCCTCCTGCTCGGGATCCTTCGGCCCGATCAGGAAGTAGCGCATGTGCTCGTCGTCACCGGCGCGCAGGTCCTGCGCCGGCGGCAGGTCCTCCTCGTCGCCGCCCTGCGCCGCGGCGGGCGCGAGGAACAGCGCGGCCAGCAGCGCAGGCAGCAGCGCGGGGGCCGGGAAGGTCAGGGGCTCGATCGCGGTCATCGTCGTTCTCCTCGGTCGTCGGGAAGGGTCCTCGTCTCGTCGCCGGGCAGCGCCGCGTCCCAGACGCGCAGCGTGCCGTCGACGCCGACCGTCGCGAGCCGCCGGCCCGCGGGGTCGAATGCCACGCCCTCGACGCGGCCGTCGTGGCCGCGCAGGGTCAACACCAGCTCGCCGGTCGCGGCGTCCCAAACGCGCGCGGTGCCGTCCCAGCCGCCGGTCACGACGCGCGTGCCGCCGGGGTGGAATGCGATCGCGCGCACGCCGTTGCGGTGGCCGCGCAGCGTGCACCGCGGCGCGAACGTCTCCGCGTCCCACACCACCGCGGTGCCGTCGCTGCCGGCGGTGCAGAACCGCCGCCCCGAAGGCTCCCAGCACGCGCCGAACACGCTGCGCTCGTGCGCGGGCAGCTCGCGCAGCACGCGGCCGTCCTGCACGTCGGCGACGATCGCTCGACCGTCGGTGGTGCCGAGCAGCACGCGCCGGCCGTCGGGCGCGGCGGCGAACGCGCGCGCCGGCGCCGCGGCGCGCCAGCGATGCAGCTCGGCGCCGTCTTCGGCCGCCAGCACGACCACGTCGCCGCCGAGGTCGGCGGCCACCAGCCGCGCGCCGCCCCGCGCGAACGCGAGGCCGAGCAGCGCCGACCGCAGCGGCCGCGCGCGCCACCGTTCGCCGCCGTCGCGCGGATCGAACGCGACCACTTCGCCGTCGCCGCGGCCGACCGCGAGGAGCGCACCGTCGGGCGCGAGCGCCACCGCGCGCAGCGCCGCGGCCTCGCGCACGACGATCGGCTCGAGGCGCGCGTCGGTGGCGCCCGACAGCCGCAGCGTGCCGTCGGTCGACACCGTCGCCACGCGCCCGCCGTCCGCGGTCCAGCCGAGGCCCCACACCTGGTCGCGGTGGGCCTCGAACACGCGCGCGCTGTCGACGACGTCGCGGTCCCAGTGGCGCACCGTGCCGTCCTCGGCGACCGACACGACCCGACCGAGCTGGCCCAGGAACGCCGCGTCGAACACGCGACCGGCGTGGCCGCGCAGCGTCGCGCGCAGCAGAAGGGTGTCGCCGTCCCAGAGCTTGACCGTGTGGTCGGAGCCCGCGCTCAGCACGGTGCGCTGGTCGGGCCCTTCGGCGACGCGGTAGATCCAGTTGCCGTGCGGCGCGCGGCGCTGCAGCAGGTGGCCGTCGGCCGCGCGCAGCAGCACCAGCTGGCCGTCGCGGGTGCCGACCAGCAGCCGCTCCTCGCCGGCGCAGAACGCGACCGTGTTGGCGACGTCGGGCAGCGGCAGGCGCCGCAGCTCGGCGAGGTCTCGTGCGTCGCACAGGATCAGCTGCCGGCCGTCGCCGATCGCCAGCCGGTCCCCGGCCGGCGTCCAGCACAGCGCGCGGCGCCAGGCGGTCGCGGTGGCGGTCGCGGTGCAGCGCCGCTCGGCAATCACTTCGCCCTGCGTCCACGACCACAGCAGCACGCGGCCATCGGTCAGCGCGACCGCGCACCGGTCGCCGGCGGGATGCAGCGCGAGCTGGTTCGCCGTCCCGCCGAACGCGTGCCGCTGCGGCGCGACGTGCGCGGGGTCCCCGCCGCCGAGATCCCAGCGCAGCAGCTCGCCGCGCTCGGCCAGCGCGCACAGGCTGCGCCCATCGGCCGCGAACGCGACGCCGAGCACGGCGCCGTCGAGGTCGGCGAGCCGGACCGGGTCCCCGCCGCCGTCGCCGTCGCCACCGCCGCCGCGCATCAGCAGCACGCCACCGTCTTCGCCGCCGGCCGCGAGCCAGCGCCCGTCAGGGCTGGCCGCCACGGCGAGCAGCCGTTCGCCGCAGTCGACACGCGACGCGCTGCGGTCGGTCTGCCACAGCAGCCGGTACCACTCCCAGTCGCGCAGGTCGGCGGGGCACGCCGCCAGCAGCTCGCGCGCGCGGCCGACCAGGTCGTCGTCGATCGCGTGCGCCGCCAGCAGCACCTGGTTGGCGGCGTTGCGCCGGCGCAAGTGCTCGCGTTCGTTCCACGTCTCCTGCCACGACCACAGCGCCAGCAGCGCGCCGACCAGCACGGCCGCAGCGGCCAGCGCGGCGAACGCCACGGCGCCGCGGTGCCGCGCCGCGAACTTGCGCAGCCGGTAGCCGCGGCGATCGCGCCACAGCGCCAGCGGCGCGCCGGCGAGCCAGCGCTCGAGGTCGGCGGCCAGATCGGCCGCCGAGCCGTAGCGGTCCTCGGGCCGCTTGTGCAGACAGTGCGCCACGATCGCCGCCAGCTCCGCGTCGACGTCGGGGCGCAGCGCGCGCACGTCGGGCGCCGGTCGGGTGCGCACCGCCTCCAGCTGCGCCGCGAGGTCGGCCTCGGGCGCGAACGGCGGCGCCCCGCACAGCGCGTCGAACAGGACCGCGCCGAGCGCGTGCAGGTCGCTGCGCGTCTCGGCCTGCCCGCCCGGCGTCGCCTGCTCGGGACTGGTCCACAGGGGCGAGCCGACGAAGCCCGGCTCCGCGTCCGCCGGCGCCGCACCGGTCAGGGCCGGGTCGGTCTGGGCCGGGTCGGTCTGGGCTGGGTCGGTCTGGGCTGGGTCGGTCTGGGCTGGGTCGGTCAGGGCCGCGAGGCCGAAGTCGAGCACGCGGGGCTCGCCGTCGTCGTCGACCATCAGGTTGGACGGCTTCAGGTCGCGGTGCACGACGCCGGCCTGGTGGGCGCGGTGCACGGCGCCGGCGACCTTGGCGAACGCGGCCGCGAGCCGGCGCGCGTCGCGGCCGCAGCCGAGCGCGAACGCGTCGATGCGCTCGCCGCGCACGCGGTCCATGGCGAAGAACGCGCGGCCGCACGCGGTGACGCCGCTGTCGAACACGGCGACGAGGTTCGGGTGCTGCAGCCGCGCCAGGATCCGCACCTCGCGCGCGAACCGCGCGCGGTCGGCGGCGTGCAGCGGCGCGATGCACGGCGCCGCGACCTTGACCGCGACCTCGCGGCCGGTCGCCGCGTGCTCCGCGAGCCACACCGTGCCCTGACCACCCCGCCCCAGCTCGCTCCGCAGCCGGTAGCCCGGCACGACCGGCGGTGCCGCGCCCGGCGTCGGCGCGAAGGCGCGCGCCGCCTGCAGCGCGGCCCCCACCAGGGCGCCGGTCGAAGGAGCCGGGGACTCTCTCATGTCCCGTCGAGCGTCGGCGGGGCCGGGCACTTACGCCAGCTCGATCATTTTCGCGCGGCGCCCGGCGCCGGCGTCGCGGTCGACGGGGGCTCCGAGTCCAGCAGCCGCTCCCGCAGCCACTTGTGCGCGCGATTGCGCAGCAGGTAGACGGCGCCCGGGCTGCGGCCGAGCGCCTCGGCCAGCGCGTCGATGCCCTCGCCCTGCAGATCGTAGCGGGTGATCACCGTGCGATGCGGCTCGGGCAGCGCGGCGATCGCCGCCTGCAGGCGCTGCTCTCGCTCGGCGCGCAGCAGGCGCTCGCCGGGCTGCGTGATCGACGCCACCAGCAGGAGGTCGCACAGCGACGCGCGGCTGTCGTCGAGCGACCGCGGCGGCGCGCCGCGGCGCCCGCCGCCGCGCTTGTGCGCCTCGAGCAGCCGCACGGCGTCGACCAGGTTGTGTCGCGCCAGGGTCCACAGCCAGGCCGCGAACGCGTCGTCGCCGCTGCCCGTGGCACCGCGGCCGTCGCCGCGGCCGTCGCCGTCCTGTCGGGCGCGGCGCTCGGCGGCGAAGCCGCGCACCGACAGGAACGCGTCGGTCATCGTCTCCTGCACGACGTCGTCGGCGTCGAGCAGCGCGCGCAGGCGCTCCGGCACCAGCGCGCGCACCCGCTGCCGCAACCGGTCCTCGTGCGCGCGCAGCAGCTCGGTCAGCGCGGCCTCGTCGCCGCCGCTGGCCGCGGCGATCCGCGCGTCCGCATCGCCGCTCACGCGTGCGCCGGATCGGTGATCTCGGCCGAGCCGTGCGGCTGCAGCGGCGACCCGGGCGGCAGGCACAGCCAGTTGTGCCGGTGCGGGAACACGCGATAGCTGTGCCGCAGGAGCCACGCCGCCAGCTCGCGGCGATCGCCCTTCAGGTACTCGAGGAAGATCAACGGCCGGTCGCGCGCGATCGTGTCGCGCGCGCCCTGCAGCACCGCCAGCTCCATGCCCTCGACGTCGATCTTCATCAGGTGCACGGCCGGGAAGTCGAGCTGGTCGACCGTGTCCATGCGCACGTACTCGACGCGCGTCGGGTCGTCGCCGCGCTGCTGGCCGATCGGCTCGCGCTGCTCGGCGCCGAACTCGATGCTGCCGAACGACAGCGGCCTGTCGTAGTCGAACTGCGGGATCGCCAGCAGGCCGGGCTCGGCGCCCAGCGCCAGGTGGTGGCACCAGACGTTCTCGACGCTGTTCAGCGCGACGTTGCCGCACAGCATGTGGAACACGATGCGCTGCGCCTCGAACGCGTGCACCGCGCCGCGCGCGCCGATCAGCCCGGCGAGCCGCAGCGCGTGGGTGCCGATGTTGGCGCCGATGTCGAGCACCACCGGGTCGTCGCGTCGCAGCGACTGCACGAAGGTCTCGAACAGCGCCATCTCGTCGGGCTCGTAGGTGCCCGTCGCCGCCAGCTGGTGGCCGACGCCGGTGTCGTGGCGGTTGATGATCATCGCGCCGAGCTCGGTCGGCACGACGACGTTGTAGCGCGGGCGTTGCATCACCGGGCGATGCTAGCCGAGAGCGGGCGCCGCCGCAGCTACGCACCGCGACAGGCTGAGCGGCGCCGGCGTCAGGCGCGCCGCAGCGCCGCCGCCGCCGGCAGCGTCGTGAGCGCGTAGACGCACGCGGCGACGACGGCGACGACCGCGAACCCGGCGTGGATCGCCAGGATCAGCGACAGGATCGAGCCGATCACCGACGCGGCGCTGTTGGCGCCCCAGGCCCACGGCACCAGATCGGGCGCCACGCGCTCGCACAGACGCACGCCCTGCGGGAAGAACATGCCCATCGGCAGCGCCAGCACGAAGATCAGCGCGAGGCTCAGCGCGATCTTGGCGGCCACCGGCCAGCCGATCGCGGCGCTGCCGAACACGGCGGGCAGCAGCCAGTTGAACAGCAGCAGCACGGTGACCAGCAGCGCCACCGCGCGGCCGAAGCCGAGCCGCCCCGACGCGAACGCGCGCTCGGACAGCACCGAGCCGAGGCCGCTCGCCACCAGGAAGCCGAGCAGCACGACCGACACCGCGTAGACCGGGTGGCCGAGGAACAGCGTGAAGCGCTGGATGAACGAGATCTGCACCGCCATGTAGCCGATGCCGATGCCGCCGAAGTAGAGCAGCACCCACCAGCCGGCGCGGCCGAAGCCGGCGCGCGCGGCGCCCCGACGCACCAACCGGGGCAGCAGCAGCGGCAGCACGATCAGCAGCGCCACCAGCGCCGTGAATGCGACGCCCATCCAGGTCAGCAGGATCACGGTGCCGCCGAGGATGCCGGTGCCGGCAGGGTCGAAGTAGAGGCCGTAGTCGCGCGGGTGGTTCAGCCCGGTGAAGAAGAAGTACGGCCGGTCGTCGGTCGGCGCCGACACGTCGATCGGGAACGCGGCCTCGAACGCCTTCGGGTCCGCCGCGCGCACGTAGGTGGCCTCCAGCGGTTCGTATGCCGGGTCGTGCGCCGTGCGCCGGAACGCGTCGACGATCGCGCCCATCGTCATCGCGCCGCCGGCCCGCAGCGCGGCGATGCGGTCGAGGAACGGGTTCGGCGGCCGCTGCGCGCGGTCGCCGCCGGGCGCGTACATCACGTCGAGTCCCAGCGACGTCGCCGTCGCGTCGAGCCGTTCGATCTCCTGGGCGCGCAGCGGCGACCGCCCGGCCAGCACCAGCACCGAGCTGCTGTCGTTGCGGGCGATGTACAGGTGCTGCCGGAAGTCCGCCGCGCCGAGCTCCTGCAGCACCTCGCGCAGCATCGACACCAGCCGCAGGCACTCGATGCCGGTGTGGCGGTAGACGTAGAACACGCCGTCGTCGTCGAGCGCGCCGAAGAAGTCGGCGAACGCCTCCTTGGTGAACAGGTTGGCCTCGGACAGCGCGAACGCCGCCGAGCCGCTGGCCACGCCGGTCTGGATGAACGTGATCGTCAGGCTGTCGAAGCGCTCGTCGGTGGCGCGCACGTGGCTGCGGCCCTCGCCGACCAGCAGGCGCACGCCGGCCGCCGGGTCCGCGACCAGGTCCTCGACGCCGTAGCCGGGGAACCGGCCGAGCGCGCCGCCGACGATGTCCGGGTTGATCTCGACGCCGGTCACCCGCTCGGCGCCCGACGCCGCCGCCAGCACCAGCCCGCGGCCGCCGCCGGCGCCGATCTCGAGGCACCGGCGGTGGCGATCGAGCGCGAACGGCAGCCGCTCGAAGTCGCTCTCGGCGACGATCCGCTTCCGCACCGCCGGGTCGACCGCCGGGATCGCGGTCTGGCAGCTCGAGTCGATGCGCACGTAGACGTGGCTCTGGTCGGTGGTCGGGAAGAAGCCGAGCCGCGACAGCGCGTTCCACTCGCGGTCGAGTTCGTGGTCCTCGTCGACCCAGCTGGCGACGTCGGCCATGACCGTGCGGTGCGAGCGCACGTCGACGAGCGCGCGGTCGCCGTTGGCGAACGGCAGCGCCAGCATCGCCGCCGTCAGCGCGAGCGCCACGCCGCGCGCGCGCGCGTGGCCGTGCGCGTGCGCCAGCAGCGCGGCGCCGCCGCCGGCGAGCGCGCCGATCGCGAAGATGCCCTGGTCGCCGCCGATCCAGCCCATCAGCGGCAGGACCAGCAGGCAGCCGAGGCCGCCGCCGGCCAGGTCGGCGCCGTACAGCTTGCCGACGCGGTCGCTGTTGGCGCGCAGCACCAGCGCGATGCAGAGCCCGACCGTGAACAGCGCCGGCAGCATCAGCAGGCTGGCGACGACGACGCGTCCGACCTGCGACGACAGCGGCTCCTGGCCGCTGACCGCGGCGAGCAGCGCGCGGTCGACGACGACCTCGACGGCGAAGCCGCCGACCAGCAGCGCCGCGTAGACGACGCCGAGCCAGGCCAGCAGCGCGCGCACGCGCTCCGGCGCGAACAGGCGCGGCAGCACCGCGATCGCCACGCCGGCCGAGCCGAGCCCGAGGAACGTGGTCGAGATCGCCAGGAACGCGAGCCCGCTGTTGAACTGGATCGAGAAGATGCGGGTCAGGAACTGCTGCACCAGCAGCATGCTGCAGGTCAGCATGCCGAGGCCGGCGTACAGGGCGAACTTGGGCGGCGGTTGGTTCAAGAGGTCTTCGGCCCGATGCGGCGTGCGTCGACGGCGCGCGGAGTGTCGGGGCCAGCGCCCGCCGGCGCCAGCCTCGCCTCGCCGCAACCGCGGGTGCGACGGCGCGCGCGGTTGCGTCGCGCCGCGCCCCGGCGCCACCGGGCCGCATCGCCGCGCCGGTCAGCCGTCGCGCAGCAGCAGCGTGCGGGTCTCGCCGGGCTCAAGGTCGACCTCGGTCACGACCCGCGGCCGCTCCCGGTGGTCGGTCGGCGCCGCGCGCAGCACGCCGTGGCCCGCGGGCACCGTGACGGGTCCGAAGCGACCGTGCTCGTCGACCTGGAGGGTGGCGCGGATCGAGACGCCGTCGCGTTCGACGACGTACACCGGCTCGGCGCCGTAGCGGCCACGCGCGTCGGCCTCGGCCAGCGTGCCCTCGAGCTGCGCGGTCGCGAACGCGAAGCTCCACTCGTTGAGGCCCTCGACGATCTGCGGCTGCCAGGTGAGCCAGAGCGACGACCCGCGCAGCTGGATCGACACCCAGGTCTCGAGACCGTGCTGCAGTTCGACGGCGAAGCGCCCGTCCACGTCGAGGTTCGCGCGGTAGGACTGGATCGACGCCTGCGGCGTCGACGTGCGCGCGTCGACGTGGGCGACGCCCGGCGCGCGGCCGTCGACCAGCAGCCGCCCGAGCAGCCGGGCGCTGGCGCGCGGCCGCGCGTCGTGTCGGTACGCCACCGACCGGCCCGCCACGACCTCGACGTCGGGCTCCACGACGCGCTCGGTGCGCATGCGACCGCCGCCGCGCGGCCCGCGCTTGCCCGGCTCGAACACCCGCACTTGCCAGCCGCCGGGGTGCAAGTGGTCGAAGCGGAACGCGCCGTCGCCCCCCACCGGCGCCGTCGCGATCTCGGCGAGACCGTCGCTGGCGTAGGCGATCCAGCCGCGCGGCGACACGTCGCGCTGCAGCTCCAGCACGCCGTCGATCGCGCCGCCCGCGGGCAGGCGCAGCTCGAGCTCGACGTCGCGATCGCGTTCGGGCGCGCCTTCGAACCGGTGCGGCCCGCTGGTGACCGTCGCGAACCCATCGAGCGCGGCGTGCAGGTACCAGGTCTGGTCCGGCTTCGCCGCCGCGGGGTCGACCGCCGTGCCGCCGGGCGCGAACGGGTTCGAGCTCGCCTCGGTGTCGCCATCGAGGCTCGCCTGTACGCCGGGCAGCGGCAGGCGGAAGCGACCGGCCGCGTCGGCGCGCACCTCCGCGAGCGGCCAGGCCTGCAGTTCGTAGACGAACGGTTCGCGGTCGCCGCCCCAGCCCTGGTGCGTGAGCCGGTACTCGTCCGACCCGTGGCCGGACGCGGCACCCGGTGGCGTGACGCCGCCGCTGCCGGCGCCGCGGTGCAGGCTCACGCGCGCGTTCGCCGCCGGCCGCCCCTCGGGATCGAGCACGCGGCCGACCAGCCCCGGCACCCGCTCGACCTGGACGCGCAGCGGCGACGGCACGGCGTCCGGCGCGAACGGCCCGACCAGCGCGTGGCGATACCCCCACGCCTCGACGCGCACGCGCAGCGGCGCCTCGGGCAGCGGCAGCTGCGCCGTCCCGTCGGCGGCGAGCTCCGCTTCGCAGTGCAGGACCGCGTCGCGCGTCGATCCCTCGGCGCGCACCGCCAGCACCTTGCCGTTGCCCACCGGTCGCCCCTCGGCGTCGACCACCTCGACGGCGAGCAGGTCGACGGCCGCGAGCACCATCTCGATGCCGCGCGTGCCGGGCCGGACGCCGCTGCGCCGGGCCGCGCGCCAGTCGCGCCGCGGCGACTGCGCGTGGATCTCGAGCGGCTCGTCGGTCGCGGGTGCGTGCCAGAATGCGCCGCGCGCGTCGGTGTGGGCGACGTTCCAGCTGTTCGCGTCGGGTCTGCGGAACGAGAGCCGCACCCCGGGCACCGGCCTCCCGTCCGGGTCGACGACGCGACCGGAGATCACCCGGTCGGGCGCCTCGCGCACGACCAGCTCGACGTCGTGCACGATCTCGCCCGCGCGCACCGCGAGCGGCGGGCTGAACGCCCACAGGCTCGTGTCGGTGCGCGCCCAGGCCGTGCCGAACCCGATCGCCACGCCGTCGAGCCGGAACTCGCCGCCGGCGCCGCTGGTGCCGACCACCGCCGGGCCGTAGCTGTCCCACGGATCGACGTGCAGGTCCGGCGGGCCGCGCCGGGCCGTGCCTTCGTCCGAGGACTCCGGCGTGACCGCGACACCGAACGCGACCAGCGCGCCCTCGACGCCGAGGCCGTTCGCGTCGACGACGCGGCCGTGCACCGCGCCGCCGACCTCGAGCACCACGTCGCCGAGCTCGAGCGCGCGGCCCTCGGCCGGGGCGTACGGGGCGATCACGCGCGTGCGGTGCGCGGGGGCACCGATCGCAAGTTCGAACGGACGGTCGCCGCCCAGCGACCGCAGGCGGTCGTACTCGGCGGCCGCGAGCCGCAGTTCGACGCGGCCTTCGGCGTCGGCAGCGGCGCGGCGCTCGGGCAGCGCGCGCAGGGTGAGCCACGCGCCGGGCGCCGGCCGCCGCTGCGGGTCCAGCACGCGCGCGCCCAGGCGCGCGACCTCGGCGTCGAGCGACGCGGACTCGGGCGCGGCGCCGGACGGCGCCCCCGCGTCGGCGCGCAGCGTCGTCGGCGGCCCCGCGTCCGGCGCAGCCGCCGCGAGCCGGTCGGCGTCGGGAGCGACATCGACCGCGGCCAAGGGTCGGGCCGCGGGGTCGCCGGTTCCGGTCGCGATCCAGACGAGCAGCAGCCCGCCGGCGGCGAGCAACGACAGCAGCGTGGTCTTCATGGTCAGGAGCACGGTGAACGCCGCGAGCGGCGCGGCGGGTCGAAGGTCGAGCCCGGCCAGCGGCAGCAGCGCCGACACCCAGCGCTCGCGGCCGCCGCCGTCGGCGTCGAGCCGCGCGCGCAGCACGTCGAGCCCGCGCTTGAGCCGCGCCCGCACCGTCGCCGCCGGGATGCCGGCGCGCCGCGCGATCTCGGCCGAGGGCAGGTCGTCGTAGTAGCGCAGCACCACGGTGGCGCGGTACGGCTCGTCGAGCGCGTCGACCGCCGCCGCCAGCCGACGCGCGAGTTCGGCGCGCGCGGCGACTTCGCCGGCGGCCGGCAGCCCTTCGGGGATGGCGGCGTGCCGCTCGCGCGCGGCGCGCCGGCGGTCTGCGCGCTGCCGGCGCCGCGCCAGGGTGCGGACCACCGCGGCCAGATAGCCGGGGCGCGCCCGCTCCTTCCCGAACCGGATCCACGCGTCCTGCACGACGTCGTCGGCGGCGTCGCCGCAGCCCAGCAGGCCGCGGGCCAGGCGCCGCATCCACGCGGAGTGGCGCGACAGGTCGGCGAGGTCGAGGCTCGGGTCGGAGCTGGTCATCGGGCGTTGCGACGAGGAGCCCGCCGCCGCCCGGAGTGTTGCAGATCCGCCGGAATCGCGCAGCCACCCCGCCTCGAGGCGGCCGCCGCGACGGGAACCCAGCTACCCGACGGCGAGCCTGGCGCGCGAACGGCCGCCGCCGCCGGCACCGGCGCTGCGCCGCGGCCCCTTGGCGCCCGCGCCGCGGCCGCCGGAGCGACCGCCGCCGCCACCGCGCCGCCCGCCACCGCCGCGGCGCGGACCGCCGCCGCCGTCATCGCGCGGCGCCTCGCCCTTCAGGTGGCGGTGCACGGTCTCGTAGAGCCGCTTCTCGCTCGGCGCCACCAGCGACAGCGCGCGGCCGGCGCGGCCGGCGCGGCCGGTGCGACCGGTGCGGTGGATGTAGTCCTCGAGGCCGAGCGGGAAGTCGTAGTTCACGACCAGGTCGATGTCGTCGACGTCGATGCCGCGCGCGGCGACGTCGGTGGCGACCAGGAAGCGCACCTTGCCGCGCGTGAACTGCTGCAGCACCACGTGACGCTGTTCGGCGCCCTTGTCGCCGTGGATCGCGTCGGCCGGCAGACCGGAGCGCTTCAGCATGTTGCCGAGGCGTTCGCAGCCGATCTTCTTGTTGACGAACACCAGCACCTTGCCGCGCTCCTGGCCGAGCAGCCGCTCGAGCACGCGCGGCTTGTCGGTGATCGTCACCGCCGCGAAGCGGTGCTGGATCGTCTTCGCCGACTGCGACCGCGTGCCGATCTGCACGCGCTCGGCGTGCGGCAGGAAGTCGTTGACCAGGCTCTCGACCTCCTTGGGCATCGTCGCCGAGAACAGCAGGTTCTGCCGCTCCTGCGGCAGGCGCACGAAGATGCGCCGGATCTGCGGCATGAAGCCCATGTCGAGCATCCGGTCGGCCTCGTCGAGCACCACGACCTTGACCTTCTCGAGCGTCAGGTTGCGCCGTTCGAGGTGGTCGATGAGCCGGCCCGGGCAGGCGACCAGCACGTCGAGGCCGCGCTTGAAGGCCGACTCCTGGATCGACATGTCGACGCCGCCGAACGCGGTGCACACGTGCAGGCCGCTGAAGGCGCCGTACTGGCGCAGGTTCTCGGCGACCTGCACGCACAGCTCGCGGGTCGGCACGACGATCAGGGCGCGCAGGCCCGGCTCACCGCCGACGAGTTTGTGGAGGATCGGCAGGCCGAAGGCCGCGGTCTTGCCGCTGCCGGTCTGGCCGAGGCCGATCAGATCCTGTTGCGCCAGGATCTTGGGAATGGCGTGCGCCTGGATGTCGGTCGGCGTCTCGTAGCCGACCGCGCGCACGCCCTGGAGGATGGGCTCCGCGAGCCCGAGGGAAGCAAACGTCACGTAGGAATCTTGGGTATCGAACAGTGCGCGCGAACCGCGCCACCGATTGGCTGCCGACCGCGGCGACCCGACTCGGGGGTCACGCTCGCTGCGGTCGGTTGGGGCGCCAATGTCGCGAAGATCGGCAGCCGGCGGCCTCGACTTGAGACCGGCAGGGGCCGCGCGCGCGAACGGGCGCTTGCGAGCGCGAGCATGGTAGGAGTCGGGCCCCCGGACCTCAAGGGGTGGGGCCGGCCGGCTGCCGGGCGGAGCCGCCGGCGCGGCAATGCCGCTACCGCCCGGTGATCGTCGCCAGATCCGTCAGCCCCACCGTGCCGTCGAGCCGCAACTCCGCGCCCTGCAGGCCGAGCACGAAGTCCGCGGGCAGCCCCGGCGGCTCCGGGAACGTCCACTGCAGCGGACCGCTCGCCGGCGCGAACGCCAGCCACGCCAGCCCCGGCAGCGGGTCGATGGCGAGCAGCCCTTCGGGACCCGACCACGGCGTCGGCAGCAGCGGGCCCGCGGCCAGCAGCACCAGCGCCTGCGGCGTGCCGAACTGGTCGATCGTCCGCGTCGTGCCGTCGGTCGTCGTTCGCAGCGCGGGTACTGCTTCGGCGGTCCACTGGCCTTCGACGCGGCCCAGGAAGCTGGCACCGGGGTCGATGTGGACATACGTGTCTTCGCCACCTACCAGCACTCGCACGCGCAAGGAGTTCATCCTCCCGCTTGGACCGAAACCGCCCTGCAGGTAGGTGCCGGGGCCGAACGACAGCTCGCTGGCCTGCGCGAAGATCGCATCGGTGGCGGGCGACTGCGCCGTGCCATCCCTTCCGAAGACCGAGGAGTGCTGCATCCACAGTCGACTGTCCACGAGGCCCATCGCATCATTCGGGAGCCCCGAGATGCTGAACACGGACCTCAGCGTGCTGTCCGATACCACGAGACTGGATCGATAGACACTGAGTTCCAAAGGGCGCGCCACGAACTGCACGTTCTGGAACACGACCAGCCTGCTGTCCACGATCCACGGCGGAGAGATAGTGGCTGTGACCTCCAACCGCACGCCATCGAGCAACACAGGACCCGAGTTGCCTTCGAGGCGCATGCCGGATCCCACGGTGCCGAAGTCCGATTCCCAGACGACGAAGTCGACGAATCGTACGACCTGTCCAGGAGCCAGGTTCCGCACCCACAGCAAGCCGCGCATCCACGTCGAGGTCGGGCCGTCGTCCGAGCCCTGGCCGATCAGGGTGAGACTCTTACCATCGATCACCGGCGCCCGGTAGCTCGCGGCTCCATGCACAGGAGCCCCTGCGGCGCGAATCCGGATGACATCGCCGGACGCCGCGGCGTCGACCGCGGGCTGCAGGTCCAGGAAGTCGGTTCCCGGACGGTTGAGCCGGTCCACGGTCCAGGTGGTCTGGGCGGTCAGGATGCCGGTTACACAGGCGAAAGCGAGCAGCAGTGGAGCATTCATGCAGCACCTCATGGCAAGCAGCCCGATCATGGCAGGGTCCAGCGGCGCAGGCCGAGCGAGCCGGCGACGTACAACTCGTTGATCCCATCGGTCCCGGGCACTTCTGCGGCGCCGCTCGCGTCCACCAGATCCGCGATGACGATCGAGTTGTAGGCGCCGAGTGCGCCTTCGACCCGGGTCTGGTACAGCGGCGGCTGGGAGACGATCTCACCGGTGACGGCGTCGAGCGCGTAGACCAGCAGGTGACCGTCGAGCGAGCCGACCACGAGCTCGGGCCCCGGCACCGCCGGCAGCAGGTCGCCGACGGCCAGGCCGCAGACCCCGTACACCTTGGGCGCGATCGCCGAACCGTCGAGGACCAGCTCGGGATGACGGGTCAGGGTCGAACTGCCGAAGCTCGGATTGCCGGCGTACTCCACCATGCAGATCGCCGAGACCTGGTCGTCGGGCTGACTGCTGCCGGCGGCGAAGCAGGTGTCGTCGGTACAGAGTGCACACAGCGCCATCGCATCGAGCCGCTACCGCCCCGTGATCGTCGCCAGATCCGTCAGCCCCAGCGTACCGTCGAGCCGCAGCTCCGCGCCTTGCAGGCCCAGAACGAAGTCCGCGGGCAGCCCCGGCGGCTCCGGGAACGTCCACTGCAGCGGACCGCTCGCCGGCGCGAACGCCAGCCACGCCACCCCCGGCAGCGGGTCGATGGCGAGCAGCCCTTCGGGACCCGACCACGGCGTCGGCA
>JBFWWV010000037.1:0-23300 GCA_050245995.1 Planctomycetota bacterium | reverse complement strand
CTGCGAGAACGCGTGGTCGCCGAGGCGCACCCAGGTGCGGTCGTCGAGGGTCTGGTCGATCTGGTAGAGCGTGCTGCCGCCGGTGTGGTGCACGGTGAAACGCGCCACGCTGCTGCGGTTGGCGCCGGCGCGGAACTGCACGTAGACCGGGTAGATGCCGTCCTGCGGCACCGGGATCGACCAGGTCGCCGTTGCCGTGGCGGTCGGCGCGATGCTGGCGAAGCGGTAGCCGCCGCCGTTGTAGCCCTGGGACGTCGACGTGCTCCAGGCGCCGGTCTCGGTGTAGGTCGGTGCGCCCTGGTCGTTGTCGGCGATGACCTCGACGCCGATCTCGCCGTGGTCGCGGCAGAGCACGATCTCGGCGCCCATGTTCTCGAGCATGGGGATCACGAAGTCGTTGCAGATCTCCGCGGTGTGGATGTCCTCGACCGTGCCGTCGATGACGCCGCGCTGCGTGGTCCAGCCCAGCGTCGTGCGCCAGTAGTAGCCGTGGCCCGGCGAGATCGCGATGCGCATGCCGCTGAGCGCGCCGGTGCCAGAGACCTGGCGCAGCGCCGTACCGCCGGCGGAGGTGGGAGTCGTCGTCGTCGCCGGCGTCGGCGCCGGCCCGCGCGCCAGTCGCTCGCTGAGGTCGCGTTCGACCCCGTCCTTCCGGATCCGCAGGTGCACGGCGCGGACTTCGATGCCGCGCTGGTTGGCGGTGGCGAACGCGGTCTTGGTCAGCTGCTCGATGGCGGTCTCGATGCGGCCGAGCGCGGCGGCGAGCAGCAGCGGCTCGTCGAACACCAGCGTCAGCGCCGCGCCGTCGCGGCGCAGGTCGAGCAGGCGCGTGCCCGGCGGCACCGCGGTCTCGAGGCCGCGCGCGCGTTCGTCGGCGGTGGGGCCGCGGCACAGGCGCTCGACGGCCGCGCGCACGTCGAGGTCGACCGGCGTGGCCTGCACCAGGTCGCCGCGGTGCAGGAACAGGGTGCCCTGCGCCACCAAGGCGGGCAGGGGCAGCAGGAATCCGAGACCAGCCAGGGCCAGGCGGTGGAGCGCGGTCGGCATCCAGGGGACGATACCTCGCCGGGCGCGCGCCCGCCCGGCGTGGTTCGGCCGGAGCCGGGGTTGCGTGGCTACTTCTCTGCAGCGAAACCGGTGACCGCGATGTCACTGACCAGCAGGCGCTCCATGAAGACCAGCGCCTGCCCGTAGACCGGGACCTCCTGCGCCGGGCGGGGCAGGACGAACTCGGCCTGGCCACCCGTGGCCGGGACGACGCCCAGGATCAGCGGGTTGCTCAGCAGCGGCGGCAGGTCGACCAGGTAGTGCGTCAGCTCCGGGCTGAGCGACAGGAGGACTGCCACCGGGGCGTCGTCGAGCGCGTCGACGACGGCGACGAAGGTCTCGGTCTTGTACGCGAGCCGCAGCTGCGGCACGGGGAACAGCGGGTCCGACAGCTGCGGCAGCTGAGCGGCCTCGAGCGGCGCCTGGCGCGGCGGGACGTACGGACGCATCGGTCGCGGGCCGGGGATGCCGACGTCGGACTGCGCCGTGGTCGGCGCGATCAGTGCGAGGGTCAGCAGCGAGGAGAGGAGGCCGGGCAGGCTCAGGATCGGTCGCATCGTTCGTCTCCGAGTTGGAAAGGACGATGGGCACAGGGGGTGACTGCACCCGGACGCAGGCGGAATCCTCAGCAGACTCCTTCGGCGTCCGGTGGTGGCTAGTGCCGGGCGTGCGCGGAGCAACCGCACCGCGACGGGTTTCGTCGCGGCTCCTCGCCCGAGTCGGCGCGGTCGGCGGTCAGGGCGCGAACGGCTCGTCGTCGAACGCGAGCGCCAGGTACCTCCGACAGACGTCCTCGAGCTCGGGCGGCTGCAGCAGCGCCGCATACATCTCCCGATGTGTCCGCAGTCGCTCCAGGAGTCCGGGGATCTCGTCCGGCCGATCGAACGGCAGGCCGCCGAAACCGACCAGCTCGGGGTGGCCGCCGGACCGCAGATAGAGCGCCGGCAGCCCGCAGCTCAGCGCCTCGACGAGGGCGTTCGAGCACGGATCGTTGCGACTCGCGGTCAGGTACACGTCCTGGGTGCGCAGGAACGCGCCGAGCTCGGCGCTCGGCAGCGGCGGCAGCACGCGTGCGTTCGCGAGCTCGGCCTCGAGGTTGCCGACGAAGGTGAACTCGACGCGGTCGTGGTCGAGCTCGCGATCCAGCCACTGGTAGATGGCGGCGCCCTTGCCGGGGTTCGGCGACCAGCTGGTCGCACACACGCGCAGCCGCGGGGCAGCCTTCGGCGGCGACGGCGGGCGATGGAACAGCTGCGGATCGGCGCCGTTGGGGATCAGCACCGGCCGCACGGGCTCGAGGCCGAGCGCGCGCAGGGCCGTGCGGGTGTAGACGCTCTGGATCACCGTCGCGGTGGCGTGGCGCCGGTTGAACTCGAAGCAGCGCCGGTCGTCGCCGAGCGACTGCGCGGTGCCGCGCAGCACGCTGATCGGGCCGTCGATGCGGTGGATCACGCGCGCGGTCCGCGGTCGCACCTGCGCCTCGAAGCGCTCCATGTCGAACTGCACGCTGTTGACGACGTGCGCGCCGACGTGCGGGCCGGCCTCGTTCTGCACGCAGCGCACGCCGACCCGCTCGGCCTCTGCCTGCAGCGCCAGCAGGAACTGGTTGCCGCCGCCCCACGGCGGGGGTGTGAACTTGTTCCACAGCGACAGCACGCGCTGGCGCGGCTGCGCCGGGGTCGTCGGCGTCGACGCGGCCGGCAGAGCCGGCCGGTCGTGCACGACGGCCGGCAGCTCCGGCTGCACGAGTTCGGCGTACACCTCGCGCCACCGCGCCGCGACCGCCGCCGGGGTGTGGCGCAGCAGCAGCGCCGCCTGCACCAGCGGCACGGTGTGACGCAGGTCGCCGCGCGCGACATCGCGCTCGATGCGCGCGACGGCGTCCAGCGGATCGCGGTAGAGGCATTCGGGCGGCAGCAGGTCGGGCGCGTGGCCGACCGGCGTGCTCAGCGTCGGGCAGCCGGCGGCGGCGGCTTCGAGCACGGCACGCGGGCCGCCTTCGCTGCGGCTGGTGATCAGGCACAGGTCGGCCAGCTTCAGCAGCGTGCCGACCTGGTCCTTGGGCAGGATCGCGCGCGGGTAGTCGTCGCCGCGCTCGAGGTCGCTGCCGTCGTCGCCGACGTGCACGAACGGCACCCCGCGGCGCGTGAGTTCGCGGCGCAGCCAGTGGCGGCGCGGGCCGGCGAGCAGCGCCGCGGCGTTGTGGCCGCGCCGGCGCAGCTCGGCAAGGATCTCCAGGAACAGGTCCGGTCCCTTGACCAGCTTGGGCACCAGTTCGCCGCGGTCGAGGCCGGCGCCGGCGGTGTCGCGGTGGAAGTTGGCGATCAGGTAGGCGTCGCGGCCCAGCGCCGCCAGCGGCTCGCGCAGCAGTTCGACCAGCGGCCCCTGCGCCGGGGCGTCGGCGAACGCCTGCACGTCGACCGCGTACGGCACGTGCGCGTGGTGCGCGCCGACCTCCCGCAGCTGCTCGGCCGCGGCGCGCGACTGCGCGATCCAGAGGTGCGTCCGCGCGGTGGCGCGCAGGAAGCGCGGCTCGCCCCAGCAGCGCACCGGCTCGCCGGTCATGTGGCAGATCACCCGGCGCCCGTGCAGCAGGGCCGCGTCGAGCTGCAGCAGCGGCTCCCACCACACGGCGTGGATCACCTGCGCCTGCTCGGGACGCTGCACCAGCTCGACGGTGTCTGCCAGCGCGGCGCGCGTCAGGCGCAGGTCCTCGTCGACGGCCCAGCCGGCGTCGTCGCCGCGGCAGAGATACACGCGCGGCCGCGCGGTCGCTGGCGCCGTCACGCGCGCACCGCCCGGATGCCGTAGCCGGTGGCGAAGCTGCGCACGTACTCGTGCGCGGAGTCGCGGTGCCGGCGCTCCCAGTCGTGCGCCTCACTGCGCAGCCGTTCGAGCATCGGCAGCGCCAGCTCGCGCAGATCGGGCCAGAAGGTGTCGGTGTCGTCGAGGTGCTTGCACCAGCCGCGCAGCAGCTCGGCCAGCACGCTCGGCAGCATGCCCTGCTGCTCGACGTCGATCGCTGCGAAGCCGGCGGCGCGCAGGGCCTCGTGCCACCAGTGCGGCGTGTAGCGCGCGACGTCGATCGGGTCGTCGTGCACGCGGAACAGGAACGGCGCGGTCGCCAGCAGCATCCCGCCGGGCACCAGGACGCGCGCGGCCTCGCGCAGCGCCTTGTGCGGGTCCAGCAGGTGCTCGACGACCTCGCCGAGCAGCACCGCGTCGGCGCAGCCCGACGCAAGCGGCAGGGCGCCGGCGTCGGCGACCAGGTGCGGATCGGCGGCGGCGTCCGCGTTGACGGCGGTGACGCGCAGGTCGTGCCGGCGGAGGTCGAACTGGCCGCGCTTGCGGCTGCGGCTGCCGCCGACGTCGACGACCCGGGCGGCCCGGGGCAGGCCGCGCACCGCGCGCTCGAAGAACTCGTCGACGAAGTAGCGCCGCACCGAGTAGTCGAGGCGGTCAGGACACGGACCGAGTTCGAGCGGCGGCAGGCGCGCCGGCTCGCGGGTTCGGGGCGGGGCCGCAGGCGGGGATCGGGGCGGGGCAGAGTTCACCGTTCCGTGCATCGGCCGTCGGCGTCACGGGGCTGGAGCGTCGGTGGCGCCGGGGTTTTGACGCACGCCGGGGGCTCCCGGCGGCCGATACCGGAGCATGGCCAAGGTGCTGCTGGGGACCCTGTCGTGCGGCGAGGCCGACCTGCCGCACTGCGTGCGGTCGGTGCGCGCGCAGACGTATCCGTGCCAGCAGTACCTGATCGAGGACCTGCCGGAGCACGAGGCCAACTACCGGCTCTACCGCACCTTCTTCGACAGCGACGCCGACTACATGATCCGGCTCGACGCCGACATGGTGCTGGTGGCCGACGACGCCGTGGCGCGCATGGTGGAACGCATCGAGCGCGGCGGCTGGCACAAGGTCACGCACCGCGTCGCCGACTTCTTCACCGGCCACTCGATCCTCGGCATCCACATCTACGGCCGGCGGGTCGTGTTCGACTGGGACGCGTTCCGCAGCGGCGAGCTGTTCCCCGACCGCCGCAACAGCGTGCTGCAGGCCGCCCCCGAGGAGCGGCAGCGGATCTGGAAGGTCTACGACGAGCCGCTGGCGCTGCACTGCCACCACGCGTCGGCGGAGCAGGCGTTCCACTTCGGCTTCCACCGGCGCATGAAGGGCCAGACCGAGGTGTGCGCGCGGGTCGCCGCGCACGCCGACCGCGACGCGGATCCGCGCCTGCGGCTCGCGTGCCTCGGCGTGCTCGCGGCCGCGGCGTGGCCGTCGATCCAGGCCGTGTCCTACGGCCTGGAGCTGCAGGAGCTGATGCAGCGGGCCGCGTCGCAGTGGGATCTGGACGCGGCGCCCGCGGCGGTGCACGCGCTGCTCGGCGCGCCGGCCGCGTGAGGGGTCAGGCGTCGCCCGCCGGCGGTTGACCCGACAGCGATCGACACAGCACCGCCTGGCAGGCGAGCGGCGAGCGATCCGCCAGCCCGTGCCGGAACGCGCGCTCGCCCTGCCGCACCCCGGCCAGCGGTCGATCGTCGGCCGGCAGCAGCCGGTGCCGCAGCGCCTGGAAGCCACGGGTCTGCACGAACCGCGCGAACTCCTCCTGGCTCCACTCGCGCACGTGCTCGCGCTTCGGCGAGCCGTTGCAGGCGCGGCCGCGCTCGCGCGGACGCTCGGGCGTCGACAGCAGGACCAGCGTGTCGCGATGGCACGCCCGGTGGATCCACTCGACCAGCGGGTCCGGGTCCAGCAGGTGCTCGAGCACATCGGCACAGACGATCAGGTCGTAGGTCCGCAGCGGATCCGCCTCGGGCCGCTCGAGGTCCAGCGGCATCAACATGGCGTTCGTGCCGAGCCGGCGCGCGGTCGCGAGCGCCGGCCGCTGGTCGACGCCGCTGACCTCGCGGCAGACCGGCTCGATGTGGCGGCCGAGCTTGGTGCAGATCCCGCAGCCGACGTCGAGCACGCTGCCGAGTCCGCGTCGCACGATCAGCTGCCGGGCCCAGCGGTAGACGTAGTGCTGCCACCTCGCGCAGTCGGCGATGCGGCTCGGCGACCAGTAGGCACAGCCCTCGGGGCGGTTCTGGTCGACCGTGAAGTTCGCGGACTGTTCGCGGTAGTCCGCCGGCAGGCAGTAGCGCGCGGGGCCGCGCAGTGCGGCCAGGCGCGGGTCGAGGCAAGAGGTGGCGAGGGCCATGGGGAACGGCTCCGATCCGGGCGTCGGGGTGCGGCGCGGGCGGCGTATGCTCTATCGGCAGCCGCGGCGCCCCGGGTTGGGCCGGGTCCCGTGATTCTGCAACACCGACTCACCCTCGGACGATGAGGAGAACCTGATGGCAGCAAAGTACGACGGCTTCACCACGTTCGAGCAACAGCAGATGGCCAACGCGTTCCAGCGCATGCAGCGCGCGTCGGCCGCGGCCAAGAAGGCGCTGCTCGGCGGCGACCTGGCGGCGTTCCAGAAGTGGTTCGACGGCACCGGCAAGAACGCGCACCTGATGAAGGTGTCGACCATCGTCAACGAGGTCGACCAGGCGATCCTCAGCCGACCGATCACCTTCGCCAAGCTCGACCGTCCCGGCGTCCGCGTCGACACCCGGAACCTGTGCGGCTACGTCTGGCTGATCCAGCAGGGCGGCCAGGCGTTCCACGTCGGCACCGGCATGCGGATCATGGTGGTGTGGTCGACGCACATAGGCCAGAGCGTCGACTACATGGCGCAGACGATGTACCACGAGCTGACGCACAAGGTCGGCAGCACCAACGACTCGAACTACAACGAGCAGGCGTGCCTGGGCTACGCCAAGACCGCGCCGCACATGGCGGCGAACAACGCCGAGAACTTCAATCTCTTCCTGCGCGAGTACCTGTAGGCGCGCTGCCTCAGTACAGCAGCCACCGCCGCACCGACGACCACCAGTCGTCCGGCGGCGCGGCCAGCAGATCGAGCTTGGCCCAGCTGCCCCAGTCGCCGACCCACTCGCGCACCGCCGGGCCGCCCGTGAGGATGTCGATCGGCATCTTGTCGCGCTCGTACTCGTAGGGCGGCTGCAGCCACGCCGAGTCCTTGGGCCACAGCTCCTGCACGGCGCGCAGCAGGGCGAGCGTCGTGCGGTACGGCCGGAACGCCCGCAGGTCGGTGACGTGCAGCCACTGGCCGCGGCAGGGCTGTCCCTGCCACTTCTGGAAGGTGGGTTCGAACTCGACCGGCCGCATCGCCAGCCCCTGCAGTTCGCGCGGCGCCAGCACCGACGGGATCTGGTAGGGATCGACGAACGGCGCGCCCCACTGCTCGAACGGCGCGGTGGTGCCGCGGCCCTCCGACAGGTTGGTGCCCTCGAGCAGCACCTGGCCCGGATAGACGAACACGCCTTCCCAGCGCGGCAGGTTCGGGGACGGCGGCACCCAGGCGCGGCCGGTGTCGGGCCACAGCATCGACCGGGTCCAGCCGCGCATCGGCACGACGTGCAGGTCGGCGCCGATGCCGTTCTGGTCGTTGATGCAGCGCGTCAGCTCGGCGAACGACAGGCCGTGCCGCATCGGGATCGCGGCGCCGCCGACGAAGCTGCGGAACGCGGGGTCGAGGCGCGGGCCCTCGGCGACCTCGCCGCCGAGCGGGTTCGGCCGGTCGAGCACCAGCAGCGGGATGCCCTTCTGCGCGCACGCCTCTAGGCAGTGCATGACGGTCCAGATCCAGGTGTAGACCCGGGTGCCGACGTCCTGCAGGTCGACGACCAGCAGGTCGAGCTCGTCGAGCATCTGCTGGGTCGGCCGGCGCGTGTCGCTGTAGAGGCTGTAGACCGGCAGACCGAGCCGCGGGTGCACGCCGTGGCCGGTCTCGATCATGTTGTCCTGCTGCGCCGACCACAGGCCGTGCTGCGGCCCGAACAGCTTCTTGAGCCGGCGCGGGAACAGCTTGTGCATGCGCTCGGCGGCGTGGCGGAAGTTGCGATCCACCGACGCCTGGTTGCTGAGCAGACCGAAGCCGCGGCTGTGCCGCAGCAGCTCCGGCGGGGACTCCAGACACGCTTCGAGCCCGAAGGTGACGCTCATGGCGGTTGCTCAGGGATACAGCAGGAACGGCGCGCGGCGCATCCGGAACAGCTCGAGCTCCTTGCGCCAGGTCGCCGCGACGTCGTCGGCGTTGCCGCCGGCGACGAACGCCGCGTAGGCCGCGTCGTCGCGCAGCAGCCACTGCAGCCGGTCGTGGTTCCAGTCCGGGAACAGATCGCGCAGCGCGCAGGCGACGGCGATGCCGGCGCCGACCGGCTCGAACACGGCCCAGTCGGTGATCGCGATCTGCACGCCGCCGCACTCCTCGTCCTTGAACTTGCTGGCGTCGGGCGTGAAGCGGATCGGCACGAACGCGACTCCGGGCAGCGCCGCCGCGCGCAGGCGCGCCGCCAGCCGGACGCCGTCGCACCACGGCGCGCCGATGCGTTCGAACGGCGTGTCGGTGCCGCGGCCGACCGACAGGTTGGTGCCCTCGAGCAGGCCGATGCCGGGGTACAGCAGCGCCTCGGTCAGGCTGCGCATGTTGGGCGACGGGTCGATCCACGGCAGGCCGGTGCGGTCCCAGGTGTCGGCGCGGCGCCAGCCCTCGCAGGGCACGACCTGCGCGTCGACCCGGATGCCGCGTTCGCCCTGGAACAAGCGCATCAGCTCGCCGGCGGTCATGCCGTGGCGCAGCGGGATCGTGTGCCAGCCGACGAACGCCTCCTTGCCGGCGTCGAGGATCGGCCCCGCCATGTGCTCGCCGTCGATCGGATTGGGCCGGTCGAGCACCACGAACCGCAGCCCGTGCTCGGCCGCGGCCTCGAGCGCGTTGCCCATCGTCGACACGTAGGTGTAGAAGCGGCAGCCGATGTCCTGGATGTCGAACACCAGGGTGTCGAGGCCCTGCAGCATCTCGGCGGTCGGCTTCCTGGTCTCGCCGTAGAGCGACCAGATCGGCAGCCCGGTCGCCTCGTCCTCGCCGTGCGCGATGCCGCTCTGGTCGAGCGCGCCGTGGATGCCGTGCTCGGGCGAGAAGATCGCGCGCAGCTCGATGCCGGGCAGCGCCTGCAGCACGTCGATGGTGCGGCGGCCGTCGAGCGCGACGCCGGTGTGGTTGGTGATCAGCCCGACCTTGCGGCCGTTCAGCGGCTCACCGCCCTGGTGCACGAGCACGTCGACGCCGCAGCGCACCGGCGGCTCGGTCGCCGGCGCCTGGGCGCGGGCGAGCGGCAGGGGCGCAGCCGCGGCGGCGAGCAGGAGGAGCGGGAGCAGGGTCGCGGGGCGGTTCATGGGGCGGCCGGGACCATACGCGCTGCGGTGCCGCCGAGGAACGTGGCAGCGCAGGTGATCAGACCGTGCCAGGGCCAGCCGAGGGGCCACTCCAGCCACGGCAGGCCGAACACGACGAACGCGATCGCCAGCAGGCCGGCCAGCAGGCCGACGAGGGACGCGCGCGGGTCGGGCTTGGAGCGCAGGGCGAGCAGGAACAGGCCGAGGATCACCCCGGTCGTGACGCCGGCGATCGCCAGCACCTTGCCGACGACCGCGCCGCCGCCGAGGCCGCTGATGCCGACGCCGACCTGCAACAGGGCGAACAGCACCGTGGCGGCGCGGGCCAGCGGCAGCGCCGACGGGTGGTCCTGGGTGCGGCCGCGCAGCGGCAGCACGAAGTCGTTGACCAGCGCCGACGCCGACGCGCTCAGTGAGCTCGACAGCGTCGACATCGCCGCGGCGAACACGGCGCCCAGCACGACGCCGACCATGCCCGGTGGCAGGTTGCGCACCACGAAGTCGGCGAACACGTGGTCGCTGTCCGGGTACGGCTCGGCCGGCGGGTGCGCCTGGTGGAAGAAGAACAGCGCCGTGCCGAGCACCAGGAAGAACGCGAACTGCAGGAGCACGACCGGGCCGCTCCACAGGAGCGCCTTCTGCGCGTCGCCGAGCGTGCGTGCGCTCAGGTAGCGCTGCACGATCAGCTGGTCCGTGCCGTGGCTGCCGATCGACAGCACCGCGCCGCCGATCAGGCCGGCCCACAGCGTGTAGGGGCTCCCCGGGTCGAAGCCGAGGTCGAACACGCGCAGCCGGCCGGCGTCGTGCGCCCGCTCGAGCGTGCCGAGCAGTCCGTCGGGCAGCTGGCCGGCGAGCACCCACAGCGCCGCGCCCGCGCCGAGCATGTAGACCGCGAACTGGATCACGTCGGTCCAGACCACCGCCCGGATGCCGCCGAACACGGTGTAGACCACGGTCGCCGCGCCGACGGCGGCGACGCACCACGACAGCTCCCAGCCGAGCATCAGCCCCAACACCACGGCAGCGAGGTACAGGCGCAGCCCGTCGGACAGCGTGCGCGTCACCAGGAACAGGCCGCTGGCGAGCGTGCGCACCGCGGGGCCGCTGCGGTGCCGCAGCACGTCGTAGGCGGTGTACAGCTGCCCCTGGAAGTACAGCGGCAGCAGCAGTCGCGCCGCGACGACGCGGCCCAGCAGGTAGCCGAGCGGCAGCTGCAGGAAGCGCAGGTCGCCGGTCGTGCCGGGGAAGCCGCCGTAGGCGATGCCCGGCACCGACAGGAACGTCGCGGTGCTGGTCTCGGTGGCGACGATCGAGAGCAGCAGCGCCCACCAGGGCAGGTCGCGGCCGCCGAGCAGGTAGTCCTGGCTGGTCTTCTGCCCGCGGCCGATCCACAGCCCGAACGCCACCGTCGCCAGCAGGTAGGCGACCAGGATCGCGAGGTCGAGGCTGCCGATCGTCACGCGGGATCTATACTCGCGCGCCGATCGATGACCAAGCCGGACCTGGAACGACTGTCCACCGAGGCGCAGAACCCGCGCACCGCGGAGCTCGACGCGATGTCGACCGCGGCGATGCTGCAGGCGATGAACGACGAGGACCAGCTGGTCCCGCAGGCGGTGCGGCGCGCGCTGCCGGCGATCGCACGCGCCGTCGACGGCATCGTCGCGCGCATGCGCCGGGGCGGCCGGCTGATCTACTGCGGCGCCGGCACCTCGGGCCGGCTCGGCGTGCTCGACGCCGCCGAGTGCGAGCCGACGTTCTCGGCCGCGCCGGGACAGGTGACCGGCCTGATCGCCGGCGGACCGCAGGCGTTCCTGCGCGCGGTCGAGGGCGCCGAGGACGACCCGGATCGCGGCGCGCGCGACCTCGCCGAGGTCCTGCTGGTGCCGGAGGACGCGGTGGTCGGACTGGCGGCGTCGGGGCGCACGCCGTACGTGATCGGCGCGCTCGAGCACGCGCGCGCGATCGGCGCGTTCACGGCGGCGATCGTCTGCAACGCCGGCAGCGCGGTCGCCGCCGCGGCCGAGGCGCCGATCGAGGTCGTGGTCGGTCCCGAGATCCTGACCGGCAGCACGCGCCTGAAGGCCGGCACCGCGCAGAAGCTGGTGCTCAACATGCTGAGCACGGCGGCGTTCGTGCAGCTCGGCAAGGTCTACGGCAACCTGATGGTCGACCTGCAGGCGACCAACGCGAAGCTCGTCGATCGCGCCGAGCGCATCGTCGCCGCCGCGGCGGCGGTCGACCGCGCCGCGGCGCGCGCGGCGCTGCAGCGCTGCGGCGGCGAGGCCCGGACGGCGATCGTGGCGCTGCGGCGCGCGGTCGACGCGGCCGCGGCGCGGGAGCTGCTCGCCCGGCACCGCGGCAGCGTGCGGCGGGCGCTGGAGTCGCCCGCGTGACGGTCGCGACCCAGGACCGCCTGATCGGCCTCGACGCGCTGCGCGGCCTGTCGATCGCGGCGATGATCCTGGTCAACAACCCCGGCGACTGGGGGCACGTCTACGCGCCGCTGCGGCACGCCGAGTGGCACGGCTGCACGTTCACCGACCTGGTGTTCCCGACGTTCCTGTTCGTTGCCGGTGCTTCGATCGCGCCGGCGCTGGGCTTTGCGCTGCGCCGCGGGCGGACGCCCGCCGAGCTGCGCGTCCGCGCGCTGCGCCGGGGCGCGGTGCTGGTGGGGATCGGGCTGCTGCTGCACTCGTTCCCGTGGGTCTCGTTCGGCGACGGCGGGCTGTTCGAGCGCCTGTGGTCGGTGCGGATCCCCGGGGTGCTGCAGCGCATCGGCGTCTGCTATGCCGCGGCGGCGCTGCTGTACCTCGGCCTGCCGCCGGCGCGCCGGCGCGTGGTCCTCTGGGGCGCGCTGCTGCTGTACTGGCCGTTGCTCGCGCTGTCGCCGACGCCCGACGGCGGCGCGCCCGACCTGGCGACCAGGGGCGACCACCTCGCCGGCTGGCTCGATCGCGCGGTGTTCGGCGCCCACGTGTGGCGCGGCGGCGGCGGCGCCTACGACCCCGAAGGGCTGCTCAGCACGATCCCGGCGCTGGGCACGGCGCTGCTCGGCGTTCGGTGCGGCGAAGTGCTCACCGGCGACGCTCCGGTCGGCGACCGCGTGCGCGACCTGCTGGTGCTGGGCGCGCTGTGGACCGCGCTCGGCGCCGTGTGGGGCTGGGTGTTCCCGATCAACAAGGCGCTGTGGACCAGCAGCTACGCCGTGTTCACCGGCGGCATCGCCGCGACCGGCCTGGGCCTCTGCACCTGGCTCGCCGACCTGCGCGGTCGCCGCGACCTGCTGCACCCGTTCGTGGTCTACGGCCGCAACGCGCTGCTGGTGTTCGTCGGCAGCGGCGTGCTGGCGCGGATCCTCGGCCGCATGCTGCGGGTCGGCAGCGGCGACGACGCGGAGTCGGTGCAGCGCTGGTTCCACCAGCACGCGCTGGCGAGCTGGGCCGACCCGTACGTCGCGTCGCTGCTGTACGCGCTGCTGTGGGTTCTGGGCTGGTACGCGGTCCTGGCCTGGCTCCATCGACGCGGCTGGATCTGGCGCGTGTGACGGAACTGCGCCCGGCGCGGAACTTCGCTTGTCGATCGGCGACGATGCGCCGCCATGCACCGACGCCGCGCCGAGGCCGTCCTGTTCGCCGCACTCTGCACCGTCCTGTCGCCAGCGCAGGAACCGTCGCCGGAGCGGGCGGCGGACGCGACGGCGGTCCGGGCCCTGGCCGAGCAGGTGTTCGCGACCCGGGCGGCGAGCGGCGCCGGGGCCGTCGCCGAGGCCGAGGTGCTGCGGGCGCAGCTGGCGGCCTGGGTCGAGCGCGACTACCCGGCGGTGTTCGCCGTCTGGGAGCGGCTGCCCGACGGTGGCGCACGCGGCACGCTGGCCGGTGTCCTGCACCTGGCCGAGCTGGCGGCGGCAACCACGATCCTGCGCGGCGCCGTGCGCGCGGTCGACACCGATCAGGCCGGCGTGGTGGATGATCACCGGGTCCTGATCGTGTTCGACGACGTCACCGTGGTGCGCGCGTCGTCGCGGGCGCGCGAGTCGCTCGAGGACGGCCGGCTCGACCTGCTCCGCGGCAGCCACCGCGACGCGTGGCTGGGTCGACAGCTGCGTGGCAACCTGCTGCGCGCGGCGGCAGCCGGCGAGCGCCTATGGGCGTTCCGCGAACGCATCCTGCGGGACGCGGACGCCGACCCCGGCGACCAATCGGGGCTGGTGCTGCGCGAGTGGGTGGCGCTGCCGCCGGCCGCCGCCGGCTGCGTGGGCCGCCTGTCGCGATGACGACGTCGCTGTGCGCGTGCGGTCGAGGACATCGGGTCCGGCCGGAGTCGGCGGTGGCGTCGATCGATCCGGACCCTTGCCGCCGCAGGCTCCGAGCCGCACAGTGACCTCCATGAGTCCCGTCCCCAGGCCGCCCGAGGTGCGTGTGCTGCGCAACAGCGAGGCCGCCTGCGAGGTCGCATTGGGTGAGCTGCGCGCGCTCGCCGCCGGTCCGGCGCGCGCGCTGGTGTCGTTCGCCACGGGCGCGACCTTCACGCCGATGCTGCAGTGGCTGCACGGCGAGGTGGTCGCCGGTCGCATCCCGCTGGATCGGCTGCTGGCGACGCACCTCGACGAGTACGAGGGCTACGCGCCGCACCAGCCCGGCAGCATGGTGCACGAGCTGTGCACCGCCTGTCCGAGCCTGGAGACCATGCTGCGGCACGGCTCGTTCCTGCCGGTGCCGACCACCGGCGACCCGGACTCGCTTGCCGCGCACGAGGCGCGCATCCAGCAGCTCGGCGGCGTGGCGTTGCAGTACCTCGGCATCGGCCGCAACGGTCACCTTGCGTTCCACGAGCCCGGCGTGCCGTTCGACCGCGGCCTGCACGTGGCCGAGCTGTCGGCGACGACCCGCGACGACGCGGTCGGCCGCTTCCAGCCGGCGCCGGTGCCGGCGCGCGCGGTGACGTCGGGCGTGGCGACGATCCTGGCCGCGCGCCGGCTGGTGCTGTGCGCGTTCGGCCGCGGCAAGGCGGCCGCGGTGCGCGCCATGCTGGAAGGCGAGATCGGTCCGGCGTGTCCGGCGTCCGCGGTGCGCCTGCACGGCAACGCGCTGGTGCTGCTCGATCGCGAGGCGGCGTCGCTGCTGACGACCTCGCGGCAGGCCGAAGCAACGGCCCGCTGAGCTACACCCGCGGATCCCGCGCGGGTGGGCCCGCGAATGGGCTGGCGGTCGCGACCGCCGCGCGCGAGCATCGGGCCATGTCGACCCCTCGCCGCGCGCGCCGTCGCCACCTCCGTCCCGGCCTCGCCGTCCTGGTCCTGGGCCTCGTTCCCGCGGTGCTGCGCGCGCAGGACGACGACGCGGCGGCGCGGCGCCTCGCGGCGATGGATCGCGCCCAGAAGGCCGGGCAGCTGTTCGTCAGCTGGATCCGCGCCGACGCCGACGCGGACGAACGTCGCCGGATCGCCGGGCTGGTGCGCGACGTCGGCCTCGGCGGGGTGATCCTGAGCCTCGGCGACGCGGCGCAGGCGGCGCGGGTCGTCGACGAGCTGCAGGCCGCCGCCGCCGTGCCGCTGCTGTGCGCCGGCGATTTCGAGGGCGGCGTCGCGTTCCGCTTCGACGGCGCCACCGACATGGGCAACCAGATGCTGGTCGGTGCGTCGCGGCTGTCGCGGCTGGCGCAGGCGATGGGCGAGGTGACCGGACGCGAGGCGCGGGCGCTGGGCGTGCCGTGGGTGCTGGCGCCGGTGCTCGACGTGAACAGCAACCCGCAGAATCCGATCATCAACGTCCGCAGCTTCGGCGAGGACCCCGAGCTGGTCGCGCGGCTGGGCAGCGCGTTCGCGCAGGGCGTGCGCAGCGCGGGGGCGATGCCGTGCGGCAAGCACTTCCCGGGCCACGGCGACGTGAACACCGACTCGCATCTCGACCTGCCGACGGTGCCGGGCAGCCCGGAGGTGCTGCGCGCGCGCGAGCTGCTGCCGTTCCGCCGCGCCAGCGCCCGCGGGCTCGAGTCGGTGATGACCGGGCACCTGGCGGTGCCGGGGCTGCACACCGCGGACGACGGCGAGGCGCCCGAGACGCCGGCGACGCTGAGCCGCCGGATCCTGCAGGACGTGCTGCGCGGCGACCTCGGCTTCGGCGGCCTGGTGGTCACCGACGCGCTCGACATGGGCGGGGTCAAGGGCGCGCTGCCGCCCGCGGAGGTGGCGGTGCGCGCGCTGGCCGCCGGCGCCGACGTGCTGCTGATGCCGCCGGACCCGGCGGCGGCGCGCGACGCGATCGTGGCCGCGGTGGAGCGCGGCGACGTCGCCGAGCAGCGGCTCGACGACGCCGTGCGCCGCATCCTGCAGCAGAAGGAGCGGCTCGGCCTGCTGAAGCCGGTGCCGCAAGGGGCGATGAACGACTGGGGCGCCATGGTGGCGACGCCGGCGGCGCGCGCGGTCGCCGACGAGATCGCGCGCCGCGGCCTGACGCTGGTGCGGGACCCGCGCGGGCTGGTGCCGCTCGAGCGCGCGCCGTGGCTGGTCGTCGAGCTCAGCGACCGCACCCAGCTGGGCGGCGGTCGGCCGAACGGCGTCGGCGCCGTGGCCAAGGCGCTGGGGCAGGCCGATGTGCCGGTCGCCGAGGTGCTGCAGCTCGACGGCAGCAGCGACGAGGCCGCGGTGGCGGCGGCGGCGGCGCGCATCGCCGCGGCCGAGCGCGTCCTGCTGGCACTGCACGTGCGGGTGCGGTCCTACTCGGGCACGCTCGGTCTGCCGCCGAACCTGCAGCCGGCGCGCGCCGCGCTGCGGCCGGAGCAGGCGGTGGTCGCGGTCTCGTTCGGCAGCCCGTACCTGGCGCAGCAGCTGCCTGCGGACGCGGCCTTCGTCTGCGCCTACGCCAGCTCGCCGGCGACCGCGCAGGCCGCCGCCCGAGGGCTCGCCGGGGTGGCGCCGGTGACCGGTCGGCTGCCGGTGACCCTGCCCGACCTGGCGGCAGCCGGCACCGGGCTCACGCTGCTGCCGGGACGCGAGCTGCCGGCCGGCGCGCCCGCCGACGAAGGCCTGCCCGAGGGACTCGCGGCGCAGGTGCGCGCGGCACTCGACGAGGCCGTGGCCGATCGCATCACGCCGGGGGCCGTGTGCCTCGTGCTGCGGCACGGGCGCGTGGTGCTCGACGTCGCCGCCGGTCGGCACTCGTACGAAGGCGACGCGCCCGCGGTGACGCGCGCGACGCCGTACGACCTGGCGTCGCTGACCAAGGTCTGCGCCACGTTGCCGGCGGTGCTGAGCCTGGTGGCCGCCGGCGAGCTGCGGCTGGAGGACCCGGTGCAGCGCTGGGTGCCGGCGTTCGCCGGCGACGGCAAGGACCGCGTGACCGTGCAGCACCTGCTGGCGCACACGAGCGGCCTGCCGCCGTACGTGCGGCTCTACGAGACGCTGGCCGGCAAGGACGCGATCGTCACCGCGGCCGCCGCGGTGCCGTTGCAGAAGGCGCCGGGGGCGGCGGTCGTCTACAGCGACCTCGGGATGATGCTGGCGATGGCGGTGGTCGAAGCCTGCAGCGGCGAGCCGTTCGCCGACTACGTGCGGCGCGCGGTCTGGGCGCCGCTCGGGATGCAGGGGGCGTCGTTCGCCGGCGAGGACGCGCCGGTCACCGCCGCGCCGCCGACCGAGGTCGACGGCCGCGGCGCGGTGCAGGGCCGCGTCCACGACGAGAACGCGTTCGCGATGGGCGGCATCAGCGGGCACGCCGGCATGTTCGCCACCGCCGACGACGTGCTGCGGCTCGGCGCGTGCTTCCTCGCGCGCGGTCGCGGGCTGTGGCCGCCCGACCTGGTCGCGGGCGCCCTGCGGCCGCAGGACGCGGTCGGCAGCGACCGCGGCCTCGGCTTCGACCTGCTGCAGCCGGGCGGGTTCGGCGGCGGCGACGTGCTGCCGGACACGTTCGGGCACACCGGCTTCACGGGCACGTCGATCCTGTGCGATCCGCGCCGCGACCTGTGCGTCGTGCTGCTGACCAACCGCGTGCACCCGACGCGCGACAACCCGCGCATCCTGGACCTGCGCCGGCGCGTGCACGACCTCGTGCTCGGCGCCTGCGAGTGACGGCGCGAGGTCGGCGGGGCGCCGCCGCGCGACGACGGTCAGCGGTCCTGGGCGTCGGGGGCGGTCGCGTTCGCCACCGGCGTCGCGCGCACGCGCAGCCGGGACGTGCCCTGCTCGGGGCCCGTGCCGTCCGCGGCGCCCGGCTCGCGCGCGGCGCTTGCCTCCAGATCCATCTGCGCCAGGCGCACCCGCCCGGCGGCGATGTCGAATTCGATGCGGCCCTCGGCGCGTCGGACCTCGAACCGCACGCCGCGGCGCGGGGCGGGCGCCGGCAGCTCGAACGTGCGCCGGATCGTCGCGACACCGTCGGTGACGGAGACCAGCTTGTTCCGCGCGAGCACCGGTTTGCCGCCGCTGAGCGCCCGCTCCACCAGGGCGGCCTCGTTGGTCCAGCAGGTCTCGGCCGCGACCGCGTCGGTCGGCAGCGGCACGAACCAGCACGCGAACAGCGCGTCGAAGTCGGCGCCGAGGCGCTCCGCGGCCAGCTCCCTGAGGCGGGCGGGCGCGTCGACGCGCACCACCGCGCCGGCCGGCGCGACGTGCACGTGGAAGCGCTCGTCGACCAGCGTGGCCAGCTGGCTCAGCGAGCCCGGCTGGCGAGCGGTGTCGGCGGAGTCGTAGCGGATCCGCGCGGTGGGCGACGCGGTCTGCACCTCGATCCGGCGCAGGGTGCACGTCACGTCGGTGGCGCCGTCGGTGGAGGCGCCGACCTCGGCGTCGAAGTGCACCGCGAACCGCATCGACGAGTTCTGGCTCGGCTGGTCGAACTCGATGCCGGCCTCGACCTCGATGACGAAGGCGAAGCGGTCGCCGCGGTGCAGCGCGTGCTCGAGCCGCACGCTCGCGGCGTCCTGGCACGGGGCTGCCGCCGTCGCCGCCGCCAAGGCCACCAGCATCCGAGCCGTCCGCATCGGCGGCGGATGATCGCGGACGGACGGCGCCCGTGCACGTACGAACAGGCGGGAACGCGCGCGGCCCCGCCCGACGGACGTCGGGCGGGGCCGCGGCGGGGCCGGCGGCGACGTTGCGCCGCGGCCGGCAGACGTCAGTTGCCGATCGTGGTCTGCATCGCGCCGGAGACGGCGATCTGCAGCGACGCGGCGAGGCCGGCGTCGAACACGATCCACTGGGTCGCGAACGGAGCGCCGAGGAACGGCACGGCGCACGGGATCGGCAGCGGGACGGTGGCGTCGCCGCCGACCGTCGGGAACGCGGGGAACGTCAGGTCGGGGACCAGGTAGCCGTTGGTCCCGGCCGGCGCGCCCGGCACCGGGAAGCCCGGCGGCGGCAGGATCGTGAAGCCCAGCGCGAGCACGGCCAGGCCCGGCAGCATGCTCGAGCCGTTGATCGCGAACGACGGCGTGCCGATCAGCGGGTAGGCGGTGCCGCCGATCTGCGGCACCACGGCGTTGGACTGCGGCGAGCCGGTGCCGAAGAACGTCTTGGTCGTCGTCGGCGCGTGCGCGGTGAACTCGTCGAACACCGGCGGGTGGCAACCGGCCGTGCCGTTGACGTTGTAGAGCAGCGCCTCGCGGTAGCCGACGTAGATGTTGCCGGCGCCGGTGGTCGTCGTGGTCGCGTAGAACGAGGTGCCGTCACCGCAGCCGTAGGTGCCGCCGAAGCTGGCCAGGATCTCGTTGCCCTGGACCTGCAGGCGGATGCGCTGCCAGCCGTCGTTCAGGCCGGTGACGATGTCGACGAAGCCGATCACGTTCATGTTGACCGGGTCGACGTTGCTCGGGCCGTCCTTGAGGTCGACCAGGAACAGCCGCGAATAGGTCGGCGTGCGGAAGTGGGCCCAGGCGATGCCGGTGACCCAGTGCGGGCGGAAGCCGACGCCCTGCGCGATGTCGGCGTAGTAGGTGCCGGGCACGTCGGGCGGATTGGAGTTGCCGGTGATCGTGCCGCGCACGCCGAGGCACCACCACTCGCCGTCGGCGACGTTGTAGGTGTTGGCCGTCAGCGGCGGCAGCGTCGGCGAGTACGGCGTCGGGTCGACCGGCGCCATCGGCCCGTCGAGGTAGACGTAGGTCTCGACCACGATGTCGGTCACGGTGCTGGTGTCCAGCGAGCTGCCGTTGCCGCCGCCGGTGCTGTCCCAGACCGACATGGCGAGTCCGCCCTGCGGCGACGGCGGCTTGGGGTTGAGGTTCTGCGCCGAGACCTGCGTCGGGTCGATGTACTGCGGCGGCACGAAGCCGGTGATCCAGCCGTTCACGTCGGCGCCGATGCCGCCGTTGTCGAAGTTGTCGTTGTACGGCAGGCTCGAGAACGTGTTGTTGCTCGCACCGGGCGTCGGCCGCATGATCGCGACGAAGTCCGACGAGTTCTGGTCGTTGTCCAGGCCGTCGACGACGCGGCCGCAGGACGAGTCGGGACCCGCGGGCGTCGTGTCGCCGACCGCGAGGTCGCCGTAGATGCCGAATCCCTCGACGACGATCGCCGGGTTCGGCGCGATGGGCGGCGAGAACGCCGGCTGGCCGCCGATCTCGTAGACGACCGAGTCGATCACGTTGTTGGCGAGGTCCCACAGCTCGACCGTGTCGGCCGGGCCGTTCTCGAGCATCGCCGCCGTGCCCTGCGTCGCCAGGCCCATGTCGGTCTGCTGCGCGACGCTCGGGATCACCACCGGCACGATGGTGTTCATGCCGACCACGTAGAACGCGCCCGCCGCCAGGATCGTGCCCGGCTCGATGATGTTGGTCACGTCGCCGCCGGTGCCGACGCCGGACAGCGTCGGGCTGCCTTCGTCGCGGCACACGATCTTCCAGCCGCTGATGTCGACCGGCACGAGGCTGCGGTTGTACAGCTCGACGAACTCGAAGTTGTCGGTGCCGCCGTCGTCGTAGACGAACTCGTTGATGACGACGGGCGCGGTGGAGGTACCGGGGCCCTGCGGCGCGAGGGCACTGGCCGCCAGGAAGAGATGCAACATGGGGAAACTCCTGTGAACGGGTGGGGCGACCGCCCGGAGTGGCCCGGGAACAGCCGCGATCCGCAGTGTGGTGTACCGCCCGACTGCGGGGGCGGCTACCCGGAAATCGGGCACTGACGGTGCAGCGCACCGGCGCTTCGACCTCGGTCGCCGCGCCTCACGCGCGCCCGGCCGGCGTCGCGCGCGGTACTCCCGACCGGATGTCCAATGCGTCTCCGCGCTTGCGTTGGGCACCGCCGAGCCGTGCGATGCACGGATGACCGACGTACCGACCATCCGGGTGCGCGTGCTGTGCTTCGCCGCGGTGCGCGAGGCGTTGGGCGAGGACCGCGTCGACCTCGACGTGCCGGCGGGGACGACGGTCGAACAGCTGCAGCAGCGGCTCGGCGAGCGGGCGCCGCGCCTGCAGCGCCTGCAGGTCGCGTTCGCGGTCAACCAGGGCTATGCGCGCGGCGACCGGGTGCTGCAGCAGGGCGACGAAGTGGCGCTGGTCCCGCCGATCAGCGGCGGCAGCGGCAAGGGCGACCTGTTCCGGTTCGAGCTGTGCGACGGCGCGATCGACCCGCGCGCCGTCGAGCTCGAGGTGCGCACCGACCGCGACGGCGCGGTGGTGACGTTCGCCGGCACCACCCGCAACCACAACGACGGCGCGGCGGTGACCGGGCTCGCGTACGAGGCCTATGCCGAGATGGCGCAGAAGGTGATGGGGCGGATCTTCGAGGAGGCCGTCAAGCGCTTCCCGATCACGCGCGCCCGCGTCGTGCACCGGCTCGGCGAGGTGCCCGTCGGCGAGACCTCGGTGCTGGTGGTCGTCGCCGCCGAGCACCGCGCGTCGGCGTTCGAGGCGTGCCGCTTCCTGATCGACCGGCTCAAGGACGAGGTGCCGATCTGGAAGCGCGAGCGCCTGGCGGGTGACGGCGGCGAGCGTTGGGTGGGGCAGCTGCCGCGACCGCCGCAGGCCTGAGGGTGCCGCGGCCGCGCGGATCCGCGGTGGAGCCGCGGGCGCCGCGACGGTAGAACACTGCGCCCCCCGCCAGCGCACCAGCCGTCGAGACGCAGCACGCGCTCGCGGCGCGAAGAAGGACAGACACGACGCATGAAGCTCCGCACCGCACCGAACCTCGCAGTCCGCTCCGAACTGGTCATCGTGCTCGTCGCCGAGGGCGTCGAGCCCGACGGCGGCCCGAGCCTGCGCGGCGCGATCGCCGCCGCCAAGGCCACCGGCGACCTGCGCACCGGCGCGCGGCAGACGGGGCTGTTCCACGGCGTCGCCAAGGGCAAGGACGCCGGGCCCGCGCGGCTCGGCACGATCGGGCTCGGGCCCGTGAAGCAGGTCGACACCGAGGGCCTGCGGCGCGCCTCCGCGGCCGCGCAGGCGCTGGCCGAGTCGGCCGGCGTCCGCGCGTTCCAGCTGGCGACGCCGGCGAAGGTGCTGGGCGACGTCGGCGTCGCGGACGCCGCGGCCGCGCTGGCCGAGGGCCTGATCCTCGGCGCCTACCGCTACGAGCCGCCGCGCAAGGACAAGCCGAAGGCGCGCAAGGCGCAGGACGCCGCGTTGGTGCTGCTCGGCGACGGCAAGCACCAGAAGGACTGGGGCGCCGGCGCCGCGCGCGGCCGCATCGGCGCCGAGGCCACGGTGTTCGCGCGCGACCTCGGGAACCAGGCGGGCAACCAGTGCACGCCGACGGCGATGGCGGCGGCGGCGAAGAAGCTCGCCGGCGGCGGCGTGCGCGTGAAGGTGCTGGACGTGCCCGCGATGAAGAAGCTCGGCATGGGCGCGTTGCTGGGCGTGGCGCGCGGCAGCAGCGAGCCGCCGAAGTTCATCGTCTTCGAGCACGGTCCGGCGAGCGCCAAGGACACGGTCTGCATCGTCGGCAAGGGCCTCACGTTCGACAGCGGCGGCATCAGCATCAAGCCGGCCAGCAAGATGGACGAGATGCGCTACGACATGTGCGGCGGCGGCGCGGTGCTGGGCCTGTTCCACGCCATCCGCCACGGCGCGCTCGCCGGCAGCAAGCACAAGCGCCGCGTCATCGGCCTCGTCGCCGCGGCCGAGAACATGCCCGGGCCCGACGCGCAGAAGCCGGGCGACATCGTCCGGGCGATGGACGGGCACACGATCGAGGTGCTGAACACCGACGCCGAAGGCCGCCTCGTGCTGGCCGACGCGATCGCCTACGCGAAGAAGTTCTACGAGCCCAAGCAGATCGTCGACCTGGCGACGCTGACCGGCGCCGTGGTGGTCGCGCTCGGTCACGAGGTGGCCGGCGTGATGGGCAACGACCAGGATCTCGTCGACGCGCTGATCGCCGCGGGCAAGCGCGCCGACGAACCGGTCTGGCAGCTGCCCCTGTGGCCGGTGCACAAGGAGCAACTCAAGAGCAAGTTCGCCGACCTCGCCAACATCAACGGCGGCCAGGGCGGCGGCACGATCGCCGGCGCGGCGTTCCTCAGCTACTTCGCCGGCGACACGCCGTGGGCGCACCTCGACATCGCCGGCACCGCCTGGGGCGGCGTCGCCAAGGACTACTACAAGTCCGGCGCCGCGGGCACCGCGGTGCGCATGTTGGTGTCGTTCCTGCGCGACTGAGAGCTTCGGAGAGGAACAGGGAGAGCACCGAGAGCATCGGGAGACGCACGGAGCAGAAGGCACTCGACTCAGGGGGCCGTCACGCGGCACGCACGCATCCGCGCACCAGAGAACCAACCACAGAGGACACGGAGAGCACGGAGCAGAAAGCAGCCGCCCAGCCAGGGCATCCGCCAAGGCGGGCGAGGCCTCCGCGGTGTGCGCGTGCGTCGCGTTCGGTGCGTTGGCTCTTGCTGGGCGGCTTCGTCAGCGTCGGCGGTTGCTTTCTGCTCTGTGTGCTCTGTGCTCTCTGTGGTTTGTTTTCTGGGGTACTCCCGGAGGAACAGGGAGAGCACGGAGAGCACCGGGAGGGGCACGGAGCTGAGGGCACT
>JBFWWV010000036.1:0-27303 GCA_050245995.1 Planctomycetota bacterium | reverse complement strand
CGCGCCCTGCGGCCGAGCGAGGTGCTGCGCTGGCGCCAGGACTGGGGTCGCACCAGTATCCATCCGCTGTGCCTGGCCAAGCCGCGGACCTTCCTCCAGGTCGGCAAACAATCCGCGTAACGTTGCGACCTGTTCCCAGGCAGCCGCGGGGTGGGCCCCGGACCAACAGGCAATGAGTCAGTTCAGTGCGCCGCGCAACACGCAGTAGGCCTCCCAGTAGCCCTTGCCGCGGCCGTGCACGAGCGAGCGGTAGGCGTTGAGGCCGCGCACGCAGTGGTCGTACTGCACGTAGGCGGTCTGGCTCTCGTAGGTCCGCATCGCCGCCTCCTTCTGCGCCATGACCTCGGTGACGTCGAGCACCACGTCGGGCAGCATCGCGTTCCACACCTCGTAGCCGAGCGCGAGGCCGTCGAAGCCGACCGCGTCGAGTGCGCGCAGCACCACGTGGTGCAGCGCGTGGTGGTCGGGGTGCCCTTCGTTCGCCCACGGCAGGTAGACCGTGCGCGGGCGTGCCGCCTGCAGCGACGCGGTGGCGTGCTGCAGGCCGAGCTGCAGGTCGTTGGTGCTGAGCTGGCAGCTGTCGGGGAAGCCCCAGAACTCGACGTCGTGCACGCCGAGCACGGCGAGTCCCCGGCGCGATTCGTCGCGGCGCACGTCGGTGTAGGTCGCGCGGTCGAAGCGTCGGTCGGGGTCGCCGGCGATGCCGTCGGTGGCGACGACGACGCGCACCGGGTCGCCGGCGCGGCGGTGCAGGCACAGGGCGCCGCCGGGGCCGGCGATCTCGTCGTCGGGGTGCGGCGCGAACGCCAGCACGGGGCCCGCCGGCGGGCGGTCCAGCCGACGCGGCTCGGGCGGCGCCGGCGGCATCTGGTCGAACGCGGACATGCGCGGCATCCTACGTCGAAGCCCGGCGCCGGCACGCACGCCATCCGCGTTCCACAGCGTTCTCCCCGATCCAACTCGCACGGCGGCACGTGTCTGCGCGCGGCCCTGGAGAGTTCTCCAGCGCGGGCCGCCGTGCTCCGACCCGTGCTGGTCCACCGCATGTGCGGCCGATTCCCGGGCTCGCCGTTGCACCGTGCGTCGGCCGCGGAACCATGTTCGCCCGCGGAAGTGCGACGCTGGTCGTCGCCCATCTGCAAGCGGTCTTGGCGGTCGATTCACGTCGGCACCGACCGTGTTCCAGTCCGTAGACTGGACCCCGCATCGAACCCGGAGATTCCACCTCATGCTCAGGCTTCCCAGCATCGTCCTCCTGACGACCGCCGTCGCGGTGGCGCAGGACCACATCATCCCCCTCGGCTTCGCCGACGCGCAGGGCCCGACCGACACGGTCGCGCCCGCCAACTACCCGGTCGCGCGCGTCAAGGACAACAACCTGGACGGTGAGATCCAGGTGCCGGACGAGGTGCACGCGTTCGTGACGACGTGCTTCAGCACGATCAACGCCTCGTGCTTCATGACCGACGGCCGCGCCGTGCTCGCGCGCGGTGACTACGAGTTCTACTTCACCGACAGCCAACAGGCCCGCGTCGTCCGCGGCGTCGACAGCAACCACAACGGCGTGCTCGACCGCGGCGAGGACGTCAACGGCAACGGCGTGCTCGACGCCGGCGAGGACACCAACGGCAACCTGGTGCTCGACAGCGAGGTGACCGAGTTCTTCTTCTTCGAGGCGCGCACGCCCACGGGGACCAACCCCGACCCGGCGTCGTTCGCGCCCGACACGCTCGGCACCTACTACGACCCGATCACCGACCAGGTGCGCGTCTACGTCGCCATCGATGGCAACCTCGCCAGCGGCGCGTTCCCGCGCGGCATCCACAAGCTCGTCGACCTCAACGGCGACGGCGACGCCAAGGACCCCGGCGAGCAGTCGGTGTTCGCCAACAGCTCGATCCCGCTGACCACGCCGGTCATCGGCGGCGCGCTGCCGAACTTCTACCAGCTGGTGCGCTGCCTGCCGAACGGCAAGGTCGTGGCGTTCGCCAGCGGCCTCGCGGTGCCGGCGGCAGGCCCGTTCTCGGCCAACGAGAACGCGTTCTACGCCTTCACCGACAGCGGCGGCGCCGCCGCCAGCGCCGTCGAGCTGTGGTTCAACTGCTCGCAGCTCAACAGCCTGCCGCTGCACCCCGACTTCGCCAGCGGCCGCTTCCCGGTGTGGGACATCGACTACGACAACGGCGGCGTGCCGACGCGGCGCAACTTCGTGCGCTGGCTCGGCGTGTCCGAGCGCGGCGGCACGGCGGGCGTGATCCCGGCCTACTTCATCGCCTCGAGCTACCAGTGGAGCACGACGCAGACTGCGCCGAGCTTCGGCGACACCAACGTCAACGGCGAGCACGTGTCGGGCCTGATCTACCGCGTCGACGACATCAACTTCAACGGCTCGATCGACGCCGGTGAGCTGAGCCTGTGGGCCAACCTGTCGGGCGCCACCTACGACGGCGTCGCGCCGGTCAGCTTCGTCAACACCATCTCGGGTCTGCCGATCACCACGCTCGACACCCGCGCCTACGGCTTCGACGCGACCGCCGACGGCGAGGTGAGCTTCAACTACGACAACAACCAGAACTACGCGATCGTGTCGCTGCGCGACGCCGACCTGTCCGGGCAGATCACCGCCGGTGAGGTCAGCATGGTGCTGGCGACGGCCGGTCCGTATCCGGAGCCGTTCCACCCGAGCCTCGGCCCGTACCTCGACGACTTCCTGTCGCTGGAGGACGGCACGCTGCCGGGGCCGTTCCCGGCCGGCATCACCACCAGCGGCAGCGGCTGCAACGCGCCGACGCGCAACCTCGTCGTGCTGATGGACGCGTTCGGCGGCGCGCCGCAGATCGGCAACGGCAACTTCGTGGTCGGCGCGATCCGCGCCACGCCGGGCTTCCCGGCGATCCTGGCGTGGGGCACCGGCTTCTCGCCGCCGATCCCGCTCAGCGGCGTCGGCTTCCCGGCCGGCTGCACGCTGGACATCCAGAACCCGGTCACGCTGGCGTTCGGCTTCAGCGACGCCCGCGGCCGCGTGTTGTTCGGCCTGCCGATCCCGAACGTCGCGGGTTTCATCGGCCAGTCGATCGCGCTGCAGGCCGGCATCCTCGACAGCGGCAGCCCGGTGCCCACGCCGTGGAGCACCACCAACGCGCTGCTGCTGACGATCCAGCCCTGATCGCCGAGGCGCGCGGACCGGGCTCCGATCCTCGGATCAGGAGCCCTGGTCCGCGTGCGGCTGCAGCAACCGCGGCAGCTGGCGCAGCAACAGCGTCAGCGCCGCCGCGGCCGAACCGAGGCACAGGACGGCCTTGGTCCACTCGCCGAACAGCACGGCGCCGACGCCCGGCAGCGTGAGCCAGACCGTCGCGGTGCCGAGCAGCGCGCAGAGCAGCGACCGGCCCAGCGTGCCGTCGGGGCGCACGTCGGTTGCCTGCGCGGCGACCGGACCCCAGCCGGGGCCGTCGGGCCGCACCTTGCGGTAGAACGCCTGCAGGACGTGCATCGGCTCCGGAGGCGTCGCGAACGTGGCGAGCAGCCAGACGATCAGCGAGCCGGTCGCGACCACCAGCGCGGTGTACTGGCCGTCCATGCGCTCCGCGGCCGGCAGCGACTGCTGCCACCAGGTCACCGCGAAGTAGAGCCCGAGCGAGGCGACCATCGCCGCGATCTCGCTCCACGCGTTGACGCGCCACCAGAACCAGCGCAGCAGGAACACCGTGCCGAGGCCGCCGCCGAGCGCGGCCAGGATCGCCCAGGCCTGCTCGGTGGAGATGTTCTGCGCCTGCATCCAGTACGCGGTCGCGCCGCCGAGCATCAGCACCAGCACCGAGGCCCAGCGCGACGCCCTGACCAGCTGCCGGTCGTCGGCGTCGGGCCGCAGGAAGCGGCGGTAGAGGTCGTTCACGACGTAGCTCGCGCCCCAGTTCATCTGCGTGCTGATCGTCGACATGAACGCGGCGAAGAACGCGACCAGCAGCAGGCCGGCCAGCCCCGGCGGCGCCAGCTCGCGGATCATCCTCGGGAAGCCCGCGCCCGGATCGGTGGCCGGGTCGGCGTCGGTGGCCCACTGCCGCAGCTCCGGGTGCAGCGCCATCGCCGCGAACGCGACCAGGATCCACGGCCACGGTCGCAGGCAGTAGTGCGCCAGCTGGAACAGCAGCGTCGCCTGCACCGCATCGCGCTCGCTGCGGCACGACGCCATCCGCTGCACCACGTAGCCGCCGCCGCCGGGCTCGTTGCCCGGGTACCACGTCGCCCACCACTGCCCCAGCGCCAGCGCCAGGAACACCCCGAGCGGCATCCACGCGCCGGCGGCGCCGAAGTCGGGCACGAAGTCGAACAGGTGGTCGTTGCCGAACGCCGCGCTCGCGCGCTCGCGCACCGCGTCCATCCCGCCGACGTGGTCGACGCAGACCCACGCCAGCGCGATGCAGCCCGCCATCGCCAGCACGAACTGGAACGCGTCGACGACCACCACGCCGCGGATGCCCGACAGCACGCTGTAGACGCCGGTCGCCGCCAGCAGGCCCAGCACCAGCCAGAGGTCGGTGGAGCTGTCCTGCGGCAGGTCGGTCAGCACGGTCTCGCGCAGCACCGTCACGATCGCCTTCGTCACCCAGCCGATCACGAACGAGTTGACGACGACGGCGACGTAGACAGCGCGGAAGCCGCGCACGAACGCCGCCGGCCGGCCGGTGTAGCGCAGCTCGATCAGCTCGACGTCGGTCAGCACCTCGGCGCGGCGCCACAGCTTGGCGTAGACGAACACGGTCAACATTCCGCCCAGCGCGAACGCCCACCAGAACCAGTTGCCGGCCAAGCCGTGCTGGGCCGTCAGCCCGGTGACCGCGAGCGGCGTGTCGGCCGCGAACGTCGTCGCGACCATCGACGTGCCGGCCAGCCACCAAGGCAGCGAGCGGCCGGAGGCGAAGAACTCCACGAAGCTCCGGCCGGCGCGGCGGCGGAGCACCAGGCCGATGCCCAGCGAGATCGCGAAGAAGCCGACGAGGATCGCGTGGTCGAGGGTGGTGAGCTCCATCGCCAGCGAAGGCAAGCGCGCCCGGACGGGGGGCGCCACAGGATCCTCGGATTCCGCCGCGCCGCGTGGCGCCCGCCGATCCGGCCGCCGACGGGCCGCGGCCGCGGATTCCGCCGCCGGTGCGGCAACCGGGCGCCGCAGGCGCTACCCTGCTCGGCTGCGCAGCGGCGACCGCCGCGCGCGCCTTCCTCCTCATGTATTCCGTACTGATCGCCGCCGGCAGCGGGTTGCTGTTCGGCTTCGGTGGCTGGCTGCTCGGCTGGGGCCTGTTCTGGGCCTTCCTGTTCGCGCCGTTCGTGACCCTGGCCGTCTGGATCCCTCTGGCCCGCAGCATCGGCAAGCGCCTGCAGCCGATGATGGCGCGGCTGCAGCAGCAGCTCGAGCAGCGCATGATCGACGCGGCGCGCGAGTTGCTGCGGGACATGCTGCGCTACGGCAAGTGGATGCCGATGCTGGAAGGGCAGGTCTACGCGCAGCTCGGCATGATCGAGTACCAGACCGGCGATCGCGACAAGGCGATCGCGCTGCTGCGGCGGACGCCGCGGCGCCTGGCCGACGCGCAGCTGGTGCTCGCGGTGCTGCAGTACCGCGCCGGCGACAAGCAGGCGGCGTTCGACACGCTGAAGCTCGCCGGCGTCGCCGCCAAGAAGCACCCGATGCTGCACAACGCCTGGGCGTGGCTGCTGCACAAGGAGGGCCGCGTCGACGAGGCGATCGCCGTGCTCGCACGCTTCACGGCGAAGGTGGCGACCGACGAGGCCGCCAAGGCGAACCTGCTGCGCCTGCAGAACGGCAACAAGCCGACGATGAAGCCGTTCGGCCTGCCGTGGTACGCGCTCGGTCTCGAGCGGCCGCCGGCCGACATGGGACAGCTGCAGCAGGGGAGGAAGGGTTTCCGTCAGCCGCCGATGCGGCGCGGCGGGTAGGGGCCCCTCACCTGTGCCCAGCGGCGCGCAGCGCCGCTGGGCACCGGCGCGCTCGCGCGCGCCTGGGCACGGGCACGGGGGGGCATTCCGGCGCAGACGCATGCCCGGGCACCCGACACCCGCGCCAGCCCCGATGTCCCGCCGACGTCCCGCCGTGCCCTGCACCGAACCGCCGATGGCACGGATGCGAACACCGGCACCGTGGCACGGTGGTTGCGCACAGGTTCGCATCGTGACCTTCTTCCTCTACTTCGCCATCTGGTGCGCCACGTCCGCCGTGCTGGCCGTGCTGCTCGGTCGCGCCATCGCCGGCAATCGCGCCGAGTTGCGGCCGACCGAGCCGGCGCTGCTGCCGCTGCCCGCGCTGTCGGCGCGGCGTCGCCGCCGCGCCTGATCGCCGTCGATCGGCGGGCCGCACCGGGCGGCTTCGCCGCTACTTCGAGCCCTGCACCGCGGTCTCGTAGCGCACGCCCTGCGGCACCGGCACCGGGACCTGGACCGTGGTGCCGAACCCGCCGGCGGTGACGGTGGTGGCGTCGACCGCCAGGAACGACGTGCACCGCGACGCGAGCCCGTACTGCAGCGCCAGCGCGCGCACCTGGTCGATCCGTTCGTCGGGGTCGTCGACCCACGTGGCCTCGGTCTCGAGCCGGCGGATGCGGGCGCGCGCCCACAGCCGGTCGAGCGCGCCGTGCTCGTTCGCGGCGCCGATGGGCAGGTCCACCGCGGTGGGGGTGCCGCCGATGCGGCCCTGCAGGCGCACGCTGCGCGGCAGGGCGCCGCGCACGCGGCCGTGCACCACCAGCGGCCTGCCGAAGTGCAGATCGGGCAGCACCGAGGGCTCGACGTCGGTCACGGCGGCGCCGCCCCAGTCGAGTGCCAGGTCGGCCAACGCCGGCCGGTCCAGGCGCCGGAACAACTCGCCGACCACGCGTTCGCCGCCGTCGCCGGGATCGACGTAGGCGGCCGCGCCGCGGCCCAGTTCGGCCATGCGCTCGAGCAGGTAGCGGTTGGTCGAGCTGCCGACGCCGATCGAGAACACCCGCGCGGCGCCGAGCTGCCGGTGCACCGCGCCGAGCACCTCGGCTTCGTTGCCGAGGAACCCGTCGGTGAGGAACACCACGACGCGCTGCCGCCCGGGATCGGCGGCGGGTCGCAACGCGGCCAGCACGCCCGACATCATCATCGTCCCGCCGAGGGCGCGCAGCCCGTCGACGTGGGCGAGACCGACGGCCACGTTCGCCGGGTCCGCGGCCAGCGGTCCGGAGTCCATTCCGGCGGCGGTGTTGCTGAAGCGGATGATGTCGAACGCGTCGGCGGGGCGCAGGCGATCGAGGCAGCGGCGGACCACGCGCTGGCACGCGGCGAGCGGCTCGCCGTCCATGCTGCCCGAGCAGTCGACGACGAACACCAGTTCGCGCGGCGGCGCGGGCGCGTCGGTCGGCTCGAGCGGCGGTTGCAGCAGCATCGAGAACCAGCCGGGTTCGCCGTCGGTCGCGCGCTGCACCGCGACCGCGCCGCACAGGTCGGTGTCGGCCATCGCGTAGCGCAGCACGAAGTCGCGGTTGGGCACCGAGTCTCCGTCGCGCAACGCGATCTTCGCCGCGGTCGCGCCGTCGCGCACCACGGTCACGGGATGCGAGGCGCACTCGATCACCCCGAGCGGCATGCCGGCGTCGAGCGCGACCTGGATGCCGATGCGGTGGCCCACCGACCGCTCGGGAGGCAGATAGGTCACCTCGACCGGCTGCCCCGACGTGCCGGCCGCGTCGAACGGCGCCGCACCGATCCCGGTCGTCGAGCCCGGCGGGTTGAAGCGCGGCCCGACCACCGTCGGCACGACCAGCTCGAACGCGCCATCGCGCCACGGCAGCGTCTCGAAGTAGGTGGTCTCCACGTCGATGCGCTGGCCTGGCTCGAGGTTGGCGACCGACTGCGTGAACACGTTCGGCCGCTCCTGGCTCAGCAGCGACGCGCGGTGGCCCTGCGCCCGCGCCGCCTCGTAGATGCGACGCGCCTCCTCGCGCTCGCGCACGATGCCGCGGATGCGGCGCTCGCCGATCTGCATGACGAAGTCGCTGACCGCGGCGTCCTGCGGCAGCGGGAACACGTAGACCGCCTCGATCTTGCTCGCGAACGGGTTGGTGAACGCCTGCTTGACGACCACCGTGCCGAGGTTGAGGCGGATCTCGGCCGACACGTCGGTGCGCTCGAGCGGCAGCGGCACGCCGCGCTCGTGGCCTTCCACCTTGGCGCGCAGCGCGGCGATGCGATCGGGGCCGTAGGGGACGCGGGTGCCGTCGGCGCGCTCGACGATCACCAGCTCGTCGCCGGGCTCGACGGCCGGCGCGATCGGCCGGGCCGCTGGCGCCGTCAGGCCGGGCGCGGCCTCGTGCAGCAGGTCCGCGTAGCGCGCCGGCGCCGCCGCGTCGGGGGCGCCGCCGACCGGCGGCTGGTTGCAGGCGACCACCAGGATCCCGGCGATGGCGACGCCGGCCAGGAGCTTCCAATCGGTTCTCATTTCCTCTTCTCCACGGGCGCCAGCTCGGCGCGTGCCAGGATGTGCAGTCCGTTGCGGTCGGCGGCGACGAGGCCGAGCAGCGCGGGCGGCGGCGCCGGGGCGGCGTCATCGCGTTCGAAGTGCAGGCGCGCGACGCGCACGCGACCGGTCGGCAGCGCGTCGCCGGCCGCCAGCGCGGCCAGGATCACGCGGTCCTGTCGCAGCGCCGCCGGGTCGTAGCGCGGCGCCTCGGCGAACGCGCCCGGGTCGCTGCCCTCGACGCCGACCAGGCGGGCGCCGGGAGCCACGACCTCGAGCTGCCAGGCGGCCAGCGTGTTCGCGCCGACCGCGACGAACACGTCGACGGCGACGAAGGCGGGCGCGCGCTCGGCGCCCGGTCCCGGCGCCGGTGCAGCGCCGAGCCACAGCACCGCGGCGCCGAGCGCGGCGCCGCCGATCGCGATCCGGCGGTGGCGCACGTCAGGACCCCCGTCGCGGCAACGCCACGATCCGCGTCAGCATCAGGTCGGCGTCGCGCGCGTCGACCGCGCCGCTGCCGTCGAGATCGAAGCGCCGCTCGGTGGCGGCCAGCCCGCGCGCGCAGCGCCAGGCGTCGGCGACGTCGAACGGCGTCGCCGCGGCGTCGGGCGCGCGCGTGCCCAGCGCGAGCACGCCGAGCCACGCCGCGAACGCGACCAAGGCCGCCGCAGCCGCCGCGTGACGCACGAGGCGCAGTCGGCGTCGCCCGCGTGTGCGGGCCGCTGCCGTCGCCGCGGCCGCCAGCACCGTCCGGTCGAGGGTCGCCGGCACGGGTGGGGTCCGGCCGGTCAGGCGGCGGCGCAGTTCGTTCTCGAGATCGTCCACGGCCCGTGAGGGGCCGCGCCGGGCCGTCGGGTTCACCGTTCCGTGTTTTTCTCGCGCAGCTGTCGCAGGGCGTTGTGCAGCCGCGACTTGACCGTGCCCAACGGCAGCTCGAGGGCGGCCGCGATCTCGTCGAGCGACAGCTCGTCGGCGAACCGCAGGGTCAGGATCTCCTGCTGCAGCGGCCCGAGGCCGCGGAACCAGTCGCGGACGTCGCCGGGCAGGCCCGGCAGCTCGACCGGTTCGTCGGCCTGGGTCAACGGCGCCGGCGCCTTCTGACGGCGGCGCCAGCGGTCGCGCGCCAGGTGCTTGATCACCGGGTAGAGCAGCGTCGTCAGGCGGTGCCGCAGCTGCAGCTCGGGCGCCGCGCGCACCAGGTAGAGGAACGCCTCCTGCAGCACGTCGAGCGCCTCGTCGTCGTCGCCGGTGAAGCGCACCGCCGCGCGCAGCGCCCAGTCGCGATGCCGCCGATACAGCTCCTCGAACGCCGGCCCGTCGCCGCGCGCGAACGCGGCCAGCAGCTGCGGATCCGTGCGCGGGTCCCGTTCCATCGCTGGCCGCAGTGTGGCGCACCGGCGGCGCGGTGGCGAGGGGCGGCCGGCGCTCAGTCGCCGCCGGCCGATGGCGCGTTCGCCGCCAGCCAGCCGCGGAACGCGGCTACGAACTCGGCGTGCGGCACGTCGACCGGCGCGCGGCCCGTGCCCGGGGCCCAGCCCCACAGCACCAGCGGGTCGTGCTCGACGTGGTGCAGCAGCTGCTCGGGCGAGCGGCCGCCGTTCTGCGCGCGGTCGAGCAACTGGTCGGCGAGCTGCTGCTTGGAGCGGCCCTCGAACACCAGCGGCATGTCCGGATGCGGCAGCTGCCAGTGGGGGGCGCCGGGCGGCAGGTGCGCGCCGTCGGTGTTGCGGTCCTGGTGGCACGCGACGCAGCGCATCGAGAGCCGACCGGTACCGTCGGCGCCGCGCTGCACGTTCTGCGGGTGCGGCGCGAAGTCGTCGCCGACGCGCGGTCGGTCGCCGGCGGGGTGGCAGTTCACGCAGCGGGGGTGCTGCAGCACGCGGTAGACCAGGTCCCAGTCGGCCGAGTCGACGGCGCGGGCGCGTGTCGCCTGGCACTGCAGCGACACGGCGGCGACCGCCGACAGGGCGGCGAACAGCAGCCAACGGCGCGCGGCGACGGCGCTCATGCGAGGTCCTCCTTCCGGATCGGCAGGCGGCGGATGCGCCTGCCGGTCAGCGTGTAGAGCGCGTTGCACAGGGCCGGCGCGACCGGCGGCACGCCGGGTTCGCCGACGCCCGACGGCGGCTCGTCGCTCGGCACCAGGTGCACGTCGACGGTCGGCATCTCGTACACCCGCAGCAGCCGGTAGTCGTGGAAGTTCGACTGCTCGACGCGGCCGTCGCGCAGCGTGATCTGGCCGTACAGCGCCGCCGTCAGCCCGAAGCCCATCGCGCCCTGCAGCTGCGCGCGGACGGTGTCGGGATTGATGGTGCGGCCGCAGTCGATCGCGCAGGTGCAGCGGTGCACGCGCGGCCAGCCGTCCTCGACCGACACCTCGGCGACCACGGCGACGTAGCTCGCGAACGAGTGGTGCACGGCGACGCCGCGGGCGCGGCCCTTCGGCAGCGGGGTGCCCCAGCCGGACTGGCGCGCGGCCAGCTCGAGGACGCCGAGGTGCCGCGGGTGCGCCTGCAGCAGCTCGCGGCGCAGTGCGACGGGGTCGCGGCCGCTCGCGTACGCGACCTCGTCGAGGAAGCTCTCGACCACGAACGCCGTGTGCGAGTGACCGACCGATCGCCACCACAGCGTCGGCACCGGCACTTCGGTCGTGTGCAGCTCGACCTGCACGTTGGGGATCGCGTACGGCACGTCGGCGCCGCCCTCGACCGAGGTGCCGTCGATGCCGTCCTGGATGATGAACGGCTCGAACGGCGTGCCGGCGATGATCGACTGGCCGACGATGGTGTGGGTCCAGGCCTGCAGCGCGCCGTCGCGGCCGAGGCCGGCGCGCACGCGGCTGTGCCACATCGGCCGGTAGTAGCCCGAGCGCGTGTCGTCCTCGCGGGTCCAGATCAGCTGCAGCGGCGCCTTCGCGGCCTTGGCGATCTCGACGGCCTCGACGATGTAGTCCGACGCCGGGTTGGCGCGCCGGCCGAAGCCGCCGCCCAGGTAGGTGGTGTGCAGCTGGACCTTGTCCGGGTCGAGGCCGGCGGTCCTCGCCGCCGCCGCGTGGTCCATGGTCTGGAACTGCGTGCCGGCCCAGATCTCGCAGCGGTCGGCGCGCAGGTCGACGACGCAGTTGAGCGGCTCCATCGGCGCGTGCGCGAGGTACGGCACCTCGTAGTCCGCGGTCAGCGTGCGCGCGGCCGCGGCCAGCGCGCCGGCGGCGTCGCCGTCCCGGCGCGCGACCATGCCGGGCTTGCCGGCGCGTTCGCGGTAGTCGGCGCGCAGTTGCTCGCTCGACAGCCCGGCGCCGGCGCCGAGGTCCCAGTCGATCCGCAGCGCGTCGCGGCCGAGCTTCGCCGGCCAGAAACCGGTGGCGATCACCGCGACGCCGGTACCGACATCGACGACGTCGAGCACGCCCGGCACGGCGCGCGCGGCGGCGTCGTCGACGCGCAGCGCCTTGCCGCCGAACGTCGGCGGGTGCGCGACCAGCGCGGTGCGCATGCCGGGCAGGCGCACGTCGATCGAGAACGTCGCGGTGCCGCGCACCTTGTCGGCGGTGTCGAGCCGGGGGGTCGGCTTGCCGACCAGGCGGAACTGCGACGGCTGCTTGAGCTGCACGTTGTCGGGCACCGGCTGACGCGCGGCGGCCTCGGCCAGCTCGCCGTAGCCGGCGCGCCGGCCGGAGCCCGGGTGCAGCACCGCGCCGTTCTCGGTGCGGCACTCGCCGGCCTCGACGTTCCAGGTCGCGGCCGCGGCGGCGACCAGCATCACCCGCGCGGCGGCGCCGGCCTCGCGCATCGGCGTCGTCATCGCCAGCGTGCTGGTGCTGCCGCCCGTGAACTGGATGCCGTAGCCCGGGTGCGCGTAGACCGGGTCGACCGGAGCGAACTCGAAGCCCATCGTGCTCCAGTCGGCGTCGAGCTCCTCGGCGACGACCATCGTCATCGACGTCGCGACGCCCTGGCCCATCTCCGACTTGTTGACGATCACGGTGACGCGGCCGTCCTGGGCGATGCGCACGAACGCGTTCGGCGCGAAGTCGGCGGGCGGTGTGTCGCCACGCGGCGTGGTCGATGCGGGCGACGAGGCGGCCGCGGCGCGCAGCGGCCAGCAGAACGCGAGCAGCAGGCCGCCGCCGGACGCGGCCGACGCGCGCAGGAACGAGCGCCGCGACAGCGCCGCGTCGCCGGATCGGGTGGTGGCGGTCATCGCCCGCCCTCCCCGGCCGCGATGCTGCCGGCCGCGCGGTGGATCGCCGCGCGGATGCGCTCGTAGGTCGCGCAGCGGCACAGGTTGCCGGCCATGCCGGCGTCGATGTCGTCGTCGGACGGCTGCGCCTTCTCCTTCAGCAGCACGCACGCGCTCATGATCTGGCCGGTCTGGCAATAGCCGCACTGCGGCACGTCGATGTCGATCCAGGCCTGCTGCACCGCGCGGGCGACCGCGCCGTCGACGCCCTCGATCGTGGTGACCGCCGCGCCCTGCGCGGCGCGCACCGGTGTGACGCACGACCGCACGGCCTTGCCGTCCAGGTGCACCGTGCACGCGCCGCACTGCGCCGCGCCGCAGCCGTACTTGGTGCCGGTGAGTTCCAGGGTCTCGCGCAGCACCCACAGCAGCGGCGTCGACGGGTCGACGTCGACCACGCGGGGCGCTCCGTTCACTTCGAGTTCGATCGGCATGACGTCCTCCGGGGCCGCGAGCCTAGGCGACCGTCGGGCGCGGGGACAGCGCCGTCGCGGTGAAGATCGGGCGTCGCCGGCGTCGTCGGCGCTCCCGCTGCCGATCGATCGGGTGGCGGTTCAGTCCAGCCGCCGCACCACCAGGTCGTCGAAGCTCGTGCTCGCGTCCGCCTTGGTCCACAGTCCGACGCGGCCGGTGCCGGCGAACGTGGTGTCGCGCACCGAGAACAGGGCCTCGTCGTCGAGCAGTACGGTGAGGTGCGCGCCCTGCACGGCGACGCCGAGGCGGTGCCAGCCGTCGTGCGGCACGTCGACGTCGGCGTTGGCGAGCATCGTGCGGACGCCGCCGACGACCGTGTAGAGCCGCACGTTGTCCTCGAGCGGGTTCCAGCGCGCGATGTAGTAGTCGTCGTGGTCCAGGGCGCGCCAGCAGAGCCCGCCGCCCTGGTCCTCTTCGCCGGCGTCGGCGCGGATGCGCACCGACAGGCGCAGGTCGCGCGTGGCGAACGGCGCGGTCGTCAGCAGCACGTGGAACTGCTGGCCGGTGGACCCGGGTGCGTCGACGCGGAGGCAGCGCGGGCTGCCGTCGCTGCCGTCGGGCGCGGCGTACCAGTGCGCGGCGTCGCCGCCGGCGGTCCCGCTGCCGCCGGCCGTCATCGCGGCCGGCAATGCAAACGCGTCCAGGTCGTCGAAGTCGGCGTCGATCCACGTGAGCACCGGCGCGGGCGCGCCGGCACAACCGGCCGGCAGAGCCAGCGCAAGTGTCAGGCAGCGCGCGACGCGGCGGCGAACGGGGCGAGTGGAGTCCGGCATGTGGACATGGATACGGCGCGCGGTCGGTGCCCGCCATGGGGGCGTGCGTGTCGATGTTGCACGGCGCGGTGTCGAAACGTCCGGGCGCGGCGCGGCGCGACGCCGCGGCGGGGGGCGTTCTTCGCACGCGGTCCCCGCGGCTCCACGGTTGCGTGCGCAGGGGCGCCCCGGCGGCATGGCGGTTGCTCACCGCGGTGCCGACGACTCCCCACCCAAGGAACCCCGTGATCGCCGAACTCCCGCTGCACCCCAAGCTCGTTCACCTTCCGGTCGCCCTCGCCGTGCTGATGCCGCTGCTGTCGGGCGGCGTCCTGTTCGCGTGGTGGCGCGGGTGGTTCCACCGCGGCACCTGGACCATCGTGCTCGGCGTGCAGACGCTGCTGGTGGCCAGCGGCCTGCTGGCGATGCGCTCGGGCGAGGCCGACGAGGACCGCGTCGAGGCGATCGTCGGCCACGCCGCGCTCCACGAGCACGAGGAGGCCGCCGAGGTGTTCCAGTGGGGCAGCGCGGTGGTGCTGCTGCTGGCGATGGGGCCGCTGCTGCTGCGCCACCGCAACGCGGGCCTGTGGGCCGGCGCCGCCGTGACCGCCGGCAGCGTCGTCGTGCTGGCGCTCGCGGTCCGCACCGGCACCGCCGGCGGCGAACTCGTCTACCGCCACGGCGCCGCCGCCGCGTGGGCCACGCCGACCGGCACCACCACCCCGGTCCCCGCCGCGATGTCGCGCGACGACGACGACGACCGCTGAGCCTCCTCTCCGCCGTCGGCTGCGCGTGCCGGCTGCCGGTTCGGTTGCTTTCTGGTCTCTGTGTCCTCTGTGCTCTCTGTGGCTTTGCTTTCTGGGGTACTCCCGGAGGAACAGGGAGAGCACGGAGAGCACCGGGAGGGGCACAGAGCAGAGAGCGCTCGACTCAGGGGGCCGTCACGCGGCACGCATGCAACCGCGAACCAGAGAAGAAACCACAGAGGACACGGAGAGCACGGAGCAGAAAGCAGTCGCCCAGCCAGGGCATCCGCCAAGGCGGGCGAGCCGTTCGCGGTGTGCGTGTGCTTCGCGTTCGGTGCGTTGGTTCCTGCTGGGCGGCTGCGTCAGCGTCGGCGGTTGCTTTCTGCTCTGTGTGCTCTGTGCTCTCTGTGGTTTGTTTTCTGGGGTAATCCCGGAGGAACAGGGAGAGCACGGAGAGCACGGGAGGGGCACAGAGCAGAGGGCGCTCGACTCAGGGGGCAGTCACGCGGCACGGGGGCATCCGCGAGCCAGAGAAGCAGCCACAGAGGACGCTGGAGCACGGAGGCAGAAAAGCCGCCGCTGCGGTCAGCGTTGCCGACGCTCCAGGTTGAGTCGTGAGGGAGGTCGGGTCAGCGCAGCGGCCACCAGAGCGGGACGACGAGGGTCGTGACCAGCCAGGTCAGCAGGGCGAATGGGGCGCCTAGGCGCAGGTAGTCGGCGAAGCGGTAGCGGCCCGGTCCCATCACCAGCAGCGTCGACTCGTGCGCCATCGGCGTCATGAACGCGGTCGACACGCAGATCGCGACGCCGAGCAGGAACGGCTCGGGCCGCGCGTTCGACGCGATCGCGAGCTCGTAGGCCAGCGGCGCCATGATCACCGCCACCGCCGCGTTCTCGATCAGCTGCGTGAACAGCACCGCCAGCAGCAGCAGCACCGCCAGCAGCAGCTGCGGCGAGCTGTCACTGAAGCTCGTGGCGATCGCGTCGGCGATCCACTGCGCGGTGCCGGTCTTGGCCAGCGCCTCGCCGAACGGGATCATCGCGCCGACGATCACCAGCGCCGACAGGTCCATCGACTCGTAGGCGCTGCGCATGCCGACGCAGCGGCACAGCACCGCCGCCATCGCCGCGGCGGGGATCGCGAGGGCGGCCGGCAGGATGCCGAACGCGCACGTCAGCACCATCGCCGCCATGATCGCCAGCACCAGCACGGCGCGGCCGCGGCCGACGTTCGGCAGCGGCCGGCTCTCGAGCAGCATCAGGTTGCGGTTGCGGCGCAGCCGCTGGATCTCGGCCTCGTGGCCGACCAGCAGCAGCGAGTCGCCGGCGCGCAGCGGCTCGTGCAGCGGCCGGTCGCGCAGCGAGCGGCCGGCGCGGCTGATCGCCAGCGGGCTCACGCCGTAGGTCCGGTGGAACTCGAGGTCGCGCAGGCTGCGCCGTTCGAAGTCGCTGTCCGGCGGCAGGATCGCCTCGACCATGCGCAGGTCGGCGGAGCGCAGCGTCTTGTCGTCGAGCCGCAGCTCCTCCTTGGCCTGCAGGCCCGGCCGCGCCAGCACGTCGGTGATCGCGGTGATGCGGCCCTGGATCACCAGCACGTCGCCGGGCTGGATCTTCAGCCAGGTGCTCGGCGGCAGGAACTCGGTGCCGCGGATCACCTGCAGCACCGTGACCTCCTTGCCGGGCAGGTCGAGCTCGGCCAGCGTCCGGCCGACGATGTCCGAGCCGGGCGTCGCCATCGTCTCGGTCAGGAACTCGGCGACCTCGTAGCGCCCTTCGAGCGACTCGTTGCGCTCGCCGCGCGGCAGCGAGCGGCGGCCGACCAGCAGGAACCACAGCGCGCACGCCGCGAACACCGCCGCCGCCACCGGCGTGAAGGAGAAGAAGTCGAGCCCGTGCCCGGTGCGCGAGTGCAGGTAGTCCGACAGGATGATGTTGCTGCGCGTGCCGATCAGCGTCCACTGACCGCCGAGCAGCGACGCGTACGCCAGCAGGATCAGCACGCGCGACGGCGCGTAACCGCGCTCGCGGCACACCGCCATCACGATCGGCATCCACACCAGCACGGTGGTGGTGTCGTTGATGACGGCGCTGAACAGCGTGATCACCGCCAGCACCGTCAGCTGGAACCGCAGCTCGCTGCCGGCGCCCGCCGCCAGCAGCCGGCCGCCGAGCAGCTGCGCGGCGCCGGTCCGGACCATCGCCGTCGACAGCACGAACATCGCCGCGACCATGACGAGCGCCGGGCTGCCGAACCCGTGGAACGCCTCGGTCGGCGTCAGGATGGGGTGCAGCCCGCCATCGACCGGTCGCCACGGCACCATCATCGCCAGCATCACCAGCAGCGCGGTGACGTCCGGCCGCAACACCTGGGTGTAGAACGACACCAGCGCGAGCAGCAGGACGGCGGCGAGGTAGACGGCTTCGGCGGACACGCAGCGCGGACCATAGGCGACGCCGGTCGCGAATGCTGCGACGACCCGCGGTCCACCGGCCGGTAGTCGGGACGGCGGCGCGTTCGATCCGCCTGGGGAGGCGGCGCGCGGCGCCGTGGCGCCGCGCCGGGCGAGCGACGATGATCCGCGCCGTGGACGCCCCGTCCGAATCGCCCCGCCGCCGCTGCTACCGCTGCATGCGGCCCGAAGCCATGTGCCTGTGCGCGCACGTGCAGCAGGTCGCCACGCGGACGCCGCTGGTGATCCTGCAGCACCCGCGCGAGCGCGACCACCCGTTCGGCACGGCGCGGCTGGCGCGCCTGGCCCTGCCCAACTCGCGTCTGTGCACCGCGTACGGCGGCTTCGACGGCGACCTGCTCTGCGAGGTCGAGGTGCCCGAGGGAGCGGCCGTGCTGTTCCCGCACCCCGCCGCCAGCGACCTGGCGGCGATGGCCCCGGCCGCGCGCCCGAAGGCGCTGGTCGTGCTCGACGGGACCTGGGCGCACGCGCGGCGGCTCTACCGCCACAACCCGTGGCTGCAGCGCCTGCCGCACGTCCGGCTGCAGCCGGCGGCGCCGAGCAACTACCGCATCCGCAAGGAGCCGCAGGCCGACTTCGTGTCGACCATCGAGGCGATCGTGCAGGCGCTGCAACTGCTCGAGCCGGACAACGGCGAGCTGCCGCGGCTGCTGGTCGCCTTCGACCACATGGTCGACGCGCAGATCGCGCACCTCGACCGCGCCGTCCGCCACGGCCGGCACAAGCGCCCGCGGCAGCGCCCGTCGCGCCGCTTGTCGGCGGTGCTCGACGACGAGGACCTGGTCGTGGTCTACGCCGAGGCATCGCTGCCGGGCGGGGACGCCGCCGCGCCGCGCGCGCTCGTGCAGTGGGCGGCGGCGCGGGCGCGCACCGGCGAGGTGCTCGACCTGTGCCTGCGACCCGACGGGCCCTGGCCCGCGGCGCGACACCTCGAGCACATGCAGCTTGCCGCGCGCGACCTCGCGGACGGCGTCGACGTGGCGACGGCGCGGGCGGCGTTCGCGGCGTTCGCCGGCGCCGCGGCGATCGGCGCCTGGAGCCAGACGACGCTGCAGTGGGGTGCCGAGGTGCTGCCACTCGGGCGGCCCTCGACGGTGCTCAAGGGCGAGTACTGCAACCTGCGCGGGCGGCGCGCCAGCTACCTGGAGTCGGTGCTGCAGCGCGAGGGCCTGGAACCGGTCGCGCTGCCGTGCCGCGGCCGCGCGCGCCAACGGCTCGGCAACGCGGTGGCGGCGGCGCGGCTGCTGCTGGCCGAGCGCGCCCGGCTCCGCGCATCGGTCGCCGGCGTCTGAAGCACACCGCGCGGTGTCGGCTGCGGGTATTCCCCCTCCCGTCGAGGTCAACGCGGGCGCCGGCGGCTGCCGAAGAAGGCGGTTGTCCGGCCGTGCTTCCCGCGATGAACACCGATCCACAGCGCCTGCGCACCGGCCTTCGCGACCAGTGGCGGGCGGCGTTGTGGACCGCGCTGGCCTACTTCGTCGCCGGTCGCCTGGCCTTGCTGCTGGCGATCCCGCCAGGCTACGCCGCGGCGGTGTGGCCGGCCTCGGGGATCGCGCTCGCCTCGGTGCTGATGCGCGGCTTCGGCGTGCTGCCCGGCGTGTGGATCGGTTCGTTCCTCGTCAACCTCGGCACTTCGTTCGACGGTGCGGCGGCCGGTCCGGCGCTGGCGACGACGGCGATCGCCGCCTCGATCGGCGCCGGCGCGACGCTGCAGGCCGCGCTCGCGGGCTGGCTCGTGCAGCGCCGGGTGGGGTACCCGACGGCGTTGCAGGGCGAAGGGGACGCGGCGCGCTTCCTGGTGCTGGGCGGCCTGATCGGGTGCCTGGTGTCGCCGACCGTCGGCGTGTCGACGCTGGTGCTGACGGGCGCGGTGCAGGGCGTCGACGTCGCCTTCAGCTGGCTCACCTGGTGGGTCGGCGACGCGATCGGCAGCTTCACGTTCGGTCCGCTGGTGCTGATGGCGTGCGGCGAACCGCGGCGGGCATGGCGCGGTCTGCGCCTCGCGGTCGGCGCGCCGCTGCTGACGGCGGTGGCCGTGGCGGTCGTGGCGTTCGTGTTCGCCAGCGACCTGGAGATGCGCGCCCTGCGGGTCCAGTTCGAGCAGCGTGCCAATGGCCTCACGGAGGCGATCGGCCGCCAGGTGGAGCAGGTCTGCAACGACGTGCGCGGGCTGGGCGCGCTGTTCGGCGCCAGCGACCACGTGGAGCCTGCCGAGTTCGGCGTGTTCGCGCGGCACATCCTCGACCGGAGGGGCGACCTGCAGGTGCTGTCCTGGGTGCCGCGGGTGACGCGCACCGCGCTGGAGTCGTTCGAGTCGGCCCAGCGCTCGCGCTTCGAACGGTTCGAGGTGGTGGAGCTCGGCGAGGACGGAGTGCGGCCGGCGAGCGAGCGCGAGGAGTATTGGCCCGTCACCTACCTCGAGCCGTTGGCCGGCAACGAGCGCGCGGTCGCGTTCGACATCGGTGCCGACCCGACGCGCCGTGCGGCGATCGACCGTGCGGTGACGACCGGCGAGCCCTGCCTCAGCGCCGCGATCGAGTTGGTGCAAGGTCCTCAACCCGAACCCGGGGTCCTGGTCGTGTCGCCGCTCTTCGCCCACGACCGCCTGCCGCCCAGCATCGGCGAGCGTCGACAGCGGGCCGCCGGCGTGATCACGGCTGCGGTCGTGATCGCCGACTGGCTGGGCCCGCTGGTGCGGGACATCGACCCGCGCCAGCTGGCGCTGGTCGTGCGCGACGCGGCCGATCGGGAGACGCGCCTGTTCGGGGTCGGGGTGCCGTCGCCGGAGCCGGTGTTCGCCCTGTCGCGGTCGCTCGCGGCCGGCGGGCGCGCCTGGACCGTCGACGTGAGCGCGTCGCGCGACTACCTGGTCGCACAGCGCCCGCTGCAGGCGTGGTCGACCCTGCTCGGCTGCATGCTGTTCAGCGGCCTGCTCGGCCTCGTGCTGCTGGCCGCGGCCGGCCGCACGGCCCAGGTCGAGGAGCGCGTTCACCAGCGCACCGCCGAGCTGCGTGAGGCGCACGACCAGCTGGCGCGCCGGATCGAGGAACAGCGCGACATCGAACGGCGCCTCCGGCTGAGCCAGTCCGAGCTCGAGGAGGCCCAGGCCCGCGCGCGCATCGGCAGCTGGGAGCTGGATCCGAAGACGCACACCGGCAGCTGGTCGACCTTCATGTTCGAGCTGCTCGGCCGCAATCCGGCCGATGGACTGCCGCCGTTCGACGAGTTCCTGGCGCTGCACGTGCACCCGGAGGACCAGGCGGCACTGCTCGACGTGCACAGCTGGGTCCTGCAGAACGAGACGTCCGCGGAGCTGACCTGGCGCACGATGCCGGACACCGCCGGCGCGACCCACGTCAGCACCCGCGTCGCGTGCGTACGCGACCCGGACAGCGGCCGCCTCAGGATGGTCGGCACGCTGCAGGACGTGTCCGAGCGCAAGGCCGCGGAGGAGGAGCTTCTTCGCGGTCTGCGCGAGAAGGAGGTGATGGTCCAGGAGATCCATCACCGCGTGAAGAACAACCTGCAGATCGTCATGAGCATGCTGTCGATGCAGCAGCGCCGGGCGGCCGACCCGCGGCTCCGCGAGGTCCTGCGCGACTGCCAGGACCGCATCCACGCGATGGCGCAGATCCACGAGACGCTCTACCGCGCCGCCGACCTGACCAGCATCGACCTGCGGAGCCACGTCGACGACCTGTGCAGGCGACTGATCGCGTCGCACGGCCTGGGCGGCGACCGGCTGCGCCTCGAGCTCGATGTGCCGCCGTGTGCGCTGACGCTGGACCAGGCCGTGCCGCTGAGCCTGCTGCTCAACGAGCTGGTGGCCAACGCGTGCAAGCACGCGTTCGCCGGCGGTCGGAGCGGCACCCTGCGGGTTACGGTCCGGGCGAGCAAGGGACGGGTCACCGCGTTGTCGGTCGCCGACGACGGGGTCGGCCTGCCGGCGGACTTCGACCTGACGGACAACCGGACGCTCGGGATGCACCTGATCGCCGCGCTCGCCCGCCAGCTGGGTTGGACCGTCGAGGTCGAGACCGCGCCGCCGTGGACCTGCTTCCGGATCACCATGGCCGACGTCGTCCAGGACCGCGGCGCGGCCGCGGACGTGACGCCGGTGGGCTCATGACCGGTGGGCGGCGGTCCCCCGGAGCGGGCGATGGCAACGGCGGGACGGGCGACGCCATGAGGCCGCGCACGGGGTCGGACGATAGCGATGCTGCACCGATGGCCACGAGCAAGGTTCTCATCGTCGAGGACGAGGCGATCTTCGCCACCGACCTCGCGGATCGCGTCAGCGCGATGGGGTACACCGTCGTCGGGGTCGCCGCCAACTCGTCGCGCGCGATGGAGATGGCGGTGAGCTGCGCGCCGGACCTGGTGCTGATGGACATCCGCATCCGCGGCGGCATGGACGGCATCGAGCTGGCCGCGCTGATGTCGACGTCGATGGACCTGCCCGTCGTCTTCCTGACCGCCTACGCCGACGACGCCACGATCCAGCGCGCCAGCCTGACGCATCCGTTCGGCTACCTGCTGAAACCGATCAACGAACAGGAGCTGCGCGCCACGCTGTCGACCGCGATGGTGCGGCACCTCAGCGAGATGCGTCGCCGGCGCACCGACCGCAGTCAGTCGGCGCTCCTCGCCAGCCTGCCGCACGCGGTGTTGGCGCTGGACCAGCAGGGTCGCATCGCGTTCTTCAACACGGCGGCGCGGGAACTGCTCGGCTGCGACGACAGCGCCCAGGGGCAGCCCGTCGGCGCGATCCTGCCGCTGCAGGACCAGACCGGGGCCGCGCTGTCGCTGCCGGACGCGGGTGGCCGCCTGGAGGGCTGGATGCCGACCGCCGACGGTACGCGCCGGCAGATCCGGGTCCAGGCGGACGCCGTCTCCCAGGTGTTCCCGACCGACCCCGAAGTGCTGCTGCTGCTGTCGGTCGTCGACTGATCGATCGTCGGCGGATCCGCGGTGGTGAATGCGGCGTCGGGCGGCGACCGTTTGCACGCGCCGGCAGTTGCCGGGACGATGGGGCCCGGCGCGCGGCGCTCGTCCATGGCCAGCAACAGCTTCGGTGAACTCCTGCGGATCACGACCTTCGGCGAGTCGCACGGCCCGTTGGTCGGCGTCGTCGTCGACGGCGTGCCGTCCGGCCTGCCGCTGACGGCGGCCGACCTCGAGGTCGAGCTGGCGCGACGCCGCCCCGGGCAGAGCGAGGTCACCTCGCAGCGCCGCGAGCCCGATCGGCCGGAGATCGTCTCGGGAGTCTTCGAGGGGCGCGCCACGGGGGCGCCGATCTGCGTCCTGGTGCACAACGAGGACGCGCGGCCGGGCGACTACGACGCGCTGCGCGCGCAGGTGCGACCGGGACACGCCGACGAGACCTGGTCGCGCAAGTACGGACACCGCGACCATCGCGGCGGCGGCCGCAGCTCCGGCCGCGAGACCGTCGCGCGCGTGATCGGCGGCGTCGTCGCGCGCAAGATCCTGCCGCCCGAGACCGAGATCCGCGGCCACGCCCTACGCATCGGTCCCGTGCAGGCGCAGCGCTTCGATCCGGACGCCATCGAGCAGAACGCCGTGCGCTGCGCCGACCCCGACGCGGCGGCGGCGATGCTGCAGCACCTGCAGGACCTGCGCGCGGCCGGCGACTCGTGCGGCGGCGTGGTCGAGGTGCGCGTCGAGGCGACGCCCGCCAACCTCGGCGAGCCCATCTACGGCAAGGTCAAGGCGCGGCTCGCCGACGCGTTCCTGTCGCTGGGCGCGGTGACCGGCTTCGAGTTCGGCGCCGGCTTCCGCGCGGCGGACCTGCGCGGCAGCGAGTACGTCGCCGAACGCGCCCACTTCGGCGGCATCCTCGGCGGGGTCACGACCGGCGAGCCTTTGGTCCTGCGCGCCGCAGTCAAGCCGACGTCGTCGATCGGCGCCGCGGCGACGCAGGGGCGCCACGACCCGTGCATCGTGCCGCGCGTGGTGCCGGTGCTCGAGGCGATGACGGCGCTGGTGCTGGCGGATCTCTGGTTGCTGCATCGGGCAGGAAGATAGGCTGCGGTGCAAGCAGGCGCGCGGAGCGCGCCTGCGCACCGCGCGCGCGGACGCGGTCCGCGCGCCGGAGGCGACCGACGACACGGGCGCGGGGACGCAACACCCGCATCCGAGAGCATCCGCGCCGAATGGAACGCATTGGCTCCGGGGGCGCAGCGGCCGGGCCGGCTGGCACACGCCGCGCCGCGACGCAGCATCCGCGAAGCAACACCGTAGGCGCGTCACGGCGCGTGCGGGCCGGCCCTTGGCCGCTGCTGCGGGCACGCCGCTCGGGCTGGGTCGCGCTTCGCTGCCCGCATGCGCGGGGGCAGCGAAGCTGAATACCAAGGGCGGGATGCCGAGGAACGCTGCCAGCCCAGCTCGCGGCTTCGGCTCGCTCGCTGCGCGCATGCTGCGGTGCAAGCTCGCTCGCTTCGCTCGCTCGCGCACCGCGCGCGCGGACGCGGTCCGCGCGCCGAGGCGTCCGACGACACGGGCGCGGGATGCAACACCCGCGGCGAGGGCATCCGCGGGACTCGGAGCGCAGCTGCTCCGGGGACGCAGCGGCCGGGCCGGCTGGCACGAGCCGCGCCGCGTTGAGGCATCCGCAATGCAACACCGTGGACGCGTCACGGCGCGTGCGGGCCGGCCCTTTGGCCGCTGCTGCGGCCACGACGGTCGGGCGGGGTCGCGCTTCGCGCCCCGCGAAGGCGGGGGGCGCAAAGCTGAGTATCAGGGGCAGCCGCGACGGGAACGCAGCCGCCTGGCTCGCGGCTTCGGCTCGCTCGCTGACGCTCGCATCGCGCGCCGCGGCATCCGCGAAGAAGCGTCGGGTGATGGGGCCGGGTTGGTGGGTGGTATCGCCGGGGCCGAGGCCGGGGCCTTGCGCTCAGTGGATCGTGCGCGCGGTGGCGTTGGAGAGGGTGAGGTTCGGGGCGGCGGACTGGAGGGCGAGGGCCTGGAACACGACCTCGAGGCCGCGGAAGTCGGCGGTGGGGGGGACGGCGAGGGACATGGTGGCGGCGGCGTCGGTGTCGAGGAGGCCGGCGGCGACGAAGGCGGTGCCGGCGGGGTCGAGCTGGATGATGCCGAACGGCATCCAGGGCAGGTAGGCGGGGGCGTTGGCGACCCAGAGGCTCCAGGGCGCCAGCGGTTCGCCGTCGGCGAGCGTGACGGTGGCGGGTTCGCCGAGGTGCATGGGTGCCATGGCGAGGTCGAGCGTGGTGTTGGGCGTTGGCGCCTCGTCGTCCTGCAGCGAGAGCGTGTGGCGTGCGGCTGTGCCGAGCGCGTAGGCGGGGTCGGGCAGCAGGTTCAAGGTCAGGCGCTCGGTGCCTTCGACCAGCGCGTCGTCGATGGGCTGCACCGGGATGCGGACCCAGGCGCTGCCGGCGGGGATGAAGGCACTGCTCGCCAGCGGCGTGAAGTCGGCGGCGGGCGCGGCGGTGCCGGTCGTCGCGAAGCGAACGAGGAGCGCCTGGCCGATCGGGCCGGTGCGCGTCAGGGTGAACGCGCCGGCGCCGGCGGCCTCGCCGAGGTCGGGGTCGGTGCCGATCACCGAGACCACCGGCAGGCTCGCGGGGCGGTCGTCGTCGGCGAGCACGGCGTGCGCGCTGGCGTCGGCGCCGCGGGCGTAGCCGGCATCGGCGCGCAGGGTCAGGATCACCGTCTCGCTGGCCTCGACCTCGGTGTCGTCGCGCGGCAGCACGACGACGACGGCGCCCGGCGCACCGGCGGGGATCGTCACCGCGCCGGGCAGCGGCAGCAGGTCGATGTCGGGCGTCGCCGAGCCGTCGAGGTGGTAGCGCACGACCAGCGGCGCGGTCACCGGACCGGTGCGGGTCACGCGGAACGCGCCGGGATCGGCGACCTCGCCGGCGCTGGCGTCGATCGCGACGACGGTGACCACCGGCGTGGTCGCGGCGCCGTCGTCGTCGGCCAGCGTCGCGGCGGCGCTGTCGGCGGCGTGGTCGATCCGGTAGTCGGGGCTCGCGCAGACGACCAGCGTCGCGCGCTCGGGACCTTCGACCAGCGCGTCGTCGCGCGGCACCAGCGGGACGGTGACCGCGCTGGCGCCGGCCGGGATCGTCACCAGGAGCGGCACCGGGTCGCAGTCTTCGCCCGGGGTCACGTCGCCGGTGAGCCACAGTCGCACCTGCAGCGGCCCGGCCACGGCGCCGGTGCGCGCGACCGTGAACGCGGCCGGGTCCCCGGCTTCGTCGGCGACGGGGTCCGTCGCGACCACCGACACGCGCACGTCGGGCAGCAGCAGCAGCGTGCGGTCGAAGAACGCGTCGATCGCCGCCACGGCCGCCGGCGCGCTGAAGCCGGGGCCGCCGTGGCCGTTGTCCTGCACTGCGAACAGCGTCGCGTCGTGGCCGATCGCGCGACTGGCGGCGAGCATCAGTTCGCTCTGGTGGAACGGCACCGTGGTGTCGTCGGTGCCGTGCATCAGCAGCAGCGGCGCGTCGTCGCGCGACACGAACGACACCGGGTCGACCGTCGCCCAGCGCTCGGGCGCGAGCGGCAGGGCCGCGCCGATCAGCCGCGACTCCGGCGAGTTGGCGGCGTCGTGATCGAAGGTGGGGAAGTCGTGCGCGTGCAGCATGTTGGTCGGCCCGAACTGCGGGCACGACGCCTGCACGCGGCTGCTGGTGGTCGTGTGCGCGCCGACCGCGCCCTCGAGGTCGACGGCGAAGCTGCCGACGCGCGTGGGGCCCTGACCGCCCATCGTCGCCAGCGCACCGACGAGGTGGCCGCCGGCCGAGCTGCCGAACACGCCGATGCGGTCCGGGTCGACATTCCAGCCGGCGGCGTTGGCGCGCAGGAAGCGGATCGCCGCCTTGCAGTCGTGGATCTGCGCCGGCCAGATCGCGGTGCCGCTGAGCCGGTAGTCGATGCTGGCGACGGCATAGCCGCGCGCGACGAGCCGCGTGGCGCCAGCGGGCGCCGGGAACTTGGTGCCGCCCTGCCAGCCGCCGCCGTGCACCCAGACGACCAGCGGCATCGGCTGCGCCGGCTGGGTGGCCGGCAGGTACAGGTCGAGCAGCAGGTCGTGCGGGACGCCGCCGCCGTCGGTCCAGGTGCCGTAGACCAGGTCCGGCGTGCGCACGGTCTGGGCCGGCGCCGCGGCGGCGACGAGCAGGGTGGCGAGGGCGAGGAGGCGGCGGCGCGGGAGGGTTCGCATGGGGTCGGGAGCGACGCGTTGCAGCGCGGCGGCGCGACAACGTAGCGGGTGGCGGCTCCCCACGCGGGAAGGTCCGGGAGCCGGGGGCGTCCGAGCGGCGTGCCGTTCACCCCGGAGCAGCTCGCCGGTCTTCACGATCCGCTGGCCGCGGCGCGTCGGCGGCGTTGGTGCCGGCGCGTCGCGGTGCTGGTCGCTGCCGGAGTGGCTGGGGTGGCCGCCCTGGTGCCGTGGCTCGATGTCGTTGCGAACGAGCAACGACGCGCGTCGACCCTGGCGATCGGCGCCGGGCTCCGCGCGGCCGCCGGCGGCTTCTGCGCCATGCACGGCCGCTGGCCCTCGGGAGCCGACGAGTTGTTCGCGCACTCGTTCCTCGACGACGCCTGTCGCGATCGGTGGGACCGGCCGTTCGCGTTCCGACCGGTGGGCGGCGACGCGCTCACGATCCTGAGCGCCGGAGCGGACGGCGTATTCGACACCGACGACGACGTCGTCAGCGATCGTTGACCGTCGCTGGCTCGGGCCAGGCCATGCCGTCTGGCAGCGTGCCTGGCCCGAACACGAAGTGCAGCACCCGGCGCGGCCGCGCCGACGTCGACTTCGGCGAGCGGTGCAGCAGCAGCGGGCGCAGCAGCAGCACGTCGCCGGCGGCGGCGACACACGGCTCCTCACCGCTGCGCTCGCGCAGCGCCGCGGCGGCGGCCGGGTCGAGTCGCCCGTGCCGGTGCGACCCGGGCACGACGCACAGCGCGCCGTCGTCCGCATCGCACGGGTCCAGGTGCAGGCGCACGCCGAGCACCCGTTCGAGCACGGTCACCGGCGGCTGCGCGAACATCACGCCGTCCTTCTCCGACCAGCCGCTCCAACCCGCGGCGTCGCGGCGTTCGCGCACCGGCAGCGACAGGTCCTGGTGCAGCGCGAC
>JBFWWV010000035.1:26962-35916 GCA_050245995.1 Planctomycetota bacterium | reverse complement strand
ATCAGTGCCGCCGGCAGCGAGATCTTCCTCGGCCCCGGCACGCACCTGCAGGGCGGGACGGGGCCCGGTGGACGCAATTCGGCGGTGCAGGCGTCGCTCACCCAGGAAGGACGCTACGTGACCGTCCACGTGGACCCTGGGGTGACCTGGCTCGGCACGATCGAGGGCGACCTCGACTTCGGTCCGGTGACGACCCTGCGCGCGACCACCACCGCCACGACGTTGACGCTCGACCACTCCTGCACGCCGCAGGCGCTGGTGCTGCTGACGGCGGGGCCGCTGCTGGCGACGCCGTGGAACGCGCCCGAGGGTCTGTTGGCGATCGATCCGCTGCCCGACTTCGCGTGCGTCGCGTTCGCGCCGTCGAGCGGGCAGCTGCAGTGGACGTTCCCGATGCCGCCGGGGCTGCCGGTCGACTTCGTGATCGGGCTGCAGGGCGGTGAGTTGCGGCCAAATGGCACGGTGCGGCTGACCGACGTGGTGACGGTCAGCGGGTCCTGAGTCGAAGCGTCGTCGCTCTCGAAGGAACTCACCGCACGAGCCGCCGCGCGAACTCCTCGACCCGTTCGCGCGGGACCTCGACCGCGATCGACTGCTCCCCCGGCACGTCGAGCACTTCGATGACGACCTCCGGATCGAGCGTGAGGTTGCCGCCGCGGCCGACCTGGTCGCGGCCCTGCACGAACACGAACGGCTCGGCGACGTAGCGGCCGGGCGCCGGGAAGCGCATGCGCAGGGCGCCGTCGGCGTCGAAGAACAGGTGGTCCAGCGGCGTGGTGTCGGGCCAGAGCATGGGCCGGCGATTCGTGGGCGCGGCTGTGGGGTCGAGCGGGCCGTAGAAGCGCAGGCCGAGGTCGTAGCGCGGGTCCTCGGCGTGTGCGGGGGCGCCGCGGCAGCGGAGCACGGCGGCGAGGCCGGGCCGCAGCACGACGTCCTGGTCGCGGTCGACGGCGCGCAGCGTCGCGGGGCGGAAGCCGAACGCCTCGACGACGAGGTCGACGGGGGCGCCGGGCGCCGGCAGCGCGATCCGGCCGTCGGGGTCGGCGCGGGTTTCGCCGCCGCGGCCGGCGCCCGCAAGGCGCGCGGTCGCGCGCGCGATCGGCTGCCCGTCGCGGTCGACCACGCGCAGCGTCAGCCGGTCGGGTAGCGCCGGGATCACGACCCCCTGCAGGCGCGGATCCTCGGTGACCTCGCCGGGCCGGACCAGGACTTGGGGCACGTCGGTCGCGGCAGCCACCGCGGCTGCCGCGCCGCTGCCGTTCTGCAACTCGGCGCGGAACGCGTAGAAGCCGGGCGCGAGCTGGTCGAAGCGGAATGCGCCGTCGTCGCCGACCCGGCCGACGACCGGCGCGGTCTCGTCGGCCGGCGTCACCGATACGCGCAGGTCGCCCGCACGCTGCCCGCGCAGCAGGCGCACCGAGCCGGCGATCGCGCCGGCGCGTTCGAGCACCAGCTCGAGGTCGCGGGCGCCGGGCGCGAACGGGATCGGGCCGGCCTTCCGGTAGCCGCTGGTGCGCGCCTGCACGGTGTAGCCGGCGTCGCCGCTCGGGGGCAGCTCCTGGTCGCGCGCCGCGAACAGCGCGAACGTGCCGTCTGCCAGCGACTGCGGCGTACCCGTGGTACGGACGTGCCGGGTGCCCTGGCCGAACGGCGCGCGCACCAGCACCAGGGCGCCCGCGATCGGAACTCCGTCGTGGTCGACGACGCGGCCGCGCACGAGCGCCATGCCGTGGTCGAGCACGACGTCGCCGAGGTCGACCGGGGCGCCTGCCGTAGGGTCGAGCGCCGACAGGTTCAGCTCGCCCGACACCGCGCCGGTGCCGCGCGGGTGGCTGGCGAACAGCTGGTAGCCACACCGGCCGCCGTCGGTCCGGACGGCCTCGACCGTCAGCGCGAAGCGCCCGTCGGCGGCGACGGCGATCGCCGCGCCGGGGGCGTCGGCGGCGGCGCCGGGCACGACCCAGGGGGACGCCTGCACGGTCGCGGCCGGCCACGGCGCGCCGTCGGCGAACACGAACCGGCCGCGCACGCGCGGCAGCGGTCCGCCCGTCGTGCCGGCGGGGTCGGCGTCGATGTCGGGGTCGGGCGCGGCGGCGAGCTGCCTCGGCGTCGCCGTCGTGTGCGCGGGCGTGTCGTCGGCGCCATTTGCCGCGCGCGGCGGGGGAGTCGCCGCCGCCGGCACGTCCGGCGCCGGCGCGTCGCCTGTGCGGGACCACAGCAGCGCCCCCAAGGCGCACAGGCCCAGGCCGAGCAGCACCCCGACCAGCACGCGTGTCGACCGCCGACGCACGGCGCCCATCATGCCGCGGGCAACGCGGCGGCGCGCCTGCGGGTTGGCCGCGGTGGCCATGGTCGGCGGCCGGCTGCGCACCCGTTCCCCCGCCTGGCAGTCGTCGACGGCGCGCCGGCCGGCACGCTGCGCCACGACGCCATGGAACTCGGAGCCGTCGTCGCGCACGATTCCACCCGGACGATGACCGCCGACTCCGAACCGACCCCGCTGCGGATCCGTCCGCTGGCCGAACGCAAGAACCTGGTCGACAAGGCCCAGTTCGCCAAGGTGCTGCCGCCGGGCCCGGAGTTCCTGCAGTGGTTCGAGGCGCTGCCCGACATCTACGGCAGCCGGTCGCTCAAGAAGGTCGTCGACCGCGTCGTGACCTGCAAGCAGCACGGCCGCCAGGTCGGCGTGTCGCTCGGCGCGCACGTGCTGAAGGTCGGCCTGTCGCCGCTGCTGATCGACCTGATGCGCCGCGGCTTCCTCACGCACGTCGCCACCAACGGCGCGTCGGCGATCCACGACTGGGAGACCGCCTACCAGGGCGCCACCAGCGAGGACGTCAAGGAGAACCTGCCCGACGGCTCGTTCGGCTTCTGGCGCGAGACGTTCGCCGGCATCAACGACGCGACCGCGCGCGCCGGCAAGGACGGCCTCGGCCTCGGCGCGGCGATCGGCCGCGCGATCCTCGACGGCGGGCTGCCGTACCGGCACTTGTCGGTGTTCGCCGAGGCGGTGCGGCTCGGCATCCCGGCGACGGTGCACGCGGCGATCGGCTGCGACATCGTGCACATGGACCCGGAGCTCGACGGCCGCGCGCTCGGCGAGTCGACGCTGCGCGACTTCTGGATCCTGGCCGACAGCGTCGGTCGCCTGTCGGCCGGCGTGTGGCTCAACATCGGCTCGGCGGTGATCATGCCCGAGGTGTTCCTCAAGGCCGTGTCGATCGCGCGCAACCGCGGTCAGCTCGGCGACGACTTCCTGACCGCCAACTTCGACATGCTGCAGCAGTACCGCGCGCTCACCAACGTCGTGAACCGACCGCCGAAGGAAGGCGTGTCCGTGCTGGCGATGCACGAGATCGTGCTGCCGCTGCTGCACCAGGCGATCCTGTGCACGGCCGAGAGCCGCGGCGTGCCGATGGAGCTGCGATGAGCGAGTCGCGACGGCTGCGGCAGGTCCTCGAAGGGCTCCAGGCGCCGCGCATCCTGGTGGTGGGGGACCTGATCCTCGACCGCTACGCCGACGGCCGCACCGGGCGCGTATCGCCCGAGGCGCCGGTGCTGGTGTTCGAGTTCGACAGCGAGCGCTACCTGCTCGGCGGCGCCTGCAACGTCGCCGCCAACCTGCGCGGCCTCGGCGCCACCACGGCGGTGCTCGGCGCGATCGGCGACGACGAGGCCGGCCAGCGGCTGCGCGCGCTGCTGCACGACGACGGCATCGACACCAGCACGCTGGTCGTCGACCGCACCCGGCCGACCACGCGCAAGACGCGCTACGTCGCCAAGACCGCGCAGGTGCTGCGCGTCGACGAGGAGAGCCGCCGGCCGATCGGCGGCGACGCCGAGCAGGCGCTGCTCGAGGTGCTCGACCGCCGGCCGTTCCCGTGGCAGGGCATCGTGCTCAGCGACTACGGCAAGGGCGTGCTGACGCCGCGCGTGATCCGCGCCGCGATCGCCGCCGCCCGATCGGCCGAGGGCGTCACCGTCGTCGATCCGAAGGGCAAGGACTACTCGATCTACCAGGGCGTCGACCTGCTGACGCCCAACCGCGAGGAGGCCGAGGCGGCGACCGGCATCTCGATCCAGGGCACCGCCGACCTGCACCGCACAGCGCAGCGGCTGCGCGAGATCACCGGCGTGCGCCAGGCGACGATCACGCTCGGCAAGGACGGCGTGTTCTACGAGAACGAGGACGGCAGCCACCGCATCATCCCGACCGAGGCGCGGCAGGTGTTCGACGTGACCGGCGCCGGCGACACGGTCGTCGCGACGCTGACGTTCTGCCGCGCCTGCGGCGTGTCGCTGCAGGACAGTCTCGCGCTGGCCAACGTCGCCGCGAGCATCACGGTCGGCAAGTTCGGGACCTGGGCGCCGAGCCGGCAGGAGATCCTGGCGCGGCTCGGCGAGAGCGGCGGCAGCGGCCGCAAGGTCCTGACCCGGCCGGAGGCCGCGGTGGTGGCGACGCGGCTGCGCACCGAGGGCCGACGGCTGGTGTTCACCAACGGCTGCTTCGACATCCTGCACCCGGGCCACTGCGAGTACCTGCAGCGCGCCCGCGGCTACGGCGACGCGCTGATGGTGGCGGTCAACACCGACGACAGCGTGCGCCGCCAGGACAAGGCGCCGGACCGGCCGATCAACACGCTGGACGACCGGATGGCGGTCCTGGCCGCGCTGCAGGCGGTCGACTTCGTGGTGCCGTTCGACGAGGACACGCCGAAGGCGCTGATCGAGCTGGTCACGCCGCACGTGCTCGCCAAGGGCGAGGACTGGCGCGACAAGGGCGTGGTCGGCCGCGAGTGGGTCGAGCAGCACGGCGGCCAGGTGATCCTGGTGCCGCTGCGCCCGGGCAACTCGACCACCTCGATCATCGACCGGATCCGCGGCGGGCGCTGACCGCGTCGTCGCGGCGGCCCGAGAGCCCCCAGGTCGTTGTTGCCACGGGGCCCGCGCTCGGGCTAAGCTGCCGCTCCGGCACGCCACTATCGGGAGGCTCGTCCTTGGTCGTCGTTCCACGCAAGCAGCATTCGCGCGACAAGATCATCAATGACCGCAAGAGCCTCGCGGCGATCCTGAGCGGTCTGATGGCGCAGGGCAAGACGGTCGTCCTCACCAACGGCGTCTACGACCTGCTGCACGTGGGGCACGTGCGGTGCCTCGAGGACGCGCGCTCGCGCGGCGACTTCCTGGTCGTCGCGGCCAACAGCGACGCCAGCGCCGAACGCGGCAAGGGCAAGGGCCACCCGGTCACGCCGCTGGCCGAGCGGATGGAACTGCTGGCCGGGTTCGGCTTCGTCGACTACGTGACCAGCTTCGACGACGACACCGCCGACGGGCTGATCGAGCAGCTCAAGCCGTCGATCTACGCCAAGGGCACCGAGTACACCCTCAAGACCCTGCCCGAGCGCGACACGCTCAAGCGCCTGGAGATCAAGGCGATCTTCGTCGGCGACAAGAAGGCGCACAGCTCGAGCAAGATCATCCAGAAGATCCGCAAGCGGAAGTTCGCGTGATCCCGGCGTGACCCCGGAGGCTTCCGGGAGCCGTTCTCCGTCGCCAGGGTCGGAGCGACCCGTGCCATCGCCTGCTCCCGGGCGTCGTCAAGCCGCCTGCGGCCAGGCGCCGAAGGTTCGATGCGATGGCGACCGGAGTGGTCACCGACCCTGCTCTTTCGTTCGTGCCCGTTCCCCTGACAGGGCTGGCCGGACGTCAGCCCGTGGCGTTCCCGATCTACCTGCGGACGGCCGCGGACACCTGGGTCCTGTACCGGGACAAGAACTCGCACATCGGTGAGGACCAGATCGAGCGGCTGGCCAGCGAAGGGCTGCGCGAGCTGTTCATCCGGCCGGCCGATCGCGGGGCCTACCTGCACCGGGTCGAAGGCGCCCTGAACGAGATCCTGGCCGACCGCCGCACGCCGGTGGAGCGGCGGGTCGACGTGCTGCACGGCGTCGCCACCTCGGTCGCGAGCGAGGTGCTGGTGGGCAAGCTGGACGGCGACGGCATCGCCCGGTCGCAGCGCCTGCTGGTCAACGCCAGCGGCCTGGTGCTGCGCGACCAGACCGCGTTCCCGGCGCTGCGGTCGATGCTCGGAGCGAGTCGTTCGCTGGCGCAGCACAGCGTCACGGTGGCGTTCCTGGCGATGGGGCTGGCGCGCCACGTGCTGTCGCCCGACCCGACCACGCTCGTGCACGCGGGCCTCGGCGGGATGTTCCACGACATCGGCCGGATCGGCCACGAGGACCTGGACCACGACCCGGAGCACACGCACCGCGGCGCGGCGATGCTGAAGCAGTTCGGCATGCCCAAGGAGGTCGCCGAGGTGGCACTGGCGCACCACGAGCGCTGGGACGGCTCCGGCTTCCCGCGCATGCTGAGCGGCGAGGCGATCGCGCCGCTGGCCCGCGTGGTCGGCATCGTCGACGTGTTCGACGAGGTCTACAGCTCGCAGAAGACCCCGGTCGGCGTGTTCGACGCGCTGCGGATCCTGGCGCAGGCCTACCGCGGCTGCTTCGAGGAGCGGGTGGCGATGAACTTCGTCCGCCTGTTCCGCTAGAAGGCCGGCCGGAAAGTCACTTCCGCACCTCGCGGCGGCCTCGACGCACCTGGCGGCACACGAGAGCCTCGACGAATCCACCGATTCGCCTGCGTTTCCGCGGCGCGACCCGAACGAAACCCACGCACCCGGGCGGCTCGGGTCCCGTGACGCAGCCTCCTGGCCGCCGGTCGGGCCGCGATCCGCCGGTCCGCGGGGGCGGGCGCGGGGCTACCAATCGGCGCGGCCGCAGAGCATGCTGTCCGCGGAGGCGACGGGCAGGGGCCCGCCGCCCACTGGTCCCGACTGCCGCCCGAATGACCTCCGCACCGCTGCCGGAGCGCTTCGACCGCGTCGAGCCGCTGGCCGACACGGTGCTCGAGCGCCGCTACCGCGCGTTCGACCGCGTGCTCGAACGCGAGGTGATCGCGCGGCTGCCCGCGCAGGTGGCCTGGGCCGCCTGGTCGATCTCGGTGCGCGAGCGCCTGCTGCGCGAGGCGCGCGCGCTGGCGCGCATCCAGCACGACCTGGTGGTGCCGATCCTGTGGGTCGAGGAGACCGCCGACGGACCGCTGGTCGTGCAGCCGTTGCCGGACGGCGAACTGCTGCGCGACCGGCTGCAGCAGGGACCGCTCGGCATCGCCGAGGTGACCGCGCTCGGCATCGACGTCGCGCGCGCGCTGGCGGCGGTGCACTACGGCGGGATCGTCCACCGCGGCGTCGGGCTCGACGCGATCTGGCTCCGCGCCGACGGCCGCGCGCGGCTCGGCGCGTTCACGTTCGCCAAGGCGTTCGACGCTCGGCTGCCGTCGTCGATCGACCACGCCCGGGAGCGCGGGTCCGAGGCGGCGGTGGCGTTGCCGCCGTACCCCGCGCCCGAACAGCTGGCCGGTCGCGCCGCCGACCCGCGCGTCGACGTGTGGGCGCTCGGCTGCGTGCTGTACCGCTGTCTGTGCGGGCAGGACCCGGCGTGCGGCGACGGCGGCGCCGTCGCCGACGTGCGGACGCACCGCCGCGACGTCCCGCGTGCCCTCGCGGAGGTGGTGCGGAAGTGTCTGCAGTCGGCGCCGACCGCGCGGTTCCCGACCGCGCAGGCGGTCGCCGATGCGCTGGCGGCGACGCGGCCGGTGCCGGCCCGCGGCGGCGCGCGCGGTGTGCCCCTGGGCATCGGCCTCGGCGCGCTCGTGCTGGGCGCGTTGGCGCTCTGGCAGCCGTGGGGCGGTCCGGATCCGCGCGGTCCGGCGGCGCCGACGGCCGTGTTGGCGGCAGGGGACTCGACGAACGGGCCGTACACGGATCGCTACTCCGGCGCCCGGGCGCTGCTGATCGGCATCGCCGAGAGGTACCGCGGGGGGCCGTATGCGCCGTTGGCGGGGCCGGTCAACGAGGTGCGGGCGGTGGCGCAGCGGCTGAAGGAGCTGGCGCCGGGCTTGTTCACCGACGACACGGTCACTGTGCTGGAGGAGGCTCGCGAGGAGGACATTCGCACCGAGCTGCGCCGGTTGATCGAGGGGAGCAAACGGGACGAGGCGCTGCTGGTCTACTTCGCCGGCCACGGCCAGCGCGTGCCCCAGTCGGGTGGCTACTGGCTCGCGGCGAGGGACGTCGAAGACCTCAACCCGACGATCAAGACCAAGGGCTACATCGACAGCGGCGCGTTGCTCGACCTCGGCAGGGCCGAGGCCAAGCACCTGCTCGTGGTGCTCGACTGCTGCTACGGCGGCCAGCTGGTCGACTCCGACCGCACGCGGGGCCGCGAGATCGACCGGGCCGACCTCGACCCGCGGAGCCTCCCGTACCTCAGCCACAAGGTGCGGCAGCTGCTGGCGTCGACCGGCGCCGAGACCAAGGCCAAGGACCCGAAGCAGGGCGGTGTCTCGGAGTTCTGCCGCGCGTTCCTGGACGCCTTGGACCCGGCGAAGGGGACGGCGGCCTACGTGACCGCCGGGATGCTCGAGGAGCGCATCGCCCAGGCGATGCCGGATGACCAGAAGCCGCAGCTGATCGAGCTCGCCGGGCACCAGGATGCCGGGCGCTTCGTGTTCTTCCTGCGGTAGCCGGCGCGCGCACCGCGCGGCGCATGAGCTTTTTGCGATTTCGCGTCGCGCTCCTGGCGTGTTCTCCCCTCAGAAGCCATCGGGACACGGAACCCGAGGAGAGCAAGGATGCATGGCAGGGGCGCGACGGCCGGCAGGCGACTGCCGGCCGTCGCTTTTTCGTGCCTCGCGGCTGCAAGCGGCGAGGCCCCGTGCCCAGGCGCGCGAGGCGCGCCGGTGCCCAGCGGCGCGCAGCGCCGCGGTGCCCAGGCCGCGCGCAGCGCGGCCGGTGCCCGCCCGCGCGAAGCGCGGGCTGGGTCGAGGGGCGCGGTTGTGAGGGGAGCGACAGTTCTGGCCTTGGCTGTTGCCGGGGCTGTTGCCGTTGC
>JBFWWV010000035.1:24440-26862 GCA_050245995.1 Planctomycetota bacterium | reverse complement strand
GGGCACGGGCACGGGCAGCGGCCGCGCTGCGCGCGGCCTGGGGACGCGACATGCGGCGCGCGCCGCATGCGCGTTACCCGTAGCTGCCGCGCATCCGCGTGACCGTCGCCACGCGATCGATCCCCAGCATGTACGCCGCGATCCGGTTGCTCACCTGGAACCGGCGCGCCATGTCGACGACGGCGTTGAACGCCTCGCACATGATGATCTCCATCCGGTCGTCGACCTCCTTCTGGGTCCAGAAGAACGCCATGCGGTCCTGGACCCACTCGAAGTACGACACCGTCACCCCGCCGGCGTTGGCCAGGATGTCGGGGATCACGAAGATCCCCTTCTGATCGAGGATCTTGTCGGCGTTGGCCGTGCACGGGCCGTTGGCGCCCTCGGCGATGATCTTCGCCTTGATGTTGGGGGCGTTGCGCGAGGTGATGACGTTCTCGGTCGCGGCCGGCACCAGGATGTCGACCGGCAGCTCGATCAGCTCGGCGTTGGTGACGCGCTCGCCGAGGTCGACGCCGTCGAGCTTGCGGGTCTTCTGCAGGTGCAGGCGGATGGCCTCGAGGTCGAGCCCGTTGGGGTTGTAGAGGCCGCCCTGGATGTCGCTGATCGCGACGACCTTGACGCCGATGCTGGCCAGCTGCAACGCCGAGATCAGGCCGACGTTGCCGGAGCCCTGCACGGCGGCGGTGCACTCGTGCGGCTTCATGCCGAGGTGCTTCATCGCCTCGCGGGTGACGATCATCACGCCGCGGCCGGTGGCCTCGAGGCGGCCGAGCGAGCCGCCGAGGCCGATCGGCTTGCCGGTCACGACGGCCGGCAGGTAGCTGCCCTCGTGCACCGAGTAGGTGTCCATGAACCAGGCCATGACCTGGCCGTCGGTGCCCATGTCCGGCGCCGGGATGTCGCGGTCCGGGCCGATGATGTCCATGATCCGCGCCACGTACTTGCGCGTGATCTTCTCCATCTCGCCGCGCGACAGCTTGAACGGGTCGCAGATGATCCCGCCCTTGCCGCCGCCGAACGGCACGTTGACCACCGCGCACTTCCAGGTCATCCATGCCGCCAGCGCGCGGACCTCGTCGATGTCGACGTTGGGCGCGTAGCGGATGCCGCCCTTGGCGGGGCCGCGCGCGAGGCTGTGCTGCACGCGGTAGCCGGTGAACACCTGGATGGCGCCGTCGTCCATGACCACCGGGATCGAGACGGTGATCTCGCGGTCGGGCTTGCGCAGGATCTGATAGAGGCCCGGTTCCAGTCCCAGCTTGCCGGCGGCCAGGTCGAACCTGGCGTGCATCGCTTCGAACGGGTTCTCTTCGGAGGCGGGTTTGGGATTCATGCCACGCGGGCGCGCAGGAAGGATCCTTGCGCGGCAAAGGCGAGCGGGGAAACCTACCCTTGCCCATGCAGGCCAGCAACAAGGGAACCGATCCGTCCGCCCACGGCCTCGGCGGCGCCGTGCCGGCGGTCGTCGACGCCATGTTCGCCGGCGCCGCCGGCTACACCGTCCGGTGCACGCCGCACCGGCGCACGGTGATGGCGCGGACGGACGACGGTCTGGTCCTGTTCGGCAAGCTGCGGGACGGCGCCGGGGCCCTCGCCCGCGCCGAATGGCACTGGTTGCACGTCCTGCCGATGCTCGGAATCGCCGTGCCGCAACCGATGGCGTTCGAGCGGCGCGGCGGCAGCAGCCTGCTGTGCACCGCCGCCGTGCCCGGGCGGCCGCTCGACGCGGTCCTGCTCGAGAGCCACCGCCACGGCCGATTCGCCGCCGCGGTGCGGTTCGCCTGCGAGGTCGTGGCGCCGCGCATCGCGGCGTTGCACGACCACGGGCTGGTGTTCCGCGACCTGTACTGGAACCACCTGTTCGCGACGTCCCTGCGGCCCGACGCCGAGCTGTCGTTCGTCGACGTCGAGCGGGTGTTCCGGCCGCGCTGGCGCCGGTTCCGGTGGTGGATCAAGGACCTGGCCGGTCTGCTGGCCTCGCTGCCGGTCGAGCCGTCGACCCGCGACGCCGGGCGCTTCCTGTGCGCCTACCTCGGGCATCGCGGAATGCGCGACCGGCGCGCCGTGCACCGCTGGTTCGCCGCCTGCCGGCGCAAGGCGCGGCGCATCCGCGCGCACGCGCCGCGCTACGGCTGAGCCGAGCGCGGCTCGGCGGCGCCGACAGCGGTCGCGCGCCGCCGGCGGCGGGGGAAATGCCTGGTCTTCGTAAGCCGGGTTCTGGTGCCGCCCGGAGGCGGTGACGGCCATTTCTCGAGGAGTGTCCTCGCGGACACCCGCCAACGACCTACCCGAGGATCTCGGCGCGGGCCACGCGATCCTCCTATTCGGTCTTTCTCCAGGTGGGGTTTGCCGTGCCGATCCGGTCGCCCGGATCGCGGTGAGCTCTTGCCTCGCCGTTTCACCCTTGCCGTCGCCGCGG
>JBFWWV010000035.1:0-24340 GCA_050245995.1 Planctomycetota bacterium | reverse complement strand
TCAGCCCGCGCCGTGCCGGTAGCGCTCGAGGATCACGAGCGCGGCGATGCTGTCGGCGAGTCCCTTGCGCCGCGCCGCCTTCATGCCGCCCTGCTTGAGACGCTCGTGCGCCTCGTCGGTCGAGTGGCTCTCGTCGACGGTCGCCACCGGCACCGGCGCCACGGCCGCGCGCAGCAGCTCCAGGAACGCCTGCGTGCGCTGGGCGCGCGCGCCGGGGCTGCCGTCGTGGAGCAACGGCATCCCGACCACCACCTGTTCGGTCTGGCGTTCGGCGACCAGTTCGCGGATCGCCTGCGCCAGGGCCTTCGGGTCGCTCTCGTCGAGGCGAGGCAGCGGCAGGCAGATGGTGCCGGTCCAGTCGGTGGCGGCCAGGCCGGTGCGGCGGTCGCCGTAGTCGACCGCCAGGATGCGGCTCACAGCAGGTCGGTGCGGCCCTCGGCGCGCACCCGCTCGACCAGCGTCTTGAGGTCCCCGGCGCGGTCCTTGGGGCACACCAACACGGCGTCGTCGACCGCGACGACGACCAGGTCGCGCACCCCGAACAGCGCCACGGTGCGCGCGCCTTCGGCGTAGACGACGTTGTCGGCGCTCTCGCACGCGACCTGCGCGGCGCCGCCGTGCAGCACGTGGACGTTGCCGTCCGCGTCGCGTTCGCCGACCGCGCCCAGCGCCGGGAAGCTGCCGACGTCGTCCCAGCGCACGGTCGCGCGCACGCAGGCGACGTCGGGCGCGTGCTCCATCACCGCGTAGTCGATCGAGGTCTTCGGCGCCCGGCGGAACGCGGCGTCGACGGCGGCGCGACGCGCGGCGCTGGAGCCGCCGCCGCGCAGCCCGTCGAGCATCGCCGCCGCCGCGGCGTCGAGGGCCGCGTTGCCGCGCGCCATCGCCGCCCGGATCGCGGCCGCGTGCCAGACGAAGATGCCGCTGTTCCACAGGAAGTTGCCGGCGGCCACGAACTGCTCGGCGGTGGCCCGGTCGGGCTTCTCGCGGAACCGCACCGCCCTGCGCGCTTCCGGCTCGCGGTCGTCCAGCCGGTCGCCGCACTCGACGTAGCCGTAGCCGGTGGCCGGGTGGTCGGGCGGGATGCCGAAGGTCACCAGCGTGGTGCGGTTCTGCGCGAGGTCGACGCCGCGGCGCAGCATCGTCTGGAACGCGTCGGCGGGACGGATCACGTGGTCGGCCGGCAGCACGACCATGGTCGCGTCGGGGTCCTGCGCCTGCACGGTGGCGGTCGCCAGCGCCACGCACGGCGCGGTGTCGCGCGCCTCGGGCTCGACGATCACCTGGGCCGGATCGAACGACGGCAGGACGTTCGGCAGCTCGCGCGCCTGCACCTCGTTGGTGACGATCCAGATCCGGTCGGGCGGGCACAACCCCTGCAGGCGGTCGACGGTGGCGCCGATCAGCGGCACGCCACCGGACAGCGGCAGGAATTGCTTGGGCCGCCGGGTCCGGCTCGCGGGCCAGAAGCGCGTGCCGGAGCCGCCGGCCATGATCACTGCGTGCAGGGTCGACATCTGCGTCTCGGGTAGTGGGGTCAGAAGTCCGGCCGGCGCGCGCGTTCGAGCCGCGGCGCGACCGGCTGCAGCGGTCGTCGCCGCGGGTCGCGTTGCGCGAACCAGCGCTGCTCGGCGTGCACGTCGCGCACGAAGCCGAACAGGTGGAAGCGCACCAGGTTGGAGGTGATCATCTGGATCACCGGCGGCAGCAGCAGCATGTCGGCGCCGCCGCCCAGGAAGCTGTCGGTGGTCACCACGACGTCGAGGTAGCCGTCCATCGACATCGAGCCGCCGCCGTGCACCGCGATCAGCGGCGAACGCAGCGCCAGGTCGCGCAACTCCACGCGGCGGTCGCGCACGTCGAAGCCGACCGCCAGGCTCTCGAATCGCGGCCGGTTGCTCTCGGTCATCAGCGCGTAGATCGCGGTGAACATCGGCACCGTGCCGAGGTTGCCGTCGACGACGCGCAGCTCGCCGCGGCCCTGCATGTCGACGAAGTCGTAGCCGTCGAGGCGTTCGAGCTCGATCCAGCCGCGCGTGGTGCCGTGGAACGGCGTGCCGGTCAGGCCGCAGTGCTGCAGGAACTCGCGCAGGCTGACGCCGGTCATCTCGAGGCTCGCGCTGAGCGTGCCGTCGGGCGTCGACAGGTCGTAGGTCAGAGAATCGGCCAGCGGGTCGTGGTTGGTGATGCGGCCGCCGTGCAGGCCCAGCGTGAGGTTGCGCAGCACGAACTTGTCCGGGTCGATCGCGAACTCGGCGTCGGCGTCGATGCACGGGTGGCCGAACAGGCGCAGCGAGCCCTTGGTCAGGTGCCCGGTCAGCAGGCCGCCGCCCTGCGTGACGTGGCTCTCGTGCAGCGTGACCACGCCGTTGATCTCCTGCAGGCGGGTGCCGAGCAGCATCTCCACGTCGAGCGCCTCGATCTCGCCCTGCAGCACGGTCTCGATCGGCGTGTCGTCGCCGTCGGCCGGGATCAGGAAGCGCAGGCTCAGGCCGTTGACGTTCATCGCGCCGCGCAGCTGGCGGTCCAGCACCGCCTGGCGCATCGGCCCGACGAACAGGCGCGCGAACGTGTCGTCGAGCGGGAACCGCTCGGCGCTCACGCGGAACGCGACCTCGGTGCGGCCGGGCAGCGCGCCGGGGCCGACGTAGCCCTTGCTGCAGGTCACCAGCGCCGGCCCCATGTTGGCGCGCAGGTCGCGGAACTCGAGCGCGCCCTCCTCGACCATCAGCTCGCCGCTGACCTCGGTGGCCGGCAGCGGCAGCATCTCGGCGTCGGAGCGCACGCCGCGCAGCAGCACGGTGTAGGTGCGCTGCTCCTCGGCGTCGGCGGTCTCCTGCCGCGTGATCAGGTCGACCTTGCCGCTGGGTCGCAGCACGTCCCAGGTGCCGAGGCCGACGGCGCCGGTCTGCTCCAGCGTGGCGCCGAGCTCGGGGTCGAGATCCAGGCCGCGCACGACGGCGGTGATCGCGTCGCGGTAGCCCTGGCTGCCGGTGTGGATGGTGCCGACGACGGCGAGCTCGGCGCCGGCGCCGTCGCGTTCCTGCAGCCGGCCGCGGATCGCGTCGACCTGCACCTCGACCTCTTCGCCGCGGCCGTGCACGAACACCTGGCCGTGCGCCGAGGTGATCGGCATCGGGAACGACCGCGGCAGCGCCCTGGCGTCCTGCAGCTCCAGCGCGACGTCGTACATCAGCGGCTGCTCCGGGTGGTCGCGGCGCACGTGCAGCACCGCGTCGGTGCGGCCGCTGGGCGCCAGCTGCTGCCAGACCGATTCGATCTGCGGGGTCAGGTGCACCGTCGCCTTGCGCAGCTCCTGGTCGAGCGGCACGCCGGTCGCCTGGATGCGCAGGTCGACGCTGCCGAGCGCCAGCGCGCCGGGCTGGTCCAACGGCGCCATCAGCCGGCCGCGCGTCGTGGCGGTGCCGCCGCCGTAGGCCGCCGAGAGATCGATCTGCAGGCCCTCGGCGCGGGCCAGGATCGTGCCGCGCACGTCCTCCAGCGGCAGCGGGAAGCCCTCCCAGCGGCCCGAGGCGCCCAGCGGTTCGACCGTCACCTGCCAGGTGCTGGCGGCGGTCTCGGTCGGGCGCACGCGCAGCTGCACGGCGGCGGCGCCGCGCGGCTGGAACTGGTCGTAGAGCGCGCCGTCGTCGTCGACCAGCTCGGCGAACGCGGCGCGCAGCGCCGGCGTGAACTTCAGCTCGGGCGCGTGCAGGTCTAGGCTCACGCGCTCGGGACCCTGCTGGCCCGGATCGACGCGGCCCGACATGTGCACCTCGCCGCCGCCGGCCTCGGGCGCCAGCCGCGCGGTCACGTCCTCGATCGACACGACGTCGTCGCGAAGGTGCACGCGGCCCTGCGCGTCGACGATCGGCAGCGGAAACGCGACCTTGTCGGGGTCGCTGCCGAAGCCGTGGTACGCGAGCGCGACGCCGTGCAGCTGAAGGTCGAGGTCGACGACCTCCTCGGACTTGCCGTGGGCGCGCAGGTAGAGGTCGAAGTCGGCGGTGCCGGTGGTGGGGCGCAGCCCCTCGACGACGGCGCGCCCGGCCGGGAACGTCGACAGCGCCGTGCGCACCGTGTCGTCGATCACCACGCCGCGCCCGGTGCCGCGCACCTCGATGCGCGGATCGGTCAGGAATCCGGCGATCTTGGCGACGACCTCGGTCTGACCGTTCGGCAGCAGGCGTTCGCCGGTGAAGCGCGCGCTGCCGCCGTCGCGCGTGCTGACCGTGCCGCGCACGGCGGCGCCGTCGAGCGGGATCGGCAGGTCGGGCAGGTCGCAGTGCACGTCGTGGAACGCGAACGAGCCGGTCGCGAACGCGTCGTCGTCGCCCGCGAGCGGCAGGTCGAGCTGCAGCAGCAGCTCGTCGAGGTGGCCGCTGGCGATGTCGTCCTCGAGCTCGGTGCGCAGCAGCGGCAGCAGCCGCTGCAGGAACGGCGCGTCGACCACGAGGTCGCGGATGCGCGCCTGCAGGCGGCACTTCTGGGCCACGAGGTCGATGTCGCCCAGCAGGTCGACGCCGACGCCGAGGTTGTCGCAGTGGGCGCTGCCGCGCAGCACGCCGCGGCGGCGGTCGGCGTCGCCGTCGTCGTTGCGCAGGCGCTGCAGCGTCAGCTCGACCGCGCTGAAGTCGAGCGTCGGCAGCTCGGCGTCGACGCGCACCCGCGCGCGGCCGCGCTGGATCCGCGCCGGCGTCACGTCGCGGATGCCGACGCCCTCGGCCTCGCCGGTCTCGCGCAGCAGGCTGGCGATGTTGGGGGCGTGGTCCCGCGTGAGGTCGATGTCGACGCGCAGGCCGTCGATCACCAGCTCGTGGATCGCCAGAATGTTGCCCAGCGGGTCCAGTTCGACGCCGAGGTCGATCGTGTCGGCCGCCAGCAGGTCGTGGCCGGGCCGCGACGGGTCCGCGACGGTGATGTCCTCGAGGCGCAGGCCGCGCAGCAGATCGACCTGTGCGTTCTCGAGGTGGAAGTTGGTGGCGAGAAGCCGCTGGAGGAAAGCCCGTACCAGGCCGGTGGCGGCGCCGGTCTGCTGCAGCACGTACCACGTGCCGCCGAGCAGGACGGCCAGCAGGCAGGCGGTCAGGAGCAGGATGCGGCGCCAACTCATCGCGGAAGTCGATGCCTGCGCAGGCGATGTCGTCGCCGGCCCGGGCAGCCGCATTCGTACCGCGGCGCGGCATCGGCGTCGAGCATCGCCGTGGCCGGCGGTCGCCGGACATGCCCGAGCATCTCCGCCCGCAGTCGTCGCGCCGTCGAACCGGCGCAGCGCGCCAAGCCGGGAAATGCCGAGAACGGGCTTCCCGGGCCGGTTTCGGCGCAGATTTCCGTTGACAGCCCGTCGTTGCAGGTCAAACTGCGGCCCCAATGCAGCGCTGGAACGTCCGCGCTGCCGGTCAGAACCCTTTCAGAAGAGTCATCCAATGGCTGCCAAGAAGAAGAAGTCGGGTCCGGTTGAGCTGATCATCTCGAAGTCGCGCACGAAGGCGGCGGTCAAGAAGTGCAACGTCTCGTCGGACTTCTACCCGGCGCTGGACAAGGCGGTGCGCCAGCTCATCCAGACGGCCGAGGTCCGCGCCACGGGCAACAAGCGCAAGACGCTCCGCCCGCAGGATCTCTAGTCCCGCACGCGGGCCCTGGGTCCGCACGTCACGGTCAGAAGGGACTGCTGGGTCCCAGGTGACGAAGGAACGACCCGCTCGCGGGTCGTTCCTTTTTTCGTAGGTGCAAGCGAACACGCCGATGGAGCCGCTCCCCGACCCTTGTCTGCTCGCGCACGGGCGCGGTCGGCTCGCGGGGTGGTTCGGCCCGGACCATCGACCGCTGTTGCGGGTCGAGCGGCCGGCGCGCTGGCGGCGGATCTGGCTGCCGGTCGCGCTGATGATCGCGATCCTGCTGGTCGGCGGCGCCTGCATGGTCTTTGGCGTGTTCGGTCCGTGGATGCCGACCGGCAAGCTGGGCGGCGTCGTGTTGGCGGGCGTCGCGACGTTCGTCGGGCTGCCGCTCGCCCTGGTGCTGCAGGGGCCGATGGCCATCCGCCTGCTCGATGCCGCCGATCGTGAGGTCTGGCGGCTCGAGCAGCGGCCACGGCCCTGGTTCTGGGAGATCGCGCGGGACGTCGTCGACGCGGCCGGTCGCAGGATCGGGCACATCGAGCAGGCCTGGGGGCGCTGGCGCGTGTTCGACGCCGACGGCGCGCTGCGCATGCAGGCGACCGACGTCGACATGCGGTGGGCGGGGTTGCGCCGCGCCCTCGGCTGGTCAACGGCGCGCACGCGGCCCGTCGTGTTCACCGACGATGCGGGTCGGGAGGTGGCGACGGTCGAGTGGCGCGGCGGCGACGCGGTGCTCGCGATCGGCGCCGTCCCGGCGCGCGAGCGCGTGCTGCCGCTCGCCGCGGTCACGCTGCTCGACTGCGAGCACCGCGACTGGACCTGAGCGCCTTCGCGCTTCAGGACGCGTACGAGCCGGTCAGGTACAGCGGCTCCACGGCTTCGGCGGCCTGCTCCTCGAGCGACAGCGCCGGCGCGAACAGCGCCGCGGCGGTGACGCGTGGCATCGGCAGCAGGGTGGCGCCGGCGGCGGTCGCCGCAGCGGACAGGCGGCCGTGCAGCGGCGGCGCCGCCAGCAGCGCGTCGCCGGGTCGCAACGCGGCCCCGAGGTCGGCGTCCGCCAGCAGCGTGGCGCGGTGCGCGGTCTCGAGCCGGCCGTCGGGCGCGGCGGCGAACGCCGCGAACTGCAGCCGGCCCTGGCGGCCGTCGAGCACCGGGCACCGGCGCGCAGGCCCGTCCGGCGCGTCGGCGGCGGCCGCCGCCAGCGCCAGGCTGTCCGCCACCAGGAGTCGCGCGGGCGCGAACGCGGCCAGGATGCGCGCGGTGGTGACCGCCACACGCAGGCCGATGTAGGAGCCCGGGCCGCGGTCGACGCGGACCTCGCGCAGGTCCCGGGCGGCCACGCCGGCGCGCGCCAGGGCCCGCCGGGCGAGCACCGCCAGGTCGCCGCGTTCGTCCGCGGCGGGCAGCTCCAGCACCACCTCCCCGCCGCGGCGGACCGCCGCCGAGAACGCGGTGGCGCCGTCGACGTTGCTGCCGCACAGCGCCAGCGCCGGGCCGTCCTCGGCCGCCGCGGCGCTCACGCCAGCTCCGCGCGGATCCGCTCGGCCAGCTGCGTGCAGAGGCGATCGACCAGCGCGCCGTCGCGCGCCTCGACCATCACCCGGCACAGCGACTCGGTGCCCGAGTAGCGGAGCACCAGCCGGCCGTCGTCACCGAGCGTGCGCTCGATCTCGGCGCTCGCGGCGGCGATCGCGGGCACCGTGGCCAGGTCCGGCTTGCGCGCGACCGGCACGTTGATCAGCCGCTGCGGGAAGCGCTGGAACGAGGCGAACGCGCGCGCGAAGCCGGTCGCGTGGACGCCCGGCAGCGACAGCAGCTTCAGCGCCGTGAACAGGCCGTCGCCGGTCAGGTGGCCGTCGCCGGCGAACAGCACGTGGCCGGACTGCTCGCCGCCGAGCGCCCAACCGTGCTGGCGCATCGCCTGCACGACGTTGCGATCGCCGACCGGCGTCACGTGGACCTTGACCCCGGCCTGCTGCAGCGCCCGGTGCAGGCCCAGATTGCTCATCACGGTGGCGACCACCGTGGCATCCGGCAGCCGGCCCTGGCGCTGCATCTCGAGCCCGAACAGGCACAGCTGGTCGTCGCCGTCGCGGATCGTGCCCAGCTCGTCGACGAAGATGCCGCGGTCGCCGTCGCCGTCGAGGCAGATGCCGAGGTGGGCGCCGTGCTCGCGCACCGCGGCGGCAGTGCGCTCGGGGTGCAGGGCGCCGACGCCGTCGTTGATGTTGAAGCCGTCCGGCTCGCAGGCCAGCTCGACGACCTCGGCGCCGAACGCGCGCAGCACCGACGGTGCCAGCTCGGAGCCGCCGCCGTTGGCGGCGTCGACGCACAGCTTGAACCCCGACAGGTCGAGGTCCGGGAACACCTCGGCGAGGTGGTTCTCGTACTCGCGCAGCAGCTCGTGGCGCGGCCGCATCCGCGGCGTGCCCGGGTGCTCCGGCCGCAGCTCGCGACACAGCGTCTCGAGCTCGCGCTCGTCGGCGTCGGGCAGCTTGGTGCCGGCGTGGGTGAAGATCTTGATGCCGTTGTCGTGCGCCGGGTTGTGCGACGCGCTGATCATGATCCCGGCGGCGAACGGCTGCGTGCGCGTCAGGTACGCCAGCGCCGGCGTGGTGCACAGCCCGACGTCGGTGACCGCGACCTCGGCCGACACCAGCCCTTGCGCCAGCGCTTCGAGGATCCACGGCGCCGACTCGCGGCCGTCGTCGCCACACAGCACCCGGACCTGGTCGCCGGCGCTCTTCTGCAGCAGCACGCCGAGGGCGGCGCCGACCCGGCGCATGGTCTCGGCGTCCAGGGGCGGCTCGCCGGCGCGGCCTCGCAGACCGTCGGTGCCGAAGCGCGGGGGCTCGAACGTCGTCATGGTTCGCGGTGCAGGTCGACCGAGACGGTCTCGTCGAGCCCCATCTCCGCCGAGTTGTCCAGTTCGCCGGTGGCGCCCGGGTTGAACAGGCGCGCCAACGCCGGGAACTTCTGCGGGTAGGCGGCGCCGTCCTCGAGCGGACGGATCCACACCAGGAGGCGCAGGTGGTCGCGCGCCCAGCGGCGCCGCGACTCGTCGTCGAAGCCCACCAGCCGACTGCGCAGCGCGCCGCCGACCTTGACGCGGACCTCCTTGAACGGCGTGTCGGGCCGGTACTGGCCCTGCAGCTCGGCCGGCAGCGAGCGGTCGTCCACCAGCACCGGCAGGGTCAGGGCGTAGACGTCCATGACCGGGCGCAGCTCGACCGACACCGAGCACGGCTCGCCGAGCTCGAGCCCGAGCTGCCGGAACTCGGGCCGCAGCTGGATCGGCGCGCTGACGCGGCGCTCGTTGGCGCGCGCCGTCAGGACCGCGCGCAGCGGCCGTTCGCCCTGGCGCGCCCGGAACGCCTCGTGCGCCTCGCGGCGGCCGGACAGTTTGATGACCTTGGGCTGGAACTCGATCGTCTCCGGCCGGATGCGGGCCTTCAGCTGCTCGTCGCCGCCGAACGACAGCTCGATCCACTCCGGGCTCAGCTGCAGCCGTTCCTCGGACACCCGCACCACGTGGATGCGGATGCGCGGCGGCGCCATGTCGATCTTGACGGTGCCGTCGAACAGCGCGCGGTGCGTCGAGGTGGCGATGTCGCGCGCGTTGAAGTCGGCGCCGTCGACCGTGTCCCACTCGACGTTGGGCAGCGAGACGGTGAGCTTCAGGCTCTCGTCGCGCAGGGTCTCGATCGTGTTCTTCGGCCCGCGGAAGGTGATCTTGACCGACTCGACCGGCTGGTTGGTGCTCTGGTCGACGAAGCCGGTGGCGGCCACCCGGTCGGTGGGCAGGCTGACGGCCAGCTCGCTGATGCCGTCCTGCGACGGCTTCTCGCCGATCGCGACGACGCCGAGCTGCATGTCGACCTCGTGCACGTCGGTGATCTGCCGGTCCAGGAAGTACCACAGCCCGATGCCCAGCGCGACAGCGGCGAGCTTGCGGACCGGGTCGGCGGTCAGGGCGCTCCACAGCGAGCGGCCCGCGCTCTTGGAGCGGCGGCCCGAGCTGCGTTGGCGCACGCCCAGCGCCTCGTCCATGGCCCGTTCGATCTGCTCCAGCGTCAGGTCGAACGACAGCTTGCCGCCCTGCGCGACCGAGACCTTGCCGGTCTCCTCGGACACCACGATCGCCAGGGCGTCGGTCTCCTCCGACAGGCCGAGCGCGGCGCGGTGCCGCGTGCCGAGCCGCTTGTCGACGTCCGGGTTCTGGCTCAGCGGCAGCAGGCACGACGCGGCCACGATGCGGTCGTCGCGCACGACGATGGCGCCGTCGTGCAGCGCGCTCTTCGGGTAGAAGATCGACTCGATCAGGAAGCTGTTGAGCTCGGCGTCGATGGTGACGCCCGACTCGGCGAGCGACTGCAGCGACGCCTCGCGCTCGACGGCGATCAGCGCGCCGATGCGCTCCTTGCTCATGCGCGCCACGGCGCGCAGCACGCGCTGGACGATCTTCGATTCCTTCTGGAAGAACCGCCCGAAGATCGGCGAGTCGCCCAGGTGCACGATCGCCCGGCGGATCTCCGGGTGGAACACGATCACCAGCGCGATGACCACCGACTGGGCGATGGTCTGGAACAGGCGCTCGAGGCGGTGCAGCGCCATCGCCTGGATCAGCACCACGAACGTGACGACGCCGACGATCAGCAGGAACGCCAGGCCGCGCACGACGCCGGACCCGCGCGTCTCGCGCAGGAAGCGGAGCACGAGGTAGATCAGGGCGGCGAACACCGCCACCTCGATCACCTGCTTGAGCAGCTCCAGCTCGGCCATCGCCATGCTTCCATATCGGCGTCAGGCCACCGGCGCCACAATCGATCGGCGCGGGGGCGGGGAAGCGCCGCGGCGCGCGCGCGCGTCAGGCCCCGGACAGGCCGATGTCGGGCTTGTTCTCGCCCAGGGCGCCCTTGTCGCCCAGCGGCTCGGTCGCCGGCGTCTGGCCCTCGGCGCGACGCCGTTCCTGCTGCTGCTGCTGGCGGCGCTGCTGGGCGGCCCGGTACTCGTCGATCGAGTCACCGCGCAGGATGGCGGCGACCTCGTCGCCGTTGAGTGTCTCGTGCTTCAACAGCGCCGTCGCCAGGTGGTCGAGCGATGCGCGGTTCTCGGTCAGCAGGCGGCGGGCGACCTCGTACTGGTCGCTGATCAGCCGCCGGACCTCGTCGTTGATGAGGTCCAGCGTCTTCTCCGACAGGTCGGAGGCCAGGTGGAACTCACGGCCGAGGAACGGATTCTGATCGTCGGTGGTGTACTTGATCGGGCCGACGCGCGGGCTCATGCCGAGCTCGCAGACCATCACCTTGGCCAGGTTCGTGGCCTGTTCGATGTCGTTCTGGGCGCCGGCCGAGACGTCGCCGAACACGATCTCCTCGGCGATGCGGCCGCCGAAGCAGACGGCGATCTTGCCCAGCAGCTTCTTGCGCCAGTGGTTGTAGTCGTCCTTCTCGGGCAGCATCAGCGTCGCGCCGAGCGCGCGCCCGCGGCTGACGATGGTGACCTTGTGGACCGGGTCCTGGTCCGGCGTGAGGCAGGAGACGATGGCGTGGCCGGCCTCGTGATAGGCGGTGACCTTGCGGTCCTCCTCCTCGATCGCCCGGCTCTTCTTCTCGCGGCCCCAGCGCACGCGGTCGCGGGCCTCCTCGAGGTCGTGCATGTCGACCGAGTCCTGGTTCTTCATCGCCGCCAGGATCGCCGCCTCGTTGATGACCGCGGCCAGCTCGGCGCCGGAGAAGCCGGAGGTGGCCTTGGCGATGCGGTTCAGGTCGACGTTGGCGCTGACGCGCACCTTGCGGGCGTGCACCTTGAGGATCGCCTCGCGGCCCTTGGCGTCGGGCAGGTCGATCACGACCTGGCGGTCGAAACGGCCCGGGCGCAGCAGCGCCGGGTCGAGCACGTCGGGCCGGTTGGTGGCGCCGATCAGGATGATGCCCTTGTCCGAGTCGAACCCGTCCATCTCGACGAGGATCGCGTTGAGGGTCTGCTCGCGCTCGTCGTGGCCGCCGCCCATGCCGGTGCCGCGCTTGCGGCCCACGGCGTCGATCTCGTCCAGGAACACGATGCACGGGCTGGCCTCGCGGGCCTGCTTGAACAGGTCGCGCACGCGCGAGGCACCGACGCCGACGAACATCTCGACGAAGTCGGAGCCCGAGATCGAGAAGAACGGCACCTCGGCCTCGCCGGCGATCGCCTTGGCGAGCAGCGTCTTGCCGGTGCCCGGCGAGCCGACCAGCAGCACGCCGCGCGGGATCGAGCCGCCGAGCCGCGCGAACTTCTGCGGGTTCTTCAGGAACTCGATGATCTCGCGGACCTCGGCCTTGGCCTCGTCCATGCCCGCGACGTCGTCGAAGGTGACGTTGGTGCGGTTCTCCTTGGTGTAGAGCGCCGCGCGGCTGCGGCCGAACGACAGCACGCCGCCCGAGCCGCCCGGCGACCGCATCTGCCGCAGGATGAAGAACCAGACGATCGCCAGCACCAGCAGCCACGGGCCGACCGTCGAGATCACGTACAGCAGCGCCGTGTTCGGCTCGCTGATCTTGAACTCGTTGCCGAGCGTGAGCTGGAAGTCGCGGACCGGCACGCCGGCCTCGACCAGGCGCCGGCGAGCTTCCTGCAGCGAGGTGCTGTCGGTCGAGTCGAGCCGCAGGTAGCTGGTGCGGTTGTCCTTCATGACCAGCGCGGTCATGTAGCCGCCATGGACCCGGCCGTCGGAGTCCTCGCGCGGCCGCTCGGTCTTGTGCTTTGCCGGGGCCTCGTAGACGAAGAACGCCTGCAGGGGCTGGTTGCGGCCGGCCTGCACGTCGGCGAGGAAGGTGCCCAGCGCGTCGGGCGCAGTGTGCGGGTAGGACTCGGTGTCGAGCTTGCTGCCGGCCAGCTGCTTGAACAGCTGCACCTCCTGCTCGTCGCGCAGGAGGTCGCGCACGACGACCTCCATCGTGCGCGGGCGCTGCTCCTGGGGCAGCCGGATCTCGGCGGTGGCGACGCCGTCGGTCAGCGTCAGGCGGTCGACCTGGCCGTTCAGCAGGTGGCTGTAGAGCGCGTCGATCGAGCTCTGGCTCTCGAGGCCGGAGCGCGAGACGATCAGGAACAGCACCATCAGCAGCGCCAGGATCAGGATCACGCCGCCCATCCCGCGCGGCTTCTTGGCGCGGTTCTGGCTGTCGTCCTGGGTGTCCTTGGTGTCTTTCTCGGTCATGGTCCCCCGCTCGTGGCGGTGCGCGGTGGCACGGGGCCCGGCCACCGGGCCGGACCCCGCGCTCTACGTGCAGCGCGTGCCTTTAGATTCGTCAGAATCCGGTCTCCAGGGCAAGGACGATCTTTCTGGCTAGGTCGTCGACGAGCTCGCGCCGGGCCGAGGTCAGGTCCTCGCCGATCGGATCGCGGAATTCGGCGCGGTCGGCGATGTCCCGGTCGATCAGGGTCCGGCCGCTCCGGCGCTCGATCAGGACCATCCGTACCCGGGCCGACTGCGACCCCTCCCGGACCGGCGCTGCGCGGTCCCCGGTCACCAGGGTGCGCTCGTGCTCGGTCTCGATCCGGAGCTCCAGGATCGCGTCGGCGCCCGCCGCCGTGGCCGGCAGCAGGTCGGACGAGACCGCCAGCTCGCGGGCTACGGCGGCGCCGAGCTCGGCCTCGAGTCGCTGGCGGAAGGTGTCGTTGGCGATGGCGCGCAGGTGCACGGTCCGCACCCCGCGCTCGTGCAGCCCCGAGCCCACCGCGTAGCCGCAGGCAGCCGTCGGCAATGCGGCCAGCAGCACCGCGATCAGGGTGCCGGGGCTGCCGTGCCGGGTCATCGCCCGCCTCCGGGCGCCGCGGCGAGCGTCGGCGGGTCGCCCAGGGCGGCGAGCCGTCGCCGTGCCTCGTCGGCCGCGGCAGTGGTCGCGAACTCGGGGGTGCTGGCCAGGTGCAGGTGTTCGATCTCGCCGGGCAGGTTGCCGACCCGACGGTAGAAGTCGGCGATCCGGACGTGCCGCTCCGACCGCCAGTCGAGCAGCTGCGCCAGCGCGGCGGTGGCCTCGGCCACGAACTGCGGGTTCTCGGGTGGGCTGGCCAGGAACACCCGCAGCTCCTTGGTGGCGCTCTCCATGCGCTCGAGGTCGTAGTCGGGCCCGCGCAGCGCGCCGACCAGGCTCATCGCGAAGCGGAAGCGCGCCAGCGGGGCCCATTCGCTCTCGGGCTGCCGGCGCAGCAGGTCGCGGAAGCGCTCCTCGGCCAGCGGATAGTCCCGGTCCTCGAGCGCCATCTCGCCGAGGATGCGCAGCGCGTCGGCGAGGTGCACGCAGGTCGGGTAGCGCGTGATCAGGTGCTCGAGGCAGGTGCGCGCGCCGCGGCGGTCGGACCAGAAGAACAGGAAGCCGGCGTCGCTGCGCGCCAGCGCGCTGCCGGCGCGGAACTCGAGGTCGATCACCTGGTCGCGCAGCTCGCTGTGCGGGTGGTCGTCGGCGAAGTCGCGCAGCGCCAGGAAGGTCTGCCACGGCGCGCCCAGCTCCAGGTGGGCGCGGGCGAGCAGCACCTTGAAGCGCGGCTGCTGGGTCGGCGCGAACGCGGACTCCTCGTGCGCCAGCAGGAGGTCGCGCGCGCCGACGCCGTCGCCGGCCGCGAGGCGCCGTTCGGCTTCGGCCAGGGCCTGCTCGGCGTCCGCCGCGGGCAGCGCGGCGGCGGTGCGGCACCCGGCGGCGAGCGCCGGCAGCGCGATCGACAGCAGCAGCGCGGCTCGCATCCGCACACGGTAGTGCGGGTCGCCCGCGTTCGCCACGACGCCATGCCGCCGCGCGCCGCTATCCCTCCGGGTCGGCCGGCAGCGGGCGCGCCGCCGGCTCCGCGACGCGGTCGCTGCGTTGCTCGGCCGGTCGCCGGGCGGGTGCGTCGGCGCGGCGATCGACGATCGTCGCGGCCGGGTCGAACACGTGCGCTCGCAGGCGGCAGCGCCGTTCGAGCGCGTCCTGCAGCCATGGGCCCGGCAGCTGCGCCGTGGTGGGCGGCAGCGGCAACGGCAGCCGCGGCCAGGCGCGCCCCGGGGTGTCGCGCAACCCGCGCAGGAAGGTGAGCGCCGCCGCCGCGTACGCGCGTCGGGGCGCCGCCGCGTGCGCGCGGCAGGCCAGCGCGCCCGGCACCTCGCCGCGGAACGCCGGCTGCCCGCGCAGGTCGGCGCCGCAGCGGGCGCAGTGGTCGAGGTCCGGCAGGGCCCCCAGCAGGGCCAGCAGCCGCAGCTCGAGGCCGAGCACGACCGACGGGATGGTCGCCGGCGGGCAGCGCTCGAGGAGCTGCAGGCCGCCGCACGCCAGGTCGAACAGGTCCGGGTCGCCACGGCCGGCCGGCAGGGCCGCGTCACAGGCGTCGACGAAGTGCGACGCCGCCAGGAAGCGCCGCGGGGTGCGCAGGCCGCGGCGTTCCAGCTGCAGGGACGCGCGCAGCAGCAGCCGCAGGCCCTCGCGGTCGGCCGACAGCTCGACGTCGAGCTCGTTGAGGAAGTCGATCCGGCCCAGCAGCGGCGAACCCGCGCGGTGCGCGCCCTTGGCCAGCGCGTGCACGACGCCGTGGTCGCGCAGCAGCAGCGCCACGACGCGGCTCGACTCGCGGAAGTCGAACCGCTTCCACACCAGCGCGCGGCCGCGCACGCTGCGGGCGGCGCGGCGCGGCGGCGCCCGGTCCTCAGGCATCGCGGTTCGCGGGCTCGGGCGCCGGCGCGGTGACGCGCAGGCGGTCGACCCGGCGCTCGTCCGCGCGCAGCACGTGGAACTCGACGCCGTCGATCCGGACGGTCTCGTCGGTCGCGGGGATCCGGTTGAGGTTGTGGATCACGAACCCGGCGACGGTCTCCCAGTCGCCGTCGTCCGGCAGGTCCAGGCCCAGCAGCTGGTTGACCTCGTCGACCGACAGGCGCCCCGGCACCTCGACCACGTGGCCGTTCTCGACCACCGTGACCTGGTCGGGGTCGGGGCCGTCCTGGGCGTCGTACTCGTCGTTGATGTCGCCGACGATCTCCTCCAGCGCGTCCTCGACGCTGACCAGGCCGGCGGTCGTTCCATACTCGTCGAGCACGACGGCGATGTGCACCTTGTCCGCCTGCAGGCGCTGCAGCAGCTGCGGCACCGCCATCGACTCCGGCACGAACAGCGGCGGGCGCATCATCGTCTCCACCTTGGCTGCGCCGGCGTCGTCGCCCTGCACCAGGGCCAGGGCGTCCTTCACGTAGAAGATGCCGACGATCTCGTCGATGCGCTCGCGGTAGACCGGATAGCGCGAGAAGCCGTGCTCGAGCGCCTGGCGCACCGCGTCGCGGACCGGCGTGTCGGCCTGCAGCGCGACCAGGTCGGGCCGCGGCGTCATGATCGTCGACACCTGCAGGTCCTTCAGGCCGATGATGTTGCCGATCCAGGCGCGCTCCTCGCCGGCGAGCGCGTCCTCGGTCACCGAGTCGGCGACCGCCGCCAGCACCTGCTCGGTGATCTCGTCGGTGTCCTTGCTGGGCTCCTCGCGGATGCGAAGCACGCGCAGGATGCCGCCGGTCACGGCCAGCACCGGCAGCACCAGGGGCCAGCGCAGCACCAGCAGGCCGCCCCGCAGGATCGGCAGGATCCGCAGCAGCGTCGCCTCGGCGCGGACGTCGGCGATCGCCGACGGCAGCGAGCCGCACAGCAGCAGCGCCAGCACCACCAGTGAGCCCATCGCCCACGGCGCCGTGGCCGCGTCGACCCCGGCCTGCATCGACAGCAGCGCGCCGACGAGGCCGGCCATCAGGTAGAACCGGGCGACGACGCGGAACTCGCGCTCGCGGCGTTCGAGGTCGGCGACCAGCGCCTGCCCGACCTCGCCGCGGCGGCGGTTCTGCAGCTTGGTGGGCGAGTAGACCGCCAGGGTGCTGGTGCCGAGGGCGCCGAACGTGGCGATCGACAGGCACAGCAGGCTCAGGCCGACCAGGGCGGGCGTGATCGTGGCCGCGAGGTCCACGGTCGGCAGTTCGGCGGGCGGCAGCTGCCAGCCGGCGGCGGGCACCGCCGACAGCAGCGGCGCCAGGGTCGGCGCGGCCCGCGGAGACCCTGACCACGGCGACACTGGGCCGGAGGCCGGGTCGGGCTCGGGTTGGGGAGGGTGGGGATCTTCGGCAACGGCGTCGTCGTCGCCGGCGCGTCCTCGGACGGTCGGTGGGTTCGGCAAAGCAGCGGTCAGCATAGGAGGGCGCCCGGGTTTGCTCCAGGGCCGAGGGTCGGCCATGGGGGCACCGGGTGGCGCCGTGCGCGGCCCGGGGGAGCGGCCGTGGACGGAATCCTGCGGACCGGTCAATCCAGATCGGCGTCGACCGAGAACCGGTTGCGGCCCAGCGACTTGGAGGCGTAGAGCGCCTGGTCGGCGCGTTGCAGCACCGACTCGACGGTGTCGCCGGTGCGGTTGGAGGCCTGGCCGATCGAGACCGTCAGCGGCAGCTGCAGTTCGGTGCCGCGGGCCTCGACCGCCGTGAACAATCGGGCGGCCAGGATCGCGGCCTCCTCGGCGTTGGTCGCCGGCAACACCACCAGGAACTCCTCGCCGCCGTAGCGGCAGATGGTGTCCGACTTGCGCAGCGTCTTGCGCAGCACCTCGGCAGTGGCGCGCAGTGCCATGTCGCCCTGCAGGTGGCCGTAGGAGTCGTTGAGGCGCTTGAAGTCGTCCAGGTCGATCATCAGCACCGTCAGCGGGCTGTCGCCGCGCTGCGATCGCGAGATCTCCTGGTCGAGACTGCTGATGCCCATGCGGCGGTTGAACAGGCGCGTCAGCGGGTCGGTCAGCGCGAACTTCTGCGCACGCTGGTGCCCCAGCTTGAGCAGCAGGTTCTCGTTGAGCATCGACGTGGTGATGGCGAGCGCGCTCACCAGATCGGACTCGCGCAGCAGGTGGATGGGCCGCGCCGACAGCGAGCGGTCGAGGACCAGGAACGACGGCGTCTGGAACTCGCGGTTGACCGGCACCGCCACCGCCTCGTCGGCGGAGATCAGACGCAGCAGCCCGCCGGTCTGGCCGCGCACGGCGGTCAGGCGGACCGGGCGTTCCTGCTGCAGCGCCGAGGTCAACTGGTCGTGCTCCTGGACGGTCGCCTCGACCGGGGTCAGCCGGATCTTGCGGCCGGACAGGTCGGCCTTGGCCCGCACCGCCAGCTGGCCGGAGGCGCGGGTCCACTTGACGTAGAACGCGCGGTCGTAGCCGAGGTAGCGCAGCGCAGCGGCGGTGGCGGCCGTGGTGATGCCGCGGTAGCTGCCCGACTTGCTGCAGCCCAGGACGCTGAGCACGATCTCGATCGTGTCGGTGTTGGGCCGCGTGTGCAACGCGTCCAGGTCGTCGGCGAACTCGATGCGTTCGGCGTCCACCTCGGGCTCGGGCATCGCCAGATCGAGTCCGACCTCGCGCAGGTCGTGTTCGACCTCGCGGCGCAGGCGCTGGGCCGCGACGAAGTCGTTGCGCCCCAGGTTGTCGAGCAGGTCGTCGGTCTGGGTCTGGGCCTCGCCCGGGTGCGTGAAGTCGGCCAGTTCGGCGAGCAACTCGGCGGCGCAGATCAGCTGCGCCGGGGTCGTGGGCTTGTGCGGGCGCTGCCCCGACTGCTGGATGGCAGCGGTCTCGTCGAGCAGGTCGGCAAGCCGGTCCGGCAGGCCCCAGTGCCGGATCCAGTCGCTGGCCTTGCCGGGCGGCGCCGCGCCGCTGCGGCGGCGACCGATGTACTCGAGCCACGCCGGCAGGTCGTGCAGCAGGCCGATGACGTAGGCCTCCTCGGCGCGCAGGATGCCGGTGGACACGGCCAGCAGTTCGGCGGCGCGCGCCGTCGCCACGGAGTGCAGCCACAGCTTGCGCAGCGGACCGGTGCCCGTGACGTCGACCGACGGCACGTCGAGGGCGCGGCGCAGCAGCGAGGGCCCGAGCGCCTGGGCGATGCTGTCGACGGTCCAGAAGTCGCGCTTCTGCTCGTAGATCGGGGCCGCGGCCGCGCGCATGGCCCGCAGCAGCGCCGGCGGGTCCAGCCGCAGCAACGACGAGACCTGCACCTGGCCCGGTGGGCCGCCGCTGCCGCTGTGCGCGCGTCGGATCCGGCGCCGCAGGTCGCGGATCGCCAGGATCGATGGCAGTCCGACGAGCGGGTCCATCACGCTGGATTCCAGAGTTGCCACGGGGTGTATGGACCTGTTCGGCTTCGCACGGCCCGGCGCTCAAGTTGGTGTCGTCAGGGCGTCATTCCGCAGGAACGGGGTGGCAGCCCGGGGGCCCGAATCGAGAAACCGATCGGGCCTCAAGCCCCTTTTTGGTAACGGCTTGCGGGTTGTCCACCGGAACTCTGCGCGGGTTTCTGCCCGGGTTGGCCCGCGCTTCGCTCTGGGTCCCGTGCCATGACCCCTCCTGCCGTGTCCGTCGCGCCGCCCGTCACCGAGTCGCGCTGTCCCAAGGCCGTGTTGGCGAGTGCCGAGGAGCTGTTGCGCCGGCGCGGTCGCTCCGCGGACGACGTGCCCGGGGCCGCCCAGGCAACCCAGCGTCAGCCCGCGGTCGCGACGGCGCTGATGGACGAGTACCGCCGCAGCGGCAGCGCCGAGGTGTTCGAGGCCCTGGTGCGGCTCACCGCGCCCCAGCTGCTCGCCCGCGTGCGTTCGCGGCTGCGGTTCCTGGGCGCGGGCCTCGATCCGAACGAGGTGCTGCAGGACGCCATCATCAACGTCTACCGCTATCCGGACCGCTTCGACGCCAGCCGCCCCGGCGCGTTCGCCGCGTGGTCGTCGACCATCGTCGACAACACCATCCGGCGCCAGCTGCGCCGCCAGCACACCGGCGTCGAGTTGTCCCTGAGCCCGTCCGAAGTCCTGGCGCAGCACCCCGGCGCGCCGCGCCTCGAGCCCGACCGTCAGGCCCAGGACCACGAGGAGTGTGCGCAAACGCTCGCCGCCTTCCGGCTGCTGCTGCGGTTCTACCTGGCCGCGTTCCACCAGCTCTCGGAGCGCGAGCGCTTCGTGCTGCAGATGGTCGAGGTCCGCCAGATGCGCTACGCCGAGCTGGCGACCGTCCTCGGCATCCGCCCCGAGGCGCTGAAGATGGTGGTGTTCCGCGCCCGCAAGCGGGTGCAGGAGCGGATCGCGCACTGGTTCGCGCAGAGCCGCGCCACCGAGCCGATGCTCGCCGCGAGCTGATCGCTTCCGCACCCCGTGGACGGAGCACCGTTGCGCCCGTCCGCGTCGCCGGGTCCGCTGGAGCGGCCATGGCAACCCCGGTCGATCGGCTGTTCGTCCACTGCAGGCAACTCGTGACCCTGGCCGACGGCCCGGCGCACGGGCCGCGGCGCGGCGCCGAGCTGCAGCAGCTTGGCGTGATCGACGATGGCGCCGTCGCCGTGAAGGACGGCCGCGTCGTCGCGACCGGCACGACCGACGCGATCGCCCGCGACTACACCGCGCCCGACGAGCTCGACCTGTCCGGCTACGTGGTGCTGCCCGGCTTCGTCGACTGCCACACGCACCCGGTGTTCGCGCGGACCCGAGAGCACGAGTTCCACATGCGCTGCGCCGGCGCCGACTACATGGCGATCGCGCAGCAGGGCGGCGGCATCCTGAGCTCGATGCGCGCCGTGCGCGAGACCAGCCTCGAGGACCTCACGGCGAGCACGATCGAGCACCTGTGGGGCTTCCCCGTGCACGGCACCACGACCGTCGAGGCCAAGAGCGGCTACGGCCTGTCGGTGGCCGACGAGGAGAAGAGCCTGAAGGCGCTCGCCGCCGCGATCGAGCAGGTGCCGCTGACCGTCGTCCGCACCTTCCTCGGCGCGCACGAGTTCCCGCCGGAGTACCGCGACGACCGCGAGGCCTACGTCAAGCTCGTGTGCGACCAGATGCTGCCGCGGCTGGCGAAGCTCGCCGACGCCTGCGACGTGTTCGCCGAACCCGGCGTGTTCGACCGCGTGCAGGCGATGCGCGTCCTGTCGGCCGCGCGCGCCGAAGGGCTGCGCCTGCGGCTCCACGCCGACGAACTCACCGAGATGGGCGGCGCCGAGCTGGCGGTCGAGCTGCGCGCCGACTCCGCGGACCACCTGGGCCGCATCTCCGACGCCGGCATCCGCGCCCTCGCCGGCAGCAGGACCACCGGCGTGCTGCTGCCCGGCACCGGCTTCTTCCTCGGCAAGGACATCTACGCGCCCGCGCGCCGCATGATCGAGGCCGGCTGCATCGTCGCCATCGCCACCGACTTCAACCCCGGCTCGTGCCACACCCAGTCGATGACGCTGATCCAGACGCTCGCCTGCGTCAAGCTGAAGATGACGCCGGCCGAGGTCATCCACGCCTCGACGATCAACCCGGCGTTCTCGCTGCAGCTCGACAAGCAGGTCGGGACGCTGCACCCCGGCAAGCGCGCCGACCTCGTCGCCCTCGACATGCCGAGCTGGGAGGCCACGGGCTACATGTTCGGCGGCAACCCGGTCGCGCTGACCGTCAAGGACGGCGTGCCGCTGGTCGCCAACACGGCGGACCGGCAGCCCGAGCTGTAGGGGCGCCGGATCAGCGCAGCACGACGGCCCCGACCGCGTTGGTCAGGTGGCTGTGGACGCCGGCAGGATCGGCGATCAGCGCCTGCACGAAGAACGGCACGCCGAGGATCGCCGCGTCGGTCGGCACCACCATCGCGTGGGTGCCGCTGCCGGTCGCGGGATCGATCGGCACCCACGGCTGCAGGTCCAGCAGCATCGCCGGATCCAGCGCGAAGCGGCCCAGCGACGGCACCGCGATCGGCGTCGGCGCCAGCGCTGCGCCGACCACCGGAATGGCCACGCAACCGGCGATCACGTCGCCGGGCCGACAGCCGAACTCGGCCCGCCACGGCCGGCCGGTCAGCGCCAGCCACGGCACGGTGCACTGCACCGCGCGGTTGGCGTGCACCGCGGCCAGGCCGTCGGTGTGCACGCTCAGCAGGTCGAGGTCGTCGTCGCCGTCGGCGTCGAAGGCGCGCAGCAGGCGGACGCCCGCGAGCGTCGGCGTTCCGGTCGGCGCCGACGAGAACGCGCCGCCGCCGTCGTTGTGCAGCAGCCGCGCGCCATCGCCGTGCGGGATCAGCAGGTCCGGCCGGCCGTCGCGGTCGAGGTCCGCGCACAGCAGCGTGATCGGCGCGTCGGTGTCGGGCGGCAGCGGCGACGGCGCTGCCACCGCGAACACGCCGGAGCCGTCGTTCCACAGCACCTCGTCCTGGCCGACCTTGCCGAAGTACAGGTCGACGTCGCCGTCGCCGTCGAAGTCGGCGGCGGCGAGCCGCGTCGGGTATTCGGTCACGGCCGGTAGGCTCGTCGCGGTCTCGTCGCCGAAGTGACCGGCGCCGTCGTTGCGCCACAGCGCCAGCAGCGGGGTGCCGCCGAACGGGTTGCGATAGCCGGTCAGCACCAGGTCCGGCGCGCGGTCGCCGTCGACGTCGAGTGCCACGACGTCCAGGGTGTACTCGGGATCGAGGACCGGCAGCGCCGTCGCGGTGACATCGGTGAACGAGCCGCCGCCCTGGTTCCTCAGCAGCCGGTTCTGCGGCCCCAGGTAGGCCAGGAACACGTCGAGGTCGCCGTCGCGATCGACGTCGAGCAGCGCGACGCGGCTCATCGGGCCGGCCGGCGCCGGCAGCGCACGCATCGAGAAGTTGCCGCCGCCGTCGTTGCGCAGCCAGCCCGGCGCGGTCGTCGGGGCGCCGTCGAACAGCACGTCGAAGTCGCCGTCGCCGTCGATGTCGCCGGCGTCGAGGCGGTTGCCGGCGGCGGTCACCGAGAGCGCCGTCGCGGTGAACCGGCCATGGCCGTCGTTGCGGCACAGGCGCCAGCCCGGCACCAGCACGTCGCCGTCGCCATCGAAGTCCGCCGCCACGGCAGAGTCGACGTCCAGGTCCGCCGCCGGCAGGCGCGGCTGCCAGGCTGCGGTGAAGGTGCCGGTGCCGTCGTTGACGAGGATCCGGTCGCCGACCCAGGTGCCGGTCACCAGATCGGTGTCGCCGTCGCCGTCGAGGTCGGCCGCGACCAGCGCCTGGATCTGCACGGCGAACCGATCGTCCCACGATGGCGACCACGGCCCGAACGTCCCGCTGCCGTCGTTCGCGAACAGGAACAGGTGCGACGTGCGGTCCGGCAGCGAGCCCCAGGTGGCGAGGTCGCGGTCGCCGTCGCCGTCGAGGTCGGCCAGGCACATGACCAGCGGTGCGATCGGGTCGGCCGGCAGCCGAGTCGCGCTCACGTCGCTGAAGGTGCCGGTGCCGTCGTTCTGCCACAGCACCAGGTCGAAGACGTTGCTGATCATGACGTCCACGTCGCCGTCGCCGTCGACGTCGGCCGCCGCGGCGTACGGCGGGGTGATCGGCAACGGGAGCGCCGGCAGCGGCCCCGCGACGGTGAACACGCCGGTGCCGTCGTTCCGCAGCAGCACGTTCGGCGATCCCAGCAGCAGCAGGTCCGGCGCGCCGTCGCCGGTCAGATCGCGCGTCACCACCACCGCCGCGCGCATCCCGGTGGCCGGCAGCGCCGTCGCCGACACGTCGGTGAAGTGGCCGCTGCCGTCGTTCTGCAGCAGCACCGGCGGCACCGTCGTGAACGCGCCGTACTGCGCCAGCACCGCGTCCAGGTCGCCATCGCCGTCGACGTCCACCAGACCGACCGCGCGGGTGAACAGCGCGCCCGTGGTCAGCGCCGCCGTGTCGTCGACCAGGTGGCCGCTGCCGTCGTTGCGCAGCAGCCGGTCCTGGCCGCCGTCCGCGGCGAGCAGCACGTCGGCATCGCCGTCGCCGTCGATGTCCCCGGTCGCGATCGCCCGCGTCGTCCCCACGAAGGCCGGCATCCGGTCCTGGGTGGCGTCGTGGAAGTGCCCGTGGCCGTCGTTGATCCAGACCTCGTCCTGACCGCGACCCACGATCAGGTCCAGGTCGCCGTCGCCGTCGAGGTCGACGGCGGCCATCGACGTCGTCGTACCGCGCGACCCGGGCGGCAGGTGGTCCAGGGACATGCCGTCGTCGAAGCGTTGCTGACCGACGGTCGGGTTCGAGAGCAGCGGCAGTGCCACCGCGAGGAGCAGGGGAAGCGGGCGCATGGCAGACCTCCATCTCCGTCGTAGGTCGCCGCGGCGACCGAGCCCATCGGTCCGAGGGGGTATCCGGAGTCGGGTATGCTGCGGTGCAAGCAAGGCGCTGCGCCATGCTGCGGTGCAAGCTCGGGCGCTTCGCGCCCTCGCGCACCGCGCGCGCGGACGCGGTCCGCGCGCCGGAGGCGACCGACGACACGGACGCGGGGGCGCAACACCCGCGACGCACGCATCCGCGAGACTCGGAGAGCATCCGCTCCGGGGACGCAGCGGCCGGGCCGGCTGGCAATCGCCGCGCCGCGATGCAGCATCCGCGCAGCAACGCAGCAGGCGCGTCACGGCGCGTGCGGGCCGGCCCCTGGCCGCTGCTGCGGCCACGCCGCTCGGGCTGGGCCGCGCTTCGCTGCCCGCATGCGCGGGGGCAGCGAAGCTGACTACCAGGAGGCGCACACCGCGACGGGAGCACAGCCGCCTGGCGCGCGGCTGAAGCTGCGGCGCTTCGCGCCTCCGCGCGCCGCGGCATCCGCGAGGAAGCGTCATTCTGCGGTGCAAGCAAAGCGCTGCGCGCTTTGCGCACCGCGCGCGCGGACGCGGTCCGCGCGCCAGAGGCGACCGACGACAAGGGTGCTTGGGCGCAACACCCGCATCCGACGCATCCGCGCGGAAGGGAACGCATCCGCTCCG
>JBFWWV010000034.1:0-37201 GCA_050245995.1 Planctomycetota bacterium | reverse complement strand
ACCTTCACCCACTCGGCCCACTTCTCGTCGAACTGCAGCACCGAGATGCCGTAGGCCTCCTGCAGCGCGTCGCGCACGGCGCCGACCAGGTCGGTCTGGTCGGGCGACCAGTCCTCGTTGACGCGGCCCTTGATCGCGAACAGGAACTGGCGCCACTTCTCCGGACCCTGCGCCATCAGGAAGTCCATGCGCGACCAGATCGCCATGTGGTCGTGGAAGGTGATGTTGCCGAAGTCGCGCCACGTGTAGGCCTCGGCGAACGGCGCGAACTTCCCGCTGCTGCCGGCCATCGAGTAGACCAGCGGCTTCCACTTCCAGGTGCTGCGGATGTCGGCCGGCGAGCCCTCCGTCTGGTCGTAGCTGTTCCACTTCTCGTCGATGTTGCGCTCGTACCAGTGCGCCACGCCCTCGCGGATCCACACCGGCAGGTCGTAGTTGTAGTAGCGGAAGCCGTCGAGCAGGTTCTGCGACAGGTTGAAGCCGACGCTGCAGTGCAGCGCGGTGTCGTGCTTGAGGCGGCCCTCGTCGCACTCGGTCGCGATCGTGAAGATCAGGCAGCCGACGTCCTTGAAGTGCCAGCGCTGGCCGTGCTTCGACGTGCGGCCGAGGTACGCCGTCATGTACTGCTGGAACGAGGTCATGTTCTCGAACAGCAGCACCAGGTACTTGTCCTTCATGCCGAGGTACGGGCCGTAGCCCATGTAGGTGGCGCCCGGCATGCGCACGACGTTGTTCGGGTCCTGCGGGAAGTCCTCGTCCTTGACGCCGGCCAGGCGGCAGAACTCGGCGTAGATGTCCTCGCATCGCTGCGCGAACAGGTGCGCGCGCAGCCAGCGGTCGAGCCGACGGGTCTTGGGGTTGATGCCCGGCAGCTTCTCGGCGAGACGCTCGAGCTCGCCGCGCACCTTGGCGCGCGTCGGCGCGTCCATCGGCACGGTCCACTCCGGCAGGTCGATGCCGATGCGGAAGTGCGCGGTCTCGATCCACAACAGCTGGACGTACGGCAGCGTCTTCTCGATCTGCTCGGTGGTGGTGACGTTGGCGCCGAGGCCGCCGAACTCGAACGGCCCCAGCGAGACGTAGCCGGCCTTCTGGATCAGCTCGGGGTCGTTCTTGGTGTAGGGGTCCTTCTTGTAGCGCGGGATCTTCTGCGCCGGCGCGCTGGCGGCCAGCGCGGCGAGCGCCAAGGCGCAGGCGAGGCAGGCGGCGCGGCGGACGCGCGACGCGCTGCGGATCAGGGTCGCGAGGAACTTCACTTCGACTGCCACTCCTTGGCCATCTCGACCGCCTGGAACGCCGACAGGTTCTCGATCGGCTCCTGGCCGTGCAGCGCGCGCATCGCGTTGACGGCCTCCTTCTTGACGCCGTGGTCCTCCGCGCCGAGGTAGGTGCGCAGGATCATCACGTGGTTCTGGTCGGCGACGTAGCGCAAGAGGCGCAGGCCGGCCGCCTGCACCACCGGCTGGGCGCTGGCGATGTGCTCGGCGACGGCGCGGGCGCAGGCGTCGCAGCGCGCCGCGGGCAGCACCTCGGCGACGAGGTCCTTGTGCTCGAGCCAGTCGCGGCGCGTCAGCTCCAGCACCTGCAGCAGCGCCGGCGCATCGTGCAGGGCCGCGAGGCCGAGGTTGGCGCAGAACACCACCTGCTCGTCCTCCTCGTCCTTGCTGGCCCAGGCCAGGTAGTCGCGCTGGTCGGGGTCGACGAACCGGCACAGCCGCCGCGTCAGGTAGTTGCGCAGGGTGCGCTTCTTCTTGCGCGCCTGGGCCGCCATCAGGTCGGCGTGCTCGGGGCCGAGCACCGCGTCGAACACGCGGAACAGGTCCTCGTTGATCGACTCGTCGCTGTCGTTGACCTTCTGGAACAGCACCGGCGCCGCGCCGGCGCCGATCGCGATCATCTCGTCGACCGCCGCCTGGCGGAGCTCCTCCGACTCCTTCTTGAGCTGGCCGGTGAGCTTGAGCGCGCGCGCGCGGTCGGGGGCGGCGATCGCCGGCCAGTCCTTCAGCTTCTTGGGGTCCTGCGGGGCGTCGGCGTCCGCGTCCGGCTTGGGCGCGTCGCCGCCGGCCTGTCCGCCGGCCTGGCCGCCGGATTGGGCCTGTGCCGCGCCGCCGAGCAGCGCCGCCAGCAGCAGGATCGGGGCGAGGCGCCAGCGGCGCGAGGAGGTCGCGGGAGGGGTCGGGCTCATGGCAGCTTCATCCACGGGGGCATCGAGGACCGGAACTCGGGATGTACGAAGGTCACCTTGTCGGCCAGCCGGACAGGCAGCTGCTGGAGCCACTGTCGCCACTCATTTGCGTGGTGGGTCATGAATCCGACCTGCAAAGCGTCACACACGTCCTGGACGGCGACGCGGTTCTGAGTGAGGTCGAATGCCCCGGCGAGGACCCAGCCGGCCGGGACCTCGATCGGGTCGCTGACGCCGCCGGCGTGGATCGGGTCGAACAGGAACTCGGCGACCGGCATGTCGACGTCGCCGCGCGAGACCACCGCGCGCCGGCGCATGCGGCCTTCGCTGAGGGTCTCCAGCTCCTCGGCGTTGTCGCACGCCGCGCGAACGGTGCGCGCCAGCTCGAGCTGGGCCGCGCGCTCGGCGGCGAACTCGCGGCGCGCGAACAGGAGCGGCAGCGTGTACTCCGACAGCACCTTCTGCGCGCGGTGGCCCAGGCTGAACTCGGGCGCGAGCCGCTCCAGGTAGTCGATCGGCGGCGCCAGGTCGGCGAAGGTCACGGTCACGCCGTCGACGACGAGCAGCGTGTCGGTCGGCGCCGGCGGAGCGCCGGGCACGGGACGCGGCGCGCCGTCGTCGCCGTCTCCGCCGCAGCCGCCCAGGGCCCAGGGCAGCAGCAGCAGCAGCGCGGCCAGGAGCGGCACGCCGCAGCGGATGGCGATGCGGTGCGTCGTGCGCGACGCGGTCGGGTCGTGGGGTGACGGCGATGGCATCGTGATGTTGGCCGTTCCGATGGGGCGGTCAGGCCGGGCGGTCGTGGCGTTCGAGATAGCGGGACAGCGGCCCGGTCAGGAAGCCATAGGTGGCGTAGAGGTGATCGGCAACCTGCGGCAGCTGGTCCAGCGTCAGCGGCGTCGGGAACGTGCTGGTCACCTCGATCCACAGCGAGCGCGGGTCCTGCGGCCAGGTCTCGATGCGGGCCTGCCAGGCGGCACGGTCGCCCTCGACCGGCGGCAGCGACAGCCGCAGGCCGAGCGACTGGAGTGGCCGACCCAGCTCCTGGAGGGCCTCGCCGTTGGCGAGCAGGCGCCGCCCCAGGAACTCGCGGGCGTCGCGGACCTGCTTGGGGTTGATCAGCGACCGCACGCAGAACTGCTGGGCCATCGAGGCCGGGATGGACAGGGCGGCGAATGCCGTCTTGGCCACGTTGACCAGGCGGGTCGCGAAGTCCTCGACCGTGGTCCCGCGCAGCTCCTCGCGCACGACCAGCCGGTCGGGCTGGAACGACGCCTGCGATACCTGGCCGGGGACCTGCGCCAGGTTGGTCAGGTGGATGCCGTCGGCCTGGACCTGGAAGCTCTGGTAGCCGAGCTGGGGCTGTCGGAACAGCGAGTTGTGCACGCCCTGCACCAGGTCGGCGCGCAGCTGCATCGGCGGGAACAGCAGCTCGGCGACGAAGGCGATCGTCCGGGGGTCGTAGGTCATTGGCGGCCGGGCATCCTAGCCCGCGTCCGCCGCCCGGGTCCGCCTTCGTGATGTCGAAAGTCCGTGGCAACGGGCCCGGCCGGGGCGCCGCGGGTCCAGCGCAGCGGCCGCTGGGCGTCGCCCTTGGTGGCGCCGGTGCGTCGTGGGTCGGCCGCAAGTGGTGGCGGCGACGGCCTTCACCGCACGGCCGGCGGCGTCGCCGGGCATCGCCGGGGGCCGTGGCCCGGGTGCGAGCCGGTTCGCGGAGCTTTGCCGGGGGCGCCTCGTTTCGCCCCCCCGACGCAGCTAGACTGCTCCGCCCTTCCACTCGGCCCTACCTGCCCTTGCAGCCCACGATGAAGAAGCTCCTGTTCTCCCTGGCCGTCACGGCGGTCGTTCCCTGCCTGCATGCCCAGTCGGAGCAGGACCAGATCCGCGCCCTGCAGACCGAGGTCGACAAGCTCCAGGACCAGCTGGTCGCCGAGCGCACCAAGCTGCTGCGGCCGATCACCGTCAACGGCAAGGCGCTGGACCCGCGCGAGGTGATGCGCGAGGCGATCTACCTGACCGGCGGCAAGCTGGTCGAGGCCAAGGTCGCCGACTTCTTCATCCTCGAGGAGGTGCGCAAGCAGATCGAGTCCGGCCAGCGCCAGCCGGAGGACTTCGACATCCGCGAGGAGGACGTGCTGCGCGAGCTCGAGCCGAAGATGCAGCAGTTCGCCAACGAGCACCCGGGCGTCGACTTCTGGGAGGTGGTGCGCACGCAGTACGGGCTCAACCGCGAGACGTTCCTGCAGCAGCGCCGGCAGGCGATGGTGTTCGACAAGGTCTTCTTCCCCGGCTCGGTCAAGGACTGGCCGGCGATCACCAAGGAGGCCATCATGTCGAAGACCCAGTCGGGTCAGGGCCCGCAGTTCCTCGAGCAGCTCGAGAAGAGCGCCGACGCGGTCGACGAGAACGGCAATCCGCGCCCGCTGCCGGAGTTCTGGCTGACCATGATGCGCCAGTTCGTGCAGCAGGGCCTGCGCAACTGGAGCGACATCAAGTACGCGTCGCACGGCCTGCCGCCGGACGTCGTGCTGTCGGTCAACGGCATCGAGTGGCCGACCGAGGACGCGTTCGAGTTCGTGCGTCAGGGCCTCTACGTGCAGGACCTCGAGCGCGCGATGCAGGAGGTCGTGGTGCGCGAGGCGCTGCGCCAGAAGCTGGTCGCCAGCGGCCACTACCTGAGCGACGAGGACTTCCACACGCGCTACGACGCGTACCGCGAGCCCTATGACTCGACGCCGTTCACGGTCGAGATCATCGCCACCAAGTTCAAGGGCTACCCGTGCCTCGAGGCGTTCCGCGCGCGCTGGCGCCTGATGGCCTCGTACTCGGACATGATCGCCTCTGAGCTGACCGACGAGAACCTGCAGGCCTACGCCGACGCGCGCGCCGGCTTCTTCGGCGACGGCAACGTCAACGTCGACCTGATCTCGTTCCTGGCCCGCGACCTGCAGACCTTCGCCTGGCAGCCGGACGGCATGGACAAGGCCCGGCAGCGCTGCGAGGCGGTGTTCGCCAGGCTGGAGAAGGGCGAGCTGACCTTCGACGAGGCGCTGACCAAGGAGGGTGAGTACGTCGTCAACGACGAGAAGCGCGGCCGCCTCGGCTTCCTGCCGCTCAACCAGGTGCGTCAGCAGCTGCGCGAGAACGAGTTCACCGAGCTGCTCGACGGCGTGTCGGTCGCGAGCTACCTGTTCTTCGACGCCGAGGTCGGCAAGACCGTCGGTCCGATCCAGGGCCCCGACGGCTGGTTCATCGCCCGCGTCAACTCGCGCACCCCGCCGAAGAAGCGCATGGACGTCAAGGTCGAGCGCGACCGCGACCTGGTGAAGGAGGACTACCTCAGCTACCGGTTCATGCAGTGGGCGAACGAGGTCATCGCGCAGGCGAAGGTCGAGTAGTCCCGTCTCAGGTGTCCCGCCGCGGCGATCGAATCGCTGCGGCGCGCCGGGAGGATCGACTAGGATCCGCCCCGTGACCGAGACTCCGCCGCCCCCCGAGACGACCTTCGCGACGCTGTTGCGCCGCATCTGGGCCGCGATCCTGGCCCATCGGGGGCTCGTCGCGGCCGCCGTCGCCTTCGGGGTGCTCGAGGCGCTGTTCAGCAAGGCGCCGCTGGCCCTGGTCAAGCCGCTGATGTGGGCGCTCGGCGGCGGCGCCGCCGACCCAGCGTCGACCGACCCAGCGTCGACCGACCCAGCGTCGACCGACCCCGCGGCGGCGGCGATCGGGCCCGGGTTCAACGACTGGTTCCAGCAGCAGGCCGCCGCGCTGTGCGGCTGGCTCGGCGTCGCGTTCGACGGCGTCAACGCCGCGGCGATGCAGGTGGTGTTCGCGATCGCCGTGGTCGCCCTGGTGTGCGGCGTGCTGGGTGGCCTGTGCATCTACGGCGTCCAGGTCACCGCCCGCTACTTCGCGATCAAGATGGTCGCCGACCTGCGCGTCGCCGTCGCGCGCCACATCCTCGACCTGCCGCTGCGGTTCTTCGGTCGCCGCCGCATGGGCGAGCTGATCAGCAACGTCACCAACGACGCGCAGGTGCTGCAGCGCAGCTTCGAGCTGGCCTGCGACAACGTCATCGTCGACCCGCTGATGATCGTCGGCAACGTGGCGATCCTGGCGTGGTTCGTGCCCGAGGCGATCTGGATCCTGCTGGTGCTGGTGCCGGCGATGGCGATCCCGATGTACCGCGCCGGGCGGCGCGTGCGCCGCCGCAGCGACCGCAGCCTGCAGGCGATGGGCGACGCCACCGAGTCGATGAACCAGATCCTGTCGGGCATCCGCACCGTCAAGGCGTTCCGGCTCGAGGCGCAGCGGCTGGCCGAGTACGAGGGCAGCAACCGCATGTTCCTGTCGCGCACGATGAAGATGCTGCGCGCCAAGGGCATCTCGATGGCGCAGACGTTCGTCGGCTACCAGATCGGCTTCGGCGCGCTGCTGCTGGTGCTCGGCTGGATCGTGCTGGTGCGCGGCGACCTCGGCTTCGACGACGTCGCGCTGGTGATCGCGCCGCTGACCACGACCTACCAGCACGTCAAGCGGCTGACGCGGTCGTTCCACACGCTGATGGAGTCCACCAGCGCGCTGGCCCGCATCGAGAGCGTCCTGCGCGAGGACGTCGACGCCGCCGGCCGCGGCGGCGGCCAGCCGCTGCCGAAGCTGCGCGGCGCCGTGCGCCTGCAGGACGTGTGGTTCGCCTACGAGGAGGACAAGCCGGTGCTGCGCGGCATCGACCTCGAGGTCGCGCCCGGCCAGACCGTGGCGCTGGTCGGCCCGTCGGGCGGCGGCAAGTCGACCCTGCTCGATCTGGTCATGCGGTTCCACGACCCGCAGCGCGGCCGCGTCACCGTCGACGGCCAGGACCTGCGCACCGTCGACATGGACGACTACCGGCGACTCACCGCGGTCGTCAGCCAGCAGCCGTTCCTGTTCAACACGACCATCCGCGAGAACATCGCCTACGGCCGGCCCGGCGCCTCGCAGCAGGACATCGAGGCCGCAGCGCGCGCGGCGCAGATCCACGACTTCATCCGGACGCTGCCGCAGGGCTACGACTCGCTCGCCGGCGAGCGCGGCTGCAACCTGTCGGGCGGCCAGATGCAGCGCATCACCATCGCCCGCGCGATCGTCCGCGACCCCGCCATCCTGTTCCTCGACGAGGCCACCTCGGCCCTAGACAGCGAGAGCGAGGAGCAGGTGCAGCGCGCCCTCGACAACCTGCGCCGCGGCCGCACGTCGTTCGTGATCGCCCACCGCCTGTCGACCATCGCCAGCGCCGACGTCATCGTCGTCATCGAGGACGGCGTCATCGTCGAGCGCGGCACCCACGACGAGCTGGTGGCGCTCGGCGGCACCTACAAGCGCCTGCGCGATCTGCAGCGGACGTGAGCGGCATGCTGCGGTGCAAGCAAAGCGCTACGCGCTTTGCGCACCGCGCGCGCGGACGCGGTCCGCGCGCCGGAGGCGGCCGACGACACGGGCGCGGGGATGCAACACCCGCATCGGGCCATCCGCGAGGCTCGGAGCGCATCCACTCCGGTTGCCGCAGCGGCCGGGCCGGCTGGCACGTGCCGCGCCGCGTTGCGCACTTGCAAGGCAACATCGTGGACGCGTCACGGCGCGTGCGGGCCGGCCCTTGGCCGCTGCTGCGGCCACGACGCTCGGGCGGGATCGCGCTTCGCTGCCCGAATGCGCGGGGGCAGCGAAGCTGACTACCGGGAGGCGCACACCGCGAAGCGAACGCAGCCGCCTGGCGCGCGGCTGAGGCTGCGGCGCTTCGCGCCTCCGCGCGCCGCAGCATCCGCGAGGAAGCGTCATTCTGCGGTGCAAGCAAAGCGCTGCGCGCTTTGCGCACCGCGCGCGCGGACGCGGTCCGCGCGCCAGAGGCGACCGACGACAAGGGTGCTTGGGCGCAACACCCGCGACTCACGCATCCGCGGGCCGAGGAGAGCATCCGCTCCGGGGACGCAGCGGCCGGGCCGGCTGGCACTCGCCGCGCCGCGATGCAGCATCCGCGCAGCAACGCAGTAGGCGCGTCACGGCGCGTGCGGGCCGGCCCCTGGCCGCTGCTGCGGCCACGCCGCTCGGGCTGGGCCGCGCTTCGCTGCCCGCATGCGCGGGGGCAGCGAAGCTGACTACCAGGAGGCGCACTCCGCGACGGGAGCACAGCCGCCTGGCGCGCGGCTGAAGCTGCGGCGCTTCGCGCCTCCGCGCGCCGCGGCATCCGCTAGGAACCTCGGAGGAGCCCGGCGGCGGCGCGATCTGCGGCCTGCGGCCGGAGACCCTCGACCGGCGGATTCCCCCGGCGCACGCGCGACCGCGGATCACCGACCATCGACGGCGACGGCGCCTCTGCCACCTCGCAGCGATCCGAGGTTCCTCGCGGATGCCGCGGCGCGCGATGCGAGCGCCAGCGAGCGAGCCGAAGCCGCGAGCCGGGCGGCTGCGTTCCCGTCGCGGTTGCTCCTGGTATTCAGCCTTGCGGCCCCCGTCTCTCGGGCCGCAAGGCGCGACCCGGCCCGAGTGTCGTGGCCGCAGCAGCGGCCTGGGGCCGGCCCGCACGCGCCGTGACGCGCCCGTTGCTTCGCCTCGCGGATGCTGCGTCGCGGCGCTGCGCGTGCCAGCCGGCCCGGCCGCTGCGTCCCCGGAGCAGCTGCGCTCCGAGTCTCGCGGATGCGTGCGTCGCGGGTGTTGCGCCCCCGCGCCGTTGTCGTCGGTCGCCTCCGGCGCGCGGACCGCGTCCGCGCGCGCGGTGCGCGAGCGAGCGAAGCGAGCGATCTTGCACCGCAGCATGCTCTACTCCCTTCACCGCCCGAAGCGCGCCAGCAGCGCGTTGGTGAACGCGAACTGCTGTGGCAGGGCGGCGTCGAAGAACGCCGACTGGAACACGAGGTCGACCTGCAGCGGCGAACCCGGCACCGCGAGTCGAAGGCCGCCTGCGGGATCGGTCGTGACCAGCAGCGCGAAGGCGCCGTTGAACGAGACGGCGGTCCCGCCGAGCAGGGGCGCGTTCGGCAGGCCGGCGTCGGACAGCGACAGGACCCCGAACGCGGCGGACGGCGCGCCGACGACCGCGTACTCGCTCGCCTGGCCGAGCGCGAGGCCCTGGCCGCAGAGGGTCGCGCTCGCCGCGCCGGGCCCCTGGAAGCCGAGATCGGTCTGGCACGTCGACGGCTCGAGGATCAGCAGCGCGGCCTGTCCGGTCCGGGTGTCGATGCCGGTCGTGAACACGCGGCGGTCGTCCGCCAGGAAGCCGAGGTTGGTGTCCCAGAAGCTCGAGGTCGGCGCGAGCAGGGCGTCGAAGCCGCCGACGAGCACGCCCTCGGCGTCGAACCAGACGCCGCCGCTGGCGGAGACGTCGCCGCGGTTGTTGTTGTCGTAGAAGCCGACCAGCGGGCTCGGCACGACGGCGGGGTTGAGGGGCTGCCACCCGGCGGCATCGGTGTGGCGATAGGTGAGCCACCGATCCGGCAGGCTGGTCGCGAGGCGCGCGGCGGCGACGGTCTGCAGGTTGTCGTTGATCGAGTAGCCGAGCACGCCCGAGAACGAACCCGAGGCGGGCGGCGGCAGCCCGAGGTCGGTGACGACGCCGGTCGTCAGGTACATGCGCAGGCTGCCGCCGACGATCACGTCGACGTGGTCGGCGAGGTCGGTGACGGTGGCCTGGAACCCGAGCGCGCCGAGGTCGACGGGGGCGCCGGTGATCGAGAACCGCGTGGTCGGACCGCCCTGGAACCCGCGGTAGCGCGACCAGCCGACGATGGTGCCGTTGTCGTTGATGGCGACGGCCATGCCTCCCTGGATCGTGAGCTGGCCGAGGGGGCTCGGCAGGCTGGCGAACTGCTGCGGCACCACGACCGTGTAGCCACCGAGGCCGTCGGGCAGCCAGATCGCCGGCTCGCCGCCGTCGAACGGGAAACCGCCCTGCGCGACGGCGCCGACCAGCACGCCCGCGCTGTTGGCGTCGTTGGCGAAGCCGGACTGGTAGCCGGGTGGCAGGGGCAGGAGGAACAGGCCGCGCGCCTGGTCGGCCCCGAACGGCACGATCTGGCCGAGGGTCGTGATCTGGTAGCCGACCAGCAGGTCCTGCTGGTCCGTGCCGCGCACGACGGTGGTCGTCGAGTAGGGAGCGACGACGCGCACCTCGTAGGAAGGGAGCTGCGCCGGAGCGACGGCGACCAGCAGGGCGGCGGCGGCCGCCGCGCGGGCCGGCCGGAGAGAGTGGTGCAGGATGGTCTTCATGGTCACCGGGTCCTGCGCGCGGAGCCCCGGGCGACCTTCACGAAATCGCTGCCGGCGGCCGCCCGGTCGTCGTGCCGATCAGCGACCGGGCCGCTGGCGTGGGCGCGCCGGACCCAGGCGCTGCCGCAGCTCGGCGGCCGCCGCCCTGCGGCTGGACCCGGACTCGTCGAACTCCAGCTGCAGGCCGAGCAGGTCGGCGGCGGCGCGCAGCGCCTCGGCGACGCCGTCGTCGAGATCACGGGTCAGCTGGCGTTCGGCCCAGATGGCGTGGGACTGGGCCGCGACCCGGCGGTCGTCGTCGGTGCGCAGGCGGTCCTGCGCGCAGCGCGCGGCCGCCAGCGACGCCAGCAGGTAGCGGTCGCCGAGCTCGGTGGGGCGCCCCATCTCCATGCGGATGGGCTGGCCGCCGGCGTCGACGGTGTCCTGCAGCTCGCGGTCGGGGTTGCGCCCGTCGGCGCGCAGCGCCTCGCGCAGCAGGGAATCGGCGACGGCGAGCGCCCAGAACGGGTCGTCGCCGGCGTGCGCGTCGAGGCGGTCGAGCAGCGCCGCGCTGTCGACGGTGGACGGGCCGTCGACGCGCCACTCGAGCACCTTGTCGACGAGGTCCAGCGCGTCGCAGTCGAGGCCGTCGCGGACCTCGGCCAGCGCGGTGCCGGTGGTTACGGCCGCGACCAGGCAGTCGGCGGCGTCGGCGCGGCGGCCGGCCGCCGCGTGCGCCATGCCGCGGCCGAGCGAGCACAGCGCGTGCCAGTAGGCGGCGCCGGCGGCGAGCTCGGGGTCGAGGGCGGCGGCGCGCGCGAACTGCGCGTCGGCGCGGTCGTACGTCGGCACGGCGGTCGCGGGCTGCTGGCGGCGGCGCGCGTCCTCGGCGGCCAGCAGGCAGGCGTAGCCGCGGTACCAGGCCGAGAGGCCGGTGACCGGGCCGCTGCGCTCGATGTCCGCGGCGACGACGGGCGCGAGGTCGATGCGTCCCTGGCGCCACAGCGCCGCGTCGATGGCGCGCCGCAGGGCCGCGTCGGCGGGCAGGCGCCGCGCGCCGGCGCACAGCAGCGCCAGCTCCTGGTCGTGCAGGCCGAGCAGGCCGCACAGCGACGCGAGCGCCAGCCAGTCGTCGGCGCCGGCGTACGGGCTCGCGGCGACGGCACCGAGCGCGCGCAGTCCTTCGATCGCGGTGCCGACGGCGTCGGCCGGATCGTCGGGCATGGCGCTCCCGAGCTGGCGCATGTCGCCGTCGCCGAGCCAGCGCAGCGCCTCCACGGCGACCGCGTCGTCGAGCACGGCCGTGGCGCGCGCCGCGCCCGTCGCCAGCAGCGCTTCGTGCGGCAGGCTCGTCGGCTGGCCGGCGGTCCGCGCGAACGCGGCGCGCGCGGCCTCGGATTCCTCGCCGAAGCGGCCGCGGAAGTAGGCCGCGCGGGCGCGTTCGATCCACCAGTCGACGTGCTGCGGCTCCGCCGCGAGCGCGCGTTCGAACGCCTGCGCGGCGTCCTCGAGCAGCAGCGCGGCGTCGGCCTGCCCTTCCTCCATGCGCCGCCGCCCGTAGTCGAGCGAGGCCTTGGCGAAGCGGGCGCGCAGCGCGGCGTCGGCCGGGCGCCGGGCGAGTTCGCCGTCGAGTTCGCCGAGCGCGGCGAGCAGTTCGTCGGCCGGCGGCATCGCGTCACTGGGCGGCGCCGGCCGCGGCAACTCGCCGGCTGGCGCCGACCGCGTGGTGGCGTCGGCGGCCTGCACGCAGGCGCCCGCGTCGAACGGCCCGCCGAGCACCGCCGCGACCGAGGCGATCGCGGCGCCGCCGTCGCCGCCGATCCGGCCGTCGAGCGCCGCCGCCGCGTGGGGCTGCATCGCCGCCAGCGCGCGGCAGCCGATCAGCAGGGTTCGCGTGGTCGGGTCGCCTTCGCCGAGTTGGGCGAGCAGCGGCAGCAGCGGCGCGGTCTCGCCGAGGCCCGGCTGCGTCGGGCGCGGGCCGCAGTCCTGCAGGCCTTGACGCAGCGCCGCCGCGACGTCGACGTCGAGACCGAGCGCGCGGGTCGTCTGCAGGAAGCGGTCCTGCAGCCGCGGCGGCAGCTGCTGGAGGCGGGCTGCGACCAGGCGCAGCGCCTCGAGGCTGCCGGCGTCGCCGTAGCGCGCCAATGCCTGCAGCGCGGCATCGAGCGCGTCGTCGGCGCTCGCCTCGGCGACGGCGCGCTCCAGCCGCCGCCGCGCCGCGCCGTCGCGCGCGCCGGCCAGCGCGTCCCAGGTGGCCGCGGCGGCCGGCGCGGCGGCGTCGCGCGACGCCGGATCCCCGAGCGCCGTCAGCGACTCCGCGAGCGCACGGTCGATGTCGCGCAGATCGAAACACAGCGACAGGTCCCAGGCCTTGCGGCCAGAGGCCAGCACCAGCGCGTGGCGCGGCGCCACCCGTTCGCCGTCGGCGAGGAAGCGCTCGAACAGCAGCGGCTCGAGCGCGATGTGCTCGCCGCAGGTGACGCTGCCGAGGCGCGGGCACGGGATGCGGCGGCCCTGGTCGTCGTGGTCGCGCGGGCTGTGGCGGAACACGCTGGCGACGACGCACACGCAGCGGCGCGTCGCCTGCACGAACGCGGGGTCGCGGTAGTTCTCGACGACGATTCGGTCGCTGGCGCTCTCGCCGTCCATGTTCAGGGCGAGCAGCAGCGGCACGCCCTGCTGGTGCAGCCGCAGCGCGTCGTCGAGGCTGCGCTGCCATTCGATCTGGTGGTCGCCCGGCGCCGCGGGCGTCGGCGCCTGCGCCGTCGCCCGAACGCATGGAGACAGGAGCAGCAGCAGCAGCAGCGTGGACCGCGGGATCGGCATGCCCCGATCCTACTGCGAGTCAGTGCGGCGGCGCGGGCGTGGGGCCGACCAGCGCCACCACGGTGGCGCGGATCGCCCGGCGCTCGCCGATTGCGTCGAGGCCCTCGGCGGTCTTGCCCTTGAGGTTCACGCGGTCGGTCGGTACCGCGAACAACTGCGCGAGCCGCGTTCGCATCGCCTGGCGGTGCGGGCGCAGCCGCGGCACCTCGGTCTCGACCACGGCGTCCAGCGACAGCACCCGCAGCCCGCGTTCGCGCAGGAGTTCGAGGGTGCGGCCGCAGAAATCGGCGGACGCGCGGCCGAGATTCGCCGGGTCGTTCTCCGGGAACAGGGTGCCGAGGTCGTCGAGGCCGGCGGCGCCCAGCACGGCGTCGACGGCGGCGTGCAGCACGACGTCGCCGTCGCTGACGCCCGACGGGCCGACGTCCGAGTCGATGCGGACGCCGGCGATCACGCACGGGCGTCCCGGCTCGAGCCGGTGCACGTCGATGCCGAGGCCGATGCGGAGGTCGGGGATCATGGCTGAGAGGCGTCGCCTGCGGCGGCGTCGGCGGGGTCCGGTCCGAGGGCCAGCAGCGCCGCCGCGATCGCGAGGTCGTCGGGCCCGGTGATCTTCAGGTTGCGCGGCGACCCGTGCACCACCGCGACCGGAAACCCGAGCGCCTCGACCAGGGCCGTGTCGTCGGTGGCGACCGCGCCGGTCCGCGCGGCGTGCTCGAGCGCCATCTGCAGCAGCTCGCGGCGGATCACCTGCGGCGTCTGCGCGCGGCGCAGCTCGTCGCGGTCGAGTGTTGCCGCGACGAGATCGTCCTTGGACACGCGCTTGATCGTGTCGGCGGCCGGCACCGCGAGCAGCGCGGCGCCGACCGACGTGGCGCGGCGCAGGCACTCGCGCGCGGCGGCCACGGGCAGCAGCGGGCGGGCGGCGTCGTGCACCAGCACGAAGTCGGGCGCTGTGCCGCCGGCGACCGCGGTGGCGCTGGCGAGCCCGTTGCGCATCGACTCCTGTCGCGTGGCGCCGCCGTCGGCGATGGTCGCGCCGAGCCGCTGCAGCGCCGGCAGCAGCGGTCGCAGCAGCGTCTCGCGCTCGCCCCGGCCGACCACGACCACCAGCGTGCCGTCCGGCGCCGGCGCAACGCGCCGCAGCCGTTCGGCGGCGTGCAGCAGCACCGGCTTGCCGTCGAGGTCGGCGTAGACCTTCGGCACGGGGCCGCCGAACCGCGTTCCGCGCCCGGCCGCCAGCAGCAGCATCGCGACCTTCACGGGGCTCACGCTACGGCGCCGGTGCAGCGCCCGCTACCATCCGCGCCGTGGCGGTGATCCGGATCCTCGGGATCGACCCTGGCACCCAGGTGGTCGGTTTCGGTTGCCTCGAGCTGCAGACCGACCAGGTCTCGGCCGCGGTCGCACATGCCGCGGCGCCGCTCGCGCTGCGGGCGTCCAACGTGGTGCGCGCGGGCGGCGGGGATCGCGTGCGGCCGCTGGACTGCGGCGTGCTGCGGCTCGGCGGGCGGCAGCACGACGTGCCCGAGCGCCTGTGGTCGCTGGCGCAGCAGTTCCGGGCGCTGCTCGAACGGCTGGCGCCGCACGAACTCGCGCTGGAAGAGGCCTTCTACGGCAAGAGCGTGCAGGCCGCGCTGCGCATCGGCGAGGCCCGCGGCGTGGTGCTGGCCGAGGCGTCGCGCGCCGGCATGGCGATCCACCAGTACGCGCCCGCGCGCATCAAGCGCTGCGTCACCGGCCGCGGCGACGCCGGCAAGGAGGCGGTCGCCGAAATGGTGCTGCGCCAGCTCGGCGCCGGTGGGGCGGGTGCGGCGGTCGGGCTGCCCGCCGACGCATCGGACGCGCTGGCGGCGGCCATGTGCAGGATCGAGGAGCGGCGGTCGCCGCTGGTGGCGGTCGCCGAGGCCCTGGCGCGCGACGGCGGCGCGATGCCCACGGCGCCCGGATCCGCCGCTGGGGTCGCCGAGGCCACGGCCCGCCCCTGGCGTCCGCGCCGCCGGCGCTGACCCACGGTCCGGTCCGGGATCCGGGCTGGTCGGCGCATTCGGCCTTGCATTTCTGGCCGGCCGCACATGAAATGCCGCACCGACGGCTGGACCTACTACTCCGAGGCCGGATGTTTCGAATGGCTCAGGCGGTGAGCCGCACCAATCCAAGGGAGGTGCTTGCGGTCGCGGGACCAGCAAGCTGGGGCCCGGTCTCGGCCGAACGCCCGCTGCCCGGGCCGGAGGTGCGCGCGTGATCCGAGGACCGGTCGTGCCACTGCAGCGCGACGGCCTGTGGCGCCTGCTGAGCCAGCGCCCGGAGCTGTTCGAACGCGGCCTGCGCGTCGTCGCCGAGGGGCTCGATCTCGGCACCGAAGGGCTCGGACTGGTCGACGGCCTGCTGCGCGACGCCGGCGGCAGCCCGGTGCTGGTGTTCGCCAGCGGCGAGCGCGACGCCGCGCTGCCGGCGCGGGTCGTCGCCGCGCACGCGTTCTGGCGCCGCAACGCCGCGGGCATGCCGCGGGCGCTGCCCGAGGCCGACCTGCGCGAACCCGAGCGCTGCCGGCTGCTGGTGCTCGGCACCGGCCTGTCGGCCGCGACGATCGACACGCTGCGCCGCCTGCGTCTCGACGAGCTCGAGGTGGTCGAGGTCGACACGTTCCAGGTCGGCGGGCAGGAGCGGCTGGTGGTGCGGCCGGTGCTCGGTGCGCCGCCGGCGGCCGGCGGGCGCGCGCAGTCGCCGCAGCCGCCGATCGACGCCGCGGTGGGGAGCGAGGAGCGCGCCCGGTTCCGGGCGTTCGACGACTTCGCGCGCACGCTCGACCCGAAGATCCGCGTCGAGGGCGACCGGTTCTCGCGGCGCGCCTCGTTCGAAGGGCGTCCGCTCGGCGAGTGCTGGTTCGCGGACGACCTCGTGCTCGGCGCCCCGCACGGCGGGACGCCGCGACCGATCGCCAGCGACGCCGACCTGCGCGTGCTCGGCGACCAGATCGCGCGGCGCTACCTGGCGCTGCTGGACGAACTCACGCGGATGGGCGGCGCCAGCGGCGCAACGGCCCCGGCCGCGACCGAGGAGGTCGCCGCGAGTGCGCGCGGCGGCTTCGAAACGCTGCGGGCGAGTCTCTCCGCTGCCCGGCTCTCCGCCGACGAGTGTTCGGCGTTGATGCGGGGGCGGGACGGCAGCGGCGGACCCGAAGACGAGCAGGAGGGCCCGTTGGCGGACGACTGACAACCGCCAGCTCCGGGCAGTCGGAGGCCCCGGAGACCTCATGGACCAACATCTACCAGTCGCCGACTCGCTCGGACGCAGACTCGTGCAGCGCCTGCTGCAGCGGCGTCCGGCGGCGTCGCCGGTCGTCCGCGACCGCGTCGAAGGGCGCGTCCTCGCGGTCGCGAGCGGCAAGGGCGGCACCGGCAAGTCGTTCCTGGTCACCAACCTCGCGGTGGCGCTGCACCGCGCCGGCAAGCGCACGGCGGTCGTCGACTGCGACTTCGGCCTCGGTAACGCGCACCTGCTGTTCGGCGTCAATCCGCCGCTGGCGATGCACCACCTGCTGGGCGGCATGGCGCGCCCGCACGACGTGATGGTGCGCACCCCGCACGGCCCGACCCTCGTCGCCGGCGGCTCCGGCATCAGCAGCCTCGCCGAGCTGGAGGAGCGGCACTTCGACCTGCTGGCGCAGAGTCTCGGGACGATCGCGCGCGAGCACGACGTCGTGCTGCTCGACTGCGCGGCCGGGCTGTCGCCGCAGTCGCTGCTGACGATCCTCGCCGCCGAGCACCTGATCCTGGTGACCAACCCGGAGATCGCCGCGCTGACCGACGCCTACGCGCTGGTGAAGTGCGTGGCGCGACAGCCGCGCGCCCCCGAGGTGCACCTGGTGGTGAACCGCGTCCCCGAACCGGGGCAGGGCCGCCCGACCTTCGACCGATTGGCCGAAGTCACGCGTCGCTTCGTGGGGCGCTCGCTCCACTACATCGGTGAGGTGGCGGAGAACCCGGCGGTGTCGCATCGGCGCCTCGGGCAGCCGCCACTGGTGGTGAGCCATCCCGAATGCGGCGAAGCGGCGGCGATCCGGGCGATCATGAACGGCCTCGAGCTGGCGGTGGGGCCGCTGGTGGCGGGCCTGCCGGCGCTCGGCGAGGGCGTCGAGCGCCGCCTGCGCCGCTGCCTGCGCCGGCGCTGAGGCCGGCCGACTCCGAGCGCGGGCTGCCGCCGTCGCGGCGCGCGCTCCTGCTTCGGGTCTGGGCCGCGGTGACCATGGCGCTCTTGGTGCGCGCCTTCGCCGACGGCATGCTCGCGCACGGCGGGGCGCTCGGCCCGGTGGCGGTGCCGGTCACCATCGACCTGAACCGCGCGTCGATGGCCGCGCTGCAGGCGCTGCCGGGCATCGGTCCCGAGCGGGCGCAGGCGATCGTCCTGCACCGCGTCCGCCATGGACCGTTCGCCGCGGTCGACGAGCTGGTGGCGGTCGACGGCATCGGCCCCGAGACGGTCGACGGCCTGCGCCAGCACGCGGTCGCGGTCGCGCCGGCGGGCGAACGGCGCTGAGGCCGGTTCCGTCGCTGCTTGCCTCCCCGCTTTCGGTTAGCTTGCGCGACCGATGAACGGCCGGACGGCAACCCTGGACGACTGCGTGCGGCGCGCACTGGTCGAAGACCTGGGGCAGGCCGAGTTCGACGTCGGGTGCGACCTGACCAGCCGGCTCGCCGTGCCGGCGCAGCGGCGCGGTCGCGCGACCATCCGCAGCAAGGCCGCCGGCGTGCTGGCGGGCCTCGACTGCGCGGTCGGCGCGTTCCAGGCGCTGGACCCCGATGCCCGCATCGAGACGCTGTGCGCCGACGGCGCGGTGGTGACCCCGGGCGACCCGGTGCTGACCGTCGAGAGCGACATGCGCGCGCTGCTGGCGGCGGAGCGGACGGCGCTGAACTTCCTGCAGCGCCTGTCCGGCATCGCCACGCTGACGGCGCGGTTCGTCGCCGCGGTCCGCGGCACCGGCGCGCGCATTCTCGACACCCGCAAGACCACGCCGGGCCTGCGTGTGCTCGAGAAGCGCGCGGTGCGCGCCGGCGGCGGCGACAACCACCGGATCGGGCTGTTCGACCAGGTGCTGCTGAAGGAGAACCACTTCGCCTGCGCGCTGCCCGAGGGCATCACGGCAGTCGTCCGCCGCTGTGTCGACGCGCAGGTCGGGCCGGTGATCGCCGAGGCGCGCACCGAGGCCGAGGCCGTGGCCGCGGTCGAGGGCGGCGCGGCGGTGGTGCTGCTCGACAACTTCGAACCGGGACCGGCGCTGACGGCGGCGGTGCAGGCGGTGCGCGCGGCGGCGGCCCGCCGCGGCAGCCGCGTCGCGACCGAGGCCTCGGGCGGCGTGCGGCTCGACAACGTCCGCGCGTTCGCAGAGTGCGGCGTCGACCGGATCTCGATCGGCGCCCTGACGCATTCGGCGCCGGCGCTGGATCTCTCGCTGCTGGTGGAGGAGCGCTGATGGGCGCTGCGCCGCTGCGGTTCCCGCCCGACCCGTTGCAGCTGCGCAAGGTGCGCAGCGACGTGCGAACGCAGGCCAAGGGGCTCGGCGCCGAGCCGGAGCAGTGCGACGCGCTGTCGCTGGTCGTCGACGAGCTGGTCAACAACGCCATCGAGCACGGCGCCGCCTATCGGCGGCACGGCGTCGACCTGTCGGTAGCGGTCGGCTTCGCCGGCGGCCGCGTGACGGTGGACTTCGTCGATCCGGAGATGCCCGACGACATGGTGCGCGACCTCGCCGGCGCGCTGCGCGACGCCGCCGGCGGTATGCCGTCGCTCGACAGCGAGCGCGGTCGCGGGCTGTTCCTGATCGCGATCCACATGGAGGAACTGCGCGTCGACGTCGCCGCCGGCGGTGGCCTGCACCTGCACGGGCGGCTGGCCGCCACTTGACCGCGGCGGCGCACGGCGGCGACGGGCGAAAGCTCTCCTTGGTGGCGCGTTCCGCCGGGTGGTGGGCCGCGCGACCCCGGCCCGTGCGCTGGGCGGCGTTGCTGGGCGAGATGGGGCTCTTGTGGTGGTCGTCGTCGCGCCAGCTCACCGGCGCCGGCGCCGGCTGGCCGCGCGCCCTGCTGCACAACGCCGCGCACGTCGTCGCCTACGGCGGCATGGCGCTGCTGGCGCTGCTGGCGCTGCGGGGGGGCGCCGCCGCCCGGCGGAGGGACCTGTGGTTCGCCTGGGGCGTCGCGGTCGCCTACGGCGGCGTCGACGAGATCCATCAGCGGTTCGTGCCGGGTCGCACCAGCTCCGTCGCCGACCTGCTGGCCGACGCCGCCGGCGCGGCCCTGGCGCTGTCGATCCTGCTGGCCGCCCGAACCGGTGCGGTGCGCTGGCGCCGATGCGGCTGGGCCGCCGGGTTCGTGGCCGCAGCCGCGGTCCTGCTGGCGACGTTCTCGGACTTCTGACCGCTTTCTGCGTCCCGACGTCGACGCCGGTGTCCTGCGAAGGCGACAGCGGCGGGGCGAACTGCGCCAGGGCGCGGGAGAAAGGGCACCGGCCGGCAACGGCCCCTGGGGGCGGCCCGCTGTTCGGGGCATGAAGCACGCTACCTCGATCGTGTTGGCCCTGTTCGGACTGGCTGCCGTGGCGCCGGCTCAGCTCCGCATCGAAGGGAATCTCGGGCGCCACGTTCAGGTGAGCGCCGAACTCGGCGCCCGCACCGTCGCCCGCCACGACGACCACGGCGGCGGCCGCCACGGCGACCGCGGCCGGCGCGACGACCGGCGCGGCGGCGACCGCCACCGCGGCCGCGACCGCGACCGGCACGACCGGCACGGCCACGACCGGCACGATCGCCACGACCACCACGCGCACGGCCGCTGGGAGACCGTTCGCGAGCGGGTCCGGGTGCCAGGCTACTGGCGCGAGGAGCACGTGCCGGCCCGCTACGGCTGGGTCGTCGACGACTGCGGCGTGCGGGTCTGGGGTGTCGTCGCGCCGGCCTGCACCCACCGCGTCTGGGTGCCGCCCTGCTACGAGTACCGCACCCGGCGCGTGTTCGTTCGCTGCTGATCCCCACCGGCGCGCTCCTTCGCGAGCGCTCTCGGAGCCCGGCGGCGGGCGTGCCCCAGGTCGCGGCGCGGACCGCGGCGCGGGGCGCGCCCGCCGCCGTCGCGTTCGTGGCGTCGGCGTCGCGGCGATGGTATGCAGGAGCGCATGACGGCAACCGGTGAGCGCTTCGACCATCCGCTGATCGAGCGCTACGCGAGCGCGGCGATGGCGGAGTTGTTCGCGCCGCGCGCGCGGCACGGCGCGTGGCGCGACCTCTGGATCGCGCTGGCGCAGGCGCAGCACCAGCTCGGTCTGCCGGTTACCGCGGAGCAGGTCGCCGATCTGCGCGCGCACCGCGACGAGTTCGACTGGCAGCGAGTAGCCGAGCTCGAACGCGATCTGCGCCACGACGTGATGGCGCACGTGCACCACTACGGCGAGCTGGCGCCGACAGCGCGCCCGATCCTGCACCTGGGCGCCACCAGCTGCTTCGTCACCGACAACGGCGACCTGCTGCTCTACCGCGAGGCGCTGCGCCGGATCGAGACACGGCTCGGCGCGGTGCTGTCGGCGCTGGGCGAGTTCGCCAGCCGGTGGCGCGCCGAACCGTGCCTCGGCTACACGCACTTCCAGGTCGCGCAGCCGGTCACGGTCGGCAAGCGCGCGTGCCTCTGGGCCCAGGACTTCGCGTTCGACCTCGACGAGGTGCGGCGCATCATCGAGTGGCTGCCGTTCCGCGGCGTGAAGGGCACGACCGGCACGCAGGCGACGTTCCTCGCGTTGTGCGGCGGCGACCACGCCAAGGTCGAGGAGCTCGACCGGCGCGTGACACGAGCGATGGGATTCGAGCGCACGGTCGCCGTCAGCGGCCAGACCTACACGCGCAAGATCGACTGGACGCTGCACCAGGCGCTCAGCGCGATCGCCCAGTCGGCGTCCAAGTTCGCCACCGACATGCGCCTCCTGTCCCACGAGGGCGAGCTCGAGGAGCCGAGCGAGTCGAAGCAGATCGGCAGCTCGGCGATGGCCTACAAGAAGAACCCGATGCGCTGCGAGCGCGTGTGCGCGCTGGCGCGCTACGTGATCGAGGCGGCGACGACCAGCGCCCACACGGCGGCGACCCAGTGGCTCGAGCGCACGCTCGACGACTCGGCGATCCGCCGCATCGCCATCCCCGAGAGCTTCCTGGCGATCGACGGCATCCTGATGCTGGTCGAGAACGTGGTGCGCGGGATCGTGGTGTACCCGCGGGTGATCGCGCGCAAGCTGCAGGAGCAGCTGCCGTTCCTGGCCACCGAGGAGATCCTGATGGCCGCGGTCGAGGCCGGCGGCGACCGGCAGGACTTGCACGAGCGGATCCGCGTGCACAGCCGCGCCGCGGCGCAGGCGGTGAAGGGCGAGGGCCGCGACAACCCGCTGCTGCAGCTGATCGCGGCGGATCCGGCGTTCGCCGCGATCCACGCCCGGCTGCCGAGCCTGATGGACCCGGCGCGGTTCATCGGCCGCTGCCCGCAGCAGGTCGACGCGTTCGTCGAAGCCGAGGTCGCGCCGCGACTGCAGGGTGGGGTTCGGGCCGGCAGCGACGAGATCCGCGTCTGAGTCGGTCGGCGGGTCGCTGAGCCCGACGCGCCGGGCGCCATTTCGGCATCCCCGTCGGTTTGTGCGCCAAAATGGCGGCCTGCTGCCTCCGTTTGCGCCGCCACCATCCTCACCTTACCCCCGTTGCCATGGGCAGTTGAGTGCCCCATAGCGCCGTGGCACGGAACCTGCCAACAGCGCGCCGGGTCGCGCCGCGCCGTGTCGGCCGGGCCCGAGGAGGATCACGATGGACATGCAGAAGCTCACGCAGAAGTCGCAGGAGGCGCTGCAGCAGGCGCAGGGCAAGGCCGTCGCGTTCGGCCACCAGCAGGTCGGCGCCGAGCACCTCATGCTGGCGCTGCTCGAGCAGCAGGACGGGCTGGTCCCGCGCCTCTTGCAGCGCATCGGCATCGCCGCCGACCAGGTCGCCGAGGCCGTGCAGCAGGAGCTGCAGCGCAAGCCGCGCATGTCCGGCCCGGGCTACGAAGCAGACAAGATCTACCTCGACCAGGACCTCGCCAAGGTGCTGCAGGTCGCCGAGAAGCAGGCCGGCAAGATGCGCGACGAGTACGTCTCGGTCGAGCACCTGTTCCTGGCGCTGCTGCACGAGGCCAAGGGCGGGCTCAAGGACATCCTGCGTCGGCTCGCGATCGACGAGGCGCGGTTCCTCAACGCGCTCAAGGACGTGCGCGGCAACCAGCGCGTGCAGAGCGCCAACCCCGAGGCGACCTACGAGGCGCTCGAGCGCTACGGCCGCGACCTCGTGCAGATGTCGCGCGACGGCAAGCTCGATCCGGTGATCGGCCGCGACGAGGAGATCCGCCGCGTGATCCGCATCCTGTCCCGCAAGACCAAGAACAACCCGGTGCTGATCGGCGAGCCCGGCGTCGGCAAGACCGCGATCGCCGAGGGCCTGGCGCAGCGCATCGTGCGAGGCGACGTGCCCGAGGGGCTCAAGGACAAGACCGTGTTCGCGCTCGACATGGGCAGCCTGGTGGCCGGCGCGAAGTACCGCGGCGAGTTCGAGGAGCGGCTCAAGGCCGTGCTGGCGGAGGTCAAGAACAGTGACGGGCGAATCCTGCTGTTCATCGACGAGCTGCACACCATCGTCGGCGCCGGCAAGGCCGAGGGCGCGATGGACGCCGGCAACATGCTCAAGCCGATGCTCGCGCGCGGCGAGCTGCACTGTATCGGCGCCACGACGCTGGACGAGTACCGCAAGTACATCGAGAAGGATCCTGCGCTCGAGCGGCGGTTCCAGCCGGTGCAGGTCGACCAGCCCGACGTCGAGGACAGCGTCTCGATCCTGCGCGGCCTGAAGGAGCGCTTCGAGGTGCACCACGGCGTGAAGATCCAGGACGCCGCGCTGGTGGCGGCGGCGACGCTGTCGGACCGCTACATCAGCGACCGGTTCCTGCCGGACAAGGCGATCGACCTCGTCGACGAGGCCTGCGCGATGATCCGCACCGAGATCGACTCGATGCCGAGCGAGCTCGACGCCGCCAACCGGCGCCTCGTGCAGCTGCAGGTCGAGGAGGCCGCGCTGCAGAAGGAGAAGGACAAGGCCAGCAAGGCGCGGCTGTCGGAGCTGCAGAAGGAGCTCGGCGACGTGCGCGCGCGGGTCGACGCGATGCGGGCGCAGTACGACAGCGAGAAGCAGGAGATCGGCAAGGTGCGCGACGTGCGCCAGCGGCTCGAGGACCTGCGGCGCAAGCTGCAGGAGGCCGAGCGCGCCTACGACATGAACAAGGCCGCCGAGCTGAAGTACGGCGCGATCCCCGAGGCCGAGAAGGCGCTCGCCGCGGCCGAGCAGCACCTGACCGCGGCGCCGGGCAGCCGGCTGCTGCGCGAGGAGGTCACCGAGGAGGAGATCGCGCAGATCGTCGCCCGCTGGACCGGCATCCCCGTGAGCCGGCTGGTCGAGGGCGAGCGCGAGAAGCTGCTGAAGCTCGACCAGGTGCTGCACGAGCGCGTGGTCGGCCAGGACGAGGCCGTGCAGCTGGTCGCCGACGCCGTGATCCGCGCGCGGTCGGGCATCAAGGACCCGAACCGCCCGATCGGCAGCTTCCTGTTCCTGGGCCCGACCGGCGTCGGCAAGACCGAGCTGGCCAAGACGCTCGCCGCGGCGCTGTTCGACAGCGAGGACAACCTCGTGCGCATCGACATGTCCGAGTACATGGAGAAGCACGCCGTGTCGCGCCTGATCGGCGCGCCGCCCGGCTACGTCGGCTACGAGGAGGGCGGCCAGCTGACCGAGGCCGTGCGGCGCAAGCCGTACTCGGTGGTGCTGTTCGACGAGATCGAGAAGGCGCACCCGGACGTGTTCCACGTGCTGCTGCAGATCCTCGACGACGGCCGCGCCACCGACTCGCAGGGCCGCACGGTCGACTTCAAGAACACCGTGGTGATCCTGACCTCGAACATCGGCGCGCCGATCCTGCTCGACGGCATCACCCGCGACGGCGTGATCGCCGAGGCGGCGCGCGACCAGGTCATGGCCGAGCTGCGCCGGCACTTCCGCCCCGAGCTGCTGAACCGCATCGACGACGTGGTGATGTTCAAGCCGCTGCAGCCCGACGAGATCCGCCGCATCGTCGACCTGCTGCTCGGCGGCCTGCGCCGGCGGCTGCAGGACCGGCGCATCGCGCTCGACGTCAGCGACACCGCCAAGACCTGGCTCGGCAACCAGGGCTACGACCCGGTCTACGGCGCGCGCCCGCTGCGCCGCTTCCTGCAGCGCGAGCTCGAGACGCGCATCGGCCGCATGCTGATCGGCGGCGAGGTGCAGGACGGCCAGCGGATCACGGTCGATGTCGCCGACGGCGCGCTGCGGATCGGCGCGACCGGGGCGGCGGAGCCGGCGACGGCGAGCTGATGTTCGGACGCAAGCCAACGGCTCGTACAAGGGGCGCGGTTGTCCGCGGTGTTCTGATGAGCAGGCATGACGTGGCGAAGCGCAAGTTCTCGGCCTTGAAGGGCCGCGGCGATCGAACGATCAAAGTGACGCGTCCCGACGAGTCACTCGATCTGTCGGGTGTGCTGCGCTGAAGCGACCGCCGCGCGATCGGTACGCAATCTGACCCGCGCGCAGCAGGTCTGCCTGCATCATCGACGTCGCCTTGGCGAGCGCCCGGTTGCGGTTGCGCGCGGGTCCAGGGGTTGGGGGTTCAGCCCTCCGTCAATCGGCGGAGGGCTCACCTCGGTCCGGTGGACTGTCAACCATCCGTGCCTCCATCGTCATGCGCGATGCGCGGCCTCGCTTGGTCGTGCGGCGAACTTCGACGCACGAGCCGCATGATAGCACGCGCGCCCAGGGTGGCAAGCGCCTCGCCTTGGTCGCGCGCATGGCGCGCGCAACGGCGCGGCATCACGCGTGCACGCGCAGGTCGGCGAGCAGCGGCAAGTGGTCCGACGCGGTGCCCGCGGGCCGCTGGCGCAGCGCGCGCAGCGACTCGAGCTCGACGCTCCCGCGCACGTAGAGCCCGTCGAGCGCCCGCAGTGGCGCGTACGCGGGGAACGTGCGCAGCGGCTTGCCGGCGCCGACGAAGCCGGCGGGCTTCAGCAGGCGCGGGCCGAGCGTGCCCCACACGTCGTTGAAGTCGCCGGCGACGACGATCGGCGTGCGGCGCTGCAGGCCCGCGAACGGATGCGCGGCGAGGAACTGCACCAGCTGGCGGCGCCGTTCGCGTTCGCCGAGGCCGAGGTGCAGGTTGAACACGTGCAGCGTGCGAGTGCCGCCCTCGGGCAACGTCAGCCGCAGCTCGCCGTGCAGCACCGAGCGCGCCTTCTTGCCGGGCTGCGTGAGGTCGAGGTTCTCGGTCGTCGCGATGGGGAAGCGGCTGAGGATCGCGTTGCCGTACGAGCCGCGGCGCGCGCCGAAGCGCACGTTCACGAAGTAGCTGCGGTGCGGCATGCCGACGAGGTCGCCGAGCACGTCGACCTGGCGCTCGGCGCGGTACCACGAGCCGTCCTCGGCGACCTCCTGCAGCAGCGCCACATCGGCGGCGCTGTCCAGCAGCACGCGCGCGGTGCGCGCCGGGTCGTAGCGGCGGTCGAGGCCGCCGGTGCACTTGTGCACGTTCCAGCTCAGCAGGCGCAGGTGCATGCGGAAGAGGCTCGGGACGGAGACGCTGCTCAGTGACAGCAGCCGCCCTGCTGCGCGGCCCACGCGCGCCACGCCAGCACGCCGGCGGCGCCCAGCATCGCGGTGCGCTGGACCCACGCCAGCGTCCGCGGCGAGAACCGCCGCGCCAGCGCCGGCGCCCGGTTCTGCGCCAGCAGCAGCAAGGGCAGCGAGCCGAGCGCGAAGCCGAACATCACGCCGGCGCCGCTGAGCGCGGAGCCGGCGAGCGCGGCGCCGGTGCACGCCGACCACAGCAGCCCGCACGGCAGCAGCGGCGTGCACAGCCCGAGCACCACGGCGCGTCGCGCCGGCGGCAGGCCGCGGCCGAGCGCCATCGCCTTGCCGGCGATACGGGACAACCCGGGGATGCGCAGCGCGCCGCGTTCGCCGACCAGCGCGAGCACGACGAGCGCCGCGGCCAGAACGCCGGCGACGATGGCGGTAGGCGTTCCCAGCCGTTCGCTGCCGAGCGCCACTCCGGTGCCGCCGAGTGCGGCGCCGACAAGTGCGTAGGAGAACGCGCGCCCGCTCTGATACCCTGCGACCGATCGGGCGCTGCCACCGAACGCAACCGAGAGGGGCCCGCACATGCAGGCGCAGTGCACCGAGTTGGCGGCACCGAATAGGAAACTCTCGAACACCAGCGTCATTGCCTGTGCCAATGCGTGTCTCGGCCTCGACCGTCGCGGAACGAGGTGAGCAGGCCCGGATTTCAACCGGGTCTGCCCCGCGTGGGGAGACCGGACCGGCACGGTGTACGCACTGTGGACTGGTTGTTCCAGCCGAACGCCGTAGCTCCTTCTGCTGTGCCGGCTGCGAGGCGGTGCACGCGCTGCTGCACGAAGAGGGGCTGACGCGGTTCTACGACCTGGGCGGCGGGCAGCTCGGCGCGGTCGGGGCGGTGCCGCGCGCGTCCGCGCACGAATGGCTGCCGGAGCTCGAGGAACGGCACGCGCTGGCCGACGGCACCGTGTGCCTCGCGCTCGACGTGCAGGGCATCCGCTGCGCGGCGTGCGTCTGGCTGCTGCAGCAGCTCTGGAAGCGGGTGCCCGGCGGTCGCGCGCTGCAGCTGGACGCGTCGATGGGGCGGGCGACGCTGCTGTACGCGCGCGGCAGCGGCGCGGCGGCCGCGTTCCTGCAGCGGACGGCGCGGCTGGGCTACCCGATGGCGCCGGCCGGGCGCCGCGTCGCGCGCGACACCGGGCTCTTGGTGCGGCTCGGCATCTGCACTGCACTGGCGATGAACGCGATGATCCTGGCGGTCGCGCAGTACGCCGGCGTCGGCGCCAGCGACCCGGCGATCGACCGGGTGTTCGGCTGGGTGCAGGCGCTGCTGGCCACCGGCAGCCTCGTGGTCGGCGGCCAGGTGTTCTTCGCCGGCGCGCTGGCGGGGCTGCGCGCGCGCACGGCGCACATGGACCTGCCGATCGCGCTCGGGCTGGCGCTGGCCTGGGGCGGCTCGATGTTCGGGCAGCTCACCGGCGGTCCGGTGTACTTCGACACGGTCGCGCTGTTCGTCGCGTTCATGCTCGGCGGCCGCTTCCTGCAGCAGCGCTCGCTGGCGCGCGGCCGCGATCTGGTGCTGGCCTGCGACGGCGTCGAGCACCTGCGCGCGCGGCGCCTCGCCGACGGGGCGGTGAGCGTCGTCCAGGTCGCCGACGTCCGCGCCGGCGACGAGTTGCTGCTGGCCCCGGGCGACCTGGTGCCGGTGCGCGCGCGGCTGCTCGCGGCCGCCGACTGCTCGCTCGACTGGATCTCGGGCGAGAGCGAGCCGCGCGCGTTCGCGCCCGGCGAGACGGTGCCGGCCGGCGCGTTCGTGGCCGGGCGCCGCCCGGTGCGCGTGCTGGCCGAGGCGGACTACCTGCAGTCGGGACTGGCGGCGCTGCTGGCGCAGCCGCCGACCGACCGCGAGGACGTGCGCGGCAAGGTGCGCTTCTGGGAACGGCTGGCGCGCGGCTACTCGCTCGCGGTGCTGGGCGCGGCGCTGCTCGGCGCGCTGGTGTGGCTGCCGATCGACGCCGCGCGCTCGCTGCCGGTCGCGATCTCGCTGCTGGTGATCACCTGCCCGTGCGCGTTCGGCATCGCCGCGCCGCTGGCGTTCCACCTGACGCTGGCGCGGCTGCGGCGCGGCGGCGTGTTCGTGCGGTCGCGCAGCCTGTTCGACAAGCTCGGCCGCGTGCGCAAGGTGGTGTTCGACAAGACCGGCACGCTGACGCACGGCGGGCTGCGCGCGACGGCGGTCATGGCACCGGCGGCCGAACTCGTTCCGCTGCTGGCGACGATGGCCGCGTCCAGCAACCACCCGGCCAGTCAGGCGGTGCTCGCCGGCTTGGGGCCGGCGCCGGCGTTCGACGGCGCGGCGATCGTCGAGGAGCAGCCCGGCGGCGGCACGGTGGCGCGCCGCGGCGACGCGGAGTACCGGCTCGGCAGCGCGCGGTTCTGCGGCGTGGAGCCGCTGGCACGAGGCGCGCGCGAATGCGTGCTCGCGCGCGACGGCGCGGTGCTGGCGCGCTTCCTGCTCGACGAGGACTTCCGCGCCGGCGCCGGCGACGAGGTGCGGTCGCTGCAGCGGCGTGGCATGGAGGTGCACGTGCTGTCGGGCGACCGTCCGGAGCATGTCGCCGTCGCCGCCGCACGGCTCGGCGTCGACCCGGCGCGCGCGCACGGCGGGATGTCGCCCGAGGACAAGGCCGCGTTCGTGGCGCGGCTCGACGACGCCGACACGATGATGGTCGGCGACGGCATCAACGACGCGCCGGCGTTCGCCGCCGCGTTCTGCGCCGGCACGCCGGCGATGGATCGGCCGGTGCTGCCGGCGCGGGCCGACTTCTTCTTCCGCGGCGCCACCGCCGGCGCCGTCGAGCAGGTCGTCGCGGCGGCCGAGCACTACCGCCGCGTCGTGCGCGCCAACCTGCGGCTGGCGCTGGCCTACAACGGCAGCACCCTGGCGCTCGGCTTCCTCGGCCTGCTGACGCCGCTCGCGTGCGCGGTGCTGATGCCGCTGAGCTCGCTGTTGCTGGTGCTGCACACCTCGGCGCGCCTCGGCCGCCGCGCCGCGCCGCCGGCGGGAGGTGCCGCGTGAGCGTGGTGCCGCTGCTCCTGTTCTGCAGCCTGCTGCTGGTGGCCGGCTCGATCGTGCTGTTCGTCGTCGCCGCGCGTCAGGGCGACTGCCACGAGGCCGACCGCATGTGCCTGCTCCCGCTCGAGGACGACGCCGGCGCGCCGGCGTCGCCTGCGCCGCCGCCGGCGCCCGAGCCCCTCGACCAAGACCTCGAACCCACTCGTCCTTCGGAGAATCCTCGATGACTTCTGCGACCGTGTCCGAGACCCGCACGATCGCCTACGACGACGGCGTCGTCCGCGGCTTCGTCTGGGCGTCCGTCGCCTGGGGCCTGATCGGCCTGCTCGTCGGCCTGCTCTGTGCGCTGCAGCTCAGCTGGCCGGCGCTGAACTTCGACGTGCCGTGGCTGACGTTCAGCCGCATCCGGCCGCTGCACACCAACGCGGTGATCTTCGCGCTGGTCGGCAACATGATGTTCGCCGGCGTCTACCACAGCAGCCAGCGCCTGCTGAAGACGCGCATGGCCAGCGACCTGCTCAGCAAGGTGCACCTGTGGGGCTGGCAGCTGATCATCCTCGGCGCCGCGCTGACGCTGCCGTTCGGCATCACGCAGAGCAAGGAATACGCCGAGCTCGAGTGGTTCCTCGACATCGCCGTCGCGCTGGTGTGGGTCGCGTTCGCGATCAACTTCTTCTGGACGCTGGCGATCCGCAACGAGAAGAACCTCTACGTCTCGATCTGGTTCTACATCTCGACGATCATCACGATCGCGGTCCTCTACATCGTCAACAACCTGTCGCTGCCGGTGACGGGGACCAAGAGCTACGGCGTGTTCAGCGGCGCGCAGGACGCGCTGACGCAGTGGTGGTACGGGCACAACGCGGTCGCGTTCTTCCTGACGACCCCGATCCTGGGGATCATGTACTACTACCTGCCCAAGGCCGCCGACCGGCCGGTCTACAGCTACCGGCTGTCGATCGTGCACTTCTGGGCGCTGGTGTTCATCTACATCTGGGCCGGCCCGCACCACCTGCTGAACACCGCGCTGCCGGACTGGGCGCAGTCGCTCGGCATGCTGTTCAGCCTGATGCTGTGGGCGCCGTCGTGGGGCGGCATGCTCAACGGCCTGCTGACGCTGCGCGGCGCGTGGGACAAGGTCCGCACCGATCCGGTGCTCAAGTTCTTCGTCGCCGGCGTGACGTTCTACGGCATGGCGACGTTCGAGGGCCCGCTGCTGTCGATCAAGTCGGTCAGCGCGCTCGGCCACTACACCGACTGGATCATCGGCCACGTGCACAGCGGCGCGCTCGGCTGGAACGGCTTCATGGCCGCGGGCATGTTCTACTGGCTGGTGCCCAGGCTGTTCGGCAGCAAGCTGCACAGCACCAAGCTGGCCGACCTGCACTTCTGGATCGGCATGGCCGGCATCCTGCTCTACGTCGCGTCGATGTGGGTGGCCGGCATCACCCAGGGCCTGATGTGGCGCGCCGAGACGGCCGACGGCGGCCTGATGTATCCCAACTGGGCCGAGATCATCGTCAAGTCGCGCGAGATGTACGCGATCCGCTGGATCGGCGGCTCACTGTTCATCGTCGGCTGGATCCTGATGTTCTACAACCTGCTGCGCACGGCGCTGGCGGGCAAGGCGGTGACCACGACCGTCGAGGTCACGGTGCTGAAGCACGCGCCGCTGCCGGGCGAGCCGAGCACTGCGGGCATCCTCGGCAGCCGGCCGGTGATCTTCTCGGTGCTGGGCCTGGGTGCGTTGTACCTGTTCACGATGGACAACATCGGCGCCGCCGTGTTCGGGCTGATCCTGGCCGGCGGGCTGGTCGTCGCCGTGGGCATGATGCTCTACAAGACCACCGGCCGCGGCGACCACAGCTGGCACGACCTGATCGAGCGGCGGCCGCTCGCGTTCTGCGTGCTGACGCTGATCGCCGTGCTGGTCGGCGGCGTGATCGAGCTGGTGCCCGGTCTGGTGATCGACAAGCAGGTGCCGCTGACCGCGCAGGGCGAGATGAGCGTGGCGCCCTACACCGCGCTCGAGCTCACCGGCCGCGACATCTACGTGCGCGAGGGCTGCTACGTGTGCCACTCGCAGATGATCCGGCCGTTCCGCAGCGAGCAGATGCGCTACCGCGCGGCGCTGCCCGGCTACGTCGACGGCCCGAGCCGGCTCGAGGAGTCGATGTGGGACCACCCGTTCCAGTGGGGCAGCAAGCGCACCGGGCCCGACCTGGCGCGTGTCGGCACCAAGGGGCTGACCGAGTCCTGGCACTGGCAGCACATGGGCGACCCGCGGTCGATGGTGCCCGAGTCGAACATGCCGAACTACGGCTGGCTCTACACCGACACCGCCGACGCGGCGATCGCGCAGGACAAGATGCGTGTGCTCAAGAAGCTCGGCGTGCCCTACACCGACGCGCAGATCGCCGCTGCCGCCGACGACTACCGCGCGCAGGCGACGGCGGTCGTGCAGGCGCTCGAGCAGCAGGGCGTGCAGCTCGCGGCGCAGGGGCAGAGCCTCGACTCCGCGCGCGCGGAGGTGCGCGACCTCGAGATCACCGCGCTGATCGGCTACCTGATGCGGCTGGGCCGCAACCTCGAACCCGTGGGCCGCGTCGCCGAAACGGAGGGCCGCTGAAATGTTGCGCACCTGGTTGTCCGGCATCACGCTGACCGACCTGCCGGTCGTCGCGATGTGCATGTTCCTGCTGTTGTTCCTCGGCGTGCTCTGGCGCGTCACGCGGAGGAGCCTCGCCGCCGGCTACGACCGGATGGCGCAGCTGCCGCTCCAGAACGACGCCATTGGGACGCCGCCGCCGGGAGGATTCACCGATGACCGCTGATCTGCGCCACCACTCGTTCGACGGCATCCAGGAGTTCGACAACAACCTGCCGAACTGGTGGCTGTGGACCTTCTACAGCGCCTGCCTGTTCTCGGTGGGCTACTGGATCGCGTTCCACACCCTCGGCGTCGCCGACCTGCCCGGCGAGGCCTATCGCGAGGAGCAGCGCGAGGCCGCCGCGCGCCTCGAGGCGCAGCTGGCCAACAATCCGGTGACCGAGGAGTCGCTGCTGAAGGCGGCGTCGGAACCCGGGCTGGTCCAGGCGGGCGAGGAGATCTTCAAGACGCCGAGCCTGTGCGCGCAGTGCCACGGCCCGGAGGGCAACGGCATGGTCGGCGGCGCGCCCGGCGTCGGCCCGAACCTGACCGACGAGTTCTGGATCCACGGCGGCACGGCGATGGACATCTACCGCACCGTGCGCGACGGCTACCCGGAGAAGGGCATGATGGCCTGGAAGGACCACGGCACGCAGTTCGTGCAGCGCGTGGTCGCCTACGTGGTGTCGATCCGCGGCAGGAACGTCCCCGGCAAGCCGCCGGAGCCAAACGCCGTGAAGGTCGCGCCGAAGTAGCGGGGCCGCGATGGGCGACGACCTGGAGCCTGGTGGTGCGACCGGTGGTCCGACCGATGGTCCGGCCGGCGACGCGTCGGCGGCCGAGCCGGTCGCCGCGCGCAAACCCGTGGTCGCCAAAGGGCGGCCGCGGGCGCGCCGACCCGACCTCGACACGCTGTTCAGCATCAACGCCGACGGCTCGCGCAACGCGATCCAGCCGGCCGACTGCAGCGGTCGGTTCCAGACCCGCAAGCACCTGCTGTGGTACCTGCTGCTCGCCGTCTACCTGGCGCTGCCGTGGGTCGAGATCGGCGGCCACCCGGCGATCCTGATCGACATCGAGCGACGGCACTTCTACCTGTTCGGCCAGACCTTCAACGCGCAGGACTTCTGGCTCGCGTTCTTCTTCGTCTCCGGCCTGGGGTTCGCGCTGTTCGCGGTGGCGGCGCTGTGGGGGCGGCTGTGGTGCGGCTACGCCTGCCCGCAGACCGTGTTCCTCGAGGGCGTGTTCCGCCGCCTCGAGCGCTGGATCGAGGGGCCCGCCGCGGCGCGCGTCAAGCTCGACCGCGAGCCGATGAACGCGAACAAGCTGCTGCGGCGCGGCCTGAAGATGGTGGTGTTCCTGGCGATCTCCGTCGTGATCACGCACTCGCTGCTCGGCTACTTCATGCCGGTCACCGACGTGGTCGCGGCGATGACGTCGCCGCCCACCGAGCACCTGACCGCGTTCCTGTTCGCGCTGGTGCTGACGGCGATCGTGTTCGTCAACTTCACGTGGTTCCGCGAGCAGACCTGCATCGTCGTGTGCCCCTACGGCCGCCTGCAGGGCGCGCTGTACGACCCCGACACGCTGCTGGTGGGCTACGACAGGACGCGCGGGGAGCCGCGCGGTCCGGCCGGCAAGGACGCTGCGGGCAAGGACGCTGCGGGCAAGGACGGGGCCTGCAAGGACGGCGCGGGCGACTGCGTCGACTGCTTCCGCTGCGTGGCCGTGTGCCCGACCGGCATCGACATCCGCAACGGCACGCAGATGGAGTGCGTCGGCTGCGCCAACTGCATCGACGCGTGCGACGACGTGATGACGAAGCTCGGCCGGCCCACGGGCCTGGTCCGCTACGACAGCCAGCGCGGCTTCGACACCGGCCAGCGGAAGTTCCTGCGGCCGCGCGTGTTCCTGTACGCGTTCCTGCTGGTGCTCGGCGTGTCGGTGTTCGCCTTCGCGGCCAGCCGGCGCACGCCGTTCGAGGCCAACCTGGTCCGGCCCCCCGGCCCGGCGTTCACCGTCGAGGGCGACCGGCTGCGCAACCTCATGGAGCTGCACCTGGTGAACAAGCTGCCGGGCCGGGCCGCGTTCCGGATCGAGGCCGAGGCGCCCGACGGCGTCGAGGTCACCATCGCCCAGCGGGCGCCCGAGCTCGACAGCCTGCAGGACCTGCGCATCCCGGTGATCGCGGAGCAGGCGGCCGACCGCTTCGAGCCCGGACAGGAGGTCACCTTGCGGGTGGTCGGGACCCTGGTGGACGACGCCGCCGGCACCGGGCCGCAGGAGGTGATCGCGCGCCGTCCGCTCCTGGGGCCGCGGCGGCGGCGATAGTCGCCCGGGGCTGGACGGGCCCCGGGGGTGGGCGGCCCCCGGCGGGTCGCAGCCGCCGAGGTTCCGGGCGCACGGGCCATTGCGCCAGGGGGGCCGGGTCGCTACCTTCTTCGGCCCTTTGCGCCCGGACCCGGCGCGGCCCGCCCCGGAGCCGCCCGCCCGAGCCGCCCGAATCCAGCCGCAGCCCGAATGGAACAAAGCCTCCCGCAGGAGTTGGTCAAGCAGGTCGCCGGCTCGTTCAAGCTGACCGCGCTGCTGCAGAAGCGCGTGCGCGAGTTGGTGCGCGGCCAGAAGCCGCTGTTCGAGACCCGCGAGCGCAACTTCATCAAGATCGCCAGCGAAGAGGTGCGGCGCGGCCTGATCGAGCTGGTGCCGGACGAAGAGCAGACCGAGCAGCTGCCCGAGCTGTAGCGACGGCGCGCAGCGTCGAGCCGTCGCGATCGGCGACACTCCCGCGCGTCGTGGCGCGGTAGCCCGCCCGCCGGCGTCCCGTCCTGGGACCCGTGCCACCGCGCCGTGCCAGCGGCCCCACAGCCGGCGCCCGCCGCGTGCCGATAGCGGGGTGTCATGCAACTCCGCCTCGTGGGAACGTTCGCGCTCGTGTGCTCCGTGTTGACGTGCGCCCCGTGCGCACAGGACCAGCCCGCGCCGCGGCCGAAGCTCGAGCGCCCGCGCGGTCAGGATCAGGGTCAGGAGCCGCGCGACAGCGAGCAGGTCGACCAGCAGGTGCAGGAGATGCGGCGGCAGATGACCGAGGGCCGCACCTACCGCAGCCACGTGCGCGTCACCGTCCGCCTCAAGAACGGCAACCGCATGCGCGGCATCGTCAAGGACGGGTTCGTCGTCGAGCGCATCGACGGCATGCGCTTCGTCGCCGCCGAGGCGAGCGAGGCCGGCGCCGGCATGCGGCTCTACTACTGGAACGGCAAGGACAACTTCGTCTTCCTGCCGTTCCAGGACATCGAGAACTACCGCATCAACGCGCGCCTCACGTCGGCGCAGCTGGCGTTGATCGAGCGCGAGGCGCGCCAGCAGGAAGAGGAGGCGGAGCGCGTGCGCCGCGAGGCCAACGCCGCCGCCGCCGCGCAGGCCGCCGAGCGTGCGCAGAAGGACGCCGCCAACCCGACGCCGATGGGCGAGGGCGGGGAGTCCGGCATCCAGCCGCAGCCGCCGATGCCCCAACCGGGGACCCAGCCGGGGACCCAGCCGGGTTCGCAGCCAGTCGTCGAGCCCGCGCCGGCCGGCGGCGACGCGCCCGCGGGCGGCGTCGGCCAGGAGCTGCAGCAGCTGTACGCGCTGCTGCAGGAGTTCCCGCCGGCCGCCGGCTGGAACGAGGCCAAGCGCGACGAGATCCAGCGCCGCAAGACCGTGATCGGGGCCAACCCGAGCGACCAGGAGAAGAAGTTCGTCGAGCGCTTCGCCGACTGGCAGCGCGCGTGCGCGCTGTTCGGCGCCAAGCCGGTGACCGAACCCAGCAAGGACGGGCCCAGCCAGGACGGCGACGAGGACACCGGTCGGCGCGGCCGCCGGCGCCGCTGATCGTTCGCCGCGCGGGTCGCCCGCTGTCTCAGAGGGCGGCGTGCACCGTGCGCCAGCAGCGCACCCACAGGACCGGCGCGCCGAGGTCCTCGTCGTCGAGGGCCGCGCACAGCGCGTCGGCCGTGTCCGCGTCGGGCAGGAACGGCGGCGGGTCTGGCGGCAGCCCCAGGCGGCGGCACAGACGCTGGCCCTCGGGCTCGCGCGCGAACGTGAGCAGCAGGTCGCTGCCGAAGCCGAGCACGTCGTGGCCGGCGGCGACGAGGTGCGCGGAGTCGCCGTGCGCGGGGCCGGGCGTCGCGCGGGCGAGCAGCGCGCCCAGCGCCGAGCCGTCGACCTCGCGCTGGACCTCGCGGGCGCGCTCGCCGGGCACCCACAGGGCCTGCGGCGCGAACGCGCCGGGCGCGTGGCGCGCGGCGCTTCGCACGGCGTCCAGGTCGGTGAACAGCCCCGGTGCGTGGTAACGGCCGGCCGCGGTCAGCTCGCGCAGCACCGCGGTCAGCGGCGCGTGCGGGGGGAGATCGCGGCCGGGGTCGGGGCCCGTCGCCGGGTGGCCGAGGAACCAGCCGCAGAGGATCCTGGTGTCTTGGAGAGCGACCATGACGGCGGCTAGCCGGTGCGCGCCGCGGTCGTCACTCTTCGTGTGCTTCGCCACGCCGGCCGCGCGGACCGCCACGAAACGCACGCCGAAGCGCCCGGTCGAGCGCCGCCGCACGGCCCCTGAGCGCGCGCGCTCGGCGCCGGATCGGGCGGCGGACCCGGTCCGGCGGCCCGCGGCCGGCCGCGCCGTTTGTCCGCTCCGCGCTTGCGCCCGGCGCCGGGCGCCGAAAGCATGTCCGCCATGCAGCGCGCATTCCTGTTCACCGGTCAGGGCTCGCAGTTCGCGGGCATGGGCAAGGAGCTGGCGGAGCGGTTCCCGGCCGCCCGCGACACGTTCGCGGCCGCCGACGCGGCCCTCGGCGAGCCGCTCTCCAAGCTGTGCTTCGAAGGCCCCGAGGAGCATCTGGCGCTGACGACCAACACCCAGCCGGCGACGCTGGCGGTGGCGGTCGCCGCGTTCCGCGCGCTGGGGCAGACCCCGGACCTCGCCGCCGGGCACAGCCTCGGCGAGTACTCGGCGCTGGTCGCCGCCGGCGCGCTCGACTTCGCCGATGCCGTGCGGCTGGTGCGCGAGCGCGCCAACCGCATGCAGTCGGCCGTGCCGGTCGGCACCGGCGGCATGGTGGTGCTGCGCAAGATGGGCCTCGATGACGTGAAGGCGCTGATCGCCAAGGTCGACGCCGGCGTCTGCGAGATCGCCAACGTCAACGAGCCGACGCAGATCGTCGTCAGCGGCGCGATCGCCGCGATGGACCAGGTCGTCGAGCTCGCGCCGCGCAAGATGGCGCTGAAGCTCAACGTCAGCGTGCCGTTCCACTGCTCGCTGCTGCAGGCCGCCGGCGCCGAGTTCGGCAAGGTGCTCGACGCGACCGCGATCCAGGACCCGGCGTTCCCGGTGTGGTGCAACGTCGACGCGCGGCCCAACACGCAGGCCGCCGCCGTGCGCGACGCGCTGAAGCGGCAGTTCGCCGGCGCGGTGCTGTGGCAGCAGACCATCGAGGGCATGCTCGACCAGGGCGTGCGCCACTTCGTCGAGTGCGGGCCGAAGCCGACGCTGGTGAACATGGTCAAGCG
>JBFWWV010000033.1:0-40475 GCA_050245995.1 Planctomycetota bacterium | reverse complement strand
CCGTCGATCGGATCGCCGACCACCAGCCCGCGGTCGCCGTGGAACGCGACGGCGTCGAAGAACGCCTCGGGTCGCGGGTCCTCGTGCACGACCGCCCACGACGCTCCGCCGTCGGTCGTGCGGTAGATCCGCGCCGGCTGGCCCGCCGTGCAGATCACGGCGCGCTCGGCGTCGAACGCGTGCACGCTGCGGAAGTCCAGGTCGGCCGCGTCCGCGGGCCCGACCTGGGTCCAGGTCTGCCCGCCGTCGCGCGAGCGCAGCACGGTGCCGCGGCTGCCGCTGGCCCAGACCGCGGCGGCGTCGACCGCGCACAGCCCGCGCAGGCTGGTGCCGGGCCGCACGAACGCGACCTCCCAGGCCCTTCCCAGGAAGGGATCCCGCGCGGACCGGTCGTCGGCAACCGTCCCGTCGGCCGGTGCGCGCGGCGCGCCCCCGACGCAGGCGAACAGCAGGAGCAGGGGCAACAGCACGGTGGCGCGCATCGCGCCGGAGTACCGGTCGGCGCGGCCGGCGGCAAGTCGGGCGGGCTCCGGTCCCCGCCGCGCGCTACCCTGTGCGCCATGTCCGGCGCCCGCACGACCCGACTCCCGGCGCTGCTGCTGGCAGCGTCGGCCTGCCTGCCGGCGCAGCAACCGCACGCGGCCGCGGCGGTCGACCCGCAGCTCTGGTCGCTTGCGCCGCTGCCCGACGTCGCCGCCGCGCCGTCCGCCGCGCGCATCGACGCGCTGGTGCAGGAGCAGCTGGCGAACGCGCAGCTTGCGCCCGCACCCCCTGCCGATCGGCGCACGCTGCTGCGCCGCGCCTCGTTCGCGCTGACCGGCCTGCCGCCGACACCCGCGGAGCTCGCGGCGTTCGAAGCCGACGCGGCGCCCGACGCGTTCGACCGCGTCGTCGACCGCCTGTTGGCGTCGACCGCGTGCGCCGAGCACCTCGCGCGCCGTTGGCTCGATCTGGCGCGCTACAGCGACAGCAACGGCCTCGACGAGAACCTCGCGTTCGCCAACGCGTGGCGCTACCGCGACTGGGTCGTGCGCGCCTTCGCCGACGACCTGCCCTTCGACCGCTTCGGCACGCTGCAGCTCGCCGGCGACCTGCTGCCGGACGACGACCCGGCGCCGCTCGAGGACCGGCTCGTCGCCACCGGCTTCCTGGCGCTCGGGCCGCGCATGCTCGCCGAGCAGGACAAGGAGAAGCTCGTCCTCGACACGGTCGACGAGCAGCTCGACCTGTACGGACGCACGTTCCTCGGCATCACGATGGGCTGCGCGCGCTGCCACGACCACAAGTTCGACCCGGTGCCGACGCGCGACTACTACGCGCTGGCCGGCATCTTCAAGAGCACTCGCGCGTTCGAGAACCTCGACCACGTGAGCCGCTGGGTCGAACGGCCGCTCGCCGCGGCCGACGTGCTGGCCGCCCGCGAGGCCGCGGTCGCCGCGGCGGCGGCCGCGGCGGCGGCGGCGACGGAGTTCGAACGCGGCGCCTCCGCGGCGCTGCCCGCGCGGATCTGGCCGCGCATCGGCGACGCCCTGCTGGCCGGCGTCGACGCCGCGGGCACGGCGGTGCTGCGCGAGGCCGAGAGCGCCGACGCGACCAACCTGCGCGCCGATGCCGCGCAGTGGGGCGCGCCGGGCTGCACCGTGCTGCACACGGTCGCGGCGGGCGTGCAGTTCGCGGAGTACCGGGTGCGGGTCGCCGCCGGCCGCCATCGCCTCGACGTGCGCCTGGCCGCCGCCGAGGCCCGGCCGCTGCGCATCCTCGTCGACGGCGACGAGGTGCTGCCCCGCGCACTGGCCGCCACCACCGGCGGCTGGCTGCCAGCGCACCAGCGCTGGCACACCGCCGGCGAATTCGACCTCACGGCCGGCGACCATGTGCTGCGCCTCGAAGCCCTCGGGCCGCACGCGCCGCACCTCGACCGCCTGATCCTGGCGCCGATCACCGAACCGCCATGGCCCGCGGCTGCCGCCGTGCCGCGCGACCTGCCGCCGGCCCTCGTGCGCAACTCCGCGTTCCTGGTCCAGGACCCCGACACCGCGCTCGGACGGGACTTCGCCGGATCGGCCGACGACGCGACCGCCGCTTCGCCCGCCGCCGCGGCGGCGCGCTGGCAGGTGCTGCTGGCGACGGCATGGCAGGCTCTGCTCGAGCTGCAGCAGCAACACTCCGGCGCGTCCGCCGACCTGCCGACGCGGCTGCCGACGCCGTCCCTCGACGCGGCGCGGCTGCTCGCGGTCGGCCCGGGCGGGCTGTTCGCGCTCGAGCCCGACGAGCGCCGCGCCCTGTGGAGCGACGCGGACCGCCGGCGCCACGAGGCGCTGCAGGCGGCGCGTGTCGCCGCCGAAGCCGCGGTCCCGCCGGCGCCGCCGACGGCGATGTGCGTCCGCGACGGCGACGCCGTCGACCTGCCGATCCACCTGCGCGGCAACCACCTCACCCTGGCCGCCGATCCGGTGCCGCGCGGCGTGCTGTCGGCGACGAGCGACGTCGTGCCGTCGCCTTCGCTCGGCCCCGGCAGCGGCCGCCTCGAGCTGGCGCGCTGGACCTTCGACCCGCGCCAGCCGCTGACGCCGCGGGTCGCCGTCAACCGCGTCTGGCAGTGGGCGTTCGGCGACGGGCTCTGCGCCAGCGAGTCGAACTTCGGCGTGCGCGGCGCGCTGCCCTCGCACCCGCGGCTGCTCGACGAGCTGGCCGCCGGCTTCGTGCGCGACGGCTGGTCGGTCCGACGCCTGCTGCGCGAGCTGCTGCGCACGCGCACGTGGCAGCAGCGCAGCGACGTGACCGACGCGCGCGCGGCCGAGGTCGACCCCGAGAACCGCCTGCTGTGGCGCGCGCGCCGCCAGCGGCTGCCGGCCGAGGCGATCCGCGACGCGGTGCTCGCCGTCGCCGGCACGCTCGATCGCAGCGTCGGGGGATCGCTGCTGCAGCTCGACAACCGCGCCTACGTGACCAACGACCAGTCGCGCGACGCGGCGCGCTACGACGTGCCGCGGCGCTCGCTCTACCTGCCGGTCATCCGCAACGCCATGTACGAGCTGTTCACGGTGTTCGACTACGCGGACCCCAGCGTGCACCTCGAGCAGCGACCGCAGAGCGCCGTGGCCACGCAGGCCCTGCTGCTGCTGAACAGCCCGTTCGTGCGCGCGCAGAGCCGCGCGTTCGCCGCCGCGGCCGCGGCGGCTGCCGATCCCGAGCCGCGCATCGACTGGATCTGGCGGCAGGCCCTGCAGCGCCCGCCGAGCGCGGACGAGCGCGCGGCCGCGCGCCGCTGGCTCGACGGAGCGCCCGCGGAGCAGGCGTGGCCCGGGCTGTGCCAGGCCGTGCTGGCGACCAACGAGTTCGTCTACATCGACTAGGAACCCCATGCGCGAACGTCCCGACCGCTGCGGCGACGCCGCCCACCCCGACCGCCGGCAGCTTCTGCGCGGCGCGCTCGGGCTGCCGCTGCTGGCGCTGACCGACCTGCTCGGCGCCGAGGCGCCGCGGGCGCGGCCGGGCGACGAGCCGTCGCTGCGCCCCAAGGTGCCGCACCTGCCGCCGCGCGCGCGGCGCGTCGTGTTCCTGTTCATGCACGGCGGCCCGTCGCAGGTCGACACCTTCGACTACAAGCCGCTGCTGCAGCGCGACCACGGCAAGCCGCTGCCGTTCGCGAAGCCGCGCGTGACGTTCGCGCAGACCGGCAACCTGATGGGCTCGCCGTTCCGGTTCCGCCAGCACGGCGAGTCCGGCGCCTGGGTCAGCGAGCTGTTCCCGCACCTCGCGCAGTGCGTCGATCGCATCTGCTTCCTGAAGGGTCTGAAGGGCAGCAACGACGCCCACGGCGGCGCCCTGCTCAAGCTGCACACCGGCAGCGACACGTTCGTGCGGCCGAGCGTCGGATCGTGGGTGCTGCACGGCCTCGGCACCGACAACCAGGACATGCCGGGCTTCGTGTCGATCTGCCCCACGCTCGGCCACGGCGGCGTGAACAACTGGTCGGCCGCGTTCCTGCCGGCGATGTACCAGGGCACCCCGCTCGGCAACGCCAGCGTCCCGAGCGAGCAGGCCGCGGTGCAGCACCTGTCGCGCGACGACCTGTCCCGCGACGACCAGCGCGCGCAGCTCGACCTGCTGCAGCAGCTGAACCGCGAGCACGCCGCGGCGCGCGACGGCGACGACGTGCTGCAGGCGCGGATCGCGTCGTTCGAGCTCGCGTTCCGCATGCAGCTCGAGGCCAGCACCGTGCTCGACGTCGAGCGCGAGCCCGAGTCGGTGCGCGCGCTCTACGGCCTCGACGACGACCGGACCGCCGACTTCGGCCGCCAGTGCCTGATGGCGCGCCGCCTGCTGGAGTCCGGGGTCCGCTTCGTGCAGTGCACGCACAGCTACAAGTGGGACCAGCACAGCGACCTCGCGCGCGACCACCGCAAGAACGCCGGCGAGGTCGACCAGCCGATCGCCGCGCTGCTCGGCGACCTCGAACGCCGCGGCCTGCTCGAGGACACGCTGGTCTGGTGGGGCGGCGAGTTCGGCCGCACGCCGGTCAGCGAGGGCGGCAGCGGCCGCGACCACAACCCGCACGGGTTCACGCACTTCCTCGCCGGCGGCGGCGTGCGCCCCGGGTTCTCGCACGGCGCCACCGACGACTACGGTTACTACGCCACCGAGGACGCGATGGACCTGCACGACCTGCACGCCACGCTGCTGCACCTGCTCGGCCTCGACCACGAGCGGCTGACGTGGCGCTACGCCGGCCGCGACTTCCGGCTGACGGACGTATCGGGTCGCGTGGCGGCGCCGATCCTGGCCTGAGCCGGGTCGGCGCCGATCGGGCCCCCGCTCAGAGGCCGAACTGCTGGGTCAGCAGGTTCGTGCAGCTGATGCCCGAGGCGGCGGCCGCGTCGAACACGAAGCCCTGGCTGTGGATCGTCAGGCCCAGCAGCCCGTGCGGCAGCAACACCGGGAACGCCGCACTCCCCGCGGCGCGGCCCTGGCCGTCGGCCAACAGCACCTGCGTCGAGGTGATGACCGTGCCGAGGTCGAGGTAGACCTCCATGCCGGGCAACGGCACGCCGGACAGGTGCCCGGTGCCGAGCGACATCGCCAGGACCGCGAAGGTCGGCCCGGGGATGCCCGACAGCAGGACCTGCTCGACCTCGCCGCCGCGGAACGGCCCGCTCGCACCCAGGACGGGCACGGCGCCCGCCTCGCCGACGGTGCCGGCCAGCGACTGCCTGCTGCGTCCGGCGGTGATCCCGTGGTGCTGGACGCTGCGCGTGACATAGGAGCCCACCAGGTCGTCGTCGCCGTCGCCGTCGATGTCGCAGGCGAAGCCGTTGACGAACATCTGCGTGACCTGCTCGTAGTCGGCGATCGTCGGCACCGGGCTGTCCGTGCGGCGCAGCAGCACCACGCCGGTGTGCGGCTGGTTGTAGAAGCCGACGGCCGCGATGTCGGTGCGACCGTCGCCGTCGAAGTCTCCAGCCGTGACCGAGCACGTCGGCGACGCGAACGCGTACGGCAACCACGTCGTCAGGTCGACGGGCAGCGACGCCTGCGTGAAGCTGATCGCGCCGCCGGGCACGCTGGTGTTGACGTACAGCAGGATCGTGTTGCCGCCCGGACCGATGACGTCCGGCTTGCCGTCGTCGTTCACGTCGGCGACCAGCACCTGGCACTCGGCGAAGCCGAGGAACATGGAGTTGACCTCCGACACGAACGGCGCCGCCGGGTTGCCGGTCCCGCGCTCGATGATCGGCGGGTTGCGCCCCGACATCAGCAGGTCGTGGATCCCGTCGCCGTTGAAGTCGGCCACCGCTTCGATGCGGCGACGGTCGAGGCCGTTGTACGAAGGCCCTGCCACCATGGTGCCCTGCTGGTTCCACCAGATCTGGGCGCCGTATGCCTCCGTCCCGGGGCTGTAGGCGTTCACGATCAGGTCCTCGTCGCCGTCGCCGTCGATGTCGGCGGGCAGGGTGGTGTCGGGGTAGAGCCCGCGACCGCTGATCCCCTGCCCCGGCGGCATCACGGCAGCGCCCGGCGTGAAGTGGCCGCCGCCGTTGTTGCGGAACATCGCCACCGCCTCGAGGATGGAATTCTGGTACTGGTCGACGACCCAGTCGCGGGCCCCGTCGCCGTCCACGTCGATGCTGGTCACTGCCCCGAACGCGCGGCCGGCAGGCGGCACCATCGAGGAACGCGCCGTGAACACGCCGGTGCCGTCGTTGTAGGCGATCGCGCCCACCTGCCCGGGGACCGCGCACAGGTCGAGGTCGCCGTCGCGGTCCGCGTCGCGGATCAGCCACGGGCGCAGCACCTCCAGGGCCCGATTGCCGAGTGCAAGGGGCTGCGGCGTCCCGGTCCACGGTCCGCGGCCGTAGAACACGCAGCGCCCGGCGACCAGGTCGACGTCGCCGTCGCTGTCGATGTCCGCCGCCCCGGCCAGCTGTTCGGACCCGCAGCCGGGGAAGCCGAACGCCGGCGCGAAGTCGCCGTTGCCGCGGTTGATCGCGATCTGGTAGGTCGACGCGAAGTCGAGCTCCGGCCAGTAGAACACCGGGCCGCCGCCGGAGCAGCAGACGCCGTCGAGATCGCCGTCGCCGTCGACATCCGCCAGGAACTCGGCGGGACCGCCTGTGGCGATGGCCTCTGCGGCGTAGGTCGATGGACCGGTGCGCCGGAAGCACTGGTAGGAGGAGGACTGGAACACGACGACGTCCTCGTCGCCGTCCCCGTCGACGTCGCCGCTCACCCACAGGCACTCGCCGCCGCCCTGCAGGAACGCGCTGTTCAGGGTCTGGACCGCGACGAGCGCGCCGTTGGCGTAGCTCAGGATCGTCGCCGTGGGGCCCTGCTCCCCGGCCAACAGCAGCGCCTTGCCGCCGTTGCCCAGCAGGTCGCCGGCCAGCAGGACCGGGATCTGGTTGTTGCCAGGCACCGTCGCCGAGACCATGCCGCCCGCGCCGAGGTGCACGTCGACGCGCCAGAGCACGCCGCCGGACTCGAGCACGGCGACCGCCCAGTCGTCTCCGCCATCCCCGTCGAAGTCACCGGTGATGACCGCGTGGCGCCGCGAGAAGTTGGTCATCGGGTAGGAGGTGACCGCGAAGGTCGGCCCGGGCCGTGTGAGCCAGACCTCGCTGGCCGAGCCACCGCTGACGACGAAGTCGTCGAACCCGTCGCGGTCGAAGTCGCCGCAGGCGACGACGAACGAGCGCGGCCCGTTGGAATTGACCGCGTGGGCGACGGCGCCGGTGTGCACCGCCGTGTAGGCGCCCAGGTCGTTGCGCCAGACGGTGACCTCGTTGAGCGCGCCGCTCCCGAACACGCGCGTGCCGACGGCGTCGAGGTCGCCGTCGCCGTCGTAGTCGAACAGACGCTGGAACGGGGCCGAGGTCACCGGCAACACGCCGGCCGCCGCGTTCAGAGGGTACTTGGACTCCTGCGCGACGCCGACGGTGCAGAGCGCCGCGAGCAACAGGAAGGCGGGACGACCATGGGTCATTGCTGCTCTCCATCCCGGTTCGTGGTGTCTCGCCGGGAGTCCGCAGGATAGCGCCCGCGGTCTACCGACTCACGGCCCCCGATCCGGGTCAACGCGGTCGGCGCTCGGCGTCCCGGAGCAGCTCCATCTGCTCGCGCAGGCCCAGCCGCTCCAGCAGCGGCAGGAGCTCACGCCCCCCCGGCCCCATCCCGCGCGTACCGGTCGCCTTCGCCCGGAGCAGCAGCTGCACCAGCTCGCGCGCCCCGTCCCGGGCCCCTTCGCGGTCGTCGTTCGCCAGACGCACGCGGACCAGCTGGCGCAGGGTCAGGAGCGCGTCGCGCAGGAACGGCAGGTCGAGCGCCTCGCCGTCCGCCGGGCGGATCAGTTGCCGCTGGATCTCGACCGCCCGCTCGAGTTCCGCCACGCCGGGCCGCTCCGGCCCGGCCCCCTCGCGGTCGTGGCGCGCCACGCCCATCGCCGTCAGGCAACGCGCCAGCAGCGCCTGGAACTCGGCGTGCCGCGGCTGGTGTGCGACGAGGACCTCGGCGTGCCGGAGCGCGGCCGCGAAGTCGTCGAGCGCCAGCGGACCGGCCGGTCGACGGTCGGGCAGCAGCGTCGCGCACAGTTCGTAGCGGTAGTCGTCCTGTTCGGGGTGCGCCGCGACCAGCTGCTCGAGCAACAGGCGCGCGGCGTCGCGGCGGCGAGCGTCCTGAGTCCCGACGTCGGACGGCGGTCCGGCGGCGGGCCGGTCCTCGGGCGGCCGCTCGTCCGGAGGCCCGCCGCCGGGCTCGTGCCCGCCGCGCGGCAGGGCGTCCTGCGCGAGCAGACACCGCGCCTGCAGGAACAGCACCTCGGCGTCGTCGGGCTGCTGCCGCAGCAGACCGTCGATCAGCGCGACCGCCGCGTCCAGGTGCCCCTTGGCCTCCGCCGCCAGGCGCCGCTGCAGCGGGATCCAACCGGGGCCGAGCCCGTCGCGCGGTCGCGTCTCCGCGCGCCGGTCGCCCGGCCGCATCGGCTTCTGGCCCTGCCGCTGCCGCGGCTCCTGGCGATCCGGCTCGCGATCGCCGGGCGGCCGCGGCGGACGCTCGCGCGGGCCATCGGCGCCGGGCCGGCCGCGCCCGGGGCCCATGCCGAAGCCGTCGCGACGGCCGCCCCGCCCCGGTTCGTTCGGCCCCTCGCGGAAGCGGTGCACGGTCGCGAGCAGGTAGTGCGCACGGGCCTCGAGCCAGCGCGCGCTGCGGCTGGGCTCGCCCTCGGCAGAGCGCAGCAGCTTCAACGACTCGGCGAACGCCAGCGCCGCGCCGCGCGCGTCGCCGCCGCGCAGCAGCACCTGCCCCAGCTCCTGCTGCAGGCCGGCCCGGTCGCGGGCCGTGCCGCGCGCGTCGAATTCGTACGATCGGTCCAGCGCCTCCCGATAGGCGGCCGCCGCCGCGTCCAGGTCGCCGAACCGGGCCTGGATCGCGCCGACCCGCCCGTAGGCGCGCGCCGCCTGCTCGCGCAGGGTCGGGCTGTCCTGGTTGCGCACCGCGAAGTCGTCGTAGAACGCCAGCAGCCGGCCGAGCAGCGCGATGTCCTGGTCGTCGACCGGCGGCAGCTGCGCGGCGACCGCCGCACTCTCGCCGTCGAGGTCCTCGATGCGCGTGTGCAGCGGATCGGGCCCGACCACCGTGTCGAACACGTCGGCCATCACCGCCAGCGTGTCGCGCAGGTTGCCCTCGGCCCGCTCGGTCGCCTCCTTCGCGGCCTGGCCGCGGCGGTTGGCGAGGTCCAGCGCCGCGTCGGTCGCCCACCACGACACCCAGCCGACCACCGCCGCGCCCAGCACCGCCGCGATGGCGACGCCGCTGGCGGTGGCCAGCCCGCGGTTGCGGCGGCACCACCAGCCGAACTGCGCCAGCGCGGTCTGCCGGCGCGCGGCGATCGGCCGGTCCTCGAGCCAGGCGCGCAGGTCCTGCGCCAGCGCATCGGCGGTCGGGTAGCGCTGCTGGGGCAGCACAGCCATCGCCTTGGCGACGATGGTCTCCAGGTCGTGCGAGACCGCCGGCTGCAGGCGCCGCAGCCGCTCGCACCGCCCGGCGCGGATGCGGTCGATGACCTCGCTGCGCGTCCGGCCGGCGAAGGCCGGCCGCAGGGCCAGCAGTTCGTAGAGCGTGGCGCCCAGCGCGTAGACCTCGCTGCGCGCGTCGTACTGGCCGTCGAACTGCTCGGGCGCCATGTACTGCAGCGTGCCGAGCACGTCGCCGGAGTGCGTGAGCCCCTCCTGCTGCAGCGCCTTGGCCAGCCCGAAGTCGGTCACCCAGACGTGGTCCTCGGCGTCGACCAGCAGGTTGGCCGGCTTCACGTCGCGGTGCAACGTGCCCTGCAGGTGCGCGTGGTGCAGCGCGTCGGCCACCGCCGCGCACAGCCGCGCGCTGCGGCGGCACTGGTCGCGGGTGATCGTCGAGTCGCCCTCGGGGCGCTCGCGCCGCAGCTCGCGGACGACGGCGTCGAGGCCGCGACCGTCGATGAACTGCATCGCGTAGTAGTGGAACCCGTCGGCCTCGCCGCTGTCGAACACCGGCACGATGTGCGTGTGGTGCAGCTGCGCCGCGGTGCGCGCCTCGCGGCGGAAGCGCTCGAGCTGGTTGCCGCTGAGCAGGCTCGCCTGCGGCAGCACCTTGAGCGCCACGCGCCGGCCGAGCGACTCCTGCACCGCCTCGAACACCACCCCCATGCCGCCGCGGCCGACCTCGCGCACGATCCGGAAGTCGCCGAGCCGCTCGAGCTGCGGGATCGCGATCCGGCGGCCGCTGCCCGTCGACGACTCGCGGTCGCGGCGCGCCTGCTCGAGCAGCAGCAGCGTCGGCAGCAGGTCGCGCAGCGCCGCCGCGTGCTCGGGGTGCCGATCGGCGAACGACTCCGGGGTGACGGCCTCGCCGCCGCGGACCTGCTGCAGGAACTGCTCCGCCAGCAGGTCGAGCGGGTCGCGTTCCTCAAAGGCTGCCGGGTCCGGGGTCATGGCGCTCACCGGCTCACGGCTGCGAGAAGCCGCCGAGCAGGCCCTTCAGGCGGCCCAGGGCGCGCACGTAGCGGTTGCTCGCGGCGTTCTCGCCGATGCCGAGCAGCTCCGCGACCTCCTTGTTGCCGAGGTCCTCGAAGTGCCGCAGCGTCAGCACCTCGCGGTCGATCTCGTCCATGGCCTCGAGCGCCGCGTGCAGCTGCTGGCGCAGCTCGTCGCGCATCGCCGCCTGGCTCGGCGAGGTCAGCGATCCGGCCAGGAAGCCCGACAGCCCGTGGCTGTGGGCGAACACGCGCTCGCGCGCCGCGTTGCGCTTCAGCGCGCCGAGGTGTCGCCGGTGCAGGTCGATCAGCGTCTGCTGCGCCACCAGCCGCAGCCAGAACGGCAGCGACTGCGCGTCCTCGCGGAAGGCGTACAGGCGCTTCTGCGCGTCGAGGAACACCTCCTGCACCACGTCCTCGGGGTCGACGCGCCCGACCAGGCGCGGGTCGAGCCGGAACTGGATCATGCGGCGCAGCCGGTCGCGCTGGGCCTCGAACAGCGGTCCGAACGCGGAGTCGTCGCCCGCGCGCAGGCGGGCCAGGAGGGCTTCGTCGACGTCGTCTCGGGGATGCATCGCCAGGCAGAACGATACGCCATGCCGTGACCGGCGCCGAGCGGGCGCCGAGTGGATACCCGCGACCGGAGGGGCGAGCAGCTCAGCGCCGCGCGGCGCGCAGTGCCAGGAAGCAGGTCACGGCACAGACGGTCGTCATAACGATGCCGAACACCAACGCCCCCACCGAGTCGAACCACAAAAACCCGGCGCTGCCCACCGTCGACCCCAGGGCCACGCCCGCGCAGCTCAGGTAGAACGAGATCAGCCCCATCGACCACTTGGTGCGCTCGCTGCCCGCACCGGGCGATGCCAGCGGCAGGTGGTCGGACGGGCCGTTCGGCGGGAGGTTCTGCTGGGCGTTCACGGCAGGTAGCGCGACAGGCGGGCCCCCAGCCGGTTGGCGACCAGGGTCGGCATCTTGGACCAGATCCGGCGCGGCAGGTCCAGCTTCGGGTTGCCCGGGTGGAACTCGGGCGGCCGCGCGTCCTCGCCGACCAGGATGTACTCGTAGTGCAGCGGCTCCTGCGTGAAGCCCATGTTCTTCTTGAAGTGCGCCGGACCCGAGTCGACGCGGCTGCGGCCGAAGTCGAACCGCGTGAAGCCCTCCCCGACCGCCCACTCCATGATGCCGCAGTAGATGAAGTCGTTGACGCCGGTCTTGTTGATGCCGGTGCGCGACCCGGAGTAGTAGGCGTTGACCGTGTCCTTGAACAGGAAGCTCATCACCGCGGCCAGCGTGCGGCCGTCGCGGTCGACGGCGCGGTGGAACACGACCTTGCTGCCGAACTCCTCGGCCAGCGCCGCGAACCACGCCTTGGGCAGCGCCGGCGAGCCGAGCCGCTGCTTGTTCTCGGCGAACAGCTCGAAGAACAGGTCCGGGTCGCAGCCGGTCTCGAGCACGATGCCGTGCTGGCCCTTGTCGAAGTCCGCGCCGCGCGCCCGACGCACCTCGGCGCGGGCCTTCTTGGGGATCCGCGGCATCACCTCGGCCGGGTCCTCGGGCAGCTCGCAGCGGAACGTGACGTACAGCTGCGAGGTCGTGCGCACGCCGGGCCGCGCGTCGAGGTGGCGCAGTTCGACGTAGCCGGCGCGCTTCTCGCGGCCGATCTCGGCGGCGCGGTCGAGCAGCGCCTGCTGCGCCACCACCGAGTCCGCCAGCACGCCGCCGTAGACGCCGTACGGCACGCTGACGAGGTTGCGGCCCAGGAACGGGCTCTTGACCAGGAACAGCGGCAGCACGCCGAGCCAGCGTCGGCCCTGTTCGACCACCAGGTAGTGCGGCTCGTGGTGGAACACCTCGCGGATGCACCGCCGCCAGCCGGTCAGGTGGAAGAACGAGCCCTGCGGGTGCCGGCCGACGAACGCGTCCCAGCGCGAGTCCTCGCCGGGCAGCAGCTCGCGCACGCGCAGCGGCAGCTCGTGCGGCTGCGGCTCGGGCGGCCGCGCGCCGATGCCGTTCTGCGCTGCGTGCGCCTGCGGCGCGTCGAGCGCGGCCTGCGCCGCCGGCGGCACCGCGTCGCTGCGCCGCTCGCCGACCGGGACCTCGGCCGCGGCGACCTCGGTGTGCCCCGGCGCCGGCTCGGCGCCGCCTTCGACCACCTCCTCGATCTTGTAGTCGCGGAGGTTCGGCGCCTGCGTGAAGATGATGATCTCGCCGATCAGCCCGAAGCCGATCAGCTGCACGCCGAACGCGGCCATGATCGCGCCGATCACGAACAGCGGGCGGTCGGCGAGGCTGTCGGCGTACGCGATCTTCGCGTAGATCGGCTGCGCCGCGAAGATCACGCCGAACACCATCGCCAGGAACCCGACGTAGCCGAAGAACCGCAGCGGCTGCTGCGTGAACCGCGTCAGGAACGAGATCGCCAGGATGTCGAGCAGCCGCCGCAGGTAGACGCCGACGCCGTAGAACCCGGAGCGGCCCTTCTCCTCGCGGTGGCGCACCTGCACCTCGACCACGCGGAAGCCCTGGCGCAGCGCCAGGACCGGCAGGAACCGGTACAGCTCGCCGTAGACGCTGACCTCCTCGAGCACCTGCTTGCGGAACGCGCGCGTGCCCGAGTTGAGGTCGTGGTACGGCATGCCCATGACCATCCGCAGCATGAAGTTGAACAGCCGCGACTGCAGCTGGTTCAACATCGCGTCGACGCGCGGCGTGCGCCAGGTGGCGACGCAGTCGGCGCCGGCCTCGAGCGCGGCCAGCACCTTCAGCACGTCCTCGGGCTCGGTCTGCAGGTACGGCGGCACGTTGACGATGTACTTGCCGGCGGCGCGCGCGACGCCGGCCGACAGCGCGATCGACTCGCCGAGACCGCCGCCCTGCAGGCGCACGATCTTGACCGGCGCGCCGCACTCGATGGTCTCGATCTGCCGCTCGACCTGGCCGACCGGACCGTCCAGCACCAGCACGAACTCGGCCGCGTAGCCGCCGCTGCGCAGCACCTCGGCCAGCGCCTCGACCACGACGCGCGGCTGCGCCTCGGGGTTGCCGATCGGCACCACCACCGACACCAGCGTCGGCTCGCTCATCGGCTGGCCTCCCGCGCGGTCACCGAGATGCGCTGGCGGAAGAACCGCGACACCTTGATCTGCAGCTCGGCCAGGAAGCCGAGCAGGAACACGTTGGCGGCGACCAGGAACATCACCGCGCCGGCGGCGACGGCGGCGAGGTCGTAGCTCTCGAACCACAACCAGCGGCCGTCGCCGGTGGCCTTCACGAAGCCGAGCAGGAACAGCGCCGGCGCCGTGAAGAACAGCGGCAGCGACAGGATCCAGAACCAGCGGATCGGGTGCGCCGCGAAGTTGATCAGCATCTTGATGCCGAACAGGTCGGCGAGCACCCGGAAGATGCGACCGAGGCCGTACTTCGACTTGCCGGCGCGGCGCGCGTGGTGGCGCACCGGCAGCTCGGTGATGCGCGCGCCGAGCCCGACGCCCAGCGCCGCCATGAACCGGTGCATGTCGGAGTACAGGTGCAGGCTGCGCACGACCCAGCCGCGGTAGGCCTTCAGCGAACAGCCGGTGTCGTGGATGCGCGCGCCGGTGACCCACGCGATCAGGAAGTTGGCGAGCCGGCTCGGCAGGAGCCGCGTGGCGACGCGGTCCTGCCGGTTGCGGCGCCAGCCGCAGACCACGTCGAAGCCCTGATCGATGCGCTCGAGCAGCCGGCCGATGTCGGCCGGATCGTTCTGCAGGTCGCCGTCCATGGTGACGATGACGCGACCGCGGCACTGCTGGAAGCCGGCGGCCATCGCCGCCGTCTGGCCGTAGTTGCGGCGGAACAGCACCAGCCGCAGGTGCGGGTCACCGGCGGCCAGGGTCCGCAGCACGTCGCGGCTGCCGTCGCGGCTGCCGTCGTCGACCAGCACGATCTCGTAGCTGCGGCCCAGCTCGCGCAGCGCCCAGTTCAGGGCCGAGTGCAGCGGCACCAGGTTGTCGCGCTCGTTGTAGACCGGGACCACGACGCTGACGTCGAGGGTGGCCGGGGCTACCGGCGCCGACGGCGGCGGCGCGATGTGGCGCAGTGGACTCACCGTCGCACCCCTCGGGGCCGCGCGCGCTCCTGCGGTGCAGCGCACGCACCGGCGTTGCGGAGCGCCGCGGTTCGGCGCGCTGATTCGATGGGCATCGGCACGGTCATTCGCTGCGGCCTGTCTACAGCCACCAGATCGTCGCTGTCACCAGTGCGGTGGCAAGCACAGCGGCCGTGATCCACCCGACCTGGCGCCGCCGCCGGTCCGCGGCCCGACGCCCGGGGCCGGGCAGGACCGCCGCGAAGTGCCCCGGCATCGCCGCCTCGGCGGCCGCGACATCGCCCCGCTCCAGATGGGCCAGCGCCGAACGAACCTGCCCCGGCAGGACCTCGTCGAGGCCCTGGTCGGCCAGCAGGTCGCGCACCGTCGGGCCCTTGTACTCGCGCCGCAGGCGCACCCCCGGCGGCAGCGCCCGCTCCGGCGCCGGCGCCGCGGCGACACTGCGCAGCCCGGACCCGTCGGGTGCGTCCCCGCCGGCCGATCGGCCGTCCGCCCCGTCGCCCGGGGCCGTCCCCGGCGGCCATTCGCCGTCCCGATGCATCGGGTCTCTATCGGCCGGAACGGCCCCCGCGCTGCACGCCGGCGTGCAACGGCGCCCCACCGTCGCTACCGTGTCGCTTCGCACCGAACGGAACCCGCAACACAGACTCTCACTAGGACTTCGCATCATGGATCGACCGGTGCGGATCGGCCTCGCCGGACTGGAGGACCGCCGCCTCTCGGCCGAACTGCGCGCCCTGCCGCTGCAGCCGGAGGTGCGCGAGTTCGGCGATGTCTACGACGACACCGAACCGTTGGTCGCGTTCCGTCCTCAGGTCCTGGTGCTCGACGGCCCGGCTCCGGGGCGCCCGGCGACCGACCTCGTCGGCGCCGTGCGCGTGCTGCGCGCGCTGCTGCCGGGCCTCGCCCTGATCGTCACCGCGCCGGGCGCGCGCGAGGTCGAGCTGGGACCGTTCTGCGACCGCACCGGCGCGCACCTGCTGCGGACACCGTTCCGGAGCGGTGACCTGGCCGCCGCCCTCGACCGCGCGCTGGCCGGCGGCGACCGCCCGCGCGACGAGGTGTTCCTCGACCTCGCGCGCGGCTTCGCCGACGAGATCAACAATCCGCTGATGTTCCTGATGGGTCACCTGCAGCTGCTGCAGGCGCAGATCGACCCCGCGACCGGCCAGGCGCTTCGCGAGCAGCTGCAGTCGGCGCTCGCCGGCGCGCAGCGGATCCAGGGCACCGTCGACCGCGTGCGGCTCCTCGCCCAGGCCGCCATGGGCCCGCGCACGCAGGCGCCGATCGATCTGCACGCGCAGCTGCACGCGGCGATCGAACGGCAGCAGCCGCGACCGCCCCTGCCGCCGGTGCTGCGGGAGCCCGACGGCGCCGACGTCACGGTGCGCGGCGACGCCGAGCTGCTGCTGCCGGCGCTCGACCTGCTGGCGATGGTCGCCTGCGAGGTGCACGCGCTCGACTGCACCGTGCACTTCGCGCTGTGGCGGCTCGAACGCGCCGTGCGCCTGCGCCTGTCGATCCACGGCACCGGCCTCGACGACTGGCGGCTGCCGCGCACCTTCGAACCGTACTACCTGAACCACCTGCTGCGCGGCAGCAGCCAGGGACTGGCGCTGTTCGTCGTGCAGACCGCGGTGCACGCGCACGGCGGCCAGGCGACCGCGCGCCGCCTGCCCGACGGTGCGGTGGCGATCGATCTGCACCTGCCGGCGGGCGACTGAACGATCGGTCGCGCCCGCGACAACGGCCACATCGCGCCGCTCGGCTGCCGGCGCTCCCGTGGACGCAGCCGGCGCTGCAGCGCGCGCGCCGTCGCTGCCGATAGACCGTCTGGAATCCGAGACGGTCCGGGGTGCCCGGGCGCCGGAGCCTCGACGCACCATGGCCAAGATCCTGATCGCCGACCCCGACCCGGGCAGCCGCGAGTCGCTGCGCCAGCTGTTCGACGACCGCGGCCACGAGGTGACGCTGGCGGACGACGCAGCCAGCGCGGTGCGCGCCCTGGCCGACGGCGACGTCGACCTGCTGCTGTGCGACACCGACCTGCCCGATCGACCGGGCCTCGAGCTGCTGGCCAGCGTCCGCGCCGATCGCCCGGAGCTGGTGGTGATCCTGACCACGGCGTTCGGCTCGGTCGAGGACGCGGTGCGCGCGATGCGCGACGGCGCCGCCGACTTCCTGCGCAAGCCGTTCCGCGGCGATCAGGTCCAGGTCGCCGTCGACCGCGCGCTCGAGCGCGCGTCGCTGGTGCGCGAGAACCGCGACCTGCGCCAGGCGCTCGACGACCGCGTCCGGATCGACAACCTGATCGGCGAGGACCGCCGCATGCAGGCGATCTTCAAGACCATCAAGGCGGTCGCCGACACCCGGACCACGGTGCTGGTGACCGGCGAGTCCGGCACCGGCAAGACCGTGATCGCGCGCGCGCTGCACGCGATGAGCTCCCGCCGCAACGGCCCGTTCGTCGAGGTCAACTGCGGCGCGCTGCCGGAGACGCTGCTCGAATCGGAGCTGTTCGGCCACGTCAAGGGCGCGTTCACCGGCGCCACGCGCGACAAGCAGGGCAAATTCGAGGCGGCCGACGGCGGCACGATCTTCCTCGACGAGATCGGCACCAGCTCGCAGGCGTTCCAGGTGCGCCTGCTGCGCGTGCTGCAGGACCGCGTCGTCGAGCGGGTCGGCGACAACCGCACGCTCGAGACCGACGTCCGCATCGTGCTGGCGACCAACCTCGACCTCGAGGAGGCGGTGCGCGACGGCCGGTTCCGCGAGGACCTGTACTACCGCATCAACGTCGTGGCGATCGAGATGCCGCCGCTGCGCCAGCGGCCCGACGACGTGCCGGCCCTGGCCCTGCACTTCCTGCGCCGCTTCGCCGGCGACCACGGCCGCGCCGCGGTGCGGTTCGCCCCGGCCGCGATGGACCTGCTGCAGCTGGCGCGCTGGCCCGGCAACGTGCGCCAGCTCGAGAACGTCGTCGAACGCGCGGTGGTGTTCTCGCAGGGCCCGGTGATCGAGGCCGCCGACCTGCCCTCCAACCTCGTCCTGCGCGACGCGGCCGGGCCGGCGCCGCTGTCCGCGGCGCAGCTGACCGACGCCGCCGACCCGCCGCTGCAGCTGCGCGAGGCCCTGTCGCACGCCGAGCGCCGCATCCTGGAGCAGGCGCTGCAGCACTGCGACGGCAACCGCGAGCGCGCCGCCAAGGTGCTCGGCATCAACCGCAGCACCCTGTTCGCGAAACTGCGCCGCCACGGCGTGCGATGACGTGTCCTGTCCGAACCGCAACGCTATAACAGCTGACCTTCCATGCTCCGGCGCAGCCTGATCCTGTTCCTGGCGTTCGTGCTCCTGGGGCTCGGCCTGACCGCCGGCTACGCGATGCTGGGCCTGCGCGGGCCCGACGACGTCCTGGCCGAGGCCCAGGGCCTGCTGCAGTCCGGCGACGCCAGCGCCGCGATCAAGCTGCTCGACCGCTGCGAGCCCGGCGCCGGCATGCGCGACAACCCCGAGCTGCTGCGCGGCCTGTGGCGCCTGCGCCTGCGCGCGCACATCCAGGTCAACAACGCCCGCCGCGCGCTCGACGACATCGACAACCTGCTGCGCAGCGGTGACTCCGATCCGGGCCTGCTGATGAACCGGATCTTCTACCTCGGCCGCACCGGCGACGGCGAGCGCGCGCGCCAGCACGCGCTCGAGTTCGTCGCCGCGCAGCCGCAGCTGGCGCGCGCGCAGGAGCTCGCCGGCGAGGCCTGCAAGGTCGCCTACACCGACGAGCTGGCCGAGCTGAGCAAGCAGCTGCGCAGCGACCTCGGCTACGAGCGCGAGCGCGCCGGCATCGCCGCGTTCCTCGAGTACCTGTACCGGCCCGCCGGCGACCCGCTGGTGCCGACCGCGCAGCAGGAGCTGCAGCAGCTGTACGAGACCGAGCCGCGGTTCCAGCAGGCCTGGCCGCGGCTGCGCGACCGGATCCGCGCGCTGCGCGAGCGGATCCAGGAGGCGCTCGGCTACTTCCAGCGCAGCCTCGAGCTGGCGCGCACCGACCCGAGCGCGCGGCAGCAGTTCCTGGCCGCGGCGTTCGGCGGCGTCGCGTTCGCGCTGCAGCAGGCCGACCGCGACGACGACATCGTCGCGCAGTCCGAGATCTACCTGACCAACTACGACCACCGCTTCACCAGCTGGGCCGCGATCGCCGCCGTCGACGCGCACTACCGCGACGGGCAGTACCAGGCCGCGGTCGAGCTGGCCGACCGGTTCCTGCCCGACGGCAGCTTCGCCGCGCGCTTCGCCGCCAACAAGCTCGACGGGCAGGTCCGCGACCTGCTGGTCACCAAGGCGCTGGCGCTGTACCGGCTCGGTCGGGCCACCGACCTCGCCAGGCTCGGCGCCGAGGCGCACCGCATGGCGCAGCAGGGTCTGGCGGTGCCGGGCGTGCCACAGCTGAGCGTCGGGCTCAGCGGCGTGCTGAACCAGAGCGACCGCAACCTCGAGCCGCAGCTGGCGGGCATCACCAGCCAGTTCCTGTCCGCGCCGGCGCCGCAGGAGGGCGAGGACCCGCTCGACCTGCTCATGCCGCTGCGCCTCGAGCTCGCGCGCGGCCGCGACCTGCCGCAGCAGCAGCAGCTGCAGACGGTGAACGCCTGGGTGCAGGCGCGCCCGGGCAACCTGCTGCCGCTGCGCGAACGCGCCCGCATGCAGCTGCGGTTCGGTCAGGCCGCCGCGGCGATGAGCACCGCCGAGGCGATCCTCAAGGCCGCGCCCACCGACGAGGAGGGCCTGCGCCTGCTGGCCGACGCCGCCGACGCCGCCTATCGCGGCGCGTCGCAGGACGGCGACTCGCTGCTGGTGCAGTGCCTGCAGCGCGGCAGCCAGCGGCCCGAGCTGGTGCCGAACCCGGTGTGCATGCTGCTGTGCGCCGAGGCGGCGCTGCGCCAGGGCCGCCCCGGGATCGCCCGCGCCTGCGCGCGCGCCGGCAGCGACACGTATCCGTGGTCGCGCTGGCCGCGGCTGCTGGAGGCCCGCGCCGAGCTGGTCGCCGGCAACACCGAGGCCGCCCTCGATCTGCTGGACCGCGCGATCGCCGCGGACCCCGAGGACGTCGAGGCCATCGGCTTGTGGTTCCAGACGCGCGTGCGCCTCGAGCAGCCGACCGACGCACACCTCGCCGACGTGGTCCGCACCCACACCGACGACCGGGCCGTGCTGACGGCGCTGCTGCGCCAGGCGCTCGCCCAGGGCAGCCCGGCGGCCGCCGCGTTCGCGCGCCGCGCCCAGGACATGCCCGACGCGTCGCCCGAGCTGCTGGCGCTGGCGGCGCAGGCGCTCGCGCGCGCCGATCAGGCGATCCGCGCGTTGAACGTGCTGGGCCGCTCGCGCGCCGCGGCGGCCGAGTCGCCGTCGGTCCGCGCCAGTGACGCGCAGACGTTCGCGGCCATCGCGGCGATCGCCGCCCTGGGCGAACACATGGACGACGCCGCCCTGGCCGATCGCGCCGCCGCGGAGCTGCAGCAGTGCCGGCTCGGCGGCCCCGAGATCGCGCGCGCGCTGCTGCACGCCGCCGCGAGCCTCGAGGCCGGCGACCGGCCGCGCTCCGGCTGGCTGCTGGCCAGCGCCGCGCTGGCGCTCGACGACGCCATCGAGGTGCGCGACGCCGACAGCTTCCTGCTCGCCGCCCGGCTGCTGCTGCGGCTCGGCGACCTCGACGGCGCGCGCGCGCGCTTCACGGCCGCGCTGAGCTTCCCCGGCGGCGAAGCCGCCGCGGAACCGTTGGCCCGCCTGGCGCTCCTGACCGGCGACCAGGACCGCCTGCAGGCCGCGATGGCGCTGGTGAAGGTCCCCGACGACCCGGCGCTCGCCCTGCTCGCCGGTCGCGACGACGCCGCGGCGCTGGCGCAGCAGCGCATGCGCAAGGACGCGTCGGACCTGCAGGCGGCGCTGGCCTTCGCGCTGGCGCACGCCGTCGATCCGGGCGCCATCGGCGCCGGCCTGCGCGAGCTCGACCCGGCGCTCCGCCGCGCCGCGCTCGAGCTGGCCGCGCTGCTGCCCGAGAAGGCGTTCGCGAAGGAGCTGCTGCCGCGCGCCGAGGCGCTGGTCGCCGGCGCGCCGACCTCGCGCGCGGCGCAGCTGCTGCTGGCCCGCGCGTTCGCCGACGGCGGCATGCCGCGGCGCGCGGCCGAGCTGCACACCGCCCTGTTCGAGGCCGGCTGCCGCGAGCTGCCGCTGTACGGCGAGGCGGTCCGCGCCGAGCTCGCCGACGGGAACTACCCGATGCCGCGATCCCTGCGCGCCGAGCTGCGCCTGCTCGCGACCCAGGAGCCCGCGCGCGTGCCGCCGCGCCTCCTGGCCTACACCGGCATCGACGTGGCCGCCGAGGCCGCCCGCGCCGGCCAGGGCGCCGTCGCCGTCAAGGTGCTGGCGCAGCTCTGGCTCCACCTGCCGGAGGCGAGCGGCGCCACCACCGAGAGCGCCCAGCAGCTGCTGGCGCAGGGCGAGATGGGGCCCGCGCTCGAGCTGCTGCACATCCTTCGCACGCGCGGCAGCCCGGCCGAGCGCGAACGCGCCACGATCGTGCTGTTCCGGCTCGGCGTCGACCAGGGCGCCGTGCTCGGCCCGCTCGTCACCGACAACCTGCGCAGCATGGCGCTCGCCGATCTGCAGACCGACGCGCCGATCGACCCGCCGTTGCGCTTCCTGCTGGCCGACCCGCGCCGCGTGCAACAGCTGCCCCCCGCGCGTGAGCGCGAGCTGCTGCAGCGCGCCGTGCGCGGCGCCTGCACCGGCGAGGCCGGCGTCGACCTCGGCCGCGCCGCGCTTGCGCACCTGCAGTCCACCCGCGGGCGCGCCGCTGCCCTGGCCATGGTCGAGGCGACCCTGACCGCGCACGCCGCCGCCCCATGGCTGTGGATCGAGCGGGCGCGCCTGCTCACCGCGCTGCGCGAGGACCGCCGCGGCCTCGAGGACGCGCGACGGATGCTCCGGTACGTGGACGACCCGCAGCTCGTGCTCGAGTTCACCGTGCTCGCGGCCGAGCAGCGCGCGCTCGTGCCGGCGGACCACGACCGTCTGCAGGAGCAGCCGCCGGCCGTGCTGCAGACGCCGCTCGGCACCTACGCCCGCGGCCTGTGCGCGCTGCGCCGCGGCGACGGCGACCGCGCCGAGACGCTGCTGGCCGCCGCGCCGGCGCGCCCCGACGGGTTCCACCTCTACGCGCGCGCGCTGGCCAACCTGATGCGCCGCGCACCCGACGCGCGCGCGCGCGCGCGTGAGCTGTTCGAGCAGCTGGCGCAGCGCTACCCGAGCAGCTCGCCGGCGCAGAACGCCGGCAGCTTCGCGCTCCAGCTGTCGCCGAACTGAGCCAGCGCGGCCGACACGGTCGTGAAGCGGTGGCGTTGGAGCAGGCGCGCGAGCTTGGGCAGCGTCCGGTGCAGATTCACGTAGTGGCGGAAGCCGCGCAGACCGCCGAGCGGCTGCCGCGGCTGGTCGGGATCCACCTCCCACGGGTGCAGGTAGATGCAGCCCGGCACGCCGCGACGCTCCTGCTGCAGCAGCCCGCGCCGCAGCAGCCACAGCGGGAACAGACGGAGGTAGCCGCCGCCGCCGACCGGCACCCGGCGCCCCGCCACGTCCCAGCACAGCGGCGGCAGCTCGAGCAGTTCGCCGCCATCGACCCGCAGGCGGTACGGCGTGCTCGGCGCGCCGCGCACGCCGTAGTCCGGGTGGCGGATCGGATAGATCGAGCTGTCGATGGTGAAGCCCTGCCGCACCAGCTCGGCCGCGGCCCAGGGCGTGCGCGCCGTCACCGACCAGGTGCAGGCGCGGAACGCCGTCGGGCGCACGCCCGCGGCGGCCTCGAGGATCGCGTTGGTGCGGCGCAGGTCCTCGGCGAAACCGTCGGGCCCCAGCGCCGGCAGCAGCTGATGGTCGTAGCCGTGGCTGCCGATCTCGTGACCGGCGTCGCGGACCTCGCGCACCAGCTCCGGCGCGCGCTCGGCGATCCAGCCCAGGAAGAAGAAGGTCGCCCGCGTCCGGTGCTTCTCGAACAGGTCGAGCAGCCGTCGCGTGGAGTCGACGCAGCGCAGCGGCAGCCGGTCCCACTGCGCCCGGTCGATCCGGTGCGCCATGTTGAGCACCTGGAACCAATCCTCGACGTCGACGGACAGCGCGTGCGCCAGCGTCACGGCAGCAGGCCCTCGGCCTCGTGCAGCAGCGCGATCAGCAGCTCCCGGCAGCGCTGCTCGGCGGCCAGGACGCCGTCCTCGTCGTCCGCGTACGACTCGACGCGCAGCAGGAAGCCGTCGTTGCTGGCGCGGAACAGGGCCCGCGGCGCGTGGTGCAGGAAGAACTCGAAGTAGTCGCCGGTCACCATGCCGCGCGCCCCGTAGGCGTACAGGCTCACGTACATCCGCCCGTCGCCGCGGCTGCGCAGCACGATGCGGCCGACCCTGGCGTCGCTGCCGGGGCCGAGCCGGGTCGTCCCGTCCTCCACCACGTCCATGTTGCTGCCCTCGAGGCAGACCCGCGGCGGGTGCACGCTCTTCCAGTTGCTGCCGTGGAACACGCCGACCACGAACAGGCGGCTGTCGTCGGTGTCGCGGTAGGTGCGCCAGATCGCGTCGTCGGTCCCGAGCAGGCTGAAGAAGCGCGCCGTCATCTCGTGCCGCGTGTCCAGCACGAACGGACCGGCGACGGTCGGCAGCGCCTCGGCGCGGCCGCTCGACTCGCCGCCCGGGCGGTACAGGGACAGGAACATCAGCGGACCGCACAGCGCCCAGAGCAGGACGCGCGGCCAGCGGCCGGCCGGGGCCGCCTGCGGCACCAGCGTGGTTTCGGGCCGCGGCGCCGGCGGCGTGCCCCGCCGCGACAGCAGCGCGTCGAAGCCGAGCAGCACGGCGAAGTCCACCACCCAGGCCAGGCCGTTGAGCAGGTCGTGCCCGGTGCCCGACGCGAACGGCACGTCGTACCACTGCGCGACCCAGCAGATCGCGAAGATGCGCAGCAGGTTGACCAGCACCGCGACCGGCGCGGCGGCCACCAGCAGCAGGGTCCGCCGCCAGAACGCCGGCGGCCCCATCAGGAACGCGATGCAGTAGGCGACGGTGATCATCGCCAGCAGCGAGCGCAGGCCGCTGCACGCGTCGGCGACGAACAGCGCCGCCGCCGGGTGCGCGGGCACGTACAGCTCGGCGCCCTCGCGGACGACGTCGAGCCCGGAGAACTGCGTCAGCCAGACGCCGCCGCGGACGGCGACCTCCTTGAGCTCGAACGCCAGCCGGCCGGTCACGTAGATCGACAGCGGGATCGCGAACGCGGTGAGCCACAGCGCCGGCCACAGCCCGCGCAGCCGCTCGCGGCCGAGCGCCACCCAGGCGGCGCCCGGAACGGCCAGCGCCAGGCTCGCGGCCGACAGGGAGTCGATCGTCAGCGCAGCACCGACCAGGTGCAGCACCAGCGCCGGCCCGAGCATCAGGAAGCCCTTCGGGTCCGGCTGCGCCGGCCGGGTGCGCCACTCCGCCCGCCGCGACCAGACCACCGCGGCGATCACGATCGGCACCAGCGGCCCGTGCGCGAAGTAGCTGTCGTCGGCCCACCACAGGTCCCAGCACCACAGCAACGCGGTGGAGTAGGCCAGCAGCAGCGGCAGGAAGACGCCGAGGAACGCGCTCACGGCGTGGCCTCCACGCCGAGCTCGGCGGCGATCGCGGCGACGCGCGCGGCGTTGCCGTCCCAGGTCCAGTCGCGCTCCCGCAGCAGCTCGCGGCCACGGCTGCCGATGCGCGGGCCGAGCTCGCGGTCGTCGAGCAGTCGCAGGAGCGCCGCCGCCAGCGCGTCGCCGTCACCGGGCGCGAACAGCAGCGCGCTGTCGCCGTCGGCGACCAGCTCGCGCAGGTTGGGCTGGTCGGGCGCCAGCGTAGGGACGCCGGCGGCCAGCGTGTCGAACAGCTTGAGCGGCGAGGCGTAGCCGTTGATCGCCGGGATCAGCGCGGCGTCGACCGCGCACACGTGCGCCGGCAGGACATCGGGAGGCAGCACGCCGAGGCAGCGCACGCGCGCCGACAGTCCGAGCCGCTCGGCCTGCTCGCGCAGCGCCGGCAGCGCCGGCCCGTCGCCCATCAGCACCAGGTGCAGCGCCGCGAAGCGCGGCCGCGCCATCAGCTCGAGCACCAGGTCGAGCCGGTGCCACGGCCGCATGTAGCCGACGAAGCCGAGCACCAGCGCGTCCGCGGGCAGCGCCCAGCGCGCGCGCACGGCGGCCCCGGCGGCGTGCGCGGCCGCGTCGTAGCGCGACGGCACCGCGCCGTTGGGCACCACGCGCACGCGGTCCGCCGGCGCGCCCAGCTCCTGCAGGCGATCGGCGAGCACGCGCGTCACCGCGAGCACGCGGTCGGCCCCGCCGAGCACGGCGCGCTCGGCCGCCGCCGCCATCCGCGGCAGGCGCAGCAGGTGCAGCTTGCGCATCTCGTCGACCATCGGCGAGTTCACTTCGAGCAACAGGGGCACTCCGAGTTCCCGGGCGACGTCCAGACCGGCGCGGCAGTGCAGCGCGTGCCGTTCGTAGACGAAGTGCGGCCGGAACGACCGCGCTGCCGCGCGCAGCATCGCCCGGCCCCGACGGTTGTAGACTACCTCCAGGATCTCGATTGCGGTGCGGGGCAGCTGCAGGCGCTGCCAGAACCCGGCCTTCGCCGGCGCCGCGCGGCCGTTGCCATCGGCGGCAGCGCCGGTCTCGCTCCCGGCCTTCTCGATCAGGGCACATTCGCGGACCTCGTGCCCGGCGCGCCGCAGCGCCCCGATCAGCTCGCGCACGTGCACCGCCTGGCCGTCGTCGGCGCGGATCCGATGGTGGTAGAGGATGCGGTAGCTCATCGCGCCTCCGCGGCGGGCAGCGCCCTGGAGAAGGCGTCCGCGAGCAGCGCCACCGGCTCGCGCCAGCCGAAGCGTTCGGCGTACGCGCGCACCCGCCGCGGGTCGGATGGCACCCCGAGCACGAAGCGCAGCGCCCGCGCCAGCGCGTCCACGTCGCCCGGCGGCACCAGCGCGCCGAGCGACCCGTCGGCCGGCGGCGGGTCGCCGAGGATCTCGGGGATGCCGCCGACCCGGGTGGCGACCACGCGCAGCCCCGACGCCAGCGCCTCGGTGACGACGTTGGGCCAGCCCTCCCGCTCGCTCGGCAGGACCAGCAGGTCACAGGCCCGACACGCGGTCGCGACGCCGTCGGGCGGCAGCGTGCCCAGGAACGTCACGCGGTCGCCGCCGGCGGCGGCGATCGCCGCGCGCTCCGGACCGTCCCCGACCAGCACCAGCCGCACCGTCTCGGGCAGCTGCGCCAGCGCCGCCGCCGCCAGTCCGAAGCCCTTGCCGACCACCAGGCGCCCGACGCCGAGCAGCAGCTGGGCCTGCTGCGGCAGCCCGAGCTCGGCGCGCGCCACGGCCCCGTCGCCGGGCTCGAACCGCAGCAGGTCGACGCCGTTGCGCGCGACCTGCACGCGCTCCGCCGGCAGCCGCGCCACCGCGGCGAACCGGCGCGCGAGCGCGCCGCTGACCGCGAAGCACGCGGCCGCGCCGGCCGCGGCGTCGGCGATCCGCCGCGCGACCACGGGGTCGTTGGCGACGACGTTCACGTCGGAGCCGCGCGCCGTCAGCACGTACGGCGCCCCGATGCCGCGGGCGATCTCCGCCGCGGCGACGCCGTCCGGCCACAGGTAGTGCGCGTCGAGGACCACCGGACGCCCCGCCGCGAGCCGACGCACCAGCGGCAGCGCGCCGCGGGCCATGGCATCGGCCTGCCGCCGCAGCGACAGCCCGGGCCAGTGCCGGTAGCGCGGGTGGTGCACCGTGGTGCCCGCCAAGGTCTCGGCCGGCGGCACCTCGTGCCAGCGCTGGTAGACACCGCGACGCATCAGCCAGGCCACGGTCGGCACCGGCGCGACCACCTGCCACTCCCAGTCCGGCAGCGCCGCCGCGACGCGCAGCATCCGCTCCCTGACGAACAGCCCGTGCGTCGGCATCACCGCCGACGGGAACAGGTTGGTGAACGTCAGCAGCAGCGGCCTCACGCGCACCACCGCCGCAGGAACCTGCCGAACACCAGCACCGCCCACAGCAGTTCGCCGTGGTCGCGCACCCCCTGGCGATGGCGCTGCAGCAGCACCCGAACCGCGCCCGGGTCGATCCACTCGCCGAGCCGCGGGTCGTCGACCTCCTGCTCCAGCCGGTCGCCGACGGCGCCGCCGAGCCAGCTGCGCAGCGGCACCGAGAACCCCTGCTTGCGGCGCTGCAGCGCCGCCGGGTCGAGCCGCCGCGCCAGCGCACGGCGCAGGAACGCCTTGGTGCGGCTGCCGTCGACCTTGTGCGCGCTGGGGATCGAGGCGGCGTAGTCGACCAGCCGATGGTCGAGGAACGGCGCGCGCACCTCGAGCGCCGTCGCCATCGACGCGCGATCGACCTTCACCAGGATGTCGCCGGGCAGCCACGTCGCGAAGTCGGTCGCGACCGCGCGCTGCAGCGGGTCGCGTCCGTCGGCGGCGGAGTAGGCGTCCAGCAGCGGCTGCAGCGGGTCGCCGCCGGCGCCGCGATGCTCGGGCCGCAGCACCGCGAACACCTCCTCGGGCAGGTTGGCGCTCACCGAGCGCGCGTAGGCCAGTGCCGGGTCGGCCGCCAGGTTCTGCAGCGTGCGCTTCCAGCGCAGCGGCCGCGGCAGCCAGTCGCCCTTCGGCGCCAGCGCCCCGAGCCCCCGCCAGGCCGCGCGCGGCAGCCAGCGCCGCGTGCGGTTCTCGTGCCAGTCGAACACGTAGCGGCGATAGCCCATGAAGCTCTCGTCGCCGCCGTCGCCCGACAGCGCCACGGTCACGTGCCGTCGCGCCAGCCGGCTGACGTGGTAGGTCGGCACCGCGCTGCTGTCGGCGAACGGCTCGTCGAAGGTGTCGGCGTACCAGTCGAGGTCCAGCAGGTCGGCGACGGCGACGGTCTCCTCCAGCAGCGTGGCGCCGCACGCGGCGGCCGAGGCCCGCGCGCCCTGGCGTTCGTCGAAGGCCGGGTCGTCGAAGCCGATCGTGCACGCGGTGACGCCGCGGCCGAGCCCGCGCGTCATCGAGTCGACCACCGCGTAGCTGTCGATGCCGCCCGACAGGAACGGCGCCAGCGGCACCTCGCCCATCAGCCGCGCCTGCACCGAGTCGTCGAGCAGCTCCAGCACCCGCTGCTCCTGGGCGGCGCTCGGTGCGCCGTCCTCGCGGTCGAACCGCACGCGCCAGTAGCGCTCGGTGCGCACGTGGCCTCCTCGCACCGACAGCCAGTGCGCCGGCGCGAGCTTGTGCACGTCGGCGAAGATCGTCAGCGGGTCCGGCACGTAGCGCAGCGCCAGGAACTGCGCCACCGCGTCCGCGCGCAGCCGGCGGTCGATGCCGGCCGGGTGCAGCGCCTTCAGCTCCGAGCCGAACCACAGCACCCGGTCGCGCCAGGTCCAGTAGAACGGCTTCTTGCCGATGTGGTCGCGGGCCGCGTACAGCTCGTGCGTGCCGGTGTCGACGATCGCGAACGCGAACATGCCGCGCAGGCGGGCGGCCAGCCCGGTGCCCCATCGCCGATAGCCGTGCAGCAGCACCTCGGTGTCGCTGCGCGTGCGGAACACGGCGCCTGCGGCCTCCAGCTCCGCGCGCAGCTCCAGGTGGTTGTAGATCTCGCCGTTGAAGGTGACCTGGAGCGCGCCATCCGCGGTCGCCATCGGCTGCGCGCCGCCGGCGAGGTCGACGATCGACAGCCGGCGGTGCCCGAGGCACCAGCCGGCGCCCTGCTGCAGGCCGTCGCCGTCGGGCCCGCGGTGAGCCAGCGCGCGGGTCATGGCAGCCACGACCGCGCCGTCGATCGGCCGCTCGCGCTCGGCCGCGAACGCGCCGGCGATGCCGCACATCAGTACGCCCGCCCCCAGCGCGGCTGCAGCTTGCCCGACGCCGTCGTCGACGACGCCGCGAACACCGGCCGCCGCCGGATGGCGACGCGCGCGCGTCCGCGGTGCGGCGCGCCGGCCCCGCCCGCGGTCGCCGCGGCCGGCCCGCGCGCCCAGGCCACGGCCGCGACGGTGCCGAGGCACGTCACCAGCGCCAGCCAGTGGTAGATCAGGTCGAAGTGGCCGCGGTTCAAGAACACCGCGCCGACCATGAAGCCCACCGTGGTGGCCTCCATCATCCGCGCGTAGTCCATCGCCCAGCGCATGTCGAGCCGCACCAGGCCCATCCGGTAGACGCGCCGGCAGGTCCAGAACACCGAGCCGAGCAGCAGCATGTAGACCAGGAACGCGAGCGAGCCGCTCTCGGCCCAGATCTGCAGGTAGCTGTTGTGCGCGACGTAGGTCTTGTGCACGTCGATGCGCGCGACCTCGGCGTAGTCGCGGTAGCGCGGCTGGAAGTTGCGCAGCCCGACGCCGAAGAACGGGTTGTCCTCGATCATCCGGAACGCGATGCGCCACGCCGTGAGCCGCGCGTTCGCCGACGACTCCTTGGTGTCGCTGATCGTCGACAGCCGGTCGAGCACCGACTGCGGCGCGAACAGCAGGAACGCGACCCCGCACAGCCCCAGCGCGATGCCGGCGCGGAACAGCTTGCGCGAGCGCCACGCGATCCACAGCGCGGTCGCGGTCAGCGCCAGGAACGCGCCGCGGCTGTGGGTCAGCAGCACGGTGATGACCGTCAGCAGGATGCCGACGCGGGACGCCGGCTTGATCAGCCGCATCGTCCCGGCCTCGCTGTTGCCCAGGTACCACAGCAGCGGCACGTTCATCACCAGGGCCAGCGCGAAGTCGTTGTTGTCCTCGAGCATGCCGCCCGGGCCGCGGAGGATCGTCGCGCCGCCGGTCAGCAGGCCGAACACGCCGCCCTTGACGCCGTAGAACGCGAGGCACATCGCGATGACCCAGACCATCACCCGGAACCGCTGCCGGGTGTCGACCTGCCCCGACGTGAACAGCGCGATGACGATGATCTTGACGAACTCGAAGAAGTAGCGGGTGACGTACTCGTCCTGGAACTTCGCCTGCGCGTAGCTCATCGCCACCAGGAACGCGAGCACCACCATCAGCGTGCTGCGCAGGTCCCAGCGCGCGAACGCGCGGCGCCCCATCTCGCCGGCCCACCAGCCGGCGATCATCGCCATCGCCACGAAGAACGACAGACGCATCGTGCGCGCGAAGCCCCAGCACAGGTCCTGGGGTCGCATGTAGGCCAGCCAGCTGAACAGCAGCAGCCCGACGAACGGCCGGCGAAAACTCACCGGCAGCATCAGCATCACGAACAGGAAGACGATGAGGTCGCGCACGTCATCCGCCGAGCACGATCGACAGCAGGTTGCGCGCGAACGGCGGGAGGCGGTGCGGCGCCACGTAGTACGTCGTGACGACGACCACCGCGCCGACCAGGATCAGGCCGGCGACCAGCGACGCCCGGCGCCGGGTCCGGCTGGCGCGGGCGCGCTCCTCCTGGGTCTCCAGGTAGCTCACGCCGCCCAGCATCGGCACCGGCAGCGCGCGCTCGACGTCGTCGACGGTCTTCAGCGTGCCGCGGATGACGTCGAGGATCAGGATCAGGGCGACGGCCGCGCCGAGCCCCAGCGCGCAGCCGAGGATCGCCAGCAGCCAGATGCTCGGCTCGGTCGGCGTGCGCGGCACCAGCGCGTCGCCGATCTGCTTGATCGGCGGCACGGTGTCCAGCATGGTCTGGATGCCGATCGCGTTGCGCAGCTGCTCCTGCGCCTCGTCGACCTTCTTATCGGCCTCGTCGAGCGCCAGCTGCTTGCTCATGTAGCCGTCGATCGCGCCGAGCTGCCGCTGGCGCTTGGTCTCCGCGGCGGCGATCTGCGCCTCCACCGCGTCGCGCCGGGCCTCGGCCGCGGCCAGGTCGGCCTGCAGCTTCCGCTGCTGCTCGCGCAGCTTCTCGATCGCCGGGTTCAGCAGCTCGTCGGTGCCGGCGCCGATCAGCGCCTGCAGCTCCTGCTCGAGCCGCTGCACGCGCTCCAGCGTCGTCGCACGCAGCGGGTGCGCCTCGCCCATCACCGTCTCCAGGCTGCGCTTGTCCTGCTGCAGCATCTGGAACAGGAACGCAGCCGGGCTGCCGGGCGGCAGGCCGGCCAGGATCGCCTCGGCGGTCGGCTCCAGCACGCGCTGCGTGGTGTCGAGCTTCTGCTGGGTAGCGTCGAGTTCCTTCTGCAGCTTCGCCACCTCGCCGACCAGCTCGGCCAGCAGCTCGCGCTGGCGCTCGGACACCTCGCTGCGCGTGCGCATGTCGTCGCGCACCACGCTCGGGTCCCACAGCCGCTCGAACCCGTACTCCAGGCTGAGCTGCGTGATGTCGTGGCTGATCCGGTTGCGCTCGCCGGTCGCCTCGCGCACCGCGTCGTTGGCGATCACGCGCTGGCGCTCGGCGCTGCGGCGCATCTCGTCGAGCCGCTGGCTCATGAACGTCCGCACCAGCTCGTTCAGGAACGCCGCGGCGCGCATGCCGTCGCGGTCGCGGTAGGTGACCAGGATCGACGCGTAGGTGCGCCGCTCGTCGGCGTTCAGGTCGTCGACCCGGACGCGCTCCTCGACCTCGCGCACCCGCTCCCGGCGTTCGTACGGGTCCGGGACCAGCGCCTCGGACCAACCGAGCTTGCGCATGGTCTCCTCGACCGCGCGCGGGATCAGCACCGTGGCGTTGTTGACGACGAACTTGTACGGATCCTCGTTGAGGCCAGCGGACTGCTTCTCGGCCGGCAGCCGGTAGTACTCGAGCTTGGTCTGCGCGACGTAGTAGCGCGGGATCAGGAACGCGACGACGCCGCCGATCAGCAGCCCCAGCAGCGACACCGGGATGACCTGCCAGCGCCGGCGCTTCAGCAGGTCGAAGTAGCGTGCCAGCGAGATCTGCGGCACGTCCAGCGACATCGTCGTCTCGCTCATGGCCGTGCGCCTGCTCTCGTCGATCGGGTGGTCCGCCGCGGCGCGGCGGTGTGGGGAGTCACGGGGTCGGGATTCAGAAGCGGAAGAACACCCCGGTCGTGCGACCGGTCGCCACGTCGTAGCTCGAGCGGATCTGGGCGATGCCGAGCATCGCCTGCACGGCGACGCGCACCGGCGACAGCGCGCGCTCCAGGATGCGTGCGATCAGCCCCAGGAACGTCGGCGGGATGTAGATGATGTCGTTCTCGCGGATGCGCACGTTGCGGGCCGTGTAGCCCGTCGTGATCATCTCGTAGAAGTTGACCTCGACGGTCAGCGGATGCTCGGCGTCCGGCCGGATCAGCGTCACGCGGCTCAGGTTGCCGAGCCCGGTCCAGCCGATGCTCGCCACCGCGCGCAGGATCGTCGCGTCGCCGCCCAGCGCCGCCAGCGGGATCAGTCCCTTCCGCCGCACCTCGCCGAACGCGTAGAGCATCTTGCCGTCCAGCACGATCTGCGCCTGCATGTCGATCTGGAACTGGAACACCGGCCGCAGCAGCCCCTTGACCAGCGTCGCCAGCTCGCTCTCGGTCAGACCGAGCACCTGCACCTTGCCGACGTACGGCACCAGGATCGTGCCGTCGATGCCGACCCGCTGCGGCAGCGTCAGCCGGAACAGCTCCTGCGAGGCCGGCTCCTGGTAGGCCGTCGGCGGCAGCAGGAAGCGCACCATGTCGCCGCCCGCCACGTAGTTCTCGACCGTCGCGTCGCCCTGCGCGCGGGTGCCGAAGCCCTTCTCGTGCAGCAGCTCGCGCACCCGCTTGTCCTCGTACGTGCCGCAGGCCGCGTGCACCGAGCAGAGGAGTGCGAGCAGAAGGAGGAACCATGGGCGGCCGGATGACTTCACGCTGGGTCTCGTGCTGGTTTGCCGCGCAAAGCTCGCGGTGCGGACCATCGTAGGTGCAGGACGGCCGCGCGCAAAGGCTGCTCACCCCAGAGACTTCGGCGACATCGGCAGTTCGGGCCCGGGAACCTGAGGCGGGTCGGGGCCGATCCCCGCCGGCCGCGCCGGCCTCGACCAACGCCCCGGACCGGCGGTCGGCCCGCTCCGACCCCCGGCCGCGGGGTTCGTGCTCGAGCCCGGGACCCGGTCCGGGCGCCCGCTGCGCTCAGCGGTTGGCGTACTGCTGCTTGTAGTAGTCCTGGTAGGCGCCGCTGCGGACGCGCTCCCACCAGCTGCGGTTCTGCACGTACCAGTCGATGGTCGCGCGCAGCCCCTCCTCGAAGGTGTGCCGCGGCTCCCACGCCAGCGTCGCGCGGGCCTTGCTCGAGTCCATCGCGTAGCGACGGTCGTGGCCCGGCCGGTCCTTGACGTACTGGATCATGTCGTCGCCCTTGCCGAGCAGCCGCAGGATCTCCTTGACGACGTAGATGTTCTCGCGCTCGGCGTTGCCGCCGAAGTTGTAGACCTCGCCCTTCTGGCCGTGCTCCATCGCCGCGCGGATGCCCTCGCAGTGGTCGGTCACGTAGATCCAGTCGCGCACGTTCCTGCCGTCGCCGTACACCGGCAGCGGCTTGCCCTCGAGCGCGTTGGCGATCATCAGCGGGATCAGCTTCTCCGGGAATTGGTACGGCCCGTAGTTGTTCGAGCAGCGCGTCGTCACGCAGTCCATGTCGTGCGTGTGCACCGCGGCGCGCACCAGCAGGTCGCTGCCGGCCTTGCTGGCCGAGTACGGCGAGTTGGCCTGCATCGGCGTGTCCTCGGTGAAGAACCCCCACGCGCCCAGGCTGCCGTAGACCTCGTCGGTGCTGACGTGCACGAACCGCCGCACGTCGTGGGCGCGGCTCTGGTCGAGCAGCACCTGCGTGCCCTGCACGTTGGTGCGCACGAACGCCGACGCGTCCAGCACCGAGCGATCGACGTGGCTCTCGGCGGCGAAGTGCACCACGATCTCCGGGCGGTGCAGCGCGAACGCCTCCTGGATCTGCGCGGCGTCGGCGATGTCGGCCTTGACGAACGTGTAGCGCGAGTTGCCCTCGACGTCGGCCAGGTTCTCGAGGTTGCCGGCGTAGGTCAGCGAGTCCAGGTTGATCACCTGGTGGTCGCTGCCGGTCAGCAGCATGCGGACGAAGTTGGAACCGATGAAGCCGGCGCCACCGGTGACGAGGATCTTGCTCACTGCGCTTCTTCCTTCAGGTAACGTTCGATCGCGGAGCGGTAGTGCGGGAACGGCTTGCCCCGCACGGCCGTCAGCCTGGCGGTGTCGAGCACCGACCACGCCGGCCGCGCGGCCGGGCGGTCGAGCTCGCTGCTCGCCATGGTGCCGACCTCGAGGTCGATGCCGGCCGCCGCCAGGATGTCGACGGCGAACTGGTGCCAGCTGCACTGCCCCTCGTTGCTGGCGTGGTAGATCCCGCCCGGCGCGCCGCTCTGGGCCAGGTCGAGCATCGCCGCGGCGAGGTCGTGGGTCATCGTCGGGCGCCCGACCTGGTCGGTGACGACCTTCAGCGGGCCGCCGCTGCGGGCGCGGCCGAGGATCGCGGCGGGGAAGTTCTTGCCGCCGGGTCCGAACACCCAGCTGGTGCGCATCACGTAGAAGTCGCGGCGCGCGTGTGCCAGCAGCGCCTGCTCGCCGAGCAGCTTGCTGCGGCCGTAGGCCGAGATCGGGTTGGGCGGGTCGTCCTCGCGGTACGGGCGGTCCTGCCGGCCGTCGAACACGAAGTCGGTGCTGATGTAGATCAAGCCGATGCCGCGCTCGGCGCAGACATCGGCGACGTGCGCGGTCCCGGTGCCGTTCACGTGCACGGCCTTGTGCGGCTCGCGTTCGCAGCCGTCGACGTCGGTCCAGGCGCCGCCGTGCAGCACGAACTTCGGCTGCTGCTCGTCGATCCAGCGCCGCACCGAGCCCAGATCCTCGACGCACAGGGCCGGGATGTCGGTGGCGCAGGTGGTCTTGCCGCGGCGCGCGGCCTCGGCCAGCACGGCGCGGCCGAGCTGGCCGTTGGCGCCGGTCACCAGGAAGTCGACGGCCATCGGCTCAGATGTCCATCCGGTTGCAGCCGTTGTCGCGGATCAGCGTGGCCGCGCGGTACAGCGACTCGAACGTGCCGGCGTCGGTCCACCACCCCTTGAGCACCTCGCAGGTCATGCTGCCGCTCTGGATGTAGGCGTTGTTGACGTCGGTGATCTCGAGCTCGCCGCGCGCCGACGGCTTCAGGGCGTTGCAGCGGTCGAACACCGTGCCGTCGTAGAGGTAGATGCCGATCACCGCGAGGTTGCTCTCGGGCGACTTGGGCTTCTCGACGATCTTCTCGACCTTGCCGTCCTTGACGGTGGCGACGCCGAAGCGCTCGGGGTCGTGGACCTCCTTGAGCATGATCTTCGCGCCGCCGCCCTGCGCCTTGAAGTCGTCGACGGCCTTCTTGATGTTGCCCTCGATGATGTTGTCGCCCAGCACGACGCAGACCGCCTCGCCGTCGGCGAAGTTCTCCGCCAGCTTGAGCGCGTCGGCGATGCCGCCCTCGCCCTGCTGGTAGGCGTAGTTCAGGCGCTTCAGCCCGAAGTCGGCCCCGTTGCCGAGCAGCTGCAGGAAGTCGCCGGCCGAGTTGCCACCCGTCACGATCAGGATGTCCGTGATCCCAGCGTTCACGAGACACTGGATCGGGTAGTAGATCATCGGCTTGTCGAAGACCGGCAGCAGATGCTTGTTGGTGATCTTCGTCAGCGGGTAGAGCCGCGTTCCGAGACCACCGGCGAGAACGACACCTTTCATGAGTACTGACTCCGGTACCAGTCGAATGTCCGCTGGATTCCTTCGGCGAAACCGACCTTCGGAGCGAAGCCCAGAACGGATTTCGCGCGGGTGACGTCGGCCAGCGAATGCCGAACGTCGCCGGCCCGGGGCGGAGCGTACACCGGTTCGACAGTGCGCCCAGCCACGCGACACAGCTCCTGCAGCAGCTCGGTCACGGTACACGATCTGCCGTAGGCCAGGTTGACGATCTCGCAGCCGCGGGTGTCCGCGTCGAGCGCCAGCAGCACGCCGTCCACCACGTCCTCGACGTAGGTGAAGTCGCGCGACTGGCCGCCGTCGCCGTCGATCCGCGGCTGCCTGCCGCGCAGCAGCGCGAAGCAGAAGGCGGCGACCACGCCCGAGTAGACGCTGTCCGGCGTCTGCCGCGGCCCGAACACGTTGAAGAACCGCGTCACCACCACGGGCAGGCCGTAGACGCGGGCGAAGCTGCGGCAGTAGAGCTCGCCCGCCAACTTGGCCGCCGAGTACGGCGACAGCGGATCCTCGCGCATCGCCTCGTGCTTCCACTGCTCCTGCTGGTTGCCGTAGGCCGACGAGCTGCCGGCGTAGACCACCCGGGCCTTGTGCCGGTGCGCGGCGAACAGGACCTGGGCGGTGCCGGTGGCGCAGGCATGGTGGGTGTCGAGCGGCTTCTCCAGGCTGCGCGCCACCGACGGCAGCGCCGCCAGGTGCACGACGCGGTCGACGCCGCGCATCGCCCGATCGAGCGCGGCCTGGTCGACGATCGAGCCCTCGACGAACTCGAGGTCGCCGCGCAACCCCTCGAGGTGCGGCCCGTCGAGGTTCGCGCGCGTGCCGGTCGACAGGTCGTCGATCACCGTCACCTTGCGCCCGCGCCGCAGCAGCGTCGCCACCGTGTGCGAGCCGATGAAGCCGGCTCCGCCCGTCACCAACACCCGTCCGTTCATGCGATGCTCCCGGCGGCGCGCTCGGCCAGGTACCAGGCGCAGAACCGCTGCAGTCCTTCGGCCACCGGCGTCGCGCTGCGGTAGCCCAGTTCGGTCGCGGCCCGCGTGGTGTCGGCGAAGGTGCGCGGCACGTCGCCGGGCTGGTCGGGCTGACGATCGAGCACCGCCGCGCGACCGAGAGCCTGCTCGAGACCGCGGACCAGGTCGCGCAGCGACGTGACCGCGCTGCCGCCCAGGTTGTAGATCCCGTAGCCCCTGGCGCGCGCGCACGCCGCCTCGACGCCGGTCACGATGTCGTCGACGTAGGTGTAGTCGCGCTCGCTGCTGCCGTCGCCGAAGAACGGCAGCGGTCGGCCGGCGACGATGTCGCGCGTGAACCGGTGGATCGCCATCTCCGGCCGCTGACGCGGACCGTACACAGTGAAGAACCGCAGGCAGGTGACCGGGTTGCCGTGCAGGTGGTGCCAGGTCCAGCACTGCAGCTCGCCGGCGCGCTTGCTGGCCGCGTACGGCGACACCGGCCGGTCGATCGGGTCGCTCTCGCGGAACGGCACCTCGGTGCGCCCGCCGTAGACCGACGAGCTGCTGCCGAACACCACCCGCACGGCGGGATCGGTGATCGCCTGCAGCAGCACCTGCGTGCCGGTGACGTTCACGTCCATGTAGCGCACCGGGTCCTGGATCGAGGGCCGCACGCCGGCCAGCGCCGCCAGGTGCACCACGACGTCGCAGCCGGCGACGGCGGCGCGGCAGGCCGCCGGGTCGCGGATGTCGCCCTCGGCGAACGTGAACCGCGCTCCGCCGACCGCGCCGACCGCCTCGAGGTTCCGGCGCTTCAGCGCCGGGTCGTAGAACGGGTCCAGGTTGTCCAGCACGTGCACCGCGAGGCCGCGCCCGAGCAGGCGGCCGGCGAGGTGCGAGCCGATGAACCCGGCTCCACCGGTGATCAGGACCCGATGCACGTCAGGAAGTCACAGCAGGGCGAAACGACGCCGATGCTGTAGCGGAGCCGGGGAGGCGAGTCCAAACAACCTTGGGTTTCCGCCGCGGCGGAGGGTGCGGCCACGACGCCCGTCGCAGCGCGCGCTCCGGGTCCCGACCCGGGCCGCACGCCGCACCAATGCGGACGCACCAAATCGGTCGCTGCCAACGACCTGAGGCGCCCGCCGCCGATTGACACTGCGGTCGGCTAAACTTTACCGTCCCCCTCCGCCCTTTCCCCTCGAGCCAAGGACAACCACGTGGCCAGGCGAGATCGTTCCGCCGCCTCCCGTTCCTCTTCGTCGACGCGCCGTCCGGGCGGCGCCGGCCGCACCCCCCGCGGGCGCTCCGACGGCAAGGTCGACATCTATTGCCCGCAGTGCGGCGCGCACTTCCGCATCGCCGACACCGCCCTCGACAGCAAGGTCGTCTGCAAGGACTGCACCCGCACCTTCATCGCCAAGACCACGGTCGGCAAGCGCGCCAAGGTCCAGGACCACAGCAAGGTCTACGTCGGCTTCGGCGTCGGCGCCGTGCTGGTGATCGGCACGTTGTGGATGATGAGCGGCGGCACCGACGAGCCGCCCAAGGTGGTCGCCGCCGAGCCGACCGGCCCGAGCCAGCTCGAGCTCGACACGCGCGCGCGCCGGGACCAGGCGATGCGCTGGGCCGGCGCGTTGACCAAGAAGGACCTGTTCACGCTGAACAACTACAGCGACATGCCGGCGCTGCGCACGCAGCTGGCGCTCGACGCCGACCTGATCGGCGACGCGCGTGACGAGGCGTTCTTCGCGGCGCTGCAGAAGGACGACGCCGGCCGGCTGTTCTTCGAGATGGAGTGCACCGCCGCCGACATCGGCCAGGACGCGGTCGCGGCCGGCAAGGGCACCGCCGAGTTCTACTTCCAGTCGAAGCCCGGCGACACCGTCTACGATCCGAAGGCCGGCGCGCGCATCCAGGCCGACTGGCGCATGGAGGGTGCGCAGCTGAAGATCTCGGGCTTCCGCCTGACCCTCAAGCCGGTCGTCCGCGGCCGCCGCCCCGGCGACGAGGACAAGTACTTCAAGCCCAGCACCGAGATCGCGCGGCCCGAGCTGACCGAGACCACCCGCGCCGGCAAGACCGTCAAGGTCCGCGAGTCGCAGCCGGTGCCGATCGCCCACCTCGAAGGCACCACCGAGGCGCAGCGGACCGAGATCGACCAGGCCGTCGCCGACCTGATCTACAGCGCCAGCGACGACGCGCCCGGCAACCTGTTCAACCGCGCGCTCGGCCGGATCCGCAAGCACGACCGCGCCGGCGTCGCGCGGCTGATGAACGCCCTGAACGACCTCTACCCGGACGTCATGGGCAACAACATGAAGATCTCGCAGGTCAACCGGGCGCTGCGCGACGTCAGCGGCCTCGCCTGGGCCTACGACCACGTCGGTACCGGCAACGCGGCGGCCGACCGGGCCACGCGCGAGTCGGTAATCCGCCAGTGGTTCGCCTGGTGGTGGCGCTACGCCAACGACGACTATCAGGAGGCCATCGACCAGGACGAGGACCTGCTCGACGGCCCGAAGAAGGACGACGGCGGCGAGTAGCCGCAGCCCTCACCCACCCATTCGCCTCTCACCTCTCTCACCCCCCGAGACCCCATGTCCGTTCTCCCGATCGTCTGCGACAACTGCGGCGCGAAGTACCGCCTGCCCGAGTCGTTCTCCGGTGACAAGGCCAAGTGCAAGCAGTGCGGCAGCGTCATCGACGTAGCCGCGCAGAAGGCCGCTGCCGCCGCCCCGAGCAAGCCTGCCCCGAGCAAGCCCGCGGCCGCAGCCCCCAAGGCCGCGAGCCGCCCGGCACGCGCAGGCCGCGCCGAGGCCCAGAAGGAGCAGCAGGAGGAGAAGCCCGCGCGCGCCGCGCGGCGCAGCCGCGCCGCCGAGGCCGCTGCCGCGGACGACGACAAGCCGTCGGCGGCGCGCCAGCGCACGGACCGGCGCCAGAACCGCGCCGCGCGCGCCGGCGGCGACGGCAAGAAGAACAACTCGATGCTGCTGATCGGCGGTGGCGTCGGCGCGCTCGCGCTCATCGCCGTGATCGCGGTGATGAGCATGGGCGGCAAGGACGAGCCGACGTCGACCGACCAGGCCAGCGCCGACACGCAGAAGCCCGCCGCGAGCGCGCCGAAGGAGCCCGCGAAGAGCGCCCCCGCCGAGACGCCCGCGGCGCCGCCGGCGAGCGAGCAGCCGGCCGCGCAGTCCGAGGCCGGCCAGTCCGATCCCGCGCCCGCGGCCGACGCCAGCGCCAAGCCCGGCGAGGCCGCCGCGGCCGACGCCGACAAGCCCAAGGCGGCGGCACCCAAGGCCGACGACGACGGCGAGCCGAAGGAGAAGTGGGAGCGCAACACCACGGCCAGCATGGCCGACGTGTTCGACCCGAAGACGCTGGGCGACGTGTCCTGGCCCGCCGAAGTCGACGACGCCCAGAAGGACGAGGTCCGGTCGCTGATCGGCGACATCCTGGACATGGGTATCGCCGGCGTGCGCGCCAAGCCGAAGCTCGTCGAACTCGGCTACCCCTCGGTGTTCGGCATCCTCGAGCGCCTGCGGCAGCTGAACTACACCGACACTGGCGAGCAGATGACTGCCTGGGAGCTGAACAAGCTCCTCGAGGAGATCACTGCCGGCCTGAACGCCGGCTTCGTCGCCGTCAGCGACGGCGAGGACCTCGATCCGCGCAAGGCCGACCACAATGCCAAGACCAACAAGGCGTGGGCGACGCTGCTGACGCGCTACCCGGACAAGGACAGCTTCGAGGAGATGCGCAAGAAGCGCCTGTCGAAGTAGCCCGCGTCCCCCGCGCCGCGCGCCCTACTGGGCGCCGGCGCTGCCGCCGCTGCGCGGATCGCACACGCCGACGCGGTCGCCGTCCGCGTCGATCGCGATCGCCTGCACGCGCCCGATCGAGCGCGGCCGCCGCGAGAAGGTGTGCCCCATCGCCGCCAGCGCCTCGCGCACATCGGCCGGCAGCGCGTGGTCCTCCCAGGTGATCTCGCCGGGCTTCCACTGCTGGTGCACCCGCGGCGCCCGGACGGCGTCCTCGAGGTCCATGCCGTGGTCGGCCACGTTGACCAGCACCTGCAGCACCGAGGTGATGATGCGCGAGCCGCCCGGCGCGCCGAGCACCAGCCGCACGCGGTCGTCCTGCACGACGATCGTCGGCGTCATCGACGACAGCATGCGCTTGCCGGGGGCGATCTCGTTCGCCTTGCCGCCGACCAGGCCGAACTGGTTGGGCA
>JBFWWV010000032.1:0-48848 GCA_050245995.1 Planctomycetota bacterium | reverse complement strand
CGCGCCCTGCGGCCGAGCGAGGTGCTGCGCTGGCGCCAGGACTGGGGTCGCACCAGTATCCATCCGCTGTGCCTGGCCAAGCCGCGGACCTTCCTCCAGGTCGGCAAACAATCCGCGTAACGTTGCGGCCTGTTCCCAGGCAGCCGCGGGGTGGGCCCCGGACCAACAGGCAATGAGTCAGTTCGTCAACTCCGCGCCGCCAGCGCCGCCGCGACCTGCTGCGGGAAGTAGCGCCGCAGCGAATCGGTCACCAGCGGCGCGGCGATGCCGAGGCCGCAGGCCGAGGTTGCCTTCATCACGTTGCCGAGATCCTCGACCTCGCGGTCCCACTCCTGCGGATCGGTCGGGCCGGCGTCGCCGGCGAGCCGCTCGGTCAGGCGCTGCGTGCCGATCCGGCACGGGAAGCACTTGCCGCACGACTCGTGCGCGAAGAACTCCATCGCCTGGTGCGCCACGGCGACCATGTCGCGCGTGTCGTCGAACACCATGATGCCGCCGGCGCCGAGGAACGAGCCCTTGCCGCGGATCGACGGCTCGTCGAGCGTCACCTCGTCGAGGTCCGCGCCGGCGAGGAAGCCGCCGCTGAGGCCGGCCATCGTCACCGCCTGGATCGCGCGGCCACCGGGCGCGCCGCCGCCCCACTCGTGCAACAGCGTGCGCAGCGGCAGCCCGAACGGCACCTCGTAGTTGCCAGGGCGCGCGATGTCCCCCGACAGCGAGATCAGCTTGGTGCCGGCGTGGTCGCCGAGCCCGAGGCCGCGGTACCACGCGGCACCCTTGCGCAGGATGCGCGGCACGGCGCACAGCGTCTCGACGTTGTTGACCGCGGTCGGCCGCTGCAGGAACCCGTGCGTGACCGGGAACGGCGGGCGGTTGCGCGGGAACGGGTGCTTGCCCTCGAGGCTGTTGAGCAGCGAGCCCTCCTCGCCGCATACGTAGGCGCCGGCGCCGCGGCGCAGGTGCACGCGGAAGTCGCCGAGCAGGCCCTGCGCGTGCGCCTCGTCGATGCACTTCTGCAGCAGCACGGCGGTCTCCGGGTACTCGTAGCGCAGGTAGACGAACCCGGTGCGGGCACCGGTCGCGCGCGCGGCGATCGCCATGCCCTCGAGCAGGGCCCACGGGTCGTGGTCCATCAGCGCGCGGTCCTTGAAGCAGCCAGGCTCGCCTTCGTCGGCGTTGCAGACGACGTACTTCTCGTCGCCGGCGGCGGTGGCCACGGCCTTCCACTTCTGCCCGGTCGGGAAACCGGCGCCGCCGCGGCCGGCCAGCTTGCTGTCGAGCACGGTGGCGAGCACCTCGGCCCCGGTCATCGCCAGCGCCTGACGCAGGCCCTCGAAGCCGCCGCGCTTGCGATAGCCCGACAGCGTGCGCTGGTCGCTGTGGCGCAGGTCGGCGAACACGCACTCCTCGAAGGTCCCGAGCGCGGCACCCGCGGCGAGGCCGGGGTTGGGCGGCGGCACCGGCGAGTCGGGCGCCGGCCGGAGCGATGCGGCGTCGAGTCCGGCCCAGGTGGTGTTGCCCTTCAGCACCGGCACCGGCGCGTCGCAGCGGCCGCTGCACGGCATCGGCACAGCGCTGTCCCCGAGCGCCGCGCACAGCGCCGCGGCGCCGCGCTGGGCGCACACCGGGCCGGTGCAGACGCGCGGTGCGGTGTGGCCGCCGGGGCTGCGCGCGAAGTGGTGATAGAACGTCACCGTGCCGAACAGGTCGGCCAGCGGCTGGTCGAGGCCCTTGGCGACGGCGCGGATCGCCGCCTCCGACAGGTGGCCGTCGCGGTCGTGGAACGCGTGCAGCAGCGGCAGCAGCGGCGCCGGCTCGTGCTGCCAGCGGGCGATCAGGTCGGCGTCGGTCGGACGGGTCATCGGCCGGCGCAGCGTAGCTGGCGGGGGTCGGCCGGTCACGACGTGAGGCGCGCGCCGCTACGATTCAGCCGACCTGCGGCACCGACGCGGGCCGCCGAAGGTGCACGCTGGTCGACAGCATCTCCGCGCCCTGCTGCGCCAGCAGGCCCTGCACCCGCGCGGCACTGGCGGCGTCGCCGTGCACCGCCAGAAGCACGCGGCCGCTGTCGATCAGGTGCTCGTATTCCTCCTGCACCTGGTGGCCGGTGGCGCTGCCGATCAGCACCCCGATCGCCGTGCCCGCCGCGGCGCCGAGCACGCCGAAGCCCAGCACCGCGAGCGCCGGATGCAGGTCGAACAGCTCCGCCATCGCCAGCCCGCCGAGCGCCATGCCGACGCCGCCGACGACGGCGCCGAGCAGCGCGCCGCGTGCCACGTCGGAGGTCTCCTCGCCGAGCAGGCGGTGCCGGTTGTCGGTCTCGCGCGTGATCACCGCGACGGCGTCGCGCGCGACACCGGCGCGCTCCAGCTCCCCGACCGCGCGTTCGGCGCCATCCAGATCCGCGAACATGCCCGTGACCGTCGTCTCCATCGAACGTCTCCTGGCAAGCGTAGCGGCGAGGCCGCTGCCGCCCCGTGGCGGCTCGCGACCGACGCCGAGGGAAGGCCGGGATTGTACCCGCGCGGCTCCCGCCGGGTCAGCCGGCGCCGCGCGGTCAGCCGCCCGCGGGCCGCCCCACCATCGCCCGCACGCGCGCCTCGCAGTGGGCGCCGGCGGCGGCCAGGCCGCGCAGGATCGGGCGCTCGCGGTTCAGTCGCAGGTCCTCGTCGAACGGCGACCACACCGCCCCGCCGGCGCAGCGCACCAGCGCGATGCCGGCGGCGACGTCCCATTCGCTCTTGGGCCAGATGGTCCAGGTCGCGTCGGCCGCGCCGACCGCCACCAGCAGCAGCTTGTAGGCGACCGAGCTGATCGCCGTGACCTCGAGCGGGTGGCGCCGCTGCCATTCGTTCCACTGCGGGAGCCTGGCCTCCGTGCGGCTGGCGAGCACGCGGAGCGGCGCGTCGTCCCCGGCCGGGGCGATGGCCTCGGGCGCGCCGATCACCTCGAGGTCGAGGCCCGGCCCCCCGATCGCGGTGATGCCGGTCGCCGGATTGCAGACGCCGCCGAGCACCGGCACGCCGTCCTCGACCAGCGCGATCGAGATCGAGTACTCCGGCCGCCCGGCGATGAAGCTGCGCGTGCCGTCGATCGGGTCGACGATCCACACCGCCCGGTGTGACAGCCGCACCGGATCGTCCACCGTCTCCTCGGACAGCCAGCCCTCGCCGGCGCGCGGCAGCGCAGTGCGCAGCAGCGCGTCCACCTCGTGGTCCGCGGCCGTGACCGGACCGTGCCCCGGCTTGACCGTGTACGGGATCGGCGCCCGCGCCGCGTGTGCGCGCAGCACGAGGGCGGCGCGTTCGAGCGCCGCGCGGATGCGCTCCCGGTCGTCTCTGCGGGCGCTCACGCGGAGCCGCCGCCCAGCGCGTCGCGCGCTGCGGGCCGCCACGGCGCGGCGTCGGCGATCTGCGCGACCGCCTGCGCCGGATCCGCGGCCACCGACCACATGCCCCGGTAGTGCGGCTGGATGAACCCGTCCTCGAAGCCGCGCTCCAGCATCGCCAGCAGCGGGTCCCAGTAGCCGCGCGCGTTGAGGAACACCACCGGCCGGTCGTGGAAGCCGAGCTGCTTGAACGACAGGATCTCGAGCACCTCCTCGAGGGTGCCGAGGCCGCCCGGCAGCACCACGAACGCAGAGCCCAACTCGTCGAGGCCGCGCTTGCGCAGGCGCATGTCGGTGACCGTGTCCATCGGCGTCGTGTCGGTGCAGTGCACGTTCTTGTCGATGAACTCCTGCAGGATCACGCCGCGCACCGCGCCGCCCCCGGCGCGCGCGCCACGCGACACCGCACCCATGAGACCGAAGCGACCGCCGCCGAACACCAGCTCCCAGCCGCGCTCGGCGATGCGGCGGCCGAGGTCCTCGGCGATCGCGAACCAGCCGCGCTCGATGCGCTCGCTCGACGACGCGTAGACGGTGACGCGGAACGCTCGCCCGTTGCGCTGCGCGCGGTCGGCGTCCGCTCCGGTCACATCGTCCATCTGCCCATGCGAAAGGGTGCCGCTCCGCGGCGCAAGAGCGCAGGACGACGCCGTCGCCGCCGCCACTGCCCACGGCGCCGGTGGCTGCTACCATGCGGCGCCGTTTCGGACCGCGTGCCGCGGCCCGTCCTCGTGCGCTTCGAACCGATCGACCCGACCGACCTGTCCTGGCTGCGCCGCGCGATGATGCCGCTGCGCGGCCCGGTCAACCGTGCGTTGCGCTGGCTGTGGCGGCGCACCCCGCACGCGCGCTCGACCTGGTTCGACTCGCACCGGTTCCGCCTGGTGTGGAACGCGAACCGCTGGTTCGCCGCCACGCCGCGCCGGCACCGCACGCCGGTCGAGGTGCAGTTCGCGCCCGGCGTCCGCATGGAGCTCGACCTGTCGCGGCTGACCGACGTGCTGGCGTTCTGCTACGGCCCCGGCGAGTTCGAGGTCGGCCACGCCGCCGCGCTGCTGTGCCCGGACGACGGCGTCGTCGTCGACGTCGGCGGCAACATCGGCACCACCGCGCTGAGCTTCGCGGCGACCGCGCGGCGCGGCGCGGTGCACGTGTTCGAGCCGTCGCGCGACATGCTGCGGCAGCTGCGGCGCAACATCGAGCTCAGCGGCGCGCGCAACGTGGTCGTGCACCCGTGCGGCCTCGCCGACGCGCCCGCGCGGGCGCGCATCGAGGTCGCGATCGCCGGCAACCCCGGCTCCGGCTACGTGGCGCCCGCGGCGGCCGACGGCGGCGACGACGCGATCGACGTGCGCTGCATGGACGACGTGCTCGGCGACCTGCCGCGGCTGGACTTCGTCAAGATCGACGTCGAGGGCCTCGAGCTGCGCGTGCTGCGCGGCGCCGACGCGCTGCTGCGAAGGCACCGCCCCGCGGTGCTGCTGGAGATCAACGAGCAGGCGCTGGCGCGCGCCGGCACCAGCGGCGCCGCCGTGTGCGCGCACCTGCAACAGCTCGGCTACTCGCTGGCGTGGCTGCGTCGCGGCGTGCTGCAGCCGTACGATCCCGGCACGATGCTCGAGCGCCGCATGCACAACGTGATCGCCGTGCACCCGTCGACGGCCGCGGTCGACGCGCGCAGCCGCCGGGCGCTGCGCATGACCGGCGCCTGAGCGCGCCGCTCGCGCAGGACTTCAGAGCGCGTTGCCGCGCGCGAGCCAGCGGTCGAGCAGCACGAGGCCCGACAGCGACTGGCCGTCGCTGCACTCCTGGTCGACCAGCTTCGCGCGGGCCTCCGCGAGCGGCATGCGGTGCACGCTGATCTGCTCGCTGAGCTCGAGTTCCTGTTCGGTGATCCGCAGGTCGCGCGCCAGCCAGTAGTGGCAGATCTCGTTGGACACGCCCTTGTACGGCGCGAATCGGCCGAGCGGTGTCCACGTGTCGGCGACCAGGCCCGCCTCCTCGAGCAGCTCCTTCTTGGCGACCTCGAGCGGATCCTCGCCGTCCTTCATGCCGCCGATCGGGAACTCCCAGAAGTCCGCGCCGAGGAGATAGCGGTGCACCCGCAGCAGGACCGTGGAGCCGTCGGCGAAGACCGGGATCGAGCCGCAGGAGCCCGGCATGTCGACGTAGTAGTAGACGCCCTCGCTGCCGTCGCGCTGGGTGTAGCGGTCCTTGCAGTAGCGGTGCCAGGGGTTGTCGACGAGGACCTCGCGGGCGAGGCGCTGGAACGGCGCGGGCATTCGAGGATCGCACCCGAGCCGCAGCAGGCGTGCAAGCGCTCTCTGCCACTCGAACGCCCCCGCCCTCGTGCCCGTGCCCGTGCCCGTGCCCGTGCCCAGGCCGCGCGCAGCGCGGCCGGTGCCCAGCGGCGCGAAGCGCCGCGGTGCCCGCGCGCGCGAAGCGCGCGCCTGGACGACCCTCCACATCGCCCCGCCCCGCACAACCCGCACCCGCAACCCACACCCACCCCCACCCCCACACCTACCCCCACCCGCTACGGCAGCCGCGCCGTCAGATCGCGCACCAACCACCCGAACTGCGGATCGTCCCCGCACTCCGCCAGCATCGCCCGATACTCCCGGCGCGCGGCGTCGACGTCTCCCATCGCCTCGCGCATCGTCGCCGCCAGCCAACGCCCGTGGCGACGATTCCACACGCTCACCCCCTCGGCGCGCGCGACCTGCTCGCCGAGCCGCAGCGCCTGCGCGAAGTCCTCGCGCCGCGACGCCAGCAACCCCAGCTCGTAGGTCGCCCACGCGCCCTCGTCGCCGGCGACGCCGAGGACGTCCACCGCCTGCTGCAACGACGCCTCCGCAGCGACGTCGTCGCCGGTCCGCAGGTGTACCGAGCCGAGGCTGGCAAGCGCTCGCGCGCGATCGTCGACGCCGAGCGGCCGCGCGAGCAGATGCTCCAACGCGCGCCGCGCCGCCGCGGCGTCCTTCGCGCGCAGCAGACGCTGCGCCTCGCTGCGCAGCTCGGCGTCGGTCATCGACCGCAGCGCGCCGTCCGCGACCGGCTGCGGCGCTGCGTTCGCCGGCGCCGGCGCCGCGCCGCCGCGCGGCTCGGCGGCGCCCTGCACGGCGGGCGACGACACCGAACGGCCCGCGCCGTCGACGGTGGCCGCCAGGCGTTCGATCTGCTGCTCGATCCGCCGGAGTCGCTCGGTGATCTCCCGTGCGTCCGTTGCATCGTTGCCTCGTGCCTCGCCCCTCGTCGCGCCAGTCGGGACAGCCGACGGCCGAGCGCCGCCGCCCAGAACCACCCCGAGGGCGAGCCCACCGATCGCACCGAGCGTCACCAGACCGACTGCGCGCATGCCACCAGTGTCCTCCGAACCGCCGCGCGGCCCCACCCCTACCCGCCGATGTGGCTATGGTGCCCCGCTGATGAACCTGAAGCTGGCCGATCGACTGCTGCAGGCCGTGCGCGACGGCGCGGCGCTCGGCGCCACCGCACAGGGCGCGAGCCCCGCGGAGCTGGCGGCGGCGCGCGACCGCGGCTGGCCGATGCGGGCGATCGCCGAACCGCCGGCCCTTGCGGGCCAGGCGTTGGCTCTGCACCGCGCGGTGCTGCTCGCGGGCGGCCGCTTCGACGGCGCCGCCTGGGGTCGCGCGCTGCTCGAGTTCGACCGCCAGAACCGCAGGCCGCTCGAGCCGGCCCTGCACCGCTCGCTCGCCGATCTCCGCGACGGCGTCCCGTGGTGGCGCGGCGGCGAGCGCACCTGGCGCGAGGGCGCCAGCGACGAGGCCAGCTGCGACGCCGTCGCACGCGCCGCCGTGCTGCCGGCGCTGCTCGGCGGCGACGACGACGAGGTCGCGGCGGCGGCGATGCGCCAGGCGCTGGCGACCGACTGGTCGCCGGCGACCGTGCTCGCGGCCGGCGCGCTCGCGCGGCTGGTGCGCGCCGCGGCGGCGGGACGCGAACCGTGGCGCGACCCGATGCCGGCCGCGGCGCCGCCCCCGGTGCGCGACCCCGACGACCCGTTGCGGGCCTGGGCCGACGCCGCGCTGCGCGTTCCCCAGCCGTCCGGGGACTCGCCGCCCCGGCGGTGCTTGCAGGCGGCGTTCGCGGCGCTGCGGTCGAGCCGGGGGCTCGATCCGGAGCACACCGCGCTGCGGGCCGCCGCCGCGGCCTGGCCGGAGTGCGCCGCCGAGACCTGGCGCCTGGGTGCGGTGCTCGGTGGTCCCGCCATGGCGGCAGCCGCCTGCGCCGCGGCGCTGGACACCGCTGCCGGCCACGCCGGGCGCGCCTGAGCGCCACCCCCGAACCCGCCGAATCGCGTCCATTCCTGGCCCGATGACGGCGCCCCGGCGCATCCGCAGGTCCGCGGCTGCGCGCACACATCGTGCGCCAGTCACCTCCGGAGAGACCATGAGCGAACGCTTCCTCACCCTGATCCTCGTCGGCGCCTCGGCGCTGGCGCTCCCCGCCCAGACCTGGACCGAGTCCGGCAACGCCGGCGACCTGCCGACGACAGCCAACGTCACGGCCGGCACCGGTACGCTCGCCCGCATCGACGGCACCCTCGGCGCCAACGACGTCGACCTGTTCCTGATCCGCGTCGACGACCCCGCCACGTTCACCTGCAGCGTCGTAGGCGGCGCCGCCTACGACACCCAGCTCTGGCTGTTCGAGGTCGACGGGCGCGGCATCGCGTTCCGCGACGACGACACGGCGACCCTGCAGTCGACCCTCAGCGGACAGTTCCTGACACACCCGGGCCACGTGCTGGTCGGCATCTCGGCGTACGACATGGACGCCTGCGACGCCGCCGGGCAGGAGCTCTGGGCCGACCAGCCGTTCGCCACCGAGCGCGCCCCCGACGGCGCGGGCAGCGGCGCCGTGTCGCAGTGGCTCGGCAACGTCGGACCGTCGAACGGTCCCTACTCGCTGTTCCTCGGCGGCGCCACGTTCGCCGACCCGCAGGCAACGACGTTCCCGTTCGCCGCGTGGGCGCTGGTGCGCCCCGGCGACTTCCCGGGACAGGCGAGCTTCACGCCGCGATCCAGCTTCCAGCACCAGCCGAACGGGCGGCCGGTCACGGTCAACCGGCTCACCACCGGCCAGTTCGAGGTGCAGTTCCCGACCCAGGTCCCGGACGACGGGGCCTTCCAGGCCTTCGCGGTGAACGGCAACCACGCCGCGGTGCTGAACGGCTGGGGGCAGTTCGGCAACAACCTGGTGTGCTTCGTCAACGTGTTCGACAACGGCGGCACCCCCGTCGACCGCGACTTCGCGATCCAGTACCGCCTGCGCAGCCAGCCCACGGATCGCGCCGCCTACGTCTGGGCTGACCAGCCGACGGCCGCGCAGTACACGCCGGACACGATCTACTCGTGGAACGGCAACCGCCCGGATCCGACGATCACGCGGTTCTCGACCGGCGTGTACCGCGTCCGCCTGCCCGGCCTCGGCCAGGGGTTCACCGGCGGTACGTTCAGCGCCTCGCCCTACACCTTCAACGGGGTCCAGTCGTTCGTCCGCGCCAAGGTCGACTCGTGGGGAGTTCCGTCGGGCTCGACCGACCTCGACGTGTTCGTCCGCTGCTTCGGCGTGACCGGCGTCGAAGCCGACTCGCTGTTCGTCGTCACCTATCACACGGAACCGGGCCCGACCGCGCCGAGCGACGGCTCGGGCTCGTACCTGTGGGCCGACCAACCGACGACCGCGAGCTACACCCCGGCCGCCGGCTATCGCCGCAGCAACGGCCCGGCCGGTCCGCTCAACACGCAGACGGTCACCCGCACCGGCACCGGCGTCTACGAGGTCGTCCTGCCGTCGGTGCGGTCCGCCGACTGCGCCCTGGCGACCGCGGTCGCCCGCAACGACAGCAACAAGTTCGCGGCCGTGGCCTCGTGGAGCGCGCAGGGCGCCGGCACGCGCGTCGTCGTGCACACGTTCGCCGCCAACGGCACCCCCGCCGACTCGGAGTTCCTGCTGAACTTCATCACCGACGACCCGGCCGCGGGCACCGCGACCAACGCGGTGATCGGCACCAACTGCTCGGGCGTCGTGCTGTCCGGTCAGTCGCCGCCGGCGCTCAACACCAACTGGAGTCTCGGCCTCAGCGGCCTGCCGGTGACGTCGCACCTCGACTTCATGCTGATCGGGCTGACGAACCCCAACTTCGAACCCAACCCGGTCGGCACACCGGGGTGCGTCCTGCACACGGACGCCGCCGTGCTGACCGCGCTGATGGGCTCGACGACGTTCAGCCTGTTCATCCCCAACGACCCGCAGTTCATCGGCGTGCCGGTGTTCGCGCAGAGCCTGCTGTTCGTGCCGGGCGCCAACCCGCTGGGCATCGTGTCCAGCAACGGCGTTCGCGGCACGGTCGGCAACTGAGCGGCCGGGCGTCGGGGCGGGGCCACGCCGGCGCGGCGCCGGTAGGATGCGGCCCATGACCCCGACGCTCGCGCTGCTGCTGGCGACGCTGCCGGCGCCGCAGGACCCGCCGCTGCAGACGCCGGCCGCCGCGCCCGACGCGCTGGCGCAGTTCCCGCTGCGCACCTCGCTCGGCGCGCTGCGGTCGCCGGGCGGCGAGCTGCCGTTCCGCCTGCTCGAGCGCGGCCGGCCGTTCGCGATCGAGAACGGCGCCGAGCAGGTCCCGCTGACGGGCTTCGCCGTCCAGGGTGCCGCGTGGACCTGGCGGCTCGAGCCGTACGACGGCGAGCTGCGCCTGGCGCCGCTGCCGGTGCGGGGCCGGCACGGCGAGGCGATGGTCGGCGAATGGCTGCGCGCCGGACCGGGGGGCACGCGGTCGATGGCGCTGCGCGTCTACGGGGCCGACGAGCGCGTCGCGGCCGACGGCACCGTGACCGCGCGGCCGCGGCCGCTGTTCGAGCTCGACGGCCCGCCGCTCGACCTGCACGGCCGCTGGCGCGTGCGGTTCTCGTCGAGCCCCGACGACGCCGTCGCCGTGTTCGGGCCGAGTCGCAGCCCGCACGCGGTCGACGCCAGCGAGCTCGCCGGCACGTTCCTGACCACGCTCGGCGACTACCGCTACCTCGCCGGCAACGCGCGCGGCGACCAGCTGCGTCTGGCGTGCTTCGACGGCGCGCACGCGTTCCTGTTCCACGCGACGCTGCTGCCGGACGGCACGCTGCGCGGCGACTTCTGGAGCGGTCCGGAGTGGCACGAGACCTGGACCGCCGCGCGCGACGACGACGCGCGGCTGCCCGACGCGTTCACGCTGACGGCGGCGCGCCGCGAGGTCGACCTCGGCGCGCTGCGCTACCCGGACGCGACGGGGACCGAGCGCGCGCTCGGCGACCTGTTCGGCAAGGCGACGCTGGTGCTGCTGATGGGCACCTGGTGCCCCAACTGCAGCGACGCCGGCCGCGCGCTGCAGCAGCTGCAGGAGCGCTTCCGCGCGCGCGGACTCGCCGTCGTGGCGCTCGCGTTCGAGCACGGCGCCGACCCGGCGCGGCACCGGCGCGTGGTCGACGACTACCGCCGCGCGCGCGGCGTCGACTGGCCGATCCTGCTGGCCGGCTCGTCGGACAAGTCGGCGGCGAGCGCCGCGTTCCCCGCCATCGACCGCCTGCGCGCCTACCCGACGATCCTGTTCGTCGACCATCGCGGCGCGATCGAGGCGGTGCACCAGGGGTTCTGCGGGCCGGCCACCGGCGACGAGCACGTCGACCAGATGCGCGTGTTCGAGGCCGCGATCGAGCGGCTGCTCGCCGCGGCCGACGGCCGCCGCTGATCGCCCGGTCCGGACCTCAGGCGCGGTCGAAGCGCAGCAGCAGCAGCATCGGCCAGCCGAGGTACTTGGCCGCGCGCGGGAACGCCGCGGCGAGCTCCGCATCGGGCGCGTGCTCCTGCACGTCGTGGAGCTGCAGGCCCGCGCGCAGCGCCGGCACCACCAGCTCCGCGAACGACTGCGGCCGGCCCTGCACGTGCACGACCTCGCCGGTCGCCGGATCCGTGAACCGCGCCTGTGCGGCGCGCAGCGCCATCGCCGGGTGGATGGTCGACACCACCGCGTGACCGCCGGGCCGCAGCACGCGCGCGACCTCGCGGTAGAACGCGCCGAGGTCCTCCAGGTGCTCGAGCACCAGCCCGGACACCACGCGATCGAAGCTGCCGTTCGCGAACGGCAGCGGCCGGTGCAGGTCGTGCTCGCCGAGGGTCAGCGACGGAAGCCCGCGCCGCGCGGCCTCGGCGCGGGCGCGCGCCAGCATGCCGGGCGACAGGTCGATCCCGGTGACGCGGGCGCCGGCCGCGCTCAGCCGCAGCGCGTGGCGGCCGGTGCCGCAGCCGAGGTCGAGCACGTCGAGGTGCTCGACCGCGCCGAGCAGCGCGTCGAACCAGCGCTGCTCGAGGGCGACCATCGGGTTGCCGTCGTCGTCGTAGACCGCGGACCACCGGTCGTAGCCCTCGCGCACGGGCGCGGAGGCGCGCCACGGCAGCTCGTTCGGAGAGGGCTCGGCCGATTCCATCGCGCAGAGCCTACGGCAACGGTCGCGCGTTCGCTGCCGTTCCCTACCATGCACCGGTGACCGATCCGGACCACGAACCCATCCTCGCGATCGACGTCGGCGGCTCCGGCATCAAGGCCGCGCCCGTCGACCTCGACGGCAACCTGCAGCAGGACAAGGTGCGCGTCGAGACGCCGACCGGCGCGCACCCGGACGAGATCGTGCAGGCGATCGTCGAGCTCGTCGAACCGCTGCCGCGCTGCCGCCGCGTCGCCGTCGGCTTCCCCGGCATGGTGCGCCGCGGCCGCGTGCTGACGGCGCCGAACCTCGGCCACGACGCGTGGCGCGGCTATCCGCTGGCCGAACGGCTCGCCGCCGAACTGGACGCCGAGGTGCGACTCGCCAACGACGCCGACGTGCAGGGCCTCGCGGTGATCGAGGGCAAGGGGCTGGAGATGGTGTGCACGCTCGGCACCGGCTTCGGCACCGGGCTCTACGAGGACGGCCGGCTATGCCCCCACCTCGAGCTCGCGCACGTGCGGTTCCGCAAGGGCGAGACCTACGACGAGCAGCTCGGCGATGCGGCGCGCGAGACGATCGGCAAGCGGCGCTGGCGCAAGCGCGTGCGCAAGGCGATCGCCAACATGCGCGCGCTCGTGCACTTCGACCGGCTGTACCTGGGCGGCGGCAACGCCGACCACCTCGATCCGGACGATCTGCCCGACGACGTGACGATCGTCGACAACAAGGCCGGCATCGCCGGCGGGGCGGCGCTCTGGCGGCCCGGCGTCGGCGCGACCTGACGGCGGGCGCGCTGCTATCATCCCGCGGGGACCGACCGGTCCCCTGCGAGGAAACCGCCGATGATCCGTTCTCTCGGGCGCGCGTCGCTGCTCGCCACCCTGTTGCTGCTGTCCGGCTGCGACGTCGTCCTGACCCTGTTCGCCGTGCCCGTGCAGTCCCCGCCCGGCGGGACCATCCAGCTGCAGATCGCCGGCGACATCAGCGGCACCACCGGCGAAGGCGGGTGCGTGCTGCAGCTTCCGAACGGCTGGACGATCCTGTCCGTGACCAACGACCGGAGCTGGACGATCACGCGCGACTCGGCCGCGCTGCTCGCGGTCTACGTCGCCGAGCCGGGCCACTACCTCGCCGGCTTCTCGGGCACGGGCACCGGCGGCATCGGCGGCGGCCAGACGATCCCGGACATCCGGCTGACGATCACCGTGCAGGTGCCGGCGGCGGCGACGGGCGCGTTCGACCTGAAGGTGTCGCTGGCCGGTTCGCCCGGGATCGGCGCGTGGCAGATCCAGGAGCCCGCGGGCGTGGCGCAGTTCGCGTCGATCACCGCGGCGCCCTACGTGCGGCGGACGTTCGCCGGCATCCCGGCCGCGGTCGACTTCGAGCTCGACAGCACGGGCCTGCCACCCGAGGCGACCAACGCCTTCTGGTCCGGCCTCGCGTTCGGCGACGTCGACGGCGACGGGCGCTCCGACCTCGCGGCAGCCACCGGCGGCGGCGTCCGCTGCTGGCTGGCGCGGCCCGGGACGACCTGGATCGAGCGCAGCGCAGGGCTGCCGACCATCGGCGTGAACCAGCACGTCGCGTTCGGCGACTTCGACGCCGACGGGCACCTCGACCTGGCCGACAGCGCCGGGCGCGTGTTCTGGGGCGATGGCGGCACCGGCTGGTCGCCCGGCGCGCCGCTGCCGCTGGTCCTCGCCGGCGCGCTCTACCACCACGTCGCGGCGGGCGACCTCGACGGTGACGGCGTCTGCGATCTCGCGTTCGGCGCGCCCGGCAACGGCCGGCTGCAGGCGCTGCGCAGCAACGGCGACCGCACGTTCGGCGACCGCAGCACCGGGCTGCCGACGACCGCCACCGGCAACGCGCTGGGTCGGCTCCTGCTGCAGGACCTCGACGGCGACGGCGACGCCGACCTGCTGTGGACGCACCACACGGCGCAGAACCTGTGGCTCGGCGACGGCGCCGGCGCCTGGACGCCGGGCGTCGGCATCCCGGCCACCGCCACCGCGGCGGCCGCGGCCGATCTCGACGGCGACGGCGTGCCGGAGATCGTGGTGGCCACCGACGACGCCGGCGTGAGCGCCTACAAGTTCGCGTTCGGCACGAGCTGGGCGCCGCTGCCGCTGCTCGGCCTGCCCATCGCGGGCAACTACCGCGCGGTCGCGGCCCTGGACTTCGACCGCGACGGCTTCGTCGACGTCGCCGCCGGCCGCGGCTTCGCGCACGGCGGCGTCGACCTGTACCGCCACCTCGGTCCCGGCGCCGGCTTCGCTCTGCACGGCAGCGCCGGGCTGCCGCCGGTGATCTTCGGCGACCTCGTCGACCTCGCGGTCGGCGACTTCGACGGCAACACGTTCCCCGACCTGGCCATCGCCACCATCGACCAGCCGCTGTTCGGCGGCACCGACTCCGTGCGCGCGTGGCAGAACGTGCGCACCGGCACCGGGCCGTTCGGCGCCGGCTGCGGCGGCGCGCTCCAGCCCGAGCTCGCGCCGTTCGGCGCGCCGGTGCGCGGCGACCCGTCGTTCGGCGTCCTGGTCACCGGCACGCCGGGCCAGTTCGCGCTGTTCTGGATCGGCGCCAGCCGCACGGCGGCACCGCCGTTCGATCTGCCGCTGGACCTCGGTCCCTTCGGCGCGCCGGGCTGCTCGTTGTGGACATCGCTCGACCAGACCTACGGCGCCACGACATCCCCGGCCGGCGACTTCCACATAGCACTGCCGGTGCCGAACGACCCACAGCTGGCGCGAGCGACGGTGTTCGCCCAAGGCGCCGTGTTCGCCCCGGGCGCCAACCCGTTCGGCCTCGTGTTCTCCGATGCGCTCGCGATCCGCATCGAGTGACCGACCGCAACCCGACCGGCCCCGAGGCGCTTCATTCGCCGTAAATGGTTACCCCGCAAGGATTTGAACCTTGACAAACAGAACCAGAATCTGTTGTGCTACCGTTACACCACGGGGTATCGAAGGGGCGACGACGCGCACGGCGCGGTGCCGATCCTCGGATCGCAATCGGGTTGTCGAAGAGCGTCTTGGTTACCCCGGCTGGACTCGAACCAGCAACCAACAGGACCAAAACCTGCTGTGCTACCAATTACACCACGGGGTAGGTCGGGGCGCAGAACCATAGCAACTGCGCCCGCGAAGTCCACAGGTCGCGGCGCCTAGGAGGCCGGGCCAGAACCGGCCGGCGGCAGGCGCCGCAGGATCGCCGCGAACACCTCGAACGCCGCCCGCTCGCGCACGAACTCGCGCCCCAGCGCGGCGATGCGGACGGTCCAGGCCTCCGGCTCGACGGCGCCCCCGCCGCCCGCGGCCGGCGCGCGGTCGAGCCCGAAGCACACCGTGCCGACCGGCTTGTCGGGGGTCGCGCCGCCGGGGCCGGCGATGCCGGACACCGCGAGCGCGAGGTCGGCGCCCAGGCGCTCGCGCGCGCCGCGAGCCATGGCCCGGACCACCGGCTCCGACACCGCCCCGTGCTCCGCGAGCAGGTCGGCCGGCACGCCGAGCAGGTCCTGCTTGGCGCCGTTCGTGTAGCTGACGACGCCGCCGCGGAACACGGCCGAGATGCCCGGGACGTCGGTGAGCCGGGCGGCGATCAGCCCGCCGGTGCACGACTCGGCCAGCGCCAGCGACACGCCGTGCACCAGGAGCCGCTGCCCGCACAGCTCGGCCAGGGACTCCTGCCCTTCCGCCACCAGCCAGTCGCCGAGCAGCGGCCGCAGCTCGCTGGCGGTCCGTTCGCATGCCGCCGCGGCGGCCGCCGGGTCGAGGGCGCGGCCGACGATGCGGACCGTCAGCAGGCCACCGCTGGCCGTGACCCCCACCACCGGCTCGCGGTCGTGGTGCATGAACGCGGCGATGCGCTCGCCGAGCAGGGCCTCCGAGGGCCCCAGCACGCGCAGGCAGTGCTGCCACAGCGGCAACCGGCCGGGCTGCTGCTGCAGGAACGGCACGACGTGGTCCTGCACCATCCGCTGCATCTCGCGCGGCACGCCGGGCAGCGCGAACAGCTCGGCGGTGCCGAGCCGCAGCCGGAACCCGGGCGCGGTGCCGACGGGGTTGTGCAGCGGCGCGGCGCCCGGCGGGAACTCGGCCTGCCTTCGGTTGCTCTCCGGCACCGGCCGCCGGCGGCCCTTCAGCCACCCTTCGATGTGCTGCCAGGAGGCCTCGTCGAACCACATGGGCCCACCGGCGAGCTCGGCCGCCACCTCGCGGGTGCGGTCGTCCAGCGTCGGCCCGAGTCCGCCGGTGGCCACCACCAGCTCCGCGCGCGCGCAGGCTGCCTGCAGCGCCGCGCGCAGCTGAGCCGGGTCGTCGCCGACCACGGTGAACCGCTGCATCGCGACGCCGTGCCGTTCGAGCTCCTGCGCCAGCCAGCGCGCGTTGGTGTCGAGCAGCGAGCCGTGGACCAGTTCGTCGCCGATCGACAGCACCTCGGCGCGCAGCGCCACCGGCGGCGGCGCGGTCATGCGGTCCCCGGCGCAGGGCCGCCGCCGTCGAGCGGAGCGTCGGGGCCGCCGCCCTCGACCAGCGGCAGCTCGTGCTTGCGCCCGCTGGCCGTCAGGAACAGCCCGAGCACGTAGAGGCACAGGGTCGGTGTGGCCATGAGCATCAGGCTGAACGGATCGGGGGGCGTCAGCACCGCCGAGACGATGAAGATCACCAGCACGATCGCGCGCCAGTTCTTCACGAACGTCCGGTGCCGCACCAGGTGCAGCCGCTGCAGCGCGGTCATCACCAGCGGCAGCTGGAAGATGATGCCCATCGCCGCGGTCAGCGTGAACATCAGGGTGAAGTACTGGCTGACGCTCAGCAGCGCCGACACCTGGTCGGTCTTCATCAACCGGATCAGCCAGCCGAGGCCGTACGGCACCGCCAGGAAGTAGCCGAACAGCACGCCGGCGACGAGCAGCACCATCGCGAACGGGAAGTAGCGGTGGAACGCGCGGCGCTCCTTGTGGTACAGGCCGGCGGCGATGAACGCCCAGATCTGCCAGATCACGACCGGTGAGGCGATCACGAAGGCGAACACGAACGACGCCATCATGAACACCCAGAAGTCGTCCATGCCGCCGGTCGCGATCAGCGTGTAGGGCAGCGGCAGGCCGGTCAGGTGCGGCAGCTGGTTCGGCCACTCGAACTCGCCGGCGAGGATCTGCGGGCCGTACTTGCGGCAGTTGTCGAGGAACACCTGCCCGAAGTCCGGGTCGAGGGTCCCGGCCTGCTCGCGCTCCGCGAGCAGTTGCACGTGCTCGTGGAACGCGTCGCGCCACAGGATCCGGTACGGCTCGATGATGATGCCCTGCACCTCGTCCTTGAACGGCAGCAGCGCGAAGACCGCGACCAGCAGCGCGATCACGGCGCGCATGAGCCGCTTCCGCAGCTCGTCGAGGTGGTCCCCGAACGACATCCGCGGCAGCTCCTCGGGCTCCGCGTACGCCTCGCGTGCTCTCGGATCGTCGAGCGACACCATCGCCAGCAATCTAACCGGCACCGCGCCCCATTCACGCACGACCGGTACGCAGCGCGGGCCGCGGTCGCCCTCGAGGCGGCCGCGGCCCGCGCGTCAGCGAGTCGTCGCTGCCCGGATCAGGCCAGCCCGATCAGGGCCTGACGATATCGCGCACCTTGCGCATCGGCACGAACTCGACGCCCAGCGCGGTCGCGAGCTTGTACTCCTCCGACTCCTCGACCTTGGTGAAGCCGTCGCCGGCCTCGTTCACCGCGTCGTCGCCCAGCAGCACGGTGTCGACACCCGGGCCCATGTTGGCGACGACGGTGTTGCCGAGGTCGCGCAGCAGGGCCTCGAGCTGCGGCTTGTGGTAGGGGTAGCTGAAGCGGCCCAGCAGGTAGATGGTGCGCTTGCTGGAGGCGCCCGGGCTGTAGAGCTCGTTGTAGAGCAGGTCGCCGTCGCGGACCGGGTCGCCGACCGAGTCGACGACACCGCTCAGCTGCACCTCGCTGCGCTCCTGGTCGACGCGCGTCACGGTGGCGTAGGCCTTCACCGCGTCGTCGTTCGGGTTCTTGATCTGGAACATCGTGCCGGGCTGCAGCATGTCCTTCTTGCCCAGGTCGATGTAGGCCGTCGGCAGGCCGGTCTTGGCGACGACGACCTTGCCGTCCGCCTGGCTCGGCGGGTGGCGCATGCGGTCCTTGGCGACCAGCGCGGTGTTGTGCATCTGCAGGCGGCCGATCTCCTTGTTGAGCTGCTTGCGCTCGGCGGCGCGCGACTCCTTCTCCTCGGCCAGGCTCGCGTCCTTGTCCTTCACGTTGGTCTGCAGCAGGCCGATCTGGTTGGACAGGTTGGACTTGGCCGCCTCGAAGTCGCGGTTGGTCTGCTCGAGGGTCTGGCGCCACTCGTTGCCGGCGCGCGAGTGCGACGCGGTCGCCTCGGCGAACTGGGTGTCGGTGGCGTTCTTCTGCGCCAGCATCGTGTCGCGTTCGTGCTCGATGTCGGTGATGCGCTTCTGCAGCGCCGACACCTTGCTGGCGACCGCGGCGAACAGATCCTCGACGCCGTTGGTCGCGGCGAGACCCAGGTCGCGACCGAAGTTGTCGATCTTGGTCCGGAGTTCGCGCGGGCTGGTGACGCCGCTGACGCCGTCCAGCGACTGGTTCTCGTAGATGTCGGCGCTGACGCCGTCGCGGTAGCTGTAGGCGCCAGGCACCTGCAGGACATTGCCCAGGTCCTCGATGTAGTGCTCGAACAGGAACGTCTTGCCCTTGATCGCCTTGATCTGGGCGTTCAGCTCGCTGTTCGACGTCCGCAGATTGGTGTTGGCATCCGTGACCACGTAGGCGTAGCCCAGCGCTCCCAGGAACATCACCAGGAGGATCAGGAAGAACATGATCGGGACGTGGGCAGCGCCGCTCTGACGGGTGTGCATTGGCCGAGGCTCCAGTGGGATCCGAGGGGGTCTGTTCGGGGTCCGGCCGGTCGCTGGGAGCGGCGGGACCGAGGGCGTTCGAGAGGGACGAAGGAAAGGTGTCGGGGAAGTGTAGCCCGAACCGGCGCGATGCGGCGCCGACGCGAGGCACGTCCCCGCCGGAACCAGCCGCTGCGGCGCCGTTTGGCACAGCACTGCCGGACCCGGGTCGGGCGAGGCGGCGGATTCTAGGTAGGCGGCGAGGACCCGGTCAAGGAGCCTGCCCGGTGCTTGCGCCGGGGCGGCAGCGCCGGCCAGGATGCCCGGGTGCCCGCGAACGCGCCCCCGGACCCCGCCGCCCCGCCGCCGTTCCGGCCCGATCCCCCCGTTGTCATCGGCATCCTGGGCGGAATCGCGGCCGGCAAGTCGACGGTGGCCGCGCGCTTCGCCGCCCGCGGCCTGCGCTGGGTCGACGCCGACCGGATCGCCCGCGAGGTGACCGCGACACCCGCCGTGGTGGCCGCGGTGGCGGCCGAGCTCGGCCCCGAGCTGGTCACCGCCGATGGCCAGCTGGACCGGCCGGCGGTCGCGGACCGGGTGTTCCGGGACCCCGAGGCCCGCCGGAAGCTCGAGGCCCTGACCCACCCGCCGGTGCGCCTTGCGATCCTGGCGGCGCTGGCCGCGGCCCGCGCCGCCGGCGAGTCGGTCCTGCTGGACGTGCCGCTGCTGCTCGAGCGCGGGCTCATCGATCAGTGCGACCACGTGGTGTTCGTCGCCGCGTCGCCAGAGACCCGGGCCCGGCGCGCGGCGGCACGCGGCTGGCAGCCCGACGAGCTGGCGCGGCGCGAGGCGGCGCAGGCGTCGCTGGCCGAGAAGCGCGCCCGCGCCGGGTTCACCGTCGCCAACGACGGACCGATCGCGGAATCCGCGCGCCAGGTCGACGAGGTGCTGCGACAATTGGGCGACCCGACGCGATGACCCTCGACCCGACCAGGACCGCCGAGCCCGACGACGACACGTCGTCGTCCCCGCCGCTCGAGCACCTGGAACCCGCCGACCGTCGAGCCCTGTACGAACGGGCGCGGCGCCAGGGCGCCGACGCCCGCGCGCTGCAGCAGCTGTCCTTCGCCGAGCTCGCCGAGCTCTGCGCGCAGGAACGGCTCGACGTGCGGGCCGAGGCCTCGACCTCGGCGAGCACCGGCGCGGGTGTGCACCCGGACGCCAGCCGCCGCGACCTGCTGTTCGCGCTGCACGCGGCGCGATGCGCGCGCGCCGGGCTCGGCTACGGCGGCGGCGTCCTGGAGGTGCTGCCCGAGGGCTTCGGCTTCCTGCGCGACCCGGCCCACGGGTTCGCCGCCGGTCCCGACGACGTCTACGTCAGCGCCAGCCAGATCTGGCGCCTGCGCCTGCGCAGCGGCCACGCGATCCACGGCCCGGTGCGCGCGCCGCGCCGCACCGAGAGCTACCTCGCCCTGCTGCGCGTGGAGGGCGTCGACGACGGTCCGGTCGAGGCGCTGCGCGCGCGCGTGCCGTTCGACCAGCGGGTGCCGGTGCTGCCGACGCGGCGGCTGCCGCTCGAGCACCCGGGCGCCCCGCGCGACGCCCGCTGCGTCGACCTGCTGGCGCCGTGGGGTCGCGGCCAGCGCGTGCTGCTGCTGGCGCCGCCGCGCTCGGGCCGCATGCAGCTGCTGGCGCAGCTCGCCGCCGCCGCGGCGGCCGCGAACCCCGACCTGTCGGTGCACGTGTGCCTGGTCGACGCTCGCCCCGAGGACGTGACCGCGACCGCGCGCGCCGCCGGCGCGACCAGCGAGCTGGTCGCGACGACGTTCGACCAGCCGCCGGCGCGCCACCTCGCGGTGGTCGACCTGGCGCTGCAGCGGTGCCAGCGCCTGTGCGAGGCCGGCCGCGACGTGCTGCTGCTGCTCGACTCGCTGACCACCCTGTCGCGCGCCAGCCAGCGCGAGCTGCCGCCGGGCGGCCGCCTGCTCGTGCCGGGCCTCGAGCCGCAGGCGCTGCTGCGCGGCAAGAAGGTGTTCGCCGCGGCGCGCAACCTCGAAGGCGGCGGGTCGCTGACGGTGATCGCGACCGCCGGCACCGGCACGGGCGCGATCGACGACGCCATCGCCGCCGAGTTCCGCGGCAAGGGCAACGCCGAGCTCGTGCTCGATCGCGACCTCGCGGCCCTGCACGCGCCGGTGCCGATCGACGTGGCCGCCACCGGCACGCGCCGGGAGGACCTGCTGCTGCCGCCGACGCAGCGCCGCGGCCTCGCGCGCCTGCGCGCCGAGCTGCTGCAGCTGGAGCCGGCCGCCCGCGCCGACCGCCTCGTCGCGCTGCTGGCGCAGCACGCGGACAACGCCGCGCTGCTGGCCGCGTTCGCCGGCTGAGCCGCGCACGGTGCTCAGCGCCAGCGCGCGACGTCCCGCACCGACGACGGCGCGCCGCGCAGCCCGGCGGCGAGGCCGCAGACCTTGGCCCAGGCCGCGCGCGGCCGCCGCACCAGCACCACCGGCAGCGACAGCACGTCGAGCACGACCAGCGACGCCCACAGCGACAGCCGGCCGTGCCGGCGCAGGAAGCGCAGGCCGTTCTTGGCCATCAGGTACTTCCGCAGCGGCGAGCGCTTGCCGCCGGCCGACGCGCCGCCCAGGTGCACGACGCGCACCCACGGCAGCCAGACGACGCGACGTCCGCGCGCGCGCAGCCGGCAGCACAGCTCGACGTCCTCCCAGTACATGAAGTACTCGTCGTCGAAGCCGCCGGCCGCGTCGAGGTCGCTGCGCCGGAACAGCACGCAGGCGCCCGGCACGAAGTCGACCGCCTCGGGCCCCGCGGTGATCGGCGCCGGCGGGCGGCCGTGGCCGCGCAGGCGCAGCGCGTTGGGGTGGAAGCCCAGGCTGCCGCCCTGCGCCCAGACCCGGCCGTCGGGATAGACCACCGTCGGCGCCACCGCGGCCACGCGCGCGTCGTTCTGCAGCGTCGCCACCAGCGGCTGCAGGAAGCCCACCGGCAGGCGCAGGTCGTTGTTGAGCACCAGCACGAACTCGCAGTCGCGCGCGCGCGCCCAGTCGAAACCGCGGTTCATGCCGCCGGTGAAGCCCAGGTTCCGATCGAGCGCCAGCAGCTCGCAGTCGACCCCGCCCGCGCACGCGGCCTCGACCGCCGCGGCCAGCTGCGCGGCCGAGCCGTCGGCGGAGCCGTTGTCGATCACCAGCACCGACAGGCCGGGCACCGCGGCCGCGCAGAGGTCCAGGAGGCACTGGCACGTGAGCTCCGGCTGCCGCCAGTTGAGCAGCACGGCGCCGACGGTGCCGCGCGCGCCGCGCGCCGCGCCGTTCGCCGCGCCGTTCGGGCTGGCGTTCGCGCCGACGTTCGCGCCCGATGGCTCAGCCACAGAGCCTCCGCACCATCCGCCACCACAGGTCGCAGCCGCCGTCGAGCCAGCGCTTCACCGCCGCCTTGGCGCCGCGGTCCGCGAGCCCGGGGTTCAGCGTGAGCCGGCCGCCGACCAGCAGGTCGCGGTCCCGGGCGACCCGACCGCGCTGCACCGCGCGCCGCGCCCGCAGCGCCGTCGGCAGCAGGCGCACCAGCTGCGCCTTGCCGCGCCACCACCACAGACCGTTGCCGCCGGCGTGCGCGAACGCGGCATAGATGGCGCCGTACAGCAGCTGCGCCGGCAGCGTCAGCACCAGCGTCCGCCAGCGCAGGCACGTGAGCAGCACGTACCAGCGGTTGCGGCTGTGCAGCAGCGTGCGGCGGCCGCCGTAGCGATCGCCCGCGCTGCGCACCGACAGGCCGCGGGTCCCGGCCAGGTGCGTGCACAGGGCGCCCTCGGCCAGCCAGATCGTCCAGCCGCGCAGGCGCACCTTGTACGACAGCTGGTTGTCCTCGTAGAGGATGAACAGGTGCTCGTCGAACCCGCCGACGTCGAGGTAGCGCTGCCTGCGCACCAGCAGGCACAGCGCGATCGCCGCGCCGACCGGCCCGTCGGGCCACGGCGCCTCGGCGAGCGGCCGGTACCAGTTGTGCAGCACCAGCACGCCGAGGAAGTGCACGTCGGCGCCGTCGTAGTGGACACGCGCGCCGTCGTCGCCGCACAGCGAGCGCGCCTGCACCATCGCCGCGTCGGGCCGCCGCTCGAGGGCCGCGCGCATCGCCGCCAGCGCGCCGTCGTGCAGCACGACGTCGTTGTCGACCAGCAGGCACAGCTCGTGGCGTGCGTGGACGACGCCGAGGTTGCGCGCGCGGCACGGCCCGCGGTTGTCGCCGGCGTCGACGACCCGCACCGCGGGCCAGCGCTCGGCCACGAACTCGCGCGAGCCGTCGTCGCTGTGGTTGTCGACGACCAGGACCTCGTCCGGCGGCGGCTGTTGCGCGAGCAGCGCGGGCAGCGACCGGGCGAGGTGGTCCTTGCCGTTCCAGTTGACGACGATCGCGGAGATCACGACCGCGCGGATCCTACCGACGGCCGCGCGCGCGCCGGGCCCGCATCGTCGAGAATGCGCCGGTTCGGCGGGCAGTCGCCGCCGAAACAAACGGGTGATCGCCTCCCGTCAGGCGATCACCCTCCCTTGCACATCTCTTGTCTCCATCCGCCGAGCCCGTCACCACCCTGCGAGGCGAGGATCGGATCCTTCGGACCGGAGAAACCACGACCGACCGGCAGCGACCGATCGGTCGCGCACACAGATCGCCGCCCGGGCGAAAAAAGCCCACGAGCAATCGTTGGAAATCTGCTCCCGATGTCCTGCGGCGACTCGAACATCGGCCGAAGATCCGCCGCGGGCCGCCTGCGGACTGGCCTGCAAGCCGTCCGGCCACGCCATACGAAGCGGCGGGCGAGCCAAAAAAACCCACGCTCCGGCGCCGCGAACGCGCGCGGCGCGGCGTGGCGCGCGCTCACCGGATCGGCAGCTCGAAGTCCTCGTGCCGGCAGACCTGGCGGTGGCGCAGGCAGTACGGCAGCTGCCGCAGCGCCGCGAACGTCGCCTGCACGCACACCCACCACCCCCACTTCACGGCGCGGATGTTGTCGAACAGACCGATCGTGCCGACCGCGTCGGCGACGCCGCCGCCGCCCTTCTGCTGCTTGCCGCCGAGGCGGCGCAGCACGAACACGAACGGGAACGCGAACACCAGCCGCCACGGCGCGAACTTGAAGGCGTACATCCAGAAGTTGCGCACGTGGTAGTAGAGGCTGCGGCGGCCGTGCCGCATGCCGAACGGCGCTTTGTGGAACACCTCGATCGCCGGCACCATCTTGACGCGGTAGCCGAGGTTCAAGAGCCGCGTGGTCAGGTCGCGTTCGTTGCCGAAGATGAACAGCCGGATGTCGTAGTAGCCGGCGGCGCGGATCGCGGCGTGGCGCGCCATCGAGCCGCAGCCGCGGAACGTCGCCAGGTAGCGCTCGGTGTTGACGGCCGGCGAGTCCTTGTACCAGTCCGGCATCTCCGGCTCGATGACCTTGGGCGACAGGATCGCGGTGGTCTCGGGCTCCGCCGCGAACTTCGCCAGCATGTGCTCGACGAACGTCGGCGGCAGCACCACGTCGTCGTCGAGGATGCCGACGAACTCGCCGGCGGCGCTGGCGAAGCCGACGTTGAACGTCTCGCAGGCGCCGTAGGCCGAGTGCGGCATCGCGATCAGCTTCACCTCGGGGAACTCGGCGCGCACCATCTCCGGGGTCCCGTCGGTGCTGCAGTTGTCGACGACGATGACCTCCTGCGCCGCGACGGTCTGCGCGCGGATCGCCTGCAGGTTGTCGCGCAGGTCGTCCTTGCGGTTCCAGACCGAGATCACCAGGCTGACGCTCGGCCGGCTCATTCCCCGTCCTTCAGCAGCAGCCGCTGCAGGGGCGCCGCCAGCGCGTGGGCGCGCTCCAGCTGGTCCGGGCGCAGGTCTGCGAACAGCTCGGCGTAGGTCACGCCAGGCACGTCGACGTTGATGGTCGCGGTGCGATCGCGGTGGTCGCCGAGCCCGGGCAGGTCGAAGTACACGATCTGGCTCCGGTAGGCCTCCAGCGCGTGGCGCTTCGTCGGCCATTGCGCGGTGGTGTCGAACAGCGTGCCGCCGGCGGGGAACGCGTTGACGCCGAACATCAGGCAGCGGCAGTCGGGCGGCAGCGCCCCGGCCGCGCGCATCGCGCCGATCGACACCGCGCGGTGGTCGCGGTGCGCCTCGCCGAACCAGAACGTGTACAGCGTCGCCGGCCGCACGCGCAGGAACAGCGCGCGCAGGCGCCGCTCGATCTCGTCGAGGTGCTCCGGCAGCGCGCCGTCGGGCAGGTCCCAGTGCTCGGGCGCGCCCACGCCCAGCCGGCGCAGCGCCTCGACGCCCTCGGCCCGGCGCACGGCGCGGATGTCGTCCTCCTTGTGCTGCGGGTCGCCCTGGGCGCCGTCGGTCATGTGCACGACGTGCACCGGGTGACCCTGCTGGGCGTGCCACGCGAGCAGGCCGCCGGCGCCGATCACCTCGTCGTCGGGGTGCGCGGCCAGCGCCAGCACCGGCGGCCGCAGCGGGTCCTTGGGCAACAGCGGGCAGAACAGGTGCTTCATCGCGCGGCCTTGGCGTCGTCGTACAGCTCGAGGTACCGGTCGGCCGCCGCGGCGATCGTCGGCAGCGCCGCCGGCACGGCCGCGCGCAGCCGCGCGAGCCGGTCGCGGTCGGCGACGAGATCGTGCACGACGCGCCCGAGCGACGGAAGCGCGGTCACCTCGACGCCGCCGCCGGCGCCGCGCTCGTGCAGGGCGCCGCGGTCGGAGACCACCGCCGGCACGCCGCGCGCCAGCGCCTCGTCGACGACCAGCCCGTAGGTCTCCTGGCACTTCGACGGGAACACGGCGAGGTGCAGGCCGAGCGCCGGGTGCGGCACGTCGGGCCCGTACGGCCCGTGGTAGACCAGCTCGACGCCGCGCTGCTGCGCCTCCTCGCGCACCTGCCGCGCGAACTCGAGGTCGAGGAACGAGCCGCCGAGGTGCAGCTCGCAGTCGGCGCCGGCGACGGCGCGCACCAGCTCGAGCACGCCCTTCGGCTCGACCAGGTTGCCGAACGTGCCGACGCGCAGGCGCTCGCCGGGCGCCGGCGCCGGCGCGCGTTCCGCCGCCGGCAGCGGCGCCAGCAGCCCGTGCGGCACCACGGCGATGTCGCGGTCGGTGGGCAGGTGGGTCCGCACCATCCGCGCCGCCGTCAGGCTCGGCGCAGTCAGCACGTCCGCGGCCTCCACCTCGGCGCGCACCGACCGGTCGCGGCCGTACAGCGCGCGCCGCACCACGTCCGGATCGGGCAGGCCGAGGGCCAGGTTGATGCACGGCACGCACGGCTCGCGACCGCTGCCGCTCGGGCAGGTGATGCCGTCGGGCGGCACGCGGAAGTAGCGCGGGCAGGTGACCCAGACGTCGTGGAACGTCATCACCACCGGCACGCCCGCCGCGCGCGCGCGCTGGCCGTGGCCGGCGCCGAGGCCCGAGAACGAGTGCACGTGCAGCAGGTCGGGCCGCGCCTGCCGCAACAGGTCCTCGACGATCGCCACCAGCCGCGGCCGGTCGAGACCGTTCTGGTCCCACTCGTCGAGCTTCTTGAACACGCGCAGCACCTCGATGCCGGCGTACGCCTCGCGCCGCACGTCGGTCCCGTCGTGCACGTGCTCGCTGGTCGTCACCGCGGTGACCTCGACACCGCGGCGCGCGAGCTCGCGGCCGAGCGCCACCACGACCATCTCGGTGCCGGCGTGGATCTCGGGCGGGAAGTTGGAACAGAGGAAGGCGACCCTCACGACGCCCACAGCTCCTGCACGGACTGGCGCAGGAACGCGCGTTCGGCGTCGCGGCGACCCTTGTCGTCGCGGCAGCGCCAGCCGATCGCCAGCCACTCCTCGAGCACGCGCAGACGGATCACCAGGTGCAGCCACAGCATGACCCAGCCGCCGAAGTGCTTCTTGTAGTAGGCGATCCGGTTCTTGTGCCAGATCACCAGCATCTTGGTGAAGCTGCGGGTGCTGGCGCCGCGGTGGTGCATGACCTCGGCCGCGGCCAGATAGTGCACGCGCCGGCCGCGGTCCCACAGGCGCTTGCTGAGGTCGACGTCGTTGAAGAACAGCGACAGCTCCTCGTCGAGACCGCCCATCTCGACGTACTCCTGGCGGCGCATGCAGAAGCACGCGCCCGGCGGCTGCGGCACGTCGCGCGACGCCAGGTGGTCGAAGTCGGTCATCAGGTAGCGGCGCTGCACCCACGAGCCCGGCCACCAGCGGCCCCACCACGAGTCGAAGCACAGCGCCGACAGCAGCGTCGGGAACCGCTGGCACGCGCGCTGCACGGTGCCGTCCGGATCCACGAGCCGCGGCGCGACCGCGCCGTGCCCGGGGTGCTGCCGCAGGAAATCGACCAGCTGGTCGAGCGCGCCCGGCCGCACCTCGGTGTCGGAGTTCAGCGTGCAGACGAACTCGCCGGTGGCCGCGAACGCGCCCTGGTTGTTGCCGGTCGCGTACAGCCGGTTCTCGGGGTTGCGGATCAGCACCGCCTGCGGGAACTCGAGCGCCACCGCGTCGGCCGACCCGTCGGCGCTGCCGTTGTCGACCACGACGACCTCGCGAGCGTACCTCGGCGTCTCCGCGTACAGCGCCCGCAGGCACGCGAGCAGCAGGGCCCGCGTGTTCCAGCTCAGGACGACGACCGAGAGCACCGGCTGCGTCATGACGTGCGCTTCACTTGCTGGCGCCGGCGACGCCGACGTCGCGGGGCGCCGGCTCCAGCGACGTGCCCAGGTGCCGGCGGCAGTCGTAGCGCCAGGTGCCGAGCACCTCGAGCCGGCCGCCGCTGATGTCGTACACCCGGCACCAGTAGGTCGTGGCGCTGAAGTTGGCGTAGACCCCGGCGGTCGGTGTCCAGTGGTCACCGCTGCCGACCAGGCCGCCGGCCAGGTGGAACCGGCTGTCGAGCGACACCAGCAGCAGGTAGCGGTCGCAGCGCCGGAACTGGAGCCGCGGCGGCTGGTCGGAGCTGCCGAGGTCGACGAACTCGCTGTCCGGCGGCACGCGCACGTGGCGCTGGCCGAACTTCGACCGCATCAGCCGGTTCACCCACTCGTTCAGCTTGCCGCCGAGCGCGCCGTACCACTTGCGGAAGTACAGGTCGCGGCTGATGTCGTGCCGCGACATCATCGTCCCCAGGTCCGTCTGGCCGCTGCGGTTGACGAAGTGCACCAGCTTCGCGTCGGGCACCTGCACGAGCTTCTTGCCCGACCGCACGATGCGCACGCTCAGATCGGCGTCCTCGTAGTACAGCGGGAACCGCTCGTCCATCAGGCCGAGCGCCTCGAAGTAGTCCCGCTCGACGAGGAACAGGCAGCCCGACATCATCCGCAGTTCGATCGGGCGGTCGGCCTCCCAGATGCGCAGCCAGTCCTTCACCAGGCGGCGGTGGTAGCGGCGCCGCAGCGGCCGGCAGAACTCGCCGAACGCGCAGCGCACCAGGTCGCGCAGGGTCGGCAGCGTGTTCGGCGGCAGCTTGCCGTCGAACTGCTCGTCCCAGTAGCCCTTGGGCACGACACAGCCGACGTCGGGGTGCTGCTCGAGGTGGCGCTGCAGCGCGCTGATGCAGCCCTTCGGGAACAGCAGGTCCGGGTTGCTGACGAGGATCCAACGGCCGCGCGACCGGCGGAAGCACAGGTTCACGCCCTTGCTGTAGCCGGCGTTGTCGTCGTGCAGGATCAGCTGACCGCACGACGGGTCGTCGTGGTCGCGGCCGACCTCGGCGAGGGCGTGGCGCAGGTTCTCGATCGCTGCGGGCGGCTGCTGCGGCGACCTGTTGTCGACGACGATGCACTCGTAGGGCATCGGCGTGCCGTCGGGCCGGGTCGGCGGGTTCTGCCGCAGCGACTGCACGGCCGCCGCGCACTCGTTCCAGCTGTTGTAGTTGACGATCAGGACCGACAGTTCGGGGGTCATGCGGCCCCCTCGGCTGCGGCGCGCGGGAGTTCGGGACGGCGGATGGGCACGGGAACGACGGTCGACACGGCCCCCTTAGGATCGTGCGCGGACGCGGCCCAGGAAGAGGCGAACTGCCGCCCCGACGAGGCCGCCGCCCGGGCACCCGGGGCGCCGATCGCCAAGCCGCGCTGCCATGGCCGCTTCATCGCGCCCCACTATGACGCCCCGCCGCGGCGACCGGCAGCCCGTCAAAGGCCGGAATCCGTCGGGACCGGGCCGGCGATCGTCGCCAGCCGACGGCGTAGGCGTTCGCCGAACAGGAATTCGCGCTCGCCGTCCTGGCCGCCGTCGCTCCAGTCCTCCTCGGCCGGGTCCATCGACTTCTTCAGGTCCTTCACCTGCTGCTGCTCGACGCAGTAGCGGACGATCCAGCCGGTCTCGGCGCTGCCGTCGTCGATCAGGATCTCCGCGCGCAGGCGGAAGCGGCCGGGCCGACCGAGGCCGAGCTGCCGGAACCGCCAGCGCGACTCCCACACCGCCAGGCCGCGGTCGCAGGCGCCGACCTCCGGCGCGAAGCCGTCGGTGCGCGCGAGGAACTCGACGGCGTCGTAGACCTCGGCGCGCGACGCCGGGCCGGTCTGCAGCTCCTGCCATTCACGCACCGTGCCGCAGGCGGGCAGCAACGCGAGCAGCAGCAGGCACGGCGACGGCGGCGCCAGCGGTCGGCGAGGCCCGGACGAACTCGGTCGGATGCTCATCGGCGCGCGGAGTATAAGGGCGCCGGTGACCGCGCGCGCGCTTCCGTTCCTGTTCGACCTCGACGGCACGCTGGCCGACACCATCGGCGACATCGCCGCCAGCACCAACGCCGTGCGCCGGTCCTACGGTCTGCCCGCGCACGACGTCGCCACGATCCAGTCGTTCGTCGGGCACGGCGCCGGCACGCTGCTGCGCCGGGCCCTCGCCGAGTTGGAGCTCGGCGACGAGGACCCGCGCTGGGCCGAGGCGCGGGCGCGCTACACGGCCCACCACGACCGGCAGTGCACCGTCACCGCGCGCCTGTATCCGGGCGTGCTGCCGTTCCTGGACGCGCTGCGGGCGCGCGGCCACCGGCTCGGCGTCGTCACCAACAAGCCCGAGCGCTTCGCGCGCGCCGTGGTCGCCCACCTCGACCTCGATCGCCGCGTGGAGATCGTGATCGGCGGCGACACGCTGGCGCAGAAGAAGCCCGACCCGGCGCCGGTGCTCGCGGCGCTGCGCCGGCTCGGCGGCGACGCCGGCGCGGGCACCATGGTGGGCGACGGCGAGACCGACCTGCGCGCCGGCAAGGCCGCCGGTCTGCGCACCATCGCCTGCCTGTTCGGCTATCGCCCCGCGGCGCTGCTGCGCGCCGAGGGCGCCGACGAGTACTGGACGCGGTTCGGCGGCGACGCGGCGCCGTGACCCGCGCCGTCGGTCACAGGATGCGTTCGTGCACCGAGTTGCTCAGCCCGACGCGGCCCGCGGTGGTGAGCCGCAGCGCCTGCAGGTAGACGTCGAGGCCGCGGAACACCGGCGCGTTCGGGATCGGCGTGATCGTCTGCGAGACGCCGACGACGCCCGGGGCCACGGTCGACAGCACCATCAGCGACGTCGGGTCGATCGACAGCACGCCGTCGACACCCGGCAGCTCGAGCCCCGGCAGGTCCTGGACCGACAGCAGCAGGATCTCCAGCCCCGGCAGGGCGAAGCCCGGACCGGAGAACGTGTCGATCTGCAGCGCCCCGCCGACCCGCGGCGCCGCGCTGCTGGCGCACTGTCGCACGTGGTTCACCAGCACGGTCTGCCCGGTGATCAGGAACAGCACCTGACCGCCGCCCATCAGGTCCAGGTCCCCGTCGTCGTCGACGTCGGCCAGCTCGAGGTGCTGCGAGCCGCCGATGCCGTCGAGCAGGATGCGGCTGGCGCTCTGGTTCAGGAACGAGCCGGCGCCGTTATTGACGTAGAACAGGCCGCTGCGCCCGTTGACCGTCATCGAGCCGGCGATGTCGACGTCGCCGTCCTCGTCGAGGTCGGCGACGATCACGTTGGTGTTGCCGCTGACGCTCAGCGCCGGCAACGCCGTCGCCGTCACGTCGGTGAACACGCCGGCGCCGTCATTGAGGTGCACCTGGAGCTGCCCCGGCAGTGCCACCACCAGGTCCTGATCGCCGTCGCCGTCGAGGTCGCCGTGGCCGATGCTGTTCGGTCCGGCGGCGATGCCCAGCTGGAACTGCGGCGCCACGACCAGGCCGAGCGGACCGTCGTTGCGCAGGATGACCGCGCCGCCGGACTGGAGGTCGGTCACCAGGTCCTCGTCGCCGTCGCCGTCGACGTCGACCGCGTCGATCGCGCGCGCCGACCCGGGCGCGCCCGTGGTCAACAGGACTCCGGCCGCGAAGGCGCCGCCGGTGTTCTCGAACAGCATCACGCCGTTCGACACGGTCCGCACCACGTCCAGGTCGCCGTCACCGTGCACGTCGAGCACGCGGGTGTGGTCGACACCCGTGGCCCCCGCCGAGACCGAGAAGCCCGACGCGAAGTTGCCGCCGCCGTCGTTGGCGTACGCCTTCAGCTCTGAAGTCGAGGAGGTCAGCACGTCCAGGTCCCCGTCGCCGTCGAAGTCGCGCAGGAACGGCAGCTCGACGACGCTGTTGTTGGACGCCGGGGAGGTCTGGACGAGCTCGTAGCGACCATGGCCGCGGGCCAGGTTGACGAACAGGCCGACCGAGCTCGGGAACAGCACGTCGGTGCGCCCGTCGCCGTCGACGTCGCCCGCGAACGGCGAATTGGCGCTGAGGGTGGACGGCGGCCGGTGGAAGCCCTGCTCGAGCCGCGCATCCGAGGGCCCCGGCTGCGCCGCGAACCAGCACTCGACGTTGCCGACCGGACCGCCGACCAGCGCGTCCGCGCGGCCGTCGCCGTCGAGGTCGCCGGCGCCCAGGGCGGTGACGGTGCTGCCATCGCGCAGCGGTTCGACCGCGAAGCTGCGCCCGCCGAGGTTGCGCAGCAGCTGGACGGCCTGCGGCCTGCGGACCAGCAGGTCCGCGTCGCCGTCGCCGTCGACGTCCGCGGGCGTGATCGTCGTGCCGTTCACGGCGGGCACGACGCCGGCCTGCAGCGAGAAGCCACCGGCGCCGCCCCACAGCACGTCGAGGTCGCCGTCCCACCACTGCGCCAGCGCGTCGACGAACCCGTCGTTGTCGAGGTCGGCCACCTCCATCCACGTGTGGCCGATGCGCGTCGTGGGCAGCTGGTTGCTCTGGTTCAGGAACGTGCCGCCCTGGTTGCGCAGCAGCACGAACCACGCCGCCGCGCAACTCGCGAGCACGTCGAGGTCGCCGTCGTTGTCGACGTCGGCCAGGTGCGGCCAGCAGCCGAACGGCACCGTCGTCGGGATCGACGCCGTGTCGTGCGTGAACACGCCGCCGCCGCCGTTGCGCAGCAGCGAGATCGGCGGCTGCCCGGCGCCCGGCGGCGCCGCCAGCACGAAGTCCGCGTCGCCGTCGCCGTCGATGTCGCCGATCGCCACGCCCTGCCAGTTCGCGACGACGATCGGCGACGGCAGCGTGTACTGCTGCCAAGTGCCGCCCCCGAGGTTCTGGACCAGCACGAGCCGCTTCGGCGAGTTGGCCAGCTCCGGCACCATCGCGAGGTCGAGGTCGCCGTCGCCGTCGAGGTCCACCAGGCGCGGCTGCTGCGCCACCGCGCTCGAGGTCAGCTGCTGCGCCGCCGCGAAGCCGCCCGGGATGGAGCTGTAGAGCATCACGAACGAGCCCTGGCACGCCACGACGTCGGCGCCGCCGCCGTCGACGTCCGCCACCGCGAACCCGCCGTTCACCGGCGCCTGGTTGGGCAGGAACGAGGCGATCGGTCGGGACTGGGTCTGCGCCAGCTGGACCTGCTGGGCCGTGAGCGGCGACACGGACGCGGCGAGCGAGGACAGGACGATCCAGGGAGTGCGCATGGCTGGCTCGGGCGATGGACGCCCGCCGGGGGGTTCGGCTCTTCACGCGCGGCCCGGGTCCGGGCCTGCGGGTGACCGATGCCGCATGCTATCGCAATCGACGTGCCGCCGGGCCGGACGGCGCGCATCCCGCCAGCGGGGCGCCGCCGCGGACGCCGGAGGATCGGAATCTCATCGCCGGTCGTCGACTCCCCGACACCGACGCGGCGTCCCGCCCGATCCGCCCGGGAACGCCGCCGCGGCGGCGCAGTATCCTGCGCCCATGCCGCCGACGATCCTCCGGACCGCAGCGCCGTCCGCCCTCTGCCTCGCCCTCGGCGCGGGCGCCGCTGCCGGTCAGGACCTCACCGCCCGGGCGCCCGCGACGCCGATCGAGTTCGGCCGCATCGCGTGGCAGCGCGACTTCGACGCCGCGGCGGCGACGGCGCGCGCGCGCGGCGTGCCGCGCCTGGTGCTGTTCCAGGAGGTGCCCGGTTGAAGCACCTGCCGCGACTACGGCGCTCACGTGCTGAGCCACCCCCTGCTGGTCGAGGCCGCCGAGACGCTGTTCGTGCCGGTGGCGGTGCGCAACAACTCGACGGGTGACGGCGACGCGCGCGTGCGCGAACGCTTCGACGAACCCGCGTGGAACAACCCGGTCGTGCGCGTGCTCGACGCCGACGATCGCGACCTGGTCGAGCCGGTGCGGCGCGACTGGACCGAGGCGGGCCTCGCCGACGCGATGGTCCGGGCGCTGCAGGCCGGCGGGCGGCCGACGCCGCCATGGCTCGCGGCGCTGCGCGACGAGCTGCTGGCGCGCCGCCGCGGCCTCGAACGCGCGGTGTTCGCGATGGGTTGATTCTGGGTCGGCGAGGCCGAGTTCGGCCTCCGCGACGGGGTCCTGGAGACGCGCGCCGGCTGGCTCGACGGCCGCGAGGTCGTCGAGGTCCGGTACGACCCGGCGACGCTGCCGTTCGCGCGCCTGCTCGACGGCGCGCGCGACTCGAAGTGCGCCGAGCAGGTGTGGACGACGACCCCGGCGCAGACCGCCGCCGCGCGCGCGCAGCTCGGCGCCCGCGCCCGCGGCGCCCCCGGCGCGATCCGGGTCGACGACTCGAAGTACCACCTGGCGCGCACGCCGTGGCGCCACGTGCCGATGACCCGATGGCAGCAGACGCGCGCGAACGCGCTGCTGGCGCCAGGCGCCGACGCTGCGGCCGATCGCGCGATCGCGGCGCTGCTGTCGCCGCGGCAGCGCGTGCTGGCCGCCGTGGTCCGCCGCGAGTTGGCGGCCGAACGCGCCCTGCCGTCGGCCGTCGACCGCGACGCCACCGCGGCCGCGGCCGCGCTGACGGCGGCGCTTGCCGCCGCCGACGACCGGTAGCGCGCCGATCGCGGCTCCAGGTCAGGGCACGATGCGCTCGACCGCCAGGTTCGAGAACCCGGGCACGCCGCCGACCGGCAGGATCGCGTTCTGCAGATAGAGCTCGAGGCCGATCAGGTTCGGGTCGACCGGCACCGCGACCAGGGTCGACGACACGCCGACCAGGTCGGTGACCGACAGCGACAGCAGCTGCAGCGTGGCCGGGTCCAGCTGCAGATGCCCGACGAAGCCCGGCACCGCGGTCGGCGCAACCGGGGCCGGCGCGATCGCCAACACCAGCGCCCCGAACGGGCCGAAGCCGGGGCCGGTGAAGCCCTGGATCCGCAGGTTGCCGCCGAGCCGCGGCAGCTCGGCGCTGCCGCAGTGGCGCAGCATGTTGTAGCGGATCGTCTGGTTCTCGAACGACGAGCTGCTGAACCCACCGGCCAGCACGTCGAGGTCGCCGTCCATGTCGAGGTCGGCGACCGCCAGCTCGGTCGGCGTCAGCGTGAACTCGGCGGGCTCGGTCCAGCGGCTGCCGGTGAGGTTGAGGAACTGCCCAACGCCGTCGTTGACGAGCACGGTGACTCCGTTGGCCAGCTGCTGACGGACGCCGAGCAGGTCGAGGTCGCCGTCCTCGTCGAGATCGGCGCAGACGATGTTGGCGGCGCTGGCGCCCTGCAGCGTCGGCAGCGTCAGCTGGGTCGAGGACTGCAGGCCGCCGAGGCCGTCGTTGGCGAACAGCAGGAACGGCGGGGTGCCGTCGCGCGCCACGACCAGGTCGACATCGCCGTCGCCGTCGAGGTCACCCGCCGCCATCGACCGCGCCTGCGGATCGAGCGGCAGCTGGAAGCCGGCCTGCGGCGCGAACACGCCGGCGCCGTCGTTGGCCAGCATCGTCACGCCGCCGGCGCCCGCCACCTGATCGGTGATCAGGTCGAGGTCGCCGTCGCCGTCGAGATCCGCGAGCTCGAGGCACTGCGGCGCGACGGCGGTCGCGGGCACCAGCACGGTCGCGTTCAGGACGCCGCCGCCGTTGCGGTAGAGCACGACGCCCGTGCTCCCGGCCCGCACCAGGTCGGGGTCGCCGTCCCCGTCGACGTCGGCCACGCGCGTCGCGTCGAACGCGCCGCTCGGCGCCGCCACCGACGCGATCGCCGCGCCGAACACGCCGGCGCCGTCGTTCGGGTACACCGCCACGCCGCCGCTGTGCACGTGGAGCAGATCGAGGTCGCCGTCGCCGTCGAAGTCCCGCAACACGCGTTGATCGCGGCCGCCCGAGCCGATCAGGGGCTGGAACGAAAGGCGGTAGCGGCCGGCACCCTCGGCCATCTGCACGGCCAGCCCGCTGAGCATCGGCATCACCAGGTCGGTGCGCCCGTCGCCGTCGAGGTCGCCCGCGGTCGGCGCGTGGTGCCGCACGCCCGTCGGGAAACGGAACCCGAGCGACAGCACGATGTCGTTGACCGAGCTGCCGTCGCCGGCCCGCATCTGCACGACGTCGGGCGCGTCGCGGGTCGCGAACAGCAGGTCCGGGGCGCCGTCGCCATCGAGGTCGCCGATGCCGCTGGCCAGCAGCGTCGGACCGTTCAGCGCCGACTGCCGCACCAGCTGTCGGCCGCCGACGTGGTACAACCGCTCGCAGCCGACCGCGTGCAGCACCATCAGGTCGTCCTGCCCGTCGCCGTCGTAGTCACCGGGGACCAGCACCTGCGGCGCCACTCCGCTGGCGAGCCCGAGCGCAGCGGTGAAGCCGGCGGCGTCGTTCCACAGCACGTCGAGGTCGCCGCCCTGGTGTGCCGCCGCGATGTCCGGCCGACCGTCGCCGTCGAAGTCGCCGGTGCACAGGTAGCGGTAGCCGATGCGCACCGGCGGCAGCGCGCCGGTGGCGTTCGCGAACGCGCCGTTGCCCTGGTTCCGCAGCAGGACGATGCCGCCGTTCTGCGCGCCGGCCACCACGTCGAGGTCGCCGTCCAGGTCGACGTCGGCGAGCGCCGGCCAGCAGCCGAACGGGACGCCGCCGGGCGTGGCGAACAGGTCGAGACCGAAGGACCCGCCCGAGTTGCGCACCACCACGAGGGCCTGCAGCGGCGTCAGCCCGGCGACCATGCCGACGACCAGATCGGCGTCGCCGTCCCCGTCGATGTCACCGACCGCGACGCCCTCCACCGGCAGGCCCTGAAGCGCCGGCAGCGGCACCGACTGGTAGCTGCCGTCGGCCTGGCGCAGCGCCAGCCCCACGGGGTTGGTCTGCGCGCCGGTCCGCGGGCCGTGCACGAGGTCGAGGTCACCGTCACCGTCGACGTCGAACGGGATCTTGCCGCCGCCCTGCGGCAGCGGCACGTCGATCAGGATCCAGCCGGAGGGCTCGCGGTACGCGACGTGGACGCCGAGCGCGTCGCCGACGATCAGGTCCTGGTCGCCGTCCGCGTCCAGGTCGGCCACGGCGAGACCGTCTCGGATGGCGGACAACCCGGGCACGAACGACTCCGGCGCGCGCGTCGCCGCCGGCTCGAACTGCTTGACCTGTGCTGCGAGCGGGGCCGCGACCCAAGGCAACGCGACCGACAGGATCAGGACCGCGGTGCGGCGCGGCGATCGGGAACGGGTGACCCTGGATCGGGGTCGCGAACGGGACACGCGGGCTGGGTTCTCGAGCATGGCTCCTCGAAGGGCTGTGACCATGCCGGCGGCGACCGCAAACCGACACAGGCACCATAGCGCCGGCGCCGCCCGAGGAAACCGGGTTGCTTCGATGCGCCGACGTCCCACCATGGGCGGCCATGGCGACGCTCCCCGACCCGCTGGATCACCGCAAGCCCGACCACCCGATCGAGACCCTGCTGCTGCGGCGGTGGTCGCCACGCGCGATGTCCGGCGCGCCCGTCGCCGAGGCCGACCTGCGGCGCCTGCTCGAGGCGGCGCGCTGGGCGCCGTCGACCTACAACGAGCAGGAGTGGCGCCTGCGCTACGCGCACCGCGACGGCCCGCACTGGCCCCTGTTCTTCGGGCTGCTGGCAAAGCCCAACCAGGCTTGGTGCAAGCAAGCCGGCGTGCTGCTGGCCGCCTGCTCGCGCCGCACGTTCGCGCGCAACGGCAAACCCAACCCCGTGCACTCGTTCGACACCGGCGCCGCGTGCCAGAACCTGATGCTGCAGGGCGCCGCCATGGGTCTGGTCGTGCACCCGATGGCCGGGTTCGACTGGGACGCCGCGCCGCAGGCGCTGCGCCTGCCGGCCGAGCACGGCGTCGAGGCGATGCTGGCGATCGGCCACCCCGGCGACCCCGGGCAGCTGGCCGCGGAGATGCAGAAGCTCGAGGTCCCCTCCGGCCGCAAGGCGATCGACGAGTTCGCCGGCGAGGGGCCGTTCGCCGGCTGAGCACCCGGCGGCCCCGGGGCGGGTCGCCACCTCGGCCGATGCATCCGCAGCGCGGCGGCGTATCCTCCACTCCCGCAGATGAAGCGCGGCAACAAGGAGCTCCTGGTCGTCGGCGATCGCGTGCTGGTCAAGCCGGAGACGGCGACCGGCAAGACCAAGGTCGGGCTGTACCTGCCGCCCGGCGTCCTCGAGAAGGAGGAGGTCCGCGGCGGCACCGTGGTCGCCGTCGGACCCGGCACCCCGCTGCCGCCGCCCGCCGACGAACACGAGCCGTGGAAGGAGGGCTACCGCGCGCCGCGGTTCCTGCCGCTGCAGGTCGGCCTCGGCGACTTCGCGCTGTTCTTCCGCAAGGCCGCGATCGAGATCACCTTCGAGGACGAGCCGTTCCTGGTGGTGCCGCACGGCGCCATCCTGGTGCTGGTGCGCGGCGGCAAGGTGCCCGACCAGCTGCCCGAGAATCTCTGATCCGCCGCGGCCGGCGCGCCGGCACGGCGGAAAACCCGCGATCCGTTGCGTCCGCGGCCGGGTCGGCGGCGATTGCTCCCTGCGCCCCCACCGTCCTCTCCGACCCGCCGGAGCCCGCCATGTCCGACCTCCGCTGCCGTTCCGTCCTGCTGCCGCTGCTCCTCGTCGCCGACGCCGTGGCCCAGCTGCCCGTCGACGCCGTCGTCGTCCTCGAGGCCACGCCGACCCTGATCGAACCCTACTACGAGCTCGTCGACACGTTCGGCCGCGGGCGCACGCGGCTGCGCGAGCAGAACGCGTTCTTCGCCATCACCGCGATCGCCGACGATCCGGCCGACCCGACGCAGCTGTGGTTCCAGTCCGGCGCCAGTTCGCTGCCCGGGACGTGGCGCTCGCAGATCGAGCCGCTGGCGACCATCGGCCAGACCGTCTGGGGTCCGTGGTCGCAGACGCCGGCGCAGCGCCTCGCGGTCGGCGACCAGGACGTGTTCACGCTGCAGGCCGGCCAGGTCGAGCGGGCGGCCCGCGCCGGCGGCGCCGCGACGCCGCTGTTCGCCGCACCCGGCGCCGTCGACCTCGCGGTGCGCGGCAACCTGGTGTACGCCGTCGGTTTCGCCGGCGGCGGCGGCACCGCGCCGCTGCTCGAGTTCGACCTCGTCACCTCGACCCTGCGCACGGTCGCGCAGGTGAGCGGCGCCACCTGCGTCGCGGTCTCGCCGTTCGGCGACGTGCTGGTCGGCACCGCCACCGGCCAGGTGCTGCGCGTCGATCCGACCACCGGCGCGGTGCTCGGGCAGACCCCCACGGGGCTCGGCACGCTGATCGCCGTCGAGGCGACGCGGCTCGGATTCGCGATCGTCGCCGACGGCAGCGCGGTCTGGAGCGAACTCGTCGGGCCGATCTACGCCAGCCCGAACCCGATCCTCGACATCGCCGTCACCGAGGCCGAGACCGCGAGCGTCGTGCCGTTCGGCGAGGCCTGCAGCGTCGGCACGGGCTTCCGCTGGTCCACCGCGGGATTGCCGACCCTCGGCAACGCGACCTGGTCGCTCGGCATCCAGGCGCTGCCGTCGGCGCCGGCGCTGCTGGCGATCGGCACCAGCCGCAGCAGCTCGCTGCTCGGGCCGCTGCCGCTGCCGCTGCAGCCGTTCGGCTTCGACCCGGACTGCCGGTTGCTCACGTCGGTCGACCTCACCGTGTTCGCGCAGCTGTCGCCGGCCGGGATCGGCACCGCGGCGCTGCCGGTGCCCAACAGCCCCGCGTTCGCCGGCGTCGAGTTCGCGGCGCAGTGGTTCGTCGCCGGCCCGTTCAACCCGGCCGGGCTGGTGCCGAGCGAGGGCGTGGCGTTCGTGACGCGCTGAGCGCCCGGCGCCAGTCAGCGCGCTCCGTCGGCCAACGCCGCGAACTCGGCCGCCGAGGCCTTGCCCTCGTGTTGCGCGCGCACCGCGCCGTCCGGCCCGAAGGTCACGGTCTGCGGCAGCGCGCCGAGCTCGACCCCGAGTGCGCGGCGCAGCGCGAGCAGGTCGTCGGCCGTGCACACCAGCACGTGGCAGTCGAGGCCGAGCTGCGCCGCTTTCGCGCGCACCTTCTCCTCCGCCTGCGTCGGCGTCACGTCGTCGACGACGCACTCGAGCGCCACGGCCGCGACGACGCCGCCGGCCGCGCGGAACTCGCGGGTGCCGGCCATCAGGTCGGGCAGCTCGGCGACGCACGGCGCGCACCACGTCGCCCAGAAGTTGACCAGCAGCGGCGCGCCGCGGTGCGCCGCGAGCCACGCGCGCAGGCCGTCCAGGTCGACGGTGACGATGGCCGGGGCCGCGGGCGCGGCGGACGCGCCCGACGGGGCGCCGCCGCCGCAGGCCGCGAGCGTCAGCAGCAGCGCCGACACTCGCGCGCCGCGCTCAGCGATCGCCATCGCCGCCCGAGGATCCGCCGTCCGAGGATCCGCGCCGCGCGCCACGGCCGCGACCGCTGCCCTTGCCCACCCGCTTGATCGAGCAGCCGACCTCCTTGGTCGCGAACGGCTCGACCTCCTCGCCGGCGAGGAGCCGCGTCAGCGTCGTGCGCAGGTACTCGGTGCGGCCGTCCTGGTTGCGGTCGCGCTGGTCGTCGTCGACCAGGCCGCGATAGATCAGCCGCCCGTGCGGGCCGAACACGTACACGTGCGGCGTCGACGTCGCCCCGAACAGGTCGGCGACCGCGTTGCCGTGGTCGACGAGCACGCGGAACGGCAGGTCCTGCTCCTTCAGGTGCTCGCGGATGCGCGCGTAGGGCTGCTCGCCCTCGACCGGCTTCGGCGGCTCGGCGCCGATCTCGGTGACGTTGCTGTCGATGTGCAGGAACACCACGCCCTGCGGCGTGAAGAACCGCTGGATGTCGGCCAGGCGCCGATCCCAGGCGCGCTGCACCGGGCACTGGATCGAGTAGAAGTTGACAACCACCACCTTGCCGAGCAGCGACTCGGCGGTGACCGCCTCGCCGTCGAGGTCGCGCAGCGAGAGCGCCCGGTCCGGCCGCTGGCCCAGCTGCAGCACCTTCGCCTCGGGATCCTTCTGGGTCGCGGCGGGATTCTCGGCGGGCGTCGCCGCCGGCGTCGCTGCCGGCTCGCCCCGCTGCGCCGGCAGCAGTGCGGTGAGGGCGGACAAGAACACGAACGACGGAATGCTGCGGATCGACATGCGGACCTCCATGGGGGGATCGATACGTGCGCCGATGGCGCGTTGGCAGGGGGCACCCTCCAGAATTGACATCCGCGGGACGAATCGCGGCACCGCGCCGGGGCGCCGCCGCCCTGCGCAGGTCGGCGAATGTCGCGCGGCGCGCGGCGCTCGACACTGACGCGATGAACGAAGCCGCCGCGCCGCGCCTGCGCGAGCTCTGGATCCGCCTGCTGCTGTACCCTGGCCACACGCTGCCCACCGCCGCGGCGCCGGTGCTCGTCGGCACCGGCCTCGCGGTGCGCGACGGTGTGTTCGCGCCGGCGCCGCTCGTGCTCGCGCTGCTCGGAAGCTGGCTGCTCCACACCGGCGGGGTGCTGACCGACAACCACGAGCTGCTGCGGCGGCACGCGGACCTGCCCGAGCACCCGGAGCTGCTGGCGGCGCTGGACCGCGGCGCGCTGCGCCTCGCGCACCTGCGGCTGGCGGCGCTGCTGTGCATGCTGCTGGGCGCCCTGCCCGCGCCCTGGCTGTTCGCGCGCGGCGGCTGGCCGGTGCTGGCGATCGGCGCGCTCGGCCTCGTCGCCAGCTACGGCTACTTCGGCCGCGGCATCGCCTACGCGCGGCACGGGCTCGCCGACCCGATGTTCCTGCTCTTGTTCGGCGTCGTCGCGCCGGCGAGCGTGTGGTGGATCCAGGCGGCGCCGGCGGTCGCGGTGACCGACGTGCCGCTCGCGGTCTGGATCGCCGGCCTGCCGAGCGCGGCCCTGGTCGTCTGCGTCCTGGTGATCGACGACGTGCGCGACCGCGAGTTCGACCGGCGGAAGGGCTGGCGCACGACCGCCGTGCGCTTCGGCGTGCGCGGCAGCCGCATCGAGTTCACGGCGTTGCTCGCGTTCGCGTACTTCGGACCGCTGGCGCTGTGGCTGGGCCTCGGCATGTCGCCGGCCGTGCTGCTGTGCTGGCTCAGCCTTCCGGGCGCGCTGGCGGTGCGCGGGGCGCTGCAGCGTCACGACACGACCGAGATGCTGCGGCCGATGACGCCGCGCATGGCGCGCGTCGCCGCCGCGCACGCCGCGCTGTTCGCGATCGGCGTCGCGCTGTAGGCATCGGCGCGCGGCTGTGGCATGGTGACGCCATGTCCCAGCCCCCCACCGCCGACGCCGTCCGCGCCCTGATCCGCCCGCTCGACGACCTCGACCGCAAGGTGCTCGGCGGCCTGATCGCGCTGATGATCGCCGAGCCCGGCAAGATCCGCGACCAGGAGTGGCTCGCCCAGTCGTTCGTGCAGGTCAGCGTCGTGGCGCTGGGCGTCGCCGAGGACGCGGAGTCGGCCGACGCCACCGCCACCGACGCCGATGTCGAGCGCGTGCAGCAGTACGCGACCGCGCGCATGCCGGACCTCGTGCTGGCGGCCGCGTCGCTGTTCGTGCGGACCGCGGAGGACCTGCGCGAGGGGGACGGGCCGGCGACGATGGAGGCGGCGCGGGAGATCGTGCAGGGGTATCTCGCGACCTGAAGCCGCGGCGCGGCGCGCGATCGAGCCGCCTGCACCCGGACCCGCTCGCGCCGGTATGCTCCCCCCATGAACGGGATCGTCGCCGGCGCCCGCCGCGCGCTCCGCCGATCGGTGGCGCGGCAGGTCTGGACCGAGGTGCTGGCCGAGCACCAGGAGACGCTCCGGCAACGCGACCTCATCGGCCGCCTGCTGCTGCGCGCACGGCTGCGCCCGCTGGTCGCGGCCCGCGTCGAGGAGCGCCTGCGCGAGTGGCGGCGACGGCAGCCGCCGTCCGTAGGCACCTGCTGGTGAGCGCCGCTCAGCGCGAGTTGCCCGGTCGGCGCCGCCGCGCCGGCGCCTTCGCCGCCGCCTTCTCCTGCGGCGCTCCGCCTCCGCCGCTCGCCGCGTCGAGCTGCCGCAGCAGCGTCTTCGGCGCCTGCGCGCGATAGCTCTCGTCGAGCCACAGCTCCATCAGCTCGACCGGCGGCAGTGCTTCGCCGTGCTCGACCGACAGCGTCACCCAACCGCTCTTGCCGAGCCCGTACGCCGCCGGCACGACGCCGGGCATCGACAGCGCGATGCCGTTCGACTGCGGCAGCTTGACCGAGATGTGGAACGGATCGCCCTCGAGGTTCAGGTAGGCGAACGTCTTGTCCTTGACCGCGAGGTCGAGGTGACCGGGCCACGGGCTCTTGAGGTGGGCGCCGGGGAACCGCGCGAGGCCGTGTTCGCGCAGGTGACGCACGAGGCGGTCGCCGGCCGAGGGCTTGCTGCGTCTCGCCGCCATGATGCGTCAGGGTAGCTGGCAGTCGACGGGCGGCAATGGGATCAGGCCAGCGGTGCGCATAGCATGCATCCCCGCTCCGCCCCGTCGGCCACGCCATGCTCGAGAACGTCGTCGCCAGCCTTCTCGCCGCGTTTCTCTTCACGGGCGCCGGCATGGCCATCCAGTGGTGGCGCTACCGGAGCACCAAGGCAATCCGCGTCTTCGAGCCGAACAAGAACGGCACCTACCACGAGGCGTTCTACACCCACTTCCGCCGGCAGATCGAGCGCGCGCGCCACGACATCCTGATCACCGGCGAAGGCTTCGAGTACAAGACCCAGGTCGGCGAGGACATCGCCGAAGCGTTCCACCTGAGCATCCGCAAGGCGCTGGAGTCCGGCGTCGAGGTCACCCGACTCCAGAGTCGCGCCAACATGCACCCGCGATGGGCCGCCCACCTGCGTGAACTGCTCGACGAGTTCCCCAAGCGGTTCCACCTCTATCTGGTAGGTAGTGGCAAGACCCAGGTGGCTAGCTACTGCATCATCGACGCCGACACCCGCCGCAGCGTCGTCGAACTGATGATCTCTGGCGAGCGCCACTTCGGCGACTCGACGGCCAATCTCGCGCAGATGGCGGTGTTCTTCCATGGCACCAGCGAGCTTGCGAAGGTGCTGGGCTGCCAGATCCACGGCATGAAGCGCGGGACCTCGCCGTGCACGGCGACCAGTCTCGACAAGTACCTGACGGATGCCTCCTGACCTGTACTTCGCCTACGGCTCCAACATGGATCCGGCGCAGATGCTCGGACGCTGCCCGGGCTCCCGGCTGGTGGGTATCGGCTGCCTGCGCGACCACCGGCTGGTGTTCAACCGCAAGGGCAGCTACCGGCCGGGTGCGGTCGCCAGCGTCGTCCCGGCCGCAGCGTCGACGGTCTACGGCGTGCTCTGGCACATGGCGCCTGGCGAGATCGCGGTCATGGATCGCATCGAGGACCCGTCGGCCTACCGACGCACCACCGCGTCGGTGCAGGGCCCGGACGACCACGCGGTCGCGGCCCTCATGTACGTGGCGATCCCCGAGGAGAACCCCCCGCCACCGGATCCGGACTACGCCCGGATCCTGCTGCGCGCCGGCCGGATCGCCGGCCTGCCCGAGGCCTACCTGAGGGAGGTCGAAGTAGCGGCGGGACTGGACGACGCGGACAGCTGAACGTCGCCTACCGACAGGCCAGCAGCGCCCGCGCCACGTACACCGGCGCCACCTTCCGCCGCCAGTAGACGTCGAGGTCGGTGTTGTCCATCGTGCGCGCGGGCTTCATCGCCTTCTGCCCGGCCTCGGCGATCAGCTCGTCGGTGAGCTCGCGCCCGATCAGCAGCTGCTCGGACTCGGTCGCCGGGATCGCGTAGCTGCCGGCACCGCCGAGGCGGATGTTGGCCTTCTGCACCTTGCGACCGTCGAACCACAGGCAGGCGCCGACGCCGAGCACCGGGAAGTCGAAGGTCTCGCGCCGGCGCAACTTCAGGTAGCTGGCCTTCCACGGGCCGGGCGCGGGCAGGAACAGGCGCGTCAGCAGCTCCTCGGGCTGCTTGGTCAGGTACTGGATGCCGTCGTCGCGGTACAGGTCGCCGGCCGGGATGCGGCGCGTGCCGTCCTTGCCCACCAGCTCGACCTCGGCCTCCATCGCGCACACGACCGGCACGGTGTCGCTGCTCTGCACGGCCCAGCAGCGCGGCGAGCCGGGCGCGACCCAGCAGATCGCGCCGTCCTTCTTCATGCAGAAGTCGATCGACTCGCGCCACTCGAACGACTGGTCGTAGTAGGTGCAGCGCGTGTCGAGCAGCAGGTTGCCGCCGATGGTGCCCATGTTGCGCAGCAGCGGCGTCGAGATCTCCTTCACGGCGTGCGCGAACGCCGGGAAGTGCTGCAGCAGGTGCGGGTGCACCTCGAGCTCGCTGAGCCGCGCCATCGCGCCGATCGCGACCGCGCCGTCCTTCTGCACGGCGACCTCCTGGATGCCGGGCACGTCCTGCAGCGAGATCACGTGCGCCGGCGTCTGGTGCCGGCGCTTCATGTTCGGATAGAGATCCGTGCCGCCGGCGACGTACATCGCGTCCTTGCCGTGCTGCACGCTGAGCTGCACGGCGTCCGCGGCGGTCTTGGGCCGGTGGTAGGTGAAGGTCGGCAGTCGCAGCATCGCGGTTCGGCGCTCCTTACTTCGCCGCCTTCTTGGTGCGCTTGGGTTCGTTCCAGGCCGTGCCGTCGCCGCCCTGCCAGGGCGTCTTGATCTTCAGCGACTCGCCGAAGTCGACCGCGGGCACGCCGTCGGGGCCCTGGCTCGGGCCGTGGCGCGCGTCCTTGCCGGCCAGCTTCTGCTGCAGTGCTCTGAACACCTTCTCGGGCGTCACCGGGATCTCGTCAACGCGCACGCCCACGGCGTCGAACACCGCGTTGGCGACCGCCGGCATCATCGGCAGCAGGGGGCCCTGCCCGACCTCCTTGGCGCCGTACGGCCCGTTCTTGTCCGGGTCCTCGACGACGTAGGTGACGACGTCGGGCATCTCCATCGTGCTCGGGCTCTTGTACTCGAGCAGCGAGGGGATCTTGTGGACGAACACGCGGTGGCCCTTGTGGCTGCGGTCGCGGTACGCCATCTCCTCCATCATCGCCTCGCCGAGGCCCATGTAGACGGAGCCCTCGATCTGCCCCATCGCCACGGCGGCGTTGAGCGCGCGGCCGATGTCGTGTGCCATCCACACCTTCTCGACGGTGTAGACGCCGGTGTCGGCGTCGACCTCGACCTCCACCACCGTCGCGGAGTAGCTGTAGCTCGGCGACGGGCCGACGCCGCCGCCGCGGAAGCGCGCCGCGCTCTTCGGCGGGGTGTAGCTGCCGACCGTGCCGATCGTGCCGAAGCGCGACTCGGCGGCGACGATCGCCTCCTGCCAGCTGAGCCCCTTGTCGGGGTCCTCGCTGTCGAACACGCGGCAGTCCGCGAACACCAGCCGCGACGCCGGCACGCCGAGCTGCTCGGCCGCGCCCTTGGCGACGATGTCGCGCGCGCGCTCGGCGGCCTGCATCGCCGCGTTGCCGGTCATCACCGTCACGCGCGAGCTGTAGCTGCCGAGGTCGACCGGCGTGAGGTCGGTGTCGGCGGTGACGACGCGGATGCCGAGCGGATCGATGCCGAGCACCTCGCCCACGATCCAGCCGAGCACCGAGTCGCTGCCCTGGCCAATGTCGGTGCTGCCGCAGAACACGGTGCACAGGCCGCTGCGGTCGAGCTGCAGCTGCACGCCGCTGTGCGGCATGCCGTTCCAGTAGATCGGCAGGCCGGCGCCGCTGAGGTAGCTGCTGCAGGCGAGGCCGAGGCCGCGGTACTTGCCGTTCGGCCCCGGGTTCGCGCCGCGCTGACCGAGCTTGCCGCGGCGCGCCTCGAAGTCCGAGCCGGCGACGACCTTCTCGATGCAGGCGCCGAGCCCCATCGAGCCGATGCGCAGGAAGTTCGCCGTCAGCGACTCGCGCGGCGCCAGGTTGTCGAGCCGGATCTTCGCCGGGCTGATGCCGAGGTCGCAGGCGATCTTGTCGAGCTGCACCTCGAGCGCGAACCGCGGCTGCGGCGTGCCGTGCCCGCGCTTGGGCCCGCACGGCGCCTTGCAGGTGAAGAAGCGCGCGCCGCGGAAGTGGTAGTTCTCGACCGCGTAGGTCACCGTCTGCAGGGCGCCCGTGTAGAACGTGCTCGCCGTGCCGTAGCTGCCGTAGGCGCCGCCGTCGAGGTAGCTCTGGAAGTCGAGCGCCAGGATGCGGCCGGTGTCGGACACGCCGACCTTGCTGCGCATCAGCACCGGGTGCCGGCCGCGGTGGCAGTAGAACACCTCTTCGCGCGTCAGCGCGATCTTGACCGGACGCCCGGTCAGCATCGACATCTTCGCGGCGGCGATCTCGTGGTTGAACGGATCGCTCTTGCCGCCGAAGCCGCCGCCGTTCGGGCAGGCGATCACGCGGATGTGGTGCGCCGGCAGCGGGCTCAGCACGCGCGCCAGCGCCTTGTGCAGGTAGTGCGGCGTCTGCGTGCTCGACCAGACCGTCAGCTTGCCGTCGACGTCGAAGTGCGCGAGCGTCGCGTGCTGCTCCATCGGCAGGTGCGTGTTGCCCTCGAAGAAGAACGTGTCCTCGCGCACGTGCGCCGCGCGCGCGAAGCCGTCCTGGAGGTCGCCGAACTCGAGGTTCTCCAGCCGGTGGATGTTGCCGCGCACGCCGTAGTCGTGCAGCCGCGGCTCCGGCGTCGCCGCCGCCTCGTGCACCGAGCCGATCGTCTGCAGCGGCTCGTAGTCGACCTCGACCAGCCGGCACGCGTCCCAGGCCTGGTCCTCGGTCAGCGCCGCGATCGCGACCACCGGGTCGCCGACGAACCGCACCCGGTCGACGCACAGCGCGTGCTCGTCCTGGCTCACCGGCAGGATGCCGAACGGGATCGGCATGTCGGCGCCCGTCAGCACGCCCTTGACGCCGGTCGCCGCCTTCGCCTTCGTCACGTCGACGTGGGCGATGCGCGCGTGCGCCATCGTGCTGCGCAGCAGCTTCATGTGCAGCATGCGCGGCAGCACCAGGTCGTCGGCGAAGCGCGTGAGGCCGGTGACCTTGCTGCGCGCGTCGACCTTCCGGATCGGCTTGCCGATGACCTTCAGGTCCTGCGTCTTCGCGTCGTGGTGCCACGGCGCGTCGGTCTTCGCCGCGGGCCCGTTCTTCCCCGGGGGTGCGATGGTCGGGTCATCGATGGCCATGGATCGACTCCTCGCTGGGCTGGGCGTCCTCGCCGCGCATGCGCGCGGCCGCGAGCTCGACGGCCTCGAAGATCTTCAGGTAACCGGTGCACCGGCACAGGTTGCCGGCCAGCGCCTGCTTGATCGCCTCGCGGCTCGGCGCCTTGTCCTTCTCGAGCAGCGCCTCGGCCGCCATCAGGATGCCCGGCGTGCAGTAGCCGCACTGCGCCGCGCCCAGGTCCGCCATCGCGTCCTGCAGCGGGTGCAGCCGCGGCCCCAAGGCCATGCCCTCGACCGTCTTGATGTCGCGCCCGATCGCGTCGAGGCCGAGCACCAGGCAGCTCAGCACCGGCGTGCCGTCGAGCCGCACCGTGCACGTGCCGCACTCGCCGAGCTCGCAGCCGTGCTTGGTGCCGCAGAGCTGCAGGTCCTCGCGCAGCACCTCGAGCAGGGTCTTGTGCGGCGCGAACGCGCACTCGTGCGGCTCGCCGTTCACTTGGAACGTCGCGAGCACCTTGGCCGGGCTACCGTTCGCGGTCATGGGCGGAGCACGATAGCGATCCGCGGGGTCGGGACCAGACTCGGGGTGGGGTTCGGCGGTGGCGGGCCGAGGGTGGCGGGCCGAGGGTGGCGGGCGGACAGGGTCCGGGGCTGTGGGCCGGGTCCGCGTCGGGGGCCGTGAGCGGCGAGGCGCATGGGCAGCCGGGGCCGCCCGGCGCGATGTGCGGGACCGGGGCGTGGAAGCGGGCAGTCGGCGTCACTGGCCGTTGCTGGCGTCTACCGCCCTCCGAACGTCCTCAGCCGTCCAAGCACGCAATTCCTGCGGCGCGACCCAGATCACGTTGGATCGGAATCGCCCCTGACCGTCGACGAGGCGAAACGCAAGCGTGTTGACCCTCGGCGCCCTGTGCCCGCCGAGAGTGCCGTGGCTGAAGAAGCGGATCGACCAATCCGGAAATGCCTGCTCGCGACCCGCCGGAGGTGATCCAGCCCGCGCTTCTCGGGCTTCGGATTCGCGTGCCGCTTTGCCACAGGGGTAGTCCGTCCAGCGGATCGGCAGCTGAACCGCGAGCGTCGTCGAGGCGCTCGCCGACCACCGCGGCTGGTTGGCCTGCCACACTACCCGACGATCCACTGCGCGTCTCCGGGGTGCGGACAGACTGGCTGCTCGCTCGCGGTCCGACGAACCACCACTAGGAGTCTGCGCCACGGGATGACCCCCGAGCCCTGAAGATTCGGGGGAAGCAAAACCCTGCAGCCCAGCGCCCTAACGTAGGTAGGGCATGGGCACGTTCCGCAAGCAAGAGGATCGTCGTCAG
>JBFWWV010000031.1:43971-51970 GCA_050245995.1 Planctomycetota bacterium | reverse complement strand
GACACCGGTCCGCTGCCCCCCGTCCAACGGCCGCGCAAGCGATAGTCGCTCGAAGAGCCGGATGTGCGATCCACAAGTCCGGTTCTGTGAGAGCCTCGGGGGCGCAAGCCCCCGGGGCTACTCGACCCGCAAGGCGCGACCCGGCCCGAGTGTCGTGGCCGCAGCAGCGGCCAGGGGCCGGCCCGCACGCGCCGTGACGCGCCCGTTGCTTCGCCTCGCGGATGCTGCGTCGCGGCGCCGCGCGTGCCAGCCGGCCCGGCCGCTGCGTCCCCGGAGCGGATGCTCTCCGAGTCTCGCGGATGCGTGCGTCGCGGGTGTTGTGCCCCCGCGCCCGTGTCGTCGGTCGCCTCCGGCGCGCGGACCGCGTCCGCGCGCGCGGTGCGCGAGGGCGCGAAGCGCCCGAGCTTGCACCGCAGCATGCTGTATGGTGGGGCGGATGACCAAGTTGCTCGAGTTCGTGCCGAACTTCTCCGAAGGCCGCGACGCTGCGGTCGTCGATGCGATCGTCGCCGACATGCAGTCGGCGCCCGGTTCGATGGTGTTGGCCCGCGAGATGGACAAGGATCACCACCGCTGCGTGATCACGCTGGCGGGGCCGGTCGAGGCGATGATCGAGGCGGCGGTGCGCGGGGCGCAGTCGGCGGTCGAGCGGATCGACCTGCGCAAGCATCAGGGCGAGCACAAGCGGATGGGGGCGATGGACGTCGCCCCGTTCGTGCCGCTCGGCGAGTCGACGATGGCGGACGCGGTGGCGGCGGCCAAGGTGGCCGGCGCGCGGATCGCCGAGGAGGCGGGCGTGCCGGTGTTCCTCTACGCCGAGGCGGCGCAGCGCGACAGCCGGCGCAAGCTCGGCGACTTCCGCAACAAGCAGTTCGAGGGGTTGCAGCGGCTGGTCGGCACCGATCCGGAGTTCGCGCCGGACTTCGGCCCGGCGAAGCTGCACGCGTCGGCGGGCGCGACGGCGGTCGGCGCGCGCAAGTTCCTGATCGCCTACAACGTCAACCTGCAGACGCCCGACGTGCAGGTCGCCAAGGACATCGCCAAGGCGGTGCGCGAGAAGGACGGCGGGCTGCCGAAGGTGCAGGGCATGGGCTTCTGGCTCGACGACCTGAAGCTGGCGCAGGTGTCGATGAACCTGCTCGACTTCGAGACGACGTCGATCCGGCGCGTCTTCGACGAGGTCGCGCGGCTGGCGAAGGAACGCGGCGTCGCGGTCGCGCACAGCGAACTGGTCGGGCTGGCGCCGGCGGCGGCGCTCGACGACGCGACCGCGAAGCACGTGCAGCTGAAGGGCTGGGACCCGGAGCTGATGATCGTCGAGCGGCGGCTGGCGGGCGGCGCCTGATCCGGGCCGGCGTCGTCAGCGCGCCGCGTGGCCGCGCCCGGCCAACTCGCCGAGGTGCACGCCACAGCGCCACAGGATCACGGCGGCGATCAGCGGCTCGTACAGGGTTCCGATCCAGACCGAACCCGGATCGAGCGTGTCCTCGCGCAGGGTCTGCGCGAGGACCTGCAGCGGGATGCCGAGCAGCACCGTCGTGCGCACGGAGACGACGAGGCCGACGGCCACAATTCTCGGCAGGAATTCACGGTCGCCGCCGCTGCGCCGGAAGCAGTGGGCGATGCCGACGGCGAGCACGAACCCCAGGAGCAAGCTCTGACCGATCGTCTCCGCGAACATCGCATTCGAGAAGTTCGGATACGCGGGCGGCGGCGGGGTCGGCGGGGCATCGGCCCACTGCAGGGCGAGCCAGGTGATCGAAATCATCAGGACGCCGACGGCGATCGGCAGCAGGAACCAGGCGATGAGGTAGTCGCGCGACTGCCGCGGCGTGTGGCCCCGGAGCACGTCCTCCTTCAGCGCGCGGATGTTCCAGAGGCGCATGCCCGCCACTCTACGCCGGGCCGGCCCCCGGCGTCACGTCAACGTGACCGTCAGCTCCAGCACCTGCTGCCGCGGCGGCTCGCCGCGCAGCACCTTGACCGCGACCTGCTCGCCGCGCTTGCGGCCGCGCAGCTCGCGCAGCAGGTCGTTGGTCGAGCGCACCGGCCGGCCGCCGATCTCGACGATCACGTCGCCCCACTCGGCGATGTAGTTGCCGTCGAAGCGGAACGGCTGCACGCCGGCGGCGGCGGCGCCGGCGCCGGGCTCGACCCCGACGACCTGCAGGCCGACGGCGTAGCGGCCGCGCGCCAGCTCGACCCGGACCGGGCCGCGCACGGTGACGCCGAGGTGGCGCTGCGCCTGGCTGCCGTCGATCAGCGCCGGCACGACCTCGTTGATGATGTCGACGGGCACGGCGAAGCCGATGCCGGCGCTGCTGCCGGTGGGGCTGTAGATCGCCGTGTTCATGCCGATCAGGCGGCCGGCGCTGTCGAGCAGCGGGCCGCCGCTGTTGCCGGGGTTGATCGCCGCGTCGGTCTGGATCAGGCCGTCCATCTGCGCGTTCTGGGTGGCGATGCTGCGGTTCAGCGCGCTGATGATGCCGGTGCTGAGGCTGAGGTCGAAGCCGTACGGGTTGCCGATCGCGAGCACCATCTGCCCGACCTTGAGGTCCGCCGACGTGCCGATCGGGATCGGCCGCAGGCCGCGCGGCGCGCCGACGATGCGGATCACGGCGATGTCGTTCTGCGGGCTGTCGCCGACCACCGCGCCGTCGTAGAGGTCGTCGCCGAGCGCGATCTTCAGCTTGCTGCCGGCCTCGACGACGGACTGCACGACGTGGTAGTTGGTGACCACGGTGCCGGTGTCGTCCCACAGGAACCCGGTGCCGGTGCCCTCCTGCCGCGGCGCCGCGCCGCCGTACATCGACTGCGCGCGCTGCTGCGTCGTGATGTGCACGACCGACGGCGCGTTCTGCTCGAACACCGCGGTGGTGGTCTGTTCGAGATCACTGAGGCCGCCGCGCGGCGTGATGGCGCGCGGCGCGCCCTCGGGCGCCGGCTGGAACACGCCGGCGCGGTCCAGCACCATGAACGTGGCCATCGCGAACGCGGCCCCGGCCAGCACCAGCGGCAGCCCCGAGGGCCGGCGCACGGGTGGTCCGGAGTAGTGGTAGGTGGTCATGTCCGGGGATGCGCGGGAGCGGTCCGACTACACCGACGAAGGCGACTGCTCCGGCTTGGGCCACAGCTCCTGCCACGCCGTCGGCGCCTGCTCCGGCTGGCGGCCGAGCAGCTGCAGCGCGCTGCCGCTGAGCCGCACCTGCTCGAGCGCGGTCTCGGCCAGCGCCTGGCCGCAGGCCTCGGCGATGCCCTCGGGGTGCAGGCCGTGGTAGCGGTAGATGTGCGCGGGCGTCCCCGACTTGCTGAACTTGACGACGGCGCGCGCCTGCTGGCGCACGCCGAGGATCGAGCCCAGGTTGTCGAGCAGGCCGATCTCGCCGTCGTGCACCGACACCACCGGCACGCGGCGGCCGGCCAGGTCGACCACGTCGCCGGGCCCGAGCACCTCGCCGCCGCGCTGGCCGGCCGGCCGCAGGTGCAGCGCGCCGTCGATGCCGAGCGTCCGGGTCAGGTGCTCGAAGCCGTCCTTGCGGCCGAGTTCGCCGCACAGCAGGTCGGGCGAGGTCACGACGACGACGTTGGCGTAGACGCCGCGGTCGAGCAGCAACTCGGCGGCGGCCACCGCCTCGGGCACCAGTGCGCCCATGACGAACAGGTTCACCACGTTCTCGCCCGGCTGGTAGCCGCGGTAGCCGCGCCAGTCGATCAGGCGATAGCCGCCGCGCAGCGCGTGCGCGCGCACGACCGGCAGGATCTCGTGGTCCTTCCGGTGCGGCACCTCGGCCTCGTTGAGGCCGCCGTCCTGCGCGGTCAGCCCGAGCTGCGCGTCCGCCGGCAGGTCCGTCTTGAACTGTGCCTGGCGTCGCAGCCACTTCGTCAGCAGGTCCTGGTGCAGCGCGCGGGTGACTGCGCGAACCAGCACGCCGCTGCGGCCCTTGTTGTCGTTCTCGAAGTGGCGCTGGATCGCGTCGCACAGGATCCACTCCATCTCGATCGCGAACGCCGGCTCCCAGGTGATCAGGTTCGGGATCTGGATGTCGCTCTTCCAGCTGTGCTGCGCGCCCTCGGGCGCCAGCGTCACGCCGCTCGGCGTGCCGACCAGGATGAACGAGCTGTTCCAGTAGAGGTCGTAGTAGAGCTGGTCGAGCGCGCGTTTGATGAAGAAGTCATAGACCGTCATCATCGGCAGGAACGGGATGCCGGCGAACCAGCCCATCTTGCCGAACGAGCCCACGGCCGACATGCAGTTGGCCTCGGCGATCTCGAAGCGGATGTGCCGCGTCCACGCCTCGTCGGTCGGCGCCAGCTCCGGTCGCAGGCGCTCGTGCAGGTCGAGCTTGTGCTCCCAGTTCTCCTGGCGCGGTCCGAAGATCTTCTCGTCCATCGCCGGGTTGATGTTGGTACTGGTGCCGACGTCGGGCGCCATCGTCATCATCAGGTCGGCGATCGGGTTCCAGCGCGCCTCCTGCTCGGTCGGCGCCTTGCCGGCCTTGTGCTCCTTGCCGGCGCGCTGCAGCTCGTCGAACACGCCGATGCGCACGAGCTTGGCGGCGAGCTGACCCCACATCCACTGCGTGTGGGTGATCGGCGCCAGCTTCAGGTTGATCTCGAGGTCCCTCGGCACGCCGCCGACCTGCTCGATGCTGGCGGCCACTTGCTCGCGGTTGGCCTGCGCCTGCGTCTGCAGCGCCTCGATGCCGAGCCGCATCGTCTCGCCGCGTTGCCGCGCGTAGCGGCCGGCGTCGCCGTCCGCAGGCAGGCGCTGGAACGGGCGGTCCAGCGACAGGCCCTCGGCCTGCAGGATCGCCTCGACCTCGTCCTGGTCGGGCAGCGCCGAGTGGTTGCCGTTGGCGGCGACGCAGCGCAGGCCGCGGCCCTTCACGGTGTGCGCGACGACCAGCGTCGGCGTCGCCTTGTCCTGCTTGCACTCCGCGAACGCCTGCGCGATCAGCTGGTGGTCGTGGCCGCCGAGGTCGTACCACAGGCGCACCATCTGGTCGTCGTCGAGCGCCTCGACCACCGGCTTGCACGCCTTGTCGGCGGCGATGCAGGCGTCGCGCATCGCGGCCGCGTCGCGCTTCCACAGGAGCGCCTGGAATTGATAGTCGCTGAGGCCGTCCTCGAGCACCTTCTGCAGCGCGGCGCCGCCCTTCTTGGCGAAGACCTCCTGGCGGAAGCGGCCGTGGCGCAGCTGGATCACGTGCCAGCCGTTGGCGCGCGCGGTGCGCTCGATGCGGTCGGCGTCGGTGCCCTTCAGGCCGCGCTGGTTGGGGATGCGCGTGCCGTCGAGGTTCTGGCGGTTGTAGTCGACGATCCAGGTGACGTTGCCCAGCTCGCGCTCGGCGACCTCGGGCAGCACCTCGAGCAGCGACCCCTCGCGGAACTCGCTGTCGCCCATCATGCACCAGAAGTGCGGCTCGTCGATGTCCCAGCCGTGCTGGCGCGCATAGCGATAGGCCAGCGACAGGTAGACCGCCGCGACCGGCGGAATGCCGACCGAGCCCGACGGCAGGAACCGCCACGAGTCCGGATCCGCCTCGGCGTGGTAGCTCTGGAACACCGGCGCGCCGTCGTGCGAGAAGCTGCGCAGCCGGTGCATGACCGCCTCGCTCTCCTGCTCGGTGAACCACTCGCCGGAGTCGTGGTGGCGGAACAGGCCGAGCGCGTGGTGCAGCGCGTGATCGACCGGCGACGCGTGCGGCTTGCAGCAGACGAAGTCGCCGGGCTCGCGCACCAGCAGGTGCAGCGTCGCCAGGAAGTCGAGGCTGGACGCGCACGCGGCCGGGTGGCCGCCGACCTTGGGGTCGGTCTTGTCGGCGTCCTCGCGCTCGTTGGCGACGTGGATCATCGCCACCATGTGGGCGAAGGCGCGGCGGGCGATGCGCTCGATCAGCGCGAACTCGGGCTCGGGGGCGGACTTCATTCGTTGGGAGGCGGCCCTGCGGTGGCAGGGCGGGCGCGACGGAAGGGCCTCACAGGGTAATTTGCGGCGCCTCCGGATGCGAGCGGCGCGGGTCCGTCGCGGGTCGTCCCAATCGGTCCGGCCGCCGTTACGCGGCCGCGCGGCGGGTCTATCCGCGAACGTGCCCCCAGAGCAGGCCGTCCGGCAGGCGCCGTCCCCGGCGACCGTTCGGCCATCCAGGATTCCAGAGCCATGAACCTTCGTCTCAAGAACACTGCAGTGGTCGCCGCGGTCGCAGCCTGCGCCGGCGGCCTGTCCGCCCAAGGCCCGTTCCCGGACTTCACGCCAGCGGTTCCGCTGGTCGTGCTCGACACCGACAGCACGGTGGTGCAGACCTCCGCCGGTCCGCGCACCGTGACCGGCGGCGTGTTCCGCTTCCGCAACGTGGTGATCCCGCTCGGCACGATCGTGCGCGGCGTCGGGTCGAACCCGCTGATCATCCTGGCCGACGCGGTGACCATCGACGGCCTGTTGACGGTCTCGGGCGGCGACGGCGAACGCGTCAACACGCTCGGCGGCGCGAACTTCCCCGCCCGCGGCGGCGTCGGCGGGCCGGCCGCGGGTCGCGGCGGCGACGGCAGCCCGCAGATCGGCCTGCGCTCGTTCGCCGGCCAGACCGGCAACGGCCCCGGCAACGCGCCGGCGGTCGGCGGCTACGGCGGCCAGCTGGCGTTCCAGGGCCTCGGTCCGATCACGCGCATCGGCGCCGGCGGCGGCGGTGGCGCGTTCGCGACCGCCGGCGATCCGCACTACGAGGTGCAGTGGATCAGCGGCACGGGCTTCGTGCAGCAGCTCGGCATCGGCGGCTTCGGCGGCGAGGACGTGCCCAGCGGGTTCCCGACGCGCGGCCTCACCGGCGGCGGTCCGGGCGGCACGCCGTTCGTCGACGGCGACGACGAGAACGACTTCTTCGGGCTCGGCTACGACGTGTTCGCGGGCCGCAACGTGCTCGGCGAGCTCGGCGCGCCGATGGGCGGGTCCGGCGGCGGCGGCGGCGGCGACCTGGGGATCCTGCCCGGCTTCCTGCCGCCGAACTTCGCCGGTGACGCCAAGGGCGGCGGTGGCGGCGGTGGTGGCGGCTGCCTGATCGTCGCGGCGGCCAACTCGATCGTCGTGTCGGCGACCGGCCGGATCACGGCCGACGGCGGCCTCGGCGGCGGCGGCGAGCAGGCCGGCTCGAGCAATCAGGCCGGCGGCGGCGGCGCGGGCTCCGGCGGCATGCTGATCCTGGCGGCCGGCTCGCACATCGAGCTGCACGTCAAGGGCGAGACCTACGCCAATCGCAACTACGACTTCGTGCTGTCGGCCGACGGCAGCGTGTGCCGCACCGGCGCGTTCCTGGTGCCGCACGTGACCGGCAAGTACCCGGCCAACGGAGTGCCGCCGCTGGCTGCCGATCAGTACGACCGGCGTCCGCTCGGCGGCTTCGGCGGCATGGGGATCGTCGAACTGGTCGTGCCCGTCGGCAACAACGCGGACGGCACCAACACCATCCTCGACGACAACATCCGTCTGATGCAGAACGGCGCGCCGCTGACCGGCGCGCAGAAGCAGCGCTTCCTGGCGTGGCGCGGCTGGAAGAACGGCGCCGGCGTGCGGGTCGACGACTTCGGCAGCCCGACCAACATCGGCAGCGGCGAGGGCGACATCCGCCCGGCGCCGATCCTGATCCCGCTGCGGTAGTCAGCACCCACGCCCGAGCCCGTGCCCAGGCGCGCGCAGCGCGCCGGTGTCCGTGCCCGTGCCCGTGCCCGTGCCCGCCCGCGCGAAGCGCGGGCTGGAGCGAAGGAGGGATCGCGCGAGGCGCTCTGCGTGCGCCTCGCGCACAAGGCCGAGGCCAAGGGCAACCAATGCCGCGCGCGGCGCGATCGCGCGGTCCAACCCTGCGCGTGCTTCGCGCGCGCGGGCACCGGCCGCGCTGCGCGCCGCCTGGGCACGGGCAAGGAACGGCCGTTGGTCTTCAGCGCGCGGCGCGGCCGCGCTCCTGCTGCTGGACCTCGCGCCAGCGCGCGGCGGCGGGCTCGGGCAGTT
>JBFWWV010000031.1:0-43871 GCA_050245995.1 Planctomycetota bacterium | reverse complement strand
GGGCACCGGCCGCGCTGCGCGCCGCCTGGGCACGGGCAAGGAACGGCCGTTGGTCTTCAGCGCGCGGCGCGGCCGCGCTCCTGCTGCTGGACCTCGCGCCAGCGCGCGGCGGCGGGCTCGGGCAGTTCGGCCAGCGCCGACGGCGGCGTCGGCTCCGGCGGCAGCAACGTCCGGTCGCCGCCGTCGCAGTGCAGCGCCAGGACGTGGCGGTCGCGCCGCTCGGGCGCGGCGTCGAGGCCCTGCAGCCTGCAGTCGATCAGCCGCAGCCGCGAGCGGCCGTCGGCGCCGATCGCCTCGGCGCTGCCCGCGAGCACCGAGCGCGCGAGGTCCAGCACGCCGCCGCCGCCGTAGCGCCAGTTCTTGGCGTAGGCGTTGGCGGCGCGCGTGCAGCCCTCGAACTCGGAGTGCAGCACGTGCGCGATCGAGCGGTCCTTGGCTTCGATGCCGATCTTGCAGCCGCGCACGCTGCACTCGACGGCGAGCAGGCGCGAGCCCTCGCCGACCGACATGCCCTTGTCGCCGCAGCCCTCGAACTCGCAGCCGTCGACCAGCGCGCGGGTCTCCATCAGGTCGACGCCGTCGTTGCCGGCGGCGGTGAAGCGGCAGCGCCGCACCACGACCTCGCTGATGTCGCAGTCGAGGGCGTCCATGTTGGCGCGTTCGAACGCGCAGTCCTCGAACGTCACCTCGCAGTACACCGTGTGCACCATGTCGTCGACGACGCGGTTGTCGCGGAACCGGCAGTCGGCCACGGTGATGCCGCGGCAGTCGTGCAGCGACAGCATTCCGGTGCTCTCGGAGGTCGCGCCGAGGTGGCCGCTGCCGCCGTCGAGTTCGAGGTGCCGCAGCGTCGAGCCGTCGCAGCCGCGGCCCTGCAGCAGCAGCGCGCCCCACGGCCGGTCGCCGGCGGGCACGAACCGGATCGGCGCCGCGGCGGTGCCCTCGGCGCGCAGGCGGCCGCGCACCTCGAGCACGGCGTCGGGGTGCATCCGCAGCTCGGTGCCGGCGGCGATCTCCAGGTCGCCGTCGACGACGCGATAGCCCTGCACCTCCACGCGGCCGCGCCAGACCGGCGCGGTCTCGATCGGCGCCGGGCGCTGCACGTGCCGGGCGCCGACCAGCGGCGCCGCGCGCAGCACCGCCACCGCCTCGCCGTCGGTCTCGCGCCCGTCGGCCCAGATCGCGCGCACGCGCAGCGGCGCGGCGCTCGCGAGCGGCGGGTCGAACTCGAGGTCGTAGACCGCCTCGGCGATCGCCAGCGCGTTGCGGCCGCCGACGTTCGCGGAGTGCAGGGTCGCGACCACCGGCACGTGCTGGGCGAGCAGCGGCAGGTCGAGCGCGAGCGCGCCGTCGCGCAGCGCGCAGCGCGCCGAGACGTCGACGCGCCGCTCGCCGCGCTCGTCGCTCCAGCGCAGGTGCACGCGCGGCGCCTGCGTCGGCGGCGCGGCCGGCCGCACCACGAGGCTCTGCAGCGGCGCGCGGCCGTCGACGCCGAGGCGCAGCAGGCCGGGGCCGGCCGCCGCGTGCCGCAGCCGCACGGGGCCCTGCAGGTAGTTCGCGCGCAGCGCCGCGAACGTGTGCGCGATCTCGGCGCGCAGCTGCCGCAGCGCCGCCGCAGCGGTGTCCGCCGGGACGACCGCGACGTCGCTGGTCAGGTTCGGGTCGCTCGGCAGCGTCGCGATCGTGCGCGCGATCTCGGCGTCCGCCGCTTCGAGCCAGCGGTCGGCGTCGTCGACCAGGAACGTCCGCAGCGCCGCGAACCGCGCGCGCAGGAAGTCGTGGTCGCGGTGCCACTCGACGTGCATCGGGCTGGTCAGCACGTCGAGGCGCACGGGCGTTCCCGGCCCGGCCATCCACCCGATCGGGTCCCAGACCACCGGCTCGAACCGGCGGCGCCAGCTGTCCCACAGGAGCCGCCAGTTGTGCGCGCGGTCGTAGTGGTCGGTGGCCGTCAGCAGCTCCATCGCCGCGAACCGCCCGGCCGCCTCGAGGTCGAAGTGCTCGGCCAGCAGGCCGTCGTCCTCGCGCAGCGGCACGTCGGCCAGCGCGGTCAGCAGCGCCTCGAGCGGCGCGCGCGAGTCCGCGGGGAAGTGGTTGTTCACCGCCTCCTTTGTCCACAGCCCCGGGTGGCGGAACAGGTCGACGACGAGCCCGTACGGCTGGTCGCGGCCGATGATGTCGCCGCTGAACAGGTCGCCGGGCATGCGCCCGTGCCGCCGCAGCGTGCTCTCCTCGAGCTGCTCGGTCAGCAGGTGGATGCCCTCGTAGCGCCCGCTCACGAACAGGTTGACCGGCTCGCTGAGCGGCGTGATCAGGTCGAGTTCACCGGCCAGCAGGTAGGCCAGGTGGTTGTTGAGGAGCTCCGGCGTGCGCGGCGCGATCAGGTTGAACGGGCGCATGCCCGCGAACAGCTCGGACCGGCGCGTCTTCACGCGCCACGACTTCTTGTAGTAGCCCCAGTGGTAGACGTTGTCGCCGCGGTAGCGCAGCTGCACGCGCTGCAGCGCCTCGCCGTTGCGCAGGTAGCCGCGCACGTAGTCGCGCGCCGACTGCGGCAGCCGCTCGTCGAGCTGCGCGCGCGCGTCGGCGCTGAGGTGGATGCCGACGCTGCGCAGCCCGTCGGGCGGCGCCGGCGGCACGCGGTGCAGCAGCTGCAATGGCGCGCGGACCAGGTGCTCGAACTCCATCGCCCCGACGTCCGGCAGGTCGAAGCGGTTGGCGTCCTGCAGCCGCACGCCGAACTCGCTGAACCGGTCCCAGGTGCGCCCGGCCCACAGCAGGAACGCGACCGCGATCGGCGCGGTCAAGAGCCAGCTCCAGTCCCAGAGCGTGCGCACCTTCACCGAGGGACCTCCGCGGTCGCGCGCAGCTCGACTTCGACGGATTGTCGCGCCGCGTCGCGTGGCAGCGCCGGCAGCAGCAGGGTCCCGGTGGCTGCGTCGAGCCGTGCGCCGCTGGCGTCGACGGGGATCGAGGGCATGGCCTCGCCGTCGGCCGCCAGCCGCAGCGCTGCCAGTTCCCACCGGATCCCGTGCATCGACGGCACTCGCAGTGCAGCCCCGGGTCGCGTCGGCCGCGGCAGCCGCGCCTGCAGCCGGACCGCGGACGCCTCGGGCGGCCGCAGCAGCTGCAGCGGCGCCGCCGCCGCGTCGTCGTCGACCCCCCGGACTTCGAGCCCGGACAGGCAGCACGCGCGCAGGTGGGCGAGGCGCCGCCGCGCCGGCAGGTCGGCGTCGTCGCGCAGCAGCGCGTCGAGCTCGTTCGCCCGCGAGTCCTGCAGCAGCGCCGCGAGCCACGGCGGCGGCGGTGCGGCGACCTCGAACAGCAGCTGGGCTTCGGTCGCGACCGCCAGCGGTTCGGGCAGCGTCCATCGCAGGGTCGGCGCCGCGCCGCCGTCGCTGGCGAAGCGATCTGCCGCCAGCCGCGCGCACTGCTGCAGGACCACCGGTTGCCGGGTGAGGTCGATCGCCGCGCCCAGCGCGGGCATCACCAGCCCCGGGCGGAACAGCACCAGCGGCGTGTGCGGCGGCAGCTGCAGTTCGAGCACCGCGGTGCCGGCCGGCAGCTGCAGCCGGAAGATCATCGCGTCCGGCGCGCGCTCGGCGATCACCGGCCGCAGCGCCGTGTCGGCGCCCGCGTCACCGCCCGCGGCGAACGCCCACGGCAGCGTCACCAGGTCCTCGGTCGGCACCAGCGACACCAGCCGCAGCGCGCGCGCCACCGCGTCGAACCGCGCGGCCGGGTCGAGGCCCTCGGCGAGGACCACCTCGCGCAGCACCGCCACCGCCGCCGGCAGCCCGCGCGACAGCGCCAGCAGCTCGTCGCGCGCGGTTGCCGCGGTCGCCGTGTCGGCGCGCCGCAGCGCGTTGCGGGCGAGCGTGGCGTCCAGGTCGGCCGGGTCCCACTGCGTCCATTCCTCGCAGGTGGCGAGCGCCGCCGCGCGGTCGCCCAGCTTGAGGTGCGCATCGAGCCGCAGCCGCAGCGCCGCCCGCCGCAGCGGATCGAGCGCCTCGCCCTTGTCGACGTCCCGGAGCTGCGCGGCGACCGGCGCCAGCGCCGCCAGCACCCCGGCCGGGTCGGTCGCGTGCCGCGCAACCGCGACCGCCACCGCCGGCCCTTCGAGGTGCCGCGCGCGGGCCCGGTCCTGCAGCGCCTCGACCCACTGCGGCCGCAGCTGCCAGATCGCCGCCGTGGCGCCCGCGAGCAGCGCCAGCAGCAGGCTCAGGGCGCGCGCCGCGTGGCCCAGCCGGCGCAGGCGGCGCCGCATCGCGATCGGGTTCCTTGGAGGCAACGGCGTTCGAGGAGTATGCGGCCGCAGGATCCGAGTCTGCACCCCGAGGGTCAAGGGGGACCGGCGCCGGCGCGGCGCTGCGCGCAGGGGGCTTGTCGCCGTTCGGGCGGCGATTACCCTGATCCGAGTCGTCACGACACCCGCGCTGGAAGGAGGCCAAGGTGCAAGCGACCCAGGTGCGATCTCTCTCCCTACTCCTTAGCCGTGCCCGGGCCTGAGCTCGTGGTGGGAGCGCTGGACGGGCACCTGCTGGTGTTCTCGTTGGATGCGGTGACGGGCGAGATCGTCTCGCAGCCGCCTCTGTACCAGACTCGCGTCGAGGGCGCAGTCGGTGCTTACAACTCGATCGTGATCTCGGATTTGGTCGATGCGAGCGGTGCGTCGGAGGTGCCCGGCACCGATGGCGTCAACGAACTCTACGTCGCCGGCTCGCTCGGCCTGCGTCGGTGGAGCTTGCCATGAACTGCCTTGACTCGATGAGGTGTTCCATGAGGGATTGCCTGGCTCGCGTTACCTTCGCAATCCTCTGTGCCGCGGGCACGCTGGCGGCGCAGACCACGTGGACGGTCGACTTGTCGAATCGCCCAGGGACGGACTTCGTCGACATCCAGTCAGCGGTCGACGCCGCGGCATCGGGTGACGTGATCCGCATCCGCGCTGCAGGAGCGCCAGCAGATGGGGTTCCCAGCCATCTCGTCTATCTGGCCCCGGTGATCGACGGCAAGGGCCTCACCCTGATCGGCGAAGGGTCGGACAATGGTCCGACGTCGACCTGGATGCGTGGCCTGCTGTGGGTTCGGAACTTGCAGGCGGGCCAAATCGTCCGTTGCTCGGACTTCGTCATCTGGGAGTCCGATCTCGTGCTCGGGGCGCCGGGTTCGGGCATGAGGCTGGAGAACAACCAGGGGGTGATACTGATCCAGAAGGTCCGAGTGGAGGCCAAGGGTACTAGTCCTCTGCCATGGACTCTCGATTGTCGCCTTGTCGTACTGCAAGGTGTGGAGTTCGTCGCGCGACCAGCGGCCCTTGCGGCTCTTCGCTCAAACCTGGTGATACAAGACTCTATTCTTTCTTCCGTCCGAGGAGTTCTCGGGCAGCCCGGCCCTCCATTGGCCCTCACGGACTGTCGGTTGTGGATGATGCACTCCTCTGCGGTCGGCAAGGATGGAACGTCACAGTCCGCAGCCACACCTGCCGTTGGTGCGCAGGCTACCGAGTTGTTCTTCGGCCCCGGTAGTTACCTGCAAGGAGGACTCGGCCCCACAGGGCGTCAGTTTGCTCTGCAGGTGAGCTTGGTCGGTGGTGTCCCCACGGTCAGCCACATCGACCCCGGCGCGAGCTTCCTGGGCTTGATCGGCGGCCAGTGGACCATCGAGCCCGTTCCCACCCTGCGCGCCACGACCACAGCGTCGACCCTCACGATCGACCACTGGTGCACGCCGCAGGTGCTCGTCGTCCTCGCCGCGGGGCCGCTGCTCCCCACGCCGGTTTCCAGCGCCGAGGGCCTGGTCGCGATCGATCCACTGCCCGGCATCGCCTGGCTGGCCTTCGGGCCGGCCAGCGGGCAACTCCAGTGGACGTTCCCGGCGCCGCCAGGGCTGCCCGCCGACTTCGTTCTCGGCCTGCAGGCCGCCGAGTTGCGGCCGGACGGCACACTCGGTCTGACCGATCTGGCCTTGGTCACGGGTCGGTAGCGATCGCCCGGCCGAACGACACGGTGGCCCCCGGCGGCCCGCTGCCGCGGGCAGGTCCGGGTTCTCTGGCCAGTGGGACTACCGGTGGGACTAGGCGCCGACCCGCCGCGGGCGTAGCCTCTTCGCCCCGCATCGCCATGCCCCTGCCCCGCGTCACCATCGTCGGCCGTCCCAACGTCGGCAAGTCCAGCCTGCTCAACCGGCTGGTCGGCCGGCGCGTGTCGATCGTCGAGCCGACGGCCGGCGTCACCCGCGACCGCGTCGCCGTCGTCATGGAGCACGAGGGCCGGCGCTTCGAGCTGATCGACACCGGCGGCCTGGGCCTGGTCGACGAGGCGCTGCTGAAGGATCACATCGAGGCGCAGATCGCGGTGGCCCTGGCCTCCGCGGACCTGGTGCTGTTCGTCGTCGACGGCAAGGACGGCCGGGTGCCCGGCGACGACATGGTCGCGCAGCGGCTGCGGCCGATGGGCGAGAAGGTGCGCCTGCTGGTCAACAAGGTCGAGAGCCGCAGCGACGAGCTCGAGGCCAACGAGTGGCTGGCGTTCGGGTTCGGCGAGCCGCTGGTGGTGAGCGCCAAGGAGGGCTTCGGCATCAGCGACCTGCTGGTGGCGATCCACCGCGGGCTGCCGCCGCCGTCGGCCGACGAGGGCGCGGGCGAGGAGCGGCCGCTGTCGTTCGCGGTGGTCGGCAAGCGCAACTCCGGCAAGTCGACGATGGTCAACCGGCTGTGCGGCGAGGAGCGGGTGATCGTCTCCGAGATTCCGGGCACCACGCGCGACGCCGTCGACGTCGAGTTCCTACACGGCGGCCGGCGCCTCTTGGCGATCGACACCGCCGGCGTCCGCAAGAAGAAGTCGATCGAGCACGCGATCGAGCTGTTCTCGCACGCGCGCAGCACGGCGAGCATCCGCCGCGCCGACGTGGTGGTGCACATGTTCGACGTGCGCGAGCCGATCAGCCAGGTCGACAAGAGCGTCGCCGCCTACTGCGCGCAGGCGCACAAGCCGGTGGTCCTGGTCGGCAACAAGATCGACCTGGCCGAGAACCTCGACGTGCAGCACTGGGACAAGTACATCCGCCAGCAGCTGCCGCTGCTCGCGCACGCGCCGGTGGTGTTCGCCTCGGCGCACCGCGGCGACCAGGTCGACGACATGGTCGACCTGCTGTTCGACCTGCGCGGGCAGGCGCAGACGCGGTTCCCGACGCCGCAGCTGAACGCGGTGCTGCAGGAGGCGCGCGACAAGCTGCTGCCGCAGGGGCGCGGCCAGTTCCCGAAGCTGTTCTACGGCACGCAGGTGGGCACCGAGCCGATCTCGCTGCTGGTGTTCGTCAACGAGCCGCGGCTGTTCCGCGGCCAATACGAGCGCTACCTCGCGCGCGTGCTGCGCGAGCGCTTCGCCTGCCCCGAGGTGCCGATCCAGCTGATGTTCCGCCGGCGCGAGAAGGTCGTGCTCGGCGAGCGCGGCTGAGCGCGCCGCTCGGCGCAGCGGGGGCGCCGTCGCGCCTCAGCGCAGGCGCCGACCCCAGTACGCCGTGCGGCGCACCGGCCGGCTCGAGCTGGCGTCGACCGCGGCGACCTCGGCGCCGACCGCCGCGGTGATCGGCCGCCGGCCCTGCCGGAACGCCGACCAGGCGCGGCCGCTGCGCAGCCGCCGCACGGGCTCGACGCGCTCGCTGCGCGCCGCCGACGCCTCGACGACGGGCTCGGCCGGCGCGGTCGCCACGGTGCGCGACTCGCGATGGAAGTGCCGGCCGGAGCGCTCCTGGGCGGGCAGCAGCGCGGGCAGGGCGAACAGGGTCAGGATCCAAAGGCGGCTGATCACGGGTGCGCTCTCCGATTCGTTGTTTGCGGCGATGAGGAAAGGTAGCACGGGTTCCGCGACTAGACCCGGAACGTCTCGACCAGCTCGCGGATGCGGCTCATCTGCGTGCCCATGCCATTGGCGGATTCGGCCAGGTACGCCGTCGTCTCGGCCGAGCGCTGGGTGGCCTGGTCGATGCCGCGGATCGCCTGGTTGATCTCCTGCACGCTGTGCTCCTGGCTCTCCGCGGCCTGGGAGATGCCGCTGAGGACGCTGTCGACCCGCGTGTACGAGTCGACCACCTGCGACAGCGTCGCCTGCACCCGGGTCGACAGCTCCGAGCCGCGGGCGGCGCGGTCGTTGGCGACCTGGATCATCTGCGCGGTGTCCTTCGCCGCCTTGGCGCTGCGCTGCGCCAGGTTGCGCACCTCCTCGGCGACCACCGCGAAGCCCTTGCCCGCCTCACCGGCGCGCGCCGCCTCGACCGCGGCGTTGAGCGCCAGCAGGTTGGTCTGGAACGCGATGTCGTCGATCACCTTGATGACCTTGGCGACCTCGTCGCTGCTCTGCCGGATCGACTGCATCGCCGACGCCAGCTCCTGCGTCTGGTTGGCGCCCTCGCCGGCCGCGGCCGTGGCCGCCCGGCTGTGCTCGCCGACCTCGCGCACGTGCTTGGCCGAGCTGGCGGCCATCGACGAGATCTCGTGCATCGACGCGCTCATCTCCTCGAACGCCGCCGCCTGGTTGGCGGTGTCGTCGGCCAGCGCCGTGCTGGAGTCGCGCAGCTGGTGCGCGCTCTTGTCGCCGTCGACGGTGATCGAGCGCAGCTCGCGCACGAGCTGGGCCAGGGTCTCGAGGAAGGCGTCGAACGCCCGCGCGGTCTCGGCCAGCTCGTCGTTGCCGCTGAGCTCGATGCGGCGGGTCAGGTCGGCGTCGCCGGACGCGACCTCGCGCATGCTCTGGCGCAGCTTGCCGAGCCGCGAGCCGAGGCTGCGCACCAGCGCCAGGCCCAGCGCGACGGCGGCCGCGAGCGCCACGACCAGCGAGGCCATGACCAGGTTCGAGGCGCCCTGCATCGACGCGGTGCTGGCGGCCAGCTCCTGCTCCAGCACCTGGTCGACGCGCCCCGCGACCCGGGCGGTCACGTCGAGCAGCCGGCCGGTGGCGTTGGTGTAGCTCTGGCGCACCGGCAGGAAGGCCAGCCGGGCGTCGACGTAGCCGAGTATCAGGCGCTCGTGCTCCGCGGACTCGCGGCGGTAGGCCTCGGACAGCGTCATCCCCGGGTATCCGGCCGGCGCCGCGTCCTCGAACTTGCCGGTGCCGAGCATGCGTTCGGCGGTCTCGCGCTGTTCGGCGAGCGCGTCGCGAACGGCCTGCGCCGCCGCCGCCGGCTCGACGCCGGACTCGAGCTGGTTCATCGCCAGGTACTGGGCGAGCAGCGCGATGCGGTTCTCCATGCCGCCGTCGGCGGCCTCCCAGATGGTGCCGAGGCCTTCGGACCACGACATCGCGCGGTCCGGCTGGCCCTCGAGCACCTCGACGCAGCCGTCGCCGACCTCTTCGAGCAGCGCGCTGAGTTCGTTGAACGGCGCGGTGTGCGCGTGCAGCGCGCGCTGCGCCTCGGCCATGCGCTCGTGGCCGCGCAGCAGCTGTTCGAGCGCCTGGTCGTAGGTCGAGCTCTCGGTCTCGAGCTCGGTCAGGATGCGGCCGTCCAGCACGTCGGCCGAACGGATCTGCGCCAGCGCCTGCTTGCAGTCGTCGCGCGCCGCCGTCAGGGCCGCGCGGGCGCGGGCCGGGTCGATGCCGGCGACCATCTGCTCGACGGCGAGCATCTGCTGCTCGATGCCGACCTGGGCCTGCAGCGACCCGGTGGCCGTCTGCAGCGCCGGTCCGGTCGCGAAGGTCAGCGCGCGGTCCGCGGTGCCCTGCACCAGCAGCCCGGCGCCGCCGGCGACGACGATGAGTGCGGCCAGCGCCGCGTTGTTGAGGATGATCTTCGTACGCACCAACATGGCGGCCCCTCGGCTCAGAATGTGATCTCGACGCGCAGCAGCCCGACCAGCGCGTCGTCGGCGGTCTCGTCACCGCCCGGATGGACGATGAACTGCAGGTCCGGCTTGAGCGCGATCGCCGGCGTCACCTGCAGTCGGTACATCAGCTCGATCGCGGTCTCGTCGGCGGTGAACGGCGAGCCGGTCGCGTCCGACAGGTCGACGTGGGTGACGACCAGGCCGAGGACGTCGTCGTCCCGGCCCTCGATCGCCCCGGTCCAGGTGGCGCCCAGTTGCACGTGCATGGCGGCCTCGGCCACGTCGTGATCGGCCCACCCCAGCGAGGTGAACATGCCGACGCCCTGCATGGAGTCGGGATCGGCGGGGTCCTCGCGCCACAGCCGCTGGTCCAGGATGGCGTAGAACCCGCTGGTGCCGCGGTCGCTGCCGCCGTCGAAGCGGTCGAAGCGCGCGCTGTGGTGGAAGCCGCCGACGGCGACCCGGCCCGAGCCCCAGGAGCCGCCGCCGACCCAGCTGGTGCCGGCCTCGGCGACGGTGAAGTACGCCTTCGAGTCGTCGTCGTCGAAGAAGCCGCCGAGGCCGTGGCGGCCGGTCCGGATGCCGTCGGCGCCGGCGCCGTCGAACACGCCGACGCCCAGGTAGCTCCGCCCGTCGGGCTCCCAGAACGCGATCGCCGCCGTCGACGGATCCGGGAACGTCGGCGCCGCCTGGATCGCGGGGGAGATGCCCGGCGACGGGTGGACGAACTCGCCGGCCTCTTCGCTGAACGCGAACTCGCTGTTGAAGTCGACCTTGCCGAACTTCAGGCGGAGCTGGTCGCCGAGGCGCGTCTCGATCCACGCCTCGGCCAGCTCGCGCACGTCGTCGGCCTGGATGTTGGAGACGCCCTGGAAGTCGCCGATGTCGCCGCTCGGGTCGCGCCCCTCGACCTGGTAGGCGTCGAAGAACACGAGCGTCTCCGGCACGCCGAGCAGCGCCTCGAGATCCAGCGCCACGTTCACGTCGAGCAGCGTGTCCACCGAGTCGCGCTGGCGCATGCCGCCGCTCCAGGCGCCGGCCCAGTCGACGGTCAGGCCGCCGCCGACCTCGACGCCGCGCTCTTCGAGCCAGGTGCGGTGACCGCCCCAGTCGCCGGTCGCGCGCGACCAGTTCCACCACGGGTCGCCGCCCAGCCATTCGCGGCCAGGCGCCTCGCGGTCGGGTGCGTCGGCGGCCTGCGGCTCGGTCGCCGGCGTCGGGTCCTGCGCGCGCAGGCCCGTTCCGGTCATGGCCAGCGAGAAGACGGTGAGGAGGGCAGGTGCGCGCATGATTCTCTGGTGCGGCAGCGATCGGGATCGCCGCGGGGTCCGCTTGAGGGCAAGGTCGGCGGCCTACGGACCGTGACCCTGGGTGTCGCCCAATGCGCGCTCGGGCCGGTCGTGTCGGCGCAGCCCGGAGTTTCCCTGAGCCGGGCCGATTGTCGGTCGTCGTCCGCGCGGCGCGCGCCTCAACGGCGCCAGAACACGCGCGACAGCAGCGCGATCGGGGCGAGGAACTCGAGCCGGCCCAGCAGCATCAGGAACGCGAGGAACAGCTTGGTCGCGCCGTGCAGCGCGCCGTAGCCGCCCATCGGCCCGAGGTCGGGGCCGAGCGCCCGGCCCAGGCTGTCGACGTCGCACAGCGACGGGCCGCAACAGCCGAGCATGCTGGCCGACGCCGACATCGCGGTTAGGAACGGGATGCGGTCGTCGAGGGCGATCACGAACGCGCCGAGGAACAGCCCGCCGCACCACATCAGCACCAGCGCCAGGATCGCCGAGATCACGCCGGCGGTCAGCGGCTGGCCGCCGATCTTGATGCGCTCGACGCTCTTGGGGCGCAGGTAGTGGCGGACCGTGTAGGTGATCAGCTTGCACACCACCAGGAACCGGATCACCTTGATGCCGCCGGCGGTCGAGCCCGTGCAGGCGCCGACCACCATCGATCCGAGCAGCAGCATGACCGGCGGCAGCGTCCATGCCTGGAAGTCCTCGGTCGCGTAGCCGGTCGACGTGTAGACGCTGACCACGTTGAAGCTGGCGCTGCGCAGCGCCGCGCCGAGCGAGCGGCCGTCGAGCAGCAGCGCCGCGGTCACGGCGCCGACGAGGATCAGCGTGATCAGCACGTAGACGCGCAGCTCGCTGTCGCGCAGCAGCAGCTTCGGGCCGCGGTGGACCGCGGTGACCATCAGGCCGAAGTTGCAGCCGGCGATGAACATGAACACCGTGATGACGATCTCGGCCGCGAGGTTGCCGAAGCTGCCGACCGAGCTGTTGCGGGTCGAGAAGCCGCCGGTGGCCAGGCTGGTGAAGGCGTGGTTGACCGCGTCGAAGACGCCGAGTCCGGCGACCAGCCACAGCAGCAGCGCGCAGGTCGCGGTCAGGGTGCCGTAGACGACGAACAACGAGCGCGCCTGTTCGAGCATGCGCGGCTGGAAGCCATCGGTGCCGACCGCGATCTGCTCGGACGCGATCAGGCTCTTGCCGGTGATGCCCATCGCCGGCAGCAGCGTCACGAACACCAGCACGATGCCGATGCCGCCGAGCCACTGCGTGAACGAGCGCCACAGCAGGATGCTCTGCGGCAGCTCCTCGATGCTGTGGTTGCCGCCGGACCCGAGCACCGACGCGCCGGTGGTGGTGAGCCCGGACACGGTCTCGAACACCGCGTCGACGGCGTCCGGGATCGCCCCGGACCAGACGTACGGGATCGCGCCGAGCACCCCGGCCAGCAGCCACGACAGCCCGACCACGGCGATGCCCTCGCGCCGGAAGAACTGCGCCTTGCTGCCGCGCCCGGCCAGCCACAGCAGCAGCGACACGATCGCGCCGATCGCCAGGCTGGCCCCGAAACCGGCGATCGGGATCAGTTCCGGGTCGTAGTCGGTCGGCTCGAACAGCGCGTACAGCAGCGGCAGCAGTTGCGCCGCGGAGAAGAACGCCGCGAAGCCGGCCAGGACCCGAGCGACCGGAGCGAGGTGCACGGCGAAGTTATGCCGGCTGGTCGGGCGCGCTGCCACCCCGAGCCGCCCTCCGGCCCCGGGCCGCCGTTCCAGTCGCGCGCCCGGCGGCGTCGATGGCTGCTCGTGGCCACGCTGGTCGATCGCTCGCTCGCGCTGCTCCGCGCCCCCGGCAACGCGCTCGGCTACTGCCTACGGCGGCACCTGCGGTGGAGCCGCGGCGACGCGGCGCTGCCGCACGAGCCAAAGGACTACGGGTTCGGCTGGCTCGAACCCGCCGACCGTCCGCGCGCCGCGGCGCGGGCGCAGGAGCTGCGCCGGCGCTACGACCTCGACGAGCTCTGGTCCCGGTCGACGGCGCTGTGCTGGGCCGAGAACCTGGCGCTGCTGGACGGCCTCGAACGACTGCTCGGCGCCACCGCGCTGCCGCTCGGCCCCGACGGCGTGCGGCGCGTCACCGACGTCGGCTGCGGCGTGTTCCAGTACGCGACCGCGCTGCAGCGCTTCTGCCGCGGCGCGGGCGCCGCGGGCGCCAGCCGGGTGGTGCTGCGCGGCGTCGAGGTCGACGGCCACGGCGTGTACCGCGACGGCCACAGCCGCGCCGACCACGCCCGCGCGCACGCGGCGCTGGCCGGCGACGACGTGCGCTTCGAGGTCGCCGACTTCTGCGGCATGCGGCTGCCGGCCCAGGACGTCGTGACGCTGCTGTACCCGTTCCTCACCCGCTACGCGCTGCTGCGGTGGGGGCTGCCGCTGGCGCTGTTCCGGCCGCGCGAGCTGCTGGCCCGCGCCGCGGCGACGCTGCGCCCCGGCGGCCTGCTGGTCGTCGCCAACCAGACGGCGGCCGAGTTCGTGCGGCTGTGCGAGCTGCTGCGGCCGCTGCCGCTGCAGCTTCAGGGCACGGCGCCGTTCGCGTCCGAGCTGGTGCCGTACGCCGACCGCACCCGCGATCGGGCGGCGTCGTTCTGGCTGCGCCTCGACGGCGACGGCGACGCGTCGCCCGGACGCGCGGCGCTGTGACCCGCGCGCCGGTCAGCTGCGCGCGAACGCCTCCTCGGGCGTGAGCAGCCGGGGCGCCCCGTCGTCCGTGCCGAGCCGCAGCTGCCAGAAGCCCACGTCGTGCCACGCGCCGCGCTTCCAGCCGGCGTCGCGGACGACGCCGCACGGGACGAAGCCGAGCGCGCGATGCAGCTGCTCGGACGCCGCGTTCGGCAGCGTCGCGCCGGCCACGACCGAGCGGAAGCCCTGCGCGCGCAGCGTCGCCAGCAGGCGCGTGTAGAGGGTCCGGCCGATCCCGCGGCCGCGCGCCCCGGCCTGCAGGTAGATGCCGGTCTCGGCGGTCCACGCGTAGGCGGCGCGGCCGCGCCACGGACCGGCCTTGGCGTAGCCGGCGAACGCGCCGTCGAGCTCGGCCACCAGCCAGGGATAGACCGCGCCGAACGGCGCTGCGGCCGCCTCCGCGCGCAGCGCGTCGGCGGTGACCGGCTCGGTGCCGAAGTGCGCGGCGGTGTGCTGCACGAACCAGTTGACGAGCGCCGCGATCGCGTCGAAGTCCGGCGCGGCGGCGAGGCGCACGAGGGCGGTCACGGGCGGCGAGCATAGGCGCCCGCCGCGGCTCCCCGCCAGCCGCGGGCGCCGGGCTACCTGGCCTGGCGCAGCTGCTGCGGCTTGGTCGGCCCCGGCTGGAACACCGGTGCCAGGGTCACCATGTTGCCGGACACCGTGTCGAGGCGGCGCATCGTCGTGCTCCAGCTGCCGTCCTGGTGGTGGAACCACTCGACGTCGCCGTCGCGCACCGTCTCGACGACGGGCGAGTACGGCGTGTCGGCCGGCCAGCGCAGCTGCACGGTCTCGTCGACGCCGTTCAGCGTCGGCCGTTCGGAGCCGTCGGGGAACACCACCATCGCCGCGGCCTCGGCCGGCGCCGCCGGTGCGGACTCGGCGGCGATCGCCGCCGGCGCGTCGGCGACGGCCGCGGCCGGGTTCGCCGGCGCGGGATCGGACGCGGACAGGGCGGTCGCCGCCGCGGTGACGGCGGCGGCGGCCAGCAGGACGCAGGCGGTCTTGGTCAGGGCGTGCATGCGCGGCTCACTTCAGGTGCTGGGTGACGCACCCGGTGGCGTGCAGCTCCAGCCCGGCGGCGCCGCCGTCGAGCACGAACGCCTGCCACCAGATGTCGAAGCCGGACGGCTGGGCGCCGACCAGCGCACGGTCGCCCGCCGACAGCGGGAACACGAACTGGCCCTCGAGCATGTTGAGCAGGCTGCCCGGCTGCCCCGGGGTCAGCAGCGTGAAGAACGTGAACGCGCCGCCGGTCTCGATGCACAGCGAGCCCGAGCTGGCCGGGTCGACGCCAGGGATCGCGGTGATCGGCACCGTGCCGAACGAGCTCGGCCCGAACCCCAGCACGACGAACGCCGGGCTGCCGGTCAGCACCTGGGCCGTGTGGGCGGTGACGCCGAAGCCGATGTTGTCGCCGCGCGCGATGTCCGGGTGCATGCCCGACAGGAAGTTGGAGGTGCCCGGCGTCATGCTCGACGGGAAGGTCGCCTGGGTCGTCTGCGCGATCGCGACGCCACCCGCGGTGGTCGGGACGTGCACATCGAACGCCAGCTGCTCGAGCGACGTCGTGGACGGCGGCAGGTAGCGCGCCGGCTGGCCGGTCGGCACGTAGCAGATGTAGCTGCCCTGACCGACGTTCACCGCGGCCGGACCGGGGATGTCGAACGCGAACGGCGCCATCGCCGGATCGTTGTTGACCGAGCCGACGAACAGGCCGTCGAACGGGGTCACCGCCGACACCATCGCCGGCAGGCGCAGCCCGACGAACACGTCGCCCGTGCCGGCGAAGTTGACCGGCTGGGTCAGCGTCGCGGCCAGGCGCCAGGCGGCGTTGCCCGGGGGCGTGCCCGTCGGCGGCATCTGCACGCCGACGATGTTCAAGCGCGGCGTCGCCGTGTTCGGGAAGTCGGGACTGTTGGGGTCCTCGTCGAACGCGACCAGGTCGAACGACTCGCGGGTCGCGTCGTTGGCGTCGTTGATCCAGGACATGAAGCCCTGGGTCGTGGTCTGGCCCAGCGTGCCGTTGCCCCATTCGACGTAGTCGTTGCGGTCGATGCGGGACAACACGAGCTCGCTGGTGGCGCCCCAGCGCACGAACAGGGACAGGCCGTCACCGAGGTTCGGCCGGTCCCAGTTGTACATGAAGCCTTGCAGGGGGAACTGTGCGGTCAGCCCGCCGGCGCACAGCAGGGCGGCGGCGATGGCGCGGGTACGTAGTTGCATTGGTCCGTCAGGAAGGAACGGCCCCGGAGGGCGGCAAGGAAGTGACGGCGGGCGCAGTGCCCGTCGTCGGACCCTGCTACCCACGATGGAGCTGCGGGTTTTGCTGGAGGGGACCGGCAGGTTTCCTCGCAAGGGTGTGTTGCCACGGCACTTCGCCGCGTCGCGTCATCGCGCCGCGGCGTCGTGCACCGCCCGCCGTCCGCTCCGCCGTGTGCGCGCGTGTCCCCCGCGCGGCCGGCGCCGACAACCACCGGTGACGAGACTCGGTTGGTGCTGGAGGTCGGGCGTTCGGCGCCGCGAACGCCGCCTGCAATCGTGCGGCAGCGGGTGCCTGCGCCCGACCTCGGGCCCGTCCTCGGCGCGCCGTCCGCCCCGCTCAGGCGGGCAGCAGCGTGGTGAACAGGTCCTCGTGTCCGAACGCGAGCACCCACAGCTCGCGCAGCGCGGCGTCGTCGAGGGCCGCCCGGGCGTCCGGGCAGACGACGTGGGCGAACGCGAACGCCCGCGCGCCCGACAGGTGTTCGGCGTCGTCGCGCAGCCGGACCGCGTGCCAGCCATCGGCCACCGGCAGCGGCGCGCGCGCGAGGTGCTCGCACAGGTTCTGCCGGAAGCGGAGCGCGGTGCCGTACGGCGACAGCCCGAAGGCGATCGGCCGCTGCTCGAGCGGCTCGGCCCACGGCAGCCACCGCCCGAGCTGGGTCTCGAGGTCGGGCAGGCCCGCGGCGGGCAGCTCGCGGTCGCATTCGTAGGCCGCGAACAGGTGCGCGTAGAGCGGGTTGGGCGCCCGGCGGCCGACGCGCAGCGCGCGCGACCGCCGCACGAAGGCGTCTTCGCCGGCGAGATCGTCGTGCGGCGGCAGCGGCGTCGCCGGCGGCGGACCGCCGAGCAGCAGGCCCTCGTGCCGCAGGCGCTCGGCGGCGGCAGGCGGCAGGTCGCCCGCGCCGGCGGCCAGCGCGCGCGCCTCGTCGGCGCGCAGCACGACGTCGCCGGCGCCCGTCCGCGTCGGCACGCGGCCGCCGCACAGGCGCAGGCGCAGCAGCGCGAGCTGCTGGCGCAGCGGCGCGCCGGCCGTCGCGAACAGCGGGTGCGCGCGCACCGGACCGGGCGCGGCCACGGCCGCATCGCGCCGCCGCAGACAGACCACGAAGTTCTGCCGCAGCTCGTGCCACAGGTCGAGGTAGCCGAGCACGAAGCTCTGGCTGCGGTCCTGCATCCCGAGCCGCTCGGCCATCACAGCCGGCTGCGCCCACTGGCGATGGAACCAGAACGCCGGCGCCAGCCCGGCGCGTTCGATCAGCGCGCCAAGCTGCGCGCCGGTGAAACCGCGGTCGCCGGCGTGGAGGAACGCGTCGACGACGCCGGCGTCGTTGCGGCTGTCGGCGTAGTTCGCGAACGCCCAGCGCAGCGGGTGCGCGCGCGGCAGGCCGCGCACGGCGGCGCGGAACCGCCGAGGGTGGTCCGGCTCGCCGGCGTCCATGCCCAGCAGGGTCGCCAGCCGTTGCAGCTGGAAGATGCGGGTGCGCGAGAACTGCGGGTACACCATCAGCCGCAGCACGCCGCCCGGCGACAGCCGTCGACCGAGCGATCGCAGCGCCGCGGCCGGATCGCGCAGGTTCATCAGCACGCCGTAGCACTCGATCAGGTCGAACTCGCCGGCCGGCCACGTCGATTCGTCCTCGAGGTCGCACGGCGCGAACTCGACGTGCCGCACGCCGTGCAGCCGACAGCGCCGCCGCGCCAGTTCGAGGCTCGGCTCGCTGAGATCGGTGGCGACGATCTCGGCGCGGGGATTGGCCAGCCCGAAGACGTACGGCTGGAAGGTGCCGCACCCCGCCAGCCACAGCCGCGGCCGCGCCGGGGCAGGGCCGGCGCCGCTCCGATCCCACAGGTAGTCGCAGTGCAGCTGCCAAGGGTGGGTGCCCGGCACCCGCGCGAGCAGCGGCACGCGCGGATAGGGCCACGCCGTGTACTGCTGCCGGATCCGTTCGCGAACTCCGCCGACCATGACCGTTCTATCGGCAGCAAGGGGGCGTCGGGCCGAGGGCCAAGGCGACGGAAGCGCCGCGCCGCGGCCTTTCCCTTGCCCCTGGGCTCGTGGTCTTCCCATGATCCCGGCCATGCGCGCCTACCGGTATCACCGCATCGACGTGTTCACCGATCGCCCGTTCGGCGGCAACCCGCTCGCGGTGTTCCCCACGGCGGCCAAGCTCGATCCCGACGAGATGCAGGCGCTGGCGCGCGAGATGAACCTCAGCGAGACGACCTTCGTGCTGCCGCCGACCCAGGCCGGCGCCGCCGCGCGCCTGCGCATCTTCACCATCGACCGCGAACTGCCGATGGCCGGTCACCCCGTGGTCGGGACCGCCTTCGCGCTCGCCACCACCGGGGTCGTGCCGGTGAAGGACGGTCGCAACGAGGTCGTGTTCGAGCTGGGCGCCGGGCTCCTGCCGGTCGAGATCGACGTCGCCGCGGGCCAGGTGCGGTCGGTGTTCATGACCCAGCGCGCGCCGAAGTTCGGCGTGCAGGTCACCGACCCCCGCGCGCTCGGCGATGCGTTGACGCTCGACGACGACGCCATCGACCTCGACATGCTGCCCGCCTGCGTCGTCGACACCGGCATCCCGTGGCTGCTGATCCCGGTCAAGGATCGCAAGGCGCTGCGGCAGGTGCGGGCCGACGCCAAGGCCTGCGACCGGCTCGCGAAGCAGGTCGGCACCGACCTGTTCCACGCGTTCACCCTCGACACCGGCGAGCCCGACTGCGCCGTGCGCACCCGCCACGTCTGGTGGGGCACCGTGACCCCGGGCGAGGACCCCGTCACCGGCTCCGCCATCGGCTGCATCGCCGCCTACCTCGTGGGCCACGAGGTGCTGCTCGCCGCGCCCGAGGCCGAGTTCGGCATCGAGCAGGGCGAAGAGGTCGGCCGACCCGGCAAGGTGACCTGCCGCATCCGCGCGTCCGGCGGCAAGGTCAGCCGCGTGCAGGTCGGCGGCAGCGCCGTGCACGTGGGCAACGGCGAGATCTGGGTGGGTTAGCGCAGGCATGCTGCGGTGCAAGCTCGGGCGCTTCGCGCCCTCGCGCACCGCGCGCGCGGACGCGGTCCGCGCGCCGGAGGCGGCCGACGACACGGGCGCGGGGACGCAACACCCGCGACGCACGCATCCGCGAGACTCGGAGAGCATCCGCTCCGGGGACGCAGCGGCCGGGCCGGCTGGCACTCGCCGCGCCGCGATGCAGCATCCGCGCAGCAACGCAGTAGGCGCGTCACGGCGCGTGCGGGCCGGCCCCTGGCCGCTGCTGCGGCCACGACGCTCGGGCGGGATCGCGCTTCGCTGCCCGCATGCGCGGGGGCAGCGAAGCTGACTTCCGGGAGGCGCACACCGCGACGGGAACGCAGCCGCCTGGCGCGCGGCTGAAGCTGCGGCGCTTCGCGCCTCCGCGCGCCGCGGCATCCGCGAGGAAGCGTCATTCTGCGGTGCAAGCTCGGGCGCTTGCGGCGCCCTCGCGCACCGCGCGCGCGGACGCGGTCCGCGCGCCGGAGGCGGCCGACGACACGGGCGCGGGGATGCAACACCCGCATCGGGCCATCCGCGAGGCTCGGAGCGCATCCACTCCGGTTGCCGCAGCGGCCGGGCCGGCTGGCACGTGCCGCGCCGCGTTGCGCACTTGCAAGGCAACACCGTGGACGCGTCACGGCGCGTGCGGGCCGGCCCCTGGCCGCTGCTGCGGCCACGCCGCTCGGGCCGGGCCGCGCTTCGCTGCCCGCATGCGCGGGGGCAGCGAAGCTGACTACCAGGAGGCGCACACCGCGACGGGAGCACAGCCGCCTGGCGCGCGGCTGAAGCTGCGGCGCTTCGCGCCTCCGCGCGCCGCGGCATCCGCGAAGAACCTCGGCGGAGCCCGGCGGCCGCGCGGCCGTTGGCCGGAGACCATCGACCGGCGGATTCCCCCGGCGCACGCGCGACCGCGGATCACCGACCATCGACGGCGACGGCGCCTTTGCCACCTCGCAGCGATCCGAGGTTCCTCGCGGATGCCGCGGCGCGCGATGCGAGCGCCAGCGAGCGAGCCGAAGCCGCGAGCCGGGCGGCTGCGTTCCCGTCGCGGCTGCTCCTGGTATTCAGCCTTGCGGCCCCCGTCTCGCGGGCCGCAGGGCGCGACCCGGCCCGAGTGTCGTGGCCGCAGCAGCGGCCAGGGGCCGGCCCGCACGCGCCGTGACGCGCCCGTTGCGTCACCTCGCGGATGCTGCATCGCGGCGCGGCGAGTGCCAGCCGGCCCGGCCGCTGCGTCCCCGGAGCGGATGCTCTCCTCGTCCCGCGGATGCTCTCGTCGCGGGTGTTGCATCCCGTCGCCCGTGTCGTCGGTCGCCTCTGGCGCGCGGACCGCGTCCGCGCGCGGGGTGCGCGAGCGAAGCGAGCGAGCTTGCACCGCAGCCTGGCAGCATGCTTCCTACTTCTGATCGAGCGTGTAGCGGAGCGTCGCGATGGCGTCGAGGTCGGGCCGGTGCAGGGGCAGCGCGAGGCGCGGGCGGCCGAGGCCGTCGTGGTCGCCGACGGCGGCCATCGCCTGGCCGAAGGCGGGGGCGCCGGTGGGGGAGAAGAAGGTCTGCAGCGGCCGCAGCGGGCGCAGGCCGAAGATGCGGACGTAGCCGGTGCCGGTGGGGCCGCGGCGCGCGGCGCGGACGGCCAACGCGGCGGCGTGATCGCCGCGCCAGTCGGGCAGTGCGCACAGGCCCATGCCGAACACGTCGCCGGGGTGGTCGCCGACCAGCACGGTCAGGCGCCGGCCGCTTCGGCCGCTGAACAGGTGCACGCGCCCCGGGCGCGGCCGCTGCATCTGCGCCTCGGGCGCGGCGACGGCGAGGTCGCCGATGCCGTCGCCGTCGACGTCGTCGATCGATGCGAGCACGCGGCCGAAGTCGTAGGCGTCGGGTTCCGGCTCGAGCACGTACAGCAGGCGCCCGTCGCGACCGGAGTGGGCGCGCACCAGCCCGGGGGCGTCGCCGTGGTTGCCGCCGACCAGCAGGTCGCGGCACCCGTCCCGATCGAGGTCGTCGGTGGCGACCAGCGCCGCGCCGAACCAGGCGCCGGCCCGATCGCCGTGCAGCGTGTAGAGCCGCGCACCCGAGCGGCCGGAGAACACGGCGGCGGCGCCCTGGGCGGTGCTGTTGCGCAGCTCCGGCGAGGTGCCCACGGCGAAGTCGGCGCAGCCGTCGCCGTCGACGTCGCCGAGGTTGGCCAGCGCGACACCGAAGCCGACGGCTTCGTCGCGCAGGGTGTACAGTTCGGCGCGGTCGCGGCCGGAGTGGACGTGCACCTTGCCGCTCAGCTCGGGCGCGCGCACGCGCAGCGGCGCGCCGACGGCGAAGTCGGGGTAGCCGTCGCGATCGAGGTCGCCGAGATCGCAGACGGCGTATCCGTAGATCGAGTTGGAGTCGGGCGCGTGCAGCGCGCCGAGCAGCGCGCCGTCGGCGGCGCTGCGGATCTCGACGCGGCCGGGCGTCGGCAGATCGTTCAGCGGCGCGATGCCGAGCAGCAGGTCCTCGGTGCCGTCGACGGCGCCGAGCGTGGTCAGCGCGGTGGTCAGCAGCGTGCGTCCGGCGACGTCGACGTGCGGGACGAGGCGCTCGATCGCCACCGTCTGCAGCGGCGTCCCGAGGCTGCGCTGGAACGGCATCAGCAGCAACGACGCGAAGTAGTGCAGGTCGGGGTGCAGGGCCCACGGCGCGGCGGCTGCCAGCACGAGGCGACCGAGCAGCGGGGCGGGGCGCAGCGTGTTGCCATGCGCTGCGGCCACGGCGTAGATGCCGCGCATCGCGCCGACCAGCGGCGGCGCGTCGCCGGCGGCGCCGTCGTAGGTGGCGAGCAGTTGCAGCGCCGCGGCCACGCGCTCGGCGGCGGCCGGGCTGGTCCACGGCGGATCCGGCGCCTCCGCGCGGCGCCAGTCGACCACGCCCGGATCGGCCGTCGCGCCGCCTTCGGCGATCCACGGCGTGAGCCCGCCGAGCCGCAGGATCTCGGCGAGCACCGCGCGCTCGGACGACGACCCGTCGGCGGTGCGCAGGCGGGTCAGGGCCTGGCGCGCCTGCTCGAGGTAGCGCGCTGGCTCGGCCTGACGCAGCGCCAGCCGGGCGAGGTCGAGGCGCGCACGCGCGTGGTCCGGCCACTGCGCGACGATGCGCTGCAGGTGCTGGCGCGCGCGCTGCAGGTCGCCGCGCAGGATCGCCAGCGTGGCGAGGCGCTGGCGCGCGGTGGCATCGTCGGGCCAGCGCTGCAGGATCTCGCGGTAGCGCAGCTCGGCGTCCTGCCGCGCGCCGTCCGCGGCCAGCAGGTCGGCCTCGAGGCGGAGGCGGCGCGGTTCGAGCGCGGCGCCCTGGCTCGCGCCCGTGCCCGCGTCCGCGTCCGCCGCGGCGGCTGCGTCGCGCAGCCATTCGCGCGCCAGCTGCGGATCGCCGGTCGCCAGCGCGGCGTCCGCCAGCTCGAACGTCAGGACACTGGACCCCGGGAAGCTGCGCGTCGCGTGAAAGAGGCGCGGGTAGGCGCGCTCGGGGTTGCCTTCGCTGGCGGCCAGGAGGCCGAGGCCCGCGTCGAGCAGGGGGTGCTCGAAGCCGGTGGCGTCGAGCCCGGACCATGCGCCCTCGCACATGGCGGCCTCGCCGGTGAGCGCGGCCAGCAGGCCGAGGGCGAAGCGGTCCTGCGGCGTCGCGGCGGCGTCGTCGTCGCCCCGCGTCAGGGCGTCGTGGCCGCCGATCAGCAGCTCGGCACCGCGCCGGGTCGCCGGCATCAGGCCAGCCGCCGCGGCCCGGAACTCCGGGCTGCCGCGCGCCGCCTCGATGTCGGTCCCCTTGCTCGGGGATGCCGTGCGCAGCCACAGCGCGGTCGCCAGGACCGCGCGCTCCTGCTGCACCCGCGCGTCGTCCGGCGACTCCGCGGCCGCGAGGTCGTACTGCTCCAGCACGCGCCGCAGCGCGGCGACCTGCTCCGGCAGCGCGGTCTCCTGTCGACCGACGGAGTGTCCGTGCAGGCTGCGGCGGTTGGCCAGGTCGATGCAGCCGGGCTCCAGCAGCAACCGATGCGCCTGCTGGACGTGTCGCGCCGTGCGCAGCCGCGCCGCGGCGGCCGCCTCCGCGGTCCCGAACCACGGCCACAGCCCGAGGGTCACCAGCAGCGCTCCGACCAGGCCGCCGAGCAGCGGTCGTCGCTGCCGCCTCATCGCCAGCCACAGCCTGCGCGCGGGGCCCTTGGGGCGCGCGTGCACGGGCTGCAGCGACAGCAGCCGTTCGAGGTCGTCGGCGAAGTCGCCCGCGGTCGCGTAGCGGTGGCGCGGATCGGCGTCCATCGCCTTCTGCAGCACGGTCTGCAGGTCGCGCGAGACGTGCGGCGCGCGGCGCCGCAGCGGCACCAGGTCGCCGTTCTCGATCCGGCGCAGCACCTCCTGCGTGCTGCGGCCCTGGTACGGCGGCGACAGGGTGATCGCCTCGTACAGCGTGACCCCGAGGCTGTAGACGTCGGCGCGGCCGTCGAGGTCGAGGTCGCCGTCGCGCAGGCGCTCTGGCGCGGCGTAGATCGGCGTGCCGGCGAACTGGATCGTCTGCGTGACCGCCAGGTCGCCGTCGCGCGCCAGGCCGAAGTCGGCCAGCACCGGCGTGCCGTCCTTGCGCAGCAGGATGTTCGACGGCTTGACGTCGCGGTGCACGAGCCCGCGGCGGTGCACCTCGGCCAGCGCTCTTGCGATGGCGATGCCGAGCTTGACGAAGTACTCGACCGTGCTGCGGAACTCGGCGGCGCCCACGTGCGGGCCGAGCACCTCCTCGAGGTGGTGCGGCAGCGGCCGCGGCCCGTGCTTGCGCAGTTCGATCAGCAGGTGCTGCAGGCTCGGGCCCTCCACGTACTCCATCTCGAACGCCAGCATCTCGCTGTGGTCGACGATGCGATGGATGTGGACGATGTGGTCGTGGCGCAGCCGCGCCAGCGAGCGCGCCTCGTCGAGGAAGCGCCGCCGCGCGCGCGGCGACAGCGCCAGCGACTGCGGCAGGACCTTGATGGCGACCTCGCGCTGCAACGCCTCGTGACGCGCGAGGTAGACGGTGCCCATGCCGCCGCGGCCGAGCTCGCGCACGATCTCGTAGCCGCCGAGCACCGGCCGCCCTGCCTCGCGGCGCCCGGCGACCGAGCACGCGAGGTCGAACGTCGCGCGCACACGTGGCTGCAGGTCGGGCCGGTCCGGCAGCAGCTGCGCGAGATCGGGCGTCTCGCCGTCGAGTACCTGCTGCAGCAGGTCGTCGAACAGGTCGGCGAGCAGCGCGTCGTCGGCGTCGCCTCCCGGCTCCGAGCGGTCCGCGAACGAACTCGCGCTCACCGTGGACCTCGGTCGGCCGAGTCGTTCCCCAGCAGCTCGCGCAGGCGGCGGCCGTAGCGGGTGACGCCGCGCAGCAGGTGCTCCTTTGCCGTCGACAGCGGCAGGCCGAGCTGCTCCGCGACCTGGCGCATCGGCAGCTCCTCGAACAGGCGCAGCTGCACGATCCGGCGCAGGTCGTCGTCGAGGCTGTCGAGTGCGCGCTCCATCGCCACCGCGCGCTCGCGGTGGCCGGCGATCCGGCTCGGCGTGGTGGAGCCGGCCGGCAGCATGCGCGACACCGACTCCGCCTCGGCGATCACCGAGAACGGCGCCGTGACGCGGCCGCCGCCGCGCTTCTGGCGGCCCAGGTTGCGGCCGGCGTCGTGCACGCGGTTGCGCGCGATCGACAGCAGCCAGATGCGGAAGCCCGACAGGCCGCGCCATTCGTGCTGTTCGCGGTCGCGCCACGACAGCCACAGGGTCTCCTGCCAGATGTCCTCGACCGCGATCTCGGCGCGCAGCCGCGGGCCCAGCCACGAGCCGATCGCCACGAACACGCTGGCCGCGTCCAGGCTCTCGATCAGCCGGCCCCACTCGGTGGGGTCGCGGTGCGGCTGCGGCTCCGCCGGCTGCGCATCGGGGGCAGGGCGGTCCGGCGGGGGAGGCATGGGCGTCCCGATTCTAGCGCCCGCGCGCAACCCATGGCGGCCTTTGAGCTTGGCGCCTGGGGCGGCGTTGGCGGCCGGTTCCGCGCAGAATCTACCGGCCGCCGCGGCCGATCCGACGCCATGGGCGTCGTGGCGCCGCTCCGTTCGCGGCGGGCGCCACCGCGCGAAGTCCTTGGACCGGCGCCGATTCGGCGCCGGGGGCGCTGCGCGGTCGGATGGAGATCGCTCGAGTCCTCGCCGCCGCGGTGGCCCTCGCGGCTACCCCGGCGGCGCTTCCTCGGCGTACATCTCGGCGATCTCGTCGCGGGCCGCGTCCAGGTCGTCGGGTGTCTTGACCGGCAGGAAGCGCGAATCGGTGCCGCTGCGGCGGACGCGCAGGTAGTTGGCGTCGATCCAGCGGGTGACCTCGCCGACCAGGTGCTCGACCTGCACCGCCTTGCGGTCCTCGACGGTCTTCTCGACGTAGTACCAGCCGAGGTCGAAGTCGCGGTCGAGCGCGCGCGCGGTGAACGTGAACGTGTTGCTGTTGAACACGTCGACGATGTCGTGGCGGAAGTCGGGGGGATAGCGCAGCTGCTCGACCAGCTCGACGCGGTCGCCGACGAGGTACGGGGCGCCGCCGGCGTCCTCGGGCCACTTCGGCGCCACCTCGACGGTGACGTCCTTCTTGCTGTGGATGTGATGCCCGAGCACGTCGGCGTCGATGCGCGCGCCGAGGTTGTCGACGTTGCGCACCAGCACGTAGCGGCCGCCGCCGTCGAGGAACCTCTGCAGCAGGCCGCACCCGCGGAACGCGGCGGGGAAGTCGCCGTGGCCGGGCCCGTACGGCGACACGCCGCCGTCCGCGGTCCGGAACAGCTCGCCGTTCTTCTCCATGCGCACCGACACGAACTGCGTGAAGTGGTGCACCTGGTCGGCGTCGAGGCCGAAGTTGCCGTGCTTCTCGAAGTGCTCGCGGGTGACGGCGTCGGTGGCGAAGCTGTTCATCAGGAACACCTGCACCTTGCCGCCGTAGCGCCGCTGCGCCAGCTGCACGTCCTGCATCGCCAGCGCCAGGAACGAGCGCCCCGCCCCGAGCACGTCGACCACGCCCTTGACGACCCCGCCGAAGCGCGTCGCCATGCCGCCGTTGAGCACCACCACACCGAGCTGGGAGCCGGCGATCGCGGCGGCGCCCAGCTTGTGCAGCTCGGCGCGGGCCTTGGTCGTGGCGCCGGGGAGCTGCCCGATCGTCTTCGGCGGCGGCGCGCGCAGGTCGTCCTGGATGACGTTGTTGGCCTTGGACAGGGTGCCGTCGGCGACGGCCTTCTGCCAGCTGGCGAACAGCTCGCGATCGAAGCCGTACCGGGTGAGGGCGGCGAAAGGGTCGTCGTTCGTTTCGGCCACGGGCCCGCAACGTAGCAATCGGGGCGGCGTCAGGCGAGCCGTGAGCTGGCGACCGGCGGCTCCTCGCGGCGGGGTCGCGGCTGCCCCCTCGCACCGCCGCCGCCGTGCCCCTACACCATGACCCCGTGGCGGGTGCTCTCGACGCGCAGGTGGCGGCGACCGGATCGGCGGCGGACGGGTCGTCGGCCGCGTGGCCGCCGTCGGCGCCGCTGACGACGTTGCCGGGCGTCGGCGCGCGCACCGCGCAGCGGCTCGGCGACGCGGGCCTGCGCAGCCTGCGCGACCTGCTCGAGCTGTTTCCGCGGCGCTACCGCGAGCTCGTCGAGGTGCCCGCACCCGACGCGGCGCACCTCGGCGCGATGGTGCGGCTGCGTGGCGCGGTGCGCGGCACGCGGCTGGCCTGGCTGCCGGGCCGGCGCGCGCTGGTCACGGTCGAGTTCGCGGCCGCCGACGGGACGCCGTTCGCGGTGCAGTTCTTCAACCAGCCCTGGCTCAAGAACGGCTATCCGACCGGCAGTGAGCGCGCGATCGAGGGCGTGCTCGAGCAGAAGGGCAAGCGCTTCCTGCTGCGGCAGCCGCGCGTGCTCGGCAAGGACGCCGGCGCCGGCTCGGCGGTGCAGCTGCGCTACCCCGAGGTCGAGGGCGTGTCGGCGGCGCGGCTGCTGCAGTGGATCGGGCTGGTGCTGGCGCACGTCGACCACGCGCAGCTGCGGCTGCCGTCGCTGCCGCCGGCGCTCGCCGAGTTCGACGCGCCGGCGCCGGCGCTGTACCTGGCGATGCACCGGCCGGCGTCGGTCGCCGAGCACGAGCACGCGCGGCGCTGCTTCGCGGTGCGCGAGGCGCTGCAGCTGTTCGAGCGGGTCGCCGAGGCGCGGCGCCGCCGGCTCGGCCGCACGGCGGCCGGTTACCCGGTCGACGATGCCGTCGCGACGCGGATCCGCGCGCGGCTGCCGTTCGCGCTGACCGGCGACCAGGAACAGGCGGTGCGCACCCTGTGGGACATGCTCGCGGGACCGGCGCCGATGGGGGCGCTGCTGCAGGGCGACGTCGGCACCGGCAAGACCGCGGTGGCGGCGGCGGCGGCGCTGGCGGTGCTGGCGCGCGGCGACCAGGTCGCGTTCCTGGCTCCGACCGAACTGCTGGCCGAACAGCACCACCGGCTGGTCGCCGGGTGGCTCCAGGGCAGCGGCGTCGAGGCGCTGCTGCTGACCGGCAGCCTGCCGGCGCGCGCGCGCAAGGACGTGACGGCGGCGCTGCATCGCGGCGGGCCGCAGCTGGTGTTCGGCACGCATGCGCTGCTGTCCGACGACGCGCGGTTCCTGCGCCTCGGGCTGGTGATCGTCGACGAGCAGCACCGGTTCGGCGTGGAGCAGCGCATGCAGCTTGTGCACAAGGGCCGCGACGCCCACGTGCTGGTGATGACGGCGACGCCGATCCCGCGCACGCTGACGCTGACGCTGTTCGGCGATCTCGACCTGGTGACTCTGCGGCAGCGGCCGCACGCGCGGCCGTTGCCGCGCGCGGTGCACGCCGCGCCCGAGCGCTGGCCGCGCGTGCTGCGCGCGATCGGCCGCGCCGTCGCGCGCGGCGGGCGGGTCTACGTCGTCTGTCCGTCGGTCGGCGACGAGGACGAGAACCAGAAGGGCTCGGCGACGCGCCTGTTCCAGCTGCTCGGCCGCGCGTTCGCGTGCGCGCTGATCCACGGCCGCATGCCGCCCGCCGAGCAGCAGCAGGCGCTCGACGCGTTCCGCACGGGCCGCTGCCCGGTGCTGGTCGGCACGACGGTGCTCGAGGTCGGGGTCGACGTTCCCGAGGCGGTGCTGATGGTGGTGGTCGCCGCCGATCGCTTCGGCCTGGCGACGCTGCACCAGCTGCGCGGCCGCGTCGGCCGCGGCGTGCGGCGCGGCGCGTGCGTGCTGTGCGGGCCGAAGAACGAGCGCGTCGCCGCGCTGTGCGCGACCACCGACGGCTTCGCGCTGGCCGAGTCCGACCTGCGCCTGCGCGGCGGCGGCGAGCTGCTCGGCACGGCACAGACCGGCTTCGGCGACCTGCGCGCGCTCGATCCGGTCGAGGACCTGGACCTGCTGCTGGCGGTGCGGCGCGCGGCGGACGGGGTCGAGGGCGGCGGCGATGTCCGCGCCGGCAGTGCCGCCGACGGGGAGCCAGCGTGAAGGTCCTGACCGTCGCCCAGGCGCGCGCGATCGACCGCGACGCGCACGAACGGCTCGGCATGCCGACGCTGCTGCTGATGGAGAACGCCGCGCGCGGCGTCGCCGCCGCGGCGCGCGACCTCGGCGCCCGCTACGCGATCCTGTGCGGCGCCGGCAACAACGGCGGCGACGGCCTCGCCGCCGCGCGCCACCTCGGCCGCGACCGCTGCGCCGTGCACCTGCTGGCCGAGCCCGATCCGCACAAGGCGCCCGACGCGGCGCTGCAGCTGCGCGTGCTGCGCGCCGCCGGCTGGCAGATCGCGGTCGGCGCGTTGCCCGACCCGGCGGCGCTCGACGGCGCGGTCTGGATCGACGCCCTGTTCGGCACCGGCCTCACGCGCCCGCTCGACGGCGCCGCGCGGCAATGGGTCGAGTTCCTGAACGGCGCGCGCGGCAGAAAGCTCGCCGTCGACATCCCGTCGGGCCTCGACGGCGACCGCGGCGAGGTGCTCGGCGCCGCCGTCGTCGCCGACGTCACGGTGACGTTCGAGGCGGCGAAGGTCGGCATGACGCTGCGCGAGGGCCCGCGGCACTGCGGGCGCATCGTCGTGGCGCCGCTGGGGCTCCCCTGAGTTTCCGCTGAGGTCGGCTCTCTCTCTCTCTCTCTCTCTGGCGGGTACTCCCAGAAAAAAACCACAGAGAGCACAGAGGACACAGAGACCAGAAAGCAGCCGCGAGGGGGGCGCAGCCGCCGTTCCCGAAGAAAGGGAAGGCGGAGGGTCCGGCGGCGGTGCCTGGACTCGGTTGGCGGCTCTTGCGGATGCGTTCGTTCGTCGGCGGTGCAGCTGGTCGAGTGCTTTCTGTCTCTGTGTCCTCTGTGCTCTCTGTGGTTTTTTCTTCTGGGAGTACCCCAGAGCACCGCGAACCCCAGGGAGATCCAGAGCCAGAGAGCAGTCGCCGCCGGTCCGTCAGGTGACGACGCCCCAGAAGCGCCCCAGCTCCTCCTGGAACTGCACCGGCTGCTCCATCGGCGTCATGTGGCCGGCGCCCGGCACCACCAGCAGCTGCGCGCCGGGGATCTCCTTGGCCATCGCCTCGGCCTCGGCCGGCGGCGTCAGCGCGTCGTGCTCGCCGACGACGACGAAGGTCGGCGCCTGCAGCTGCGGCAGCACGCCGCGGCGGTTCTTGCGTTCGCGCATGCCGGCGAGGTCGGCGAGGATCGTCTCGACCGGCGTCGCCTCGATCATCGTCTGCATGCGCGCCTGCACCTGCGGCGCGGCGTCCTTGGCCAGGAGCTTCGGCAGCAGCTGCTCGGCGAGCCAGCGGCGGCCCTTCTGGAGCACTTGCTCGGCCATCGTCGCGCGCGCGGTCTTGCCCTCGGGGGTGTCGGCGGCGGCGCGGGTGTCGACCAGCGTCAGGGTGCGCAGCGTCTCCGGGTGGCGTTCGGCCAAGGCCAGCGCGACGTAGCCGCCCATCGACAGGCCGACGACGTCGGCCGTACCGTCGGCGGAGCCGTCGCCGAGCGTGCGGATGACGGCGGCGCAGTCCTCGGCCAGCAGCTCCATCGTGTGCGCCGTGTCGCCGTGCCACGGCGAGTGGCCGTGGCCGCGCAGGTCGAGCGCGCACAGCGTGCGGTGCTGGCCGAGCGGGCCGAGCAGCACGTCGGTCCACATGCGGTGGTCGAGCGGGTAGCCGTGGATCAGCAGCGCCAGCGGCCCTTCGCCGCACAGGTGCACGGCGAGGCGCGTGGCGCCGACGGCGATCGTGCGGGTCTCGATCACGAGGTGCCTCCGGGTGCGGGTTCCGCGTCGCGCGTCCACCGCAGCTTGGCGACGCACTCGACGTGGTAGGTCTGCGGGAACATGTCGAACGCGTGCACCGATTCGACCGCGTAGCCGCCGGCCACGAGGTCGCGCAGGTCGCGCGCCATCGTGTTGGGGTCGCACGACACGTAGACCATGCGCGGCGCCGCCAGCGCCAGCAGCTGCGGCAACGCGCGGCGCGCGCCGAGGCGCGGCGGGTCGATCAGCACGACGTCGGGCCGCTCGCGGTTCTGCCGCAGGAACTCCTCGGTCGTCAGCCGGAACCAGTGCACGTGGTCCATGCCGTTCTGCTTGGTGTTGACGCGGCCGAGCGTCGCGGCGCGGCGTTCGTCCTCGACGCCGACCACGCGCGTGAAGCCGCGCGCCAGCGGCAGCGTGAACAGGCCGACGCCGGCGTAGAGGTCGAACGCCAGCGCGCCGCGTTCGCCCTCGACCGCGTGCTGCACCAGCCGGTCGACCAGGAGGCGATTGCCCTGGAAGAAGCCGTCGGGTTCGACCAGGAACCGGAAGCCGAGCACCTCGTGCTCGACCAGGTCCTTGCGCACGCCGGGCAGGTCCGGCGAGAACGCCGCGCCGTCGCGGCCGCAGGCGCCCTCGATCTGGTGCACGCGCACGTTGTGCGGCACCTGGTCCAGCGCCGCGCGCAGCAGCGGCAGCGCCTGCTCGAGCTCGGGCGCCAGCACCGGGCACTGCTCGATCTCGACCACCGTCTTGCTGAACGCGCGGTGGAAGCCCATGCGACGGCGGTCGATCTTCAGCTGCGTGCGCGCGCGGTAGCCCCACTCGCCGGCGCCGTGGATCTCGACCTCGGGCCAGTCCTCGAAGCCGCCGGTGCGGACCATCGCGTCGCGCACGAACACGGCCTTCTGCCGCAGCTGCTCCGCGTAGTCGACGTGCTGGAACTGGCAGCCGCCGCAGACGCCGAAGTGCGCGCAGCGCGCCTCGCGCCGGTGCGGCCCGGCCGCGAGGACCTCGACCAGCCGCGCCTTGGCGTGGCGCTTGTCCAGCTCGGTGATCTCGACGCGCACGCGGTCGCCGGGCGCCGCGAACGGCACGAACAGCACCAGGCTGTCGTGGCGCGCGATCGCGTAGCCGCCGAACGCGAGGCGCTCGGCGGTGACGTCCAGGGTGCTGCCGATCTCGAGGGTCGTCATCGTGGGGCGGAGCAGGATACCGGCGACCGGCGCGCGGACCAGCCTCGGCCGGGCCGCGCGGCGCGGTTCCGTTCCGCGGCTCGACGCTGGCGCGGGCGGCCGGCATCGTCGACCATCCGCGCCCGATGCGGAGCCGCTGGAACGACGACGAGGCGCGCGAGTGGATCGCGCGGCACGAGGCCGCGGGCGAGGACCTGGCGCTGCGGGTCTACACCTCGCGGCTGATCGGCCAGGACCCTGACCTCGTGCTGCACGGCGGCGGCAACACCTCGGTCAAGACCACCGTGCGCGACGCGCTCGGGCACGAGCTGCGCGTCTTGTGCGTCAAGGGCAGCGGCTACGACCTGAAGGACATGGAGCCCAAGGGCCTGCCGGCGGTCGAGCTCGAGCCGCTGCTGCGGCTGCGCGCGTGCGCTGCGCTCAGCGACGAGCAGATGGTCGCCGAGCTGCGCCGCCGGCTGCTCGATCCGCACGCGCCCAACCCGTCGGTCGAGGCGCTGCTGCACGCGTTCGTGCCGCACGCGTTCGTCGACCACACGCACGCCGACGCGATCCTGGCGCTCGGCAACCAGCCGGACGGCGAACGGCTGGTGCGCGCGGCGCTCGGCCCGGAGGTCGCGATCCTGCCGTGGATCATGCCGGGCTTCCCGCTGGCCAAGGCGGTCGCCGAGGCGGTCGAACGGCAGCCCGGCTGCACCGGCGTGGTGCTGCTGCAGCACGGCATCTTCACGTTCGGCGACACGGCGCGGCAGAGCTACGAGCGCATGATCGCGCTGGTCGACCGCGCCGAGCGCTTCGTCGCGGCGCGGGTCGGCGCGGTGCCGGCGATGCTGCGCGGCGAACCGGCGCCGCTGCCGGCGCAGGAACGCCGGGCCGTGTTCCGCGCGCTGCTGCCGCTGCTGCGCGCCGTTGCGGCGCTCGACGGCAGCCGCAGTGAGGACCGCATGCGCGTCGTCGCCGACGTGCGCGACGGCGACGAGGTGGCCGCGTTCGCCGCGCACCCGGACGCCGCGCTGCTGTGCGCGACCGGGCCGATCACGCCCGACCACGTGATCCGCACCAAGGGCCGCTACCTGTTCGTGCCGCGCGCGGCGGTGGGGGACCGCGCCGCGCTCGAGCGGCTCGTGGTCGACTTCGTCGGCTGGTACAGGCGCTACTTCGAGGCGTGCGCGCGGCCGCTCGGCGCGCCGCTGATGCTGCACCCGATGCCGGTGGTCGCGGTCGTCGAGGGCGCCGGGCTGTGCGCGCTGGCGCCGCCGATCGGCGCGGCGCGGATCGCCGCCGACCTCGCCGAGCACACGCTGAAGGTCTGGGCGCGAGGCCACGCGCTCGGCACCTACCGGCCGCTGCCGGAGGCCGAGCTGGCGGCGATGGAGTACTGGCCGCTCGAGCTGGCCAAGCTCGGCAAGAAGGCGGCGCCGTCGCTGCGCGGCCGCGTCGCGCTCGTCACCGGCGCCGCCGGCGCGATCGGCTGCGCCAGCGCCCGGGCCCTGCTGCAGCAGGGCGCCTGCGTGTGCCTCGTCGACCGCGACCGCGAGCGCCTCGAGCACGCCGCGCAGCAGCTGCGGCCGTGGGCGGCGCAGCTCACCACCGCGACCGCCGATCTCTGCGACCCGGCGCAGGTGCGCGCGGCGTTCGACGCCTGCGTGCTCGCGTTCGGCGGCGTCGACGACGTCGTCGCCAGCCACGGCATCGCCCTGGTGGCCGGGCTCGAGCAGCTCGGCGCCGACGCGTTCCGCCGCGTCGTCGACGCCAACGCCACCTCGACGCTGCTGGTGCTGCAGGAGGCCGCGGCGATCCTGCGTCAGCAGGCGACCGGCGGCAGCGTCGTGCTGCAGGTCAGCAAGAACGCGTTCGCGCCCGGCAAGGGCTTCGGCGCCTACTCGGCCAGCAAGGCGGCGATGCTGCAGCTCGGCCGGATCGCGGCGATGGAGTTCGCCGAGTTCTCGGTGCGCGTCAACATGGTCAACGCCGACGCCGTGTTCGGCGACGACGCGGTGCCGAGCCAGCTGTGGGCCGAGGTCGGCCCCGATCGCATGAAGGCGCGCGGCCTCGACGCCGAAGGCCTGCGCGCGTTCTACCGCGACCGCTCGCTGCTGAAGCGCACGGTGACGCCGCAGCACGTCGCCGACGCCGTGCTGTTCCTGGTGCGCGACGCGGTGACCACGACCGGTGCGGTGCTGCCGGTCGATGCCGGCCTGCCGGAGGCATTTCCCCGGTGACACTGCCGGAGGCATTTCCCCGGTGACCGCCCCCGCCGAGCTGGCGATCGAGCTGCAGGGCCTGCGCAAGGTGTTCGTGCGCGGCAAGAAGGCCACCGTCGCGGTCGACGGCCTCGACCTCGACGTGCGCCGCGGCGAGGTGTTCGGGCTGCTGGGGCCCAACGGCGCCGGCAAGACGACGACCGTCGAGATCTGCGAAGGCCTCACCGAGGAGACCGCGGGCGACGTGCGGATCCTCGGGCGGCGCTGGCGCAGCGGCCAGGACACCGAGCTCCGCCGTCGCATCGGCGTGTGCCTGCAGGAGACGAAGTTCTTCGACAAGCAGACCGTGCGCGAGACGCTGGAGCTGTTCGCCGCGTGCTACGGCGGCGGTCGCTCGGTCGACGAGTCGCTGGAGATCGTGTCGCTGCAGGAGAAGGCCTCCGCGCGGCAGAGCCAGCTCAGCGGCGGCCAGCGCCAACGGCTGGCGGTCGCGACGGCGCTGCTCGGCGACCCCGAGCTGCTGTTCCTCGACGAGCCGACCACCGGTCTCGACCCGCAGTCGCGGCGGCAGCTCTGGGACGTGGTGACCGCGTTCCGCGCGCGCGGCGGCACGGTGCTGCTGACCACGCACTACATGGAGGAGGCCGCGCACCTGTGCGACCGCATAGGCGTCGTCGACCGCGGCAAGATGATCGCGCTGGGCACGCCTGCCGAGCTGATCGGCTCGCTCGGCGCCGAGCACGTGATCGCCGTCACCGCCGCCGGGCTCGACGCCGTCGACCCCGCGGCGCTCGACGCGATCGACGGTGTCTGCGGCACCGAGCTTCAGGAACGCACGCTGTCGCTGCGCGTCGAGAGCGTGCACCGCGCGCTGCCGCCGCTGCTCGCGCTGCTGGCCGCGCGCGGCGTCGACCTCGACGGCCTGGCGACGCGGCACGCGACGCTCGAGGACGTGTTCGTGCGCCTGACCGGGCGCCAGCTGCGCGAGGACGAGACGGCATGAGCCGGTCGCGCACGTTCGCCGTGGCGCGGGTCGCGTTCCGCGAGTTCTGGCGCGCGCCCGAGGCGGTGTTCTGGACCTACGGCTTCCCGCTGCTGATGACGGTGGTGCTGGGGTTCGCGTTCCAGCCACAGGAACCCGAACCGATCCCGGTCGCGGTGGTGGCCGGCAGCGGCGCCGCCGCGCTGGCGCCCGGGCTCGACGCCCACCCACGGCTGCGCGCGGAACTGCTCGACGAGGCTGCGGCCGACACCGCGCTGGCGCGCGGCCGGGTCGGCGCGATCGTTCGCGGCAGCGCGGCCGAACCCGTCGTGCGCGCCGACCCGACGCGGCCCGACGCCGAGCTGGCGCGGCTGTGGATCGCGCGCGCGCTGCACCCGGACGCCGCCGCCGCGGAGCCGCGCTTCGAGTCCGAGGAGCGGCCCGGCGCGCGCTACATCGACTTCCTGATCCCGGGGCTGATCGGCCTCAACCTGCTGGGCGCCGGGCTGTGGGGCATCGGCTTCCAGCTGGTCCAGTACCGCACGCAGAACCTGCTGCGCCGCCTGTTCGTCACGCCGATGCGACGCTCTGAGTTCCTGCTCGGCCTGCTGCTGAGCCGGCTGGTGCTGGCGCTGCCGGAGTCCCTGATCATCGGGCTGTTCGGCGTGCTGTTCTGGGGCGTGCCGTTCCGCGGCAGCCTGCTGGTCGCCGCGCTGGTGCTGCTGGCGGCGTCGCTGGCGTTCAGCGGCCTCGGCGTGCTGGTCGCCAGCCGCGCGCGCACCATCGAAGGCGTCGCCGGCCTGATGAACCTGTGCATGATGCCGATGTGGCTGCTCGGCGGCGCCTTCTTCAGCAACGAGCGCATGACCGGCGTGCTGCGCTGGGCCGCCGACGCGGTGCCGCTGAGCTGGTGCACCGCGGCCATGCGCGACCTGATGCTGTCGCCGGGAGGGCTCGCCGAAGTGTGGCCCGAGCTGCTGCTGCTGTCGGGTTTCGCGGCGGTCTGCTTCGGCGCGGCGCTGCGACTGTTCCGCTGGACCTGAGCGCTTCGGCGCGGTGGCAACGGCGGCTCGGCCGCCCTCTCGGAAATCCCCGATGCAGGGTCGCGACGCCGCGGCCGATGCAGCCGGCACATGAAGGGGGTGCTGTTCACGGTGTTCCTCGACGGCGTCGAGGCCGAACACGGCGCGCTGTTCCTGGAGGCCCTGCTGGCCGACCTGGAGCTGCCGTCCGGCGGTGCCTACACGGCGGTCGGCACATACGACGTCGGCGAGTTCGTGCAGGTGGTGGGCGCCTACGCCGGCGCGACCCACCGCGACCTGCCGATGGTGCTGCGCGAGTTCGGGCGGCACCTGTTCGCGGCGTTGGCGGAGCGCTACGCCGACGTCGTCGCCGGCTACGCCGGCCCGAGCGAGGTGCTGTTCGCGATCGAGCACCTGATCCACCCGATGGTGCGCCGGTTCTACCCCGACGCGGTGCTGCCGACCTTCGACGTGCGGCCGACCGACCAGGGCGTGCGCCTGGTGTACCGCTCGCACCGACCGCTGCCGGACCTCGCGTACGGTCTGGTCGAGGGCTGCCTCGCGCACTTCGGCTGCGAGGGCTTCGTGCGCATGGACCTCGAGGACGGCGGCGCCAGGTTCGACGTGGTGATGCCGGTGGCGTGCGCGCAGGAGGAGCCGTGACCGACTCGCTGAACCTGTGGCAGCGCAAGGCGGCGCGCGAGCGCCGCGCGCGCATCGAGGCCGAGAACCTGCTCGAGCAGAAGGGCCGCGAGCTGCAGCGCGCGCAGGAGGCGCTGCGGGCCGCGTCGCACGACTTCGACGGCCGCGTCGCCGAGCGCACGCGGCAGCTGCTCGAGGCCAAGGTGCGCGCCGAGGCCGCGAACCGCGCCAAGAGCCAGTTCCTGGCCAACATGAGCCACGAGATCCGCACGCCGATGAACGGCGCGATCTGCGCGATCGAGCTGCTGGCCGACACGCAGCTCGACCAGGAGCAGCAGGAGCTCGCGCGCATGGTGCGCAGCAGCACCGAGGCGCTGTTGCTGCTGCTGAGCTCGCTGCTCGACCTGTCGCGGCTCGACGCCGGCGCGATGCAGCTGCGCGCGGACCCGTTCGACCCCGCCGCGGCGATCGACGCCGCGGTGGCGCCGGTGCGCGAGCGCGCCGCGCAGAAGGGCCTCGAGCTCACCGTCGTGCACCCGACCACCGGCAGCCTGCAGGTGGTGGGGGACCGCGACCGGCTGGTGCAGGCCGCGCACACGCTGATCGACAACGCGGTGAAGTTCACCGAGCGCGGCCACGTCGAGGTGCGGCTCGCGGTGAAGCTGCTGGCCGGCGACAGCGCCCGCCTGGAGCTGCAGGTCGAGGACACCGGGATCGGCATCGACGACGAGCAGCGACCGACGCTGTTCCGCGACTTCCAGCAGGGCGACGAGTCGACGACGCGGCGCTACGGCGGCACGGGGCTCGGCCTCGCGATCGCGCGCCGGCTGGTGCGGCAGATGGGCGGCGACATCAGCGTGCACAGCGAGCCCGGCCAGGGCTCCACGTTCACGCTGCGGGTCGAACTGCCGGTGGTGCTCACCGCGCCCGATCCCGAGACGCTGCTGCCCGCCGCCGTCCGCCCGCTGACCGGCGTGCGCGTGCTCGTCGTCGACGACAACGAGCTGAACCGTCAGGTCGCGCGCCGCCTGCTCGAGGCCGAGCGTTGCGTCGTCGCCGAGGCCGCCTCGGGCGACGAGGCGTTGGCCACGATGGGCGGCGGGTCGTTCGACCTCGTGCTGCTCGACGGCCGCATGCCCGGCATGTCCGGGCCCGAACTCGCCGCCGCGATCCGCACCGGCGAGGTCCCGGTGCCCGATCGCGAGGTGCCGATCGTCGGCGTCACCGCCGACGCCGCGGTGTCGTTCGTGAACGCCTGCCGCGATGCCGGCATGGTCGACGTGGTGACCAAGCCGTTCCGCCGCGAGCACCTGCTCGACGTGGTGCGGCGCTGCGCGCGGGTGTAGGGCCGTCCACCAGCGGGCGTCGTCAGCGAGCAGCAGTCGTTGCGGATCCCATGCTCCCCGTCCCCGGCTCTGGGGGGGGGCTTGCCGGATCGTCTGCCCTGCGTACGGTGCACCGCGGTCGTTCGACGAACCGTTTCGTTCGGGAAGGAGGCCAAGGTGCAGGCGACGAACGTGCTCTCTCTCTCTCTCTCTCTCTCTCTCTCTCTCGATAGCGTTGCTGGCCGGTAGCCGGCTCACCGCCCAGTCGATCGATCAGGTGCATCCGAGCATCGCGCCGGAGCCGTCGCCTTCGACGACCACCCAGTCCCACGTCAACCCGCGCAATCCATCCAGTCCGGCGCCGGGAGAGACGAACACCTGTCTCAACCTGACGAGCCCCACGCTCCATCCCGCGGAATCGCCGCTGTTCAATCGGCGGGACGGCATCTGGAATCCGGGCGAGAGTCCGTTCGCCGGCGCCGACACCGGCGGGATCCACAGCATGCCGGTCATGAGCGTGCTGCCGATGCTGACCACGGCGACGCAGCCGGGCAACGTGCACAAGTTCGTCCTGCCCAGTACCGGTTTGCCCGAGGGCTGGGTCGCGATCTCGCACGCCGGAGTCAGCATGCAGCGCTTCCGCGGCTACCTCCGGCCAGCTCCGGTGGCCCCTGGCCAGTCCGTCGACGACGCGGCCTTCGAGGTCGTCTGTCTGTCGACCTACAACCCGAACAAGCCGACCATGATCGTGGTGGAGGCGCCGTCGACGAGCTACGCCCATGACCCGGGCGAGATCATCTGCCAGGGCAACCCCGCGGACCTCGGCCTCCGATTCGCCTACCCGGGCTGGAAGTTCGCCAACGGGATCACCGACGACGACTTCTTCACGCCGGTTCCGATCCTCTCGCGCGGTGCCGGTCGTGCGGCCATGCCGTTCAACCTGGTGGTGGCACGCGCGATCGCGCGGCTGTGGGAGCGTCCGGCCGCGTTCCAGATGCAGCGGAACGTCGAGATCAAGCAGGTGATCGAGGCGATGTTGACCCAGGGCGATGCCACGTGGCGGCCGCCGACCTGGCCGCTGGTCACGCAGCCCGTGTACGCGATCCAATGGGGCGGCTCGTTCGGCGGTGCGCTGTCCGGCTGGCAGGCGATCCTGTTCCCGGAGCACTTCGTCGGCGGCATCTACTCGGGTGCGATCCTGTCGTTCCGCCACTACATCGGCGAGCAGGAGGGCATGCGCCACCTGATGAGCCTGTCGGGCTTCGGCCAGATCTCGCGCGACTTCTACCGCAAGGACGCCCTGCACTATCAGGCGGCGCTGACCCAGGCGGCGATCGCACGCGGCGTGGCACCGCAGAACTGGGATCCGTTCTATCACGGCTCGGTGCTGCGGGCCTGGAAGGACGGCTACCTGCAGCGCCCGGTGCTGGCGATCCAGGCCGACGAGGACCTGGCGACCACGGGCAACGACACGCTGCCGCTGCTCAGCGGGCAGCGCGGGTTCGTGCCAGCGGGGATCACCGCGCCGAATGCCAGCGGGGTGCCGCTGCTGTGGACCATCTACCCGAAGCGTTGCCACGGCGATCACCCGAATCCGCCGATCGAGAGCCCGGTCCATCCCGGCACGCTTCGGGGTGACTTCATCGACATCATCCTCGACTTCATCGAGTGGCTGGGTGACGCGCAGCAGGCAGCGCTGATCGCGCCGCGAGCGTTCCAGGCGCCGACCTCCGCCGGCAACGGCTCGATGGACGTGTACGACCACGCGTTCATGCTGCCGCCACCGCCGCCGCCGGCGACGTCGCCCCTGCAGCTGTCGGGGTTCCTGGGCAGCGGCGCCGGCAGTCTCGGTCAGACCGTCGGCGGCACCGCGCTGCGTCCCGGCAAGTCGTTCGGCTCCGGCACCTACCTCGGCTTCGCCGACTCGCTGATCGTCGGCGTGCCCAACGAGCAGGACCCGGCGACCTACACCGGGTTCCACGAGGTCTGTGTCGGCAGCGCCGACGGGGTCGTGACGCGCTTCGCCGTCGACCAGACCACCGGCGAGTTCGTGCCGCAGGCGATGAGCCCCGCGCTCGGGTACGGCGCCTGGGGCCTCGCCTTCGGCGAAGCCGACGGCCTCCCGGGCAAGGAGGTGATCGTCGCGACCCATCGCGGCCTGCACGCGCTCTACCGGGAGGACCTGACGATCATGGGCAGCAACCCGACGCTGCCGTGGGAGCAGACCCGTCCGCTGCGTCTGGCCACGGTGCAGGCGCAGCCGTCCGATCGCGCCCAGGTGGTGTTCGCGAGCGACATCGGCATGCTCGCGATCTACGACGTGGACAACCTGGCGCCGGGCTCGCAGCCGCTGGCCTGGCACTTCGAACCGGGCATCGTCGACCTCGCCGTGTTGCCGTCGTCCGGGATGGGCAAGGTCGACCTCGCCATCCTCTCCGATCGCGGTCACGTCGCCATCGTGCACTGGCAGTTGGGTGCGACGCCGACGCTCAGCCTGCTGCACTCGTCGCCGCGCCTCAACGGCCTTCCGGTGGACCTGGAGTTCGCCGAAGTGGATCCTGCCCACGCGGGCAAGGAGCTCGTCGTGCTGATGGCCGGGACGCCGCAGTTCGACCACGAGTCGATCTGGGTGCTCGACTCCAGTGACCTGAGCGTCGTCAACGGCTCGTTCACGAACCGGTTCGAGAAGGAGATCGTCCCGGCCATCACGCTGTCGGCGGGGGTAAGCGCCGACCTCGAGGTGTGGAACGAGGGTGGGACCGTGCGCTTCGTCGTCCTGCACGAGGACCGGATCCTGGTGATTCCGTACGGCGCGGCCACGGGGACGGAAAGCCCGATCCTGCCGATCGACCTGTGCGCGTTCCAGCCGATGATGGGAGCGCTCGACATCGCGATCGCCAACGTCTACGACGACCCGAACCCGACGACGAGTGACCTGGAGCTGGTGGTCGCGACGCAGGCTGGCTACGTGTCGTGGATCGCGATGGACGAGCTGCTGCCGCAGACGGCGCCCGGGACGCAGTTGCACTCGCACGCGGAACAAGCGAGTTCGCATCCCGGTGCGTCTGGACGCCTGCTGACGTTCCACTCCATGGCCGTGCGTGCACCCGGCATCGCGAACGGTCCGCCGCGCCACTGCAACCGGACGCTGGCGGCGACCTGGGGCATGGCGGTGGACGCGGCGGCCTCGCCGCCGACTCTCGAACTGATCGAGCAGTCGGGCACGCGGTGGAGCGTCACCGGAATCGGCGACGCGACCTTCGTGCAGGATGTGGGGCGCGGGGTCTTCCTCGATGGCCGCACCGAGCCGCTGGCAGGCCCGCTCCGGGACCTCGCCCTCGTGGGCCCGATCGTGGGATCGACTGACCCCAACGCCGGTCTGCTGCCCGCCGTGGACTTCCAGGATCAGTCGTCGGGTGCCGTGCTGTATCCGGCCCTGGATGTCGCCGACACCGACCTGGTCGTCACCAGACCGTACCAGCCGTTCACGAATGGCGCCCAGAGCCTGCACAACCTCGGCACCGGGACCTGGTCCCGGATCCACGACGTGCTCGGCGTGTACGGTGGCGCGGCCCTGTTCCCGCGCTGCGGCGATGCCCTGACCGTGGAGCCGCAGGGCAACCAGTACGTGTGCTACTGGTCGGGCGAGGAATATCGGCTCGTCTGGGGCAACCGCATCGCCGGCTTCCAGATCGCCAATGGCATCGTGTCCAACTGGTGGTCCACGGTGGGAGCGATCGAGCCGAATGCCCCGGACACCGTGGACTGGAGCCTGATGCAGGGCCACGACCTGCGCAGCTTCCACTTCCAGCCGTTCGCGGACCGGCAGGCCCAGGCGTTGCGCCTGTTCCTCGACCCCAGCGATCCGGACAAGGTGCGGATCGCGGCGTTCACGCCCGGAGCGCGGCTGATGGTGCTCGAGCCCGGGGTCTCGGACACCGACATCGGCCCGAGTCCGATCGAGAAGGGCACACTGAACGAAGCACTGGACTTCGGCACCGGCGGCATGGCGTTGGCCGTCGGACCGGCGCGTCCCGGCGGCAAGTGCTCGATCTACGTCGGCCCGATGGCGTTCTTCACCGACGACTCCCAGTTCAACACCCCGGGCAGCACCGTGCCCGACGACCAGGTGGCCGCCATCTGCATGGTGGAGTACTCGGGCAACACCAGCTTCGGAAGTTCGTCCCTCCTGCGCCATCCGGAGCTGGTCCTCGACGGCAGCTCCCCGCTGGCCCCCAAGGTCTACGGTGTCTGTGGGCTAGCGGTCGGCGATATCGTGCCGGCGGTGCCCGGTCCGGAACTCGTCGTCGGCGCGCTCGACGGCCACCTGCTGGTGTACGCGCTCGACGCGGCGACCGGCCAGATCGTGTCGCAGCCGCCGCTGTACCAGACCCGGGTCGAGGGCGCGGTGGGCGCCTACAACTCCATCGTGATCGCGGATCTGGTGGACCGCACGGGCGCCTCCGAGGTCGCGGGCACCGATGGCACCAACGAACTGTACGTCGCCGGGTCGCTCGGCCTGCGGCGTTGGACGCTACCCTGAGGAACTGGCGTGAGGTGTCGCATGAACACTCGCCTCCTTCTCGTTGGCCTCGGTGCAGCCGGGCTGCTGCCGGCACAGACGACCTGGACGGTCGACCTGCTGAACCGTCCGGGCACCGACTTCACGGCGCTGCAGCCGGCCGTGGATGCCGCGGCGTCCGGCGACGTCATCCGGATCCGCGCGGCGGGTGCCCCGGCACACCCCGCACCCGCCTACCAGGCGCCGTCGATCGACGGCAAGAGCCTGACCCTGGTCGGCGAGGGCACCGGCACCGGACCCGACTCGACCTGGATGCGGGGGCTGTTGCGGGTCCGCAACCTGCAGGCGGGGCAGCGCGTCCGGCTCGCCGACTTCGCGGTCTGGGAGTCCCAGTCCGCGGTTGGCTCCGGGTCCAGCATCGACTTCGACAACAACCAGGGCGTCGTCCTGGTCGACCGCGTTCGGATCGAGGGTCTTGGTTACCTCGTGAGCCCGCGCATCCGCGACTGCAGCATGGTCGTCATGAACCAGGTGGACTACGTCGCGCGGCCCCTCGGCTTGGCGCTGTATCGATCGGCGCTGGTGATCCACGACAGCACCATGAGCAGCCAGTTCAACCTCATCGGTGCTGTGCCTTCCCCCGCCATGGGGCTGTTCGACAGCCGTGTGTGGCTGCACCACAGTTCGGTGATCGGCAAGGACGGGACGACGCAGTCGCCCGCCACCAATGCGATCGGCGCGCAGGCCTGCGAGCTGTTCTTCGGCCCCGGCACCTACCTGCAAGGCGGCCTGCGACCGAGCGGCGGGCGGGTGTCCTCCCTGTTCGTAGACCTGTCACCCCAGGGCGAAGACACCTACGTGCACATCGACCCCGGCGCCAGCTTCCTGGGCCGCGTCGAAGGCCAGTGGACCGCCGAACCCGTACCCGTGCTGCGCACGACGACCGACGGCACGACGCGGACGATCGACCAGTTCGGCACGCCGCAGGCGCTGGTGCTGCTGGCCGCGGGCCCGCTGCTGCCGACGCCGTGGTCGGGTCCCGAAGGGCTGCTCGCCATCGACCCGCTGCCGGGGCTGGCGTGGCTGGCGTTCGCGCCGGCGAGCGGTCCGCTGCAGTGGACGTTCCCGGAGCCGCCGGGGCTGCCCGCGGACTTCGTGCTCGGCCTGCAGGGCGCGGAGTTGCGGCTCGACGGCACGGTGGGGCTGACGGATCTGGCGACGATCACCGGGCGGTAGCGGCATTGCGGCCGGCCGGGCAGCGGCGCGCGCGAGTGGCTACGATCGCGAGCACCGGGGAGCGACGATGCAAAGCAGGAGTCGGAACATGAAGGCGATCGCACTGCTGTGTCTCGGCGCGCTGGCGAGCGGCGCGGCGGCGCAGACCACCTGGACCGTGGACCGGCTCAACCGTCCGGGAACCGACTTCCTGGATCTACAGCCCGCGGTCGACGCTGCGGCGTCCGGCGATGTCATCCGGATCCGCGCCGCAGGGGCTCCTGTGCATGGAGCCGCGAGCTACCGGGCGCCGGTGATCGACGGCAAGAGCCTCACCTTGATCGGCCAGGGCTCGGACGACGGCCCGACGTCGACGT
>JBFWWV010000030.1:0-59235 GCA_050245995.1 Planctomycetota bacterium | reverse complement strand
TGCATGCCTCATCCACGCCGCCAACGTTCGTTCTGAGCCAGGATCAAACCCTTCACTTGGAAGAATGTTCAGTCCAGTGTCTACCCGCCCACCGCTCGCGCGATGAACAGGTGGCTGTGCCGGCCACGGCTTCCGCCGTGCCGACTCTCGATTCGCTCACACGCTCGACTTCGAGGCCACCCTGAATGCCAAAGATCGCCGCTCGCGCACCGTTGCCGGCCTGAGCGGGGCGAGGAAGGGTAGCGATCTGGACGAGCCGGTCAAGAGCACGGGCAAGAATTTGGCGTGCCGCCCGCAAAGTTTTGTTCGACAGTCGGTTGGAACCGTGTCCGTCCAGCGCCCTGGGTGGCGTCGGCGCAGCCTCGTTCGGCGCGTCGGAGGGGCCCGCCTCGCGGCCGGTGCAGGGCGCTCCCGCGAGGTCCCCAGCCGGCTGCCAGCCCATCCCGGGCCGGATCGCAGCCGACCATCCCCCGAGCCTCCGCGCCCGTCCGTGGGTCACCGGGAGCAGCCCCGTGGCCGCCCCCCCCTCCACAAGACGTGACCCAGGCGGGCGCGCGCCGCTCGAGGACGCAGGTCCCGGCCACCCGGCGCCTCGCTCAGTGCGAGTCGCGGACGACGACGCGCGCCTTCCGCGGCAGCAGCCGGAACAGCTCCTCGATGTCGTCGTCGTACATCCGTATGCAACCCATCGACGACATGGTGCCGATGGTCTCGGGCTGTGGCGTCCCGTGGGCGCCGAACCCGCTGTAGCTCGGGTGGTCGAACTTGATGAAGTAGCGTCCCAGGATGTTCTCCGGGCTGCCGAACGGGTGCACCGCGCCGTCCGGCGAGTACCAGTCCGGGTTCTTGAGCTTCTCGGACACGGTGAACTCGGTCACCGGCGTCTTGCTCTCGGCGCCGTGACCGACCCAGTAGAGCCGCAGGACCCGTTCGCCGACATAGACCGCCAGCAGGAAGCTGCGGCGCTCCAGCACCGCGTGGATCGGGTCGATCGGGCAGCGGATCATCTGGCCGACGCGGATCGCGTTCATGTTGTGGATCCGGTTCAGCACGGCCAGGGTGCCGGCCTCCATCGCGATCCCCTCCTTGCGGAAGACCGCGGCGATCTTGTCGAGGCTGTCGCCCTTGCCCACGGTGTGGCTCCGGGCGCCACCCAGGTTGGCGGGGTCGCACAGCACGCGGTCGGCGCGCACCCGGTATGCGGCGTAGACCTCGTCGACGAAGGCGATCGCGGCCTTGTCGGCGCGCCCGATCGGGCCGCGCATGCAGCGCTCGATCAGCTCCGTGCCGAGCGCCACGGCGTCGGCGTCGCGCTCGAACCCCAGCTCGGTCCACAGCTGCAGCGCGCGGCGCCCCAGGGCCAGCCCGGCCGGCTCGTGCAGGAAGTCGTTGTTGTCGCCAATCCGCTGCAGGAGCGCCGGGAGGTCCTCCCCAGCGGGCGCGACCCAGCGGCCTGCGGCGGGCGCCGCCGAGGCTTCGGTCTCGGCTTCGCCGGGCTGGGCGCCCGACGGGTTTGCCGGCTCGGCGCCGGACTCGAGAGTCTGTCCGAGCAGGGCGCTCAGGCGGACCCGATGGGCGTCGAGCAGGTCGGGGCGGCCCAAGAGGCGCAGCGCCTGCCGACGCGCCTCGGCGTCACCGGTCTCGACCTTGCGCGCGAGCTCCGCGAACGCCTGCTCCAGCGCCGGATCCGTCGCCGCCGTAGGGACGGCGGGAGCATCGTTCCCGGTCACCTCGCCCGCCGATGCCAGCATCGCGGCGAGATCGGTGCGCAGGGAGCCATCCCCTGCCGCGGCATCCTCGCCGCGCCAGGACGACCAGGCCCACATGACCAGGGCCGCAACCAGCAGCCCGAAAACGAGTCGACGCATCGCTACCACCTCCAGGCCCCACTGCACGGGGCAAACCGCGAGCGCGACCCTGACCGGAGTCGCGCAGGGGTGTGGACCTTACCGATCCGGCGGCGGAAATCGAGAGGCCCCGCTCCACGAGGACCGTGGACGGGGGCGTGGTTGAACCCTTGGGTTCAGGTGGGGACCCCCCGATCGGTTGGGGTGCGGGCGGGCCTGAGCCTCCCGCTCCCGCCCCGACCTCTGGGTCGGCCCCCGGAGAATGGTCATCGGTTCAACTTTTTGTGCCCGCGTGCAGCCTCGAGAACCGCAGAGCGGGGCCTTCGACGTGCCCAAGAGTAGCGCACCGCGGCGCCGCGCAACAGCCGAACAACGACCCGACCGCGGGCCGCTCAGCTCCAGCGGTTGCGCGCGATCGCCGCGATCACCTGTTCGGCCGCTGCCACGGCGGCGACGCCGTCCTCGCCGCGCACCAGCGGCTCGCGCCGGTCCTGCACGCATTCGAGGAACGCCGCCAGCTCGTCGCGCAGCGGATTGCCCTCGTCGAGCTTGTACTCCTCGAGTTTCAGCAGCCCCTGGAACACGAACTTGTAGAGGTCGCCGACCTGCGAGCGGTCGATCGAGTCGATGTCGAGCCGCGTCAGGTCCCAGCCCGGCTGCTTGCGCACGACGAGGCCCTGCGCGGCGTGGAAGTCCAGGCTCACGTAGCCCTCGGGCGAGAACACCCGCATCTTGCGCATCGGCTTGAGCGCGACGCGGTTGGCGGTCAGGTGTGCGACCGCGCCGTTGCGGAACTTGATGACCGCCGACGCCATGTCCTCGGCCGGCGTGAACACCGCCCCGCCGAACGCGTCGACGCTGGCGATCTCGCTCTGCACAAGCGCCAGCACCAGATCGAGGTCGTGGATCATCAGGTCCAGCACGACGCCGATGTCCGTGCTGCGGAACGTGAACGCCGCCAGCCGATGCGATTCGATGTAGCGCGCCTTGCGCCCGATCTCGGCGATCCCGCGCAGCACCGGATTGAAGCGCTCGACGTGCCCCACCTGCAGGACGCGCCCGCCCTGGCGCGCCAGATCGACCAGCTCCTGGCCCTCGGCGACGGTGCGCGCGATCGGCTTCTCGACCAGCACGTCGACGCCGTTCTCCAGGAAGAACCCGGCCACCTCGCGGTGCAGCCGCGTCGGCACCACGACCGTGACCGCGTCGACGCGCCCCGCGAGCGCGCGGTAGTCCGCCAGCGTCTCGACCCCGAAGTCGGCGGCCGCGCGCTCGCGCGCGCGCGCGTCGGGGTCGGCGACCGCCACGAACTCGCAGTCGAGCTCCTTGAGCAGCCGGACGTGATGGCGGCCCAGGTGGCCGACACCGACGACGCCGATGCGCGGCCGCATCAGGCGTCGACGAGCGTGAACTTCAGCTCGGCCTCGGCGACCAGCTTGCCGGCGACCTTGCAGCGCGCGCGCACGTGGCCGACCTGCGGCTTCGCGCGGATGGTCTCGACCTCGATGCGCAGCTGATCGCCGGGCACCACGGCGCCGCGCAGCTTGACCTTGTCGATGCTCCAGAGCACGGCGAGCTTGCCGGTGTTCTCGAGCTTGCGCAGCAGCAGGACGCCCGACAGCTGCGCCATCGCCTCGAGCTGCAGGACGCCCGGCATGATCGGCTGGTCGGGCCAGTGACCCTGGAAGAACGGCTCGTTGATCGTGACGTTCTTGATCGCCACGGCGCGCTGGAACCCGTCCAGCTCCACCACCCGGTCGATCAGCAGGAACGGATAGCGGTGCGGCAGCAGGTTCAGGATCTCGCGGATGTCGAGCCCGGACTCGCGGGGCGTCTCGCCCTGCTCCTGCTCGCGCTCCATCTCCTGCATCAGCCGCTGCACCAGCTGCATGTTCAGGCCGTGGCCGCTGCGCGTCGCGATCACGTGCGCGTCGAGGTCGACGCCGAGGTTGGCGAGATCGCCGATCAGGTCGAGGATCTTGTGGCGGGCCAGCTCGTCGTCCCAGCGCAGCGAGTTGTCGCGGACGCCCTGCGGCCCCACCACCAGCGTGTTCTGCGGGGTGGCGCCCTTGCCGAGGCCGGCGGCGCGCAGCGCCTCGACCTCGTGCTCGAACACGAACGTCCGCGCCGGCGCGATGTCGCGCTCGAACGTCTCGGAGCTCATCTCGAAGCCGACGATCTGGCGCGTCGCCTTCAGCGTGCCGTTCTTGGCCGGGTAGTCGAGGTGGTACTCGACGGTCAGCTTGCCGGAGCCCGGCAGCGCGACGATGCTGGCGTTGCCTTCGCGCACGTAGATCGGCTGCTTGACCGAGTAGCCGGTGCGCGTGCCGCGCAGCTCCACGGAGCCCGACTGCTTGAGGCCCTCGAGGAACTCGCTGGCCGCGCCGTCGAGGCCGGGGACCTCCTCGCCGTTGATCTCGACGATCGCGTTGTCGATGCCGAGTGCGTACAGCGACGCCAGCAGGTGCTCGCAGGTGTAGACCTCGGCCTTGCCGTCCTGGATGCAGGTGCGGCGCTGGCGGGCCTTCATGTTGGTGCCGTAGGCGCGCACCTCCGGCTGGTCCTCGAGGTCGGTGCGGACGAAGGTGACGCCGTTGCCGGCCTCCGCGGGGCGGATCCGGACCTTGATCTCCTTGCCGGAGTGCAGCCCGACACCGCGGTACTCGACCGGGGCCTTCAGGGTGCGCTGGTTGCGCGTCGGGACGGTGGATTCTTTGGGCAGCACGGTGGTGAGGGCGGGTCAGCCGCCAGTCGTTGGAGTCTGCGGTTGCTTCTGCGGATCCTGGGTCCCGGCGCCGTCGGCGCGCGGCGGCAGCGGCGCCTGCAGCACCCTGATGACCGCCGCCGTCAGGTCGACCTCCTCGGCGGCGAACCAGACGACGCGGGTCTCGTACAGTCGCAGCCGCGCGTCCTGGGACTTCACGTCCTCGGCTTCGAGGTGCTTGCGCAGCACGAGGTGCACGCCGCGCTCGCGGGCGACGATGCCGACGGCCTGCTCGGCGTCGGCGTAGAGGCCCACGAACATCTCGTTGAGCCGCCGATTCAGATCGCGCTCGAGCACCTGACGCAGCCCCTCGAGCTCGCGGATCTTGCTGTTGAGCTCGAGCTCCTTGACGTCGCGCTCCATCGTGTCGGGCCGCAGGTCGTCGCGCTTCATGCGGATCTCCTGCAGCTTGCGCTCCTCGGCATCGATCATCGCCTGCTGGCGCTCGCGCCACTCGCCGAGCTTCTTGCGCTCGTCGATCGCCCGCGGGTAGGCGTCGAACACGCGGCTGAAGTCGACCACGCCGACGGTCAGCCCCTGGACGCCCTTCGGCATCGCGGTCTCGGCGGCGGGTTGCGCCGGCGTCCCGCCCTGGGCGACGAGGCCGGCGCCGCCGGCGAAGAGGGTCAGGGTCAGGAAAGCCGTGCGCGCGCGGGTCATGGTAACTCCAGCGGAAGCCGGGAGGGTAGCCGGGGCGCCGCGACGGCGCCACAGCGTAGCGCCGTTGCCCCGGACCGGCCGCGCGATCGCGCCCGCGCGCAACGGGCGGGACTGCGCCCCGGCCGTCGATGGGGTATCCTGGGCGTTCATGAACGCGGACCAAGCCCTGCCCACGGCCGCCGAAGTGATGCAGCGGGACGTCACCTCGTTCCGCCCCGACCAGGACGTCGCCGAAGCGCTGCAGACCCTGCTGCAGCGCCGGATCTCCGGCGGCCCGGTCGTCGCGGATCGCCGGCTGGTGGGCATGTTCAGCGAGCGCGACGGACTGCAGTTCCTCGCCGCCTCGACCTACGAATCGGAGCCGTCGGGCACCGTCAGCCAGCACATGCGGACGGAGTTCCGGACCGTGGCCGCCGACGCGGACCTGTTCGCGCTGGCCGAGTTGTTCCAGAACAACCCGGTCCGGCGACTGCCGGTCGTCGACGGCGAAGGGCGACTGCTGGGGTTGGTGCTGCGGAGCGACGTGATCCGGGCGCTGCACGCGCTGGTCGATCGGCGCACGCCGCGGCGGACCGCGGCGCGGACGCCGTACGAGCGGATCGCCGAGATCCTGGCGGACTGAGCGCCCACTCCCGTGCCCGTGCCCAGGCCGCGCGCAGCGCGGCCGGTGCCCAGCGGGCGCGCAGCGCCGCGGTGCCCAGGCGGGCGCGCGCAGCGCGCTCGCCGGTGCCCGCGCGCGCGAAGCGCGCGCTGTGCGGAACGGGAGACCCTCGCGGCATGTGCGCACCGCGTGCACCCTCCACCTGGCCCGATCCGACCCAGCCCGCGCTTCGCGCGGGCGGGCACCGGCCGCGCGGAGCGCGGCCTGGGCACGGGCGCGCGGCGCGGGTCAGATCGCCAGGTCTCCGATCGCCCGCTCCACCGCCGCCACCAGACTCCCATCCAGCACCAGCTCCTCCGCCACCCGCAGATCCGGCGCCAGGTAGCGATCCCCCTCCAACCCCTGCACGCGCGCCCGCACCGCGGCATACGCCGCCGCGACCCCGGCCCCCGGCGCCAGCGGCTCGCCGAGATCGAGCCCCTGCGCCGCGCACAGCAGTTCGATGCCGAGCACCTTCGCCGTGTTGCGCGCGATGCGTTCGGCGTGGCGCGCCGCCGTGACACCCATCGACACGTGGTCCTCGCGGTTGGCCGAGGTCGGGATGGTGTCGACGCTGGCCGGGTGCGCCAGCGACTTGTTCTCGCTGGCCAGCGACGCGGCGACGACCTGCGGGATCATGAACCCCGATTCGACACCGGGATGCCGAGCCAGGAACGGCGGCAGCCCCGAGATGTCGGGGTTCACCATCTGCTCGATGCGGCGCTCGCTGATGTTGGCCAGCGTGGCGATCGCGATCGCGGCGAAGTCGAGCGCCTGGCTGACCGGCTGGCCGTGGAAGTTGCCGCCGCTGACGACGTCGCCCTCGGGGAACACCAGCGGATTGTCGGTCACCGAGTTGGCCTCGGTCTCGAGCACCTGCAGCGCGTAGCGCACGCCGTCCTTGGCGGCGCCGTGCACCTGCGGCGCGCAGCGCAGCGAGTACGCGTCCTGCACCTTGGCGCAGGCGGCGTGCGACACCATGATCGCGCTGCCCTGCAGCAGCGCGCGCAGGTTGGCGGCCGTCCGCTGCTGCCCCTCGTGGGCGCGCACGGCGTGCACGCGCGGCTGGAACGGACGCTCGCTGCCGCGCAGCGCCTCCACCGTCATCGCGCAGGCGATGTCGGCGGTCTTGGCCAGCAGCACGGCCTCGTGCAGCGCCAGCACGCCGATCGCCGTCATGATCTGCGTGCCGTTGATCAGCGCGAGGCCCTCCTTCTCGGCGAGGTCCAGCGGCGGCCGGCCGCAGCGCTCCAGGGCGCGGGCGCCGTCGATGACGCCGCCGTCGGCGTGGACCTCGCCGAAGCCGAGCAGCGGCAGCGCCATGTGCGCCAGCGGCGCCAGGTCGCCCGACGCGCCGACCGAACCCTGGCTCGGGATCACCGGCACGAGGTCGCGGTTGAACAGCGCCATCGCCTGCTCCAGCAGCTCGACGCGCACGCCCGAGTAGCCGAGCGCGAGGTTGTGGATGCGCAGCGCGAACGCCAGCCGGCTCTGCTCGAACCGCAGCGGCTCGCCGACGCCGGTGGCGTGGCTCAACAGCAGGTTGCGCTGCAGCTGCGCCAGCTGGTCGTCGGCGATGCGCACGCCGGCCAGCTTCCCGAAGCCGGTGTTGATGCCGTACATCGTGCGGCCGGTGGCGACTGCGTCGGCGACGACGCGGCGCGAGCGTTGCACCCGTTCGCGTCCCTGCGGCGTCAGCTCGACGCGCGAGCCGGGGCGGCTCAGCGCGCACAGGGTGTCGAGATCGAGCGGACCGTCACCGAGCGCGAACGAGGGCACGGGCGGACCGTAGCCGTGCGGCGCGGCACCGGCAAGCGAACGCGCCGCCGCTGCGTCACTGCGGCCGGCTCCACGCGCCCTGGCGCAGGAACGGCAGCCAGGTGCCGGCGTCGGCGTGCGGCACCGGCTGCTTGCCGGGGCCGAGGACGGCGCCGGGCGGCGGCCCTTCGAGCTCGAGCAGGCGCGCTTCGGCGACCTCGCGCACCACCGGATCCGCGTCGCCCAGCAGGTGCCACAGGATCAGCGTGTCGCGGCCGGTGCGGCAGCGTTCGGCGATGCCCTGCGCCACACGCCAGCGGCTCTCGATCGGCACGCCGGGCTGCCGCAAGGCCGCGTCGAACTTGGCGGCGAGGTCGCGCAGCCTCCCGTCGAGGTCCACGAACACCGGCGTCGACGGCACGCCGTCCACCACCGAGCACTCGGCGCCGGCCGGCACCAGCACGGTGCGCCCACCGAACGCGAACTCGACCATGCCCTCGGTGACGCGGACGTACTGCCGGCCGTCGTCGTGCACCTGCAGCCGGTAGCGGCAGCCGAGGTCGACGACTTCGCCGCCGGGCGTGTCGATGCAGAAGAACCGCGGCGCCACCGCCGGCGGCGGAGCCACCCGCACCTCGACGGTGCCGAGGCGAAGCCGCAGCCGCGCCTCGTCGTCCCGCCAGTGCGCGAACTGCAGGTCCGCGCCGGGTCGCAGCGTCACCTCCGCCAGCGCGCCGAGGCGCACGACCAGCGGCGACTCGTCGGCGACGAACTGCCGCGGCGCGGAGCCGGGACGCAGCGCCGCCTCGCCGCCGCCGAACACGAGCCACAGCGCCAGCAGTGCAGCCGCGGCGACGGCCGCCGGCAACGCCCGCCGCCACGGCGAGCGGCGCGGCACCGCGGTCGGCAGCAGCTCGACGCCCGGCGGCGGAGCGGTTCGGCGCAGCGGCCGCAGGGCGCGCTCCAGGGCCTCGATCTCGGGGTCCGGCGGCTGCTGCGGGTCCCACAGATAGTCGTCGCGGTCGCCAAGCGTCATGGCAGCCCCCGTTCGCGCAGCAGCGGCCGCAGCAGCGCCATGCCGCGGGTCAGGTTGACGCGCACCGAGCCGTGTGTTCGGCCCGTGCGCGCGGCGATCTCGGCGCCGCCGAGCCCTTCGCAGAGGCGCAGCACCAGCGTCTCGCGGTAGGCCGCGGGCAATTCGGCGATGCAGTCGAGCACGCGCCCGGCGTCGTCGGCGGCGATCGCCGCGCGCTCCGGTCCCGGGGCGGCGCTGGCGACGCCGTTGACGTCCGCGCGTGGGGCGCGCGCCTGCCGTCGCCGCGCCTTGCGGCGCGCCTGCACGGCGGCGTTGCGCGCCACGGTGCACAGCCAGCCGGGGAACGCGGCCGGGTCGCGCAGCTCGTTCCGTCGCAGGTAGGCCCTCATGAACACGTCCTGGGTCACGTCCTCGGCGGCGCCGCGCGGACCGTGGGCCAGCGCGATGCCGTGCACGACTCCGGCGAACGCCCGGTACAGCGCGGCGAACGCGGCATCCTCGCCGGACTGCAGCTGCTGCACGAGCGCTGCGGTCGACGCGAGCACGGGATCGGTTGGCTCCACCACCTGGACGACAGCGTAGCGGTCACCGGCCGAGCGCTGCGAGCCGGCGCCGCGCCAGTTCGCGCACACGGCCGTCGGTCGCGCGCGCGAGCACGTTGCGCAGGTGCGGCTCGAGGAGGCGATCGAGCCGCGCGAGGACCGGCTCGTCGCTGCGCTGCAGCGCCGCCTCGACCGCCGCCTGCGCGCGTGGCGTCACGAACTCGAGCCGACCGACGAGGGTACGCACCAGCTCGCGCGGCGGCGGCCAGAGCTGCAGCGGCAGCACCCGATCGACCTCGGCGCGCGGCAACAGGTAGATCACCCGCGCGCCGTCGCGCTGGAACCACGAGCGCGACCAGGTCGCGACCATCGCGCGCGCCTCGTCGGCGTGCAGGCCGCTGGCCTCGAGCGCCTGCTGCACCGCGGCGCCGAGCTCGTGTGCGAGCCGGGAGCGGTCGGCCGCGAACGGCGCCTCGGCGAGCGCGACCTCGCGCGCCGCGCCGGCCGCCAGGGCGCCGCCCAGCGCGAAGCGCCCGCCGCGCTCGTCGAGTTCGAGCACCGCGAGGAACGGCACGGCGCCCTCCATGCCGTTCTCGAGGGTCACGCCGTCGTCGCGGGCCTGCAGCGTCAGTGCCGGCTGCCAGCGGCCGAGGCCCCGGTAGAACAGGTAGCGTTCGGCCTCGACCGCCGCGCCCGGGGCGGGGCGGGTGCGCACCCACGCGGCGCGCACCTGCCGCGCCAGCCCCCAGGGCTCGTCGGCGGCGGCCGGCGCGACCTCGGCCGGCTGCGGCGCGTCCGGCGGCAGCAGGTCGACGTCCCAGACCAGCCCCGACCGCGCGACGGTGGTCAGGTCCAGCGGCGCCCGCAGCAGGTGCGCACGCAGCAGGTCCAGCGGCGGGAACACCAGCGCCGGCAGCGGGTGGAACTGCGTCATCAGGCCCTGCTCGAAGGCGACGTGCACCGACACCCGCCGCGCCCGGTCGGTGTGGAAGTAGATCACCGGCGTCTCCATCTTCTGGGTGACGCGGCTGGCGGGGAACTTCACGCCGGCGTCGCCGGCGGCCTCGATCGACATCAGGTCGTGCACGAACTCCGGCAGCGCCTCCTCCTCGCGATGGAGCCCCTCGAGGACGGCGCCGTCGGCGTCGACCATCGACGTGAAGGTGCCCCATTCGTGGGCGCGGTAGCCGGGATCGTCGGCCGGGGCGTCCTGACCGAGGACACCGGCGCCGGACATCCAGCCGGCGAGGACCAACAGGGGGAGCCGCACGGCGCGCGGATGCTTCATGTCCGGCAGGACGCCCGGGCGGCGGGACGTGTTAGCGCCGCCCGGTCCGCGGTGCGGCGGCGGCGCGCGTCAGGCGCGCGACTCGAGGCTCAGCGGCGGCGCCGACTGCACCAGGAAGAACCTGCCGATGTGCACCTGGAACCGCGCGCCGCAATCGCGCTCGAAGGTGTAGCTGCCCTCCATCGTGCCCCACTGCGTGCGCAGCGGGCAGTAGCTGATGTAGCTGTAGTTCTCGCGCGGCGCGAGCTGCGGGTACTCGCCGACCACGCCCGGCCCGCGCACGTCCTCGCGCCGCCCTTCGCTGTCGACGATGATCCAGTGCCGCGCCACCAGCCGCGCCTTGCGCTGGCCGATGTTGGTCATCGTGATCTTGTAGGCGTAGACGAACCGGCCCACCGACGGATCGCTCTCCTGCGGCAGGTACTGGCCCGCCGCCTGGATACGGATGCCTTCGGTGACCACGTCGGAGTGTGGCGAGGTGCTCATGCGCGAACGGAGGAGACGCGCGGGCATCCTAGGGAATCGGCCGCGGACTGCGAAGGGCCGGCTGCGAACCACGGCGAACGGCCGCGCCGACGACCGCGCCGCGGTGCCCGTTGCCGCAAGGCCGGTGCGGTGCGGCGACACCTGTCCGGGCCGCGCTGCCCGGGCAGCGCGGCCCCGGCGGGGCCGCCGGGGTTGGGCGGCCTAGTGCCCGTGCGGGTCGCCGCCGCGGTGGAACTCGAGCGCCTTGCCGTCGGCACCCTTCAGCTCCAGGTGATCGCCCTGCAGCGACCCCGTCCACTGCACACGCTTGGTGCCGTCCATCCAGTGCAGGGTCAGCGTCTGCCCGTCCATGGTGTACTCACCGTCCATGTGCTCGTCGCCGCCGTCGGTTCGGCCATGGGCGTGCACGATCAGGCGACTGCTGGCGGGGTCGAACTGCAGCGCGAGCCCTTCGCCCGACTCGACGTGTTGGTGCCAGCCGCCGGCCAACGGGTGCTTGCTGCACCCGGACAGCCACGGCAGGCACGACCACAGCAGCACGAGAACGATCTTCGCCGGGAATCGGGACATCGTCGCCACAGGCTACACGGCCCGGGCGACCGGCCGACCGGAATCCGACGTCCGGGCGCTGGGAATCCGCCACACCCCGGTCGCGGCGGCCCGGCGTTCGAGCGACAATCCGTCGCGCGGACGTGGAACGCGACTTGCTGCGCCGCCGCACCCGCAGGCCACCCGATCCCCTGAGCGAGGGCTCCATGCACCGTGTCTCGCGCGCCGCCCCGGCGCTCCTCGTCTTCTCCGCCGCGTTCGCGGCACCCATGGCAGCTCAGTGCGAGCCGGCCTGGCTGCCCGGCAACGCCCTCCAGGGCGTCGGCCTCGACGTCCACGCCGTGACCCGGTGGGACCCGGATGGCGCCGGACCGGCCGCGGCGGTCTACGCGGTCGGCGGCAACTTCGAGGTCGCCGGCGGTGTGCTCGCCAACGGCATCGCCACGTGGGACCCGGCCACGGGCGAGTGGTCGGAGCTCGGCGGCGGCATGACGGGGGCCGGCTTCGACGTCCGCACCCTGCTGGCGCTGCCGAACGGCGACCTGATCGCCGGTGGTCACTTCGCCACCAGCGGCGGTGTCCCGACCAACGGCATCGCGCGCTGGAACGGCGCGGCGTGGCAGCCGCTGGGCGGTGGCCTGACGACGAGTTCGACCAACCCGGTGGAGTCCGTGGTGGCGCTCCCCAACGGCGAACTGGTGGCCTGCGGCAGCTGGTCGACCGCCGGCGGCTACGTCGCCAACGGCGTCGCGCGCTGGGACGGCACCTCGTGGTCGCAGCTGGGCGGCGGTGTCCAGGGCAGGCCCTCGACGCTGCTGGTGCGCGCCAACGGCGACGTCCTGGTCGGCGGCCGCTTCGGCACGTTCGGCAACATGCCCGACAAGATCCTGCGCTGGGACGGCACCGCGTGGTCGGTGTTCGCCAGCGGCGCCGTCGAGCCGCTCTGGCACGTGGCCTCGCTGCTCGAACTCGCGAACGGCGACCTGCTCGCCGGCGGCTACTTCCGCACGCTCGGCGGCGTCGAGGTGAACGGCATCGCCCGCTGGAACGGCAGCACCTGGTTGCCGCTCGGCCCGGGCCTCCTGAGCACCGTCAACGCCATGGGGCTGAACACGGCCGGCGACGTCATCGTCGCGGTCGGCCTGCAGGTCGGTCGCTGGGACGGCAGCCTGTGGTGGCCGGTGGGTCCGGCCACGAACAACGAGGTCGAGTGCCTCGCGACCGGTCCCGGCGGCGAGATCGTCGCCGGCGGCCGGTTCACGACGATCGACGGCGCGCCGCTGCTGCGCGTCGGCCGATGGAACGGCGCCGCGTGGACGGGCATGGGCGCCGGCGGCGACGGCGCGGTGCACGCGCTGGCGCGCTTGCCCGGCGGCGACCTGGTCGTCGGCGGCGAGTTCACGCGGATCGAGGGCGTCGCCGCGGCGCGCATCGCCCGACGGACGCCCGCGGGCTGGGTCCCGCTCGGCGCTGGCTTCGACGGCACGGTGCGCGCGCTCGCGGTGCTGGCGAACGGCGAGCTGGTCGCCGGCGGCGAGTTCACGCATTCCGGCGGCGTCGCCACGTCGCGCCTCGCGCGATGGAACGGCACCGGCTGGAGCCAGCTGTCGTCCGGCACCAACGGCCCCGTGAAGGCCCTCGCCATCGGCACCGACGGCAGGCTGCTCGTCGGCGGTCAGTTCACGGTCCCGAGCAACGCGATCGTCGCCTGGAACGGCATCGACTGGCTGGCCTACGGCACCGGCGTCGACGCGGTGGGCCTGGGCGTCAACGCCATCGCCGCGCTGCCCGGCGGGCAGCTCGTCATCGGCGGCAGCTTCCAGACCGTGAGCGGCACGACCGCGTTCAACCTGGCCCGATGGACCGGCTCGAGCTGGGCGTCCATGGGCGTCCAGTCCAGCATCGTCCACGCGCTGCTGGCGCAGCCCGACGGCAGCGTGATCGTCGGCGCCGACAGCGGCGTCCGGCGCTGGGACGGCGCCGGCCTGCAGTCGATGGGCGGCACCGGCCTGATTGCGCGCGCCCTGGCCGCGCTGCCGAACGGCGACATGGTCGTCGGCGGCTCGTTCCCGACGTGGAACGTGGCGCGTTGGGACGGAAGCGCGTGGCAGGCGTTCTCGCCGCCGCCGCTGCCGGGCACCGACGGCGAGGTGCTGACGCTGCTCGCGCAACCCGACGGCAGCCTCGCCCTGGGCGGCCGCTTCACGCGGACCGCGGACCAGCCCGCCGCGTTCCTCGGCACGCTGTCGACCACCTGCCCGTCCGCCGCGGTCCCCTACGGCAGCGCCTGCAGCGGCTCGGCCGGCCCGCTGACGCTCACCCACGACGCGCCGCCGTGGGTCGGTGGCCCGCTGCGCACCACCACCACCGGCTTCGCGAACAACGCGTTCGGCCGCTGGCACCTGGGGCTGGCGGCGAGCGCGATCGCGCTGCCGCCGCTCTTGCCGCAGGCCGGCGCCGGCTGCGAGCTGCTCAGCGCGCAGGATGTGCTGAGTCTGCTGGTGTTCCCGACCGGCGGCAGCGTCACGGTCTCGATCCCGGTCCCGAACGACCCGGTGTTCGCCGGCCTCGTGCTCTACCACCAGGTCGGGCAGATCGAGGTCGACCCGGTCACCTTCGCGATCTCGGGCATCTCGACGACCAACGGCCTGCAGCTGACGCTCGGCGCCCTGTAGCCTGGGCCCTATGGCCAGGGCCCTGCAGCCAACGGGCTGGGTCCAACGGGCTGGGTCCGACGGGCTGGGCGCCGGCTCAGGCGGTGACGCCGGGCCGGCCGCAGCACTTCTTGTGCTTCTTGCCGCTGCCGCACGGACACGGCTCGTTCGGCCCGACCTTCGGCTGCTGGCGCTTGAACGGCCGCGGCTTCACCTCGAGCCCGTCGACGAAGTACCAGTCGCCGTCGTCCTTGCGGAAGCTGGCGATCTCGTGGTGCACGATGTCCTCGCCGGCGAGCTCGTAGCGCGCCTTGAACTCGACGACGCCCTCGTCGTCACTGGCGCCGCCGGCCTGGACCTCCAGCACCTCCATGCCCTTCCAGTTCGAGCGCTTGCTCCACTCCTCGGTGGCCCGGCGATCGGTGAACTGGCGGCCCTCGGGGATCTGGCTGTCGACGATCCAGTCGATCGCGCCGGTCGCGTAGGCGCTGTAGCGCGACCGCATGAGCTCCTCGGCGGTCGCGGCCTTCCGCGCACCCTGGATGACGGGCTCACAGCACTCGTCGAACTTCTTGCCGCTGCAGCAGGGACATTCCATCGTGGTCTCTGGCCGGGAGGCTACGCCGCGCCGCCGCTCAGCGCGAGATGCTGATCAGCAACTGCCGGCGGTCGTCGGTCTCCTCGTACAGGATCGGCCAGCCCAGGTCGATCGCGATCGGGATCTCGAGCATCGGCACGTTGATGCGCAGGCCGAACCCGTAGCTCAGGCGCAGGTCGCCGAACGAGGGGTCGTCCAGGGACAGCCCCAGCACGCCGTAGTCCAGGAAGAACACGCCGCGGAGCAGCTCGCGGTCGCGCAGGTCGCGCTCCAGGCGGGTGGCGACCAGCGGCAGCGACACCTCGGTGGTGCCGCGCCACAGCGCCTCGCCGCCGAACGGCCGGCCGAACTGGCTCGGTCCGACGCCGCGGAAGTCGAACGCGCGCATCGTCGAGCTGCCGCCCAGGTAGAACCGCTCGGTCAGGAACACCTCGTCGCTGCCGCCGAACGCCTCGGCCAGCCGGAACTCGCTCTCGAGATGCAGCACCGTGCGGTGGCCGACGTCGTTCTCGGCGATCGGCAGGTACACGTCGGCGCCGAGCCGCGCCTTCCACAGGTCCTCGCCGCCGCCGAACGGGCCGCCGATCAGCTCGTACTGGGCGACCAGATCGACGCCGCTGGTCGGGAACCGCGGGTCGTCCACGTCGCGGTAGGCCGCGGTGAAGCGCGGGCCGCGCAGCTCCGTCTGCCCCTCGGCGTCGAACGCCAGCCGCGTCGCGTTCTGCGCGACGTCGCGGATCTCGACGGTCTCCTGCTGGAACGCCACGCCGAACTGCAGCTCCTCGGACAGCCGCCGCGACAGCCCGAACTCGGCGCCCAGCGTGTCGGAGCGGTAGCCGTCGCGGAACACCAGCACGCGCCGCCCGTTCACGCGCAGCTCGGTGGTCTCGAAGTGCTCGCCGAACAGGTCCGGCTCGGTGTAGCCGATCTGGAACAGGCTCACCTGGGTGCCGGGCGCCAGGAACAGGTCGAGCTGCTGGCCGCCGCCGTGGAACGCCCGGCTGTCGAGGATCTCCTCGACGACGGTGATCGGGTTCCACGAGCTCGGCGGGCTCCACAGGTCGAAGTTGCGCTTGTTGAACGTCAGCGTCGCCTGCGCACCGGCGCCCGAGCTGATGCCGACGCCCCAGCGGAACTCGCCGGTCTCCGACTCCTCGACGTCGATCGCGAGGTCGAGCAGGTCGTCGCGCCCGGGCACCGACATCAGCTCGAAGCGCGGGCCGGCGAGGGTCAGCGGGTCCTGGAAGAACCGCGTCTGCTCGAGGTACAGGATCGAGCGCTGCACCTTGGTCATGTCGAGCACCTCGCCGGGCAGCACCTGCACCTTGCGGCGCACGACCTTGTCGCGGGTCGCGGCGTTGCCGCGCAGCACCACGTCGCGCAGGGTCTTCTCGGTGCCCTCGTGGATCTCGAACGTGAGCTCGACGCCGGACTGCTCGTCGTAGCGCTCCTTGGGCCAGCCGACGTAGAACGCGCCCGGGACGCGGTCCATGCCCGGGAAGCTGATCTTGGGGTGACCGCGCTCGCCGTAGAACTCCTCGATCGCCTGCAGGTCGCGGCGGATGCGGGTGTGGTCGTAGAAGTCGCCGGCGCGGCTCTTCAGCACCGCCTCGACCTCGGCCGCCGGGTACAGCTCGTCACCAGGCGGCAGCGGCCGGCGCTGCGCGTCGACGTAGGCCACTCGGATGTCGCGGACGCGGTAGCGCGGTCCCTCGACGACCAGGAAGTACAGGTCGACGACCGTGCGGTCTTCGCGGAAGCGCGCGTCGCTGACGGTGACGACCGCGTCCAGGAAGCCGCGGCTGCGGTAGAACAGCTGCAGCAGGTCGAGGTCCTCCTCGAGGATCTCGCGCGAATAGGGCCCGCCGCCGCCCAGGCCGCCGGGCTCGGACTTCATGTGCGACTCGCGCACCAGGTGGTCGCCCGGGCTGAAGAACGTCGACGTCTCGGCCGGAAACGACACGTTGCCGCGGAAGTACACGTCGCCGACCTCGACGCGCGGCCCCTCGTCGATGCGGAAGGTGACGATCTTGCGACGGCGCTCGCTGCTGCCCTCGCCGGCATCGGGCTCGCGCTCGTCGAGGTCGATGTTGGAGAACGCGTAGCCCTCGCGTCGGTAGCGCGCGAGCAGGATGTTGCGCATCGCCACCGCCTCGGTGCTGGTCACCTGGCGGTCGGGGTAGAGCCCGAGCAGCGCCTCCACGACCGGCCGCTCGAACCGCCGCAGGCCCTGGAACTCGACGCGCTCGTAGACCTGCACCTCGAGCTCGACCAGGAACCACAGCTCGACCTGGTCGCCGTCCGGCCGCGCGAACGCGCGCACGGCCAGCCGCCGCTCGTGCCACAGGTTGCCGATGTCGGCGGTGACGTTGCGCATCTCGAGCGGCCGACCCGCCCGCGACGCGAGGCCGCGGACGATCGCGTCGGCGGCGTCGTCCACCATCGGTACGAGCCCGTTGCGGTCGACCTGCAGCACCCGGATCGTGCGGATGGTGCGCCCCAGCAGCGGCTCGGCGCGCGGATCGACGACCACCTCCAGGCCGGGCGACTGCTGCGGCTCCTGCGGCGCCGGCAGCGGCCCCTGCTGGGGCTGCTGCGGTTGGGGCTGCTGCGGTTGGGGGTCCTGCGCCGCGGCCGGATCCCGCGTCGCGGGCGCCTGACCGCCAGGGACCTGGCCCGGCGGTTGCGCGGCCAGCCCCGTGGCCAGCAACGCGGCGGCGAACCAGACGCGCCAGCGCGGCGCGCCCGTGCGGCTACTGCATGGGCTCCGCACGCCGCGTGAGGTTCTCGAACCGCATGTACTCGCGGAAGAACCGCAGCGTGACATCGCCGGTCGGCCCGTTTCGCTGTTTGGCGATGATGATCTGCGCAAGGCCGGCGTTCTGTTCGCTGGGTTTGTAGTACTCGTCGCGGTGGAGCAGGATGATCACGTCGGCGTCCTGCTCGATGGCGCCGGACTCGCGCAGGTCGCTCATGCGCGGCCGGTGATCATCGCGGTTCTCGACGTCGCGATTCAACTGCGACAACGCGATCACGGGCACCTCGAGCTCGCGGGCGATGCCCTTGAGACCGCGCGAGATCGTCGAGATCTCCTGCTGCCGGCTCTCGACGCGCCCACCGGCCGTCATCAGCTGGAGGTAGTCCACGACCACCATCTGGATGTCGTGCTTCTGCTTGAGACGCCGGCACTTCGCCCGCAGCTGGGTGATCGTCAGGCCCGGGGTGTCGTCGACGAAGATCGGCGCCTCGTAGAGCCGCTCCGCCTCCTCCTGCAGGCGCCGGTACTGCTGGTCGGTGATGCGGCCCTTGCGCATCGCCTGGCCGTCGATCTGCGACCGGCAGCACAGCATGTTCTGGATGACCTGCTGGCTCGACATCTCGAGCGAGAAGAACGACACCGACTGGCCGAGCCCGGCGACCCGCTCGGTCAGGTTCAGGGCGAACGACGTCTTGCCCATCGACGGACGCGCCGCGACGATGATCAGCTCGCCGGGCTGCAGCCCGCCCATCATGTCGTCGAGGTCGTAGTAGTCGGTGCCGAGGCCGGTCAGGCGCGCGCCGCGGTCGCGCAGCTTGTCGATGCGCTCGAACGTCTGCTGCAGGATGTCGGCGATGCTGGTGGCCTCGCCGGACTTGTCGAGCCGCGCGATCTCGAAGATCTGGCGCTCGGCCTCGTCGAGCAGATCCTTGGCGTCGCCCTGGTTCTCGTAGCAGCGCCGCGCGACGTCGAGGCAGGTCTCGAGCAACCGCCGCTGCACCGCCTTCTCGCGGACGATCTCGGCGTGGTAGACCACGCCGGCGGCCGACACGACGCTCTCGAGCAGGTCGAGCAGGTGCTCGCGACCGCCGCACTCCGCCAGCGCGCCCTGCCGGTGCAGTTCCTCCTCGACCACGATCGGATCGGTGGCGTTGCGCTGGTTGAACGTCGCCAGGATCGACTGGTAGATGCGCTGGTGCTTCGGCAGGTAGAAGTCCTCCGCGCGCAGGAAGCCCACGTCGCACACCGCGTCCGCGTGCAGCAGCAACGCGCCGAGCACCGACCGCTCGGCCTCGAGGTTCTGCGGGACGCCGCGGCCTTCGAGCGACGAATGGAAATCGACCATGGAGCGGAACGGACGGAACGGATGGGACTGGGGACGGGAACGACGCCGCCGGCGACGTCACGCAGCGCGCGCCGCCGTCCACGCGACTCGCGACGACGACCGATGCCGACTTAGCGACCGGCGTCGCGCGCGCAAGGACCTGCTCTGTGGACGAACTGTGAGTTGCGGTGGGCACTCGGTGAGTCGTCGTCGCGCGGCGCACGCGACGACGGCGCCGGGACGACGCGCACTCGCCGCGCTCGCGACCCGACGACGATCCGGTCGCGCCGGGTGCGCGAAGTTGTCCACGGAAGGACGCGCGCAGCTCGCCCGTGGCGATGCCGCGGACCACAAGCGGTAGGGGCCGCGACGACGGTCGCCCGCGGAGGGCGCGGCGCCGCCGCGGTCACTGCAGGACGCGACCTTGTGTGCCGTCATCGGCCAGTTCCACCACGCCGCGGTGCGCGAGCAGGGCGAGAACTTCCTTGGCTTCCTCGAAGTCGATGCGCAGTTTTCTCTGCAACAGCGACGCGCTGGCGCGCCGCGTCGACTCGATCACCTCGATCGCCTCGCGCACCAGACCTTCGTCGACCGCGCCGACGAACAGCTTCTGCTGCCGCGCCCCCTCGGGCGGCCGCGGGATCGACACCACCGGTTCGGGCGGACCGGCGGCGGCCGGAGGCTCCGCCGCAGGACGGGTGTCCGCGGCCGAAGCGCGGTCGGCAGCCGCGTCGATCGACGGCCCCGCCGGCGGCGGCGCCAGCGGTGCGAGCACACCGCGCGGGGTCTCGTCGGCAGCCTCGGACGCGTCGTCGGGTTCGTCGTCGACCTCGTCGGACGCGTCGGACGCGTCGGACGCGTCGGCGAGTTCCTCGTCGGCCGGCTCGGCCGCTGCGGTGACCCGCTCGCGCAGGGTGGCCTCGACATCGTCCGTCTCGCCCTCCGCGGGCAGGTTCTCGTCCGCGTCCGCGTCGTCGACCTCGTCGTCGTCGTCGTCGGCGCCCACCACCAGCTCGACCTCGGTGTCCAGGTCCTCGTCGTCGTCGGCCGCGGCGTCGTCGAGCGCAGCGGCGGCGATCGCGAACTCGTCGAACGCCCGGGCGTCGTCGTCGATCGCCTCGTCGTCGATCTCCGCGTCGTCGATATCCGCGACGCCGGGCCCGGCGGCGCCGCTCGCGTCGCCCTCGGCGGCGGGAGCCGCAGCAGCGCGCGGCGCGTCTGCCGCGCGGACGACCTCGTCGGCGACCGCCTCGTCCTCGGCCTCCGCGTCCTCGACCTCCTCGTCCTCGGCTGCCCGGTCATGGCCCGCCTCGTCGTCGACATCGGCCGCGTCGGCCTCGTCGTCTGCCAGTGCGTGCAGACGGGCGAGCTGGCGGCGCTCGAAGTGCGAGAGCCGCGGCTCGCCGTCCTCCTCGCCGTCCTCGGCCGCGTCGTCTTCGGCTGCGAGAGCATCGTCGTCCGCCTCCGGCTCGTGGACGTCGTCGAGGTCCTCGTCCGCCGCGACGTCGACCGTGTCGCGTTCGTCGCGCTCGGCGACGGCGGCCCCGGCGCCGAGGCCGGCAGCCCGGATGGCAGCCTCCAGATCGTCCAGTCGGACGACCTCCGCGGCCGCTCCTGGCGCCGGCCGGCCGGCGGCAGGAGCCTTCGGCCGCGGCGAGAACACCCGCGACAGGCCCTTGAAGTGCTCGGTGACGTCTGGCTCGACCCCGCTCTCCTCGGGACCGCGCGCCTTGCGAGGTGCTCCGAGGCCCTCGAAGTAGCTGACCCAGAAGAAGTCGGTGGCGAGCAGCACCAGCAGGAACACCACCGGCAGCACCAGCAGGTAGCTCAGGAACGACCCGAGCACCGACACCATGCGGCCGCCGATCCACGCGCCGATCGAGCCGGTGTGCGCCAGCGGCCCGTCGAGGTTCAGGAAGATCGTCAGCGCCAGAGTCATGCCCAGCGCGCGCCCGAGCTTCGCGCCGGGCCGCTCGAGCGTGCCGGTGCGGAACCACACCGTGCTCCAGGCGAACACGACCAGGAAGAACATGCACGACGGCGCGAAGCCGACGAGCCGGTAGATCCCGACGATCAGGTCCTGCAGCAGCGACCGCGACTCGAGGACGTCGGCGCGGACGTGGTAGGAGACCAGCGCCGCCACGGCGAAGGTCGCGATCGCGAGTGGGACCAACGGCGGCAGCCACGCGGCTGCGCGCGTCCTGCCGTCGGTGAAGTCACCGCCGAGCGTGTTCACGGTCATCAGGCCCTCCCTGAGCCCGCAGTGTGTGGGAACCGGGGCACTGTACGGACCGCGACCGCTCGCCACAAGCGAGCGCGTGCCGAGGACCGGCCACCCACCAGCTGTAGAACTCTCCACGGGTGGTGGAAAGCCGCCTGCCCGATGCGCAACGTGCGCGAGGTCTGATGACCCTAGCGATCCTCTTCCGGCGCCTCGTCCGCCGAGGGATCCTCGGTGTCGTCCCCGTCCGCCGCGCCGACCGACGCCGCCTCGGCGTCCTCGTCGCCATCGACCCCGCCCTCGGCGTCGTCGCCGTCCGCCTCGTAGGCGCCATCGGGGTCCTCGCCCGCGTCGAGCGCGGCCAGTTCCTCGGCGATCGCCGCCTCGCGCGCCTTGTACTCGTCGAGGGTCATCATCACCTCGCGCGACTTGCTGCCGACGAACGGGCCGACCAGACCGTCCTCCTCCATCATCTCCAGCAGGCGGGTGGCGCGCGTGTAGCCCACCGACAGCGCCCGCTGCAGCAGCGTCGCCGACCCCCGCTGCTGGCCGAGGATCACCTCGACGGCCTCGCGGTACAGCGCGTCGCGGTCGGCCATGCCCTTGTGCTGGCTGCTCTGCGTCTGCACGAGCTCCGGCAGGAAGTTCGGCTGCTGGCCCTGCTCCTCGAGGTAGCGCACGACGCCGTGCATCTCCTCGTCGGCCACGAACGCGCCCTGCGCGCGCAGCATCGCGCCGCCGCCCGGCGGCACGTAGAGCATGTCGCCGTGGCCGAGCAGCTTCTCGGCGCCGTTGCTGTCGAGGATCACGCGCGAGTCGATCCGGCGGTTGACCTTGAACGCGATCTGGCACGGCAGGTTGGCCTTGATGATGCCGGTGATCACCTCGCTGCTCGGCCGCTGCGTGGCGACGATCACGTGCATGCCGACGGCGCGCGACTTCTGCGCCAGGCGCTGGATCGACTCCTCGACCTCGTTGGCGGCCACGTTCATCAGGTCGGCGAACTCGTCGATGACGATGACGATGTACGGCAGGTGCACGCGGTCGGGTTCGACCTCGCGCTTGAGCCGCTTGTCGAGCTCCTGCTGGCCGAGCCGGTTGTAGCTCTTGATGTGGTTGACGCCGGCCGCCGACAGCATCGTGTAGCGGTTCTCCATCTCGTCGACGGCCCACTGCAGCACCGACGGCGCCTTCTTCATGTTGGTGACGACGTCGCAGCAGAGGTGCGGCACCTGCTTGTAGGCCTGCAGCTCCACCATCTTCGGGTCGACCAGGATCAGCTTGACCTGCTGCGGCGTGCGGGTCATCAGGATCGACAGCAGGATCGCGTTGATGCAGACCGACTTGCCGGAGCCGGTGGTGCCGGCGATCAGCAGGTGCGGCATGCGCGCGAGGTCCTCGACGATCGGGTTGCCGGCGACGTCCTTGCCGAGGTACAGGGGAATCGCCAGGTCCTCGCTGCGCCCGAACTGCTCGAGCAGGTCGCGCATGAACACCTTCTGGCGCTCGGGGTTGGGCACCTCGATGCCGATGGTGTCCTTGCCCGGGATGGGTGCCACGACGCGCACCGACACGGCCAGCAGCGCCGCCGCGAGGTCCGCCTCGAAGCCGGCGATGCGGTTGACGCGGATTCCCTCGCCGAGCCGCAGCTCGTACTGGGTCACCGCCGGGCCGATCGACGCCGCCACGACGTTGGCCTCGATGCCGAAGCTGCCGAGCTTCTGCACGATGGCCTCGCCGCCCTTCTGCAGTTCTTCGCTGGTCTCGCCGACGTCGCCGACCTCGGCCTCCTTGAACAGTTCGAACGGCGGGAACGGGTAGGCCTCGTCGAACGGCAGGTCGCTCTGGCCGGTGCGGCGCGGCCGCGGCTTGGGCTTGGGCCGCACGATCTTCGGTCGCGGCGGCGGGACGAGGATCTTGGGCGGCTCCGGCGCCGGAGCAGGAGCCGGAGCGGCCGCCGCCGCAGGCGCCTCGTCGTCGTCTGCGTCGCTGGCGGCGCGGCGGTCGTCGGCATCCGCGCCGTCGTCGCCGTCCTCCGGCGCGGCGCGCGCCCTGCCGCGGCCCTTGCGCCCGCGGCGGCGGCGCGGCGCCTCGTCGTCGCCGCCTTCACCCTCGGCCTCGCCGGCCTCGGCGTCGCCGTCGTCCTCCGCGCCGGCGATGGCCGCCAGTTCGTCGTCGTCGAGCCCGCCGTCCGCGACCGCGGCCGCGCGGCCGGCGTCGCCCTTCGCCTTGCGCCGCCGCGTCTTGTGCGCGAGCGCCGGCTCCGCGTCGCCGTCCTCGGCGTCGTCGAGCAGCGAAACGCCGTCCGCGCCGGCCATCGCCGGCCGGCGGCGCAGGCCGTTCCACAGCCGGCTGGCGCCCGCGGCGGTTCGCACCAGGAGGTGCGAGAACATCCACTCGGTGGCGATCAGCAGCGCGACCAGCCCGCCGAACACCAGCAGCAGCAGGCGTCCCGGCCCGCCGAACGACTCGTACAGCCGCGGCGAGAGGTTGGCGCCGAACGCGCCGCCGGGGCCCTGCGGCGTCATCGCCGTGTAGCCGGTGCCCGCGGAGGGGCCGGCCGGGTCGGCCAGCAGCAGCGCCAGCATCGCCGCGAACACCAGCGCCGCCACCGCCTTCAGCAGCACCCGCTCGATCTGCCGATCGAGGAACAGCGCCATCGCGTAGCCGAGCAGCGCCAGGAACGGCACCCACGCGGCGTAGCCGAGCACGTAGGTGAAGCCGCCGGCGAGGTAGTAGCCGAACGTGCCGCCGAGGTTGCGGCCGTGGCCGGTCGGGATCGCGGCGTCGAGGTTGGCGGCGTGGAACGTCGCCAGGCACAGCAGGGCGTACATGCAGAAGCCGCACAGCGCCAACGCCACCACCTCGCGCGAGCGAGCGGACATGCGTCCGGTCGGCGCCTGCTCCACGGGAACGAACTTCGTGCTCTTCCTGCCCATCACCCCCCCGGGTCGCTCAGCCTCGGCGCTCGACCATCACGCCACCCGCTGGCGTTCGCGATACAGGTCGACCGCGGCGCGGACGATCGCCGCCGCCAATTCGGACTTGCCGGCGCGCGCCACCTCGAGGCGACGCCCGTCGGCGAACAGCAGCACCGCGCTGCTGTCGTCGCTGCCGATCGCGCTGGTGCGATTGCAGACGCACAGGTCCAGGTGCTTCTGCTGCAGCTTGTGGCGGCCGCGCTCGACCGCCTGCTCCATCGGCGCCGCGGCCGACTCCAGCGCGAACCCGACCACGACGCGGTCGCCCTTGTGGGCGCCGAGACCCGCCACGATGTCAGGATTCGGTACCAACTCGAGCGTGGTCCCGACGGCGTCCGGACCGCCGCGAGCCGGCTTTCCGGCCGCGCGACGCGCCGGCCGCCAGTCGGCGACCGCTGCGGCGGCGATCGCGATCTGGCACTCGGCGAACCACGCTTCGGCGGCCTGCTGCATCTCCACCGCCGAGGTCACCGAACGCACCCGGACACCCTGCGGCGGCGCCAACTCGACCGGCCCGAGCACGAGATAGGGCTCGTGCCCGGCCGCCCGCGCGGCCTCCGCGAGGGCGAACCCCATGCGCCCCGAGCTGCCGTTCGACAGGAATCGAACGTCGTCGAGGTACTCACGGGTCGGACCCGCGGTGATCAGGATGTGGACCATGCCCCCAGTAGACCGGACTGGATCAGGAACCGCCTTGCGGGCGGAGATGGTAATGGCCCGCCCGCCCGACGGCCCGGGCCAGGCCGGAAAAACGTTCTGGCGACCCTCGCCCGCCTCCACGTAAATGCACCGTCCCGCAGCCGCTACGACCGCCCAGGCGACCCGAACGACCGAACTGATGCCCCGAGGTACCTCTCCCCTGGTCCCCGTCTGCGCCCTGCTGGTCGCCGGCTGCTGGTCGCCGGCCTGGCAGCGACGGTCGGCGGACGAACAGGTCTACCCCCTGCTCGAGCAGACCGCCCTGGCCGTGACCGGGCAGCCCAAGGTGTTCCGCATCGAGCGCCCGGTCGACACCCTGCGCCGCCGCCTGATCGAGTCGCCGGCGCCGGTGCAGCTGTCGCTGCTCGACGCGCTGGACGTCGCCGCCGAGAACAGCCGCGAGTACCAGCGCCAGAAGGAGCAACTGTACCTGGCGGCGCTGAACCTCACGCGCAACCAGCACGACTTCGAGCTGCGCTGGGGCGGCGGCGGCAGCGCCGAGGTCTCGGGCACCGACGACGACTCGGCGTTCGTGACGTTCTCGGAGGACCTGGGCGCGGCGATCACGACGATCTCCGGCGCGCGGCTGGTCGCGAGCTTCGTCAACTCGTTCCTGCGCTCGGTGATCTCCGGCGACGGCTTCGACGGCAGCTCGATCCTCGACCTGACGTTCACGCAGCCGCTGCTGCGCGGCGCCGGCGCGCGCATCGTCCGCGAGCCGCTGACCCAGGCCGAGCGCGACCTGGTCTACCAGATGCGCGCGTTCGAGCGCTTCCGCGCGACGTTCGCCGTGCAGGTGGTCAGCGACTACTACGGCGTCGTCCAGCAGATCCAGAACCTGCAGAACGTCGACGCCAACTACGAGTCGGTGCGCCAGGGCCGCGTGCGCACCGAGGAGGAGTTCGGCGCCGGCCGCAAGACGATCAGCGACCTGGGCCGCGAGCAGCAGAGCGAGCTCACCGCCGAGAGCAACCGCGTGCGCACCCAGAACCAGCTGCAGTCGCAGCTCGACCGCTTCAAGCTCACGCTCGGGCTGCCGGTGACGGCCACCGTCGAGCTGGATCCCGCCGAGCTGGAGCGGCTCGCCGCGCGCGGCGTGGTGCCGCCCGACCTCGCCGAGGACGCCGCGATCGCGCTGGCGCTCGACCGCCGCTACGACCACCGGACGGTGCTCGACGAGGTCGAGGACCAGAGCCGCCGCGTTGCCGTCGCCGAGGACGCGCTCGGCATGGCGCTCGACTTCCGCGGCGTGCTGTCGGTGCCCGGCCGGCAGGGCAGCAGCGCCAACCTCGACTGGTCGCAGGTCGACTGGGCCGCCGGCTTCGACCTCGACCTCGCGCTGGACAAGCTCGCCGAGCGCAACGCCTACCGGTCGGCGCTGATCGCGCTCGACGCGCAGATCCGCGCGCGCGAGCAGAGCGCCGACGCGATCGCCGCCGACGTGCGCACCGCGCTGCGCGACATCCGTTCGGCCTACGACACGTACCGCATCCAGCTCGAGGCGGTGAAGGTGGCCGAGACCCGCGTCGAGAGCACCACCGAGCTCTACGCCGCCGGCCGGACCCAGGCGCTCGAGGTGCTCGACGCCAAGGACTCCCTGCTGGCGTCGCAGCTCAATCTGACCGCCGCCGTCGTCGACTACGCCATCGCCCGCCTGGAACTGCTGCGGGATCTCGAGGGCCTGAGCCTGGAGCCGAAGGGCCTGCGCTTCGATCCGGCCTTGCCCGTGCCCGCCGCCCGTCCCACCGAGGAATCACCATGAACGCCCGCATCCCCGCCGTCTCCGCAGCCCTGCTGCTCCTGCTGCTGCCGAGCGCGTGCGGCGGCGGCGAGACCCAGTCCGCCGGCGACCCGAACATCCTGGAGGTGTCGCGCCGCAACCTGCCGATCACCATCAAGGAGGACGCCGAGCTGCAGGCGGTCCGCGAGACCGTGGTGCGCAGCGAGGTCGAGGGCCAGGCGACCATCATCTACCTCATCGAGGAGGGCTCGATCGTCGAGCAGGGCGCCGTGCTGGTGCGCCTCGACGTCAGCGAGCTCGAGGACAAGCGCGCCAACCAGCGGATCTCGGTCAGCAAGGCCGAGGCATCGATGACCCAGGCCCAGAAGAGCCTCGAGATCCTCGAGAAGGAGCTGACGACCAAGCGCAACACCGCGCAGAGCAACCTGCGCATCGCCCAGATGGAGCTGCAGAAGTTCCTCGGCCGGCGCCCCACCGGCACCGACAGCGAGGCGCAGGGCAAGAACGCCGACATGGTCACCAAGCTGCGCGAGCTGGTCACGAATCCGGTGGCCGCCGCGGGCGACGCGGCCGAGGCGACCGACCGGGCGGTGCCGGCGTCGGCCGACGCGCCCGCCGCGGCCCCGCCCGCCGACCGGCCGCTGGTGACACAGATCGACCCGCACCGCTACGCGCCGCTGGTCGACAAGGTCATCGAGCTGCTGACGGCCGACGACCCGAGCCAGCGCGACGAGGACCCGCTGCAGCGCGACATGGGCGAGATGGCCAACCAGGTGCTGCAGCAGGTCGACCAGATCCGGCTGGCGATGGCGGACCTGAAGTACCAGGAGGCCTACTACGGTCACAGCCTGCGCCTGGCGCAGAAGCAGTTCCTGACGCCCAACGAACTCGAGAAGGACAAGATCGAGTACCAGCGCCGCCTCAGCAAGGTCGGCCTGGCGTGGAACGACCTCGACCTGCTGATCAACTACGAGCTGCAGAAGACCCTGATCAAGCTGCGCCAGGACGTGGCCAACGCCAGCCTCGAGCTCGAGCGCGTCGAGGCCAGCAACGGCGCCGAGCGGCTGCGGGCGCAGACCGACAAGGACAGCAAGGAGGCCGAGTACTCGCTGGCCAAGGAGCGCCTCGACAACCTGGAGAAGCAGATCACCAACGCCGAGATCCGCGCGCCGACGCCGGGCCTGGTGATCTACGCCCGCACCGAGCGCGGCCGCCGCGACTCCGAGGCGATCCGCGAGGGCATCAGCGTGCGCGAGCGCCAGGACCTGATCGTGCTGCCGGACACCACCAGGATGCAGGCCGTGGTCAAGGTCCAGGAGGCCGTCGTGTCGCAGGTGCGCGAGGGCCAGCGCGCCTACGTCAAGGCCGAGGCCTACGCCGACCGCACCTTCACCGGCACCGTGACCCGCGTGGCACAGCAGGCCGACAGCAACGGCGGCTGGATGAGCAGCGACCGCAAGGTCTACACCACCGTCGTCGTCATCGACGGCGACAACGCCGGCAACGACCTGCGCTCGCGCATGGCCGCCGAGGTCACGATCCACGTCGACGAGCTGCACGACGTCGTCGCCGTGCCGCTGCAGGCCGTGCGCCGCGACCGCAGCGTCAACTACGTCTGGAAGTGGACCGAGCAGGGGCCGCAGCCGGTGGCCGTCGACGTCGGACGCCACAACAGCGAGCACGTGGTGATCGAGCGCGGCGTCGAGGCCGGCGAGCGGATCTACCTGGCGCAGCCCCAGGGCGCGCAGCCGCCCAACCTGCCGCAGCCCGAGCAGCCGATGCCGGAGCTGACGCCGTCGCCGGTGCCGAGCACGCCCGCCCCGACCGACGCCCCGATCGACGCGCCGCGCGGCGGCGGCACCGATGCTCCCGGGACCGGCGCGCCCGGCGACGGCGGCGGCCGCCGTCCGGGCGGCATGCCGCAGATGAGCGAGGAGCAGCGCGCGCAGTTCGAGGAGATGCGGGCCCTGGGCCAGCGCATCGGCGAGGTGCTGACCGCGAAGTTCCCCGGCCGGCAGGAGGAGATCGACGACCGCCGGAGTCGCAACGCAATGCTGGACGAACCCGACGTGCAGGCGGCGCTGGCCGCCGAGCTCGGCGCCGACTGGACGCGCTACCAGGAGATGCGCGCGCAGATGCGGGCGATGATGGGCGGCCGGCGCGGCGGCCGCGGCGGCGAGCAGGACGGCGGCGAGCGCGGCGGACGATGACCGCAGCGGACGACATCCCCGCCGCCGCGCAGGCGGACCAGGACCGACGGATCATCGCCGAGCTGCGCTCTGTCCATCGCCACTACAAGATGGGCGACAACATCGTGCGCGCGCTCAACGGCGTCACGCTGCAGGTCCGCCAGGGCGACTACCTGGCGATCATGGGCCGCTCCGGCTCCGGCAAGTCGACGATGCTCAACATCCTCGGCTGCCTCGACCGCCCCACCGACGGCGCCTACCTGGTCGGCGGCCGCGACGTCAGCAAGCTCGACGACGACGCGCTCAGCGACGTGCGCGGCCGCGAGATCGGCTTCATCTTCCAGTCGTTCAACCTGATCCCGCAGCTGTCGGTGCTCGAGAACCTGGAGGTGCCGCTGTTCTACCAGGACCGCGTCGGCCCCGAGTCGCGCGCCAAGGCCGCGCACCTGGCCGAACGCGTCGGCCTCGCCGGCCGCCTCGAGCACAAGCCGATGGAGCTGTCGGGCGGTCAGCAGCAGCGCGTGGCGATCGCCCGCGCGCTGATGAACGACCCGCTGTTCCTGCTCGCCGACGAGGCCACCGGCAACCTCGACAGCAACACCGAGCGCGAGATCCTCGACCTGATGGACGAGCTGCGCGACGAGGGCGTGACGATCGTCATCGTCACCCACAACCCCAAGGTCGCCGAGCGCGCCGACCGCGAGCTGTGGCTGCGCGACGGCGTGGTCGAGAGCCTGGCCGAGCGCCGCGGCCAGCGGGCCGCGCAGCCGCCCGCCGCCCGGCGCACAGCGGACCAGGACGGAGGCGACCGGTGATCCGCGAGGCCTCGCGCATGGTCGGGCTCGGCCTGAAGAGCCTGATGCTGCACAAGCTGCGCAGCACGCTGACGACCGCCGGCATCCTGTTCGGCGTCGCATCCGTGATCGCGATGCTGGCGGTCGGCGAGGGCGCCAGCCAGGAGGCGCTGATGCGCTACCGCGACATGGGCGTGACCAACATCCTGCTGCGCAGCAAGAAGCCGGTCGAGACCGCGCAGTCGGCGCAGAACACGCGCATGTCGCTCGAGTACGGCCTGGCCTACGCCGAGGCCGAGCGGATCCAGAAGACGTTGCCCGACGCGATCGTCGTGCAGGTGCGCGAGATCCAGCGCAACATCTACCGCGGCGAGTACTTCAAGAGCACCGTCGTGGTCGGCACCGAGCCCGAGTTCCTCGGCGTCACCAACATGAAGGTGCGCGAGGGCCGCTGGCTCACCGACACCGATCTCACCTACCAGAGCAACGCCTGCGTGCTGGGCGCCAGCCTGGCGCGCGCGCTGTTCCCGCTCGAGGACCCGATCGACCAGACCGTGATGGTCGGCAGCGAGGACCGCTTCCGGGTGGTCGGCGTGCTGCTCGACCAGGGCCGCGCCGCCGGCCCGCAGGGCACCACCTACGACGAGTGCCTGTTCGTCTCGCGCAACACGTCGCGGCGGCGGTTCGGCGACGTCATCATGAACCGCTCCGCGGGCTCGTTCTCGAGCGAGCGCGTCGAGCTGCACGAGATCAAGGTCAAGGTCCGCGACTCCGAGGACGTCGAGTCGGTCGCCCGCATCCTGCGCGACCAGCTGGAGCCGCTGCACGACGTGCGCGGCGACCTCGAGATCACCGTGCCGCTCGAGCTGCTGCGCCAGGAGGAGGCGAGCAAGCGCATGTTCAACATCGTGCTCGCGGTGATCGCCAGCATCTCGCTGCTGGTCGGCGGCATCGGCATCATGAACGTGATGCTGGCGACCGTGACCGAGCGCACGCGCGAGATCGGCATCCGCAGAGCACTCGGCGCCAAGCGCAAGCACATCGTCAGCCAGTTCCTGGTCGAGGCCGGCGTGCTGTCGGCGCTCGGCGGCCTGATCGGCGTGGCGCTCGGCATGATCGTGCCGACGCTGATCACGCACTGGTTCCAGCAGACGACCGTGATCCTGGTGCCGCACGTCGTACTGGCGTTCGGGATCTCGGCGCTGGTCGGCGTCGTGTTCGGCATCTACCCGGCCTGGCGCGCCGCCAACATGGACCCGGTCGACGCGCTGCGGCACGAATGACCCGGGCGCGGGCGGCCGCCGGCTACTGCGCCTGATAGAGGTGCACGTCGCGCTGCGGGAACGGGATCGAGACCCCCTCCTTGTCGAAGGCCTCCTTCACCTTGCGGGTCAGGTCCCAGTAGACCGCCCAGTAGTCGCTGGTGTTGGCCCACGGCCGCACGATGAAGTTGACCGACGAGTCGCCGAGCTCGTGCACCTTGATCACCGGCGCCGGATCCTTCAGCACCTGCGGGTGCTCGTTGACCAGCCGCGTCAGGATCGCCTCGGCCTTGGCGAGGTCGTCGCCGTAGCCGATGCCGAACTTCAGGTCGACGCGGCGCGTGGCCTTGCCGGTCACGTTGGTGATGATGCCGCCCCAGATCGAGCCGTTCGGCACGATGATGGTCTGGTTGTCCGGGCTCTTGACCGACGTCGACACCAGCGTCATCGCCTCGACCGTGCCCGACACGCCGGCGATCGTCACGTAGTGGCCGATGTCGTACGGGCGGTACATCAGGATCATGATGCCGGCCGCGAAGTTGCTCAGCGTGCCCTGCAGCGCGAAGCCGAGGATGAAGCCGGCGGCGCCCATCGCCGCCAGCAACGGCCCGATGTCGACGCCGAGCTCGCCGAGCGCGATCACCAGGCCGACGAACAGCACCAGCTTGCGGGTCACGTTGACGAAGAAGCTGCGCAGCAGGTCGCTGGTGCGGCCGAACCGCGCCATCGCGCGCTCGACGACCTTGCCGAGGATCGACGACAGGATCAGGAACGCGATCAGGATCACCAGGAAGAACACGACGCTCAACCCGAGCGCGATGCCGCCCTCCGGCGACTTCACCCAGTTGACCGCCAGCGTCCACAGGGCGCTGGTGTCCTTGAAGTCGATGCCGCCCACGACGCTGGCGTAGTCGCGGTAGATCTTCGCAACGTCCGCATCGCCGCCCTTGCGCTCGAACGCCGTCACCACCGCGTCGAGCCGGGTGATCCGTTCGCCGCGCTGGATCACGAGCTGCGAGGTGTCGCCGTTGGCAAGCTGCGCATCGGCGATCTCCTGGCAGGTGGTCTGCAACAGCGCCAGCCACGCGTCGGCCTCGACCTTCAGCTGGTCGCCGGTCAGCGGCGTCAGGAGGGTCTTCAGGCTGTCCGTCGAGAGGGTCGGATCGACCGCGGTCCGGGCCTGATGGTCCTGCGCCAGCAGGCTGCAGGCGAGGACGACGAGTGAGACGACGAGGCGGGTGAGCGAATTCATGACGCACCTTGCATACCGAACGAGCCCGCGAGGTCCACGCGGGCCCGCGCGAATCGCGCGAGCATTCGGCGCTTGCCGTCGACGCCATCGGATCGCGCGCGGCCCGCTGCGACCGTGCCGTCGCTATGCTCGGACGCATGGCGTGGCTCCGCACCGTTCCTCCCGACGAAGCAACCGGCGCGTTGAAGGCGACCTATGACGCCGCGGTGCGCCGCGCCGGCCGCGTCGCCGGCATCCTGCGCGCGATGAGCCTCGCGCCCGACGTGCTCGAGGCGTCGATGGGCATGTACCTGCGCGTGATGTTCCGCAAGGACGGGCTCACGCGCCGGCAGCGCGAGATGCTCGCCGTGGTCACCAGCCGCAGAAACCGCTGCCACTATTGAACGGAGTCGCACGCGGCGGACCTCCGTGCCGAGGTCCGCGACCTGGACGGCGACGAGTTGACGGCGTGGCTGCGCGCGCTGGCCACCGACTGGCGCGCTGCCGCGCTGTCGCCGCAGGACCGCGCGCTTTGCGCCTATGCCGACAAGCTCACGCGCACGCCGGCGGCGATGACGGCCGCCGACATCGACGTGCTGCGCGGGCACGGCCTCGACGACGCGCAGGTGCACGACGCGATCCAGGTGGTGTCGTACTTCAACTACATCAACCGCGTCGCCGACGCCGTGCACGTCGACCTGGACCCGGGGATGCCGGCGTATCCCGCCGGTTGACGTCGAACGCCGCCGCCGGCGGCCGGGCCCGGCCGGGCCCCCGTAGCGGCGGCGGGCGCGCGCCCCGCAGCTCGCGTGATGTCGGCACGCTCTGTAACCTCTGCTCCCGGACACGCCGTCCTGGAGTTCCCATGCGCCGTCTCACCCTCATCGCCCTCGCCGTCGCCGCCTCCCTCGGTGGTTGCCAGGCCGTGTTGACCTCGTTCTTCGTACCGACGCAGGTGCAGGCCCTCGAGACCTTCGCGATCTCGGTCCGCGGCACGGGCACGACCTTCGACAGCTTGGACTGCGGCTGCGTGCTCCAGGTGCCGAACGGCTTCGTCGTCGGCGCCACGACGTTCTCGTCCACCGAGACGATCGTGTCCGGTCCGAACCGCGACGCCCCGGGGACGCTGTCGTCCTGTGTCGCCGAGCCAGGGCACTACCTCGTCGCCTTCACCGGCCGGACCGCGAGCTCGGGCAGCAACCCCACCGGCACGCTGACCATCTCGCTGACCGCGCCGGAGATCGCACCCTCCCAGGTCACCTTCAAGGTCGCGATGATCGCGCAGACCAGCGGCAGCGCCTGGCAGGTCTGTGATCCGGTCACCACCGGCGCGCTGGACTTCGCGGCCGTCGGCGGCACCTACGCGCGCACCGTGCAGTTCGACGCCAACCGCGTCGAGACTTTCGGCACCGCTTGCGCGGGCACGGGCTTCGGCGCGCCGCAGCTGCAGAGCACGGGCGGCCTGCCCGCGCGCGGCAACGGCCTGTTCGGCCTGACGATCGCCAACGCGCCGCCCGACGGCCTGGCCGCGATCTGGATCGGCGTCGATCGCACCACGCTCGGCGGCTTCACGTTGCCGCTGGATCTGCTGCCGTTCGGCGCCCCGGGGTGCCGCCTGTACGTCAACCCGCTGACGACCTACGTCGTGCAGTTCGACGTGACGGGCGGCGGCGGCCTGTCGCTGCCGATCCCGAACGACCCGGCGCTGCAGGGTGCCACGTTCTTCGCCCAGGGCGGGCTGTTCGCGAGCGGCGCCAACGCGGCCGGCATGCTGTTCAGCGGCGGGCTGTCGATCCGGATCGTCTGACGCGCTCCACGTGTCGCGATGGGCACGCGGCGCGGTTCACCTCGATCCGAGTTGCAGCGCCAGGCCATTGGCCAGGACGAGCCCTGCGGCGTTGGCCGGCGGATCCACGACCGCGGCTTGGGCGAACAGGCGCACGCCGTTCAGGGCCGCATCGACCGGCAGCATTACCGGCAGGACGGCAGTGCCGCTCGCGTCGACCTGACCGACCAGGTGCACCTCCAGCCCGGCCAGCAGCCCACAGCCGGGCATTCCCGATGGGTCGAGAGGAGCCGGCAACAACAGCGCACCCCAGCTCGTGGCCGACGTGCCGAACCAGGTGATCGCGGTTCGCCCTGCCGGGGCGGGCGCGAGGCTCAGCTCGATCCGATCGCCCAGCCACGGCAGGCCCTGGTCGCGCACGACCAGCGACAGCGCACCGAGACTGCCGGCACAGCCGCGTCCGAACGTCTTGACACTCGCCGCGTGCTCGGGCGCCAGCCCCCAGACCGCACCGGCACCCGCGCCGTCGGGTCCGAACACCAGCACCCTGGACCGGCGCGAATCGTAGGCGCCACGTCCGAATGTCGGGCCGCCCGGAATCAGTCGCACGGTCCACTCTGCTCCGTCCCACTCCCAGACCGCCGCACCGCTGGCGCCGCTCGCTTCGCCGCACGCCAGGACCGTGCGCCGGCGTGCCTCGTCGTAGACCAGCGCGTGGCCAGTGGAAGCCGGCGGCGACCGGGTCGGCTGCCGCCGGCTCCACAAGGAACCGTCGTACTCCCAGGTGTCGTCGAAACGCAGGCCCCCGCGATCGACGCCGCCGAACATCACCGTCACGCCGCGGTGCAGGTCGTAGGCGAGGGCGTGCCCGTCGCGCGCCGCCGGTTGACCAGCCGGCCGTGCGTCCGTCCACGCAGCGCCGTCCCACTCCCACGTGTCCGACAGGCGCGTGCCCCTCGTGGCGTCGAATCCGCCGAACAGGACCGCGCGCTGGCGACGGACATCGAATGCCATCGCGGCATTCGAAATCGGCCGCGCCGGGGCCGCGGGTCGTTGTTGCCACCTCGCCCCGTTCCAGACCCATGTCTCGCTCTGCTGCGCTGCCGATGGACTGCACACCAGCACGACCTCGCGCCGCACCGAATCGTAGGCACACGCCGCGATGCTCGCGGCCGGCGGCGAGAGTCCCGGCAACCGGTCGCGCCAGACGCTGCCGTCCCATTCCCATGTCTCTGCATGGACGCGAAAGGCATTCAAGCCGCCGAACACGACGACGCGATCGCGGTCCGCGGCGAACGCCATCGCCAGCGACATCAGGGGCGCCTGCGCCGGCACCAGTCTGGTCCAGCCTCCCCCGTGCAGGTGCCACACATCGGACGACGGACTCCCCGACAGCTTCGGGGTGCCACCGTGGAGCAGCAGCCGATCCCGCACCGCGTCATAGGCCAGCACGGCCAGTTCGCGGCCGCCCGGACCCGACAACCCGACGCGCCGTGTCCAGACCGCGCCGTCCCACTCCCACACATCGTCCAAGCGCGGCAGTTCCGGCACGGTGGGGCCCGGCGGGCGACCGCCGAACAGCACCGTGCGCCGGCGCTGGACGTCGAATGCCATCGTCGCGCGGGTCCGGGGCGGCGGGCCGGTAGCCGGCACGTTGGTCCAGCGACCATTCGCGCCGGACCAGACCCAGGTGTCGGACAGCAGGGCCGCGGGATTGAACCCTCCGTGCAGCAGCACGTGTCCGCGGACCGCGTCGAACGCGAGGCAATGGTGCGAGCGCGGCACGGGTTGGCCTGCGCCCTGGTTCGCCCGCGCGATCCAACCCGCGCCGTCCCATTCCCACGTGTCGGCGCCGAGCGCGAACCCATCGGTGCCGCCGAACAACACCACGCGCTGCCGCCACAGGTCGTCGGCGAGAGCGTGCCCGAACCGCGGCTGCGGCGAGACCCCCACCGTGCGCTCGCGCCACTGGACGCCGTTCCAGGTCCAGGTGTCGCCGAATGGTCGGCCCGGCCGATCGACGCGGGTGCCGCCGAACAGCAGGATCTCGCCACGCGATCCGTCGAAGCACATGGCAGCCTCGTCGCGCGGCGGCGGCGCGGGTCCCGGCTCGCGTCGCCAGTGGGTGGCGTCGAAGGACCAGGTGCTGCCATCCACCGGGTCGAACGCCACGAGCCGGTCGCGCCAGAAGTCGAAGGCGGCCGGGCCGACGAAGCGGGCGAACGCCGGATGCGCCTCCCACTGAAGCTGAGCCGGCAGCGCCACGCCGAGCAGGACCGCGATGCACCTGCCGACAACCGTCGCCCGACGGCTCATCGCTCCGCCACCCCGGGCCGCCGCGTCGAGTCCTCAGGTGCCGGCCGGACGGCATGGCGGACGCCTCGGCCCGGCCATCGCGATGGCGCGAGTGTCGCGGACGACACCCGACCTGCATCGATCACGCGCCGACGCGCGGTGACGATCGCACAGCACAACCGACATGGCGAAAGGCGCATGGGGATCTCCGTACGGCTTGCCGGCCGCGATCGCCGATTGTCCTCGGATCCGCAGAGCCGCGCAACCAAGGCGCCCCGCGACCGGCGTGACCACGCACATGTCGCACCTCAGCGCCACAGCGCGAGCACCAGCAGCGCCACCACCAGCACCACGATCACCACCGCCGTCCACGGCGAACGCGCGCCGCCACGCGCGCCCGAGCCCGCGTCGCCACCCTCGTCATCGGGCCCGTAGCCGTCGGGGATGTCGATGCTCTGGTAGTCGATCTCCTCGGCCGACTGCCAGCCGGTGGTGTCGTCGCTGCCGCACTCCTTGCACGCCTTCGCGCCGACGGGCACAGAGGCGCCGCAGTTGGGGCACTCGAAGATCTCGCGGCGTCGACGCGGCCGGCGGCTCATGCGCACCAACGTAGCCGCGCGGCGCAGAGCACCCCACCCTCGCGCGGTTTCCGCCGCAGGTTGCATCCCCGAGACCAACACCGGCCGCAGCCCCGGCGTATGCTCGCGGTCCTCCCCGGCCGCGCGCGGCCGTCCCCTCGTTCGCCCTCCCCGATGCGACCGACCCTCGCCCTGTCGTCGCTCGCCTGCGCGGCCCTGCTGCCGGCGCAGGACGAGTCGCCTCCCCCCGGAACGTCGACCCCGGCGGCGACCGCCGCAGCGACCAGCGACCCCGTCGCCACCAGCGCGGCCGGCGCCCCGCGGTACGACGTGCTGTCGGCGCCGGCCTGGCGCGCGCTCGGCCCGGCCAACCCGACCGGTCGGATCACCGACCTCGCGGTGCACCCCTCCGACACCTCGAAGTGGTTCGTCGGCACCGCCGGCGGCGGCGTGTTCGTCACCGACAACCGCGGCACCACGTGGAGCGGCGCGTCGACGGGCCTCGCCAGCATGTCGATCGGCGACGTCGCCGTGGCCCCGAGCGACCCGGCGATCGTCTGGGTCGGCACCGGGGAGGAGAACGCCCGCAACTCGGTGCAGTGGGGCGACGGCGTCTACAAGTCGACCGACGGCGGCAAGACCTTCGCGGCGGCCGGCCTGCGCGACACGTTCCAGATCGGCCACGTCGAGATCCACCCGACCGAACCGGACACGGTCTACGTCGCGGCGCTCGGCACGCTGTGGTCGCCGAACGCGGCGCGCGGCGTCTACCGCACGCGCGACGGCGGCCAGAGCTGGGAGCACGTGCTGTTCGTCGACGAGGACACCGGCTGCATCGACGTGCGCCTCGACCCGGCGAAGCCGTCGGTGGTGCTGGCCTGCATGTACGAGCGGCGCCGCGACCGCTTCGACGGCAACGACCCGGCCGTGCGGTTCGGCGAGAACGCGGGTCTCTGGCGCAGCGAGGACGGCGGCGACACCTGGGCCCGCAGCGGCCCCGGCAGCGGCCTGCCGACCTGCCAATGGGGCCGCAGCGGCCTCGACGTGCGCAGCGGCCTCGACGGCGCGCCGAGCAGCTGGCACCTGATCGTCGAGACCGAGCGCAGCGGCTGGGCCACGGGCGACCGCAAGGACCGCGAGGACGGCGACCCGATCCCGCCCGAGGAGCAGGAGCAGCAGCAGCGTCGCCAGCGCCAGGGTCGGCGCCAGCCGGCGGTGATGGGCATCGGCGGCGAGGGCGCCGACGGCGACGAGGACGCGCCCGGCGCGGTGCTCACCGAGGTCACCGACGACGGCGCCGCCGCGCAAGCGGGCCTGCAACCGGGCGATCGCATCACCCGCATCGACGACACCGGGATCGCCGACTACGGCGCCCTGATCGAGTTCGTGCGCGGCGCGCGCGGCGGCCAGGAGGTGCAGGTCACCTACGTGCGCGTCGACGAGGCCGGCGCCGACGTCGAGGCCACAGCGGCGCTGACGTTCGGCACCCGCGGCCAGACCGTCGGCGGCCCGAACGGCCCCTACGGCGCGCGCCTCAACGGCCAGCGCGCCAACGTGCAGGACTACCAGGGCGATCATGGCTTCGAGACCGGCGGCGTGTTCCGCAGCGACAACGGCGGCGCGTCGTGGGCGCGCATCAACAGCCTGACCGAGCGGCCGTTCTACTACTCGGTGCTGCGCACGGACCCGCAGGACCCGCAGCACCTGTACGCGGTCGGCACGTCGCTGTGGGCCAGCCACGACGGCGGCGCCACGTTCGCGGTCACGCACAAGGACATCCACGTCGACTTCCACGCGATCTGGATCGACCCGCACGACGGCCGGCACCTGCTCGCCGGCTGCGACGGCGGCGTCAACGAGAGCTTCGACCGCGGCGCGACGTGGCAGGTGCACGCGGGCTTCTGCGCGGCGCAGTACTACGACGTCACCGCCGACAACAGCGAGCCCTACAACGTGATCGGCGGTCTGCAGGACAACGGCACCTGGGTCGGCCCGTCGCGCACGCGCTACCGCGAGGGGATCACCTGGCACGACTGGAAGACCGTGTACGGCGGCGACGGCTTCGGCGCCGTGACCGACCCCGAGGAGCCGTGGATCCTGTTCTGCACCAGCCAGGGCGGCGCGCTCGGCATGCTCGACCTGCGCTCGGGCCGGCAAACGCGCATCCGCCGCGAACGCCCGGACGGGGAGCACGCCAAGGTGACGCCGAAGTTCAACTGGGACGCGCCGTTCGCCCTGTCGCCGCACAACCGGCTGCTGCTGTGGAGCGCCGGCACGTTCCTGTACCGCAGCGACCGCTACGCGCATCTCGACCAACGCGAGCGCGGCGGCCCGGCGCCGCTGCAGAACGCCGACGGCCTGCGCGCCGAGGTCGTGTCGCCGCCGCTCGGGCTCACCGACGCGGGCACGGCCACGGCGCTGGCCGAGTCACCGCTGGTGCGCGGCCTGCTGTACGTCGGCACCGACGACGGCGCGCTGTGGCGCCGCGAGCCCGACGGCGCCTGGACCGAGCTGCACGCGCACCTGCCGGCGATGCCGGGGCCGCGCTACGTCAGCGACCTGTGGCCGTCGCAGCACGCGGCCGATCGCGTCTACGTGACGCTGGACGGCCACCGCGACGACGACCGCCGCACCTACGTGCTGGTGTCCGAGGACCGCGGCGCCACCTGGGCATCGCTGGCAACCGGCCTGCCGAGCTACGAGCCGTGCTACGCGTTCGCCGAGGACCCGCGCAACCAGGACCTGCTGTTCCTCGGCACCGAGTACGGCTGCCACGCGTCGCTCGATCGCGGCGCGCGATGGCAGCCGCTCGGCCGCGACCTGCCGATCACGGCGGTGCGCGACCTGTTCGTGCACGACCGCGACGGCGACCTGATCGCCGCGACCCACGGCCAGGGCGTGTTCGTGCTCGACATCGCGCCCCTGCGGCAGTGGAACGACGAGGTCGTCGGCGCGGCCACGCACCTGTTCGCGCCCGAGGACGCGGTGCTGTGGCGCATGACCAGCCGCGGCATGCAGGGCGACCGCGGCTTCCGCGCCGACAACCCGCCGTACGGGGTCGCGTTCTGGCTGTTCTGCGCCGCGCCGCCCGCGGCGGCCCCCAAGCTCACGGTGCACGACGTCACCGGCGCCAAGGTCGCCGAGGTCGAGGCGGCGGCGCGCGCCGGACTGCAGCGCGTGCAGTGGGACGCGCGGCTGGACAACCGGCTGGCGCCGACCGGCAGCTACTCGGTGCGGCTGGCCGACGGCGACGACACGCAGGTGCGGGCGTTCCGGCTGCGCCCCGATCCGGAGCAGCCGCTGCCGGACGACACCGCGCTGCCCGCCCAGGAGGACGACCGATGAACGCGCACTCCCTGCCGGCGCTGGCCGTGCTCACGGCCGCGGTTTCCCTGCCCACGCTGCTGTCGGCCCAGGCCACGGCGCGCGAGCACCTGGCCCGCAACGTGCTCGGCCAGATGCCGTGGCGCGAGCTCGGGCCGGTCACGTTCGGCGGCCGCATCGTCGACCTCGAGGTGCACCCCGACGACCCGGCGGTGTTCTGGGCCGCGGCCGCCAGCGGCGGCCTGTGGAAGACCACCAACGGCGGCCTGTCGTGGACGCCGCAGTTCCAGGACGCGTACTCGATCTCGATCGGCGACCTCGCGCTGGCGCCGTCGCAGCCGGACACGCTGTACCTCGGCACCGGCGAGGCCAACAACCAGCGCAGCTCGTACTGGGGCAACGGCGTCTACAAGTCGACCGACGGCGGCACCACCTGGCAGCACCTCGGCCTCGACGGCACCGAACACATCGGCCGCGTCGCGGTGCACCCGCACGACCCCGGCACCGTGTTCGTCGCGGCGCTCGGCGCGCTGTACTCCCCCAACGAAGAGCGCGGCCTGTACCGCAGCACCGACGGCGGCGGCAGCTGGGAACGCGTCGCGTTCGTCGACCGCGACACCGGCTTCGTCGACGTCGTCATCGACGCGCAGGACCCGCAGGTGGTCTGGGCCGCGTCGTACCAGCGCCGTCGGCGCGCCTGGAACTTCGACGAGGGCGGCCCCGGCAGCCGGCTGTGGAAGTCGACCGACGGCGGCGCCACGTTCGCGCAGGTCGAGGGCGGCCTGCCCAATGGCGACCTCGGCCGGATCGGCATCGGCCTGTTCGCCGGCGACCCGGACATCGTCTACCTCACGATCGAGAACCTGAACCCGGCGCTGCCCGAGCCGGCGACGCCGCCGAGCACCGAGGCGGACCCGGAGGACCCGCGCGACCGGGACGGCGACGGCGACGCAGCCGACCACCAGGGCCCGCGCGCGCTGCCGCCGGCCGAGATCCTGGCCGACCCGCTGGCCGCGGCCGAGTGGGCGGCGGGCGGCGAGGAGGAGCGCGAGCAGGCCCAGGACCCGAAGCGCAAGCCGCGGCGCAAGCTGCGCGGCGGCGAGGTCTGGCGCAGCGACGACGGCGGCGGCAGCTGGCGCAAGACCAGCGACCGCGACATCGGCGGCATGCCCGGCTACTACTACGGGCAGATCCTCGTCGACCCGAGCGACAGCGAACGGGTCTACGTGCTGTCGGTACCGGTCTACGCCAGCGCCGACGGCGGCGCGACCTGGACGCCGGCCGAACGCCAGCGCGGTCGCCGCGGCCGCCGCTCCGCCGACGAGCCGCGCGCGCGGCCGTTCCACGGCAACCTGCACGTCGACCACCACGCGCTGTGGATCGACCCGCGCGACGGCCGCCACTGCCTGCTCGGCAACGACGGCGGTCTGGCCGTGAGCTGGGACCGCGGCGCCAACTGGGACCACCTGACGACGCTGCCGATCGCGCAGTACTACACCGTGCAGGTCGACCTGCGCGAACCGTACCGCATCTACGGCGGCACCCAGGACAACGGCACCTGGGGCTTCCCGATCCACGCGCCGGGCGGCCTGACGGCGGCCGACGCCTACCGCGTCGACGGCGGCGACGGCTTCTTCGTCGCCTGCGATCCGCATGAGCCCGACGTGATCTACACCGAGTCGCAGTTCGGCGGCATGAGCCGCACCGACCTGCGCACCGGCGCGCGCCAGCGCATCCAGCCCAAGGCCGAGAAGGGCCGCCAGCCGCTGCGCTTCAACTGGATGACGCCGCTGGTGCTGTCGCCGCACGCGCCGCACACCGTGTACTGCGGCAGCCAGTTCGTGCACCGCTCGCGCGACCGCGGCACCACCTGGGAGACCATCAGCCCGGATCTCACGACCAACGACGCCGACAAGAAGGAAGGCGACGTGCCGCACTGCACGATCACGATGCTGTGCGAGGCGCCGCGCCGCGCGGGCCTGCTGTGGGTCGGCACCGACGACGGCCGGGTCTGGCGCAGCACCGACGGTGGCGGTCGTTGGACCGAGCTGACCGATCGTTTCCCCGAGGCGGCGCAGGGCCTGTGGGTGTCGCGCATCGAGGCGTCGCCGCACGCCGGCGACACCGCGTTCGTGGCGTTCACCGGCTACCGCGAGGATCGCCGCGAGCCGCTGCTGTTCCGCACCGACGACGCCGGCGACACCTTCGTGGCGATCCACAGCGGCCTGCCGCAGGAGCCGATCAACGTCGTGCGCCAGCACCCAGGCAACCCGGCGGTGCTGCTGGTCGGCACCGAGATGGGTGTCTACGCGTCGCTCGACGACGGCGGCGAGTGGTTCGCGCTAGGCAACGGCCTGCCGCGTGTCGCCGTGCACGATCTCGTGGTCCACCCGCGCGAACACCACGTCGTGCTCGGCACCCACGGCCGCGGTATCTGGGCGCTCGACGGCCGCGGCCTCGCGGCGCTCGACGGCGCGGCGCTCGGCCGCGCGTTCACCGCGCTGCCGCCGAGCCCCGGCTGGACGCTCGACCGCTCGTTCTCCCGGGGCTTCGAGGGCGCGCGCACCTGGTCGGCGGACAACCCGTTCACGACCGCGACGTTCCGCTGGCACCAGAGCCTGGACGGCGACGATCCGGTGCTCGTCGAGGTGCTCGACGCCGCCGGCGAGGTGCTGTGGCGCCACGAGGCCGAGGCGAAAGCCGGCTACCACGAGGTGCCGTGGTCGGCGCCGCGCGGCCCCGGCGCGTTCGGACCCGGCGGTCGCGGCGGCCGCCAGCGCGGACAGCGGGCCGGCGAATTCGCCGTCCGCCTGACGTGCGGCGAGGAGAGCGCGACGCTGCCGTTCCGGGTCCATTGACCCGGGGCGGCACGCGCCGCTGACGCTCGGCCGGCACCACAGGCTACCGTGGCGGCATGGCCGACACCTCCCGACCCGCTCCCCTCCCCGCGCTGCCGCTCGACCAGTGGCGCGAGACGAAGACGACGTTGCACCTGTTCGCGCAGGTCGTCGGCAAGGTGCGCCTGGCGCTGCAGCCGCCGCAGCCGCACTGGTGGCACGTGCCGCTGTACGTGTCGCCGCGCGGGCTCTCGACCGCGGCCGTCCCGTGCCGCGACGGCGCGTTCGCGCTCGAACTCGACCTGCTGGCGCACCGCCTGTCGCTGCAGACCAGCCGCGGCGACGAGCGCCGGTTCGACCTGGCCGGCCACAGCGTCGCGACGTTCCACGCGCGGGTCATGGACGAGCTGGCGAAGGTCCACATCCGGCCGCGCCTCGTCGCCAGACCGTTCGACCCGGAGCGCGTCGGCAGCGACGTCCCGTTCGCCGACGACACCGCGGCGCGGGCGTACGATCCGGAGTTCGCCGATCGGTTCCGCCGCGTGCTGGTCGCGATCGAGCCGGTGTTCCAGGCCTTCCGCGGCCGCTACCTGGGCAAGAGCAGCCCCGTCCACTTCTTCTGGCACAGCTTCGACCTCGCGGTGACCCGGTTCTCCGGCCGCCCCGCGCCGGTCGCCGACAGCGCCGACGCCGTCACCCGGGCGGCCTACTCGCACGAGGTCCTGAGCGCCGGCTTCTGGGCCGGCGACGCCAACGTCCCCGAGCCGAGCTTCTACGCCTACGCCGCGCCGGAGCCGGCGGGCTTCGCCGCGGCGCCGCTGCGCCCCGCCGGCGCGCGCTGGCAGGACAACGGCGGCAGCCACATGGCCCTCTATCGCTACGACGACTTCCGCGGCGCGTCCGACCCGGCCGCCGCGCTGCTCGAGTTCCTGCAGAGCACCTACGACGCCGGCGCCATGGCCGGTGCCTGGCCCCAATCCTAGGCACGGGTCCCCGATGCGGGTCCCCGATGCGGGAGCCCGATGCGGGAGCCCGATGCGGGAGCCCTGTCCTAGGTGCGGGGCATGCCGCCGAACGGGTCGCCGCCGCCGTCGCCGAAGTCGCTGCCCAGGTCGTGATCCGGGTCAGGGTCGTCGCCGTCGCAGCCGAAGTCGTCGAGGGCCTCGACCTCGCCCATCAGGATGCACTGGATCTCGGCCAGGAAGTGGATGCGCTGGACGGCCTCGCGCTGCTTCTCGGTGCCCAGGGTCTCGCCCTCGCGCTCGAGGTGGTGCGCCTTCAGGTCGTTGAGGACGTAGAGTGCGACGCGGGCGGCGTTGAGGCTGGCGAGCCAGGCGTTGGTGTGGGTGTCGGGGACGATCAGCACCCAGCTGTCGGCCGACTTGAGCTGCCGCATCGCGGCGAGGTCCTTGCGCACGAGCTGGGCCCGCGACAGGAACAGGCGCTCGAGCTCGGGGGCCGCGTGGCGGCGCCACTGCACTTCCTCCTCGGCGTCCTGGTAGGTCTCCGGCAGCAGTCGCTGGCGGACGCGCTCGTCGTTGGACTCGAGCAGCATCGGCACGCCGCGGAGGCTCTCGACGCAGGTGCGGGTGAGCCCGCCGATCAGGTACCCGTCCTCGGCGCGCGCGGCCCACATCAGGACTGCACCTGCTCCAGGCTGGTCAGCAGGTGATGCGCCTGCAGCTTCTGCGCGTAGACCTCGGCCTGCTCGCGCGCCCCGGTCCAGACGATGCTCCGGCCGAGCTTGTGGACCTCCATCATCAGCTTCTGCGCCTTCGGCTGCGCGTAGCCGAACACCTGCATGAACACGCGCGTGACGTAGGTCATCAGCGTGACCGGATCGTCGTGGACGACGACGTTCCAGGGCTGGGCGATGGCCGTCCTGGTCTCGGTGCTGGTCTCGGTCTGCTCCTTCGTGGCGGCGCGCGGTGGGCAGATCATCGGGCGGATTGTAGCCGAGAAGGCACGCCCGGTCATTGGCCCGATGCCGCGGCTCCGCCCCGCCGCCGCCCGGGCGCGGCGGGCGGCTTGTCGGCCGCGGCCTCGCCGCCGACACTCGTCCGGGTGACCGGAGCGCCGCCGATCCTCGCGCTGCACGGCTCCCGGCGCGCGTTCCTGCTGCCGATCGGGCTGGCACTGGCCTGCGCGGCCGCCGGCGCGGTGACGCTGCCGCGGCACCCGACCGGGTCCTGGTCGGTGATCGCGCTGTTCTCCGGCTGCGCCATGTTGCTGCTGCGGACGGCGCTCGATCGCCGGCCGCGGCTGGTGCTCGATGCGCTGGGGATCACCGACCGCACGCTGCGCTGCGGCCGGATCGACTGGCGCGACATCCTCGACGCCACGCCGATGCAGATCGCGCGGCAGCGGTTCGTGGCGCTGGAGCTGCGCGATCCCGCGGTCTACCTGGAGCGCCTGCCCCGGCTGCGCCGGCTCGCCGCGCGCGGCAACCGGGCGCTGGGCTTCGGCGAGCTGAACCTGAACCTGCAGGGCATCGCCGTCGATGCGGTCGAGTTCGCGCGGCTGATCTGCGAACGGGCCGATCGCGAGCGCGCGACGCGCGCACCGTGATGGGCACACCGTGATGGACGCGCCGTGACCGGCCCGACCGGCCCGCTACCAGTCGACCGACGCGCCGGCGAGCTTCAGCACGGCGCGCCACTCGGCCGCGGTCACCGGCTGGACCGACAGCCGCGCGCCGCGGCGCAGCACCATCATCTGGCCGAGCGCCGCGCAGGCCTTGAGGTCGTCGCGCGTGACCGGCCGCGCGAAGCCCTGCACCGGCGCGATCTCGACGCCGAACCAGCGCGGGTCGTCCGGACTGCTGTCGGGGTCGTGGTACGCGCTGTCCGGATCGAACGCCGACGGGTCGGGCGCGCCGGCCTCGACCACGCGCGCCACCCCCACCACCGCCGTCGGATCCGCGTTGCTGTGGTAGAACAGCACGCCGTCGCCCGGCCGGATCTCGTCGCGCAGCAGGTTGCGCGCCTGGTAGTTGCGGACGCCGTCCCAGAACGTGCGGCCGTCGCGCTCGAGGTGAGCCCAGCCGTAGACGTCGGGCTCGGACTTGAACAGCCAGTAGCGCCGCACAGAGGCCCTGGCCTCGGGCCTGCCGGGCGCGGCGGCCTTGCCTGCCGGGGTTCGGCGTGCTGGGGTTCGCGCCATTGCCGGCGACGATAGCGGCGACGCCGCCCGGCGCTACTGCCAGAGCCGGCGCAGGTCCTGGCTGTGGCGCCGCGACAGCTTGTACACCAGCTCGGTCATTCCGGTCCGGCTGCGCACGTACAGCGGCTGCCCGGAGCGGTCCCAGACCTCGAGCGCGCCGAAGCCGATCGCGTCCTCGGGGTCGGACTCGCGACCCATCACCACCGACCAGTCGGGATCGCCGAGTTCGACCGTGCGCGCGAGCAAGACCTCCTCGGCCTGCAGGTCGCGCAGCAGGTCGACCAGGTCCGACACCTCGGCGTCGTCGACCGCGGCGCCGGACGCCGCGCGCCACCCCTCGATCCCGCGCCGCGTCAGCAGCCGACGCGTGTCGTCGCGGCGGTGCAGGTCCACGCGGGTCACCGACTCCTGGACCCGGAAGATCCGGCGCGGCACGTAGTCGGCCCACGGCCGGCGCAGTTGCTCGACGGCGCCCTGGGGCACCTTGACGATCTCATCGGGCGACTCGACCCGCGCCGCGTAGGTGATGTCCCAGCTGCCGTGGCGCGCGTCGGCGCCGATGCGCAGGAACACCGGCTGCGCCATCGTGAAGCTCTGCGCGCCGACGCGCAGGCCGCCGGCCTGCAGTCCGCACTCGGCGGGATCGGTGCCGGCCGGCACGAAGGCGACGGCGCGCAGGTTGTTGATGGCCGTCATCAGCGAGTTGGCGGCGCCGGGGTCGCAGAGGCCCGAGATCGGCTCCTGGAACTCCCACGGCGACTCCGCGGTCGGGCGATGCAGCACCAGGCGCGGCGCGTCGCCGCCGGGCTCCACCATCATCGTGCCGATCTCGTGGTAGATGTCGGCGATCGGCACCAGGATGCGCGACCGCAGCGCCGTCGCCGTCTCCGTGAAGATGCGGACGTACTGCTCGCGCAGGCACTTGAACGACAGCTTGCGCGCCTCGATGCGCCCGAACAGGTTCTGCTCGGAGTCGATCCACAGGCGAACGACCTCGTCCTCCCTGCCGCCGCGCACCGTCAGCACGACGTCGGGCGGCGTCTCGGGCAGGCGGATGACGCCGGCCAGGAACACGTCGACGCGCAGCGCCAGCACGTTGGCGACGAAGTTGGTGGCGGCGCCGACGTCGGCGGTGGCCTCGATCGGCTCGACCAGGCGCCAGCCGCTGCCGGTGCGCAGGAGCCGCATCACCTCGCGCTCGTTGGCCTCGGTCACGCGGTCGATCACCACCTCCCGGATCGCCGCCGGCGGCGTCTGGAACACCGACGGCTCGCGCCAGTCGTCGACGCCGGCACGCAGCACCGTGAACAGGCCGAGCGAACCGCGCCAGATCCGCCCTTCCTTGCGCAGGAACACGTCGCGCCCCATCGGTCCCTCGGTGCCGAACTCGAGCGTCGTGTGCGCGCCGTCCTCGAAGTCGATCTGCACGACCAGCCGCGGTGGCTCGAGCCCGGCGCGGCGGCGGTCCTCCTCGGTGTCGGCCAGCGGCGTCTCGGCCAGCTGCGCGGTGTCGTAGGTGTTCAGCACCGCGTCGAACTGGCTGCGAGCGACCACGTCGTCGACCGGCAGGCTGAGCCGGAACGGCCCGCCGGGCGCGCGGCGCAGCTCGATCGGCTGGCTCTCGGCGTACTGCCAGTGCAACCGCGTCGCCGACGACAGCCTGCGGCCGTCGAGCAGCGGCACCGAGACGGCGCCCTCCTGCGGCGGCTTCTGGTCGGTCCAGAACAGCACGGCGGCGAGGCCGCCGATCAGCACCAGGAGGCAGAGCAGCGTGCGCAGTCCCATTCAGCGAGTCCTCGTCATCGGTCGCGGCGCCGCCAGCCGACGAACAGGCCCAGCAGCAGGAAGCCGGCGGGGACGCCCACCACCAGCAGCCACCAGATCCGGTCGAGCTGCTGCGGCTGCACCTGCAGGCGCCGCGACACGTAGGAGCTGCCCCGGATGTCCATCAGCACGCGGCGCTCCGCCAGCCAGTTGAAGATGTTGGCCGCCAGCGACGCGTTGATCTCGAGCGCCAGGTTGTTGCAGAACACGCCGCTGACGACGACGCAGACGCCGTCGCGCTTCGCGGCGCCCGCCGCCGCCGGGTCGTTCTCGCCGTCGAGTTCGAACACCGCGCCGACGAGGTAGTTGGCCAACCCCCGCTGCGGGGCGCGGAAGTCGTTGTCGCGCGACAGCCAGGCCTGCGGCCCGGTGTAGAGCAGATCCTCGCGTCGGACGCCGGTCGGCACGTCGGTGCGCATCCGCAGCGGCCGCGCGGCGTCCATCTGCAGCGCCTGGTTCTGTCGCGCCAGCCGCAGGGTGATCGGGTGGTTGACGTTCGGGAACAGGTCGAGCTTGCCGACGCGCTCGTTGCCGTCGAGCCCGCGCACGTCGAGGCCGTAGCGCGGGTCGACGATCAGGTGCAGCACACGCTCGGGTCCGACCTGGTAGCCGAGCAGGCGGCCGAGCTCGCCGCCGTCCGGATTCCAGCCGTCGACGGCGGAGTACGAGTAGTTGACGAACATGCGCCCGCCGCGGCGCAGGTACTCGTGCAGCATCCGGGTCTCCGACGCGGAGAACTCGGCCCGCGGCTCGAGCACGGCGACCAGCGCCGCGTCCTCGGGCACCGCGCCGACGTTCGCCGGCAGCTCGCGCACCGTGAAGCCCAGCGAGGTCAGCATCTGCGACAGCTGCAGGTAGCCGTCCATCGTCGGCCCGGTCAGCGACAGGCCCTTGGAGACGCCGAGCGCGAAGTAGATGACCGGATTGCCCTGCACCAGCAGGCTCTTCAGCGCCGACGAGATCGCCTGCTCGCCGCGGTAGTCCTTCAGGACCGGCATCGTCGCACCGGGCATCGGCGACTGCGTGACGCGCAGCTCCGGGATCTCGACGACGCCGAGGTCGCCCTCCAGCGACAGGGTGCGGTGGCGCGGCGGCCGCCCCGACTGCTCGACGGCGACCACCAGCACGTCGGTCTGGGTCAGGCCGAACCGCTGCACGGCCTCGCGGGTCGCCGGGATGTCGCCGTACTGGTCGTGGTTGACGATCCGGACCGCCTCGCCGCCGTGGAACTGGTACTGCCGCAGCAGCATGAAGGTCAGCTCGCGCAGCCGCTCGAGGATGCGCTGGCGCTGCTGCTGGAACGGGTCGCGCGCCTCGGCGCCGCGCTCGAAGAACGTGTGGATCTCGACCGTGATGCCCTGCGCCGCGAGGCCCGCGAGCAGGTCGACCGACACCGGGTCGATGGTGCTGCGCTGCTGCGGCGTCATGTCGATCAGCCGCTTGAGCGCCGGCCGGCTGCCGACCCAGACCAGCAGCACCCACACCGCCAGCATCAGCACCGATGCCAGCAGCAGGTTCACCCACATGCCGAGGGCCCGGAGCCTCACGCGACCCTCCGGGCGCTGAAGCTCAGCACGGTCAGGAACAGGAAGAACGCGGTGCCGCCGAAGTAGAACCAGATCTGGCTGGTGTCGATCAGGCCGCGCGCCCACCACTGGGCGAAGTTGCCCATCACGTCGATCTTCTGCAGCAGCTCGCCCACGTAGTAATTCTGCGCCGCCTCACCGAGCTCGCTGCGCAGCAGCGACGGCAGCCGCAGCAGCCCGAGGTTGAACAGGATCGCGACGATCGCCGCGAGCAGCAGGTTGTCGGTCAGGCTGCTGGCGAAGCAGCCGTAGGCCAGCAGCATCGCGCTCAGCAGGAACATGCCGAGGTAGGCGGTGAACACCGGCCCGAACTCCAGGCTCGTCGCCAGGAACGGGTCGGCGGTGAGCGCCCACAGCAGCACCACCGTCGGCAGCCACAGCAGCGAGTAGAACACCACCGCCGCCAGCCACTTGCCGAGCACCACCTCGACGTCGCGCACCGGCGCCGTCATCAGCGTCTCGATCGAGCCGCTGCGGCGCTCCTCGGCGAAGCAGCGCATCGTCAGCACGCCCGGCACCAGCAGCACCATGAAGAACGTGCTGGTGAACGCGTAGCACGCCGACGGGAACAGGTCCTGGTCGATCTGGTAGACCGCGAACGCGCGCACCGTGTCGGTGACCTCGAAGCCGCGCCACAGGTAGAACAGCACGGCGATCACGTAGCTGACCGGGCTGTAGAAGTACGACTGCAGCTCCTTCTTGAGCGTGACCAGGGTGCCGTTCATGCGGCCCCTTCCTCGGCGAGGTCGGCGCCCTCGGTGATCGAGTAGAAGAACTCCTCGAGCGTCGGCATCTCGATGCGCAGCTCGAGCGGGCGCAGCCCGGCCGCGCTCAGCGCCTGCGACGCGGCGTCGCGCGGATCGGCGTCGCGGTCGATGCGGGCGCGCAGACGCGCGCCGCCGCCGTCGAGGTCCACGACCTCCTGGTCGCGCAGGCCCGCGAGGCCGGCGAGCGCCGCCCGCAGCGTCTCGGCCGGGCCGGCCACCTCGACCTGCAGCGTGCGCCGGCCGCTGCCGTCGATCAGCTCCTGCGGCGTGCCGTCGGCGCGCAGGTGGCCGCGGTGGATCACCAGGATGCGCGAGCTGACGTCCTGCACCTCGGCCAGGATGTGGCTGCTGAACAGGATCGTGTGCTCCTCGGCCAGCTCGCGCACCAACTGCTTGATGCGGCGCCGCTGATTGGGGTCGAGGCCCGAGGTCGGCTCGTCGAGGATCAGGATCGGCGGGTTGGCGACCAGCGCGTCGGCGAGCCCGGTGCGCTGGCGGTAGCCGCGCGACACGTGGCCGACCAGCTTGCGGCGCACGTCGAGCACGCCGGCCCGCTCCATCGCGCGCTCGACGTTGGCCCGCCGCTGCCGCCGCGGCACGCCCTTCAGCGCGGCGCGGTAGAACAGGTACTCCTCCACCCGCAGGTCCGGGTAGAGCGGCACGTTCTCCGGCAGGTAGCCGAGCTGCCGCCGCACCTCGACCGGCTGCTTGCGCACGTCGAAGCCGGCCACCGAGCAGCTGCCCGAGCTCGCCGGATGGAAGCAGGTCAGGACACGGATCGTGGTCGTCTTGCCGGCGCCGTTCGGCCCCAGGAACCCGACGACCTCGCCGCGCGCCACCTCGAACGACAGACCCGCCACCGCGGCGGTTGCGCCGAAGCGCTTGTGCAGATCGCGTACCGAAATCATCGTCAGGGGTCCGGGCGCACTAGCCCCTGCGTTCGGTCGCAGTAACCGACGCCGGACCGCCGCCCGCGATCGGCGGAGACCATAAGAGCAACGACCGAGGCCGCGCAAGCGAACGCGACGCGTCCGGACGCCGACGCGCGCCGCACCGGCCGGTTCACCCGACGACCTCGCGCGCGGGACCGCCCCGCGGCCGCGGTCCGCGGCCGCGCGAGGGCTCACCGGACTCCCGGACGTCCGCAGCCGTTATCCTCCGGGCCGATGGAGCAGACCCCCGAACGCGATCTCGTCCCCGTGTTCGACTTCACGCGCTTCGAGCGCGCGCGGCAGTGGCACGGCGGCTTCGCCACCTTCCGCCGCGAGGTCGCGACGCTGACCGACGAGGAGTTCGCGGCGTGGCCGATCCGCGGCTCGTACTCGGACGGATGGCGCGTGTTCCCGCTGCGGATGCCGGAGCCGCCGCCCGGTCTCGCCGCCGACATCGCCCGCAACCGCGACCGCTGCCCGGCGTCCGCCGCGCTGCTGTCGGACCCGAAGATCGTCAACTGCGGGTTCTCGCGGCTGCTGCCGGGATGCCACATCTACCCGCACGAGGACGGCCCGCCGCCCGACGTGCTGCGGTTCCACCTCGGCCTGCAGGTGAATGGACCCGCGGGCATGCGCATCGCCGGCCGGACGCTGCAGTGGCGCGAGGGAGAGGCCGTGGTCTTCGACCACGGCTGCGTGCACGAGGCCGGCAACCTGAGCGGGCGGACGCGCGACGTGCTGCTGGTGGACTTCGAGCTGACCGCCGCCGAGCGCGCCATGGTGGCGCAGCTGCGCCGCGACGCCGCTACCAGCCGGTAGCGAAGCCGCGCTCGCCGACCACCATCAACAGGAGCCGCGGCGGCCGGTCACGGTACTCGTCCCAAGCGCGCCCGAGGCCCCGCGCCGCGTCCTCCACGTAGCGGGCGTCGACGGCGACGGCGCCGGCGACCTGGATCAGCCGCGGCAGCAGGCGCTCCCAGACCACGAGGTTGGAGTCCCCCACGACGAGCACGTCGCTGCCCGGCGCGTCGCGCGGGGGCGGCGCGACCCAGCCGCGCTGGGGCGACGCGAACCGGTCGGCCCAGCCGTCCGGCAGCTGCAGCAGGCGCGCGAGGTCCCCCGGCTCGGTGCGGGGCGGCAGCCGCGGTGCCGCGTCGAGCCGCGCCGCCACGTCGACCGCCGTCAGGCCCAACGCGGCCGGCAGCCAGCGGCGCACCAGACGGGCGTAGCCGTCGCCGGACAGGTGGGTGTCGTCGGCGCGCCACAGCGACGCCGGATCGTCCGGCGCGGTGCGCTGCAGGTCCTCGAGCAGGTCGGGAGCGTCGACGCCGGCCGCCAGCAGCGCCGCGCGAACGCGCCCGTAGAGGTCGCGCCGTGCGGGCGAGACGCGGAGGCCGGGCGCATGTTCGGCGCACAGCCGCCACTTGGCCGGCACCAGCCACACGACCGCACGCGCCCCGGACCGCTCGGCCGACGCCGCCACCTCGCGCAGGAAACCGACCCGGCCGGCCAGCCGATCGGCGGTCTCGGGCTCGCGCGGCGGGGCCAGCCCTTCGGCGTAGAACAGCCAGTCGGCGCGCGTCAACAGGACCTCCTCGGGCGTGGCGCGGAACAGCTCGAGCTGCAGCAGGTTGAACCACGGCCGCACCGCGCGGGTGACGGGCGACCCCGCCAGCAGCGCGGCCTCGCGACGGTCGACGCCGCGGGCGATGCGCAGGTCGGCGGCGGCGCCGCGGCCCGGCCGCAGCGCGAAGTCGACGACCGCGACCGCGGCCAGCAGGGCCAGCACGCCGGCGGCGAGCACGCGACTCGGGAGGGTGGCCATCAGAACCGGAAGTACACCATCGGTTGGAATCCGCGGCTGAGCAGCTGCGCCGCGCTGGCGGTGAAGCAGGCGAGCGCCAGCAGCGTCCGACCCCAGCCACGCGCCGCCACGAGCCGCTGGGTCGTCGGCGCGAACGCGACGATCCCCAGGCCGACGGCCGCGGTCGCCAGCGGCAGCGCCGCCGAGCGGGCGCCGCCGATCGTCAGCTCGCCCAGGCCGGATGCGCCCACCATGCCGGCCATCAGCGCGAGCGCGCGACCGCAGTCCGCGCCGGCGAACAGCGTCACCCCGAACATCCACAGCACGAACGTCCACGGCGCCCGCAGCGGCCGCGGCAGCAGGGCCCACGGCCGGCGCTGCGCGCGCTCCAGCAGCACGATCGCGGCGTGGTAGGCACCGAACGCGACGAAGTGCCAGGCGGCGCCATGCCACAGCCCGCAGAGCAGGAACGTGATCGCCAGGTTCCGATCGGCGCGGCGCCGGTCGGTGCGCGAGCCCGGCAGCGCGTAGTACACGTAGTCGCGGAGCCACGAGGTCAGCGTCGAGTTCCAGCGACGCCACAGCGCGCCGATGCTGCCGGCGCGGAACGGCGCGTCGAAGTTGACCGGCAGCGTGAAGCCGAACAGCAGTCCCAGCCCCACCGCCATGTCGGAGTAGCCGGAGAAGTCGAAGTAGATGCGCAGCGTCATCGCCAGCACGCCGGCCCAGCTGTCGATCAGACCGGGCGACTCGAGCGCGAACGCCGCGTCGGCGAACCCGGCCAGCCCGTCGCCCAGCAGCACCTTCTTGCCGAGGCCGACGCCGATCCACGCGCATCCGGTGGCGAACCGCTCGAGGTCGTGACGGCGGGCGACCAACTGCCGGCGCAGGTCGCCGAAGCGCACGATCGGGCCGGCGACCAGCTGCGGGAACAGCGCCACGAAGCACACGAAGTCGATCGTGCGCCGCGGCCGCACCGCCGGCACGTGGCCGCGGTAGACGTCGATCGAGTAGCTCAGCGACTGGAACGTGTAGAAGCTGATGCCGACCGGCAGCGGCAGCTCGGGGTCGGGCAGCGGCGCGTCCAGCACGCCGAGGCCGATCAGCGCCGCCGACAGGCTGGCCAGCACGAAGCCGAGGTACTTGAACGTGCCGAGCAGCCCCAGGTTGAAGACCAGCGACAGCACCAGCAGGCGCCGCCGCGCGCGCTGTGTGCGCGCGCGTTCGAGGCCCCAGGCGACCAGCAGGTCGACCGCGGTGCTGGCGGCCATCCAGACGCAGAAGGCCGGGCCGCTCCAGCCGTAGAACACGTAGCTCGCCGTCGCCAGCCACCAGGTGCGCAACGCGCCCCTTCCCGGCAGCAGGTAGTAGCCGAGCAGGACCGCCGGCAGGAACAGGAACAGGAAGACGTAGGAGCTGAAGACCATCCCGTTCGCGGCGGACTCCGCGCCGACCGATCGGTGTACCCCGACGGCGAGGCGGCGACGACGCTCTTCTGCGCCGGGCCTTCCCGCCGCCCCGGTCGAGGGCCACAATCGGCCCCGGAGGAACGGCCGAGTTGACCCCACCCGCCCCCGACACCGCGCCAGACACCCCGCCGGAGCCGCCGGTGCCGTGGCCACGCCACCTGATCCTCGAGATCACCAACGCCTGCGATCTGCGCTGCCGCGGCTGTCACTTCCATTCGCCCGAGGTCACCAGGTTGCGGCCCACCCGCTCGATGCCCGCCGCGGTGTGGCGCGAGGTGGTCGCCCAGGCCGCCGCCTGGGACTCGCCGCTCTGCCTGCAGCCGTGGGGCATGGGCGAACCCCTGTTGCACGACGACCTGTGGGACCTGGTCGCGACGGCCAAGCGCCACCCGCACCTGCAGGTCGGCTTCTACAGCAACGGCATGCAGTGGACCGACGCCGACGTCGACGCCGCCGTCCGCACCGGGCTGGACTGGGTCTGCATCTCCGTGGACGGACTCCGGCGGGAGGTCTTCGAGCACTACCGGACGGGAGCCAGCATGGACCGCGTGCTGGCGACGGTCGACGCGCTCGGCGCCGCGCGCCGGCGGCCCGGCGCGGCGCTGACCCTGAAGGTCAACATGGTCCGCTACCCCGAGCTCGCCGACCACGAGGACGAGTTCGTCGCGTGGTTCCGCGACCGCGTCGACGAGGTCCTGGTCAGCCGTTACCGGTCGGTCGGGGACCGGCGTTTCAGTCCGATCGAGCTGCCGCGCGTGCCCTGCTACCAGCCGCAGACCATCCTCGCGATGGCCGCGGACGGCCGCGTCTCGATCTGCTGCGAGGACATCCAGAGCCAGAACGTGGTGGGGACGTTCCCCGAGCAGAGCCTGACCGAGATCTGGCGCGGTCCCGCCATGCAGGACATCCGTCGCCGACACGCCGAACGCCGCTGGGACGAACTCCCCCTGTGCCGGGACTGCGACGGCTGGACCGCGGTCTATTCGCGCGGCAGCCAGCGCGACGGCCTGCAGGTGCTCGAGCGCACGCCGGGCACGCAGTACGTGCCGGGCCGGGAGCGCGGCGGCTGAGGCCGCCGCGCGCCCCCGGCACGCACGGTCACTTCACCTCGAAGTCCGCGTCCTTGATGTCCTCGTCGCCGCCGCCCTTGCCGGCGCCCGCGGTCGCGCCGGCCTCGGCGCCGGGCGGCGGGCCGCCCTGCTGGCTGGCCTGCTGGTAGAGCTTCTCCAGGGTCGCCTTGAAGTCGGCGATGGCGGCCTCGATCGGCTCCTTCTGCTCGCCCTCGGCGGCCTTCTTCAGCGCGGCGACCTTGGTCTCGACCTCGCCCTTGAGCGCCTGGTCGACCTTGTCGCCCAGCTCGCCGAGCTGCTTCTCGGCCTGGTAGGCCAGCGCATCGGCCTCGTTCTTCAGGTCGACGACCTCGCGGCGCTTCTTGTCCTCGGCGGCGAAGCGCTCCGCGTCCTTGGCCATCTTCTCGACCTCGTCCTTGCTGAGGCCCGAGCCCACCTCGATCTTGACCTTCTGCTCCTTGCCGGTGCCCTTGTCCTTGGCGGTCACGTTGAGGATGCCGTTGGCGTCGATGTCGAAGGTGACCTCGATCTGCGGCGTGCCGCGCGGCGCCGCCGCGATGCCGTCGAGCTTGAAGCGACCGAGCGTGCGGTTGTCCTTGGCGAACTCGCGCTCGCCCTGGAGCACGTGGATGTCGACGCCCGGCTGATTGTCGGCCGCCGTCGAGAACACCTGGCTGCGGTTGGTCGGGATCGTCGTGTTGCGCTCGATCAGTTTGGTCATCACGCCGCCGAGCGTCTCGATGCCGAGCGACAGCGGCGTCACGTCGAGCAGCAGCACGTCGCTGACCTCGCCGCCGAGCACGCCGCCCTGGATCGCCGCGCCGAGGCTCACGACCTCATCGGGGTTGACCGAGCGGTTCGGCTCGCGCTGGAACACCTCCTTGACCAGCGCCTGCACGCGCGGGATGCGCGAGCTGCCGCCGACCAGGATGACCTCGTCGATGTCGCCGGCCTTCATCTTGGCGTCCTCGAGGCAGCGCAGGACCGGCGTCTTGCAGCGCGCGAACAGGTCCTCGCACAGTTGCTCGAACTTGGCGCGCGTGAGGTTCTCGCTGAGGTGCTTGGGACCGCTCTGGTCCATCGTGATGAACGGCAGGTTGATCGCCGTCTGCTGCGCCGAGCTGAGCTCGATCTTGGCCTTCTCGGCCGCCTCCTTGAGGCGCTGCAGCGCCATCTGGTCGTTGCGCAGGTCGATGCCGTTCGCCTTCTTGAAGCTGTCGCACAGCCACTGGATGATCTTCTCGTCGAAGTCGTCGCCGCCCAGGTGCGTGTCGCCGTTGGTGGCCTTGACCTCGAACACGCCGTCGCCGACGTCGAGGACCGAGATGTCGAAGGTGCCGCCGCCCAGGTCGAACACGGCGATCTTCTGGTTCTTGCCCTTGGCCTTCTTGTCGAGGCCGTAGGCCAGCGCCGCCGCGGTCGGCTCGTTGATGATGCGCTCGACCTTCAGCCCGGCGATCTGCCCCGCGTCCTTGGTGGCCTGACGCTGGCTGTCGTTGAAGTAGGCCGGCACGGTGATGACCGCGCGGTCGACCTTCTCGCCGAGGTAGGCCTCGGCCGCCTCCTTGAGCGACCGCAGGATGTCGGCGGAGATCTGCGGCGGCGTGTACTGCTGCCCGCTGACCTCGACCTTCACCAGTTCGGCGGCGCCGCCGACGACCTTGTAGGGCACCATCTTCTCCTCGTCGCCGACCTCGCTGTGGCGGCGCCCCATGAACCGCTTGATCGAGTAGATCGTGTTGGTCGGGTTGGTGATCGCCTGGCGCTTGGCCGGCGCGCCCACCAGGCGTTCGCCGCTCTGCGTGAACGCCACCACGGACGGGGTCGTGCGACCACCCTCCATGTTGGCGATGACCTTGGGCTCGCCGCCCTCCATCACCGACACGACCGAGTTGGTGGTCCCGAGGTCGATTCCGACGATCTTCGACATTGTGTTCTGCTCCTGGGTGCCCCGCACACGGCGGGAGTGCACGGCAGAGTCAAACGCTGTGCCGACGGCTGCCAGAATCCAAACCGCCCATGCTATCGGACTTATGGCGACGGCCCCAGAGCCCGGACGGCCATTCTGGCAGCGAACCGCCGCCGTCTGACTGCCATCTTGGCGCGTCGCCAGCCTATTCGCCGGGCGACGGCGACGGCGCTCCGGAACCGCCATCGGCGGGACCACCCCGCGCGGGCCCGGACCGCCCCACCGGCCAACGGCCAACCACCACGAACACCAGGTGCAGCAGCGCCAGGGCGACGGCGCCCCCGACCAGCACCAGGTAGACCGCGCGCAGCTCGAGCCGCGCCGCGAGCAGCAGCGCCGCCGCCAGCCCGGCGAAGCCGACCAGGTCGACGAGCAGCGGCGCCAGCATGCGGCCGGCGCCGTGCAGCGCCCCCATGGCGCCCAGCGCACAGGCGGCGAACGGCTGCGCCGCGGCGGCGATCGTCAGGTACATCACGCCGGCGGCGACCACCGGCGGCTCCGCGTCCGGCAGGAACGACCGGATGACCGGCTCGGCGAACTCGCGGAAGCCCAGCACGATCGCGCCGCCGAACAGCAGCGCCTGCACGCCGGCGTGGACGCCGGCGCTGCGCGCGCGCCGGCTGTCGCCGCGGACGACGGCGCGGCCGGCGACCGTGGTGGCGGCGCTGGCGAAGCCGATCGCCGCGAACAGCACCAGCGTGTCGAGCCGCGTCGTCACCGCCAGCGCCGCGGTGCCGTCGGTGCCGACCTTGCGCTGCACGATCGCGGTGAGGCCCCACACCAGCGCCGCGCGCAAGCCGATCTGCACGGCCTGCGGCCAGGCCCCCTCGAAGAGCGGCCGCGCGACCGGTTCGGCGCGGTCGCGCGCGGCGTCGCGGATGCCGAGCGGGTGCCGGGGACGCCGCAGCCACCATACCGCCAGGGCCGCCGAGACCGTGCGCGCCGCGACGCTGGCGTAGGCGGCGCCGGCGACGCCGACGGGCTCGATGCCGACCTCGCGCCAGCCGAACAGCAGCACCACGTCGAGCAGCAGGTTCAGCGCGTTGGCGAACAGCAGCAGCGCCAGCGGCACCATGGTCTCGCCGACCGCGCGCATCAGCGCGGTCGCCTGCATCAGGACGAACATCGGCAGGCAGCCGAGGTTGCTGACGACCAGGTAGTGGATCGCGTCGGCGCGGACCGCGCCGTCGGTGCCGATGCTGTCGACGCAGGGCGCCGCCGGCAGCGCCGTCGCGATCGACACCAGGGCGCCGAACCACCACATGAACGCCATGCTGCGGCGCCCGAACGCGCCGGCTCCGGCGCGGTCGCCGGCGCCGAGGCGCTGCGACAGGATCGCCAGGGTCGCCACCGACACGCCGTTGCCGACGATCATCGGCACGAAGTTGACGACCGAGGCGATGTGCGCCGAGGCCGCGGCCTGGGCGCCGAGCCGCCCGACCAGCGCCAGGTCGACCAGGTTGACCAGCGCGTGGCTGCTCATGCCGATCGCCAGCGGCAGCCCCAGCCGCAGCACCGTGCGGCCGACCGGTGCCTCGGCGATGCGATCGGGGGCGCTGGTCGCGGCGTCGGCCATTGGTAGATCTCAGGTGATGAGGAAGAGGAAAGCAATCCGACGCCCCACCACCTGAGACCCCCTTTCAAACCGTGCGTGCGGATTTCCCGCACACGGCTTACCGATGGTCTCTCGGGTGCGCGGCATTACGCAGGCTCCGGGTATTGGACGGTGCCGCGCAGGCGATGGAGGCCGAAGGAGTGGAAGTAGTCGCGATCCCAACGCGCGGCCTCGCCCGCGCGCAGATGACGACCC
>JBFWWV010000029.1:0-98807 GCA_050245995.1 Planctomycetota bacterium | reverse complement strand
CGCGGGGGTGTACCTCCGGGCGATGGCGCCCGCGGCGGTCCGCGACGTCGCGCTCCGCTACGCGCGCCAGGGCAACCTCGCCGAGGCCGAGCGGGCGTTCAAGGCGGCGATCCACAAGGCGCGCGAGGAGGGTCGCGACGACCACGAGTCGTGGGCTGACCTCGGCGTCGTGCTGTACCGGGGCGGCAAGCCGCGGCAGGCGCTGGGCGCGCTGCTGCACGCCATCGACGGCGGCACCGCGGACCGTGCGACCCTGTCGGACACGATGGCGATCGCGCTCGAGTTGGGGGAACGCGACCACGCGCGGGCGTCGATCCTGCGCCGCGTGCCGGCGCAGATCCTGGACCCGGTCGAGGCGGCGCTGCTGGCGGCCGGGCCGCGCGTGCCGGCGCCCAGCTGAAGCGGTCCGGCGCCCCGAGCGACGCGCCGCCGAGGCAGTGGGTGACCATCCGTTCGCCGGCGGCGCGGCGTTTGCAAAGGCGTCGCCCGGCGCCGGTGACCGCGATGGGTCGCCGTCCAGGGTACCCCGGACGCGTCGCCGCAACCGGGGTGCAGCGCTGTGCATCGCGCGGATCGGGCCGTTCGGGCCGCCGGCGCGCGGGCGGTAACCCTTTCCATCGAGTTGCAACGGCGGCCCGCGGCGGGGCATCGCCGCCGACCCGATCGCGGGAGCGAATCCCCCGGTGTTCCAGGATCGACGCGAACTCTGGCTGTTCCTCGGCTCCTCGGCGCTCGGCCTGTGGCTGGCGCTCAGCATGCCCGTCTTCGCCCAGGAGTCGTACTACTGGGCCTACAGCCAGCACCCGGACCTGTCGTACTTCGATCACCCGCCGATGGTGGCGTGGTTCATCTGGCTCGGCGGGCAGGTGTTCGGCGACGGCGCCATCGGCATCCGGGCGTTGACCTGGCTGTCGGGCTGCGCGGTCGTCTGGGTCGGACACCGGTTGCTGATGGACTTCGGCGCCACCGCCCGCGCGCGCCGCGCCTGGCTGGTGCTGGCGTGCTGCGTGCCGACGGTGGCCGCGGCCCACTTCCTCGCCAACCCCGACCCGCCGCTGGCGTGCTTCTGGATGCTCACGCTGCTGGCGCTGTGGCGCGCGCGCAGCGGTCACCTCGGCTGGTGGGCGCTGGCGGGCCTGATGGCCGGCGGCGCGCTGCTGAGCAAGTACACCGCGGTGTTCCTGGCGGCCGGCGGCGTGCTGGTGCTGCTGTTCGACCCGGCGATGCGGCGCCAGTGGCTGCGTCCCGGCCCGTGGCTCGGAGTCGGCGTCGCGGCGGTGACGTTCGTGCCGGTGGTGTGGTGGAACGTGGCCAACGACTTCGAGTCGTTCCGCTTCCAGACCTCCGGGCGCTGGGACAAGGCGAGCTTCGGCGTGACCTGGTTCGGCGAGTTCGTCGGCGGCCAGCTCCTGGTGCTGGGCCCGGTCGTCGCGCTGGTGCTGCCGACGGTGCTGTGGTGGCTGTGGCGCCGCGGCCGTCAGGCCGACGTGCGCGCCACCTGGCTGCTCGCGTTCGGCGCGCCGCTGCTGGTGTTCCTGTGCGGCAGCTCGCTGTTCGTGCAGGTCAAGATGAACTGGCTGATGCCCGCGGCCCTGGCGCTGCTGCTCGGCACCGCGCTGTGGTGGGGCGAGAGCGGCGTCGACCTGCGGCACCCGCAGTGGGCGCGCCGGCTGCGCGCGCTGGCGCTGGCGCCTCTGCTGCTGATGCCGCTGGCGCCGGCGATCGAGCTGGTGCCGCAGCGCGCCGGCACCAGCTGGACCGGCTGGGACGAGATCGCCGCCAGCGCGGCGCACTGGGAGGCGGTGATCGACGAGCCGGATGGCGTCGAGGGCAACGTGTTCTTCTTCGCCACCAACTATCGCGACTCGGCGCAGCTCGCGCGGCACCTGAAGCTGTACTGCGCCGTCGCCGAGCCGGACGAGGTGGTCGAGCCGACGCTGGCGCAGAACGTGGTCGGCGAGCAGGCGCTGCAGTTCGACCACTGGAGCCCGCCGCAGGCGCGCATCGGCCAGGACGCGATCTTCGTGCTGCCGCGGCCGGAGCAGCGGCACCGCTTCGTCGACCTGGTGGCGGCGCGGTTCCGCTCGGTCGAACGGGTCGACTCGGTGCACGTGCGCCGGCTCGGCATCGAGGTGATGACCGCCGACGTGTTCGTGTGCCGCGAGTACCGCGGGCCGCGCGCGGGCTGAGCAGGTCCTGCCGCGCGACGTTCGTCGGCGTCGAGGTCGCCCGGCAGGCCGTGGCGCTGGACCCGTTGCTCGGGCTGGCGGCGCGAATCCGTCGGGCGCGCGCACCCGGGAGCCGGGCGCTACTGCACCGGTCCACCTCGGCTCGCCAATGGCCCCCGGCCGTCTCCACCGCTATCGTGCTCGCCCTTCCCGCAGACCCCCGCACCACCCCGCGCCCGTGTCCAAGAACGACCTCGAGATCGCCCGTTCCGTCCCCCTGCGCCCGCTCGGCGAAGTCGCCAAGGTCATGGGCCTCGGCCCCGACGACCTGGAGCCGTACGGCAACACCAAGGCCAAGGTGAGGCTCGACCTGCTGCAGCAGGAGCCGGCGCGCGACCCGGGCAAGTACATCGTCGTCACGGCGATCACGCCGACGCCGCTGGGCGAGGGCAAGACGGTGCACACGGTGGGCATCTCGCAGGCGCTGAACCGGATCGGCAAGCGCACGTGCTGCGTGATCCGGCAGCCGTCGATGGGGCCGGTGTTCGGCATCAAGGGCGGCGCGGCCGGCGGCGGCTGGTCGCAGGTGGTGCCGCCCGAGGAGCTGAACCTGCATCTCACGGGCGACTTCCACGCGGTGACGGCGGCGCACAATCTCTGTGCGGCGTTCCTCGACGCGCACCTGTTCCACGGCAACGAGCTGCAGATCGATCCGGAGCAGATCACCTGGCGGCGCGTGCTCGACATGAACGACCGGGCGCTGCGCGAGATCGAGGTCGCGCGCGGCGGCCCGGGTTCCAAGGGACCTGGGAACGGCACGCCGCGCCCGACCGGATTCGACATCACCTCGGCCAGCGAGATCATGGCGATCCTCGGCCTCGCCAACGACATCCACGACCTGCGCAAGCGGCTCGGCGCGATCGTCGTCGGCTACCGCAAGGACGGCCAGCCGGTCACCGCCGAGGACCTGAAGGCCGCGGGTGCCATGACCGCGATCCTCAAGGACGCGCTCAAGCCGACGCTGATGCAGACGCTCGAGGGCACGCCGGCGCTGGTGCACACCGGGCCGTTCGCCAACATCGCGCACGGCAACAGCTCGATCGTCGCCGACCGCATCGCGCTGCGCTCGCTCGACTACGTGGTGACCGAGGCCGGCTTCGGCGCCGACATGGGCGCCGAGAAGTTCTTCGACATCAAGTGCCGCGCGTCGGGCCTGCGGCCGGACGCGGCGCTGCTGGTCGCGACCGTGCGCGCGCTGAAGATGCACAGCGGCAGGTTCGAGATCACGGCCGGCAAGCCGCTGCCCGAGGGGCTGCAGCACGAGGACCTCGACGCGCTGCAGGCCGGCATGGGCAACCTCGAGAAGCAGATCGAGAACGTGCGCCTGTTCGGCATCCCGGTGGTGGTGGCGATCAACCGGTTCCCGACCGACACCGAGGCCGAGATCGCCGCGGTGCAGCAGGCGGCGCTGGCCGCCGGCGCGTCGGCCGCGCACGTGTCGACGCTGTTCAGCGACGGCGGCAAGGGCGGCGAGGAGCTGGCGCACGCGCTGGTCAAGGCGTGCGAGGAGCCGAGCTCGTTCCGGCTGCTCTACCCGAGCGAGATGAGCCTCAAGGAGAAGATCGAGACCATCGCCACCAAGATCTACGGCGCCGACGGCGTCGACTACGAGCCGCTGGCCGACAAGCAGCTGGCGATGTTCGAGGAGCGCGGCTTCGGCAAGCTGCCGATCTGCATGGCGAAGACGCAGTACTCGCTGTCGCACGACCCCAAGCTGAAGGGGCGGCCCACCGGCTTCCGGTTCGTGGTGCGCGACGCCCGCGTCGCGGTCGGCGCCGGCTTCGTCTATCCGCTGGCCGGCGCGATCATGACGATGCCGGGCCTCGGCAAGGTGCCGGGCGGCACCAGGATCGACATCGACGACCAGGGCAACGTCGTCGGCATGCTGTAGTCGACTCAGCGCCGCGCCCGCATCAGCGCGGCGCGGTCGAGGAAGTGCAGCGTCCACACGTGCAGGGCAGTGCTCTGCACGCGGCCGCCGGTCTTTCCGCGTACGTCGACCGGGTCCCAGGAGCCGCGGTGGCTGCCGTCGTCGCGCTGGTGCTGCAGCACAACGGTCTGCAGACCGCGACACCAGGCCGTGCGCTCGGGGGTGGCGTCGAGGCCGGCGAACAGCGCGGCCAGCGCACGCGCCACGAAGTCGCACGGCCGTTCGGCGGTGGGCCACTCGGGCGGCGTTGCCAGCACCTGCTGCTCGGCCGCGCGCAGGTCGGGCAGGGCCTGGCCAGGCTGGTGGCGATACGCGTGGCGCATCAGGCGGAACTCGGGCGGCGCGTGCGCGAGCGCTTCGTCCGGGTCGGCCGGGATGGGGGCGCGTTGCACCATGCTGCCGATCGTCTGCGCCGCGAACGCGAACACCGTGGTGTCGGCGTCGACCGCGTCGCCGCCGACGGTCGCGGGCCAACCGCCATCGTCGCGGCGGAACTGGAGCAGGCGGCGGAGGGCGTGGCTCGCCGTGGTCGCGGCGTCGCCGTCGTCGTGCGGGACCGAGTACTCGATGAGCGCCCACGTCGCGAGCGCGAGCTGCGCCAGCGGTTCCTCCGGCCGCGGCTCCCGGTCGAGCCAGGCCTCGAGCTGACCGCCGAGCCACCCGGCCGCGCGGCGCACCGCCGCGGCGTCGCGCTCGGTGTCGTGACGCCCGGCGAACGTCAGCGCGATCGTCGCGCAGGCGGTGACCGCGAGGTCCTGGCCCGGCTTGCCGGGGCCGCTGCACGGATCGTCCTGGGGGTCGTGCCGCACGAACGTCGACGCGCTCCAGCGGCCGTCCTCGTCCTGGTGCGCCAGCAACCAGTCGAGGCCGCGGCCGATCGCGCGTCGCAGGACCTCCCGCTCCGCGTCGGGCGGCGGCGCCTCCGCATCGGTCGAGGCCGCGGTGGCCTGCGCGGGCGCGGTCGGGGTCAGCGAGGCGAGTGCCAGCGTCAGGAGGACGGGCGCCGACAGGCGCAGCAGCGACATGGCCATGGGATCCGGAGGGCAGGGTGTCGAGGGGGGGCGGCGAGGCCTCGCCGAACGAACGCGCGTTCCCGAGGGTTCAGGCGCGCCGACGTCAGATAGGCTTCGGCAATGCGCGAACTCGCGATGCTGCTCCTGCTGGTCGTGTCGGCAGCCGCCCAGGACCGGGAGCCGCCGGTCGACCCGGCCGGCCTCGACTTCGAACCCGTGCGCGAGGCGTTCCTGCAGTGCACGACCGAACGCGCCGCGCCGGCCGCACTGGTCGTCGCGCGACGCGGCGGCGAGTCGCTGGTGCTGTTCGCCGGAGTCGATGCGTCGGGCGCGCCCTTGACACTCTCGTCGCTGCTGCCGCTGGGCGCCGCCGCGCGGCTGCTGATCGCGGACGCGGTGCTCTCGGGCACGCGCGGCGCGGCCGAGGCCGACGCGGCGGTGCTGCACGTCGGGGATCGGGCCGTGACCATGCGGGAGCTGCTCCTGGGCGACGCGATGTTCCCCGACTGGAGCGCGTTCGATCCGGTGGAGGCGCCGCCCGATCGGGCGGTGCTGCTCGCCTGTGCCGAGATCGGGCTGCGCGTAGAGGCCAACTTCTTCCCCTCGCGCGTCGGGCTGGCGGAGCTGGCGATCCTGCAGCCCGATCTGCTCGACGGACCGACCGCCGACTGGCCCACGGCGCTGCGCACGCGGCTCAGTCCCGCCGGCGCCGCCGTCGACGTGACGGACCTCGGGCACCTCGATCGCGCGGACGCGGGCCGCGTCGCCGTCGCCGCCGAGGAGGTCGCGCGGTGCGCCGCCGCCGCGCCGGACTGCGCGCGGCTGGCGCTCACGCTGCGCGACCTGCAGCTGTGGGCGGAGTGGCGGATCCGGCAGGCGTACTCCGAGCCGAAGGGTCACCGGTTCGGCTACGAGGCGACGGTCGACGACTATCCGGGCCGCCAGGTGAGGACGTGGTCGATCGACGCGCCGCTGGCCTGGTCGTTCGAGCGCTACCTGGACGCGGAGACGGAGCTGCTGGTGTTCGGCGGCGACGCCATCGCAGAACCCGTTCGCCGCGCGCTCGTGCGCTGCCTGTTCGGCGATCCGCCGCCCGGGCGGCAGATGTTCGGCGGGCGCGGCGTCGGGCGCGGCGGGCCGTCGCTCGCGCCGATCGCCGGCGAGTGGGTGCCGGTGGCCGGCAACGCGCCGGCTGCGCCGCTGCGGCTCGACGTCGACGGCGACGTGCAGCGTCGCGTGGTGTTGTTCCACGGCGATCGGAAGCTGGTGCAGGATTGGATCGGCCAGCGCGGCGAAGGCTACGCCGTGCGCCTCGACGGCCGCGCCGGCGGTGAGCCCCGCATCGCCCAGGTGCTCCTGTGGCACACCGGCGAAGGCGAGGCCGAGCGGCTGCGCGCCGCCTTCGTCGAGCGCACCGACCGCAGCGCGGTGCCGCGGCAGGTCGACTTCGCGCGGCGGCGCTAGCGGCCCCGGCGCTAAACTCTGCGCCCATGAGGAGCGCGTACCGATGGCCCGAGACGCGGCGATGGACGCCGCTGGCCGCGCTGATGCTGGCGGCGTGCGCCGGCAAGGCGCCGCCGGCGACGCCCGCGGGCTTCGTCGAGCCGGACGGGATGCGGCACAACCCCGACCTGCCGTTTCACCGCGTCTGGCGCGATCGCGCCTTCGACTTCGCCGCGTGCCGTCGGCTGCACGTGGCGCCGGTCGACACCGACTACCTGATGGAGCAGACCTGGTGGCAGGGGGTCGGCCGCGGCGGCCACGCCGAGGCCGACGTCGTCGAACTCGCCGCGCGGTTCCGCGAGCGCGTGACCGCCGCGTTCCGCGACGACCCGGCGCATCGCTTCGCGGTGCTCGACGAGCGGGCGCTGGCCGCGGACCCGTCCGCGGCGCTGGTCCTCGAGCTGGCTATCGTCGAGCTGGTGCCGCACAAGGCAGTGCTGCACGCGCTCACCTACCCGGGCGGGCCGGTCGGGCTGCTGGCGCGGCGCGGCCTGGACTCGCTCGGCGCCACGTGCATCGCGATCGAGGGCCGGGTGCGCGACGCCTCGACCGGCGTCGTCGTCGCCCGCTTCGCGGATCGCGAGCAGAAGAAGTCCGGCCTCCTGAACCTGAAGAACTTCACTTGGTACGCGCATGTCCACGAGATCCTCGACGAATGGGCCGAGCAGTTCCGGCAGGTGGCGAGCAAGGCGCCCGACGAGGTGGTGCCCGACACGCCGGCCTGGGAGTGGCTGCCGTGGTGACGGCGGCGAAGGGCCCGACCGCGTGAGGTCCTGGCCTTGGTCGCTCGCGGTCGCCGTGGCGCTTGCCGCATGTGCGGGCGAGGACGACCGGCGCGCGACCGCGCCCGCGGCCCGGCCGGTGACGGTCCTGACCACCCGCGTGGCGGAGCCCGACACCGGCGCCTGGATCCTCGGCGTCGCCAGTCCGTACCGCGCCGACGAGATCGCGTTCGAGGTGGGCGGTCGACTCACGGTCGTCGAGGAGCTCGGTCGCGAGCTGCGCGGCCCCAGCCTCGACGACGAGGATCGCGTGATCGCCGGCCAGGAGGGCGAGCCGATCGCGCGGCTGGACACCGCGCGCTTCGACCAGGCGCTGCGCTCGGCGCAGCTGGCGCTGGCGTCGGCGCAGAAGGGCCTCGAGGCCCAGCGCATCGACGCGGAGATGGCGGCGACGTCGGACCTCGCCCAGGCCGAGGCCAACGAGAAGATCGCCGCGCAGGACCTGACGGCGGCCGAGGCGAACGAGCGGACGGCGCGCGCGCGGCTGGAGCGGACGCGCGAGCAGTTCGAGGGGCAGATCGCGTCGCAGGCGGTCCTCGACAGCGAGCAGAGCGCCTACGTCGCCGCGGCGTCGACGCTCGAGTCGGCGCGCCAGGCGCTGCTTGCGGCGACCAGCGGGCACGCGTCGGCGCGTGCCAAGGCCCGGCTGAAGCAGGCGCAGGTGGACCAGGCGTTGGCCGAGATCGCCGAGCTCGAGCAGCGCGTGCGCAACGCCGAGCGCGACCTCGCCGACTGCACGCTGTTGGCGCCGTACGCGGGCCGCATCACCGCCGTGCACGCCGGTCGCGGCGGCGTCGTGCAGCCCGGTGCGCCGATCGTGACGCTGACGGCGATGAACCCGATGCAGGTGTCGGTGACCGTGAGCGCCGAGCGCAGCCGCAGCCTGATGCACGGGCAGCAGGTCGTGCTGCGGCCGCGCGAGCTCGCGGACTTCACCGACGACCAGGCGCTGTACGGGGTCGTGGCCGGCAAGGCGGAGGTCGCCGACGCGGCGACGCGGACCTACCGGATCGACGTGATGGTGCGGAACCTGCGCCGGAGCCGGACGCCGCAGCAGGCGGACGGCCGCCCGGTGGCCGTGGTGGAGAAGCTGTTCCCGGTGATGCGCGCGGAGCCCGGTCGCGGGCCGCTGTTCGTGGGGACGGACTGCGTGCTGGAGGAGGACGGCCGCACCTGGGTCTACCGGCTGCCGGGCCTCGAGGGCTTCCGGCCGCGGTCCGCCGACGTCGACCAGGTGCTGCGGCCGGAGCGCGTCGAGGTCGAGGTGCAGCCGGGGCGGCTGACCTTCGTCAACTTCAAGTTCGTGCGCATCGCCGACGGCTCGCCGCTGCAGGAGGGCGACGCCCTGATCCGGGAGCCGCGGCCCGAGCAGCTCGGCGGGGTCACGCTGGAGCGCCACGACTGGGCGATCCGTCCGGGGGACCTCGTGCCGGTGCGCCTGCAACCGTCGGACACGGCCGCCGGGATCTACGTGCCCGTCGACGCGGTCGTGGCGCGCGACGCGCACCGCAGCGTCTTCGTGGTCGAGGGCGGGCGGTGCCGGCAGGTTCCGGTCGCCGTGCACGAGAGCGCGGGCGGGCTGGTCCGCATCGACGGGGACGGGATCGGCGCGGGCGTGCAGGTGGTGCACGAGGGCGCGCACTACCTGGCGGACGGGGACCTCGTCGAGGTCGTCGACTCGATCTTCTGAGGCGGCCGATGAACCTCGCGCGCTTCGCCCTCGACAACCGCGTCCTGGTGCTGGCGGTGACCGCGGTGCTGCTGTTCTACGGCGCCGTCGCCTTCCTGCAGATGCCGCGGCGGGAGGACCCGGAGATCACCATCCGCGCCGCCGTGGTGGTCACCCAGTGGCCCGGTGCCACCGCCGCCAAGGTCGAGGAGCTGGTCACCGACCCGCTCGAGCAGGCGATCGGCCAGATCGACGCGGTCGACAAGCTGACTTCGAAGTCGCGCACCGGCCTGTCGATCGTCACCGTCGAGCTCGACGAGACGCTGGTGGACATCGACCAGTACTGGGACGAGGTCCGCACCAAGGTCACCGAGGCGCAGGCGTCGCTGCCCGACGGCTGCGGCGCGCCGCGCGTCGACACCGACTTCGGCGACGTCGCCGCGGTGATCTACGCGCTGGTGCAAACGCCGGCGCCTGGGCGGGACGCGATCGAGTGGCGCTACGGCTGGCGTGAGCTGGAGCTGCTGGCGGAGAAGGTCCGCGACGACTTCAAGACCGTCGACTCCGTCGCGAAGGTCGACATCGAGGGCATCCAGGACGAGGTGATCTTCGTCGACGTCGACGCCGAGTGGGCGAAGCTCGACCTCACGATCGACGAGCTGCGCTCGATCCTCGCCGCGCGCAACATCACGGCCGCGGGCGGCGAGATCGACCACCACGGTGCGCGGTTCACCGTGCAGCCGACCGGCGAGTTCCAGTCGCCGGAGCAGATCCGCGGCGTGCTGGTCGACCGGCTCGACGGCGCGGTGCCGGTGCGGCTGGCGGACCTGCCGCTGTCGGGGGTCGCCGACGGCGCCACGCTGCCGTCGGCGCGCGTGCGACGCGACTACGTCGATCCGCCGCGGTCGCAGTTCCGCTACACGTCGCCGGACCTGCGCAGCGACCGGTGCCTGCTGCTCGCGGTGACGATGAAGTCGGCCCGCAACCTCGTGGAGATGGGGCGGCAGCTCGAGGCGCGGGTCGCGTGGCTCGAGTCGCGCATCCTGCCGCCCGACGTGCGGCTGGTGCGGGTCAACGATCTGCCGCGCCAGGTCGACTCGCTGATCGGCGAGTTCGTGACCAACCTGTGGCAGGCGATCCTGATCGTGCTCGCCGTCGCGTTCCTGATGATGGGCTGGCGTCCGGCGGTCATCATGGCGGCGGCCGTGCCGCTCTGCATGATCGCCTCGATCCTGGTGGTCGGCCTGATGGGGATCGAGCTCGAGCAGTTCTCGATCGCGTCGCTGATCATCGCGCTCGGCATGCTGGTCGACAACGCGATCGTCGTGTCGGACAACGTGCTGCGGGAGCTTGGGCAGCGCCAGCGCGACGACGACGACCCTCGTGCGGCGCGCGTTGCGGCCACCGTGCGCGGCGCCTGGAGCCTGGCGTTGCCGGTGCTGACGTCGACGGCGACGACCGTGGCCGCGTTCCTGCCGATGCTGACCATCGTCGGCGCGGTGGGCGAGTACACCCGCAGCCTGCCGATCGTCGTGGCGACGACGCTGATCGTCAGCTACCTGGTGGCGATGACGGTCACGCCGCTGCTGTGCCTGTGGCTCCTGCAACCGACCGCGCCCGGCGCGCCGGCGCCCGTGACGCTGTGGCGGCGCGTCGGTCGCCTGCTCGTCGCCGTGCTGCCGCGGCGTCGTCGCCCGGCGTCGACCACTGCCGCGGCGGCGGCGGCGGGACCGGCGCCGCCGGCTGGATACGAGCGGTTGCTGCGCTGGTGCCTCGGCCACCGCCTCGTCGTCCTCGGCGCCGCCGCCGCCGCGGTCGTGGCGTCGCTGTCGCTGGTGCCGGCGATCGGCAACCAGTTCTTCCCGGGCGGCGTCCGCGACCAGTTCTTCGTCCACGTCTGGCTGCCGGAGGGCGCGACGCTCGCCGCCACGCGCGCGAAGTGCCGGCAGGTCGAGGACATCCTGCTCGCGACCAGCGCCGCCGAGGTCGACGGACGCCCGGTCGAGCGGCTGCGCTCTGCGGTCACCTTCGTCGGCACCGGCGGTCCGCGGCTCAACCTCACGACCAACCCGCAGCAGACGTTTCCCAACTACGGGTTCGTGCTGGTCAACACCACCGACCGCGCGCTGTCGCGGGGCTGGGCCGAGCAGGTCAAGGCGGGGACCGACCGGATCGCCGGCGCGCGCATCGACGTGGTGCCGTTCATGCTGGGGCCGTACATCGAGAACCCCGTCGAGTTCCGGCTGTACGGCACCGACGCCGCCGTGTTGCGCGAGCAGGCGGCGGCGATGGTGCAGGTGTTCCGCGACACGCCGGGTACGGTCAATCCGTTCAGCGACTGGTACAACGCCGGCTACAGCCTCGCGGTCGACATCGACGAGGAGGCCGCGAACCTGGCCGGCGTCAGCAACAGCGCGGTGGCCGACACCATGGCCACGCTGATCTCCGGCGGTCGGCTGACGACCTATCGCGAAGGGGACCACCAGGTCCCGGTCGTGCTGCGCATGCGGCCGGAGCGCCGCGCGGCGCTGCTCGAGGACCCGGGCATCATCTACGTCGACGGGCACGCGGGGAAGGTGCCGCTCGAGGCGATCGCGCGTGTGCACGCGACGTGGCAGCCGGCGGTGATCGCCCGGCGCGACAACGTGCGCTGCGTGACCGTCGGCAGCAAGGTGGCGCCGGGGTACCTGGCCAACGACATCGCCGCGCAGGTGCGGCCGCGGCTGCAGGAGCGGATGCGGAGCCTGCCGCCCGACTACCGGCTGGAGGAGGGCGGCGAGCGCGAGCAGACGACGGCGTCGCAGGAGAAGCTGATGACCGCGTTCACGATGAGCTTCCTCCTGATCCTGCTGGTGCTGATCGCGCAGTACGGCTCGCTGCTGAAACCGCTGGTGATCCTGAGCACGGTGCCGCTGGCGCTGGTGGGCGCGCTCCTCGGGCTGTTCTGGAGCGGCTGGGCGCTCGGGTTCATGCCGAGCCTCGGGATCATCGCGCTGGCCGGCGTGGTCATCAACAACGCCATCATCCTGGTCGACTTCATCGAGACCAACGTCGGCGAAGGCGCGGCGCTCGACGACGCGATCGCGCAGGCGGGCAGCCAGCGGATGCAGCCGATCCTGCTGACCACGCTGACCACCGTGGGCGGGCTGCTGCCGCTGGCGCTGTTCGGCGGCCCGATGTGGGCGGGCATGGCGTGGGCGATGATCGTCGGGCTCCTGCTGTCGACGGCGCTGACGTTGCTCGTGGTGCCGACGATCTACGCGACCTGCGTCGCGGTGTTCGGCATGAGGGTCAGAAGGTGAAGCCGACCACCAGATACGCGGAGTCGTGGCCGCCCTCGGCGCGGCCGTAGCCCGCCAGGATCGGTCCGAGCAGCGTGTCGAACCCGAGCGCCAGACTGCCGGCGAAGCGCGCGTCGGCGAACAGTCGGGCGCGCCGGTCGTCGGCGTTGCCCCATTCGACGGTCGCGCCGAGCCAGCTCGCCGGACCCAGCGCCGTCGCGCTGGCTTCGCCGAGGCGCCAGTAGGTCGCCAGCATCGCCAGCGCCGCGTGATCGCCCGACAGCTGGCCCAACTCCATGCCGGACAGCTGGAACAGGCCGCCGAGCGCGGGGCGCTGGCTGAGCGGGAAGCCGCCTTCGAGCGCGTCGTCGTAGCGACCGAGCAGGATCGCGCCCCATCGCGCCCCTCCGACCGCCTTACCTGCGGCGGCGACGACGGTCTGGTAGTCCTGGTCGGCGCCGAGGCCGGTGCGGCCCAGCGACCACTCGGCGCGGCAGAAGCCGCCGGAGCGCGCGAACAGCGGCGCGTCGAGCGCGTCGATCCGCAGGTGTGCGAACAGCCGACCGTCGTCGACCGTGACATCGTCGAGCCCGGTCGAGGTGATGCGGACGTCGCCGTGCGCGTACTGCCGCTCGACGCCGAAGCGCAGCTCGCCCCAGTCCTGGAGGCGCGTGCCCGCGTCGAGCCCGACCTCGAGCCGGGTCGCCTCCAGGCTCGCGACCTGCCGGCCGTCCGCGAAGACCTGCAGCGGGAACTGCTCGGCCAGCGCGCGCGACGCGACGAACAGGGTGCCGGTGGGCTCGACGGGCTGGTACAGCTCCGTGGCCAGCGACTGGCGGCTGCCGAAGCCGAGCTGCGTGCGCCACTCGCCGCCGAAGGCGTTGAGCTCGCGCATGGTGTACTGGACGGCGAACTGGTAGTCGGCATCGCCGTCGAACTCGTCTCGCACCTGCAGGCCGAACTCGACGTAGTTCGGCCCCCAGTCCTTGGGCTCGGCGCGGATCCGCAGCGCGGCCCGGTCCCCGTCGGCGCGGCGGTGGAGGGTGAACGTCACGTGCGCGAACTCGTCGAGGCCGTAGAGCTGCTCGATGTCGCGGCGCAGCAGCTCGAGGTCCAGCGGGGAGCCGGTCGGCGTGCGCATACGCGAGCGCAGGTAGGCGTCGTCGAGGCGCGATCCGTTGTCCAGCGCGATCTCGTCGACGACGGGGAGCGGGCGCGGCGCGCGCCGCTGCCGGGCGCGCCACGCGGCGTAGTCGTCGGGCGCCAGTGCGAGGTGCTGCAGCCGCGCGGCTGCGGCCATGGCGGCGCGGCGCCCGAGCGCGATGGCGCGGGCGGGCTGCGCGAAGTCGCCGGCGGTCAGGTCCTCGAGGTCCGGCTGCAGCAGCACGTCGTCGTCGGCGAGCCGGTCCAGGGCGCGGTCGACGTTCTGCTGGGTCAGGATCGCGACCACCTGCTCGGTGACGCCGACCAGCGACGTGATCTGGTCCGCGCGCAGCAGCGGCGAGCCGATGTCGACGACGATCAGCACGTCGGCGCCCATGCGGCGGGCGGCGTCGATCGGCAGGTTCTGGACCAGGCCGCCGTCCAGGAACTCCTGGTCGCCGATCCGCACCGGGGCGAACGCGCCCGGCACGGACATGCTGGCGCGCAGCGCGGCCGGCAGGTTGCCGGCGGCGAGCTCCACGGAGCTCCCGGTGCGGATGTCGGTCGCGACGGCGCGGAACGGCAGCGGCAGGTCGTCGAAGCTCCGCAGGTCGTGCGCCTCGATCGCCAGGCACCGCAGCTCGAGGTCGAGGTTCTGGGCCTGCGCGAGCCCGCGCGGCAGGATCAGCTGGCCGTCGCGGAAGCCGAGGTCGAAGTCGATCAGGAAGTCGGTGTCGTCCTGCCGGCGGCGGAACGGCAGGTCGCGGCGGTCGGGGTGGTCCTGCAGCAGCTGGTCCCAGCCGCGCCGGTCGCCGCTGCGGAGCATGGCGCGTTCGAGCTGCTCGGGCGACAGGCCGTACGCGTACAGCCCGCCGACGATCGCGCCCATGCTGGTGCCGGCGACGCAGTCCACCGGGATCCGCAGCTGCTCGAGGACCTGCAGCACGCCCACGTGGGCGATGCCGCGCGCGCCGCCGCCGCTGAGCACCAGGCCGATGCGCGTGCGCGTCGGCCGGTCGGGGGCGTGGTCGCCCTGCGCGGTCGCGGGCTGCGGCGACTGCGACAGTGCCAGGGCTAGGAGCCACGAGCGTCGCGCGACGGCGGCCACGGCTCCAGGCTATCGGGAGGGCCGGCGCCCGGCCACGCCGCGCAGGTGGAGCGGGCCCCGGGGCCCGGTAGAGTCTCGCCGATGCAACCGACCGAGTGGATCTGGCGCGACGGCGACTACGTGCGCTGGAACGACGCCACGACGCACGTGACCGCGCACGCGCTGCACTACGGGAGCGCGGTGTTCGAGGGCGCGCGCGCGTACGAGACCCCGGACGGGCCGCGGTTCTTCCGCCTGCGCGACCACCTGCGGCGGCTCGGCGACTCGGCGAAGCTGTACGGGATGCCGCTGCGGCACGGGGTCGACGCGCTGTTCGCGGCCTGCAGCGGGGTGCTGCAGCGGAACGGGCTGCGTCACGCCTACCTGCGGCCGCTGGTGTTCCGCGGCCCCGGCGAGCTGAAGATCGAGCCGCGCGACAACCCGGTCGAGACGATCGTCTGCGCCTGGCAGTGGGGGCGCTACTTCGCCGATCCCGACCGGGCGATCGACGTCGGCGTCTCGAGCTGGCGGCGCGTGGCGCCGAGCACGATGCCGGCGCTGGCGAAGGCGGCCGGCAACTACCTGTCGAGCCTGCTGATCCAGCAGGAGGCGCGGCAGAACGGGTTCGCCGAGGGGATCGCGCTGACGACCGACGGGCTGGTCGGCGAGGGTGCGGGCTCGAACGTGTTCTGCGTGCACCGCGGTCGCCTGTACACGCCGGACGTCGCCAGCTCGATCCTGGTCGGCATCACGCGCGACACGGTGATGACCTTGGCGCGGGATCTCGGCCTCGAGGTGATCGAGGAGCGCATGCCGCGCGAGCGGCTGCTGCTGGCGGACGAGGTGTTCCTGTGCGGCACGGCCGCCGAGATCACCGCGGTCGGCTCGGTCGACCGCGCGCCGGTCGGCCGGGGTGCGCCGGGTCCGGTGACGCGGCGGCTGCAGCAGGCGTTCGCGGGCCTGTTCGACGGCAGCCACGGCGACCGGCACGGCTGGCTCGAGGTGCCGGCGCCGTAGCGCGGTCAGCGCTGCGCGAGCACCGCGGCGCCGAGGCGCCAGCGCAGCTGGGCGGCCAGCGCCGTCAGCAGCGCGTCGCCGTCGGCGTCGGGCGGCACGCGCGACAGCGCCTGCGCGAACAGCGCGGCGGCCACGGCGTGGTGGCCGCGGCGGGCGGCGGCGAGGCCCAGCCGGTGGTCGGCGGCGCGCACCAGCTCGACGGCCCAGTCGGCGCCGTACGCGTCAGCGCCGCGCTCGGCGAGCTCGTGGGCGCGGGCGCGCAGCTCCAGCGCGCGGCCGGGGTCGCCGAGGTCGAGCGCGAGGCCGGCGCGGTCGAACGCGCACTGCAGGTCGAGCCGCGCCGCGTCCTCGTCGCGGGGATCGGCCGTGCGCAGCGCCGTGCTCGCGGTGGTCGCAGCCGCCAGCAGCGTCGCCTGCGCGATCGGGTCGGTGTCGGTGCGCGCGCGCAGGGCGTCGGTGGCGATGCGCAGCCGGTGCGCGCGCCGCTCGTGGTCGTGCAGCACCGGCAGCTCCTGCAGCAGCCGGTCCGCGGCGTCGGCGGCGGCGGCCGCGAGCTCGCGTTCGCCGCGGTCGAGGTGCAGGCGGGCGCGCAGCAGCCACGCGGTCGCCGACCACAGGTCGAGATCGACCAGGTCGGGCTCGGCGCCGCGCACGCGGTCGAGGCAGGCGCGGGCCTGGTCGAGCGCGGTGAACGCGGCCGGCGGCGTGATCGGGCCGAGCAGCTCGGCGAGGCGCAGGTGCAGCTGCGCCTGCTGCAGGACCAGGGGGGCGCTCGTCGGCGCGGTGGCCAGCAGCGCCAGCGCGGCGGTCCAGGTCCGGCGCGCGCGCTCGGGGGCGCCCGCGCGCTGGTCGAGTTCGCCGAGCCGCAGCAGGCAGCCGGCGCGCAGCCCGGTCGGGCCGGCGTCGCCGCCGGTCGCCGGCAGCAGGTCGAGCGCCAGCTGGTAATGCCGCCGCGCCGCGAGCGGGCGGCCGAGGTTCGACTGGCGGGGGTTGCCGAGCACGTCGCCGACCAGCAGGTGGGTCTGCGCCACGTCCTCGCGCAGCAGCGCGCCGAGTTCGGCGTCCTGCGCCTCGCGCCGCAGCAGGTCCAGGTACTCGAGGCCGGCTGCCAGCAGCTGCTCGCTGACCTCGGTCGCGCCGGGCAGCTCGCGCACCGCGTCGTGCAGGTCGAACACCAGCCGCCGCGACAGGCGGCGCAGGTCGGCGGCGCGCGCGCTGGCCGCGTTGGTCGCCTGGGTCGCTTCCTGCCGCATGCCGTCGACGACGACCAGCGCCAGCACCAGCCCGAGCAACACCAGCAGCGCCGCGGCGCAGGGCCACGGGTGCGCGCGGCAGAACCGGACCGCGCGCAGCCATGGCGACGGCCGCCGGATGCGCGGCGGCAGACCGAGGCCGACGCGGCGCAGGTCGGCGGCGAACGCCGCGGCGTCGCGGTAGCGGTCGTCGACGTCGGGGGCGAGCGCGGCCTGGACGACGACGTCGAGGTCGCGCGACAGCTGGCGGTGGCCGAGGGTCGGCAGCAGCGGCGGCGGCCGCCGGTGCGCCACTTCCAGCTCGGCGGCGGTGTCGCCGCGGAACGGCAGCTGCAGCGTCAGGCACTCGAACAGCACGACGGCGAGACCCCACAGGTCGACGCCGGGATCGAGTTCGCGGCCGGCCTCGGCGGCGGCGGCGGCACAGCTCGACGCCGGCCGCAGCCGCTCCGGCGCCATGTACGCCGGCGTGCCGAGCAGTTCGCCCGGCTGCGTGACGAACGCGCCGCCGGCGGCGAGCGCGCGCGCGAGTCCGAAGTCGACCAGCACCGGCGGACCCTGCGCCGGCACGAGCAGGTTGCCCGGCTTGACGTCGCGGTGGATCACGCCGGCGCCGTGCGCGGCGTGCAGCGCCAGCGCGACCTGTTCGATCGCGGTCAGCACGGCGCGGACGCGCTCGGGCTCCGGCACGTCGAAGTCGACGCCGGGCAGGTCGACGCACGACGGCGGCACGCCGCGGTGCTCGGCGCGCTGGCGTGCGCGCTGCAGCAGCGTCGCCAGCGACGGACCGGGCACGTAGCGGGTGGCCAGCCACAGGTGGCCGTGGTCCTCGCCGATGTCGAACACCGTGTCGATGCCCGGGTGGTCGATGCGCGCCGTCAGCTGTGCCTCGCGGCGCAGGCGCTCGGGCGAGATCGCCGAACGCAGGCCGGCGTGCAGGACCTTCAGCGCGATGTTGCGGCCGACGCGCTCGTCGCGCGCCAGCCACACCGTGCCCTGGCCGCCACGCCCCAGCTCGGCCATCAGGCGGTACGGGCCGATCCGGTCGCGGGGGCGCTCGGTGCCCTGCTGCAGGCCGAGATACTCCTTGGCCACCGCTTCCTCGTGGCCGGGGAAGCGCGACAGGTAGTGCAACAGCGGCAGCTGCAGCCCGCGCTCGCGGTCGAGCGCGTACTCGGCCAGGAACTCCAGCAGCACCGGGTCCGCGTCGCCGGCCAGGTCGGCGTCGGCGTCGGCGTTGGCGGCAGGCGCGGCGTCGTCGGGCGGCGCGGTCGGATCGCGCCGGGTCGGGCCGCCCGCGTCCGGTTCGGTCTCAGAGCGGTCGGCTTCGTCGCGCGCCATCGGCGGTCCGAGCATAGCCGCTGCGGCGACCGCCGGCGCGGTTGCGGTCGCGGCCGTGGCGGCGGCCGCCGCGGTCGGTACCATCCGCCCACCTGGTGGGCACCGCCGCGTTCTCGATCGACACCGCCGCCGACGGCGGCCTCTTGCGCGTGCGCGTCCACGGCCGCGTCACGCTCGCGGACGGCGGCGCGTTCTGGACCGACCTGCGGCGCGAGCTGGCGGCGCCGGCCGAGCGCGTCGAGGTCGACGTCGGGGACCTGGGCCTGCTCGACGGCAGCGGCGCGGCGCTGCTGCTGGCGGCGGCCGCCGAGGCGCGCGGCACCGGCCGCGCCGTCGCCATCGTCGGCGCCGACGGCGAGGTGGCGCGACTGCTGCGGCTGTACGAGTGCCCGGACCAGGACCGGTGCGGCGAGCCGCCGCCCGGCCGCGCCGGGCTGCTGGCCGAGATCGGCGACGCCGCGGTCGACGTCGTGCGGCAGCTGCGCGACATCCTGGCGTTCACCGCCGACCTGGTCATGGGGCTGCTGGCCGCGGCGCGCCGGCCGCGCAGCGTGCAGTGGGCCTCCGTGCCGCAGCTGATGGAACGCGCCGGCGCCGACGGCCTGCCGATCGTCGCGGTCATCCACTTCCTGGTCGGCGCCATCCTCGGCCTGCAGGGGGCGATCCAGCTGCACCGGTTCGCGGCCGACCCGTTCCTGGCCAACCTGGTCGGCCTGTCGGTGGTGCGCGAGCTCGGGCCGCTGATGACCGCGATCGTGGTCGCCGGCCGGTCCGGCGCCAGCTACGCCGCCGAACTCGGCACGATGACGGTCGGCGAGGAGGTCGACGCGCTTAGGACGCTGGGCCAGGACCCGCAGCGGTTCCTGGTGTTCCCGCGCGTGCTGGCGCTGTTCGTCACCGTGCCGCTGCTGACCGCGTTCGCCGACGTCGTCGCCTGCCTCGGCGGTATGTTCGTCGGCATGGTCGAGCTGGGCATGCCGCCGGTCAGCTACCTGCGGCAGCTGCAGCAGGCCCTCGAACTGACCGACGTGCTGACCGGGCTGATCAAGAGCGCGTTCTTCGCGGCGCTGATCGGGCTGGTCGCGTGCCAGCGGGGGCTGCAGACCCGCGGCGGCGCCCAGGGCGTCGGCGACTCGACGACGTCGGCGGTGGTCGTCGTGCTGTTCGGGCTGGTGGCGCTCGACGCGCTGTTCACCCTGGTGTTCCGGCTGCTGGGGTGGTGATGCGGCGGGTCCTGTCGGTGCGCGAGCTGGCGTTGGGCTACCACGGCGAGCCGCTGCTCGAGGATCTCGCGTTCGACGTGCGGCGCGGCGAGGTGTTCGCGATCCTCGGCGGCAGCGGCTGCGGCAAGTCGACGGTGTTGCGCGCGCTGTGCGGCCTGATGGAGCCGTTGCACGGCCGCATCCACCTGGCCGGCATCGGCCCGCCGAGCGCCGGGCTGGAGCCGCCGCAGTTCGGCGTGCTGTTCCAGTCGTCGGCGCTGTTCGGCTCGCTCTCGCTGATCGAGAACGTGGCACTGCCGCTGCGCAAGTGGAGCGACCTGCCCGAGGATGCGGTGCTGGCGGTCGCGCGCGCACGGCTGCGCATCGTCGGCCTGACCGGCTTCGAGTACCACCTGCCGAGCGAGGTGTCCGGCGGCATGAAGAAGCGCGCCGGCATCGCCCGCGCGCTGGCCCTGGACCCGCAGCTGCTGTTCCTGGACGAGCCGTCGGCGGGCCTCGATCCGGTCACCGCGGCCGGTCTCGACGAACTGATCTTGACGCTGCGCGACAGCCTCGGTGTAACCACGGTCCTGGTGACCCACGAGCTGCCGAGCATCTTCCGGACGGCCGACACGTGCATCGTGCTGGACCGCGACGCGCGCGGCATCATCGCCCGCGGCAACCCGCGCGACCTGCGCGACCGCAGCGGCGACGGGCGCGTGCAGGCGTTCTTCCAGCGGCGCGCACCGGGAGCACGCACGTGACCGCGCCCGGCGGCCGCTGGAAGCTCGGGCTGTTCGTCGTCGCCGGCGCCGGCGTGCTGCTGTTCGGCCTGATGTGGCTCGGCATGGCGCGGCTGCAGCGGCCGGTGCACATCGCGTTCGCGTTCTTCGACGAGCCGTTGGTCGGCCTCGAACCCGGGTCGCCGGTGAAGTTCCGGGGCGTGTCGATCGGCGTGGTCGACACCATCCGGCTGGCCGTCGACAAGAAGCACCTGCAGGTGCGGGCGGCGCTGTACGACGACCGCCTCGCGGACCTCGGCTTCGACACCGCGGCGCTCGGTCCCGAGTGCGAGTTCCCGGCCGACCTGCGCGCGCAGCTGGTGACGTCGTACCTGACGCAGACCTCGTTCGTGCTGGTCGACTTCTACCGCGGCGACGGCGCCGACCGCGAGCTGCCGTTCACGCCGCCGAAGAACACGATCCGCACCGTGCGCAGCACCTTCCGCAGCGTCGAGGAGGGCCTGCGCGACGTGCTGCGCGAGCTGCCGGAGCTGGTGGAGTCGGCGCGGCAGCTCATCGACGAGACCCGCAGCGACCTGCGCGCCGCGAACGTGCCCGAGCTCAGCGCCCGCGCCGAACGCGCGCTCGAGGTGGCCGAGGCGCGCGTGCGCGACATCGAGCAGCTGTCGGTCGTGCAGTCGGCCGAGGCGGCGTTCCGCGAGATCACCGACCTGGCGCGCGGCTGGGGCGACGACCAGGGCCCGGTGCGGGCGCTGCAGCGCGAGGTCGAGGCGGTCGGCCAGGACCTGCGCGCGGCGCTGGCCGCGGCCGACCTCGGCGGCACGAGCCGCAGCCTGCAGGCCGCCGGCGACGGCGCCGCGGCGTTGAGCCTGGACCTGCAGCAGCAGCTGCCGCGGCTGCGGTCGACGCTGGCGGCGATCGAGCGGCTGGCGGAGCTGCTCGAACGCGACCCCGGCGCGCTGCTGCGCGGGCGCGGCGACTCGGGGTCGCCGCTGCGCGACCGATGACCGCGACGAGGACCGAAGCATGGCGACGACCGTTCTCCCCCGACACTGCGCCGCGGCGCTCGGCCTGCTGCTGACGGCGTGCATCGGCGCCAATCCGCCGGCGCCGCCGGTGCGGTGGTTCGATCCCGCGCCGGTGGGCGCCGGACCCGCGGCGGCGCCGCTGGTGGTGACGGCGGCGCCGTTCCTGGGTCGGGAGTTCGTGGTCCGGGTCTCGGAGCACGAGCTGTCGATCGACGCCGGGCTGCGCTGGGTCGCCGGACCCGAGGACCTGGTGGCGCGGACGCTGTCGACGCTGGTGCCGGCGGCGCGCTTCGGCACCGGGCTGCGGGTGTACGTCGAGCGCTTCGAGCTGGTGCTGGTCGGGTCCGTGCGCGCGGCGGCGACCGTGGTGCTGCGGTGGGAGCGCCTCGGCGCGGCGGCCGGCGACGTCGGCGGCACGGCCACCGGCGCGAGCGAGGCCGAGGACCGCAGCCCGCCGGCGCTCGCCGCGGCGATGGCGGCGGCGCTCGAGGCGGTGGCGCGCGACCTCGACGCCGCGCTGCAGCGATAGGCGCCGGCGGCGCTGCGTTTCGCGACAGTCGTCGTCGTGCGGCGTGGAATTGCGGAGCGCCGGTTCAGCGGCGGGACGCCGCCGTCCGAGATCAGGCACGTTGCCATGACATCGGACGTCCATACGCGCCCGCTGCGCTCCGCCATCGTCACCATCGCGCTGCTGTCGGCGGCGCTGCTCGTGTTCCTGGTCCTGCTGCAGCGGGTGTGCGCCGTGCGCATGCACGCGGTGCACGGCCTCTGGGTCGGCGCCACGGCGCTGCTCGGGGTCGGCGTCGCCGCCGCGGTGCTGGCGCTGCTCGAACGCAGCTGGCGCCTGCTGCCCGAGGCCTGGGTGCGCCGCCTGTCGGGCGCGTTCCTGCTGAGCCTGCCGTTGTGCTGGGCGTGGCTGCTGCACGCGCCGGTGCCGGCGTCGCCGCAGTTCGACTCGGCCGGCAGCGCGGTGCAGTTGCTCGGCTTCCAGGTCGCGGCGGCGGTGCCGTTCGCGCTCGGCGGTGCCGCGGTGGGGCTGCTGGTGGGCTCGCAAGCGGCCACCGCGCACCTGGTGCACGGCGCCGGCCTCCTGGGCATCGGCCTCGGCTGCGCCGCGGCCCCGACGCTGCTGTGGGAGGTGGGCGCCGGCGGGCTGTTCGTGGTGGCGATGCTGCTGGCGGGCGCCGCGTGCGCCGCGTCGGCGCCGATGGACGTCGTCCCGCGCACGCTGCTGATGCTCGGCGCCGCGGTCGGCGGCTACGGCATGCACGGCGCCGACGCGCTGCTGCCCGTGCCGGGGCCGGAACACCTGGCGATCACCGCGACCGACGAGATCGAGCTGGCCCCTGCGGCTGCGTTCGTGCGCTGGTCGGGCGAGGCCCGGGTGGCGCTGCGCGCCACGGTGGTCGAGTCGACGGGCGCCGACGACGACGTGATGCCGGTGGGGTCGATGGCCGCGCCCGCAGCGGAGACCGACAGCGGCCTCACCGCGCCGATGCTGGGGCCGGCGGCGCCGCAGTGGTGGCTGCGCTACGGCGCGGGCGCCGGCGAATGGCTGCACGACGGCACCGCCCCGGTGGCGGCGCTCGCGCTGCAGCGCGGCAACGCGGCCGAGGTGTGCGTGCTCGGCATCGGCGCCGGCACCGAGCTGCGCTCGGTGCTCGCGGCCGACGCCAGCCGCGTGCGCGCGATCGAGCCGGATCGCGGCGTGCTGGCGCTGCACTCGGCGGCCGGCGCCACCTGGCCGACCGTGCCGCTGACCGGACCCAACCTGGAGGTCCTGGCCGACGCGCCGCGCTCGGTGCTGATGCGCTCCGACGAGCGCTTCGACGTGCTGCTGTGCCTGGACCGATCGCTGCCGGCGGCGGCCGCGAGCCGGGCCCGCGACCTGGTGCCGGAGCCGCTGTACACGGTCGAGGGCTGCCGCACGCTGTGCGACCGTCTGAGCGACGGCGGCGTGCTGGAGATCACGCGCAACGCCGACGCCGCCGAGACCATCCGGCTGCTGAACGACCTGTTCCACGCGTTCTCCGACGCCGAGCGCCCGACCTTCGCCGACGCGGTGGCCGTGCTGCGCGATGCGGCCGGCCTGCGCGTCACGGTGCTGCTGCAGAAGGGCGGCTTCGCCGCGGAGGGCGAGCAGCGCCTCGCGGCGTTTGCGCGCGACCACGGTCTGCAGCTGGTGGTGGACCCCGCCGCCGACCTGCGCGCCGTCGTCGCCGGCCGCAGCGACGCGATCGTCGCGGTCGAGCAGGAGCTCGAGCGCATCGACCGGGAGATCGGCGTGCGCAACGAGGGCGTCGACGACAAGGAGCTGCAGCGGCTGCGGGCCGAGCGGATCACCTCGCTGGCGCCGCTCGAGCAGATGCGCGGCGACCACGACGTCGCCGCGTTCCTGCTGGCGGCCGACAAGGGCGAGTTCGCGGCGGGTTACCCGTTCGACGTGCGTCCGGTCACCGACGATCGGCCGTTCTTCCATCAGCTGGGCAGCGGCGGCGCCGCGGCACCGGCGTCGCCGCAGCGGCTGGAGGTCGGCGCCGGCACGTTGCACCGCTACCTGGGCCTCGGCGTGATCCTGGCGGTCGTGCTGATGCTGCTGCCGCTGCTGCTGCGCGGCGGCGCCGGCGGCGAGTCGCGCCACGGCGCCGGCCGCTTCCTGATCTACTTCACCGCCGTCGCGCTCGGCTTCGTCGGCATCGCCGCGGCGCTGCAGCAGAAGTTCGCGCTGCTGCTCGGGCCGCCGGAGTACTCGACGTCGATCACCCTGGCGGCGCTGTGGATCGCCGCCGCGGTCGGCGCCGTGCTCAGCCACGGCGCGCTCAACTGGGAGCCGCAGCGCGGGCGCTACGTCGCGATCGGCGTGTTCGCGGCGGCGGGGCTGGTGGCGTTCCTGAGCCCGGCCATCGTCGACCTGTGCATCGGCCTGTCGCCGGCGTGGCGCGCGGCGGTCGTCGCGATCGTCGTCGCGCCGCTGGGCCTGCTGCTCGGCATGCCGCTGGCGCACGGCATGCGCGTGGTCGAGCACACCAATCCCGGCCTGGTGCCGTGGGCGTGGGCGGTGACGGCCGCCACCGGCGCCGTCGGTACGCTGGTCGCGACCGAGCTGGCGCTCGGCTTCGGCTACTCGGCGGTGCTGTTCGGCAGCGGGCTGCTGTTCCTGCTGGCGCTGGTGGCGATCGACGCGCTGGCGCGCGACGTGGCCGCCGGGAACGGCGTGCCGGTGGAAGGCGAGGAGTACGCCGACGGCGGCGAGGTCGAGTTCGAGGCCGGCTGAGCCGCGCGCAGGCCCGGCTCAGGTGCCGACGCGCAGGGTCGCGCCGCCCGACACCACGCCGCCGAACGGGTTGGCGGCGAAGTCGACCGCGAAGCCCTGCATGTGCACCGGGATGCCGAGCATCGACGCGTCGTTGGGGATGCCGAGCGGGATCGTCGCGGTGCTGCCGGCGCCGTGGAACAGCGCCAGCGTGAGGTCGCCGCTGGTGCGCAGCAGGCAGCCGGGCATGCCGACCACGCCCAGATCCTGCGGCAGCGGGCCGAGCGCCCAGGCGGTGTTGCTGAGGCCGAGCTGCAGCGCGACCAGCGTCGACGGCAGCACGTTGGCGAGCAGCACCTGGAAGCCCGGCGTCGCCAGCCGCGGCGCGCCGTTGGCCGCGAGCGCGGGCACGCCCGCCGTGCCGACGCAACCGTCGCCGAAGGTCGTGAACGTCGGCAGGAAGGCGCCGGGCGCGGTCACCTTGACCAGCGCGCCGAAGCGGATCCCGGTGCCGCCCGAACCGGCGCCGTTGCCGCGCGCCAGATAGTAGAGCGCGCCGTCGGCGGCGACCGCGAGGTCGACCGGACCGCGGACGTCGCAGGTCACCACGCGCGTGTGGCCGGTCGGCGCCGCCGGGTCCAGGGCGCGGATCTCGGCCCGGCAGTACTCGCAGAACAGGTACTGCCCCGGGTACTGCGCGCCGAGCTGCGGCGTCGTCGGCGCGTAGAACGCGCCGCCGGTGACGGCGCAGCCGCCGCCGAGGCTCTGGTGGTCGTAGGCGTACAGCGGGTCGGTGGTGCCGGCCGCGCCGCCCGGGCCTTCGTTGCCGGGCCAGCCGTAGTTGCCGCCGGCGACCACGTCGTTGATCTCCTCCCACTGGCTGCTGCCGACGTCGTTGGCGAACACGCGGCCGGTCTGCGGGTGGATGGCGAACGAGAACGTGTTGCGGAAGCCGTGCGCCCAGATCGCGCGCAGGCGGCCGGACAGCGTGCCGAAGTACGGGTTGTCGGTCGGGATCGTGCCGTCGCTGCGGATGCGCAGCATCTTGCCGTGCAGGCTGCCGAGGTTGCCGGCGAAGAACGGCGTGTCGTTGTCGCCGGTGGCGAAGAACAGCGTCCCGTCGGGCGCGAACCGCAGCGAGCCGCCGAGGTGGAAGTGCGCCTGGTTGGTGTCCAGGTCGAACAGCACGAGCTCGCTGCCGGCGACGGCGACGTCGCCGCTGGCGGTGTAGCGCACGATCTGGTTGTGCCGGGTCGGCGTCTGCGTCGTGACGCGCAGGTAGACGAAGCCGTTCTGCGCGAACTGCGGGTCGAGCGCGATGCCGACGAGACCCTCCTCGTCGTTGGCGATCGTCGGCACGACGACGAACGGCTGCGGCAGCAGCACGTCGTCCTCGATCACGCGCACCGCGCCGCCCTGCTGGGCGACGAACACCCGGCCGTCGGGCGCCAGCGCCATCGCCACCGGGCTGTCGAGCTGGGTGGCGAGCACGGTCTGCTGCAGGGTCTGGGACGCCGCATTGCGGGCGAGCGCGAGGCCCAGCAGAACGGTGGCCACGGCGAAATGGGTGCGGACCATACGCGGGAGTGTAGCCGACCCGGAGACCGGGCGACACCGCGCGTCGGCGTCAGCCGCCGTCGTGGTCGGCGGCGCGCCCGCGGCCCAGCGGATGCGCCCGATCGTACACGTCGCGCAGCCGGCCGATCGACACGTGCGTGTAGATCTCGGTGGTGACGAGGCGGGCGTGGCCGAGCAGCTCCTGGACGGTGCGCAGGTCGGCGCCGCGGTCCAGCAGGTGCGTGGCGAACGAGTGTCGCAGGCCGTGCGGCGTGAGCGCCGTCTGCAGGCCGGCTCTGCGGGCGCGGGCGGCGACGGTCTCGAACAGCCAGCGCGCGCTCAGCGGCCGGCCGAAGCGGTTGACGAACAGCGCGCCCGGGTCGCTGCGGCGGTTCTGCTGGATCAGCTGCCGCCGCGCCGGCAGCCAGGCCGCGATCGCCGCGCGCGCCGGGCCGCCGAGCAGCGCCAGCCGCTGCTTGTTGCCCTTGCCGCGCAACAGCGCCGTGCCCTCGTCGAGGTCGAGGTGCAGCAGCTGCAGGCCGGCGCATTCGGCGACGCGGCAGCCGGTCGAGTACAGCACCTCGAGCACCGCCCGGTCGCGCAGCCCCTGCGGCGAGTCGTCGAACTCCTGTCCGAGCAGCTTGTCGACCTCCGCCGCCGGCAGGAAGTTCGGCACCCGGCGGGCCGCCTTCGGGCCGCGCAGCAGCCGGGCCGGGTCCTGGTCGATGACGCCGCCCTCGCGCAGCCAGCCGAAGAAGCCGCGCAGGCTCGCCAGCTTGCGCTGGATCGAGGTGGCGACGAGCCCCTGCTGCTCGAGCTCGACCAGGTAGCGCCGCAGCTCGAACCGGCCGCAGACCTTGGCGCTGCGGCCGGCCGCCGCGAGCCAGCCGAGGAACGCGCGCAGGTCGGTGCCGTAGGCGCGCAGCGTCGCCGCGCTCTTGCGCCGCCCCTGCTCGAGGTGCAGCAGGTAGGCGCCGAGCAGGTCGGCGTCGCCCCCGGCCGGGGCAGAGCTCGCGTCGGCGGCGCGCACGTTGCGCGCACGGTAAGCGCCGGCCACACTTCCGCGCCACACCGCGGCGTCCCACCGGCGGGTGCTGCCGTGCGACGCCGTCCGCGCGGCGGCAGCACAGGACGCGCGGCTGCCGCACCGACCTCCGTGTCGACTCCGATCGCATCGCAGCTGTTCGCATCGGCGCCCGCCGCCGTCCCGTGGGGCGAGTGCGCCGCCGTGGCCACCGCCCTGTGTTGGGCCGCCACCAGCCTGTTCTTCGGCTTCGCGGCGCGGCGCGTCGGCGCGCTGGCCGTGAACCAGTTCCGCCTGCTCGGCGCGGTGGCGGTGCTGCTGGTCGCGCATGCGGTCGCGGTCGGCGGGCTGTGGCCGTCGGGCCTGCCGGCCGAGCGGCTGGGGCTGCTGGCGGCGTCGGGCGTGCTCGGGCTGACCGTCGGCGACCTCGGCTACTTCCACGCGCTCGGCGCGCTCGGGCCGCGTCTCAGCTCGGTGCTGCAGGCGACCTGGCCGGCGATGGCGCTGCTGCTGGCGCTCGGCCGCGAGCTGCCGTCGGCGCTGCAGGTGGGCGGACTGCTGCTGACGATGGCCGGCGTGGTGCTGGTGCTGCTGCGGACGCGCGAAGGCACCAGCTGGGGTGCCGCGCTGACGCCGCGCCAGCGCCGCGTGGCGATCGCGGCGGCGCTGCTCGGCGCGTTCGGCCAGGCGGCGGGCATGGTGCTGTCGCGGGCGGCGATGCAGCAGGGACCGGACCTGCCCGAAGGCGTGGCGCCGCTGTCGGCGACGCTGGTGCGCATGGTCGCCGGGCTCGGCGGCATGGTGGTGCTCGGTGCGCTGCAGGGTCGGCTCGGCGCGTTCGTGCGGGTCGTGCGCGGCGGCGCGCTCGGGCCGACGCTGCTCGGGACGCTGTTCGGGCCGGTGGTCGGCGTGTGGCTGTCGATGGTGGCGGCGCGCTACGCCGACAGCGCCGGCGCGGCGGCGGCGCTGATGGCGACCACGCCGCTGTTCCTGCTGCCGGTGGCGCGGTTCGCGTACGGGGCGCGCGTGGGCCTGCTCGCCGTGTTCGGAACGCTGCTGGCCGTCGCCGGCAGCGCTCTGCTGCTGCTCGCCGGACGCTGACACTCCGGGCTCGCCGGCTCGTCGTCGGTTCGGCATGCTGGCGCCATGCGCAGACCCGTGTGGTGGCCGATTGGGCTCGTGGCGTTGCTGATCGCGGGGTTCGGTCGCGCGCAGGACGCTGCGCCCGTCGACCCGGGGCTCGCGGATGCCGAACGGCCACAGCCCGTGTTCGTGCGCATGCGCGACCAGCTGTTCGCCGACGGCGCGGCCTATCCGCGGTTCTGCGCGGCGCAGGGCGAGGCCGGGCGCACCGCGGTGCGGGCGCACGCGCTGGCGGAGCTGCACCGGCGCGCCGAAGCGGCGTGGGCCGACCTCGCGACCGCGGTTGCGGAACTCGAGGACGCCGGCGACCTGACCGCGGTGCGGCGGTTCTGGATCGTCAACGGCTTCGCCGCCGACGCGACCGGCGCGGCGGTGGCGCGGCTGCGCCGGCTCCCCGGCGTCGCGTTCGTGCACCGGCAGGAGCGCGGCAGCCAGCACCGCCACAACGAGCGACCCGAGCGCTGGCTCGGCGAACGCGCCATCGACGAGGTGCGGGCGCTCGACCTGTTGGCGGCGCGCGGCCAGGAGGGCGCATTCGATCCGGCCGGGTGCGAGGTGCCGTGGAACCTCGAGACGGTGCGGGCGCCTGCGGCCTGGGCGCTCGGCGCCACCGGCGACGGCGTCGTCGTGGCGCTGCTCGACAGCGGGGTGCTGCCGATGGAGCCGCTGGTGCACGCGCTGTGGCAGAACCCCGGCGAGACCAACAACGGCGTCGACGACGACGGCAACGGCCTCGTCGACGACCTGTTCGGCTGGGACTTCGACGGCGACACGCGCTTCGTCGTCGGCGACGGCGCGCAGTCGCACGGCACCATGTGCGGCGGCATCGTCGCCGGGCGGCCGTGGGGGGCGCCGCGCACCGTCACCGGCGTCGCGCCGCGCGCGCGGCTGATGGTGCTGCGCGGCATGGGGCGCCTCGCCGCCTACGAGTACGCCGCCAGCATGGGCGCCCAGGTGATGTCGATGAGCTACATGTGGGTCGGCGGCGAGCTAGGCTCCTACCGCGGCGTGTTCCGGACCGCGCACGAACACCTGGCCGCGTGCGGCGTCGTCGCCGTCGGCGGCGCCGGCAACTTCGGGCGCAGCGAGCCCGAGGGGCGGCAGATCGCGCTGCCGAAGGACATCCCGTGCGTGATCGCCGCCGCCGGCGTCGGCCGCGACGGCGCGGTGCCGCCGTTCAGCAGCCGCGGCCCGTGCACCTGGGACGATGTGCCGTTCTTCGAGGACTATCCGGCCAACGCGCCGCTGCAGAAGCCCGACGTCACCGCGTGCTGCATGGAGTTCCCGGTGTGGCACCGCGCCACCGTCGCGCGCGGGCGCGCCGAGGTGCGCTGGCAGGACGAGGCCGGCTACGGCCTGATCGAGGGACCGCGCGGCAACTCGTTCGCCGGCCCGCACGCCGCCGGGGTCGCGGCGCTGATGCTTCACGCCAATCCCGAACTCACGCCGTGGCGCGTGCAGCAGCTGATGACGGCGACCTGCAAGGACCTCGGCGAACCCGGCCCCGACCCGGTGACCGGCAACGGCCTGCTGCAGGCGGACGCGGCGGTGCAGGCCGCGCGCGCGGCCGCGGTGGACTGAACAGCAGAGAACCACCACCCAGCAGCTCGACGGCAGGAACGCGCGATCTCCTTCGGTGCCTCTGCCTTGGCTGGGCGGCGGGTCTCGCGTAGTCGGTTGTTTTCTGCTCCGTGCTCTCCGTGTCCTCTGTGGTTTTTCTTCTGGGGTACTCCCGGACGCAGAACAGGGAGAGCACGAAGAGCACCGGGAGGTGCACGGAGCAGAAAGCGCTCGACTCTGGGGGCCGTCACGCGGCACGAGCGCATCCGCGCACCAGAGAAGGAACCACAGAGGGCACCGAGGACGCAGAGCAGAAAGCAGCCGCCCAGCTGAGGCATCCACCAAGGCGTCGAGGACCGAGCGGTGCGCGCATGCTTCGCGTTCCGTGCGATTGCTCTGGCTGGGCGGCAGTGCTGGCGTGGTCGGTTGCTTTCTGCTCTGTGCCTCTCCTGATGCTCTCCGTGCTCTCCCTGTTCCTCTGGAGTGCCCCGAGAAGGCCGGACGGGCACCCAAAGCACCGGGAGTCGCGCGGAGCAGGGAGCGCTGTGTCCCCGGTGCCCGGCTCAGGCCAGCAGGCGCAGGGCCAGCTGCGGCTGTGCGTTGGCCTGCGTCAGGATCGCGATCGTCGCCTGCTGCAGGATCTGCGCCTTGGCCAGCTGCGCCGTCTCGTAGGCGACGTCGACGTCGCGGATCCGGCTCTCGGCGGCGGACAGGTTCTCGCGCTGCACGCCGAGGTAGCGCGTCGCCGAGTCGAGCCGGTTCTGCGTGGCGCCGTAGCGGCCGCGCAGCGTCGACACGCTGTCGGTGGCCTGGTCGATGGCGGAGATCGCGGTGCTGGCGCCGCCGGTCGAGCTGATGTCGAGGGTCGCGAGGCCGAGGTCGCTGGTGCGCGCCGAGCCGAGCTGCACGGCGATGCCGTCGGCCGCGGACGTGCCGCCGCCGACCTGGAACGTGATCTGGCCGCCGGTGCCGTCGAGCAGCGCGATGCCGTTGAACTCGGTGCCCTGCGCGATGCGGTCGATCTCCTGCACCAGCTCGCCGAACTCCTGCTGCAGCGTGTCGCGGTCGGCCTGCGACAGGGTGCCGTTCGACGACTGCACCGCGAGCTCGCGCAGGCGGCCCATCATCGAGCTGACCTCGTCGAGCGCGCCCTCGGCGGTGCGCACCAACGACACGCCGTCCTGGGCGTTGCGGCTCGCCTGGTCGAGCGAGCGGATCTGCGCGCGCAGCCGCTCCGACATCGCCAGCCCGGCCGGGTCGTCGGCTGCGGTGCTGATGCGCAGACCGGTCGACAGCCGCCGGTAGTGGCCGGCGAGGATGTCGGTGATCTTCGCCAGGTTCCGCTGCGCGGTCAGGGAAGGGATGTTGCTGTTGATGCGAAGGCCCATGCGCCGTCCTCCGCCGTCGGCATCGGCAGCTCGACGGGGCGCATGGAGTGCCGGCTGCGCGCGATTTGCCCGCGGTTGGGGACGCGGCCGTGGCACCGCGCCGTCGCGCGTTCGCGCGGCTGTATCGATGCGATCCGTTGCCCTTGTGGCCGGCTCTGGGCCTCAGAGCATCGTCCGCAGGCAGGCCTGCACGCGGTCGACCGTGTGGTCGCCCATGTGGCCGATGCGGAACGTCTTGCCCTTCAGGTCGCCGTAGCCCTGATCGATCTTGTAGCCGGCGTCGCTGGCGCGTTCGGCCATCTGCTTCACGTCGCGGCCGCTGGCCTGGAAGCAGCTGACCGTCGGCGAACGCGCCGCCTCCTGGGCGACGAACGGCTCGATCGCGTGCTCGCGGGCCCAGTCGGCGCAGACCTGCTGCATCGCGCGGTGGCGCAGCCAGCGCGCCTCGAGCGTCTCCTGCTCGATGCGCTGCAGCTGGCGCTGCAAGGCGAACACCAGCGGCACGCACGGCGTCGCCAGCGTCTTGCCGGCCAGCGTGTCGGGCACCGCCCGCACGAAGTCGAACAGGTAGCCGCGGTCCGGGACCGATCGCGCGCGCTCCATCGCGCGGTGGCTGAGCGCGTAGACGCACAGGCCCGGCGGCAGCGCCAGGCACTTCTGCGTGCCGGCGAACGCGAGGTCGATGCCCCAGTCGTCGAACTGCAGCTCGGCGCCGCCGAGCGAGGTGACGGCGTCGACCAGCACCAGCGCGTCGGGCGCGGTCTCGCGCACGGCGGCGGCCAGCTGGCGCAGCGGCTGCAGGACGCCGGTCGAGGTCTCGTTGTGCGTGATCATCACCGCGCTGACGGGCGGGCCGCTGCGCAGCCGCGTCGCCAGCAGCGCCGGGTCGTGCGCGCTGCCCCAGGGCGCCGCGAGCAGCTCGGGCTGGCGCCCGCACCAGCCGCTGATCTTGCTCCAGCGCTCGCCGAACGCGCCGGCCACGAGGTGCAGCGTGCGGCCGCCGGGCGGCACCAGGTTGCGGATCCCGGCCTCCATCAGCGCCGTCGCCGGGCAGGTCTCGAACGCCGTGTGCGCCAGCGTGTGGAACAGCGGCTTGAGCCGTTGGCAGACGTCGTGCACGGCGGCTGTGAAGCCCTGCGAGCGGTGCCCGCACAGCGGCATCGCCATGATGCGGCGCAGCTCGTCGTCGACTTCGGTCGGACCCGGGATGAACAGCACGGGGTGATCGCCCATGCCCCTGAGCATCACAGGCCGGCGCGCGAAAGCAACGGCGCGAACCGCGGCTGGGCGCCGAGCCGCGCCAGTTCGGGGGGGCTCAGGACGATGCGCAGCAGCGGCGCCAGGGTGGGGGTGTCGAACCAGGCCTGGGCCGCGGTGCGGACCTTCTCGCGCGCGGCGACGCCGCCGAAGCCGACGAACAGGTCGGCCGCGGTGCCCTGGGTCTCGAGGTCGGTGATGCCGTCGCCGACGAACGCAAGCGGCCGGTGGTCGGGCGGCAGCGCCTTCAGGACGGTGACCTTGCCGCCGTTCTGCCACAGGGGGCAGCTGCGGTCGAAGTCCAGGTAGCTGCCGTCGGCGGCGAACTGCAGCGGCACCGCGTGCACGTGCGACGGATGGACGCCGAGGTGGTGCGCCAGCGCCTGCACGGGCGCGAGCAGACCGCCGCTGACGATGCCGACGCGCTTGCCGAGGTGCTGCAGGGCCTGCACGACCCCGTCGGCGTCGGGCACCATCGCCGCCACGTAGCGGGCGCCGACTGCGACCAGGGCGTCGCGGCTCGGCGCGATCGTCGCGAGCCGGGACCGGTAGACGTCGGCCAGCGGCAGGGTGCCGTCCATGGCCTGCTGGGTGAGCGCGAGCACCTCGCGCTGCTGCGCCGGCGCGAGACCCGAGACCAGCTCGTCGATGCCCTCGACCGTCGCCAGCGTCGAGTCGCAGTCGAAGTAGACCGCGGCGAACGGCGGCGCGGCGCCGCGCGGAGTGGAGGACGGCGGGGTCACCGCACCAGCGCGGCGCGTTGCATCGCCGGCAGGGCGCGGATCGCGGTCAGCAGCGGGTCGGGCGGCGGCTGGTCGAGGTTGAGGATCGCGACCGACGGCGTCTGCGCCATCGCGCCGGCGTCGACCGGCTTGCCGATCTGCATGCGCGAGATGTTGATGCCGGCGTCGCCGAGCAGCGTGCCGAGCTTGCCGACCACGCCGGGCTGGTCGGCGTGGAACGTCACCAGCATCGGCGCCTCGGGGATCGCGTCGAGCACGTAGTCGTCGAGCTCGACCAGCCGGCCGTGTCGGTGACCGAGCACCGTGCCCGTGGCGAAGTGGCGGTCGTCGCCGAGCAGCGCCTCGACGCGCACCAGGTTCATGAAGTCGCGCTTCAGCGAGCTGGCCTCGGCGAACACGCGCACGTTGCGGTCCTTGGCGATGCGCTCGGCGTTGACCGGCGTCACCGCGCCGGTGGTGCTCGGCTTCAGCGCGCCGACCACCATGCCGGCCCGCAGCGCCGCCAGCGACGACTCCGGGATGCCGCCCTGGGCCGTCAGCCGCAGCGACTTCAGCTGGCCCGGGAACGCCTGCACCAGGAACGTCGCCAGGTTCTGCACCAGCGCGAGGTAGGGGCCCACCTGCTGCGCGTCGCTCGGCGCGATGCGCGGCACGTTGACGCCGTTCAGCGCGACGCCCTTCTGCAGGCAGAGCGCCACCTGCTTCGCCATCTCGACCGAGACGTTGTGCTTGGCCTCGTGCGTGCTGGCGCCGAGGTGCGGCGTCAGCACGAGGTTCGGCGCCTGCCGCAGGGGGCTGTCCATCGGCAGCGGCTCCTGCGCGAACACGTCGAGCGCCGCGCCCGCCAGGTGGCCCGACGCCAGCGCCGCGCACAGCGCCGGCTCGTCGACGATGCCGCCGCGCGCCGCGCACACCAGCCGCGCGCCGCGCTTCATCGCCGCGAGCTGCTCCTTGCCGAGCAGCCCGCGCGTGTCGTCGGCCAGCGGCACGTGCACCGTGACGAAGTCCGACGTCGCCAGCAGCTCGCCGAGGTCGAGCATGCGCACGCCAGGCGGCGCGTTCGCCGGCGTCACGAACGGGTCGTAGGCCGCGATCAGCATGCCCAGCCCGCGCGCGCGCTCGGCGACCACCCGGCCGATGCGGCCCAGGCCCAGCACGCCGAGCTGTTTGCCGGTCAGCTCCACGCCGGTGAACTTGCTCTTCTCCCACTTGCCCGCGCGCACCGACGCGTCGGCCGCCGCGATGTTGCGCGCCAGCGACAGCAGCAGCGACAGCGCGTGCTCGCCCGTCGTGATCGCGCCGGCCTCGGGCGTGTTCATCACCACGATGCCGCGCGCCGTCGCCGCCGGCACGTCGATGTTGTCGACGCCGATGCCCGCGCGTCCGATCAGCGCCAGCTCGTCGGCCAGCTCGAGCGACCGCGCCGTCACCTGGGTCGCGGAGCGCACGACCAGCGCGTGGTAGCCCGGCAGCTTTTCGCGCAGGGCGTCTTCGTTCATGCCCTTCTGCACGGTGACCTCGCCGGCGGCGCGCAGCAATGCGAGGCCGTCTTCGGCGAGGTCGTCGGCGACGAGGATGCGGTAGGTCATTGGAGGACCATACAGACATGCTGCGGCGCAAGCGAGGGCGCTGCGCGCCCGCGCGCGCAGCGCGCGCGCACGCGGTGCGCGCGCCAGAGGCGAATCACGTCAAGGGCAGGGACGCAGCACCCGCGACCAACGCAACCGAGAAGACAGGAAGCCATCCGCCAGGGACCGCAACGGCCGGTCCGGCTGGCACGCGCCGCGCCGCGACCGGCCATCCGCGAGTTCAAGCATCCCCGGCGCGTCACGGCGAGTGCGGGCCGGCCCCAGGCCGTTGCTCCGGCCCCGACGCTCGCGCGGGGTCGAGCCTTTCGGCCCGCCAACGGCGGGGGCCGAAAGGCACATGGAACCCAGAGGCCGACACGCAGAGGAACGCAGCCGACGCTCTTGCGGCTTCGGCTCGGGCGCTGCGCGCCCTCGCGCGCCGCGCCATCCGCGGGGAACCTCGGAGAACGAGGCGCCGAGGTTCTCTGCGGATGCTGCGGCGCGCGAGCGTAGCGAGCCGAAGCCGCGAGAACGTCGGTGGTCTTCCTGGTCGGTTGGTCTCCTTCTGGTAGCTGTTGCCTTTCGGCCCCCGCCTTTGGCGGGCCGAAAGCCGCGGGGACGCTTGGAGCGTCGGCTGGCAGCAACGGCCAAGGGCCGGCCCGCACTCGCCGTGACGCGCCCGTTGGTCAACTTGGCGGATGCGCTTTCGCGGCGCGGCGCGTGCCAGCCGGACCGGCCGTTGCGGTCCCCGCGCGGATGGCTTCCTTTCTGCGCGGATGCGTCCGTCGCGGGTGTTGCGTCCCTGCCCTTGACGTGAGTCGCCTCTGCCGCGCGCACCGCGTGCGCGCGCGCGGCGCGCGAGGGCGCGTAGCGCCCGAACTTGCGTCGCAGCAGGACCGCGGCGATCGCCGGTACGGGTCAGAATCGGGCTTCGACCGCGTTGCTGAACGACAGGCCGCCGGGCGCCGCGGCGTCGAAGACCGCCGCCTGGAACGTCACGACGCCCGCGAGGTCGAACGGCACCGGCAGCGAGGTCCCCGCCGCACCGGTGCCGTCGAGGAACAGCAGGTCGGTGCGGAAGATCGGATCGATCAGCAGCGAACAGCCGAGCAGCGGGAAGCTGGCTCGCTGGATGCCGAAGCCGAGGATCGCCAGCGACGACGGCAGTGCCTGCTGCAGCGATACGTCGAGGCGGCCGGTCACCGACAGCTGCGGCACGAGGCCGCCGGTGCCGGCGCAGCCGGTGCCGTAGGGGCCGGGGGGCACGGGCAGGTAGATCCAGGTCTCGAGGCGTGCAGAACCGTTGGAGCCATAGACCGCAGTCACCGTCAAGAGCTGGCGGCGCGAGTCCTCGTAGGTCGGGAGCCCCACGCGACACGCCCCGCCGCCGGGCTCGTTGGTCGCGGCGACGGGCTGCCAAGTGATGCCGTCGAACTCCCACGTCGCCACCGGTCCCGTCCCGTTGTTGGTGAACAGAATCGCAATGCCGCGGTCGCGGTCGTAGCCGAGTTGGCGGAAGGTGTTGCCAGGACCCGTGGCGCTCAGCTGCGTCCACGTGGTGCCATCCCAGCCCCATGTGTCGATCAAGAATGGCGTCGCCGAGCTGCCGCCGCCGAACAACAGGATGCGACTGTTCGCGACGTCGTAGGTCATCACGTGACCGAAACGTGCTCCCGGTGTCGGGCCTGCAGGGAAGCGCTGCGTCCACGTGCCGTTGGTGCCATTCCACTCCCAGGTGTCGCCGAGGGCGGTCGCGGTCGAGGGGTTCGTGCCGCTGAACAGGATCGCTGTGCTGGTGGAATCGTGGAACGCCATCGAGGTCGTCCCCGCGATTCGCAGCGGAGGTCGCAGCGCCGGCGGCGGCGATCGGTCGGTCCAGTCGGTTCCGTTCCACTCCCACGTGTCGTTCCGTTGACTGGTGGTCGAACTGCCGCCGTGCAGCAGCACGGTGTTCCGCGAGCGGTCGAAGACCATGAGCGGGGCAGCGCGCCCCGGTGGCCGCGTCGACGGCTCGGCCCGACGCCAGCGATCGCCGCGCCACAGGAAGGTCTCGTCGCCTGAAGACACCGAGCCGAACAGGACCGTCTCGTTGTGCAGCGCGTCATGGGTCATGCTGGCGAACGAGATGTCCTTGGCCAGGCCGACGTCGCGACGCGACCAGGCTGCGCCATCGAACTCCCAGGTCTCGTTGGTCGTCGGCAGGAACAGGACCATGCGCGCTCTCGCGGCGTCATAGGCCAGATGGTAGGGCACGCCGAACCCCGGATCGCCGGGCGGCAGCGAGCCCGGAGAGACCGGGGACCATCCAACGCCGTCGAAGCGATAGTGCTGTGGTTGGTATGTGGCGTAGAGGTGCAAGTGACCGGCGCTGGAGTCGTACGCCAACATGGCGACACCATTGGGGTTCAACCCGAGTGGCGCGCCGATCGGTGTCCACGGCGGGTTGGTTGCGCCGTGTGCGACCAGGTAGACCTGACCCAGAGCTGTATTGGTCCAGCCGACGAACGCGAGTTGGCCGCCGTAGTCGACGAACAAGCCAGCGTGGCCGACAACGTCCGCGCACGTGCCGGCGGTGCGGACAAAGGTCTGCAAGGCCGGGTCCCACTGCGACACGACGTGCTCTGGACGAAAGCTGAAGCATCCCCCGCCAGGCGCCTGTTCGGTCCGGTAGAGGATGCCACCGGCACTGACGAGTCGGCTGCCGAACGGCTGTGCTTGCGGCTTCTGGGTCCAGGCCGCCCCGTCGTACTCCCACAGCTGTGAGTTGGAGATCATGAACATGTGGCCCGAGGTGGACTCCCACGCCATCGGGTCGGCTCCGATCCCAGGGCTGGTCCCGGCCGGACCACCGACCGCGGTCGGCTGCCAGCGCACGCCGTCCCACTCCCAGGTCTCGCTGGGGAAGCCATTCCAGACCTGGTACATGACCGTGCGTTGTCGCGCGGGGTCGTAGGCGAGGACCGACGCCTCGGTCGGCGACTGCATCTGCGTCGGCCGTGCCCAAGTCCGCTGCGCGCTCGCGGTCGAAGCGAGCAGGATCGCTGCCGCGAAGCAGGCACCAGGGTGCGGCCGACGAGCGTCCACGCGGCGTGTCGGGTCGGAACTGGTCTGCATCATGACTTCCTCCTGGGTCAGGTGGCGGCACCATATCCAAACCGGTCCGCAAGGCGGCCCTTGTGCCCCTGGAACGGCGGTTGCGAACGCGGGACATGCGTCGCTCCCTGCGGGTGTCCTTCCAGCCGATCCTGGTGCTGTCCGCCTGCGAGCCGTGGGCGGAGGTCTCGGAGCTGGATCGGCATGCGCCGGCGATCCACCAGGACCTCGTCGTGCTGGCGTGCACCGCACAGCCGAGCCCGATCTCCGCAACTTCGGCGATGGCTGCCACCTCGACCGGCTCTGCTCCACGATCGAGCGACGCTGGCACCTCCACAGCCGCCCCTGCGGCCGCCTCGAGCCGACAGGACACCACGGCGCCACTCCGCGCCGCAGCGACGCCGCCAAAGGCCGATCGGATGCCGCGGCGCGCGAGCGAGCGTCAGCGAGCGAGCCGAAGCCGCGAGCTGGGCGGTTGTGTTCCCGTCGCGTCCCCGCTCTTGGTATTCAGCTTTGCGCCCCCCGTCTTCGCGGGGCGCAAAGCGCGACCCAGCCCGAACGTCGTGGCCGCAGCAGCGGCCCGGGCCGGCCCGCACGCGCCGTGACGCGTCCGTTGCTTCGCCTCGCGGATGCCGAACGCGGCGCGGCGCGTGCCAGCCGGACCGGCCGCGGCGGCCCCGGAGCAGATGCGTTCCCCTTCTGCGCGGATGCGCTCGTCGCGGGTGTTGCGCCCCCGCACCCGTGTCGTCGGTCGCCTCCGGCGCGCGGACCGCGTCCGCGCGCGCGGCGCGCAGGCGCGCTCCGCGCGCCTGCCTGCGCCGCAGCATGTCTGCTACCGCGCGCCCTTGCCCAGCAGGATCACGCCGATCGTCCTGAGGATGATGTTCAGGTCGAACAGCAGGCTGACGTTCTTGATGTAGTACAGGTCGTAGCGCAGCTTCTCGGTCGCGTCCTCGACCGACGCGCCGTACGGATGACACACCTGCGCCCAGCCGGTCAGGCCTGGCTTGATGGTGTGGCGCAGCGGGTAGAACGGCAGCGCCTGGGTCAGCTGCTCGACGAAGTGCGGGCGTTCGGGGCGGGGGCCGACGAACGACATGTGGCCGGTCAGGATGTTCAGGAACTGCGGGATCTCGTCGATGCGCGTGAGCCGCAGGAACTTGCCGACGAAGGTGATGCGGTCGTCGTTCTTCGAAGCCCACACGGGACCCGACTCCTTCTCGGCGTCCACGCGCATGGTGCGGAACTTCATCACGCGGAACAGCTCGCCGTCCTGGCCGACGCGCTCCTGGGTGAACAGCACCGGTCCGCGGCTGCTGAGCTTGATGGCGATCGCGGCCAGGATGCTGAGCGGCAGCGACAGCACGAGGCCGAGGAAGGACGCGACGATGTCGAGCACGCGCTTGAGCGCCAGGGTCACCGGGTCGCGCGCGAAGCCGCTGCCGAAGATCAGGTAGCTCGGCCGCATGCTCTCGACGGCGAGCTTGCCGGTCAGACGCTCGTACATCGTCTCGCGCTCTTCGACGGTGATGCCGGCCATGCGGCAGTCGAGCAGCTGTTCGATCGGCACGCGGCCGCGGCGCTCGCGCAGCGACACGACGACGCGGGCGATGCCCTCGCGGTCGCACAGCTTGCGCAGGTCGCGCAGCGCGCCGACCACGCGCAGGTGCACCGGCGTGTCGGGATTGAACTGCGGCACCGGGTCGTCGGTCTCCTGCACCAGGCCCATCAGCTCGTAGCCGGCCAGCGGGTTGGCGGCGATCATCTGCGCCAGGGCCTGCGCCTCCTCGGCGGCGCCGAGCACCAGCACGCGCTCGCCGAAACGCCACTTGTAGAAGAACCAGTGGAACGCGTGGCGGAAGCCCCAGATCGCCGCGAACGCGACGCCGAGCAGCAGGATCAGCTTCCAGGTCTGCGCGGCGACGTCGAGGCTCGAGAAGTAGAACAGCCGCGGCAGCAGCACCACCAGCACGGCGAGCATCACCAGCGAGTAGCCGCAGGCGTGCAGCAGGCGGTTGGGCAGCTCGGCGCGGTTCTGCGCCGTGCGCCAGTCGTACAGGTCGTTGTACGACAGCGACGTCTGGCAGATGATCGCGATGGTCAGGCTGGTCAGCGCGCCGCGCAGCAGGTCCGGGTACCACGGCACGTCGGTCAGCGGTCGCACCGCGAGCGGCGGCACGCTCGAGCCGAAGAACAGGATCGCCGTCAGCAGCAGGCACTCGCTGCCCATGAGCAGCAGCTTGCGGCGCGGGATCATCTGTTCGGTCAGCGACGGCATGACGGGACGGCTCGACTCAGCGGCGGCAGGCCGAGCAGCTTGCGCAGGGGGGCGAGCAGCAGGCGGACGACGCGACCGCACCGGCCGGGCACGGCAGCGGCGGCGTTCGCGGGGGGACCTGCATATCCGCCGGTATCGGCAGGAAGCCAGCCCGCGCTCGACGAAGCTCTGGCTCCGATCGAGTCGTAGGTCCACGTGCGCAGCCCCGGTACGTGCACGATCTCGACACCCTGGGTGCCGGCGTCGGGCCAGCGCACGGCGACGACGTCGACGCGCAGCCGCCGCGGGCGCGGATGGAGCGTCGGTGCCAGGGCGCACAGGGCGCGGCCCAGGCGATCGAGGCGGACGCCGTCGACGTGGCGCTCGGGCGCGGGGTGGTGGCGGCGTGCCTTGACCTCGACCGCGACGACGGTGCGGCGGCGGCGGACCAGCAGGTCGATCTCGGCGTGCACGGTGCGCAGGTTGGCGGCGACCAGGCGGTAGCCGGCGCGCCGCAGGAATGCGGCGGCCTGGCGCTCCCCGGCCGCGCCGGAGGTGTCAGGCCTTCTGCTGGTTGCCGCCGCTCGCCGGCGTGGCGCCGTCATCGCGGACCACGCGCGCGATCGCGGTCCGATCGAACACCATCTTCTGCTCGTCGACGGTCAGCACGATGGTCTTCTCGAGCACCGAGTGCACGCGGCCGTGCATGCCGCCGATCGTGACGACGATGTCGCCGGTCTTCAGCGCCTGCAGCATCGCCGCGGTCTCCTTGCGGCGCCTCGACTCGGGCCGCAGGACCATGAACCACATCAGGACCAGGAACAGGCCCATCATCCAGACCATGTCGCCGCCGCACGCCTGCGGCGGCGCGCCCGGACCCTGCGGTCCCGCGGTGCCACCCGGCTGGGTCGGCGTCGCCGTGCCGGCGTCGGTGCGCTCGGTCGGGGCGGTGGGCTGGGACTTGGGTTCCTGCGGCTGGAGGACGAGCTGGCCCGGCTGGGTCAACGGCTGGGCGAACGGCAGGAGGATGGTGGCGGTCGTCAGGGACATCGGGGCAGGCGGCCCGGCGGAGCGGGCGCGCGGGGGTCGGGATCGGGGTCGGTCCCCGGAATCGGGGGGGCGAGGAGTATAGGAACCCGCCGGCCGCGGCTACACCTTTCGTTGTCATGCGGATCCTCGCGGCCATGTCGGGCGGTGTCGACAGCAGCGTCGCGGCGCTGCGCCTGCAGCAGCAAGGGCACGAGGTGGTCGGAGTGTTCTTCCGCAACGGGGTCACCGCGCCGGCCGCCGCCCAGGCCGGGGGCGCGGCGCCGGCGGCGGCCCACAAGTCGTGCTGCTCGGTGTCCGACGCGCGGGACGCCGCGCTGGTCTGCGATCGCCTCGGCATTCCGTTCTACTCCGTCGACTACCAGCAGGAGTTCGGGGCGCTGATCGACCACTTCGCGGCCGAGTACCGGCGCGGCCGCACGCCCAACCCCTGTGTGTTGTGCAACCAGCAGCTCAAATTCGGACACGTTTTCGAGCTGGCGCAGGACCTCGGCGCCGACGGGGTGGCGACCGGGCACTACGCCCGCCGCGACGGGGACGCGCTGCGCCGGCCGGTCGATCGCAACAAGGACCAGACCTACTACCTGTTCGGCATCGACCGCGCGGTCCTGCCGCGGGTGCACTTCCCGCTCGGCGACCTGCCCAAGGACGAGGTGCGTGCCCTGGCCGCGCAGGCCGGCCTGCGCACGGCGCAGAAGCCCGAGTCGATGGAGATCTGCTTCGTGACGTCGGGCGACTACCGCGACGTCGTGCGGGCGCGCGGCGGCGCCGGTCGGCCGGGCCGGATCGTCGACGGCGCGGGCCGCGAGGTCGGGCGTCACGACGGGGTCGACGGCTTCACGGTGGGCCAGCGGCGCGGCCTGCCGGCGCTGGGGACGCCGCACTACGTGGCGGCGATCGACCCGGACAGCGGCGACGTGACCGTGCGCGCGCGCGCCGGGCTCGAGACGGCCGCGGCCGCGGTCCAGGGGGTGCGCTGGCTGGTCGAGCCGCCGGCCACCGGCGAACGGCTGCGCGCCAGCGTGCAGGTCCGGGCCCGCAGCGCGGCGGCCGCGGCCGAACTCGAGGTACGGGTCGACGGCGGCGTGGCGGTGACGTTCGCCGAGCCGGTGTTCGCGGTGACCCCGGGCCAGGCGGCCGTGTTCTACGACGGCGACCGGGTGCTCGGCGGCGGCTGGCTGGACTGAGCCCCAGCGCGGCCCGCCCGCGAACCCGCTGACCGCGCGGGCTCCCGGGCAGCGGCCCGCGCCGCGCCCGTCGCTACCGGACGCCGTCCTTGAGGCCCGAGCCCGGGCGGAAGCCGACGGTCCGCGACGCCGCGATCTGGATCGGCTCCTTGGTCTGCGGGTTGCGGCCCATGCGCGCCTTGCGGTCCTTCACCTCGAAGGTGCCGAATCCGACCAGCTGCACCTCCCGGTCCTTCTGCAGGCCCTGCTGGATCGACGCCAGCACCGTGTTCACGCACTTCTCCGCGTGCGCCTTGCTGCACTCGACTCCGAGACTGCGCTGCACTTCCTCGATCAGATCTGCCTTGTTCATCGGTCCCTCCTCGGGGGTTCACTGGGTTCCCAACCGCCCCGATCGCCTGTGACCGGGTCGCGCGGCCCGGATCTTAGGCAGCCCGGAAGCCGCGCAGCAAGCGCGGCCGGAGATCGCCCGCCGCGCCGCCCACCTCGTCCCGTGCATCGGCGGGGGATGACGTCCGATGACGCCGTATCTCCGATGCCACGGGGCGCGAACGTGCGGAAGGCACTCAAGAAGGCCGATGCCACTGCCGATACCGCCGGAGTCTCGCACGCAGCGTGTGCGACGCATCGTTTCCCTTCGAACCAGGCTACCCCCAATGAGGATCTCGGTCCTGTTCCTTCCCCTGCTGCTGACGGTGCTCCCGGCGCTGGGCAGCTGCTCGCTGTTCTCCGGCAACGAAGACACCGGCTTCACGCAGCCGAACTCGCTGATGGCCGACGAGATCACGAGCCGCGTCGAGCAGATCCCGTTCCAGCACCGCGACGAGCTGCTGCAGAACCTGCTGTGGCTGACGCAGACCGGCGAGTCGACCATCCCCGCCCTGCTCAAGGGCCTCAAGCACGAGCAGGCGAAGGTCCGCAGCTCGTGCGCGTGGGCGCTCGGCCGCATCGGCGACCGCCGCACGATCCCGCACCTGCAGCCGGTGGCCAAGGACAGCAACGAGACCGTCCGGCTCGAGGCCGCGCGCTCGCTGGTGTCGATGGGCGACCTCAAGCAGTCGCCGACCCTGATCGAGGGTCTGGACAGCCCCAAGAAGGAAGTGCGCTACCTGTGCCACGAGGCGCTGAAGGCGTCGACCGGCCGCGACTTCGGCTTCGACCACCTCAGCGACAACGAGACCCAGCGCCGCGTCGCGGTGCTCGGCTGGCGCCAGTGGTGGGGCGAGTACTCGGGCGACACGTTCTTCGCCAACAGCTACTCGCAGCGCTACCAGCTGGGCCAGCCGGCGCAGCCGATGGGCGAGGTGCAGATGCAGCCGGAGCCGGACCCGCTCTACCAGGATCCGATGGAGCGGACGCAGCCGCAGCCCATCGACCCGATGGATCCGATGAACCCGGGCCAGGGCAACGGCAACATGCCGAACGACATGCCCAACGACATGCCGAACGACGCGCCGATGGACGACGACGGCGTGCAGGTGATGCCGCCGAAGGACCAGGGCGACGGCGACGGCGACGGGGGCCAGTCGATGCCGGAGGGCCCGACCAGCGACCCGTGGCAGGACTCGCCGACGCCGGGCGTCACGCCGATCGTCGAGCCGGTCGGGAAGCCGATGCCGCAGGACGGCGACGGCGGCCGCTGAGCAGCGCCGGGAAACGACGAGAATCCGCTTCGGATGGCGGCGTGCGACCCCGGGCGGTGGTCGCGCGCCGCCGTCGTGTACCCGGGGATCGCGGCGGGGTTCGGCGCGACGGCAGCCGGTTCGCGGCGGTGCGGGATTGCGGGCGTTACGCGAGCGGGTGGATTGGGCTATAGTCGCCGCCCCGGTCGCCCCTTCCCCGGAACCAGACCCCACCCAATCGAATGCAAGCGAACCGCTCCGCGGGCTTCACCCTGATCGAGCTGCTGATCGTGGTCGCCATCATCGGCACCCTGGCAGCCGTGTTCCTCCCCGACATCATCGGCACCAAGACGCAGGCGAACGTCACGGCGGACAGCCGCAATCTCGCGCAGCAGTACCAGTGGCTGCAGACCGCCAAGGCGCCCAACAAGCTGCGGCGCCTGCCCAACGAGGGCGGGCACAAGTTCCTGCTGGAGCTGTGGACCGGCAACGTCGTCGAGCGCTCGGTGCAGAACTTCGACCGCTTCTGGACGCCCGGCCTCGACGATCCGCACAAGTCGGCCCTGCGCGAGCAGCTCGAGCGCGGCGAGAAGATCTGGCCCGACCTGGCGTCGGTCAGCTCGATGGACACGCACTACGCCGCGCGCGCCAAGGAGTACATCCGCGGCTGCGACCAGAGCTCCAAGGAGGCGCTGGCCGCCAATGACAACGAAGGCGGGATCTGGGCGTTCTCGGACGGCACCGTGAACATCCTGTGGGGGGACGGCAGCGTGCGTGCGCTGGGCCTCGGCCAGATGGAGTCGGAGTACGGGCACACGGGGCTCGACGACGTGTTCAAGACCTACGGGCCGGACTCGCCGCACCCGGCGCTGCAGAAACTGGACAAGTAGTCGCGCGCCAGCGCGCCCCGTGCCCAGGCGCGCGCAGCGCGCCGGTGCCCGTGCCCGTGCCCGTGCCCAGGCGTGCGTGCGGAGCACGCACGCCGGTGCCCGCCCGCGCGGAGCGCGGGCTGGAGCGCCTTGCGCGATCGTGCGGCGCGATCGTGCGGCGCGATCGTGCGGCGCGATCGTGCGGCGCGATTGCGACCCGCGATTGCGCTTGGCGATTGCGCCCTTCGCACCAGCGCGCGCTGCGCGCGCGCGGGCACCGGCCGCGCTGCGCGCGGCCTGGGCACCGCGGCGCTTCGCGCCGCTGGGCACGGGCGCGGGCACGGGCACGGGAACGGGAACGGGGCGGGGGCGGGGGCGGGGGCGGGCGCGGCACGGGCACGGGGGGTGACCCCCTTGCCCCTCGCGACCCGGCGCTGGACGATCGCGCCCCGATGCTCCGCACAGCACTGACGGTGGCGCTCCTGTGCGCGCCCGTTCTCGCCCAGGGGAAGGTCTACGAGAGCCCGCAAGGGTTCCGGCTCAAGCTCCCGCGCGACATCCTCGACGAGACGCCCGATCCCAAGGATCGGATCGTCAAGGGCAAGTTCCGCATCGAGGTCGACGACGACGGTCGCCATCACCACCGCGCCATCTGGATCGTGCGCTATCGCAAGGCGGCCGGCATAACGACCGGCGGCGGAGGTGGCGGCGGCGACGACGAGGGGGGCGAAGGCACCGACAGCGCCGGCGACAAGCCGCAGTCGCTCAAGGACCGGGCGGCCGAGGCCTACAACAAGGCGCACTCGCTGCAGGAACTGCTCGACCTGCGCTTCCGCGAGGGCACGTACAGTACCGAGCCCAGCACCGAGAAGCCGATCAAGTTCAAGGACGGCACCGAGGCGCGCGTGTTCGACGGCAGCTACAGCGGCCAGCCGTTCCTGCGGGCCTACCTCGCCACCGACGGCATCGAGGAGTTCGGGTTGATCGGGCTCGGCGCGCGCGACAAGCACTGGGACCGGCTGCTCGAGCAGATCGCCGAGAGCCTCGAGTTCTTCCTGCCCGACCAGAACGTCGGCGACGCGCCCGTCGACGCCGCACTGCGCAACCCCGACTTCCGCCGCCAGGTGCGGCAGAAGATGCAGCAGGGTTGGGACGCCTACGACACCGAGAACTTCATCCTGATCACCAACTGCAAGAACGGCAAGGTGGTCAAGGGTCTGCTGACCGACCTCGAGATCATGCGGAAGTGCTACACCGAGCGCTTCCCGCCGATCAACGCGATGGAGGCGGTGTCGCTGGTGCGCGTGTTCCAGAGCTACGAGGAGTACGCGGCGTACGGCAAGCTGCCGGGCGCGATCGGCCACTTCTCGCCGCTCGACGACGAGCTGGTGCTGTTCGACCCGGGCAAGAAGATCCCCAAGCGCAGCGAGTGGCTGAAGGACGTCGACACCGCCGAGGTGCTGTACCACGAGGCGATGCACCAGTACCTGCACGAGGCCAACGGCATGCTGGCGCCGGCGTCGTGGTTCAACGAGGGCTTCGGCGAGGTGTTCGCGGGCGCGGTGCTCGACCGCCGCAAGGAAGAGGTCAAGAAGATCGAGAAGAACCGCGGCCGCATGACGTGGATCAAGCGCAGCAAGAAGAGCGGCGGCTGGCCCGACCTGCGCGCGTTCGTCAAGATGACGCAGCCCGACTTCTACGGGCCGAGCGTCTACCAGAACTACGCGTTCGCGTGGGCGTTCTGCCACTTCCTCGAGGAGGAGCGGCAGGATCCCAAGGGCAACAAGGAGTGGGGCGCGATCCCCGACACCTACCTGAAGAACCTGCGCGAGATCACCGCCGAGTACCGCGCGAAGATGCCCGAGGACGCGCCCAAGGACTGGATCATGGCGCTGCGCTTCGAGATCCAGGAGAAGGCGTTCGACAAGACGTTCACCGACACCGACTGGTCGGCGCTGGAGAAGGCGTGGATCGACGCGATGAAGAAGTGGTGAGCCCGGCGCCGGTGCGCGGCTGGCTGCCGCTGCGCTGGATCGGCCTGGCGCCGGCGAACGCGCGGGCGCTGCGCCACGCCGCGCTGGCGCTGTGGCTGCCGGCGCTGCTGCCGTTCGCGATCGGGCCGCTGCGCGAGTGCGACCACTGCGTGCGCCAGTACCTGCTGTGGGCGCCGGTCGGCCCCGGCATCCTGCCCGCGGTGGCGTTCACGCAGGGCACGCTCGGGATGGTCGCCGTCGCCGCCGTGACGACGCTGCTGCTGCTGGCCGGCCTGACCGCCGGGATCCGCGCCTTGGGCCGCCACTGGCCCTGGGCCGCGCTCGTCGCTTTCGCCCTGTGCGGCGCCGAGGCGGTGGCCTTCAGCCGCGCACTGCGGATGTAGGCGCGCGGGTGCGTCGGGTTACCCCAGAAGAAAAACCACAGAGGGCACAGAGAGCACAGAGCAGAAGGCAAACGCCAACGCGAGCGCTGCCGCCCAGCTGGAGCCAACGCACCGAACGAGATCGAGGTGCTGGCAGGCTGGTCGCTCGCCTTGGCGGATGCCTTGGCTGCGCGGCTTCTTTCTGCTCTGTGTGCTCTGTGCTCTCTGTGGTTTTCCTTCTGGTTCGCGGATGCGTGCATGCCGCGTTGCGGTCACCTGAGTCGAGCGTCCTCGGCCGTGCCCGAGCCCTCCCCGTCACCAGAGCGAACGACGCTCCGGCGCTCCGGCCCGTCAGCCGCGGAGCGGGCGGCCGGTGGCGCGCGTGATGCTGCGGTCGTGCAGCGGGCGCAGGAGCAGCTGCGCGGTGATCGCGCCGCACAGCGCCATCGTCATGTCCCACTGCGCGTCCCACGGGTCGCCCTGCATGCCGAGCCATTCGGGGCCGGCGTCGGGGTAGAACAGCACGACGGTCCACATCTCCAGCAGCTCGTACATCGCGCTGAAGGCGAGGCAGCAGCCGGTGACCAGCCAGAACAGCGTCCAGCCGGCGGGGATCGCACGGCGGCGCAGCAGCCACTCGCGCAGCAGCACCGCCGGCACGAAGCCCTGGAAGAAGTGCCCGATCCGATCGACCGGGTTCCGTTCGAGGCCCAGCAGTTCGGTGAGCGCCTGCGGGAACGGCACTTCGGCGAACGTGTAGCGCCCGCCGAGCGACTGGATCAGGAAGAACCACGTCAGCAGCGCGTAGCTGAGATCGCTGAAGCGGAACCACCGGCTGCGCACCAGGAACACCAGCATCACCGCCGTCAGCGGCAGCAGCTCGAACGCCCAGACGCCCTTGTCGGCCGCGCCGAGGAACGACCACAGCAGCAGCCCGGCGCAGACCGCGGTCAGCGCCGGGAGCAGCCAGGGGCGCTGCGGCAGGATCGCGGAGTCGTCGTCCATCGGCGAAGGCAAAGGAGACCCGACCCGCTGCCCTGTCGCCAGCTCGATCGCGAAGGGCCGCCACGGGGCGTCGGGTCCGCCCCTCGCCGAGCCGCGGATGCACGGACCGTCGAGCCGGAGCTCCCGGACTCCGTCGTACGCCAGGGGTGGCGAGCGCCACGCCACGCGGCCGTCGGGAGCGACGGCGACCACTCCTTCGCCGTGACCGACGAGCAGCCGTTCGGGCGTCGCGAGGAAGGCCGCCGGGTAGAACGGCAGATCCACGCGCACGCTGGCGCGCGAGTCCACGTCCACCAGATGGACGGCGTACCAGCCGACGGCGAGCAGCCAGCGATGCCAGGTGCCGTCGGCGCAGGAGCGATCCGACACAGAGTCGTAGGAATCAACGCGCAGCCGTGGCTCGCCGTCCTCGGTCACCAGCAGGTAGGCATGGGGCTCGGGCATGCGCGTGGGAACGGTCCCCAGCCGAACGGGCTCCATCGCCCGCCACGGTTCGTCGATGGCGGCGGCCCTCATCACCTCGAGCGCTCCCATGGCGTGCAGATGCTAGCCGCACCCCTCGGCGTCCGGGGCTGGTCCGATTCAGGATCGACGCATGATTCGACAAGGCCAGCGGATCCATATCGAGCGGAAGAGACCCACACCGACAACGGCCCGGCGGCATGAATCACGCGCCCTTCGCCTTTGTCGGATGCCCTCGCGTCGCGGCTGCTCTCTGCTCTGCGTCCTCTGTGCCCTCGGTGGTTCCTTCTCTTGCTCGCGGTTGCTTGCGTGCCGCGTCTCGGCCCCCAGAGTCGAGTGCTTTCTGCTCTGTGCGTCTCCCGATGCTCTCCGTGCTCTCCCTGTTCTTCTCCGGGAGTACCCCAGAATAAACCACAGAGGGCACAGAGAGTACAGAGCAGAAAGCCACCGCCAACGCGAGCGTTTGCCGCCCAGTTGGAGCCATCGCACTGAACGAGACAGAGGCCGTTGGCAGGCTCTTCGCTCGCCTTGGCGGATGCCTTGGCTGCGCGTCGTCTTTCTGCTCTGTGTCCTCTGTGCTCTCTGTGGTTTCTTCTCTGGTTCGCGGTTGCGTGCGTGCCGCGTGAGGGCCAACTGAGTCGAGGGCGTTCTGCTCCGTGCCCCTGCCGATGCTCCGCTCTCCCCGTTCGCAACTCACGTCGTCGCCGGTCTGCGCGACACCGACCCGGTGCGTTTCGCCGAGCTGGAGAACGAGCCGCTCGATCGTCGCCACGGCGCGTGAGCAGCGTGGCTCCGGCGCCTCAGCGCGGCCCGGCCGCCATCGCCTGCCGCACCCGCTCCAGCAGCGCCGTCCACTGCTGCTGCAGCTCAGGGCCATGGTCGAGCTTCAGGCGCGACTCGAGGTAGTCGAGCGCCCAGCGCAGCTGGTGCGCCTCCTTCGTGCGGATCGCGCGCTCGACGCGCTGGACCTCGGGGAACCTGGACATGCCGGCGGATGCTAGCCGCCGGCGGGCGCGGGCTCAGCCGCGCTTCTTCCACTTCGCGAGCAGCTCTGCCTCGCGCTCGGGCTTCATGCCGGCGCGCCACTGGTGGTCGGCGCCGCGCGTCGCGGCCCACTCGGCGGTCGCCTTGATGGTCTCGGCGATCGGCCGGTAGCGCGCGCCGGCGGCCAGCGCGCGGCGGTTGCTCGAGTGGCCGTTCTTGGCCTTCGGCGTCCAGCAGCCCATCTCGCCCCACGGCGACACCTCGTTCTCCTCGAGGAACGCGTCGTCGACCCAGGTGAACGTGCACTGGTGGTTCAGCGTGCCCTTGCCGGTGTAGAGGAACTCGGCCGTCGTCATCGGGCCGTCGAAGCCGACCGCGTTGAACGGGCCGGCGGCGCGCTGCTCGATCAGGTGCACCAGCCACTCGCCGAGGTCGCGCACGTCGACGAACTGCAGGTCGTTGTCCATCGGCCCGGGCGCCAGGCACTCGCCGCCGCGCTGGAACCGCACCGGCCAGTAGGTGAAGCGGTCGGTCGGGTCGCCGGGGCCGACGATGTAGCCGGGACGGACGCGCGTCGCCGCGCCCGGGAACGCGGCCTCGGCGGCCTCCTCGCAGTAGCGCTTGAGGGCGCCGTAGTTCTCGAAGTTCTGGCCGAGGCTCATGGTGTACTTGTCGTCGCACTCGCACAGCGGCGAGTCCTCGTCGACCGGGTCGGCGCTCTGCTCGAGCGAGCGGTAGACGCTCAGCGAGCTGATGAACACGTACTGCTGGACGTTGCCCTGCAGGATCGCGGCGACGTCCTCGACCTCGCCGGTGAAGTAGGCGCTGGTGTCGAGCACGGCGTCCCACTCGCGGCCCTTCAACGCCTCGAGGTCCTGCGCCGGCGCGTCGGGCCGGTCCGGGCGCGGGCGGCGGCGCTGGCCCTGCAGCTTCTCGACGTCGGGGAACAGCTTCGGGTTGGTGCGGCCGCGGTTGAACAGGGTCAGCGTGTGGCCCGCGGCGAGCGCGGCCTCGACGAAGGCCGGGCCGAGGAAGCCGGTGCCGCCGAGCACCAGGATCTTCTGTTTGGCGCGGAAGGTCGCGGCCATGCGCTGGCGCGCGGGGCGGCTGGCGGCGGACGCGCCGGCCAGCAGCGGGCCCGCGGTCATGGCGGCAGCGCCGCCGGCGAGGGAGCGCGTCAGGAACGAACGACGAGTGGGGTGGCTGGTCATCGGTGCGCCCTGCTACGGCACGGCGAGGCCGTGTGCGAGCGGGCCGGGGCAATCCCCCGGCGGCCCCGGACCGGCGCTACTCCTTGTGCGGATCCGGCGACGCCGGTGCGCGCGCCGGCCGCTCCTGTCCGGGCGCGTCGGCGGCGCGTCGGTAGGTGACCGTCAGGACCCGGGTCTCCTTGCCGGCGGTCGCCCTGTCGGCTGCCCTGTCGGCTGCCCTGTCGGCTGCCCTGCCGGCCGCCCTGCCGGGCGCGCTGTCTGCCGGCGCTGCGCCCGGGGGGGAGCCCGCGCGCAGCGGCGCGTGCAGCCGTTCGAACACCACCTCGTCGGCGCTGCGATGGATCGTCCGCGTGCGCACCCGCACCGGGTTGCCGTCGCGGTCGACGCCGTCGCCGACCATGGTCAGCGTGCGCGTCACCGGGTCGAAGGTGCCGGTCGTGACCAGCAGCGTCGGCTGCGCGCTGTCGATCCACGTGGTCACGTAGCGGCCGGTGTGCGGGTCGAACCCGGTGGTCCCGCGGCCTTCGAACGGCGCGCCGTTCCGCTCGCAGACGACGCGTTCGACCAGCCAGAAGCCGCGCATCGCCATCGTCAGCTGCGCCGTGCCGACGACCGGCGGCTGCCCCGGCGACTCGAGGGTCACGGTCCAGAGGCCCTCGGCCTTGGCGAGCTCCGCGTGTTCGGGACCCGGGCGCGCTTCGACCGGCGGGATCGCGGGCACAGACGACGTCGCCGGCGCGGGATGGCCGGCAGCGTCGGTCGGTTCCTGGGCCCGGAGCGCGTGCGGCGCACCGGCGACCGGCCACAGCGCAGCCAGCAGGACGGCGGGCATCAGGGTTCGCATCGACTGCCTCACGGGGTGGGGCCGCGATCGCGCCGCGGCGCATCGGACACCGGTCCCTACGCGGCCGGGGCGGCGCGCGGCCAGGACGTCGTCGCCCGGAACCAGGGCGCACATCGGGGGAACGAGTCCTGGGCACTGGCAGCGCTGGGCTTACAATCCGCCGCCCGTTCCAACCCGGGTCCTGCCCAAGCGCCGATGTCCGCCCCCAAGTACCACCTGACCAGCTACGGCTGCCAGATGAACAAGCTCGACAGCGAGCTGGTCGAGAGCCGCCTGCGCCAGCGCGGCTACGAGCCGGCCGCCGACGAGGGCGCCGCGGACGTGGTGCTCCTCAACACCTGCTCGGTGCGCCAGCACGCCGAGGATCGGGTCTGGAGCCGGCTCGGCACCCTGCGCGTCCGCAAGCGCAGCCAGCCCGGGCTGGTGGTCGGCGTACTCGGCTGCATGGCGCAGGAGCACCAGCGCTACCTGACCGCGCGCATGCCGCACGTCGACCTGGTGGTCGGGCCGTCGGCGTTCGGCGACATCGACGCGACCGTCGAGCGCGCGCGCCAGAAGAACGCCGAGCTCGCGCAGCAGCTGGCCGCTGCCGAGGCCGCCGCGGCGAGCGACGGCGCGCCCGCGGCGCGGCGGCAGAAGCACGCGGTGCAGGGCGCCAACCTGGTGCGCGCCGGCATCGGCGTGTCGGGCGACACGATCGTGCGCGACGTCAAGGTGCGGCCGCACCGCAGCCAGGCGTTCGTGTCGGTGATGCGCGGCTGCAACATGCCGTGCACCTACTGCATCGTGCCGACCACGCGCGGCGACGAGGTGTCGCGCACGATCGATCAGATCGTCGAGGAGGCGCAGCGCCTGTGCGACGACGGCGTCACCGAGATCACGCTGCTCGGCCAGACCGTCAACGCCTACGGCCGCGACCTCGGGCCGGGCGTCACGCTGGCGCGGCTCTTGCGCGCGCTGCACGAGATCCCGGCGCTGCGGCGGCTGGCGTTCATCACCTCGCACCCGAACTTCCTCAGCCAGGACCTGATCGCGGCGATGGCCGAGCTGCCGAAGGTCGCGCGCTACCTGCACCTGCCGGTGCAGTCCGGCAACGACCGCGTGCTGAAGGCGATGCGCCGCGGCTACACCGTCGCGCGCTACCGCGCCCGCGTCGAGCAGCTGCTGGCGGCGGCGCCGGACTTCGAGCTGCACAGCGACTTCATCGTCGGCTACCCGAGCGAGACCGCCGCCGAGTTCGACGACAGCGCGCGGCTGCTCGAGGACCTTCGCTACGCGCAGAGCTACGTGTTCCAGTACTCGCCGCGGCCGGGCACGCTGGCCAGCGAGCTCGACGACGACGTGCCGAAGGCCGAGAAGGAGCGCCGCAACCAGGTGCTGCTGGCGATCCAGGAGCGCATCGGCATCGACAAGCATCGCGCGCTGGTCGGCAGCGTGCAGGAGGTGCTGGTCGAAGGGCCGAGCCCCAAGGAGCCCAAGCGGCTCACCGGGCGCACCGTGCACCACCGCATCGTGCACTTCGACGCGCCGGCGGGCGCCGCCGCCGCGGCCGAGCTCGTCGGGCGCTACGTGCCGTTGCGCATCGAGCAGGCGCTGGCGCATTCGCTGGTCGGCCGGCAGCTGGCCGAGACCGAGGCCGAGGAGGGCGCGCGGGACCGCGCCGAAGGCGTCGCCGAAGCCGCGCGCCACGGCGGCCCGTGAACGTCGAGGCGCTCATGCAGGAGGCGCTGGACCTCGCCGTGCAGGGGCGCGGTGAGGTCGAGCCCAACCCGCGCGTCGGCGCGCTGATGCTGCAGGACGGCGAGATCGTCGGCCGCGGCTTCCACGCGCACTACGGCGGCCCGCACGCCGAGGTCGTGGCGCTGCAGGACGCCAGGGCGCGCGGCGCGAAGCCCGACACCGCGGTGGTCACGCTGGAGCCGTGCTCGGCGCAGCTCGGCGAGGGCGGCAAGAAGACGCCGCCGTGCGTGCAGGCGCTGCTCGACGCCGGCATCCAGAAGGTCGTCGTCGGCGCGATCGATCCCGACCCGCGGCACCGCCGCCGCGGCCTGATCCAGCTGGAGCAGCACGGTGTCGAGATCCAGGACGGCGTGCTCGCCGAGCAGAGCCTCCGGATCAACCGGCCGTTCCAGAAGGCGGTGACCCTCGACCGGCCGTGGACCATCGCCAAGTGGGCGATGACCCTCGACGGCAAGACCGCGGCGCCGACCGGCGAGGCGCGCTGGATCTCCGGCCCCGAGTCGCGCCGCCGCACCCACGAGCTGCGCGCCCGCTGCGACGCCGTGATCGTCGGCTTCCGCACCGCGCAGATCGACGACCCCGAGCTGACCGTGCGCCACGTCGAGGGCAAGCAACCGGTGCGCATCGTGCTCGACCCGCTGGGCGACATCGACGACGACAGCAACCTGGTGCGCACCGCGTCGTCGATGCCGACCTGGATCCTGGTCGGCGACGAGGTCGACCCGCTGCGCACCGGCCACCTGCAGGACTTCGGCGTGCAGGTGATCCAGCTGCCGTGCGCCGAGAACGCGCGCCATCTGCACCTGCTCAAGGCGTGGCGCGAGCTCTACCGCCGCGGCCTGCGCCGCGTGCTGGTCGAGGGCGGCGGCAGCCTGACCGCCGACCTGTTCTCGTGGGGCTGCGTCGACCAGGTCACCGCGTTCCTGGCTCCGAAGATCATCGGCGGCCGCCTGGCGCCGACGCCGGTGTCCGGCGAGGGCCGGCCGTTCATGGCCGAGGCGTTGCCGATCGAGGAGTGGGACTGGCAGCGGTCGGGCGACGACCTGCAGCTGTCGGGGTTCGTGTACTGAGGAACGGCCGAGGCGGCGGCTTGGCCCGCCACGGTTGGAGCTGACGGCGCTGCGCGCCGCAGCTCAACGACGAAGGCCGGGGTCGCACCGACGTTCCATGCCTCGGGGACGATGCTCGCATCGATGCAGTACGACTGACGGGCGCCGCGCCGGGCGAGCTCAGCGCGGCACCGGTAGCACCGCCGGTTCGCCGAGCAGCCCGTTCGGCGCGACCCCGCGCACGGCGACGGCGCTGCAGCCGGGCGGCAGCTCGACGCCGGGCGAGCGCGCGCCGCGGACGCAGAGCGTCAGCCAGCGGGGACCGACCAGCACCTGCGCGCACCAGAACCGCGCGCGGTCGTCGCAGGTCACCAGCGCCTGCACGCGGTCGCCGTCGCGCTGCAGCGTCACCCGCGGCTCTTGCGGCAGCGGCGCGTCCTCGTCGAGCCACGGCGACGCCGGCACCACGGCGGCCTCGCGGTAGACGGCGCGCAGCTGCGCGCGCAGGGCATCGCGCTGCGGGCTGCCGGCGCGCAGCGCGCGCCAGCTGAACAGCACGTGGCCCGGCGACGTCGCGGTCTGCGCGCGCGTCATCTCGATCTGCTGCCCGAGCTCGTCGGCTCGCCACGGCGCCTTGGCGGCCAGCGCGCGGCCGGCGGACAGGCCCGGCCACAGGTGGCGGCGCGCGGTGTTCTGGCCGCACCACCACGGCAGCAGCACGGCGTAGCTCTGCGGCTCCTGGTCGATCGGCCAGTACAGCTGCGGCGCCAGGTAGTCGACCTCGCCGCGCTGCAGCCAGCCGAGCACGTCGGCGGCGAGTTCCTCGTACTGGTCGATGCCGGCCTGGATGCCGCGCGGCACGCCGGGGCGGGCGATGCCGAACGGGCTGATGCCGACCTTGACCCAGGCCTTCTGCTGGTGGGTGTCGCGCTGCAGCCGCCAGACGAACGCGTCGATGTTGGCGCGGCGCCAGTCGGCGCGCGCCAGCGTGCCGCCGCCCTGGCGGTAGCCGCGGTACGAGCCCTCGTCGGGGAACGGCGCGCCCTTCTCCGGGTACGGATAGAAGTAGTCGTCGAGGTGGATGCCATCGACGTCGTAGCGCGCGACGACGTCGGCGATCACCGCCAGCGACCAGTCGGCGGCGCGTGGGTCGCCCGGGTCCATCCAGCGGTACGACCCGTAGGTCACGCACGCATCGGGCATGCGCCGCAGCACGTGCTCGGCGGCGTCGGGCGACTTCGCGGCCGGGTGCCGCGCGCGGAACGGGTTGAACCACGCGTGCACCTCGAGGCCCTGCAGGTGCGCGTAGTCGAGCAGCTCGGCCAGGGGGTCCCACGCCGGCTGCGGCGCCTGGCCCTGCGCGCCGCACAGCCACTCCGACCAGGGCTCGCGTTCGCTGCGATAGAACGCGTCGGCGCTCGGCCGCACCTGGAACACCAGCGCGTTGAGGCCGAGCGCCGACGCCTCGTCGACCAGCGCCAGCAGCTCGGCGCGCGCGGCCGCGGTCGGCAGCCCCTTGCGGCTGGGCCAGTCGATGTTGTCGACGGTGGCGACCCAGGCGGCGCGGAACTCGCGGTGCGGCAGCGGCGGCGGCATCGGCAGTGCCGCCTCCTGCGCCGTCCCGGCGGCGGCGAACGTCAGCAGCAGCGCCGCCGCGGCGCAGCGGCGCGCGCGACGCGGGGGCTGCGGCCGGGGCACGGGGGGGACGGGCATGGTCCCGAGTTGTGCCGCAGGGGAGAACCGGGTGCAACCGCAGGCCGGCGATGGTCGTATTCCCCGCCGGCCGCCGCAGTGGCGGCCGTCCATCCGTTCCACCGCGAAAGGAGCTTCGATGCAGATCCGTTCCGTTTCGGGCCTGTTGGGTCCGACCCTGGCCCTGTGCGCCGCCGCGGCGCTGGGCCTGCCGTCCTGCACGGCCGAGCCCGCCCAGCCGGCGACCCCCGGCGTGACCGCCGGCGCCGAGTCGCAGGCGATGCTGATCCTCGACAAGACGCCTTGAGGCGGCTGTGTCGCCACCGTGCGTGGCGCCCTGCAGAAGCTGCCCGGCGTGAGCTCGATCGCGATCGAGGTCGGCAAGCGCGAGTTCGACGTGACCTACGACCAGGCCAAGGTCGACGTCGACGACATGTTGATGGCACTGAAGGAGGCGAAGGAGCCGGCGAAGGTCCGGTGACGCGATCGAGGCGCGGGGCGCTGCGTCGCCCCGCGCCTCGCTGGCACGACCTGCCAGGATCCCGGTCACGCGGTCCGGCGAAGTCGGAGCGGTACCGGGTGAACTTTGCCGGGCCCCGGACATTCGCGACCGGGCGCGTGCATCGTCGCGTAGGGGCAGCCGTTGCATTCCCCGCTGCCGCGCGCGACCCAGACCCCGTCCCGCCGCGACAAGGCCCCGCTGGCGGCCGCGTTCGCGCTGTGCGGCGCCGTGGGTACCGGCGCCGACCTGCGCGCGCAGAGCCTGATGCCCGAGGCCCACTGGGGCGGCGGCATCCTGCCGTCCGATCGTCCGGAGCTGCGGCTCGCGTGGCACCTGAACCGGTTCACCGAGTTCAGCAAGACGGGCCAGCGCTTCAACGAGATCACCGAGACCACCGGCTTCAACCTGCTGTCGCTGAGCTGGACCGAGAACACGCCGCGCGACCCCGACCTGTTCGTCACGGTCACCGGCGGCGTCGGCCACAGCGGCGACCAGCCGACGCGCTTCCTGCAGAACGACTACGTGCACGAGATCCTCGGCCAGGCGGCGGTGCCGGTCGCGGCGGTGCGCGAGGAGACCGAGTACGCCGCGAGCGCGACCTTGACCAAGTGGCTCGACGGGCCGCGCCTGTTCGGCGACGGCACGATCGAGGATCCGGTCGGCTGGCGCACGCGGATGTTCTTCGGGCTCGGTGCCGGCACGAGCACGCTGTACCACGAGGCGGTGGTGCACGCCGGCGGGTCGCTGCTGGTGCCCGAGACGTTCGTGTTCGACCGCCACCTGCGGCTGACCGTGGCCAACCGGTCGAGCTGGAACGAGCCGGGCAACGCCTGGGCCGACGTCGCCGACTTCTCGAACGTCACCGAGGTGCGGCTCGGTCTGGTGCCGCCGCGCGTCGACTCCGGCAACCCGGTGCTGCAGTTCCTCGGCAACCCGGAGTTCGGCCTCAGCGCGTCGTACGACACCGGCTTCTTCCAGCGCGCCGGCGAGCCGGTCGACATCTGGTTCGCCGGGCTCTACGTGCAGTGGGCGACCGGGCTGCGGTTCGAGACCTGGAACGACTTCGCCAACAGCACCGACTTCGGCCCGACCTACGGGCTGCGCGTCAGCTTCGACGTCTACACCCTGTTCTCCAACTCGCACTGGCGATGGTGACCTTGGCCCGATCCCTGCTGTTGTTCGCGCTGCTCGGCTTCTCGTCGTGCACGACCGGCGTCCTGGTCGCCGACCCGGACCTCGGCTTCGAGGGCGCGGGCGCGCGCTACGTGCGCCTGCGCCTGGAGACCGTGCAGCTCGACGTGGTCGAGGTGCCGCCGGGCGAGTTCCGCGTGCCGGGCGCCCTGTGCCTCGCCGAACCGCCGCCGGGTGGCGGTGCGCCGTGCCGCGCGCTGCGGTTCCGGCTGCCGTTCCTGGCCTGGAACGGCACCGACGAGAGCTGGCCGGTGCGGCTCGGCATGTTCTCGCTCGAGCGGCGGCCCAACGCAGAGGAATCCGGGGCCGGGGCATCCGGGGCCGGGGCATCCGGGGCCGACGCGCTGCGGGCGACCGACGGCGGCGAGACCGTGGCGCTGCTGGCGCCCAACTCGGGCGCGCACTTCGACGTGCTCGTGCACGTCGCCGGCGTCGGTCCCGACGAGGACCCGCTGCGCGGAGTGTACGTGCTGACGGTGCGCACCGACGCCGGCGGCGGCGAGACCCTGCTGCAGAAGACGCTGTCGGTCGGCAGCTTCGACCAGCTGTCGCAGTTCGGGCGCTTCCTCGGTTCGGCCACCCTGTTCTTGGTGGCGGTGGCGGCCCTTTGAGCCGGATGAGCGCGTGATGATGAGCGAGCCCGTGTCCCTGCACGCCGACCGCGACGGCGTCTCCTACGAGGTCCGGCCCGAGTGGCTGGCCGGTCGCTACTGGTGGCGCATCTACGTCGCGGGCAACCCGAAGGTGCTGGTGCGCTACCGCCACTTCGCGATCCAGGCCGCCGAGAGCCTGGCCGCCGACGAGGCGCTGGCGCGGCGGCGCTCCGTCGACGGCGAGGCCGAGCTGCCCTGAGCCACGGGCCGCGGCGCGGCGCTCACGGCCCGAGCGGGCGCCAGCGCACGTCGCGCACGATCGCCGCCGTCTGGTAGGTCGCGTAGCCGAACGGCTGGCACAGGTCGAGCTCGACGCGGACGCCCACCTCGCGGCCGGTGAGGTCGGCGCCGAGCAGCGGCGCGTCGTCGACGAAGGCCTGGACGCGGTCGCGCAGGACCCGCAGGCGCACGCGGTAGGGGCGGTCCGGTTCGAAGTGGCGCAGCGTGCGCGTCTCGTTGCGCGCGGCGTCGCGGCCGTCGAGGCTCGACAGGCCGCACACCGCGCCGCCCCAGCCGCCGAGCACCAGGCTCAGGTTGCCGCGCGCGGTCGGCACCGTCAGCGCGCAGAAGAAGTCGACGCCGCCGGCGCGCGTCGCCAGCAGCTCGACCTCGTAGTCGGCGGTCGGCAGCGCGGCGTCGAAGACCACCCCGGTCAGCGGATTGCCGGGCTCCAGCACCAGCGCCTCGCCGTCGGCACGCACCTCGCCGTCGCCGCCGAACACCACCGGGCGCCACGCGGTGACCGGGCGCCACGGCGCCGGCGCCGGCGCTGCCGAGCAGGCGGCGAGCAGCGCCAACAGCACCCGCGCCGCGCCGCCGCTCATCGACCGGTGAGCACCGGCGGCGTGCTCTTGGCCAGGAACAGCACCGCCATCGCCGCGCGCTCGAACGCGTTCTCGCCGTAGATGTCGCCGGGCCAGCTGCCGTCCGGCCGCTGCAGCAGCGCCAGCATCATCGCGCCCTCGAAGTACCAGTCGCGCTCCTGGATGCGCGCGATGCCCGACAGCAGGCACGCGCGTTCGAGGCCGTACAGATAGTAGTAGTAGTGGTTGTGCTGCTGGTGGATCGTGCCGGGGTGGTGGCGCACGGTCAGGTGCTCGGCCATCCAGGCGAAGCCGGAGGCGCGCGCCGCGGCGATCGGCTCCAGCTGCTTCTGGTGGTCGACGCCGAGGTCGCGCAGCGCCGCCTCGCAGATCGCCAGCCCGGTGATGCCGGCGCAGGTCATCGCGCCCCAGCTCGGGCGGTCTTCGCCGTTGGAGCGCGGCTCCTCGTAGTTCCAGCCGGCCGGCGCGATCAGGACCGAGTTCGGCGCGGCCTCGGCGTCGCCGGTCGATCGCCGCAGCAGCTCGGCGTAGTCGCACAGCGCCAGCCGCACCGGCGGGCCGGGGTCGCACTGCGCCGCCATCAGGTGGTTGGCCGCGGCCTGCCACCAGGCCGCCGTGCGCTGCAGGCCGCACAGGTGCGCCGCGTAGGTGCCGAGCAGGCCGTACTGGTTGACCGACTGGTCGAAGCGGCCGGCGCGCACGTAGTTGAACCGGACCAGGTGCTCGGGGTCGACGCGGGTGTCGACGTTGTCGACCAGCAGCGTCAGCCACTCCTGCAGCAGCGCGCGGTCGTCGGCGGTGACGGTTCGTCGCGCGCCCTGCTGGGCGAGCCCCTGCAGGATGTCGGCGATCTCGTTCGGCGGCGCGTAGCAGGCCTCGAGCGCCATCAGCGCCGAGCCGAGCGCGTAGGTGTCGACCAGCGTGCGCGCGGCCAGCTCGCGCCGCGCCGCGGCGACGACGTCGTCGGTGACCGGCAGGCCGCCGCGCAGCAGCGCCTGCAGGCCGAGCGCCAGCCGGCCGCTGCCGTAGGTCCGGCGGCCGTTGCCCTCGCCGGTGACCTTCGCCGGGAACTCGGTGCCGGGCAGGGTCGCCATCTCCTGCCGCAGCCACTTCGTGCCGCGGTCGATCGCGGTGCGCACCAGCGCGCGGAACTCCGCGTCCTGGTTGGCGCGCGCGCCGGTGAAGCGATAGCGCTCGACGAACTCGAGCTCGCCGACCGCCTGGCGCCGGTCGTCGCCGTCGAACAGGGTGCCGCGCAGCGCTGCCTCGACCGCGACCACCCGCGCACCCGCCTCGGTGCGCTGCACCTGCCGGCGCAGCTCGAGCGCGCCGCGGAAGTCGTAGACCACCGACGGCAACACGTGCTCGGCCAGGTAGCGTTTGCTCTGACCCTGCGGGTCCAGGGCCTTGGCCGTGGCGATCTCGAGCTCGATCACCTGCCAGCCCTGGGCGTCGGCGGCGCCGAAGCGGCCGCGCGCGACCAGGTCGCCGAGCCGGTACATGCGCGGGATGTCGCGCTGGTAGCTGCCGCCGGCGCCGTGCTTGAACAGGTCGCAGGCGATCCAGAACGGCACCTCGCGCAGGTCGACGGGCGGCATCTCCGGCCGCTGCCGATCGGCGCCGAGTTCGCCGTGCAGCACGAGGCCCGGCGCCAGCATCTCGCCGAACAGCGCGCGGCGCGCGCGGCCGGCGGCGGCCCCCAGCTCCGCGACCGTCGCGTCGCGGTCGCCCTGGCCGCGGCCGCCGGGTGGCGCCTTGGTCAGCGCCTCGATCGACAGGTCGAGGTCCTGCGCGCCGCCGGTGTTCTCGCAGCGCACGGCGATCACGGCGGGTCCGGCCTTGTTCGCCTTCAGGGCGTCGCCGGCGATGACGTAGGCCTTGTCGCGGCCGAACTTCGGCTCCTCGACGGCCAGCGCGCCGTGCACGAAGAGCCGGAACGTGTCGTCGTGGTCGGCGCGCACCAGCAGCGCGCGCGGCCGCTTGCGGCCCAGGTCGACGGTGGTGCGCAGCAGCAGCACGGTGCGATCCCAACGCGTGCGCTGGCCCGGCCGTTTGCCGACGTCGGTGCCGAACGCCGTCCGGCCGCGCTCCCAGCCCGAGTCGTCGAAGCCCGGTTGCTCCCAGCCGCTCGGCTCGGCGCCGACCTCGCAGGCGAGCATGCGCCACTCGTGGCCGCCGTCCTCGCCGCCGCGGATCAGCGGCTCGAAGAACGCGGCGGGCGGCGCCACGGTGAAGCGCTCGACGGTGCGTTCGTACTGGAGCGCGCCGGCCTCCGGCACGTCCCAGGCCGGGGCCTGGGCGTTCGCGGGGCCGGCCGCGACGAGCAGGGCCAGCGCGCGCGCGGCCAGCGCGAGCACGTTCAGCAGCAGGGACGCGGTGCCTCGGCGCATCGGCCGCGAGTCTGCCACGTCGCGGCGCGGGGTCGAGCCCCTGTCCGGCTTTCGCGGCTCGCGTCGCAACGGGGCCGCACTTCCCTGCGGCCGCATCCTCGCGCCGCGCGCGCGGTCGCGACGCGGATCAGCGCGCCAGCACCCGGTCGAAGAACGCGAACACCGTCGGCAGCGCCAGCTGCACGACCGACAGGTGCTCGACCGCGGGTTCGTCCCAGACCTCGACCGGCGTGCCGAGGGCGCGCAGCGCCTCGGCCAGGGCCAGGGCGCCGTCGCGCGCGAAGTCGCGGCCGCCGGTCGCGACCAGGAACGGCAGCTCGGTGAGGCCTGCCGCGGCGCGCACGGCGCCGCCGCCGCCGAGCGCGGCCACGGCGGCGAACCGGCGCGGCGCGGCGACGGCGCGGCCGGTTGCCTGCATCGCGCCCATGCTGTGGCCGACCAGGACCGTGCGCTCGAGGTCGACCGGGAACCGCTTCGCGAGTGCTGCGGCCAGGGCCGCCGCATCGACCCCGCCGAAGCCCGACGAGCGCGGCGCGCACAGGATCCAGCCGCGCTCGGCGCAGCGCGCGACGATCGCACCGTCGCCGTAGCCGTCGCAGAACAGGTTCTCGGAGCCGCCGGCGCCGTGCAGCGCCAGCACCAGCGGGACCGGGCGGTCGGCGCGGAGGCCGGCGGGCACCACCAGCCGGACCGTCGCGACCTCGGCGTCGGGACCGGGTCCCAGCGGCACCCGCAGCCAGAAGTCGCCGGGCCGCGTCGGTCCGTACCAGGCGCCGCCTTCGGGCAGCTGCCGCAGCGCCTCGGCCTCGGCCAGCAGCCGGGCGCCGGGCAGCACGGTCTCGCCCGCGCGCGGCCGCGTCATGCCGCGCACGAGGCGGGCGAGGTGCGGCAGCGTCGCCGCCTCGAGCGCTGGCAGCGCGTGCGGCGGCGGCTCGTCGATCCGGTCGAGGCGCGCGGCGAGGTCCTCGGCGACGGACACGCCTTGCTGCCGTTCGATCCAGGTCGTGTCGCCGCTGCGGACGCGCCAGCGCAGCGGCAGGTCGCCGGCGGGGACGCCCTGCAGCGCCAGCGCCAGCGTGCACGGCAGCTCGTCGAGCGCGAAGGCCTGCACGGGGCCGTCGCCGACGGTGACCTCCAGCGTCGCGCCGTCGGGCCGCTGCCGCGGCGGGCCCGGGACGCGCGGCGCGAGGAACGCGTCGCCGACGTGGACCACGACGGTGCCAGAGCCGCGCGCGACCAGTCGCCGCGCGAGGCGCAGCTGCAGCGCCGCGGCCCAGCGCTGCTCGGGGCTCGGGGCCACGCCGCGCAGCGCCCAGGTCGCGTCGTCGATCGCGACTGCCACCGCGGCCGGCGCGAGGCCGAAGAACGCGCGCACCGCCCGCGCCAGCTCCTGCAGCGCGCGGTCGCGCCGCTCGGGATCGGCCGTGGCGTCGAGCTCGCGTTCGAACGCGCAGAGGCGCAGGCCGAGCTCGTGGCGGTCGAGCTGCGCGCGGGCGGGCGCCGCCAGCGCCGCGAGCGCGAGCAGCAGCGCGGGCAGCGCGCGGCGTCCCCCGGGGCGGCGACTCATGCCTTCGCTCCGCGCCGCGGCAGCAGCAGCCCGAGGCCGAGTCCGCCGGCCGCCGCCGCCAGCGAGCCGAGGTAGGGCAGCGGTCCGTCGAACACGTAGCTGCCGAGCACCCACGCCGAGACGCCGCCGAGCATGGCGAGGTTGGCGGCACGTGGAGGCACGCCGCGGCCGTACAGCGCGGCCAGCATCACCACGAAGATGCCGGCGCTGCCGAACCCCGACGCCTGCTCGACCAGGTCGCTGACGCCGTCGCCCAGGTGCGCCAGCGCCCAGGCTGCGAGCCCGCAGGCGACCGCCGACAGGCGCGCGGTGCGCAGGCGCGCTTCCGGCGACAGCGGGCGCTGCCGCACGACCAGGTTGCGCGTCAGCACCGACGACGCCGCGAGCAGCGAGCTGTCGACGGTCGACAGCATCGCCGACACCAGCGCGCCGGTGAACAGCACGTGCACGATCCCCGGCGCGTGGTCGCGGGCCAGCGTCGGCAGCAGCTGCTCGGCGTCCCCGAGGTCCGTCACCAGCAGCGGACCCAGCAGCCCGAGCGCCACCGGCACCAGGCCGATCAGCAGGTAGAGCCCGCCGCCGGCGATCCCGGCCGTGCGCGCCAGGCCCGGCGATCGCGCGGCCAACGCGCGCGCGATCGCCTCCTGCGCGACGACCGAGCCGCACAGCGGGATCGCCCACAGCTCCAGCAGCTCGAGGCCGCCGAGCGGTTCGGCCGGCGCGCGCTCGGGTAGCGCCTGCGCCGCCTCGACCGCGGCGGCGGGGCCGCCCAGCGCCCAGACGACGGCGCCGAGCAGGAGCACCAGCCCGAGCACCAGCAGCACGCCCTGCACCAGGTCGGTCACCACGTCGGCGAGCAGGCCGCCGGCGCCGGTGTAGAGCACCACGACCAGCGCCGCCGCCGCCAGCGCGGCCTCTTCGCCGAGCAGCCCGCCGGAGTTGACGGCGACCACGTGGCCGAACGCGCGCACCTGCGCCGCCGCCCACAGGAGCGACGTCGGCACCATCAGCACCGCCGCGATCGTCGCCGTCGAGCCGCCGATGCGCTGCTGGAACAGGTCGGCCAGCGTGGTGATGCCGGCGCGCCACAGCCGCGCGGCGAAGACGGCGCCGAGCAGCACCAGGCACATGCCGTAGGCGAACGGCTCCACCGAGTGCAGGCCGGCACCTTCCTCGTAGACGGCGCCGGCGGCGCCGATGCAGCTCTCGGCGCCGAACCAGGTCGCGAACATGCTGGAGATCGCGAGCACCGGGCCGAGCCGACGGCCGGCGACCAGGTAGTCGTCCTCGGTGCGCACGCGGCGCGCGATCCACAGACCGAGCACCAGCTGCGCCAGCACGTAGAGGCAGAGGATCGCGAGCACGGCCAGTGCCATACGCGCGGCGCGGCGCGGCGCAAGCCGTCGGCCCGGATCCGCGCGGCGTCAGCGCGCGGCGTCCGCCAGGATCCAGTCGACCGCGGCCGGCAGGTCCGCGACCTCGGCGTCGACGGCGAACTGCGCCGCGGCCAGCGCGGCGCGCTCGCGTTCGACCGGCTTCCCGCTGCGGACGTGCACCGTGCGGAGCGGCAGGCCGCGCGCCGCCAGCACGTCGCGGGCGCTGTCGCCGACCAGGTAGGAACCCTCGAAGTCGACGCCGAGCAGCGTCCGCGCCCGGTGCAGGAGGCCCGGCGCCGGCTTGCGGCAGTCGCACGGACCGCCGTAGGGCCCGTCCTCGTCGGGGTGGTGCGGGCAGTGCAGGAACGCGCGCAGCACCGGGCCGAGCTGCTCCTGCATGCGGCGGTGCACGGCGGCGAGGTCGCGTTCGCCGTAGTAGCCGCGGGCGATGCCGCTCTGGTTGGTCACCACGACCAGCGCGAAGCCGGCGGCGCGCAGCCGTTCGAGCGCGGGGCGCACGCCCGGCAGCAGCTCGAGGCGGTCGGGGTCGCCGAAGAAGCCGATCTCCCGGTTCAGCGTGCCGTCGCGGTCGAGGAAGACGGCGCGCACGCGCTACTGTCCGGCCGGCGCGGTGCCCGCCGCGGCGCGAGCGCGCAGCACGTCGAAGCCGAGCAGCGGCTCGTCCTCGCGGTACATCTTCACGTAGACCTCGCCCGGGATGATCGCGCCGCGCACGCCGAACGGGAACACGAAGTCGCCCGCGGTCCACGACAGCGGCAGCGGCGGCAGCTCCTCGGGGCCGGCGCCGTCGATCCACCGCGTCATGTAGAACTCGGTGTGCTGGTACAGGTGCCGCCGCTCCGGCCGATAGCCGGCGCGGCGCAGCTCGAGCTCATGGTCGCTGCCGAAGTTGCCGGCGATCTGGAACGCGTACGGCGTGGTCTCGCCGGTGTCGTGGCCGTCCAGGAAGACGTGCGCGCCGGCGGGGTCGCTGGTGATCAGCACCTCGCGGTTGGACTTGAACCAGGTGCAGCCGCCGGCCGGCAGCAGCAGGCCCAGCAGCAGGATCTGCAGCGGCGCTGGCAGCAGGCCCGTCGGCGAAGTCGGTGCGCGCATGCGGGGATTCTAGGAGCGGGGGTCTGGGGAAGCCACGGCGGGCGCGCAGGCACGCGGCGCCTGCCCCGGGGACTATCGGCATTCGGGCCCGCCCGGCGCGAGCGGGGGCCCGCCCGGCGCGAGCGGGGGCCCGCCCGGCGCGAGCGTCGGCCGACCCGGGCTCACCACTCGATCAAGTTGGTGAACGCGATGCCGATGTCCTCGGCGTCGCCGCCGATGCCGAACGGGATCGCCAGCGAGGCCTGGCTGCCCGGCGCCAGCGGCAGCACGACGCCCGGCGCCAGCCACGTCGCGCTCTCGACGCCGATCAGCTCGACGGTCGGGAACAGGTCGACCTCGGCCCACGCGTCGCGCCACGGCGTGACCGCCGACACCGTCCACAGGGTCTCGGTCTCGTCGCCGTCCCACTCGACGCCGAAGCTGCCGCTGATCTGCACGTTCTCGAAGCGGCGGCCGAACGATGCCGATCACCTCGTACTTCGTGCGGCTGTCCTCGACCGGCGCGGTGATCTTCGCTCCGAGCGTCGCCGCCAGCTCGCGCGGGTCCTCGAGCAGCGCGACCGTGGCGCCGAACTCGACGGCGGGAATGCCATCGGGGCCGCCGCCGTGCACCTCGACGATCGGCACCTCGACCTCGAGCTGCACGCGATCGGCGACGCCGTACTCGCCTTCGAGCAGCAGCTCGGTCGCGGCCTCGTCGTGACGGATGCCGACCAGGAGCTCCTTCTCGCCCTGCTCCTCGACGCGCGGGATCCGGCCGAGCGGGTACTCCTTGACCATGTGCTGGTGGTCGTCGTCGTCGACCGGCACGCGCGGCCGCACCGGCGCGGCGCAGGCGCCGAGGACGAGAGCGAGGCCCGATGCGACTGCCGGGCGGAGGAATGCAACGCCGCGGCGACGGCGCGCAGCGGCCGGAGGGGGGGTGGGGTGCATGGAACGGGGCGGTTCGTACTCGAAGGTCCGGGCCGGTTCTACCGTCCCCGCCGCCTGTGCGTGCAATGACCCGAGTCCGGCTCTATCGTCGCGGGCGATGGTCGAACACGACGCACGGCGACGCGGCGAGCGGAAGGTGGACACGGCGCAGGATCCGGCGAAGGCGCGCCCCGAGCTCGGCTTCGGCGAGGTCTGGTCCTACGCGCCGGCACCCGAGGGAACCGAGCACTTCGCGGTGCCCAAGCGCAGCGAACTGTTCGTCGGCGGCGCGTGGGTGACGCCGCGTTCGGGGCGCTACTTCCCGACCGAGAACCCGGCCACCGAGGAGACCCTCGGCGAGGTCGCGCACGGCGCGGCCGAGGACGTCGACGCCGCGGTGCAGGCGGCGAAGCAGGCGCTGCCGGCGTGGCGCGCGCTGTCCGGCGAGGAGCGCGCGCGCTACCTCTACCGCATCGCCCGGATCGTGCAGGAGCGCGCGCGCGAACTGGCGTGCCTCGAGACCATGGACGGCGGCAAGCCGATCCGCGAGTCGCGCGACGTCGACGTGCCGTTGGCGGCGCAGCACTTCTTCTACCACGCCGGCTGGGCCGACAAGCTCGAGCTGGCGTTCCCCGGCGCGGTGCCCGAGCCGCTCGGCGTGATCGGCCAGGTGATCCCGTGGAACTTCCCGCTGCTGATGGCGGCGTGGAAGCTGGCGCCGGCGCTCGCGTGCGGCAACACGGTGGTGCTCAAGCCGGCCGAGACCACGCCGCTGACGGCGCTGCGGCTGTGCGAGATCCTGCAGCAGGCCGAGCTGCCGCCCGGCGTCGTCAACGTCGTCACCGGCGATGGCACGACGGGGCAGGCGCTGGTCGAGCACCCGGATCTCGCCAAGGTCGCGTTCACCGGCAGCACCGCGGTCGGCAAGCGCATCCAGCAGGCGCTCGCCGGCACCGGCAAGGAGCTGACGCTCGAGCTCGGCGGCAAGGCGGCGCACGTGGTGTTCGAGGACGCCGCGATCGACCAGGCCGTCGAGGGCGTGGTGCGCGGCATCTTCTTCAACCAGGGCCACGTCTGCTGCGCCGGCTCGCGCCTGCTGCTGCACGAGAGCATCCACGACCTGTTCGTCGACAAGCTGCAGCGCCGCATGCAGCGGATTCGCACAGGCGACCCGATGGACAAGAACACCGACATGGGCGCCATCAACAGCAAGGCCCAGCTCCTGCGCATCCAGGAGCTGGTGCGGAGCGGCGTCGACGAGGGCTGCGCGCTGTTCCAGAGCGAGTGCGCGCTGCCGGCGCGCGGCCACTGGTTCCGGCCGTCGGTGTTCACCGGCGTGGCGCTGAGCCACCGCGTCGCGCGCGACGAGATCTTCGGCCCGGTGCTCACGGTGATGACGTTCCGCACGCCCGAGGAGGCGGTGCAGAAGGCCAACAACACCAGCTACGGCCTCAGCGCCGGCATCTGGACCGACAAGGGCGCGCGCATCCTGTGGCTCGCCGAGCGCCTGCGCGCCGGCGTGGTCTGGAACAACACGTTCAATCGCTTCGATGCCGCGGCACCGTTCGGCGGCTACCAGGAGTCGGGCTTCGGCCGCGAGGGCGGCCGCCAGGGTCTGCGCGCCTACCTGCGGTTCCCCGGCGCGCTGTCGGCCGGGTAGCGCCATGACGCGCTACCTGCGGGCAGGGCTGGCCGCCGGCGTGGTGCACGCGCTGCTCGCCATGGCGTTCGTGCACTTCGTGCTCGACGAGACGCTGCGCGACGAGCTCGCGGCCGTGCTCGCCGAGGTCACCGGCAAGGCGCAGCCCGCCGTCGACGCCGTCGCCGCGAGCGGCACCGACTGGGGCCAGGTCGCGCTGCACCTCGGCATCCGCCTGCTGTTCGGCTTCGTGACCATGGCGCTGTTCGCCGCCCTGCAACGAAAGCGCATGCGCTTCCGCGCCGCGCGCCTCACCGGTCTGGTGTTCTGGATCGTCGGCTACATCGCCTGGCCACTGTTCCTGGCCGCGAGCTACGGTCTGAGTGTCACCTTGCTGTTCGTGTCGATCGGCTACGGGCTGGTCGAGACGCAGGTGGCGGCGCACGTGGGGGCGCTGGCGTGGGGGCGGCGCGAGCGCTGAGGGTCTGTCGGTGGGTACTCCCAGAGGAACGGGGAGAGCACCGAGAGCACCGGGAGGGGCGCAGAGCAGAAAGCACTCGGCGAGGCGGCCATCCGCCGTGCCGGACCGAGAGGCCGAGAGGACACGTAGGCGTGTCTTCTCCTGCCGCGTGTGCTCTCGATCCCCGTGATGGCCAGCGCGTCGGTTGCTTTCTGCTCCGTGTCCTCTGCGCTCTCTGTGGTTGTCTGCTCTGGGAGTACCCCAGAACAAGCAACCACAGAGAGCACGGAGAGCACAGAGACAGAGGGCATCCGCGACGCGAACACCTCCGCCCAGCTGCAGATCCCTGGTGCTCTCGGTGTGCTCTCGATCCGCGGGACGGCCAGCTCGTCGGTTGCTTTCTGCTCCGTGCCCCTCCCGGTGCTCTCCGTGCTCTCCCTGTTGCTTCCGGGGCAACCCAGCCCAGAGCCCAGCCCAGAGCCCAGCCGAGCTAACTGCGGCTGCAGGACAGCAGCCGAACGACGTCGGCACCGAAGTTCATCGTGCCGTCGTCGCCGAAGCCGAGCTTGTGCAGCACCCGTCGGGACGCCGGGTGATCCAGCGACGTGATCGCCAGCACGCGCTCGAGGCCGAGCACCGCGAACGCGTGATCGAGCACCGCGCGCCCGGCCTCGGTCGCGTAGCCCCGGCCGCAGTGCCGGTGCAGGAACGCGAACCCGAGGTCGGGGCCCGGGAGCGCGTCGCGCCACAGCAGGCCGCAGATGCCGACCGGCTCGTCGGTGTCGCGCAGCGCCGTGCGCAACAGGCCGAAGCCGTGCGCGCGGTAGCTGCGCAGCGGACCGTCGTCGAGATAGCGCCGCGCGTCGTCGAGCGTGCGCACGCCGCGGTCGCCGATGAAGCGGACGAAGTCCGGCTCGTTCAGCAGTTCGAGCGCGAACGGCGCGTCGGCTGCGATCAGCGGCGCGAGGTGCAGGCGGTCGGTGACCAACTCCGGGACGGGCACCCGGCCAGCGTGTCGGCGTCGTCGCGGCGCGGCAAGCTGCCATCGCGGTATCCTGTCGCCGTGACCACCAGCGACGGGATCGACGACGGGCCGCCTGAGGGCGATCGCACGCAGCCGGGCGCGCGCGTCGTCGCGGCGGCGCTGCTCGTCGAGGACGGCGGTGCCGCGATCGCGGCCGTGCTGCGCGAGTTCGGAGTCGACGCGGTGCTGGTCCGGCGGTCGCCGCCCGGCCAGGAGCGCATGCACCTGGCCAGCGGGTATCGCCCGGTCGCGCGCTACGACGTGCTCACCGCGGCCGCGGATCGCGACCCGGCGAACGAAGTGCTGACGGCGTTCGAGCAGGTGGTCCACCCGGACCCGGTCGCCGAGGGTTCGGCGACCGCGGCGGAGATCGAGGCCGGGTTGGAGGAACCGGGGTTGCTGCCGGTGGAGGAGGTGCCGCCGTTGCACCCGAGTCGGGTGCTGCGCGAGTTCGCGCGCATGCTGGGGTCGGCGCTGCGCAGCGTCGGCCTGCTGCTGCGCCGCTGAGCGGACCCTGCGTGCCCGTGCCCAGGCGCGCGCAGCGCGCCGGTGCCCAGGCCGCGCGAAGTGCGGCCGGTGCCCGCCCGCGCGAAGCGCGGGCTGGGTCGACTCGCGCGGTCGACGGAGTACCCCAGCGCGCGCTTCGCGCGCGCGGGCACCGGCGAGCGCGCTGCGCGCGCCCGCTTGGCACCGCGGCGCTGCGCGCCGCTGGGCACCGGCCGCGCTTCGCGCGGCTTGGGCACGGGAGGGCCTGGCACGCAGCCTAGCGCCTGCTTGCGGACGCCCGCTCCGTCTGGGACTGTTGCGACCCATGACCGTCCCCGTGCGCAAGACCTACAAGCTCTACGTCGGCGGCAAGTTCCCGCGCAGCGAGTCGGGGCGCAGCTTCCAGCCGGCCGGCGCGCCGAACGTCAACGTCACGCGCGGCAGCCGCAAGGACCTGCGCGACGCGGTGATCGCTGCGCGCAAGGGGCAGCAGGCGTGGGCCAAGGGGTCGGCGTACCTGCGCGGGCAGATCCTGTATCGCCTGGCCGAGATGATGGAGACGCGGCGCGACGCGCTGGTCGCCGAACTCGTCACCGGCGGCGAGAGCGCGGCGGCGGCGCAGGCCGAGGTCACGGCGGCGATCGGGCTGGTGACCTGGTACGCGGGCCTGCCCGACAAGCTGCAGAGCCTGCTCGGCTCGCAGAACGCGGTGCAGGGGCCGTTCTTCGCGTTCAGCACCGTCGAGCCGCAGGGCGTGGTCGGTGTGATCGCGCCGGAGCGGCCGGCGCTGCTGGGGCTGCTCGCCCTGATGCTGCCGGTGCTGGTCGGCGGCAACGCGGTGATCGCGCTGTGCAGCGAGCGCGCGCCGTTCGCGGGGCTGGCGCTCGGCGAGGCGCTGGCGACCAGCGATCTGCCGGGCGGCGCCGCGAACCTGCTGGCGGGGCTGCGCGACGAACTCGTGCCGCAGTTCGCGGCGCACCGCGACATCGACGGGCTGCTGGTCGCCGGGACGCCGGACGCGGCGATCGGCAAGGCCGCGGCCGACAACTGCAAGCGCGTGCGCTACTGCTGTGTACCCGAAGTGCAGTGGAGCCAGCCCGAGGGCCTGCGCTCGCTGCTGTGGGTCGAGCCGTTCGTCGAGCTGAAGACGCTGTGGCACCCGGTCGCCCAGTGAGCGCGGTGACGCGACCATGCAGCACCACCCGGCCCGACTGAACCAGAAGAAGCGCGATGGCGGCGTGCTCACCGCCGCCGAGATCCAGGATCTGGTCGGCGGCGTCGTCGACGGCTCGCTCGGCGACGCGCAGCTCGGCGCGTTCCTGATGGCGGTCTGCATCCGCGGCATGGACCCGACCGAGACCGCGGCGCTGACGCTGGCGATGCGCGACTCGGGCCGCGTGCTGGCGCGCCGCGGCGATCGTCCGCGCGTCGACAAGCATTCGACCGGCGGCGTCGGCGACAAGGCGTCGCTGCTGCTGGCGCCGCTGGTGGCGGCGTGCGGTGTCCACGTGCCGATGATCAGCGGCCGCGGGCTCGGCCACACCGGCGGCACGATCGACAAGCTCGAGGCGATCCCGGGCTACCGCACGTCGCTCGACGCCGCGACCTTCGACCGCGTGCTCGACGACTGCGGCTTCGCGATGGTGCAGGCCAGCGCCGAGATCGCGCCGGCCGACCGGCGCATGTACGCGACGCGCGACGTCAGCGGCACCGTCGAGAGCATCCCGCTGATCACCAGCTCGATCCTGAGCAAGAAGCTCGCCGAGACGCTCGACGGCCTGGTCATGGACGTGAAGGTCGGGCGCGCGGCGTTCATGCAGAAGGAGCAGGACGCCGACCGGCTGCTGCAGTCGCTGGTCGACGTCGGCGGCGCCGCCGGGCTGCGCGTGTCGGCGCTGCGCACCGACATGGACCATCCGCTCGGGCTGGCGCTGGGCAACGCGCTCGAGGTCGAGGAGATCATCGCCGCCGCGCGCGGACAGGGGCCCGCCGACCTCGTGGATCTGGTGCTGGCGCTCGGCGCCGAGATGCTGCTGCTGGCCGGCGTCGACACCGAGCTCGCGGCGGCGCGCGTCCGGCTCGAGGGCAAGCTCGCCGACGGCAGCGCGCTGCGCCTCCTGCAGCAGAACATCGAACGGCAGGGCGGCGACCCGCGCGTGGTCGACGACCCGGCGCGGCTCGGCGCCGCGCCGCACCGCGTGGCGGTCACCGCGGCTCGCGCCGGCGTGGTCGCCGACGTGGACCCGCTGGCGCTCGGGCACGCGATCGTCGACCTCGGTGGCGGCCGGCGTCAGCCCGGCGACCCGGTCGACCCGCAGGTCGGCATCGTGCTGGCGTGTGGTCGCGGCGACCGCATGGGCGCGGGCGAGTTGCTCGCGACCGTGCACGCGCGCACGGCTTCGGACGCTGCGGGTGCGGCTGCGGTCGTGCAGGCGGCGATGCCGGTGGCCGACTCGGCGAAGCCGCGGGCGCCGCTGGTGCAGCGGCGCGTCGCGGCGATCCGCTGACGATCAGCTGGGGACCGGCTCGGACTCGACCTCGCCCCGCAGCGGTGCGGCCAGGCCGGCGGCGACGTTGAGGCGCACGAGCTCGGCGAGCGAGCTCGACCGCGTCTTCTGCATGACGTGCGAGCGGTGCACCTCGACGGTCTTCGGGCTGATGCCGAGGCGCGTGGCGATGAGCTTGTTGGGCAGGCCCTCGACCACGAGCTCCATGACCTCGGCCTCGCGCGGCGTCAGCGCGGTGAACCGCGCGCGCAGCTCCACGCGCTGCTGCTCGGCGGTGCGCTGCTGCGCGTTGGCCTCGAGCGCGCGGCGGATCGCCGCCAGCATCTCCGACAGATCGAACGGCTTCTGCACGAAGTCGAGGCTGCCGAGCTTGAGCGCGCGGACGGCCTCGTTGACGCCGGCGCAACCGCTCATGAACACGACCGGCATGATGTAGCCGCGCTCCGAGAGGATCGTCAGCACCTCGAGACCCGACCGGTCGGGCAGGTTGAGGTCGAGGACGAGGCAGCCCGGGGCGTGCGGGTCGACGCCGTCGAGGAACTCGTCGGCGCTGCCGTAGGCGCGGACGGCGAAGTTCTCGGCGCTGCCGAGGCGGCGGAAGAGCTCCTGGATCGCGGGTTCATCGTCGACGACGTGAACGATCGGATCCGGGACCGATGGCGCGGGAGTCCGCGCGGACTGGTTGACGGGTTGGAGGATCATGCGCACCTTTCCCACGTCCGTCTTCGGGACGTCCGGGTCTGGGACCAGCTTCGGCGCCATCACTGTGGGGACTTTAGCAGACCGGGTCGGGCGCGCGACCCCCCGGCGTCGCAGTTAAGGACAAGTGCTGGCCGCGGCGGGGAGCCGTTCAACGGTCGAAGTCCGTCGCGGTCAGCTGCGCGTCGAGGTCCAGCGTGGTGATCTCGATGGTCATCTGCGCCAGCCGGCGGCCGTCGGGCTCGACCGCGGAGTGCACGATGCGCATCGGCACCAGGCGGCCGCGGATCAGCCGGTGGTCGAGGAAGCGCAGGAACTCGCCGGCCGCCGGCGCGGGCTCGTCGGCGGCGCCGATCGGCAGCACCTCGAGTCCGACCAGGCGGTTGGAGTCGCGCTCGACGAACACGGTGGCGCGCACGGGAAGGTCGTCGCCGCTGTACTGGCGCAGCGGGAAAGCGTCCAGCCGACCGCGAACCCGCCACACCGGGACCGGCGTGGTGCGGCCCTGCTGCAGTTCGTCGGCGAGGACGGGCTCGGGATCGCGCAACCCCCGCAGCACCGCCGCGGGGTCGACGAACCGGATCATCTGCCGCGCGAGCTTCAGGTTGCGCCGGCAGTGCGCCAGGTCGGTCTCGAATTCGCGCGCCCGCATGTCCTGCACGCGCCCGTCGGTCCGGGACCAGTAGTCCTGGCGGTCGCGGCCCTGCTCCACGTCGCGGGAGCCGTCCGCCTGGCGGTAGCGGATCAACGGCCACGGCCGACCGGTGTCGGGGTTCTGCCACTCGAGGAACTTCACCGACAGCTCGAACTGGGCGCGGTGCTGGTCGGCCTCGCGGCTGATCTCCTGGATGCGCAGGTCGGCGGCGAACGCCGTGACCGGGGCGGCTTCGGCCGTGCGGTGGGCCGCGTCGATGCGGCGGGCCAGCTCCTCGAGGTCGGGGGCACTGTCGGCAGCGCCGGTCGGCGCGGTCGGCGACGGCGGCGCGGCGGGCGCGGCGGCGTCCTGCGCCGCGGCGAGGCCGCAGGCCAGGGCGAGGGTCAGGGTGGCGTGCATGGGCGCGCGCAGCGCGGCGGCGCCGCGGGCCGTTGCCCGGCCGAGCGCCGCGGTCCCGATCCGGTCCGTCACGGGAACACACCTTCGAGCTGCATCACCGGCGTGAACTGGCCGACGGCGCCGTGGAACCAGCTGTCGACGGTCGAGGTCACGGTGCGGAAGCCGCACATGCCGGTGACGATCACCGTCGACTCGCCGATGCGCAGCGCCTCGGCGTTGCTGACGGCGCTGTCGGCGAGCTGGCCGCTCGGCGCGAAGCCCAGCGCCTGGGACACCAGCGGCACGCCGATGAACACCGTCGACGGCGGGATCGGGCGCGACAGCAGCGGATAGGCGCCGCCGGCCTCGAGCAGGAAGTCGGTCACCACCGGCGCGGCGGTGCGCGCCGTGCAGCCCGGCATCCCGACCAGCGCGAGGTCGACGTCGGTGCGGTCGAGGCCGAGGAACGACAGCAGCGCCGGGAACGCGCCGGGCGCCGAGCTGGTGAACGTCGTGTCGATCGAGCCGCCGACGATCACGTTGTCGTCGAGGGTCGATTCGCTCAGCGAGTTGCCGAGCACGGTGCAACCCTGGCCGTCGATGTCGGCGACGACGCCGGAGACCGGCGAGAACCGGAACTGCACGGCGTCGATGCGGTACGTCCCGGGCGTCGGCGTCAGGTCGGTGGTGTCGATCTGCAACAGCAGGTTGCCGAGGCTGCTGTCGTAGACGAACGGCTGCGAGAACGGGAACACGATCGAGAACGGCGCCGGCGCCACCGCCAGCGGCCCGCCGGCGGGGAACGTGATCGGGCCGCTGAACACGACGGTCGGCGTGGCGCCGGCGATCACGGTGTTCGGGTCGTACGGGGTCGGCATCGCCTCGAAGGCCGCGGCCGTGGTCGGCACGATGTAGGCGGTGACGCTGTACGGCTTGGTGAACGACGCCGAGGTCAGCGTCGACTGCGACGGCCGGAACCGGATGCTGTTGATGATCGCGACGGTGCCGGTGATCTCGCTGGCGTCGAACAGGATCTGCATCCCGTCGGTCGTCCGCGAGAACGGGTTGGTCAGGACCGAGGGACCCTCGACGAAGTCCATGCCGCGCGGCACGACCTTGGTCTGCTGGGCGGCCAGTCCGGCGGCCAGCCACGTCGCCAGCGCCAGCGAGAGCGCGCCGATCCGGGCGATCGATGCGGCGGGGGGGATCCGGTCGAGGTGCAGGGCGAGCGGGAGCTTCATGGCGGCGATCATACCGCGCCGCTCGTGCTGGTCCGCGCCCGTTCCGTCCTGCATGATGCCGCCGCCCGGGATCGAATGGACTCCACGTTTGCAGGCTTTGCTCTGGCCACCGCACACGGCACGCCCGTGCTGGCGCGGCCGGCCGACCGCTACAAGACCTTCCGCCTGTCGCTGCTGTGGCAGCGGCCGCTCGACGCCGGGCAGGCGGCCCGGGCCATCCTGCCCCAGCTGCTGCAGCACGGCACCGCGGCGCACCCCGACCGGCCGGCGCTGGCGCGCGCGCGCGAAATGCTCTACGGACTCGGGCTGGGGTTCGCGACCGGGCGCTGCGGCGAGTCGACGGTGCTGCGGCTGTCGGCGGACGCCGTGGCCGGCGACTTCCTGCCCGATCGGCCGGACCAGTTCGCCGCGGTGCTGGGGTTGCTGCGCGAGCACCTGCTGCGGCCGCAGCTCGAGGACGGCGCGTTCCCGGCCGCCGTATTCGAGCGCGAGCGCGCGCAGGCGCTGGCCGCGGCGGGTGCGGCCTGGGACGACAAGGCGCACTGGGCGCGGCTGCGGGCGGTGATCGAGGCCTGCGAGGGCGAGCCGTACGGCGTGCCCGACCACGGCGGCGAGGCCGCGCTCGAGGCGCTCGACGCCCGCGCGCCGGCGGCCATGCTCGACGACTTCCTGCGCCGCGGCCGCCGCGCGGTGCTGCTGTCCGGCAAGCTGCCGGCCGACCCGATCGCCGCGATCGAGCCGCTGCTGGCGTCGCTGCCGCAGGACGCTGCGGCGGCACTGCCGCCGATCCGGCTGCCGGCGCCGCGGCCGGCGCGGACCCGCGAGGAGCGCGCGCCGATGCAGCAGGCCAAGCTGGTGCTGGTGCACAGGGTGCCGCCGCCGACCACGGCGGCCGCGCGCTGTGCGCTGCAGGTGGCGGTGTCGCTGTGGGGCGGCGGGCCGCATTCGCGACTGTTCCGCGAGGTGCGCGAGCGCCTGTCGCTGTGCTACTACGCGAGCGCCGGCGGCGACGCCGACAAGGGGCTGGTGCTGGTGCAGGTCGCCTGCGACGCCGGCGCCGCCCCGGCCGTGCGCGAGCAGGTCGCAGCCCAGCTGCGCGAGCTGGCCGCCGGCGCGTTCACCGACGACGAACTGGCGACGGCGATCGCCCAGGTGCAGTCGCCGCTGCGCAGCGTCGACGACAGCGCCGCCGCGCGCCTGTCGTTCACGGCCGAGCAGTGGCTGCGCGGCATCGACCAGACCCCCGAGCAGCGCATCGCCGCGCTGGCGGCGGTCGGCCGTGACGCCGTGGCGGCCGCGGCCGCGTCGCTGTGGCTGGACCTCGACTACGCGTTGCTGCCGGAGGCGAGCGCATGAGCTTCGAACGGATCCGCGACCCGGTGGTCGGCGAGGACGTCGTCCGCTTCACCACCGCCAGCGGCCTGCGCGTGCGCGTGCTGCCGCGGCCCGCGCTCAGCGAGACCGCGGCGGTGATCACGTTCGCCTACGGCAGCACCGACCTGCGCTTCCGACGCGGCGCCGAGGTCGTCGAGACGCCCGCCGGCACCGCGCACTACCTGGAGCACAAGCTGTTCGAGGACGAGGAGCTGGCGGTGTTCCAGCGCTTCGGCGCGCGCGGTGCGCGGGTCAACGCGCAGACCGGGTTCACGCGGACCACCTACTTCTTCCAGGCCAGCGACCGGATCGACGAGAACCTCGGCGACCTGCTGCGGCTGGTCGGCAAGCCGCACATCACCGCCGAGAACGTGCAGAAGGAGCGCGGCATCATCGCCCAGGAGGTGCGGATGTACGAGGACTCGCCGGACCACTGCACGGCGTTCCTGCTGCTCGCGGCGCTGTACCCGGAGCACCCGGTGCGGCACACGGTCGGCGGAACGGTCGCGTCGATCGAGCAGATCACGCCCGAGGTGCTGCTGCAGAGCTGGGCGGCGTTCTACCGCACCGGCAACGCCGCGCTGGCCGTCGCCGGGCCGGTGACGCCCGAGCAGGTGCAGGCGCTGGCCGAGGCCTGCCCGCTGCCGGCGGGGCCGGCGCCGGAGCGGTTCACCGCGGCCGACTTCGGGCCGGCCGGCGCGCCCCGCGCCGAGCGATCGATGTCGGTGGCGCGGTCGAAGCTCCTGTTCGGGCTCAAGGAGCGCCGCGAGGCGACCAGCTGGCGCGCCCGGGCCGAGCGCGCCGCCGCCACCGGCGTCGTGCTCGACCGCCTGTTCGCCGCCAGCAGCGAGCTGCGCGAGGCGATGCATCGGCGCGGCGAGGTCGACGACACGCTCGGCGCCGGCTACATGGGCGAACGCGGCTTCGGCGTCGCCACCGTCGGCTGCGACGCCGACGACCCGGCGGCGGCCGAGCGGGCCGTGCGGCGGGCGCTGTTCGCCGACGTGCGCTTCGACGACGAGCAGCTCGAACGGCTGCGCCGCCGCCAGCTCGGCGCCTACGTGCGCGGCTGCGAGAGCGCCCGCGCCCTGGCGTTCGGCCACGCCCACGAGGAGCTCGAGGGCGCGCCGCCGTTCGAGGGCCTCCAGGTGCTCGAGCACCTGCAGCTCGACGACGTCGAGGCGCGCCGCGCCGAGCTGCTGCGCGAAGAGAACGTGGCGCTGGCGGTGACGAGGCGGGCCTGACCGTCAGCGGCCCGTGACCGCCGCGCGCACACAGGCTACGATCGGCGCTCGATCGTGGGGCCGGAACTGCCATCTGCCTGAAAGGAGAGCCGATGCTTGCCCGTCTCGTGTCGTCCGCCGCTGCTCTGATCGTGGTTGCGCTCGCCTCCTCGCCGCTGCTGGCGCAGCGCTGGTTCGCGGACACGGACCGCGAACTGTTCCCGCGTGATCTGCTGCGGGTGCACGAGCTCTACGTCATCGACATCAACGGCGACGGGTTCGACGACGTGGCGGTCGGCAGCGCCTCCTTCGGCTCCTTCTACTTCGTCGGCTTGCCCGTGCTCTACCTGGGCAACGGCGACGGAACGTTCCGGACCGAGCTCTCCACGAGAGCCTTCTTCTGCGGCCTCGGCGACGTGGATGGCGACGGCGACCTGGACATCCTGGGGACGAACAGCGTGCTGCAGAATGTCGGCGGGCCGCTCACTTTCGGACCGGGTTCGTTCGACATGATGACCAGCAAGACCGCGGTTCTCGACCTCGATGGTGACAATCGGGCCGACGTCCTGACGTCGACCCAGGTCTTGCACAGCGTCGTCTCTGGCGGCCAGCTGACCTACGTGCGCGAGTCAGGACGCCTTCCCGCCGCGACCGCCAGCGGTGCTGCCATCGCTGCAGGTGACTTCGACGGCGACGGCGACGACGACGCGATTTGGAACGGGCTGCTGCTGCAGAACGGCGGCACCGGCTTCTTCACCGACGTCAGCGCGACCAACCTGCCGGCGGGGGCTTCGGGCATGGCCGACTACGCCGTCGCCGACATCGACGCGGACGGCGACCTCGACCTGGTCGGTATCCCGTTGCTGCCGGGCATGCCGATCCTGTTGCAGAACGACGGTACGGGCCGCTTCGCCGACATCAGTTCGGTGCTCCAGGTGGCGGCGGACGACTGGGCCGCCGTGGCGACGCTGGACGCCGACGGCGACGGGGACGTCGACCTGGCGCTCGGCAGCCGGAACGGCGGCGTGCTGCTGCGCAATGTCGGAGGGACGTTCCAGCCCTGGTCGACGTTCGGTGCCGGCATCGTCAGCGCGATCGCAGCCATCGACACGGATGGCGACGGCGATCTCGATCTCCTGACAGGGAGCGGCTCGGCGGACCACTACCTGCTGTCCTGGGGCGGCGGACTCGGAGTGCGCACATGGTACAACGACGGTTCGGGCCGCTACACCTCGCCCCGACGCGGCGATCTCGACCGACTCGCGTCGCGGCGCACGGCGGTGGCGGACTTCGACGGCGATGGGGATCCCGACGTGCTCGCCTGTGACGGCGGCGGCTGGCTGCTGCGGAACGACGGTCGTGGCCGCTTCGACGCCGTGCAGCTCGGTGGGATGCCGACTGGAAGGCCCACGGTCGCCGATATCGACGGGAACGGACAGCTCGAGGTCGCGATCGTCGGTGTCGGTTCCTGGTCCCTGCTGACCTTCAACGGGACATCGTTCACCGTGCAGGCGAACATCGCAGCGCCGGGGTTGACGGAGTTGCCGAGCCGGTTCGGCGACGTCGACGGCGACGGGCTGCAAGACCTCGTCCTGCCCAACGCACTGTTCCGGCAGACCGCCGGATCGCCTGCATTCGCGTTCGTCGACGCCTCGGCGCAGTTGGGCGGCAGCATCATCCCCGACACCAGCGTGGCGCTGGGCGATCTCGACGGCGACGGCGATCTGGACATCGTCGGCGGCGGAGCGCATCCCTGGCTGCGCATCAACGGCGGCGCAGGAGTCTTCACACCGTCGCAGCTGCAGGGGCAGGGCGACGGCCGCTCCCTGGTTGTCGAGCCCGTCGATCTCGACGGCGATGGCGACCTCGACCTGGTCTGCGCCAATGGCTGTCGCGGCGATTGCTTCCCCAGCAACGATGGCCCGTGGGAGACGTACCACCTGAACGACGGCCTCGGCAATTTCGCGCTGCACCAGGTTCAGAACTCGTACTTCACCCACACCGAGACCCTGGCGATCGGCGACGTCGACGGCGACGGCGACCCCGACTGTGTGTTCGGCAACCGGAGCCCCAACCATCCGGGGGACGCCATGGTCTGGAACGAGCTGCCCGTGAACATGCGTTACAGCCAGCGGGGCGATGCGCTTCCCATCGACTCCCAGGGCGCCACGGACCAGTTCCTCGCCGACTTCGACGGGGACGGCGATCTGGACCTCCTGACCCTGATGGAGCGTCAGCACGCGCTGTACGCCAACCTGACCCGCCATCTGCTGGCGCCGTTGCCGCTGCGCAGCGGCCGCGACTATCCGCTCGAGGTGCACGGCGCGCTGGGCGGCGCGGCGATCCTCGTCGGCGCCGCGCCGAGCGCGACGGCGGTGCCGCCGTTCGGTACGCTGGGCATCGACCCGGCGGCGCTGTGGCAGCTGGCCCTGCTCGGGCCGCCGACCAGCGGGCGCATGGTGGGGATCACCGTGCCAATCCCGGAGCTGTCGGCCCTGCGCGGTGTGCAGTTCTACGTGCAGGCGCTGCTGGACGACGGCGCCGGTGCGCTGCGGCTCACGAACACGCTGGCCGACACGCTCGAGACCTACTGACCGTCGTCTGCCACCAACCGCGTGTGGAGGGGCGAACGAGGACTGGCGTCGACCCGTGGCGCGTCCCATCATCGCCGCCGCCGATGAGCGACGCGCCCCGCTTCCAGATGGTCTCCGACATGACGCCGGCCGGCGACCAGCCGCAGGCGATCGGGCGGCTGAGCGGCTGGCTGCGCGGCGGCGCGCCGGCGGCGACGCTGCTGGGCGTGACCGGCTCGGGCAAGACCTTCACGATCGCCAAGGTCGTCGAGGAGCTGCAGCGGCCGACGCTGGTGCTGGCGCCGAACAAGACGCTCGCCGCGCAGCTGTACGGCGAGTTCAAGTCGTTCTTCCCGCACAACGCGATCGAGTACTTCGTCAGCTACTACGACTACTATCAGCCCGAGGCGTACGTGCCGACCACCGACACGTACATCGAGAAGGACGCGCTGATCAACGAGGCGATCGAGCGCATGCGCAACTCGGCGACGCGCTCGCTGATGGAGCGGCGCGACGTGCTGATCGTCGCGTCGATCTCCTGCATCTACGGCCTCGGCTCGCCGGAGAACTACCGCGAGCTGTCGGTCAGCGTGCGCCGCGGCGAGACGGTCGCGCGCGACGTGTTGCTGCGCCAGCTGACGGCGATCCAGTTCGTGCGCGACAACTTCGAGTTCCAGCCGGGGCGGTTCCGCGTGCGCGGCGACGTGGTCGAGGTGTACCCGTCGTACGAGGAGCAGAAGGCGATCCGCATCGAGCTGTTCGGCGACGAGGTCGACGACATCGTCGAGATCGACCCGCTGCGCGGCGAGGTGCTGCGCAAGCTCGACCGCGTGACGATCTACCCGACCTCGCACTACGTGACGACGCAGGAGGGGCTGGAGGTCGCCTGCCAGGCGATCGAGCAGGAGCTGGCCGAGCGCCTGCCGTGGCTCGAGCAGCGCGGCAAGCTGCTGGAGGCGCAGCGCCTGGGCCAGCGCACGCGGCACGACCTGGAGATGATGCGCGCCACCGGCATGTGCCAGGGCATCGAGAACTACAGCCGCCACCTCGACGGGCGCACGCCGGGGCAGCCGCCGGCGACGCTGGTGCACTACTTCCCGGACGACTTCCTGCTGGTGGTCGACGAATCGCACGTCGCGGTGCCGCAGGCCGGCGGCATGTACCGGGGCGACCAGGCGCGCAAGTCGACGCTGGTCGAGCACGGCTTCCGGCTGCCGAGCGCGCTCGACAACCGCCCGCTGAAGTTCGAGGAGTTCGAGGCGCTGCAGACGCAGGTGGTCTACGTGTCGGCGACGCCCGGCAAGTACGAGATCGACCGCAGCAAGGACCACGTCGTCGAGCTGGTGGTGCGGCCGACCGGGCTGCTCGATCCGCCGGTCGAGATCCGGCCGGCGCGCGGCCAGGTCGACGACGTGACCGGCGAGGTGCGCGCGCAGGTGAAGAAGGGCGAGCGCACGCTGATCACGACGCTGACCAAGCGCGCCGCCGAGGAGCTCACGGACTACCTGCGCGACCTCGGCATCAAGGTGCGCTACATGCACAGCGACATCGACAGCCTCGAGCGCACGGCGCTGATCCGCGATCTGCGGCTCGGCGTGTTCGACGTGCTGGTCGGCATCAACCTGCTGCGCGAGGGCCTCGACATCCCCGAGGTGACGCTGGTGGCGGTGCTCGACGCCGACAAGGAGGGCTACCTGCGCAGCCGCACGTCGCTGATCCAGACCTGCGGCCGCGCCGCGCGCAACGTCGCCGGCCGCGTGCTGCTGTACGCCGACAAGCGCACCGACTCGATCGACGCCGCGGTCGGCGAGATGGAGCGGCGCCGGCAGCGCCAGCAGGAGCACAACGAGCGCCACGGCATCGTGCCGCGCACCGTGGTCAAGGCGGTGCGGGACCTGCTGGAGGCGCCGGACGGCGACGAGTACGAGCCCAAGGGCCGCGCCGCGAAGTCGCGCAAGGGGCGGGGCAAGGGCAAGAGCCAGGACCGCGAGCCGGCCGGGTCCCCGGGCGGCGCGCGCCCGCAGTTCGAGACCAAGCTCGACCTGCTGCGCCACCTGAAGACGCTGCGGCAGGAGATGATGGCGGCGGCGAAGAACCTCGACTTCGAGCTGGCGGCGCAGATCCGCGACGAGGTGTTCCGGCTCGAGAAGCTGGAGCTGGAGCTGCTGTAGCGGCCCATGGACCCGCGCATCGCCGACAAGGTCGCGCGCTTCCCGGACGGCCCGGGCGTGTACGTCTTCGTCGACGCTCGCGGTCAGGCGCTCTACGTCGGCAAGGCCGCCGACCTGCGCGCGCGCGTGCGCAGCTACCTGCGGCCCGGCGGCGACGGGCGGCCGCAGCTGCGCTTCCTCGAGCACGAGGCCGCGGACGTCGAGTTCGTCGCCACCGCCAACGAGCCCGAGGCGCTGCTGCTCGAGAACACCGTCATCAAGAAGCGCCAGCCTCGCTACAACATCAAGCTGAAGGACGACAAGGCGTTCCTGCTGCTGCGGCTGGACCCCAACGAGCCGTGGCCGTGGTACCGGCTGGTGCGCCGGCGCCGCGACGACGGCGCGCTCTACTTCGGCCCCTACGCGTCGGCCAAGGCGGTGCGCCGCACGCTGCGCCTGCTGCACAAGATCGTGCCGCTGCGCGACTGCAGCGACGCGGTGTTCCACAACCGCAGCCGGCCGTGCATCAAGCACCAGATCGGACGCTGCCCGGCGCCGTGCACCGGGCTGATCGAGCGCCCGGCCTACGAGGACCTGCTGCAGCAGTCGCTGCGGATCCTGCGCGGTGACAGCGGCGCGGTGCTGCGCGATCTGCAGCGCGAGATGACCGCGGCGGCGGCCGACCTGCAGTTCGAGCGCGCGCAGGCGCTGAAGCTGCAGCTCGAGGCGCTGCAGTCGGTGGCGGCGCGCCAGACGGTGGTCGGCCGCGAGGGCGACGAGGACGCGCTCGGGCTGTACCGCGTCGGCGACGAGGTCACCTGCGCGTTCCTGCTGTTCCGCGACGGGGCGCTCGAGGCGTGCCGGCGGTTCACGTTCCGCAGCGAGCTGCCGACCGAGCTGTTGCTGGGCGACCTGCTGCCGCGGCTGTACGAGGGCGACCGCCACGTGCCGCCGGTGGTGCTGCTGCCGGCGCAGCCGGCCGAGGGCGCGCTGATCGCCGACTGGCTGCGCAGGAAGCGCGGCGGCAGCGTCGAGCTGCTGGTGCCGCAGCGCGGCGCCCGGCGCCGGCACCTGGAGCTGGCGGAGCAGAACGCGGCGCTCGCCGACGCCGCGCAGGCCGACGCCGAGGCGCGCCGCCTGCAGGCGGGCGAGCGGCTGGGGCGGCGCCTCGGCCTGGAGCCGGCGCCGCAGCGGCTGCACTGCATCGACGTGTCGACGACGCAGGGTCAGGACACGGTGGCGTCGCGCGTCTGCTTCGTGCAGGGCGCGCCGGACAAGGGGCAGTACCGGCGGTTCCGGATCCACCGCGAGCATGCCGGCGACGACTTCGCGGCGATGCAGGAGGCGGTGCGCCGCAGCCTCACGCTGTGCCTGGAGCGCGACGACGAGGAGCTGCCGGACCTGCTGGTGGTGGACGGCGGCCACGGCCAGCTGGCGGCGGCGCAGAAGGCGGTGCAGGAACTCGGCCTCGACGGCGACCTGCGCATGTGCGGCCTGGCCAAGAGCCGGATGAAGGGGATCGGCGACCACAAGACCGCCACCGGCGAGCGGGTTTTCCTGCCCGGGCGCGACGTCCCCGAGCCGCTGCCCGACGGCGCGCCCGAGACGCTGCTGATCGCCGCGCTGCGCGACGAGGCGCACCGGTTCGCGATCACCTACCACAGGAAGCGCCGCGGGCGGATCGCCAGCGAACTCGACGACGTGCCGGGGGTGGGGGCGCAGCGCCGCCGGCTGCTGCTGCGCCACTTCGGCTCGCTGACGGCCCTGCGCGCGGCCAGCATCGAGCAACTGCGCGCGGTGCCGGGCGTGCCGGCCCGGGTCGCGGACCTGGTGTTCGAGCGGCTGCGCCGCGCCGACGGCGCTCCGCCGGGCTGACGGCTGATTCGCGTCGGGCCACCCCGCTCCGTATCATCGCCCGCCGCCTGCGTCGACCCCTTCGGCGGCGGGCGCCCGACCCCGCGAGAACCAGATGATGCTCCGAACCCCGCGTTGGCTGTACGCCGCCGTCGTCCTCGTCGCCCTGCCGACCACGCCGCCCGACGAGGGCATGTGGCCGTTCGACGGCCTGCCGCTGCAGTACCTGAAGGACACCTACGACTTCACGCCGACACCCGAGTGGCTCGACCACGTGCGGCTCGGCTCGGTGCGCTTCGACACCGGCGGCTCGGGCTCGTTCGTGTCGCCGCACGGACTGGTGATGACCAACCACCACGTGGCGCTGGAGACGCTGCAGAAGGTGTCGACCCAGGAGAAGGACTGGGTCGAGACGGGCTTCTCGTCCAAGGAGTTCGGCTCCGAGGTCCCGGGCACCGACCTGACGCTGCGCCAGCTCATCGAGGTGCGGGACGTCACCGAGCAGGTGCTCGCCGCCGGCCGCGAGCAGGCCGACGCGACGATGAAGGGCCTGTGCATGGAGCTCAGCGACGAGCAGAAGCACCTCGTCGCCGACCCGGTCGTCCTCTACGACGGCGGGCAGTACAAGATCTACGTCTACCACGTCTACGACGACGTCCGCGTGGTGTTCGCGCCGGAGAAACAGGTCGCGTTCTTCGGCGGCGACTACGACAACTTCACCTACCCGCGCTACTGCCTCGACTGCGCGTTCTTCCGCGTCTACGAGGACGGCAAGCCGGTCGACTCCTCGAAGTGGTACTTCAAGTGGAACGCCGACGGCGCCCGGAAGGACGACCTGGTGTTCGTGTCCGGACATCCGGGCCAGACCGAGCGCCTGCTGACCTACGACGAGATGGTGTTCCACCGCGACGTGCAGGTGCCGTTCGTCGTGCGCCAGCTGACGGGCATGCTCGAGCACACGCGCGCGCAGATGGAGCAGAGCGAGCAGGCGGCGTTCGAGCTGCGCGACCGCTACTTCGGCCTCAGCAACAGCCTCAAGGCCTACGAGGGCCACCTCGCCGGGCTGCGCGACGACGATCAGATGGCGCGGATCAAGGCGCGCGACGAGGACCTGATCGCGAAGGCCGGGGACCCGGCGGTGCAGGAGGCGTTCGAGGCCATCGCCACGGCGATGAACGACATGCGCGGGCTGGTGGATGACAAGGAGACGCCGCGCAGCGAGCGCCTCAAGGTCCAGCGCCGCATCGAGCGCGAGGTCCTGCCGCCGAACAAGGAGATCATCAACAAGGCGCGGTTCGCGGTGTACGGCACCTCGCTGTACCCGGACGCGACGTTCACGCTGCGGCTGGCGTTCGGCACCGTGAAGGGCTACGAGGCCGGCACCACGCTGGTGCCGCCCAAGACCACGATCAACGGGCTCTACGACCGCAACGCCGGCTTCGACAACGAGCACCCCTGGGACCTGCCGCAGCGCTGGCTCGACGCCAAGTCGAAGCTGGACCTGGACACGCCGTACAACTTCGTCTGCACCGCCGACATCATCGGCGGCAACTCCGGCAGCCCGATCCTGAGCCGCGACGCCGAGATCGTGGGGCTGGTGTTCGACGGCAACATCGAGTCGCTGCCCGGCAACTACTGGTTCGACGAGCGCATCAACCGCTGCGTCGGCGTGCACGCGGGCGGCATGCTGGAGGCGATCGACAAGGTCTACGGTGAGAAGGAACTGGTCGCGGAATTGCGGGGCAGCGCCGGTCCGCGCTGATGCCGCCCGTCCGCGCGCGTGGACCGCTGGTTTCGCGCGCGGCCCTCGATTTCACCCGGGGCAGCTGCACAATGCCGCGATGATCCATCCGACCGCCGTCGTGCACGACAGTGTCGTGCTGGGCAAGGACGTGTCGATCGGCGCGTTCTGCCTGGTCGGCGCCGGAGTCCAACTGGGCGACGGCTGTCGCCTCGAGCCGCACGCGATCGTGCGCGACGGCTGCGAGATCGGCGCCGGCGCCGTGCTCGACAGCTTCGTGGTGGTCGGCGGTGACGCGCAGATGCGCGTGCCGGACCCCGCAGCGCGCGGCGGCCGGGTCGCGGTCGGCGCCGGGACGATCCTGCGCGAGGGCGTGACCGTGCACCGACCGAGCAAGCCCGGCGGCGCGACCGAGATCGGCGCCAGCTGCTTCCTGATGGCGCACAGCCACGTCGCGCACGACTGCAAGGTGGCCGACAACGTCACGCTGGCGAACGGCGCGATGCTCGGCGGCCATGTGTTCGTCGGCGAATGGGCGTTCGTCGGCGGCGGCGCCGGCGTGCACCAGTTCGTGCGGCTGGGCGAGGGCTCGATGGTCGCCGGCAACGCCGCGATCTCGTACGACGTGCCGCCGTTCTCGATCGCCGCCGACCGCAACGACATCTGCGGGCTGAATCTCGTGGGCCTGCGGCGCCGGGGCTTCGCGCCCGAGGTCATGCCGGACCTCAAGCGGTGCTTCCGCGCCGTGTTCGGCGGCGTCGGCAACCTGCGCGAACAGGCCGAGAAGGTGCTCGCCGCCGGCGAGCTCGGCACTACGCCGCAGGGCCGCGCGTTCCTGGAGTTCTTCGCCGGCGGGCACCGCGGCTTCGGCCACAAGCGGCGGCCGAAGCGCGGCGAGCACGGCGAGTGACGGCGGGCCGCGCAGCGGCCGCGGCTCGTCAGTACGCCAGCACCGTGAAGGACTGCAGGTTCGAGATCTTGTCGGAGATTCCCGACGGATCGACGACCTGCTCGTTGACGAGCACGAACAGCGGCGTGACCGGCGGGCCGACCGTGATCTGGGTCACCGACGGGGACGAGCTCGGCGGCAGCGCGAGCGTCGTCGTGGAGTAGTTGGCCACGCACAGCAGCCCATCGAGGCCCGCCAATGCGTAGGGCGTGACCGTCTGCGGCGGCTTGCTGCTGAACGGGAACAGCCCGGAGTCCTTGAACCTCGGCAGGTCCGTCGGCAGCAGCTCGTTGTCGAAGATCCGGGTGACGGTCGTGCTGCCCAGGCCAGGTCCGACCCAGCGGTAGATCGGGTCGAACCACCCGAGGGTCGTCGTGTAGCCGGTGTAGCCGGCGGTCACCAAGTCGCCGACCTCGTCGGCGCCGATGTCGATGGTGCTGCCGTTGACGCGCGGGTTGTGGAACCCCTCGCAGTCGTTGTCGAAGGCGCGCCAGTAGGTGAGGTTGTGGCGTGACAACGAGAACTGGGCGGTCGTACCGTTGCGGAACTGCTCGCTGGCGCCCGTCGGCAGGTGGCCGCGGTCGACGGGGGATTCGGAGAAAGTCTGTGTGACCCAGAGCGGGTGCAGGCGGAGGTCGTGTGCGAAGGCACCGGAGACCGCGTCGCCGACGAACATCGGATACGCGTCGAGGTCGTCCGGATCGAAGAGTGACTCCGGAGCAATCCCGACCAGTCCGTCGAGGCTGGCGGCTGCGTAGATGCAGTTGAATCCGGAGTTGAACGTCAGCATGTCGTCTTGGTCGACGCCCATCAGGTCCCAGGACGTCGACCGCCACCAGAGCGTGTTCAGGAAGCCCGGCTGGCTCACGCTGGTCAGCCCGACCGGCTCCGAGGACCCCGAGGTCTCGATGGTGTGGTTGACGACGCCGAGGCGGTTGAACTCGAACGTGCAGTTGATGAATTTCGGCCGGTGCACGATGTAGTTCGTGCCCGGCAGACCGGCGGGAGAGACCACTTCGTCGCTGGTCGCGCCGTTCGGAGCCGAGACGATCTCCACGCCCTTCTGGTCCTGGTCGGTGATGAAGCAGTTGGAGATGGTGGGGCGGCTGGCGTAGGGCGCGCCGGCGGTGTTGACGATCTGGATGCCCACATCGCCGTGGAAGATGTTGACGCCCTCGAGGAACGCACGGTTGCAGGCGTTCTGGGATAGCGCCCGGTAGCGGATCGCCGGGATGCCTTGGCCCTTGCGGCCTTCGATGATGGTGTTGAGGGCGCTCGTGCCCTGGATCGAGATCGGGCCGTTGATCTCGATGGGGAAGACCTCGTCGACGCCGTCGTCCTTGTAGATGCCCGGCTTCAACATGATGACCATGTCGGTGTAGCCGGCCGGGATCGGCCAAGCGTACGTCATGGCGATCGTGATGGTGCGGAGCGGATCGCTGGCGGTGCCGGTGTTGTTGTCGTCGCCGAAATTGGCGTCGACCCAGATCTTGCCGACGCCGAACTGCTGGGTCTGTTGCGCGGCGACGTGGCCGCCGGCGAACGCGGCGACGAGGGTGAACAGAAGCGGGGCCGCGACGATCGAGCCGCCGTTGCGAAGGATGCGGAGCTGTTGCATTTGGTTTCTCGGAGACGGTTTCCCCGCGTGTGCGGGCCGAAGGAGTGCGCGACACCCTGGGTGGGCGTGCGCGTCCGAGATGTCCGCGGCGGCGCGCGCGGTTTCACGTTCGCCGCGCGGCGGCGCGATCGTTCAGCCGCGCGGGTGGAACCGCTCGTGCGTCCGGCGCAGCCGCTCGTGGTCGACGTGGGTGTAGACCTGCGTCGTCGCCAGCGACGCGTGCCCGAGCATCTCCTGCACCGAGCGCAGGTCGGCGCCGCCGGCGACCAGGTGCGTGGCGAACGAGTGGCGCAGCGCGTGCGGTGAGCACGCGACGGGCAGCTCGGCGGCGGCGCACGCGGCGCGCACCACCTGCCACACCCGGACGCGGTCGAGCGGTCGGCCGGTGCGCGACAGGAACAGCACGTCGCCGGGGTCGGCCTTCGCGCGCGCGCGCAGCTGCGGCCGCACGGCGTCGCGGTAGCGCCGCAGCAGGTCCAGCGCGAGGTCGCCGATCGGCACCAGCCGCTCCTTCTGCCCCTTGCCGAACGCGCGCAGCAGGCGGTGCTCGTCGATGACGCTGGTGGTGCGCAGCGTCACGACCTCGCCGACGCGGCAGCCGGTTGCGTAGAGCACGTGCAGCAGCGCGCGGTCGCGCACCTGCAGCGGCCCGTCGCCGCCGGTCGCGTCGAGCAGCTGCTGCACGGCGCGGCGCGACAGCGCCTTCGGCAGCTTCTGTTCGAGCTGCGGTCCGAGCAGGCCGTCGGCGTGATCCTCGGCGCACAGGCCCTCGGCGTGCAGGAACCGGTAGAAGCCGCGGATGGCGGCGGCCGCGCGAGCCACCGACGCGGGCGCACCGCGCTGCGTCAGCCGCCGCAGGTGCGCGGCGATCGCGGCGCGATCGGGGAGCGCGGTCGCCGCGGTCCGGTCGCCGTGCAGCAGCGCGCCGACGTCGCGCCGATAGGCCGCCACGGTGTGCGGCGAGACCTGCAGCTCGACGCCCAGGTAGACCAGGAAGTCCGCGAGCTGTTGCTGGACCGGCGATGCCATCGTCCGGGGGCAGCCTACCGCGGTCGGCCGGTTTTTTCGTCCGGCCGCGGGGGTGCTTGACCACCCCGCAGGGCACGCCTAACGTTCCCGCCCCTCTGGTCGACCGGCAGCGAACGGGAGGCTGGGGAGGGAAGCGGCGGCCCCCGCCGCGCATCACAGAACTTGCACTGGCTCGACACCGCATGCCAAAGCCGACGAAGACGGAATTGACCAAGTACCGCGCCCTGTTGGAGCACCAGCTCGCCTCGTTGCGCGGGGACGTGGGTTCGATGCGCGACGAAGCGCTGCGGGCCTCCGAGCAGGACGCGTCGGTCGATCACCTGGCCGACCAGGGCACCGACAACTACGACCAGGGCTTCATGCTCGGCCTCATCGAGAACGAGGAGGAGACGATCCAGCACATCGAGGAGGCGCTGGATCGCATCGACGGTCGCGGCGACTGGGAGTTCGGGGTGTGCCCGCTGTGCGCCGAGGAGGCCGAGGCGCCCAAGAAGCCCAAGGAGGCCGCGAAGAAGCCCACCGCGGCCAAGAAGGCCAAGCCGCCGGCGAAGGCCGATCCGTGGATCCCGAAGGTGCGGCTCGAGTACCTGCCGTGGGCGCGCTACTGCGTGCGGCATCAGGAAGCCGAGGAACGCAACCGCGAGAGCGCCTGAGGGCCATGGACGCGGGCGCCGGGGCAGACTCGGACCCGGCGGTCGGCCGCGCGGCCGACCGTCCACAGGGTGAGGTCTCGCGCAGCGGCCTGCTGCGGGGCGGCCTCGGCGGCGGCCTGTTCCGCGGCAAGGCCTGGTTCTGGTGGCCGTGGCCGCTGCTGGTCATCGCCGACCTTTGGAGCAAGCACGCCGTGTTCACCTGGATGGGGGAGCGCTTCGGCGGCCTCAACGGGGAGCACCTGGTGTTCCGCAGCGAGCTGCTGACCTTCTGCCTCGTGACCTGGGAGAACCCCGGCACCATCTGGGGCCTGTTCCAGGACGGCACGATCGTGCTGATGGTGCTGCGGTGCGCGGCGGTGCTCGTGCTGCTGTGGTTCGTCGCCACGACGCCGGCGCGGCTGCGCATGCAGCAGCTGGTGCTGTCGCTGATCTTCGCCGGCGCGATCGGCAACCTGTACGACAACTTCACGCGGGTGGACGCCGACCGGGCCCGGTCGGTGCGCGACTTCCTGCGCTTCAGCGGCGAGTGGCCGACATCATGGGGCTTTCCGGCCTTCAACGTGGCCGACTCCTGCATCACCATCGGCGCCATCTGCCTGCTGTGGATGCTGATGCGCGAGGAACATCCGCCCGGCCGAGGGGCCCGGCAGGTATCCTCCGGGTCGTGACCGAAGCCCGAGGCGCCGCTCCGCTCGCCACCACCCTGGGGGCGCTCTCCCTCGCCAACCCGGTGCTCAGCGCGTCGGGCACGTTCGGCTCGGGGTGGGAGGGCCGCGACTTCTCGCCGCTGGCGCGCGTCGGCGCGCTGGTCTCGAAGACCGTCACGCTGCGGCCGCGACACGGCAATCCGCCGCCGCGCATCCTCGAGACCCCGTCCGGGATGCTGAATTCGATCGGCCTGGAGAACAAGGGCGTCGACCGGTTCCTGGCCGACTCGCTGCCGAAGATGCGGCAGCTCGGGCCGAAGATCGTCGTCAACATCGGCGGCGAGGCCATCGACGAGTTCGTCGAGCTGGCCGAGCGGTTCTGCGCCGCCGGCGTCGACGCCCTCGAGGTCAACCTGTCGTGCCCGAACGTCCAGGAGGGGCGGCTCCTGTTCTCGACCGAGCCCCGCATGTGCGAACGCGCGGTGGCAGCGGTGAAGCGGGTCGCCACCGTCCCGGTCTTCGCCAAGTTGTCCCCGAACGTGACCGACGTCACCGCGATCGCCCGCGCGGCCGAACAGGGCGGTGCGGACGGCATCACGGCGATCAACACGCTGATCGGGATGGCCGTCGACTGGCGCCGGCGGCGCCCGGTGCTGGGCCGCGGCATCGGCGGCTTGTCCGGGCCGGCGATCAAGCCGATAGCGCTCCGTATGGTGCACGAGATCGCGCGCGCGGTGCCGCTGCCGGTGATCGGCGTGGGCGGGATCCGCACCGCCGAGGACGTGCTCGAGTTCGTGTGCGCCGGCGCGCGCGCCGTGCAGATCGGCACCGCGGCGTTCGTCGACCCGGCCGTGCTGGTCGGGGTCGTCGAGGAGCTCGGCCGCCTCGTCGCCGAGGCCGACACCGACATCGGGCGGCTGTGCGGCAGCCTCGGCGCACCGCTGGCGGCGCCGCCCGCCGAGACGTGTCGCCCGCACCAGGAGGCGCAATGAGGCTCGAGGCGCTCTCCGCCGAGGTCGTTCGCCAGGCGATCGGCATCTACCAGGAGATCGCCTACGGCACCGCCGGCCGCGCCCGACGCGCCGCGACCCCGCTCGACGACGCTGCGCTGGACGGGGCCGACCACGAGCGCCTCCTGGCCCTGTTCACGAAGGAGCGCGTCGAGGCCGTCCCCGGCCGCTCGTGCGTGCGCTACAGCCTGCGGCTCGGCAACCGCAACTACCCGTTCATGAAGCTGGTGCTGCAGGAGCACCTGCTGGCCGGCGAGTTCTTCTTCGCGGTCGACACCCACGACCAGATGGAGATCAAGCCCGACTTCCCGGACTACGAGGCGTGGATGGCGGTGCGCCGGTTCAACCGCGACCTCAAGGCGCAGATCGAGGATGCGTTCGACCACAAGGGCCTCGAGACGTCGGCGTGCCTGCGGCGGGTCGTGGAGGCGCGCGGCGGCTGCGCCGCGACGGCGGCCCCGCAGGCCGGCCAGGACCGCGGTACCATCCTGATCGTCGACGACGAGGTCGACCTGGCCTGCACGGTCGAGCTGCTGCTCCAGGCCCGGGGTTTCCGGACCGTCACGATCCACGACGGGGGCTGCGCGGCCCGAACCGTGGCCGAACTGTTGCCACGACTGGTGCTGCTCGACTACGAATTGCCTGAGATGGACGGCCTGCAGGTGATCGCCCAGCTGCGCAGCAACCCGGTGACCCAGGGGATCCCCGTGGTGTTGTCGAGCGCCGCGCACGTGTCGATGGACGACATCCGGCGGGCCGACGCGTTCCTGGCCAAGCCGTTCCAAGAAGACCTGCTGTACGAGATCGTCGAGCGCATGCTGCAGAAGGGCGAGGTGCGCAAGTGACCTCGCTGCGCGCGGCGTTCGGGCTGCTGCTGGCGCTGGCGCTGGTCGCCGGCCAGGCGCAGCTCGGCCGTGAACGGTCGGCGGTGCCGGCCGCCGGTGCGTGCTACGTGGTCGACGCGGCGGCCGGCGTGCTCGGTCACGACCGTCCGACCGAGGTCCGCCCCGACAGCGCCGCCGCCGAGGTGGCCGCGGCGCCGAGCCGGCGGCCGCTGCCGCGCTGGCTCGACCTGCGCGCCGGCGGACTGCCGGCGCCGCGCGCGCCCGACCGCGCCCCGGCGGCGACCCAGCGCGTCTGAAGCGCGTCGGCGAACGACCGACGCGCGGCCGGTGCCCGGGTCCGCCGCTGCCCGTGGTGCAGGCGCGCGTGCCGGTCGTGACCGACGGCAGCCGCCGCAGGTCGTTCGTCGGTCGCAGAATCGCGGGCTGTCGCCCGCAAAGTCGCAGTCTCCCATGAAGTTCGATTTCGGTGCCTTCCCCGCGCGCATCGGCAAGGCGCTCCAAGGCGTGTTCGGCTCCGCCAACCAGCGGGCCGTGTCCAAGTACCAGCCCCTGGTCCGCGAGGTGAACGGCCTCGAGGAGCAGATCCAGCAGCTCACCGATGAGCAGATCCGCGCTCGGGTCGCCGAGTGGCGGCGCCGCGTGCAGGCCGGCGAGGCGTCGCTCGACGACGCGATGCCGGACATGTTCGCGATGACCCGCGCGGCCGCGGTGCGCACGCTCGGCATGCGGCACTTCGACGTGCAGTTGATCGGCGGCGCGGTGCTGCACGAGGGCAAGATCGCCGAGATGGCGACCGGCGAGGGCAAGACGCTGGTGGCGACGCTGCCGGCGGCCCTCAACGCGCTGGCGGGCAAGGGCGTGTACGTCGTGACCGTCAACGACTACCTCGCGCGCCGCGACTGCGAGTGGATGGCGCCGATCTACGAGTTCCTCGGCCTGAAGGCGATGGCGATCCAGTCGTCGATGTCGCCGCAGGAGCGCCACCCGGTCTACGCGGCCGACATCATCTACGGCACCAACAACGAGTTCGGCTTCGACTACCTGCGCGACAACATGAAGTGGCGGGTCGAGGATCAGGTGCAGCGGACGCTGAACTACGCGATCATCGACGAGGTCGACTCGATCCTGGTCGACGAGGCGCGCACGCCGCTGATCATCTCCGGCGAGGGCGAGGGCAGCACCGAGCGGTTCGTGTACGCCGACCGCATCGCCCGCCAGCTGAAGGAGGGCGAGCACTTCGAGATCAAGCTCAAGGAGCACCAGTGCCTGCTCAACGAGGCCGGCGTCGCCCGCGCCGAGCAGCTGGTCGGGGTCGAGTCGTTCTACAGCGACCCGCAGCTGATGGAGTGGCCGCACCTGCTCGAGACGGCGCTGCGCGCGCACCACATCTACGAGAAGGACAAGAACTACGTCGTCGCGCAGCGCAGCGGGCCGGACGGGCAGAAGAGCGACCCCGAGGTCGTGATCGTCGACGAGTTCACCGGCCGACTGATGGCGGGCCGCCGCTGGAGCGACGGCCTGCACCAGGCGGTCGAGGCCAAGGAGGGCATCCGGCCGCGCGAGGAGAACCGCACGCTCGCGACCATCACGCTGCAGAACTACTTCCGCATGTTCGACAAGCTCGCCGGCATGACGGGCACGGCGATGACCGAGGCGGCGGAGTTCTCGCGCATCTACGACCTCGACGTGGTGGCGATCCCGACCAACCGGCCGATGGTCCGCAAGGACTACAACGACCAGGTCTACCTCGACGAGCAGAGCAAGCTCGACGCGATCGTCGAGGAGATCAAGGCCGAGAACGAGCGCGGCCGGCCGATCCTGCTGGGCACGACGTCGATCGCCAAGTCGGAGCGCATCAGCGACGCCCTGACCAAGGCCGGCGTCAAGCACAGCGTGCTGAACGCCAAGCAGCACGAGCGCGAGGCCGAGATCGTCATGCAGGCCGGACGCCGCGGCGCCGTGACCGTCGCCACCAACATGGCCGGCCGCGGCACCGACATCGTGCTCGGCGGCAAGGCCGAGGCGCTGTGGCGCGACGAGCTCAGGCAGAAGGGCTGGACCGAGGATCAGCCGGAGGCGGCGGCGCGGCGGCGGGAGCTCGAGACGCAGTGCAAGCAGGAGCACGACGAGATCCTCGAGCTCGGCGGCCTGCTGGTCGTCGGCACCGAGCGCCACGAGGCGCGCCGCATCGACAACCAGCTCCGCGGCCGCTGCGGCCGGCAGGGCGACCCGGGCGAGACGCGGTTCTTCCTCAGCTTCGACGACGACCTGATGCGCATCTTCGCCCGCGACTGGGTGAAGGTGATGATGGAGAAGATGGGCTTCAAGCCCGGCGAGGTGATCGACAGCCCGATGGTCACGCGACGCATCGCCGGCGCGCAGAAGAAGGTCGAGGCCCGCAACTTCGACATGCGCAAGAACCTCATCGAGTACGACGAGGTGATGGACAAGCAGCGCAAGTTCGTCTACTCGCAGCGCCAGGACGCGCTCGAGTACCGCGGGCTGCGCGAGAAGGTCGTCGGCATGTTCGAGCAGGTGCTCGAGCCGGAGATCGAGAAGGTCGCCGGCGACAAGGACAAGCCGATCGACTTCGACGAGCTGCGGCAGTGGCTGCAGCACCGGTTCGGCGACGGCATGGCTCTCGACGGGCTCGAGCAGCAGGGCCGCGAGGGCCTGTTCCAGTGGGTCATGGACCGCGTCGAGCAACTGCACGCGCAGCGCAAGCAGCACTACGGCGACAAGGACTGGGACGGTGTGCAGCGCTTCCTGATCCTCGAGACCATCGACCAGAAGTGGAAGGACCACCTGCACGCGATGGAGGTGCTGAAGGGCGGCATCGGTCTGCGCAGCTACGCGCAGGTCGATCCGAAGAACGAGTACAAGAAGGAGGGCTTCGAGAAGTTCCAGCAGCTCAAGACGGAGATCGCCGAGCACGTCGTCAACTTCGTCTGGAAGCAGGAGGCCACCGACACGATCCGCGACCTGATCACCGGCAAGCTCCGGCAGCAGGCGCCGCCGCCGCCGCCGCGGCCGGCGATGCAGATGCCGCGCACGCAGGAGGAGGTGCAGGCGTTGTTCGAGTCGCTGATCGCCGCCGGGCAGGTGCCGCAGGAGATCCTCGAGCGCATGCAGAAGGGCGAGCGGTTCGCGCTGCGCGTCACGCCACAGGGCCTGGTGCTGCAGCCGGCGCCGGCGGCGCCCGGCGCGCCGCCCGCGGGCGGCGCTGCGGAAGCCGGACCGGGCGGCGGCGCGCCGCCGCCGGTCGAAGGCGCGAGCCAGCCCCCCTCGGCGCCGGACGCCGGGCCGCAGGTCGCGCCGCCGCCGGACGCCGCGGCACCGCCGCCGGCTGCCGCGGCGGGCACGGGACCCGCGGGGGCCGGTCAGCCGGCGCCCGGTGGTGTCGCCGCGAAGTCGCGACGCGCGCCCAACCAACCGAAGCCCGGACGCAACGACCCGTGCCCCTGCGGCTCGGGCATCAAGTACAAGAAGTGCTGCGCGCCCGCCTTCGATTGAGCCCGACGCCGCGCCCGGGTGCGGTCGCATGAGCGGCGACGCGGCGACGGGCGCCCGGGCGCCGCTGGAGCCGCCGCGGTCGCGCTCGCGTCCGCACGCGGCGCTGACCATGGCGCTGTACCAGCTGGTCTTCCTGATCGGCTTCTGCTGCTACCTGCCGGTGCTGCTGTGGCGGGCAGTGTTCGACGCGCGCTATCGCCGCGGTTTCCGGCAGCGCATGGGCGGGGTGCGGATCGAGCGGCGCTCGGCTGCCGTCGTCTGGATCCACGGCGTGTCCGTCGGCGAGATCAAGGCGGCGACCAACATCATCGCCAGGCTGCGGCAGGATCGGCCGGACCTGCAGATCGTGCTGTCGTCGACGACGCCCAACGGGCACCAGGTCGCGCGCCAGGAGCACGGCGACCTCGAGGTGGTGTTCTATCCGCTCGACTTCGGGCCGTTCCCGGGCCGCGCGCTCGACCGCGTGCGGCCCCAGTGCGTGCTGCTGATGGAGCTCGAGATCTGGCCCAACTTCCTGCAGGCCGCGGCCAGCCGCCGCATCCCGGTCGCGGTCATCAACGGCCGGATCTCGGAGAGCACCTATCGCGGCTACCGCCGCGCGCGCGGACTGCTGCCGCAGCTCGACTCGATCCACCTCTACTGCGTGCAGGACGCGGCCTACCAGAAGCGGCTGCTCGACCTCGGCGTCGACCCGCGGCGCGTGTTCGTGACCGGCAACATGAAGTACGACAGCGTGGTGATGGGGCAGGCGCCGCCCGGCGACACGCTGCGCGGCTGGCTCGCGCCCGACGACCGGATCGTGCTGGTGGCCGGTTCGACCCACGCCGACGAGGAGGCGTGGCTGTGCGAGGCGGTGGCGCCGATCGGACCGCCCGGCGGGTCGGCCAGCGGGCCGCGCGTGCGGCTGGTGCTCGTGCCCAGGCACCCCGAGCGCGCCGGCTCCGTCTGCGACGCGGTCCGGCAGGCGGGGCGCGTCGCGGTGCGCTGGAGCGAGACCGACGAGGGCGCGCGATCGCTGCGTCGCGACGCGGTGCTGGTGGTCGACACCATCGGTCAACTGCAGCGGTTCTACGCGGCCTGCGACATCGCCTTCGTCGGCGGCAGCCTGGTACCCCACGGCGGGCAGAACATGCTGGAACCGGCCGCGCAGGGGCGGGCGGTCGTGTTCGGGCCGCACACGTTCAACTTCCGCACCGACGTCGAACTGCTGCTGCGCGCCGAGGCGGCCGTGCAGGTCGCGGATCGCGAGCAGTTGGCGGCCTGCCTCGCCGAGCTGTGCCGGCGCGTCGACCTGCGCGATGCCCTGGGTGAGCGGGCCCGCGCGGTGATCCGCGCCAATCAGGGGGCGACCCAGCGGACGCTCGACCACATCGGTCAGCTGCTCGGCGCCCCCGTCGCGGACTCTGTCCCGTGAGCGCACAGGACGGTCGGACCGGACCGTCGGGCAACACGCATCACGGCAGAGGTTCGCGCTCTGCGATCGAGGGAGGCAGGGAGGGTGGGTGGTGGAGCGCCGCTCAGGCGGCGACGAGCGCCAGGACGACCAACATGGCAATGGTCACCAAGGTCAGCGCCACAGGAGTGCGGCGGACGGATGTCGTGGCAACGTGCATCGAGGGTCCTCTCAGTGGTGGTGGAACGGCCGGGAGGAGGGTGGTGTCCTCCTGTCCCTACCAAGGGCCCTAGTAGCTCGGGTGAACGCCTTGGTTGCCGTTTCTTGACAATCCGGGCATCGTTCCCTTCGGGAAAACCCCTGCATCCCTCGGCCAGGGTCGGAGCGTGCTGCGCTCGAGCGCAACCCGGCCAGGGGCTCCAGGGCCAGCGCGCGAGGCCGGTGGGGGCGCCGCGATGGAAACGGCGTGGGCGCCTGCCTAGAC
>JBFWWV010000028.1:79183-104785 GCA_050245995.1 Planctomycetota bacterium | reverse complement strand
CGCGCTCAGCGGGTGCGGAAGCGGAACACCGTCGACGAACGGTACTCCTGACCGGGCCGCAGGATCGTGCTCGGGAACGCCGGCCGGTTCGGGCTGTCGGGGAAGTGCTGGGTCTCGAGGCAGAAGCCGCCGCGGTGCACGTACGGCCGCCCCGCCTTGCCGACCAGCCGGCCGTCCAGGAAGTTGCCGCAGTAGAACTGCAGCCCGGGCTCGGTGGTCGCGACCTCCAGCACGCGGCCGCTGATCGGCTCGTGGACCGTGGCGGCGAGCGCCAGCTCCACGTCGCGCGCCGGCGCGTCGAGCACGAAGTTGTGGTCGTAGCCGCCGCCGTGGCGCAGCTGCAGGTGATCCTGCGCGATGTCGCGGCCGATCGCCTTCGGCCGGCGGAAGTCGAACGGCGTGCCCTCGACCGACGCCAGCTCGCCGGTCGGGATCAGCGTCGCGTCGACCGGGGTGTAGCGGCTCGCGGCGATCTGCAGCTCGTGGTCGAGGATCGTGCCCTGCCCCTCGCCCTTCAGGTTGAAGTAAGTGTGCTGCGTCAGGTTGACCGGTGTCGCGCGGTCGGTGGTCGCCAGGTAGTCGACCGACAGCTCGTCGGTGTCGTGCAGCTTGTAGGTCACGCGCACGTCGAGCCGGCCCGGGTAACCCTCCTCGCCGTCCGCCGACACGTAGCGCAGCTCGACGCCGTCCCAGCCGTCGCCGCGGATGCGGGTGCCGTCCCACACCACCTTGTCGAAGCCCACGAGCCCGCCGTGCAGGTGGTTCGGCCCGTTGTTGGTCGCCAGCCGGTACTCCTGACCGTCGAGCTCGAAGCGGCCGCCGGCGATGCGGTTGCCGTAGCGGCCGACCACGGCGCCGAAGTACGGCTTGTCGACCGCGGTCCGGTAGCCGTCGACGTCGTCGTAGCCGAGCGCGATGTCGGCGAAGCGCCCGTCCCGGTCCGGCACCCGGATCGACTGCAGGATCGCGCCATAGGTGCTGACCTGCACCGACAGGCCGTTGTGGTTGGTCAACATGAAGGTCTCGATCGGTCGTTCGCCGCCGCGCCCGAGCACCGCGAAGTCGGCGCACGACGCGTAGATCGCCAGCACCGCCCCGAGCAGCACGGCGCTCACGGTGCGCGTGTGCCGCCACGGCACGAGGTCGACGGCGCCGGCGTCGGCCTGCACGAACTCGCCCTGGCGCGGCCGCAGCTCGCCGAGCACCAGCATCGCCACCACCAGCCAGGTGAACACCACGCCGAGGAAGTGGAACTCGTGCATCTGCGCCGTGATCGCATCGAACGGCGGCACGAAGTAGCCGACGGCGATCATCGCGCAGCCGCCGAGCAGCGCGCACTTGGCGGCGAACGGCGACACGCGCCGCGTCAACATGCCGACGACCACGACGGCGAAGATCGGGATGAAGTACATGCCGTTCATCTTCTGCAGGTAACCGAAGATGCTGCCGGTGTGCGCCAGCAGCGGCGCGATCGTCATCGCCGCGACCGCGACGATCCAGCCGAACACCTTGCCCGACCGCACGACCTGCGCCTCACCGGCGTCGGGCCGCAGCGTGTCGCGGTAGAAGCCGAGGCTGAACAGGGTGCACGCGCTGTTCAGCGCCGAGTTGAAGCTCGACAGCACCGCGCCGAGCAGCGCCGCCGCGAAGAACCCGGTGAGCCAGGGCGGCAGCACCTCGTGCACCAGCCGGCCGTAGGCGTGATCGGGCGCGAGCTCCTCGCCCGCGAACATCGACCACGCGATCATCCCCGGCACGACCAGGTAGAGCGGCCCGAGCAGCTTCAGCGCGCCGCACAGCAGCACGCCCTTCTGCCCCTCGGCGAGGCTGCGCGCGCCGAACGTGCGCTGGATGATCTGCTGGTTGGTGGTCCAGTAGAACAGGTTCAGCAGCAGGATGCCGGAGAAGATCGTCGACACCGGCACCGACGAGTCGTCGCCGCCGATCGAGTTGAGCCGCGCGCCCTGCTCCGCGACCAGCCGCTCGACGCCCGCGGCGACGCCGCCGTCGCCGCCGAGCGCCGCGAGCGCGAAGCCCGCGATCAGGAACCCGCCGACCAGCAGGCCGATGCCGTTCAGCGTGTCCGACACCGCGACCGTGCGCAGGCCGCCGAACAGCGCGTAGACCGAGCCGAGCAGCCCGACGACCCAGACCAAGAGCCACAGCGCCGCGGTCTCCGGCAGCAGCCCGAGCTGCTCCGGCAGCGAGCCGAGCATCGACGTCACGTCGAGGATGCCCATCATCCCGGTGGCTCCGGTGTAGAGCACGATGGGCAGCAGGATGCCGACGTAGGCCAGCAGGAAGATCGCGTTGGCGATGCGCTGCGTGCCCGCGTCGAAGCGGATCGCCAGGTACTCCGGCACGGTCGCCACGCCGCTGCGCAGGAACCGCGGCAGGAAGAACAGCGCCATCGCCACCAGCGCCACCACGGCTATGACCTCCCAGACCATCACGCACAGCCCGTCGCGGAACGCGGCGCCGTTGAGGCCGACCATCTGCTCGGTCGACAGGTTGGTCAGCAGCAGCGAGCCGGCGATCAGCGGGAACGTCAGCGAGCGCCCCGCCAGGAAGTAGCCGCCGGTGCTGCGGTGGTCGTCGCGGCGCGTGAACCACCAGGTGAGCGCACCCACCAGGGCGGTGAAGAACACGAACGACGCGATCGAGAGCGGATCCATCGGCGACCTCGACGGCAGACTGGATCGCCGCGGCGCCCCCGCCGCAAGCGTCAGACCCGAGCCGGCGCCGGTGACGCGCTTCCGGAGCCGCGGCAGCCGACAGCGGCACGGCGATCGCACGCGGCGGCGGGAAACGCTGCGGATCGGGGCGCGATCGGTCGATGGCTTCGTGGGAACGCCATGGCCTTCGACGCAGCATCCCTGTTCAGCGGGCTGGTCCTCAGCAGCATCGGCATCGGCCTGTTCGTCTTCGGCCGCAAGCAGCGGCGCGCGCCGCAGCTGCTGGCCGGGGTGACGCTGATGGTGCTGCCGGTGCTGCCGATCTGGCTCTGGTGCCAGTGGCTGCTGGCCGCTCTCGTCGGGGTCGGCACGGTGCTGGCCACCCGCGCCGGCTGGTGAGTGGCGTCAGTACCACTGCATCGATGCGAGCATCGTCCCCGAGGCATGGAGCGCCGGCGCGACCCCGCCCCTCGCCGTCGAGCTGCGGCGCGCAGCGCCGTCGGTTCCGACCGTGACGGGCCGAGCCGCCGCCTCGGCCGTTCCTCAGTAACGCAGGCGATTGACGTCGCCGGCGACCAGCACCAGCGGCTCGCGCCGCACCTCGTGCTCGCCCTGCAACAGCACCAGCGTCACCGCCGTGTCGGGCACGACGAACACCGGCGTGCGGCCGTCGGCGAACGCGAGCGACTGCGTCGTGCGCCGGCCGCGGCCCTCGAACACGTCGATCGGCACGGCCTCGCCGTCCGCGTCGAGCACGCGCAGGGACCCCTCGACGCCGGCGTCGGCCCACTCGACCTGCACGTGCATGCGCAGTCGCACCTCGACGACGACGGCGGCGCCGGCGCCGGCCAGCAGGTCGTCGAGGCCGCCGGCGTGGCCGCGGCCGTACTCGAGCGGCAGGATCGACTCGCCGTCGAGGCGCAGGTAGGCCGCCTGCCGCGGCACCTCGCGCAGGTGGAAGCGCCCGTCGGCGTCGGTGCGGGTCGCCGCGGCCTGCGCGTGGATCGTCGAGCCCTGCACGCGGATGGCGTCGCACATCGGCACCACGCGCACGTTGGCGACCGGCGCGCCGTCGCGGCCGACGACGCGACCGCGCAGTTCGGCGAACACGCCGTCCCGCGGCAGCCGGATCTCGACGTCGACCGCGCCGGCGCGCACGCCCGGCAGATCCGCCTGCAGCAGCGTGTCGTCGTTCATGGCGCGCAGGTCGTAGGTGCGGTCGAGCAGCCCGGTCAGCACGAACGACCCGTCGGCGGCGCAGCGCGCCCACGGCCATATCGCCAGCGGCCGCGTGCGCAGCAGCTCGCCCGGGTCCACTGCGGCGCCACCGTCGCGCATCAGCTCCCGCAGGTCACCGCGGGTCAGGCCGCCCAGCGCGAGCCCTTCTGCCACCACCCGATCGCCATCGGCCGGCCCGAACGGCGTCGGATCGGTCGCCCACACGCGCGCGTTCGCGACCGGCTCGCCCGCGCCGTCGAGGACGCGGCCGCGGATCGTCTGCGGCGCCGCCGGCAGCCGCACCAGCACGAACGCGGGCCAGCCGGTCGTCGGCCGCGCGACGCGCGCCGGACTGTTGCCCGGCACCACGGCCAGCAGTTCGCCTTGGTCGCGGCCCTCGAGCGCGAACCCGCCGGCGTCGTCGGCGCGCACCGACCGTTCGCCGAGGGCGACCCAGGCGTTCGCCGCCGGCGCCCCGTCGGCGGTCACGACCTGCCCCCGCACGACGTCGTCCGCGGCCGCCGGCCGGCGCAGCACCACGCGCAGCGCGCCGTCGTCGGCGCGCGGCAACGGGAGCTGTGCCGGTTCGAACGACGGATGCGCGACCTGCAGCAGGGCGCCCTCGACCACCGGCGCCTCGTCGAGCGCGAAGCGACCGGCGAGATCGCTGCGGGCGCCGAACGCGCGCGCCGACGCCGCATCGGCGTTGGCCGTGAAGCGCGCGCGGAACCCTTCCGGCAACACCACCTCGACGCCCGCCTCCGCGACCGGCGCGCCGGCCTCGTCGACCACGACGCCGCCGACGCGCACGGCCCTGGCGGCGACCACCAACGCGCTGCGCGGCGGCGCGGCGACCGACACGACCGCCTGCAGCACCGTGGTCCAGCCGGCGTCGTCGACGGCGATCTCCCCGTCGGCGCGCAGCTCGATCGCGAACGCGCCGAACCGGTCACTGCGCGCCGTGGCGACCTCGCCGCCGCGACCGCGACCGCGCAGCGTCAGCTCGGGCAGCGGCCGGTCCTCGCTGCTTCGCACCTCGCCGCGCACGGTCACCGCCGCGGGAACGGCGTCGCGTCCCGCCGCAGCGGGCGCCGGCGCCGGCGTCGCCGCCAGCGTGCGACCGGCGCCCGGCTCGGGGGCCGGCGCGGCGACGCTGTCCGAGCGCGGCGCCGGCGCGACGCCGTTGTCCGCGGCCAGCGCGGGCGCCGTCGGCGACGCCTCGGGTCCGGACGAAGTGGCGATCCACAGGCCCACCGCGACGGCGGCGGCACCGAGGCCGAGTGCGAGTTTGGTCTTCATCGCGAGTACCGGGAGCAGCGACCAGGGGGAGACGGTCGGGGTCGGGACGAGCAGGGGCGCCAGCGCGGCGCCGAGGCCGCGGCCGCGGCCGCCGGCGCACAGGCGCAGGCGAAGCTGCTGCAGCGCGCGCTGCAGCCGGGTGCGGACGGTCGCCGCGGGCACGCCCTGCCGCTCGGCGATGCACGGGACCGTGTGGCCGTCGAAGAACCGCAGCAGCACCGTGCTGCGGTACGGTTCGTCGAGCGCGAGCACCTGGTCGACGACCCTGCGCTGCGCGGCGGCGCGTTCGACCACGTCGGTCGTCGACGCTGCGGTCTCGGGCTCGAGCGCGGCGCCCAGCACCCGGCGCCGCGCCGCGTCGCGGCGGTCCTGGCGCCGATCCTGCCGCCACACGTTGCGCAGCACCGCGCCGAGGAAGCCGCGCACGTTGCCGGGGTGCGCCGGCGGCCGCGCCAGCACCGCCGCCCAGGTCGCCTGCTCGAGGTCGGCGGCGTCGTGCTCGTCGCGGGCCAGGGCGCGCGCGAGCTGGGCGACCCAGTTCGCGTGGCGCAGCAGCTCGCTCGGCGGGAAGGCACCGTCCGTCATGCAGTGAGCAGAATGCCGCGGTGCGCCGGGTTGATTCGGGAAATGCACCGCCCCCCCCCGTGCCCAGGCCGCGCGCCAGCGCGGCCGGTGCCCAGCGGCGCGCGCAGCGCGGCCGGTGCCCAGCGGCGCGCCAGCGCCGCGGTGCCCAGGCGGGCGCGCGCAGCGCGCTCGCCGGTGCCCGCGCGCGCGCAGCGCGCGCTGGGTTGGGTTGCGCGACTCGGCAGCCCCATTCGGGGGCGCGCGGAGGGGAGTTGGACATGGCGTTTGCCCTTGCCGTCGCCCTTGCCGTCGCACTTGCCGTCGCCCTTGCTGTCGCCCTTGCCGTCGCCCTTGCCCTTGCGCGCGAAGCGCGGACCGCGATCCCCAACTTCGCTCCAGCCCGCGCTTCGCGCGGGCGGGCACCGGCCGCGCTGCGCGCGGCCTGGGCACCGGCGCGCTGCGCGCGCCTGGGCACGGGCACGGGCACGGGCACGGGAGGCAAAGGCGAGGGCAAAGGCAAAGGCGAGGGCAAAGGCGAGGGCTAGGGCAAAGGGGGGGGGCCGACGGCGCGGTAGCATCCCCACCCGATGCCCGCAGCGATCTCGACCCGCCAGCTCGGCGTCACCTTCCCCGCCCGCTGGCGCCAGCCCGCCATCCCCGCGCTCCTTCCGCTCGACCTCGACGTCGCGCCGGGCGCGATCCTCGGCGTGCTCGGGCCCAACGGCTCGGGCAAGACGACCCTGCTGCGCGTCCTCGCCGGCCTGCAGCGCCCCGGCACCGGCACCGCGACCATCCTGGGCCTGCCGAGCGACGCGCCGGCGCTTCGAACGCGCGTCGCCTGGCAGCCCGAGGGTCCGCCGCCGCTGCCGGTGTTGACCGGCCTCGAGCTGCTGCAGTGGTACGGCTGCCAGCTCGGCCTCGACAACGGGACCGCCGACGCGCGCGCGGCGCGGTGGCTCGAGCGCTTCGCGCTGCAGGGCGCGGCGCGGCGCGCGGTCCGCACCTACAGCACCGGCATGCAGCGGCGCCTGCTGCTGGCCGCGGCGCTGCTCGGTGAACCCGAGGTGCTGCTGCTCGACGAGCCGACCTCGGGCCTCGACCCGATCGGCTCCGAGCTGGTGATGACGGCGCTGCAGGAGCGCGCCGCCGCCGGCACCGCGATCGTGATGGCCTCGCACCACCTGCAGGAGGTCGAACAGCTGTGCACCGAGGTGCTGATGCTGGTCGACGGCCGCTGCGCGCTGCGCGGCACGCTCGACGAGCTGCTGGCGACCGGCGAACGGGCGCTGGTGGTGCGCGGCCTGCCGGACGCCGCGGTGCACGCGGTCGGCGACGCGGTGCGCCGCAGCGGCGGCGAGCTGGTGCGCACCGAACCGCTGCGCACGCACGTGAACGCGCTGTTCCGCCGCCTGCTCGGCGGCGACCGCGGCGCCGGAGACGCGGCCGGCGGGGACGGGCCGTGAGCCGCGGCACGGCCGCCGTGTGCGCGCGCCGCTGCCTGCGCGTGGCGGCGGCGCCGACGCTGTTGGCGGCGACGGGCTGCGGGATCGGCGCGTGGGCCACCGGCACGCTGGTGCCGTGGCTGCACGTGTCGGCGTTCGTGCCAGCACTCCTGTGCTGCGCTGCCGCGGTCGAGTTCTGGCCGACCTTCGCCCGCGGGCGGGCCGGCGCCGACCTGGTGCGCAGCGTCACGCGGCGGCCGCTGCACGGCGCGCTGGCGGCCGGCGGCGGCGCGCTGCTGGCGCTGGCGCTGCTGCTGCTGGGCCTCGCCGCCGGCTGGTCGCTGCTGGCGCCGGCGCCGCGCGCGCACCGTGCGCTGGCGGCCGAGGGTCGGCCGCTGCTCGACGACACCGGCGGCGAGGTCGCGTTCGCCGTGGGCGGCGCGCCGCTGGGCGAGCTGCAGCTGCGGCCGATCGCGTTGCTGCCGCACGGCGACCTCGAGCCGACCCGGGTCCAGGTGCTCGCCGACGGCGCGCCGCTGCTGGCGGCGCCGGCCGAGTTCCGCGGCAGCCGTCAGCTGCTGCGCGTGCCGCTGGACGGCCGCCGGCTCGACCGGCTGGTGCTGCGGCGCGTGAGCGGCACGGTGCCGCTGCTGTTCGCCGATGACGCCGCCGTGGCGGTCGACCAGGCACCGCGCGCGCGACTGCTCGCCAGCGCGCTGGCGTTCGCGCCGTGGCTGCTGCCCGCGGCGTTGGCGCTGGCGCTCGCGCTGCTGCTCGGGCCGTTCGTCGGCGCTCCGGTCGCCCTGGTGACGGTCGGCGCGGCGCTGCTGCTGCAGACGCTGGGCGACCTCGGACCGGCGGCGGCGGCGCTGAGCCTGTTCGCGCGCGGCCACTGGCTGCCGGCCGAACCGGTTTTCCGCGACGGCCTCCCTTCCCTCGGCACCGCGGTCGTGGTGATGATCTCCGCCATGCTGGTCCGCGCAGGAACGAGGCGATGACGCGCCATTCCCGAACGGGCCGACGCGGGCTGCGGCGGTCGCTGTGCCTGCTCGCCTGGGCGGCCGCCGCGTGGGTCGGCGGGTTCGACCCGGCCCAGGTCGGTTCGGCCGCCACCGCCCTGACCCGGCCGTTGGTGCTGCCGTTCCTCTGGCGCTCGCTGGGCGAAGCCGAGCGCCTGGGCGACCCGGCCGCGGCGTTCGCGCAGGCGCAGCTGCTGCTGCGCGCCACCCCCGGCTGGACCGATGGCCACATCGTGTTCGCCTGGCGCTACGCGCTCGACGGCAGCGCCACCGCGCCCGCCGGGACCGAACGCACCCGCGCCGCCGCGGACCGCCTGCAGGTCGCGCTGGCGGTCCTCGACCGCGCCGCCGAGGGTCCGGCCCGGCGCCCCGGCGAGGTCTGGGACGCCATGGCCTGGCTGGTGGAACTCGCGACCCGCAAAGAACCTGCGCTCGCCGATCTGCTGCCGGAGGCGCCCGTCCTGCTCGCCGACCGCTACCGCGCCCGAGCCGAGGCCGCGGGCGCCGACCGCAGCGTGGGTGCCTGGCGGCTGTACGACGTGCCCCGGATCGCCGCCGTGTTCTTGCGGGCGGGCGACCGCGCGCGGGCCCTGCAGGTGATGGACGACGGCATCGACCGCTGCGCCGGCCGGGCCGCTGGCGCGGACCTCGAGGCCGACTGGTGCGGGACCCTGCGGCGGGCGCGCGCGGCCCTGGCGGGCGACCCGGCGGTGGACGCCGCCGAGCGCGCGGCCCTGGCCGGGGACATCCGGCTCGAATCCCTGGCCACGTTCCTCCGATAGCACCGAGGACGACCCCCGGCCGCCATGTTCGACAGCCTCGTCCAGACCATCGCCGACTACCCCTACCTCGGGGTCGCGCTGGTGTTCTTGCTGTGCGGCATCGGCTTCCCGCTGCCGGAGGAGCTGGTGCTGATCGCCGGCGGCTACGTCTGCGCCAAGTTCCCCGAGAAGGCCTCGCTGCACTGGATGATGCTGTGGTGCGGTGGCGCGATCCTGACGTTCGACCTGGTGCCGTTCGTGCTCGGGCGGACCTTCGGCGCGCGCGTGCTGCGCATCCGCTGGCTGCGCCTCGTGGTCACGAGACGGCGATTGGCGGACTTCGACCGCTGGTTCCGGCGCCGCGGCGACCTGGTAATCTTCTTCGCGCGGTTCCTGGCCGGCATCCGCGTGATCGCGTTCTTCACCGCTGGCGTCATGCGCATGCGCTGGCGCCGGTTCCTGCTGCTCGACGGCCTCGGCATCGTCATCATCGTGCCGCTGATGGTCTGGCTCGGGCACCGCGGCGCGGGCGTCATCGACGACGTGATCGCGCGCGTGCAGGCGGTCGAGCGCGGCCTGCTGTGGTCCGCCATCGCCGGCGTGCTGGTGCTGGCCATGTGGCTGCTCTGGCGCCGCCGCCAACGCCGCCTCGCGCGCCCGGTGCCGGCCGAGACCTTCGTCGAGCCGCGGCTGCCGGTCACCGACGAGGCCCAGGTGCCCGAGGGCACCCCGGCCGCGGGCACTCCCGACGAGTCCGAAGGCGACGACGATCCGACCGGATCCGAGGCCGAAGGCGACGAACCGGGCGCCGATCCGCGGTCCGCCGAGTCAGGTCTCGACGCCGAGCCGGTCGATGGAGACGACCCCGACGACCCGCGCGGCCACGCCGACGCGCCGTACGTGGCGCCCGAACGCCCCGGCCGCGACGCGACCGGCTGAACCGCGCCACGCGAACTTGCCCCGAACCGACTCGCGCGGCTATGGTGCCGCGCCACTTTCCGGCCACTGACCTCGAACGGCCCCTGCTGCCCGCCCCGCTCTCATGGACACATTCTGGATCATCCTGTCCCTCCTCGTCGCCGGCGCGTCGATCGCGTTCGCCGTGCAGATGTTCAAGCAGATCATGCAGAAGGACCAGGGCGACGAGGCGATGCAGAAGATCGCCCGCGCGGTCCAGGAGGGCGGTCGGGCGTTCCTGCACGCGGAGTACAAGTGGCTGGCCGTGTTCGTCGGCGCGGCGTTCCTGCTGATCTGCCTCGGTGACAACTCGCCGCAGGCGGGCCTGGGCATCAAGACCGGCATCGCGTTCCTGCTCGGCGCCGCGGCGTCGGCCGGCGCCGGCTACTTCGGCATGCACTGCGCCACCCGCGCGGCGGTCCGCACCACCCAGGCGGCCAAGACCAGCCTGGGCGCGGCGCTCGACGTGGCCTTCAAGTCCGGCACGGTCATGGGCATGACGGTGGTCGGCGTCGGCCTGATGGGCATCACGCTGCTGCTCTTGACCTACGGCTACGAAGGCATCAACTACGTCCTCGGCTTCAGCTTCGGCGCCAGCTCGATCGCGCTGTTCGCGCGCGTCGGCGGCGGCATCTACACCAAGGCGGCCGACGTCGGCGCCGACCTGGTCGGCAAGGTCGAGGCCGGCATCCCCGAGGACGACCCGCGCAACCCCGCCACGATCGCCGACAACGTCGGCGACAACGTCGGCGACGTCGCCGGCATGGGCGCCGACCTGTTCGAGTCGTACGTCGGCGCGATCATCTCGGCCGCCATCATCGGCTTCGAGCTGACCGGCGGCTTCGGCACCGAGGTCGACACCGCGGCCCGCTCCAGCCTGATCGTCTACCCGATCGTGCTGGCCGCGCTCGGCATCGTCGCCAGCTTCCTCGGTACGTTCCGGGTCAAGGCCGACGACGAGAGCAAGCTGAGCCAGGCGCTGTTCGGCGGCCTGATCACCGCGTCCGGCATCCTGATCGTCGGCGCCGCGCTGGCGACCCTGATCATCCAGCCGACCGTGCCGGCACACCTCGGCAGCGACGGCCACGGCCCGTGGGGCGTCTACGGCTCGATGGTCATCGGCCTCGTGCTCGGCGTCATCATCGGCAAGGTCACCGAGTACTACACCTCGGAGAAGATGGCGCCCGCGCAGGCGATCGCCAACGCCAGCAAGACCGGCGCCGCGACCAACATCATCCAGGGCCTCGCCACCGGCATGGCCTCGACCTGGATCCCGGTGCTGCTGATCGCGATCGGCATCTACCTGTGCAACCAGCTCGCCGGGATGTACGGCATCTGCATCGCCGCGGTCGGCATGCTGAGCACGCTGGGCATCTCGCTCGGCGTCGACGCCTACGGCCCGGTCGCCGACAACGCCGGCGGCCTCGCCGAGCTGTCGCACCAGGACCCGTCGGTGCGCAAGCGCACCGACTCCCTGGACGCGACCGGCAACACCACCGCCGCGATCGGCAAGGGCTTCGCCATCGGGTCGGCCGCGCTGACCGCGCTGGCGCTGTTCAGCGCCTACAAGACCCAGGCGCAGGGCCTCGACCCGACGCTCAGCCTGTCGCTCGACAACGCCGACGTGGTCATGGGCCTGCTGATCGGCGCGATGCTGCCGTTCCTGTTCTCGTCGATGGCGATGCGCGCGGTCGGCAAGGCCGCGAACGCGATGGTCGAGGAGGTCCGCCGCCAGTTCCGCGAGATCCCCGGCATCATGGAGGGCACCGGTGAGCCCGAGTACGCCAAGTGCGTCGAGATCTCGACCAAGGGCGCCCTGCGCGAGATGGTCGTCCCCGGCCTGCTCGCCGTGCTCGCGCCGATGATCGTCGGCATGATCTTCGGCAAGGCCGCCGTCGCCGGCCTGCTCGCCGGCGCGCTCGCCGCCGGCGTGATGATGGCGCTGTTCATGGCCAACGCCGGCGGCGCCTGGGACAACGCCAAGAAGTACGTCGAAGCCGGCCACCTCGGCGGCAAGGGCAGCGACGTGCACAAGGCGACGGTCATCGGCGACACCGTCGGCGACCCGTTCAAGGACACCGCCGGCCCGTCGATCAACATCCTGATCAAGCTGATGACGATCGCGTCGCTGCTGGCGCTGCCGATCTTCAGCTAGTGTTCCCGAGGTGACCCCGGCAGCGAGCGGACGCCTTCGGGAGTTCGCCGCCGCCGACGCGGACGACTGCGCCTGGTGCCGCGGCGCACCAGGCGGCGCCGAACGGACCGCGCCGCCGGCTCGATCGCCGCGCCCCTGACATCGACGGGCCCTACCGCAGCACCGTCCGCGTGCGGACCTGTCCGCCCGGCGGGCACCATGCCCGGGAACGGCGTTTGCCGGGAGTCGAGGATCCATCGGCCGAGGTCCGCCCATGCCCATCGACGTCCGGATTCGCAACATCGTCGCCACACTCTGCGTCTCGACCGCATGCGCCGCGCAGGCGCTGTCGGGCATCCTGGTCGACCCGGCGGGAGCCCCGGTCGCCGGCGCCGTCGTGACCCTGAACCCCGGCGCGCTGTCGGGCGTGTCGGCGGGCAACGGCACCTTCTCGATCCCCGTGCCGCGCGGCCGCGTCTACGACGTGCTGATCGCGCCGGGGCAGACCACGCTCGTGGCGCAGGCGCTGGAGATCGCCGTCGCGCCGACCGGGACCACGACCGCCGGAACGATCCCTCTGCGCGCCGGAGTCACCGTGCTGTCCCAGGTGCTGGACCCGGCGGGCGCGCCGATCGCCGGCGCGACGATGCAGGCGTTCTCCCAAGGCGGGCAACGGATCCCGACGCCGGGCAACGTGAGCGGCGCCAATGGCGCCGTCGCGATCGTCGTCCCGAGCGCAGAGCCGGTGCAGCTCCGATGGCTGACGGCAACCGGCCCGTTGGTGCCGGTGACGCGCGACTTCGTCTCCGCCGTGCCGGCGAGCCTCGGCGCCGTCGTCCTGCCGCTGGGGCACGCGCTGCAGGGCACCGTCGCCGCGGCTGCCACCGGCGTGCCGATCGCCGGGTGCGAGCTGATCGCCCGCGACGTGCAGACCGGCGCGATCGTTCCGCAGCGCATGGCCCTGACCGCGATCACCGGCGGGTTCGACCTGCTGGTCCCGACCGGGCTGTACGACCTCGAGCTGCTGCCGCCGCCGTCGGCGCGCGCCGCCGCGCACCGGCTGCGCTCGGTGCTGGTGCTCGGTGCCTCGACCAGCCTGGGCACCGTGCCGCTGCAGCAGGCGGTCGCGGTGAGCGGCCGGGTCCGCGGGCCGAACGGCGACGTCGCCGGCGCGCGCATCGAGGCCCGCACGGCGAGCGGCTACGACGTGTTCCTGTCCGACGTGCGCACGGACGCCACCGGGGCGTTCGCGGTGATGCTGCCGCCCGGGGCGTACGAGCTGCGCCTCGCACCGCCGGTGGCAACGGGTCTCGCCGGCCGACGCCTGGCGCCGCTGGCGCTGGGGACCGACACGCAGTTGGGCGACCTGGTCCTCGGCCCAGGCGTGCCGATCACGCTCGACGTGCGGACGGCGGCCGGACCGGTCGCCGACGCTCGGCTCGAGCTGACGGACCCTGCCACCGGCGTCACCGCGGTGATCCCGGGGGCCGTGGCGGACGCCGCCGGCCGCATCGAGGCGATCGCACCGGCAGGGACCTGGGACGCGCGCATCGCGGCGCCGCAGGGCTCCGCCGCGGCGGCGCTGGCCATTCCCTCGGCGCCGATCCAGGCTCCCGTGCAGGGCGTCGTGACGCTCGCGGCGAAGGCGCTCGTCACCGACCTCGTGACCATCGTGCGGGGCGCCGTGGCGCCGATCGCCAACGGCGGGCTGCTGCCCATCGAATGGACCTGCCGGAACCCGGGCCCGTTCGCGCGCGCCGTGCTGCTCGACGCCGTCGTCGAGGTGCCGAACGGCGCGTCGGTGCCGGTCGTGCCGCCGCTGCCGCTGGTGGTGCCGGCGGGCTTCGTCGGCGGCCTGTCGACGGTCCTGCCGATGCCGGCGCTGACGGGCGGCGCGCTCGGGCGCGAGCACCGATTCACGGTGCGGCTGCTCGACCCGTCCACGCTCCTCACGCTGGAGTCGGCGTCGGTCAGCTTCCTGCCGCAGTGACCCGCCTGCGTTCGGCGGGCTCGCCGGCCGGTGACTCCGGCGCGGATCCCGTGCGATCCAGTCGTTCGACGGCGCCCCGCGGTGATACAACCCGGCGCCCGCGTCGAGGCGCTCCCACGTGAACTGGGTCCCCACAGTCGCCATCGCGCTGATGGCCGCATGCCTCTGCGGCACCCTGGCGCGCCGGCTCGGTCAGTCGCCGTTGATCGGATACCTGCTGGCCGGCGTGGCGATCGGGCCGCACACCCCCGGCTTCGTGGGCGACACCGGTCTCGCGGCCGAGGTCGCGGACGTGGGCGTGGTGCTGCTGATGTTCGGCGTCGGGCTCGGCTTCTCGTTCCGTGACCTGTGGGCGGTGCGCCGCCTGGCAGTGCCGGGCGCGCTGCTCTCCTGCAGCGTCGTGGTGGCGCTCGGGACCGGTCTCGGCCTCGGCATGGGCTGGTCCATCGGCGGCGCCGCGGTGCTCGGCATGTGCCTCGCCACCGCGTCGACGGTGGTGATCGTCCGCGGCATGACCGAGCTCGGGATGCTGGCGGCGATGCCGGGGCGGCTCGCCATCGGCTGGTCGCTGGTGGAGGACCTGGTGACCGTGATCCTGCTGGTCGTGCTGCCGGCGATGTCCGCCGAGGACGGGGCGCACGACCTGTGGCTGTCGATCCCGCTCAGCCTGGGCAAGGTCGTGGTGCTCGCCGCGCTGGTGATCTGGGGCGGCGGCCTGCTGGTGCCGCGGCTCCTGGCCGCGGTGGCGCGCGCACAGTCGCGGGAGCTGTTCACCCTGGCGGTGCTCGCGCTGGCGATGGGCGTGGCCTTCCTGGCGTCCGAGGTCTTCGGTCTGTCGCTGGCGCTGGGCGCGTTCCTCGGCGGCATGGTGGTCGGCCGCTCGGACCTCGCGCATCAGGCCGCCGCCGACGCGCTGCCGATGCGCGACGCGTTCGCAGTGCTGTTCTTCGTCGCCGTCGGCATGCTGTTCGACCCGGCGTTCGTCGCCCGGGAGCCCCTGCTGGTCGTGGCGGCGCTCGCCTGCGTGCTGGTCGGCAAACCGCTCGTCGCCGCGGTGTTCCTGCTGCGCCGCGACCAGACCCCGGGCACCGCGTTCTCGGTCAGCGCCGGCCTGGCGCAGGTCAGCGAGTTCTCGTTCGTGCTGGCGGGTCTCGCCACCGAGCTCGACATCCTGCCGGCCGGCGGGCGCGACCTCGTGCTCGCGACCGCACTGGCCAGCATCGCCGCCAGCCCCGTGCTGTTCCGCGGCGTCCCGCGCCTCGATCGCTGGCTGTCGAGCCGGCCCGCCTTCGCGCGGCGCCAGCTCGCGCGCGGCGCGGCGCTGGCGCAGCGACCCGCGGACGCGCCGCCGCTGGATCAGCACGTGGTGCTGGTCGGGTTCGGCCGGGTCGGCAGCGTGCTCGGCGAACACCTGGCGGCGCGGAAGGTGCGGTTCGTGGCGATCGACATCGACCGCGCGCTCGTCGAACGGGTGCGCGCCCGGGGCATCGACGCCCTGTACGGCGACGCCGGCAACCCGATGCTGCTGGATCGCGCGGCCATCGCCCGCGCCTGCGCCCTGGTCCTGACCGCGCCCGACGCCGTGACGCAGCGTCTGGCCGTGGAGCACGCGCGGTCCGTCCACCCCGAGATCGAGGTCGTCGCGCGGGTGCACAGCGAGGCGCACGCCAGGGAGCTGGCGGCGCTCGGCGGGATCCGATCGGTGCAGGGCGAACGCGAGCTCGGCCTGGCGATGGCGCGGCAGCTGCTGGTCGCGCTCGGCGTCAGCGCCGTCGAGGCCGAGGCCAGCGTGATCGCCGGGCGGTCGGGCGCGACGGCGCTGGGCGCGCCCCACCTGTTCGAGCTGCCGCTGCCGCCCGACAGCCCCGCCATCGGCCGCGCGCTGGCGAACCTCGGCCTGCCCCCGTCGGCGCTGGTCGTGACGGTCGTGCGCGACGGCCAGCACCTCGTGGCGCGCGGCCCCACCGAGCTGGCCGCCGGCGACGTCCTGCTGCTGCTCGCGTCCAGCGAGGACGCGCGGTCGATCGAGCGCCTCGTCACGCCGTGAGGCCGCCCGCGACCGCGCCTACTGCACCCGGATCTCGACGGCCTCGGTCATGGCCACGTAGACCCCGAACACCCGGCACGGCGCCACTCCGACCATCGCGCCCTGCGCGTAGACGGTGGCGCCGACGAACACGGGGTCGTTCGGGATCGGCAGCGTGTAGTTGAGGTAGTTCGAGAAGTCGAGGTTCGGGATCAGCACGTCGGGACAACTGGCGCCGAGCGACGCGAGCGGCAGGTCGACGCGTGACAGCCCCAGGATCACCAGCGGCAACGGCGCGAACAGCGGGCTGATCGACAGCGTGCCGCCGAGCGTCGGCGAGCCGGACACGAACAACGGCGCCGTGCCGCCGCCCAGCCGGGTGACCTGCGCGCTGGCAGGAGCCGCGAGCGCGAGCGCCGCGGCGACAACGAAACGGGTTCTCATGGGAGCCTCCCTCGGGGAACGACGCGAGGCGCCGGCGCGGGCGAGCCGCGCCGACGCCTCCACGCCGCGGGTCGATCAGTGCAGGACGATCTCCACGCCGTCGGTGGCGAAGATCGCGCCGCTGGCGTCGATGCCGAGCGCCTGCGTCATCACGCTGATGCCGGCGAGCCCGGGCGGCACGACGACCGCGACCGAGGCCGGGCCGAACGGCAGCACGGTGGGGAACTGACCGGCGAACCCGCCGACCAGCGCGAAGCTCGGCTGGAACAGGTTGAGCCACAGCGGCGGCAGGAAGCGCGGCTGGCCGACCGCGGTGAAGAACGGCTGGATCATCAGCGCGAACGGGGCGCCGTAGAGCGCGCCGTTCGGCGAGTCGACCTTGAACACCACGGTGTCGAAGCCGCGCGCGTCGCGAACGAACTCGCCGGGGCCGGCGGTCGCCACCGCGTTGATGCCGCTGGCCAGCGTCAGGTCGAGGTCGCTGCCGTCGTAGGGCCGCGTGTCGAACGACCACAGCGCGTCGTTGCCGCTGGTCGGGTGCTGGATGCAGCAGATGAAGCGGTACGGATCGTTCGGGTCGAAGATCATGCCGGTCGGCTCCGCGCCGCCGACGCCGAGGCTCGCCAGCCGGCCCATGCCCTCGGCGACGCCGTCCTTGTTGTTGTCGATGACCTTGAAGATGTCCCCGGGCTCCTGGTCCTCGATCACGTAGATGCTGCCCCACGCGTCGACCGCGAGGTTGTCGGGACTGGTCAGCTGCGTGCCGATCGCGGCGCCGGACGCGAGGTTCAGCGTGTTGCGATCGCACAGGATGCGCACCGCGGCAGTGGTCGCTCCGGTCAGCTCGACGCAGTAGACCGCGTTCTCGCTGGTGGCGGTGAAGTAGAGCGCTTCGTGGCCGTTGGCGAGGGTGTTGAAGTCGACGTCCTCCGGGCGGCCGTAGGGCGTGCCGACCAGCTCGTCGGCGGCGGTGCGGCCGCCGGTGGTGCTCACGTAGGCGAACGGGTCGGCGACGGTCAGCGCGTTGCCGACCGCGTCGGTCATCGGCACCCAGGTGGCCGGGCCGGTGCGCGTCGTCAGCAGGTTCTGCGCCGAGTTCCAGTTCTCGTTGGCACGGGCGTCCGGATCGGCGGCGTAGCCGTCGACGCTCAGCACGAAGGTCTGGCCGACGGTGAGGTCGCCGGGGACCGTCGGCACGAACTTGTAGACGCAGCCCGAGTTGTCCTCGTCGACGACGTACATGTTGCCGGCCGCGTCGAAGCGCACGCCCTCGTGCGCCATCGCCGGCACGCTGTCGAGCCAGCGCCAGGTGAACCCGCCGTTGGCCAGCGGGTTGGTGCACTCGAAGATGCGGCCGCCGGTGGTCTCCTCACCGGTCAGGATGGTGCCCCAGGGCGACAGCGAGCACGGATCGAGGCGCTGGTACTCGTCGTTGGTCGCGCTCCACGCGAGCGGGTTGCTCTCGCGGATGCCGCTGCCGTTGCCGACCAGCATCGTGGCCTTGGTACCGGTCACGGTGTCGTAGCGGAACACGCCGGCGGCGATGCCGACCTCGGACGGAACGAAGATGTAGCGGCTGTCGGCGCTGAAGGCGACCATGTCCCAGAGGCCGAACGAGGCCGGCAGACCCTGCGAGTTGGTCAGCGTGTTGCGATCGGTGATGAGCGTCTGCGTCATGCGGGCCGGGATGACGAACGGCGCCGTGTTGGCGGCCGCCGTGGTGGAGCCCGCCGAGGCGTCGATGGGGAAGGCCTCCTGCGCGGACAACGACGCCGCCGCGACGGCAGCGGTCAGAATGAAACGAGTCGTGTGGTTCATACTTCTGTGGCTCTCTGGACAGTTGCGCGAAGCGAAGTGCGACGCGACGTGCGCAGACCATGCCGAGCGCCGCGGGAAACCTCAGGCAACGATCGATGAAGCAACGCGTCGCGCGTTCGCTTCACTGCGCGCTCGTCGTGGCGTCACGAACCTGCACCGGCGCGTGAAGAACACGCGCGCCGCGGCCGCGGAATCGACGTCGACCCCGGGGACCTGGCGCCGGCCGCGCGGCTCCTCCGCACCCGCCACGGGAGACCGCGGTCCGGCGGCGGGCGTCGGAGCTCGTCCAGAACGCCGGCCGGAAGGTCACTCCCGCACCTCGCGGCGGCCTCGACCACCTGGCGGCGTGCGAGTGCCTCGACGTTCTCGCGCACCATGCGCACCGGTGCCATTCACGACCCACGAAAGCCACGTGTCGGCCGGCCTTCCAGGGCCGCGGTTCCGGGACCGACGCCGGCGCCCGACGCGGGAGTTCGCCGGCCGCCCGGCGGCGCGGCGCTGCGCGCGTCCGCGCCGACGCCGCCATGCCATCGGCGCCCCCTGGTCCGCACCGCCCCCCGCCCGACTCCGCGGTTCGGGATGCCCGTGGAATCGAGGGGGTTCCGCCCCGCCCCCGGGCCGATACATTGCACGGCGGCAGCGCGCCACCGAGAGGTCCGGATGGGATGGTCCACGGCGCCGCGCGGCCAGAACCACACCCTTGACCCTTTGACCAACCGACCACTTCCCGAGTCATCCTCTGCCGACATCGCCGACCGTCCCGAGCGGGCGCCCGACGCCGCTGCGACCGAGTTCGCACAGCACGTGGCCCGACTCCTGGGCGAGAAGCAGGCCGAGGACATCGTGATCCTCGACGTGAGCCGCCCGCTGGCGATCGTCGACTACTTCGTCGTGGCGACCGTGCGCAACACGCGCCAGGCGCAGGCCATCGCGCGCGAGGTCGACCTCGACGTGAAGCACCTGCGCGGCCGCCGCAAGCGCAACACCGGCGGCCTCGAGTCCGAGGACAGCAACTGGGTGCTGCTCGACTTCGACGACGTGGTGGTGCACCTCTTCCTGCCCGAGGCGCGGACCTACTACGGGCTCGAGAGCCTGTGGGCCGATGCGCCGCGCGTGGCGGTGCCGGCTGCGGACGGGGCTCCGGCGGCCGACGAGCCGCGTGACAAGGCTCCGGCCCGGCGCGAAACCGGCAAGAAGCTGCGGTTGTTCGAGCCGCCCGATCGTACGAAATAGCGGCACTCGAAGAGCCGGCGGCGCAGGCAGATTCAGCGCCCCGGCAACTGCGACCGATGATCGGAGTATCCGCCACCCCGTCCGACAGTAGATTGGCGCTCTGCTGCGGACTCCGCCGCGATCCCGCGCTGCGCCTAGCATGACCGACTCCATCGCCTGGCTGGACTTCGAGCCGTCGACCCTGCAGCAGGCCAAGGCCGCGGACCGCCCCCTGGTCATGGTGCTCACCGTGCCGTGGTGCCACCACTGCAAGGATCTCCTGCAGCACACGTTCGGCGACCCGCAGGTGGCGGCCACGATCCGCGACGGCTTCGTCGCCGTGCAGGTCGACGCCGAGCGCCGCCCCGACGTGAACGAGCGCTACGGCACCGGCGGCTGGCCCACGGTGGCGTTCCTGACTCCGGACGGCGAACTGATCGCCAACGAGAACTACCTGCTGCCGAACGAACTGCAGCAGCGCCTCGACCGCGTGCGCACGATGTGGCGCACGCAGCGCGCCGACCTCGAGAAGGGCCTGCAGGAGCTGTGGAGCCACAAGAGCCGGCCGCCGGCGCGGAAGGGCCGGCTGAACCAGCAGATGGTCGACCACATCGCGGACGCCATCTACGACAAGTTCGACCACCGCTACGGCGGCTGGGGCGACGCCGCCAAGTTCCCCCACCCCGAGGCGCTCGACTTCGCGCTGGTGCTGTGGGCCAAGCGCGGCGACGACCGGATGCGCGAGGTCGTCACGCTGACCCTCGACCGCATGCTCGAGAGCCCGCTGCACGACATCGTCGACGGCGGCTTCTTCCGCTTCTCCAAGACCCCCGACTGGCGCAGCCCGAACTTCGAGAAGCTGCTCGACGCCAACGCCAAGGTGCTGCGCGTCTACCTCGAGGGCTACCAGCTGTTCGGCAACGAGGCCTACCGCAGGACCGCCGAGGGCATCGTCGGCTGGATGCTGAAGTTCCTGCGCGACCCGGACACCAACGGCTTCTACGGCAGCCAGGACGCCGACGCCGACTACTACAACCTCGACGCGGAGGGCCGGCGCCGGCGCGAACCGCCGGTGCCCGACCGCACCATCCACTGCCACGCCAACGCGATGGCGGTGTCGGGCCTGTTCAAGGCGTCGGTGGTGCTGGACCGTCCGGAGTGGCGCCAGCAGGCGCTGCAGGTGCTCGGGTTCCTGCGCGAGGAGCTCTACGACGGGCGCGACGTGTTCCACTACTGGGACGGCACCTACCACCTGCCCGGCATGCTCGCCGACCAGGCCTACCTGATCCGCGCGCTGATCGACGCGAGCCAGCTGACCGGCGACGCCGACCTGCTGCTGCCGGCCGAGGCCATCGCCGAGCAGGCGATCGCGCGGCAGAAGGCGCCCGGCGGCGGGTTCTTCGACATCCTCAACGACCCGCGCCAGAGCGGCTCGATGCGCCGCCGCAACCGCTCGATCCTCGAGAACTCGGTGATGGCCGAGGCGCTGGTGCGGCTGTCGTACCTGTCGCGGCGCAGCGAGTTCCACCGCGAGGCGATCGAGACGCTGGAGGCGTTCGCCAGCGACTACAAGGAGTACGGCTACTACGTCGCCGGCTTCGGCCGCGCCGTCGACCTCGTGTTCTACGAACCGCTGGTGCTGACCATCGTCGGCGACCGGGACTCCGAGCAGGCGCAGGAGCTGCGCAACATCGCGCTGTCGACCTACATGCCGTCGCGCATGGTGCAGATGCTCGACCCGCGCTTCGACCCGATCCTGATCGGCCGCTCCGGCTACGTCGTCGAGGAGCAGCCGGTGGTGTACGTGACGGTCGGCCGTTCCACGCGCGAGGCGGTGCGCACGCAGGAGCAGCTGCGCAGGGTGCTCGACCAGATCGCCTGGGAGCGCCGCGGTCAGGCCGAATGACGGCCGAGCCGTGGCGGAGTCAGCGCGCCGCGGCCACGTCGAACGCCAGGGGCGGTCCCGAGATCGCGCAGCCGAGCTCGGCGCACCAGCCGGCGACCGCGGTGCTGCAGTTGTCGACGAACCAGTACGAACGCGCCCACGGCACGAACCCCATGCGCAACGCCGGCCGCTGCGTCGCTGCCACGCGACCGGCCGCGAACTGCTCCTCGAGGCGAAGGCGCAGCCGCTCGGCCGCAGCCGCGCCGACGACGAGGTCCTCGAACTGCGCCCACGGCAACGCCGCGCGCACCGCCGCGGGATCGGCGCCGGCGAGCTCGCGACGCGACAGCGCACCCGGCGTCGGCCAGAGCACCGTCGCGAACACGCGCGTCCAGTGTTCGCGGCCCTCTGCGTACCAGGCCCAGTCGCCGAAGCCGAACTCGACGTAGCCGCCGCCGGGCTGTGGCAGCAGCAGGCCGCGGTGCAGCTGGTCGCGGATCAGCAGCGCCGTGACCGGGGTCGGAGGATCGGTCGGCGGGTGGACGCGCAGGGTCCAGCCGAACAGCGCGAGGTAGGTGGCGAGGAGGAGCCCGGTCAGCGCGGCGGAGAGGACGGTGCGGCGGAGGACGCGACGCCGGCGGCCGGGTGCGGGTGCGGGTGCGGGGTGTGGAGGATCAGCGTCCGTCACGCGGGGAGGTAGCGTCGCGGGGGCGAGGGGGTCACTCGCCTTTGCCTTTGCCTTTGCCTTTGCCCTTCTCCTTTGCCCTGCCCGCGCGAAGCGCGGGCCCCTCCAGCGCGCGCTTCGCGCGCGCGGGCACCGGCGCGCCCCCAGCGCCCGCGCCCCAGGGCAAGGGCCAGGGCAAGGGCAAGGGCACCGGCCGCGCTGCGCGCGGCCTGGGCAAGGGGAGCGGCGATGCCCGCTGCGCGGGCAGCGCCGCTCAGAACCGCAGCGGCGCGCCGCAGGCGCGCGGCACGGTCCTGGGTCGGTCTGCCCGCTATGCGGGCAGCCCGACTCAGAACCACTCCGGAGCCTGCTCCGGCGGCAACCCCATCGCCTGCATGATCAGCGAGCTCACGTAGTCCGGGTCGATCGAGAACTCCTTGAGCGTCTCGTAGCACGACCCCGACTTCACCGACATCAACGCGAGCGCCATGTGCTCGGGCTGCACGATCTTGGTGCCCAGCTGCGCGGCGGCGTCGCGGGCGCGCTCGAACACGGTGTGCACGTGCCGGTTGTACGGCGGGTTCATCACCTCGGGCTCGCGCGGCAGGCTCTGCACGTAGCCCGAGAACATGTCCGGGTCGACGTTGAGGTCCTGGAAGATGTGATGCAGGCAGACGCTCTTGTCGACCGTCAGGCCGTAGATCACGTGGCCGGTCGCGACCGATTCGTCGCCCAGCTTCTTGGCCAGCTCCTCGGCTTGTCGGACGGCGGCGACCGTCTTCTCGGCGAAGTCGTCGAACATCGGGCGGAGGACTCTACCGCCGGCCGGGGCCGCGCGAAACCGCGGCCCTGGAATCCGCCCGGCAGGGCGCCGCGCCCGGAGGCCGGCGCCCGCCGCGGCGGGCGGGGACCCGGCCTGGGCCGGGTCCCGGATCGGTCACAGGGTGCCGATCGTCGAGCTGACGCCGTTCGAGGTGATCGCACCCAGGGCGTTGGCCGTGGGGACCAGCGCCACGCCCTGGCCGTGGATGGCCAGACCGACCAGCTGCGGGTCGTTCGGGATGTTCAGGATCACCGTGTTGGTCGGCAGGCCGATGTTGAACACGCTCAGGAACTCCGGCAGCGCGATGAAGGCGCTGCAGCCCGGAGCGCCGAGCCCGGCCAGCGACGCGCCGGGGTTGACCTGGCCGAGGCTCCACAGGTGCAGGGTGACGCCCGGCGCCGGGATGTTGTCCAGGTCGTAGGTCGTCGCCTGGCCCAGGAGCGGGCGGCCCGTGGCCGACAGCGACAGCGCGTCGATCTCGGAGAACGTGGCGACCGGGCCGGCGGTCAGATCACTGCTGCCCGGATCGTTGGCGCCGTTGCCGATCGTCCAGCCGGTCAGCGCGACGGCGGCGTTGCTGGAGGAGTCGTTGGTCAGCGTCGAGTAGCGGAACTCGACGGTGTCGTTGGTGCCGTTGTCGATCAGCGCGACCTGGAAGGTCGAGGTGAGCCCGGTCAGCACCGCGTTGAAGCAGGGCACGTTCAGCCAGGTGATCAGCATCGCGCCGGTCGGGTTGGCCGGGTCCGGCTCGACGAACACGTTGTCGACGTTGGTGGCGGCGTCGGGCAGCAGGTCCTGCATCGACGGGCACAGGCGCGGGCCGGGGAGGCCGAGCATCGTCGCGGCGCTGCCGCCGATGCTGGTCGCACCGGTGACGCCGAGCAGGATGCTGCCGTTCGAGTCGATCTGGATCGACGTCGCGTTGCCGCCCGGGAAGTCGAAGGTGAAGGGCAGCGGGATCGACGCCGACATGACGTCGTCGCCGAGCGCGAGGCCGGGGACCGTCGGCGCGGTCAGCACGGCGCCGGCCGTCGTCGTCGCCGTGTAGCCGCCGTTGCCGTTCTGCACCAACGTCACGGTCTGGCCCGACAGGTCGTTGGCGCCCGCGGCGAACTCCTCGTAGATCGACACCGCGCGGTCATAGCAGCCGGCGCCGTAGGTGATGTTCTTGGCCGCGGCGGGCGCGTCGGTGTAGGTGAAGCGCGCGACCGGGCAGAACGCCGAGAGCGTGCCCGTCAGCGCGACCGTCGAGCCGACCGAGCGCACCGAGTTGCACAGGTGGTTGACGGTGTTGAAGCCGGTGTTGATCGTGTGTCCGGTGTTCGGCGACGGCGCCGCCAGGATCACGATCTCCATCAGCAGGTCCGCGCCGCTGTCCGGGTTGTAGGTGAACGGCGTCGTCAGCGGGATGCTGATGAAGTAGTCGTTCGGCGTCGAGCCGCTCACGACCTGCGTGCTGACCGGACCGGCGTAGTTGGGAGTGCCGAGCGGGGCGCTGCGGTTGGTGGCGAACGTCGTCGTCAGCGACAGGTAGTTGACGGCGCAGTCCTGCAGGTGGATCTCGACGCTCGGGTAGGTCACGAGCGTCGTCAGCAGCCCGCCGGCGAGGCGGAACTCGACGTTGCTGATCACGATCGGATGACCGACGTTCTGCGACGCGAAGTTGCTGGAGTCCCACGCGCACTGCACGCGGTTGGTGCCGGCGCGCCAGACGTTCGGGGTGGTGCCGCCTTCGGTGTTGGCGAAGATCGCGGGGACCGTGACGGTCTGCGCGACGACGGGAGCCGCCGCGAGAGCGACGGCCAATGAAGCGAGGATCGGGTTCTGCATGGATGATGCGCGAAGCAAGGGAAAGGGGGCGTCCGCAGGGAAGTGAGAACGCGGTCGCGGGACGTTAGCGCGGCCGGCCAAACGGACAACGGGGGTCGCCCAGGAGAGTAGCCCGGGCGCACCAGGTCGGCGCCGCTCCGCAGTGCGGGCCACTTTCGGCCGACCGGCGACGCGCGCGCAAACTCCTTGCGCCGCCACGTCGCTCGGCGGACCGCTACGCCTGCCCGTCCTGAGTCCGCAGCTCCAGCCGGCGCTGCCGCCGCTGCTGCGCCTGGGCGAAACGCCGGCGCTCCTCGTCGTTCTCGGGCAACACCGGCGGCACCGGGCGCGGCGCGCGGGTGGTCGGATCGAGCGACACGAACGTGAGGTACGCCGACACGACGTGCCGCCGCTCACCGGTGGCGCGGTCCTCCTGCCAGACCTTGACCCCGACCTCCATCGACGTGCGCCCGGCGTAGTTGACCGACGCGCGCAGCACGACGACGCCGCCGACCGGCACCGGCACGTGGAAGTCGATCTTGTCGACGCTCGCGGTGACCACCGGCGTGCGCGCGTGGCGGCCGGCGGCGACCGCGGCGCAGATGTCGACCCAGTGCATGACGCGCCCGCCCATCACGTTGCCGAGCGGGTTGGCGTCGGTCGGGAACACGATCTCGGTCATCTCGACCTTGGACGCCGTGACCGGTCGGCCGGCCGGGGCGGCGGCGGCCTTGGTGCTGCGGCGGGGAGACTTCGCGGGCGGGGTCGGCTTGCGTCTGCTCATGTTCGGAGGCGACGCAATGTAGCGACGCGGACGCGGCGGCCGCCGCGGTTTTGCGATCGCCGGCCCAACGCGCCCGGC
>JBFWWV010000028.1:53066-79083 GCA_050245995.1 Planctomycetota bacterium | reverse complement strand
CCGGCCCAACGCGCCCGGCTCAGCGCGCCCGATCGGCGGCGGCCGGCGCGGCGACCGGCAGCGCGCGCAGCTCGAGCGCGGCGTCGGGTCGGCCGACCAGCTGCGCCACGCCCCTCGCCATCGGCCAGACGCCGAGGTCTTCCTCGTCGTCGCGGAACGGCACGCGGCGGCTCCAGCGCAGGGCCTCGCTGGCGTGACCGAGCCAGGCGCCGCTGCGGTTCTCGACCCGCCAGAAGCGCAGCGGCCCCTGCGGGTCCTGGATCTCGAGGTGCACCAGGGTGCCCAGCAGCTCGCCGCCGTCGTGCACGGCGAAGCGCTCGACCTCGACGACGCGACGCGGCACGTAGTCGACCGGCGACGCCACGGGGTGGGTCTCCGTGCACCCGCCGGCGACCGCGGCCAGGACCATCGACACCAGCCAACCGCGAGCGCGCTGCATCGCCGGACTGTACCGCCGTCGATCCGGCCGGACCAGCAACGGGGCGAGGCGCGCGAGCTGGCGAGTCGGTCAGCGCGCACCCGGCGGCACGACCGCGGCGAGGAACACCACCACGTCGCACTGGTCGGCGAGCACGCACTCGGTGACGGTGCCGCCCATCGCCAGGCGCTGCCTCGAGCGCAGCGCCGCCGGCAGCGGCCCCACGCCGCGGAGCGGCAGCACGAAGCGCGGCGCGGCCGCCGCGAACGCGGCCTCGAGCGTTCCCGGGATGCTCGGACGCGGCTGCGCCACCTGCCCCGACTCCGGGTCGGCGCGATGGCCGTGGTCGTAGAGCAGCCACACGACCAGACACTGTTCCGCCAGACGCTCGCACACCAGGGTGCCCGCCGACGGCCACATGGCGATCGACCCAAGCTGCATCGCGGTGCTGTCGCGGCTCAGGTGCAGGTCGTGGCCCAGCAGCACGAAGCGCTCGGCGTCGGGCGCGTCGCCGACCAGCTCGAGCACGCGGCGCGCCATGAATGCGTCGCGCGCGGTCATCGCCGCGCGACGTTCGTCGCTCCACCGCCGGTCCCGCGCGGCGTCCAGGAAGCGGAAGCTCGCCGCCAAGGTCTCGAGCGCGTGCCGCACGTCGCGGACGCCATCCGTCCCGAGCACCGACGCCAGCGCGTCCCGGTCGCCCGCGATCCGGGCCAACGCACGGTCGAGGCGCGCGGCCTCGGCGATGCGCGACTCGCCGGGCACGCGTTCGACGGCGGCGCGCAGCGCGGCGACGCCCTCCCGGTCGGCGTGCGGCCCGAGCACGCGCTCGACGTCGGCATAGCCGCCGCCGGGCAGGAAGCTCACGTCGTAGCCGAACCAGCGCAGCCGGTCGCGGTCGCCTTCGCCCGCGAGCGCGCGCAGGGCCCGGTGGAATCGCAGGGTCTCCTCGACCACACGGCGATGGACCTCGGGGTGCCGGTCCGGATCGAACGCGTCGATCGCGTCGCTGCGGTCGGGCCGCAGGTGGGCGCGGTTGCCCGCCAGCGCGGTGGCGCGGAAGCGCGCCTCGTCGCCGGTTGCCAGGTGCTCGTCGAGCAGCACGCCGTCGGCGCGCCCCATCTCCATGCCGACGTGGCGGAACCCGCGTGCGACCAGCAGGTCGAGGCACAGCAGCCGGTAGTCGTACTTGTCGCGGATGCCGTGGTCGGGCTCCCCGAGCATCACCACGCGGCGGCCGGCGAGCAGCGGCGCCAGGGCGCGGTCGAGCGCCGCGCGTTGGGTGTCGGGCAGGGCGCGGCGGTCGAGCGAGTCGAGCCGCACCGCGTGCTCGTGGACCCAGGCGGTCAATTCGTCGCGGCCTGCGGCGGCCGCCGGCAGCGCGCCGGGCGACCCCTGCGCGACCAGACCGGCCGCCAGCAGCAGCGCCGCACCCCAGCGGCCCGGCCGCGGGCGCGGCCCGGACGACCGATCGCGAACGCGCTCCATGACGAGGACCGTAGCGGGGGCCCGGGACGCGACCACCGCACCAGGGCCCGCCAGCGGCGGTGCCCGACGGTCGGGCACCGCGGCCTGGCCGCTTGACGTCGGCCGCGATGCCATGGGCCGCAGTGGCGCGGCCCGGCCCGCCCTTGCAGAATGCGCCCCCCGACCCGCCCCGCCGGGCGGCCCCCACCCGCATGACCGCCATGAAGGGCATCCAGCTGACCGGCCCGGGTCAATTCCGCCTCCGCCGCGACCTCCCCGTGCCGGAGCCGGCGCCCGGCGAAGTGCGGGTGCGCGTGGTCGCCGCCGGGATCTGCGGCACCGACGTGCACATCTGTTCGGGCGACCCGTCGATGAACGGCATCGTCGCCCCGCCGGTGGTGCTCGGGCACGAATTCTGCGGCCACGTCGACAAGCTCGGCCCCGGCGTCGACCCGATGAAGGTGCAGGAGGGGCGCTACGTCAGCGCCGAGATGCACGAGGTCTGCGGCGAGTGCCCGGCGTGCCGCGACGGCGCGTTCCACGCCTGCATGACCACCAAGATCCGCGGCATCAACCTGGACGGCGCGTTCGCGGAGTTCGTGTGCGTGTCGGCCAGCAACGTGGTGCCGCTGCCCGAGCTGCTGCCGGTCGAGGTCGGCGCGATCCTGGACCCGCTCGGCAACGCCGTCCACACGACGATGAAGGTGCCGGTCGAGAACCGCCAGGTGGCGATCGTCGGCTACGGCCCGATCGGCGCCATGTGCGGCGAGGTCGCCAGCTTCGTCGGCGCCAGCCACATCTACGTCGTCGACGTCGCCGACCAGGCGCTGCAGCGCGCCCGCGAGTGGGCCGTTCGCCGCGGCATCCAGGACCGCGTGACGGTCGTCGACGCGCGCCGGCCCGACCCGGTCGAGGTCGTGGTCGCCGCCACCAAGGGCGGCGTCGACGTCGCGCTCGAGATCAGCGGCCACCCCACCGGCATCAACAACGCGATCCAGATGACGCGGGCTGCCGGCCACGTCGTGCATCTGGGCCTGCCCAAGGGCGACGCGGTGCCGATCGAGCGCTTCAGCAAGAACTTCATCTTCAAGGGACTGACGCTGCACGCGGTCATCGGCCGCGAGATGTTCCGCACCTGGGAGCGCATGCTCGACCTGCTGCAACGCGGCATGGACCTCAGCGACCTGGTGTCGGCGCGGATGTCGCTGGACGACTTCGGCGCCGGCGTCGAGCGCTTCGGCAAGGGCCTCGAGTCCAAGGTCGTGCTGTATCCCCAGGGCAGGCCGCAGTAGACCTTCCGGAATGTTCGACCAAGATCGCGACCGGCTGCGGGCCGAACTCGACGGCATCCGCGAGCAGGGGCTGTGGAAGGACGAGCGGGTCCTGCAGGGGCCGCAGGGCGCGATGATCCGCGTCGGCGGCAAGGACGTGCTGTGTCTGTGCGCCAACAACTACCTCGGCCTCGCCAACAACGAGGCGCTGCGGCAGGCCGCCAAGGGCGCGATCGACTCGCACGGGCTCGGTCTCGCCAGCGTGCGCTTCATCTGCGGCACGCAGGACCTGCACAAGACCCTCGAGCAGAAGGTCAGCGCGTTCCTGCGCACCGAGGACACGATCCTCTACACCTCGTGCTTCGACGCCAATGGCGGCATCTTCGAGACGTTGATGGGCGAGGAGGACGCGATCATCAGCGACGCGCTCAACCACGCCTCGATCATCGACGGCGTCCGGCTGAGCAAGGCGCAGCGCTTCCGCTACCAGAACGGCGACATGAAGGACCTGGAGCGCTGCCTGCAGGAGGCCGAGGGCGCGCGCAGCCGGCTGATCGTCACCGACGGCGTGTTCTCGATGGACGGCTTCGTGGCCAACCTGCCCGACATCTGCACGCTCGCCGACCGCCACGGCGCGATGGTGATGGTCGACGACAGCCACGCGACGGGCTTCTTCGGCCCGACCGGCCGCGGCACCCCGGAGCACCACGGCGTCCAGGACCGCGTCGACGTCGTCACGTCGACGTTCGGCAAGGCGCTCGGCGGCGCGTCCGGCGGCTTCACCAGCGGCCGGAAGGAGATCGTCGACCTGCTGCGCAACCGCAGCCGGCCGTACCTGTTCTCGAACACCGTGGCGCCGGCGATCGCCGGCGCCACGATCGCCTGCATCGACATGCTGTCGGCGACCACCGCGCTGCGGGACACGCTGGCCAGGAACACGCAGTTCTTCCGCGCCGCGATGACCGCGGCCGGCTTCCGCATCGCGCCCGGCGAGCACCCGATCGTCCCGATCATGCTCGGCGAGGCCAAGCTCGCGGTCGACATGGCGCGCCAGCTGCTGGACGAGGGCGTCTACGTCATCGGCTTCAGCTACCCGGTGGTCCCCAAGGGCAAGGCGCGCATCCGCGTGCAGATCAGCGCCGCGCACGACCAGGACCAGCTCGAACGGGCCGTCGCCGCGTTCGCGCGGGTCGGCAGGCGCCTGGGCGTGCTGCAGGGGACGTAGGCGATGCGGGCACCCGAACTCGACAAGCTGCGGCGTTCCGGCTTCATCTCCGCGACCGCGCGCGAACACGGCCGCAAGATGATCCGGGCCGGCGCGCGCATCGAGGCGATCGCGCGCGAGGTCGAGCAGGTGATCCTCGACATGGGCGGCAAGCCGGCGTTCCCGGCGCAGCTGTCGCGCAACCACATCGCCGCGCACTACTGCTCGCCGCCCGAAGACCCCACCGAGGTGCAGCCCGACGACATCGTCAAGCTCGACCTCGGCACCCAGGTGGACGGCTACGTCACCGACAACGCCGTGACCGTCGACCTGCGCGACGGCGAGGGCTCGGTGCTGGTGGCCGCCAGCCGGATGGCGCTCGACAACGCGATCTCGGTGATGGGCCCGGGCGCGTCGATCACCGAGATCGGCCGCCAGATCGAGTCGACCGTGAAGGCGCTCGGCTTCAACCCGATCTACAACCTGACCGGGCACGGCGTGGCGCGCTACACGATCCACTGCGCGCCCTCGATCCCGAACTACCCGGACCAGAAGGCCGGCCGCCTGCGCGCGAACATGACGATCGCGTGCGAGCCGTTCGTCTGCGACGGCAAGGGCTACATCGACGTCAAGGGCGACCCCGAGGTGTTCATGCTGCGGCGCGACCTGCGCCCCAAGGACAACCTGCCGCAGGAGGTGCACGCGGCGATGGCGGTCACCGAAGGGCTGCCGTTCGCGCGGCGCCAGCTGCTGCCGGTGCTCGGCACCCCGCGCAAGGTCGAAGACGTCCTGCGGCTGCTGCAGAAGAAGTCGCTGATCGACGACTACCCGCCGCTGTGCGAGAAGCCAGGCGTGCGCGTCGCGCAGACCGAGCACACGATCTTCATCGGCGAGGACGGGGCCGAGGTCCTGACCCGCCTGCCCGCGGACTGAGCCCCGGCGGCGGCCCGCGATGCGCATCGGCTTCGACGCCCGCGAAGGATTCCGGCCGGAGCCGCGCGGCATCGGCCTCTACGTCCGGCACCTGATGCGCGAGTTCGACGCGGCGCGGCCGGACGCGCTCGATCCACGGCTCGAGTTCCTGCTCTACCACCAGCTGCCGCGGCCCGCCCACGGCCTCGACGTGCCGGCCAACATGCGCCCGGTGCAGTGCGACCTGCCCGGCGGCCGCGTGCACAGCTGGGAGCGAGTGCAGATCCCTTGGCGCATCCGCTGCGACAAGGTCGACGTCTACCACGGCACCTACAACACGCTGCCGCCGCGCTGGCGGCTGTGGCCCGGGCCGCCGATGGTCGTGTCGCTGCACGACGTGATCGTCACCTGGTGGCCCGACGACCTCGGCGACCCGTTCGTGCGCTACGCGCGCGCCGTGACGCCGCGCGTCGTCCGCGACGCGGCATTGGTGCTGACCGTCAGCGAATGGTCGCGCCGCGACATCTGCGAGCGCTTCGGCGCCGATCCGCAGAAGGTGCGCCTGAGCCTCAACGGCCTGCACCCCGAGTTCCTGCGCGGCGCCCCGGCCGGCGCCGGCGATGCGGCGCGCGCGCGGTGGGCCGAGGGCCGGCCCTACCTGTACTCGCCCGGCGCGCCGCTCGAGCGCAAGAACACCGGCCGGCTGCTCGAGGCGTTCGGCCGGTTGCGCCAGCGCCGCAAGGACCTGCCGCACCTGCTGCTGATCAGCGGCCTCGGCAGGGCCCAGGCGCGGTTCGCGGAGCGCGCCGCCGCCGCCGGCTGCCTCGACCACGTGCGCTTCGTGCCCTACGTCGAGCGCAGCGAGCTGATCGCGCTGTACGCCGGCGCCGACCTGGCGGTGTACCCGAGCCTCGTCGAGGGCTGGGGCATCCCGGTCACCGAGGCCCTGGCGCTCGGCACGCCGGTCGCGACCAGCAACACGTCGGCGATGCCCGAGGCCGGCGGCGACCACGCCTTCTACTTCGATCCCGCCACCGCCGAGGGCATCGCCCACGGCCTCGAGCAGGCGCTCGACCGCCTGCCGGAGTTCGCCGCCGTCCGCGACGCCGCGATCGCGCGCGCGCGGACGTTCACCTGGCGCCGCACCGCCGAAGGCGTGCTCGCGGCCTACCGCGAGGTGGCCGGGTGATCGCGCGGCTGCTGGCCTCGGACTGGCCGTGGCGCCGCGTCGTGCTGGTCGCCGTGGCCGCGCAGGTCGTCGTGATCCTGTGCGCCACCCGACACGTGTTCTTCTGGGGCGGCGCCCTGGCGCCGGCGCTGCACGCGGCGGAGACCCTCGGCATGGTCGTGTTCGCCTTCGCCGGCGGCCTGGCGATGCTGCAGGCCATGCGCCGCGCCGGCCGCGGCGACGTCGACGAGCGCGCGCTGCTCCGGACCGGCATGGCACTGGCGGCGCTGGCGACGCTCGCGCCGCCGTTCCTGAGCGCCGACCTGTGGGACTACCTCGCGCGCGGCCGCGTCGACGTGCTCGGCTTCAACCCCTACACGACGACCGTCTCGTCGCTCGCGCACGACCCGGCGATGGAGGCGTTCACCGTCCGCGCGCGGTGGACCGAGTGGGTCATGCCGTACGGCCCCCTGGCGGCGGCGCTGCAGTTCCTGTGCGCGCTGCCCGACTCGCCCTGGATCGGCGCCTACGCGTGGAAGGCGTGCGCCGCGCTCGCCCACGTGGCCACCGGCGTCGTGGTGCTGCACACGCTGCGGCTCGGTCTCGAGCCCGGCGAAGGCGACGGCGCGGCGCGGCGCGGAATGGCGCTGTGGCTGTGGAACCCGTGGCTGCTGCTCGAGAGCTGCGGCCAGGGCCACAACGACGCCATGGTGGCGCTGTTCCTCGCCGCCGCGTGCCACGGCGTGGCCAGGGCGCGCCTCGGCGCCACCGCCGTCACCTACGGCACCGCGATGCTGATCAAGCACGGCAGCCCGCCGCTGGCGCCGCTGCTCGCGATCGTCGCCTGGCGCCAGGGCCGCCTGCTGCCGTTCGCGGCGGGCACGACGGTCGTGGCGCTGATCGTGCTCGCCGCCTGGCTGCAGTACTGGAACGTCGACGGCGGCCTCGCCTGGATCACCAACCAGGGCAACGTGGCGCGCGGCTCGCTGATCTCGATCACCAACTACTGGTTCGGCGGCACGGTGCGCTGGGGCGTGTTCCTGCTCGGCCTGCTGACCGTGGCGGCGCTGATGCTGCTGGCGCTCGGCCGGGTGCGCGACGCGCGCGGCTTCGGCCGGATCGGCGCGCTGACGATGGTCGTGTTCGTGTTCGCCTGCGTGCCGAACTTCGCGGTCTGGTACCACCTCTGGTGGCTGCCGCTGATGGCGGTGGCGCGCGCCCCGGCGATCGACCGGGTGCTGGTGCACCTCGCGTTCGCCGGGCCGCTGGTTTACCTCGTGTTCACCGCGACGCACGGCTACGGCGTGCTGCACGAGCACTGGGGCTTCGCGCTCGGCGGCGCGATGCCGGCGCTGTGGATGCTCGGCCGGTGGGGCGAACTCACGGCCCGAACCGGCTCCTCGGCCGATCCCGCGCCCGTCTCGGCGTAGGGCCCGGCGCGGGCCCGGCGAGTCGCGCGCGGACCGCGCGCGAGCGGCTCAGCCTCAGCCGCCCGACTTGCCGCGCGGCGGCACCTCGCAGGACGCCGTCTTCTTGGCGCCCCGCGCGTCGGCGACGATGCGCTCGGCCAGCCGGTCGGCGGCGTCGCTCGGGGGGATGCGCTCCTCCTTGGCGATCGTCCACAGCTCCTTGAGCGCCTGCGGGATGCGCTCGATCTTCTCGAGGGCCACGTGCTCGTCGTAGCCGCCGGGGTGGAACTCGACCGACACGTTGATGATGCCGCCGGCGTTGATCACGTAGTCGGGCGCGTAGAGGATCTTGCGATCGACCAGCGCCTTGCCGTGGCGCGGCTCGAGCAGCAGGTTGTTGGCGGCGCCGGCGATGATCGGGCAGCGGAAGCCCGGGATCGTCTGGTCGTTGACGATGGCGCCGAGGGCGCACGGCGCGAACACGTCGCACTCCAGCGTCAGGATGTCCTTCTCGTCGACGGGCTGCAGGCCGATCGACTCCTGCAGCTGCTGCAGCCGCTCCTGGTTGCGGTCGGCGCCGTAGACGACCGCGCCGGCCTCGACGAGTCGCTTGGCGAGTGCCGAGCCGACGGCGCCGACGCCCTGGATCGCGACCTTGCGGCCCTTCGGATCGTCGTTGCCGAACTGCCAGCCCAGCGCCGCGCGGATGCCGAGGTAGACGCCGTAGGCCGTGTAGGGCGACGGGTTGCCGCTGCCGCCGTCCTTGCGCGCGAGGCCGGTGACGTGCTTGGTCGCGCGGCGGATGATCTCCAGGTCCTCGATCGTCGTGTTGACGTCCTCGGCGGTGATGTAGCGCCCGCCGAGCGCGTCGACGAAACGGCCCATCGCCAGGTAGAGCGCCTCGGACTTGATGGTCTTCGGGTCGCCGAGGATCACCGCCTTGCCGCCGCCGAGTCCGGTCTTTGCGACGGCCGACTTGTAGGTCATGCCGCGCGACAGGCGCTTCACGTCGAACAGCGCCTCGTCGTCCGAGCCGTACGGCCACATCCGCAGCCCGCCGAGCGCGGGGCCGAGCGTCGTGTCGTGCACGGCGATGAAGGCGCGCAGACCGGACGCCGCGTCGGTGCAGCCGACGACACGCTCGTAACCTTCTACCTGGATGTCGGTGATCTTCAGGGTGTCGCTCACGGCTCTGGGATGGCGGTGGGAGATTCGGGCGGAGGATCGTAGGGACAACCGCCCGCCGGCGCCATCGTCGGCAACGCGATCGCCGCAGCGGGTTTTCCACAGGGAGCGGCGCGGACACCGCCGCGCCGGACGGGCGGTCGGCGGCGCGACCTCAGGTCGCCGACGCCGGCCGCAGCCGGCTGCGGAGCCACATCTTCAGGCCCTTCCAGGAGAACGCCAGCCCCTGCGCCTCCCGGATCAGGTCCCGCGCCTCGGCGCCGCGCCCGGACGCCTGCAGGAGATCCCAGGCGAGGTCGAGCCGCACCATCGCCCGGCGGCGCCGCACGAGGTTCCGGAAGTGCGGCTCGTCGCCGAACACGGCATCGACCTTGTCCAGGATCCGGTCGACGCCGACCAGGAACCGGCTGTTGGCCGACAGGCTGCCGCCGTGCACGCGGTAGAACGCCAGCGGCTCGGCCATGTAGGCGATCGGCTCGCGGCGGGCGAGCCGCAGCCAGAGGTCGTAGTCCTCGGTGGCGACCAGCTCGGGCGCCTCGTCGAACGCCCCGGCCTGCTCCAGAGCCGACCGCCGCACCAGCATCGTGCTGCAGATCACCGGGTTGCCCTGCAGCAGCTTCTCCAGCGTCAGCACGCCCGGCACCGCACGGCGCTCGTTCTTGCTGCGCTCGACCCGGTCGCCTTCGACGATCCAGGCGTCGGTGCACACCGCCATCGCGCCGAGCTCGACCATGCGCGCGACCTGGCGGCCGAGCTTGGCCGGCGCGAACCAGTCGTCGGCGTCGAGGAACGCGATCAGCGGCGAGCGCGTCGCCGCGACGCCGCGGTTGCGGGCGGCCGCCGGCCCCTGCCGGTCCTGGCGCAGCACCATCGCGCCGTGCTGCTCGGCGATCGCCGCGGTCCCGTCGGTCGAGCCGTCGTCGACCACCACCACCTCGGTCGGCCGCAGGGTCTGCTGCTGCAGCGACTGCAGCGCGATCGCCAGGAACGCGGCGGCGTTCCAGGCCGGGATCACGACGGCGACCTCGTTGCTCACGGTCGCCTCCAGCGCAGCTTGACCAGCACGGCGTTGAGGATGTCGACCATGTAGCGGAAGTCGGACCAGTGCACGATCAGGCACGTCCACGACGGCGTGCCGGTGCTGCGCGAGTACGCATACAGCGTGTACAGCGTCGACACCACGTAGGCCACCGTCGACGCGAGCGCCGCGCCGGCCGCGCCGTACTGCGGGATCCACAGCAGGTCGAGCCCGAGCATCACGACCATCACCATCACCTGTGCGGTGACGCAGACGTTGAGCTGGTTGCGCGCCGCGAGGTCGGCCTGCAGCACCTTCGACACGGTGAACGCGACCGTGCCGGGGGTCAGCAGCACCAGCGCCCGACCGACCGGCTCGCTCCAGGTCCGGTGCCAGGGGTCGCCCTTGCCGACCATCCAGGTGATGGTGCTCATCGCCGGGTCGATCAGCAGCAGCACGGCGATGCCGGCGACCACCGACACCGCCAGCCCGAGCCGCGACAGCACCGGCGTCAGCCGACGCGCCTCGTCGTGCGTCGAGCCGGCGACCTTGCTGAAGAACAGGTCCCGCATCGCCTCGGGGAAGTGCCAGACCAGCTCGGCCCAGGTGACGGCCATGCTGTAGAAGCCGACCTGGGCGAACACGATCTCGTCGAGCAGCACCGGCTCGAACACCATGCCCTCGCGCACCACGCCGGGCAGCGGGTTCACGCTGCCGAGCCAGCCCTCCAGCGTGTCGCGCACCGGCCCGACGTCGCCGAACACCTCGGACGCCATCGCCAGCGTCGGCACGTACAGCGCCCCCAGCACCACCAGGTCGATGCGGTGGTTCAGGTAGGTCAGCGTCGAGGTGATGTTGGCCTTCCAGCCGTAGGCGAGGCCGTCCTTCAAGAACGCGCGGTGCAGACCGAAGCGCAGCTTGACGACCTTGCGCACCATCCACAGCACCAGCACGGTGACCAGCACCGTCGACGCCAGCCGGCCCCACGCCACCGCCATCGGCACGTCGCCCTCGGCGACGTCGCCGCCGAGCCAGAAGTAGACCGCGAAGAAGGCCGGCAGGAACGCGATCGACGACACCAGGTGCACGACGCCGTAGTCGCGCACGCGCTCGACCGCGAGCTGCACCGAGTTGCCGTAGCTGCACACCAGCAGCAGCGGCACGACGGCACACCACGGCACCACCAGCCACGGGTCGAAGGTCCAGCGCGGGTCGATCCACGGCGCGACGTACAGCGTCGCGAACAGCGCCAGCAGCGACAGCCCGCCGCCCCAGATCAACGCCACGGTGATCGTGGTCGAGAACGTCTGCTGCGCCGAGTAGCGGCCGCGGCGCAGGAAGTACACCAGCGACGTGGCGAGGCCGAGGTTGGCGATCGCCATCAGGATGAACGGCAGCGACGCGACGATGCCGGACTTGCCATGCTGGTCGGGCTGGTTCGCCGTCAGCAGGTACAGCACCAGGCCGCCACCCTTGTCCACGGCCACGACGAGCACGTGGATCAGGAACGTGAAGACGACCCAGCGCCGGAAGTTCATCGCCTGACCGATCGGGCGCCGCGGCGGCGGCTGCCCGGGGCAGCCGCGAAGCCTCGGCCGCGCCTCACCAGGGCATCTCGGACGCGGCGTAGTCCTCGGCGACGCGCGGCAGCAGCGCCTCGATCTCGTCCGGATCGAGGCTGATCTGCTCGTAGATGGCGTGGTCGAGCTGCGGTCCGACCGTGCCCGAGGTCGATGGCTTGCCGGCGTTCCACGCGAGGTGGTCCGAGAGGTGGATGAGCGAGCTGAGGGAGCGGTGGAAGGGATCTCGCGAGGGCGCGTGATGGTAGCGAATGGCGATCGCCAGATCCTCCGGCAACGACCACTTGATCGCGAGCACCGAGCCGACGTCGGCGTGGCTGAAGCCGAAGTCCTCGATCTCGACCTCGAACTCCGGCCGCCCGCTCTGCGCCGCCTTGCGCAGGCTGGCCAGGTAGCGCGGGCACGAGCGCTCGAGCATGATGATCTTGCCGATGTCGTGCAGCAGACCGGCGATGTAGAGGTCCTCGACGTGGCTGTCGACGAACATCGGCGAGTGCTGGCCGATCGAGCGCGCGGCCACGCCGGTGAAGATCGCGTGCTGCCAGAACGCCAGCGGGTCGAACTGCTGGATCTTCTCGCGCTTCTTGCCGAACGCCGTGAAGACCGCCGCCTTCAGGGCGATCTTCTTGGTCATGTTGAAGCCCAGCACCGACACCGCCAGGTGGATCGACGACACCCGCACGGGCAGGCCGTAGTAGGCGGAGTTGACGATGCGCAGCATGTTGGTCGCGACCGCCGGGTCCTTGGAAACGACCTTCGCCACCGACTCCGCCGAAGCGTTCGGGTCGGCCATGACCTCGTTGAGCTTGATCAACACTTCCGGCATCGTGGGAAGCTCGATCGTGCTGTTGACGAGGCTCAGAATGTTCGTCTGGTGGCCGGCGGCCTGGGACATCGGTAGGACCTCCGCCGACCCTATCGAGATCCCGGTGCCACGGGCTTGAGACGGAGCGGTCGAGATGGCGATGAGGAACCCAGGCCGTCTGTGCCACGGCCCCGAGGCAGCTGCTACGTGAAGACCCTCTTCCTGTGTCAACGGGTGCCGTACCCGCCCGACCGCGGCGACCGCATCACCACGTGGCACCTCCTGCAGCACATGCTGGCCCGCGGCGACGAGGTCCGGCTGGGGTGCTTCCAGGAGGAACCCGGCGACGCCGCGGCGGTCGCGTTCCTGCGCGGCCGCTGCGCCGAGGTCGCGGCGCCGACGCTGTCGCGCGGGCGGCGCCGGCTCACCTGCGCGCGCGGCCTGCTGACCGGCGAGCCGCTGACGCTGCCGTTCTTCGCGCACGCCGACCTGCGCCGGGTCGTCGACCGCTGGTTCCGCGACGACACGCCGGACCTGGTCTACGTGTACTCGTCGTCGATGGCCCAGTACGCGCTCGACCGCCGCGGCGCGGTGCGGGTCATGCACTTCGCGGAGCTCGACAGCGACAAGTGGGCCCAGTACGCGACCACGCGCGGTGCCGTGGGGCGCTGGGTCTACGGCCGCGAGGCCCGGCTGCTGCTGCGCTACGAGACCGCGGTGGCGCGCGAGTTCGACGCCTCGATCGTGGTCAGCGACGTCGAGCGCCAGCTGTTCATGCAGCACATCCCCGACGTCGACCCGACCGTGCTGCCGAACGGCGTCGACGTCGACCACTTCCGGAGCGGCGGCGACGACAACCGGGATCCGCACACGGTGATCTTCACCGGCGTCATGGACTACGAGCCGAACGTCGACGGCATCCTGTGGTTCGCCGAGCAGTGCTGGCCGCGCCTGCGCGCGCGGTTCCCGCAGGCGCGGCTGCTGATCGTCGGCAGCCGGCCGGTGCCCGCGGTGCGCGCGCTGGCCGCGCTGCCCGGCATCGAGGTCACCGGCCGCGTGCCGGAGACGCCGCCGTTCTTCGACCGGGCGGCGGTCGCGATCGCGCCGCTGCGGCTGGCGCGCGGCGTGCAGAACAAGGTGCTCGAGGCGATGAGCATGGGCCTGCCGGTGGTGTCGACCCCGCAGGCCGCGCAGGGACTCGGCGAGGTGTCGCCGACGACGCTGCGCACGGCCGCCACCGTCGAGACCACCGTCGGCGCCATCGCCGGCCTGCTCGACGACCCCGAGCGCGCCCGCCGCGAGGGCCGCGCCGCCGCCGAGTGGGTGCGCGCGCACTTCCGCTGGGAGCACGCCTACGAGCGCCTCGACGCGCTGCTCCTGCGCCTCGGCCTGCCGGTGCAGCAGCAGCCGCAGCCGTGCTGAGCGCCGCTGTGCGCCGCGGGATCAGTTGCCCGCGGGCGGCGGCTCCAGCCGGTAGACAGAGCCGTCGAAGCAGGTGATCAGCAGCTCGCCCGACGGCTCCTCGGCGAAGCTCGACACCTGCGACGGCGCGCGGCCGATCTCGCGCACCTCGTGCGCGCCGCCGGTCCGATCCTCGCGCACCGCCCAGATCCGGAACGTGGCGAAGTCGGCGTACACGTAGCAGCCCTGCAGCCCGGGGAGCAGCGCGCCCCGGTAGACGTGCCCGCCGGTGACCGAGATGCCGTCGCCGCGGCCGTAGTCGGCGACCGGCGCGATCAGGTCGTCGGGGCGCTCGCCGCGCGTGCGGAACACCTCGGTGCCCTCCATCCAGTTCCAGCCGTAGTTGCCGCCCTTCACCAGCCGGTCGACCTCCTCGCGGTCGTCCTGGCCGACGTCGCCGCTCCACAGGTCGCCGGTGGCGCGGTCGAACGCGATCCGCCACGGGTTGCGCAGGCCGTAGCACCAGATCTCCCCCAGCGCGCCGTCGCGGCCGACGAACGGGTTGTCGGCCGGCACGCGGTACGGCGCCGCCGCGGTGGCGCCGCGCACGTCGAGGCGCAGCACCTTGCCGTACGGCACCGACAGGTCCTGGGCGTTGTTCCAGACGTCGAACTGGCCGCCGCCGTCGCCGAGCGCCACGTAGAGCATGCCGTCCGGGCCGAACACCACGGTGCCGCCGTTGTGGTTCGGGAACGGCTGCGGCACCACCAGCACGCGCAGCTCGCGGTCGGGGTCGGCGACGCGCGCGCCGCCCTCGCCGACCGCGGTGTCGTAGCGCGCGATCACCGAGCGGCGCCGGGTCTTGCCGCGCCGGTCGCCGCCGAACTCGACCACCTGCTGCGCCATCTTCTCGGTGAAGCAGGCCCAGACGTGGCCGCTCTGCGCGTAGTCGGGGTCGAACGCGAAGCCGAGCAGCCCCTCCTCCCAGTGCTCGCCCTGGAACACCCGCGGCCGCAGGTCGAGGAACACCGCGCGCTCGGTCGCGTCGTCGTCGCGCGGCACCGCGAACACGACGCCGGCCTGCGACACCACGTAGGCGGTGTCGGGTGCTCTGTCGGTGAACGCCACCAGCAGCGGGCGGTCGAAGCGCGCCTGGTCCGGGTACACCTGCCGGGGCACCACGAGCGGCCGCAGTGGCGCCGGCGCCGCGCGGTCCTGGGCGCGAGCGGCGCCGCCCAGCAGCGACGCGGCCAGCGCGACGGGGACGGAGAACGGAGCGGACGGGCTGCCCATGATCGGCGGGCGTACGCCACCACCGCCGCGCGCCGCAAGCCCCGTCGTCGACTTCGGTCGCCGCGGACGCCAAGATGCCCCACATGCTGCAGCTGCGCGCCCTGCGCAAGACCTACGGCGACCTGGTCGCCCTGCACGGCCTCGACCTCGACGTCCGCGCCGGCGAGATCCTGGCGCTGCTCGGCCCCAACGGCGCCGGCAAGTCGACGACCGTCAAGTGCGTCGTCGGGCTCGGCAAGCCCGACACGGGCAGCGTGCGCGTCGACGGCATCGACGCCGCGGCCGACCCGCAGGAGGCGCGCCGCCGCACCGGCTACGTGCCGGAGGTGCCGCGCCTGCACGACGCGCTGACGCCGATCGAATTCCTGCTGCTGAAGGGCCGCCTGTTCGGCATGACCGACGACGCGGTGCTGGCGGCTGCCGAGCGCATGCTGGCGGCGTTCGGCATCGACCACCGCAAGGACCAGCCGATGGCCGGCTTCAGCAAGGGCATGCAGCAGAAGGTGTCGCTGACCGCGGCGCTGCTGACCGGCCCGCGCCTGCTCGTGCTCGACGAGCCGCTGTCGGGGCTCGACGTCGAGACCACGTTCACGTTGAAGGAGCTGCTGCGCGAGTTCGCCGCCGGCGGCGGCGCGGTGCTGTACTGCAGCCACATCCTCGACGTCGTGCAGACGGTGGCGCACCGCATCGCCGTGCTGCACCGCGGCAGGCTGCTGGTGCTCGGCGACGTCGACGAGCTGCGCGCGGCCGCGGGCTCCGGCCGCGACGCCGACCTCGGCAGCGTCTACCGACAGCTGACCGCGGCCAACGACCCGGCGGCGGCGGCGCGCGCGATCCTCGGCCGCTGAGATTCCCGGGCCGGCCGTACTCCCGGACCGGGCGCGGCTCACTGCCAGCGCAGCTGCAGCGCGTCCTGATCGCCGCGCAGCCGGAAGTCCGCCGTCGTCCGACCGCCGCCGGCCAGCCGCACGGTCACGGTCAGGCTGTCGAGCGGCAGGTAGGGGATCTCGAACGAGCCGTCGTCGAGCGTCATGACGTACTGCAGCATGCGCTCCAGGCGCGTGCGCAGCAGCGCCCGCGCCAGCGCGTCGCCGCCGCGATCGGCGCGCTCCGAGGTCTCGACCTGCACGCCGCGCAGCACGACGCGCGCGCCGCCCACCGGCGCGCCCTGGTCGTCGCGCAGGGTCCCCGCGACCATCGGGTACGGCTGCATGTGCAGCTCGAGCGCGGCGTCCTCGCCGGGCAGCAGCGCGCGTTCGGACCAGGCGCAGCCGGTCTCGTCGGCGGCCAGCACGAACCACGGCCCGGAGTTCAACGACAGCTCCAGGCGGCCGGCCCCGTCGAGGCAGTGGCGCCGCGGCCGGCCGCGGCCGGGCGCGCCCGGCGGATCGACCTCGCACACGTAGATCGCCGTGCCCGCCGCCGGACCGCTGCGGATGCCGAGCACCGACAGGCGCAGCCGCGCGATCGACGCCAGGTCCACCACCGCCGGCGGCATCCGGCCCTCGACGCAGCCCGTGCACTCGATCGGCGCGCCCGCGCCGGTCAGCAGCACCAGCTCGCTGCTGTGCAGATGGTCCGGCACGCCGTCGATCGCGAACGTGCCGTCGTCGCCGACCACGCCGTCGTAGCTGCGCGGGTCGTGCGTGTAGCTCATGCCGTCGCCGAACAGCTTGGCCACCGCCGCCAGCCGCACCGTGGCGCCCGCAGCCGCGCTCACGCTGCCGAGCTGCACGCGGCCGGTCAACGGCGTCGCCGGCGACAGCGTGAAGCGCAGCTCGGGCGTGCCCTCGGCCGGCACCCGGCGGTCGTCGCGCAGCCACGCGCGGCCCAGGAACCCCGACAGCCGCTCGACGCGCCCCGGCGCCCGCGCCGCGAACACGAGCGGGTCGGCGGCCACGTCGAACGGATCGAAGCCCGGCACCGACAGCGCGGCGGCGCCGTCGGCATCGGTGAGCCCGACCAGTCGTTCGTACGGTCGGCGCAGGGTCGCCACCCCGTCGATCGAGCCGTCGTGGAACGTGCCCATCCGCAGCCAGATCGCGGCGCCGGCGATGCCGTCCCCGCGTTCGTCCACGACGCGGGCCGCGATGATCGCCGGCGCCGGCAGCTCGATCCGTTGCTCCGGCATGCCGCGCAGGGGCGCCAGCAGCAGCGGGGCGCCATCCGCCGACGTCACCTCGAACGAGCCGAACGGCAGCGCCGGCCAGCGCGCCCCGCCCGAGTCGTCCAGCGCGCACGGCATCCGCAGCGGCAGCAGCGCGTGGCTGTCCAACGTCGGCCGCGCGTACAGCTGCAGCGGACCGCCCGCGGACCAGGCGGCGCCCCCCGCCAGCTCGGCTTCGTACGGGCCGCTCGCCGCCGCCAGGTAGTGGTCGACCAGGGCGCCGGCGCCGAACCAGCCGCGGACCTCCGCGCAGCGGAACGCGCCGTCCGCGCCGTCCGCCGCGGCGGCGAACGCCAGGTACGGCACCCCGGGCCGCAGCCCGGCGCGATAGCGACCCCCGGCGTCGGCGGTCACCGTGACCACGTCGGCCTGCTCGGCGCGCGGGTCGAAGTGCGCCGGAATGCCGATCAGCGTCACGGTGGCCCCGGGCACGGGCGACCGGCCGTCGAGCACGCGGCCGAGCTGCGGACGGCGCGCGCCGGCGTCGGGCTGCTGCGCGGGCAGGTGCGGCGCCAGTTGGGCGGCGGCCAGCGCCGCTGCGGCGAGCCGGCCCGGGAGGAACGGTGGATTGGACAAGGCGGGAACGGTCGGGACAGAGACGTTCGTCCGGACGCCGGTGCGAGATCGAGTTGCCCCCAGGAGGCAGGGAGCGGGGCGAAGATGATGTCGGAGACGCGCGCCCGGGGCCAGCGCGCGCCGAGGCCCGCTCAAGCCGATCGCCGCCTGGTGCCGATTTCCCCGGCATGCGCACCAGAACCGCCCTTGCCATCGGCCTCGGCCTGCTGGCCGGCTGCCGTGGCGACGACCGCAGCGCGCAGGCCCTCGCCACCTTCGAGCGGTTCCAGCAGGCCCTGTTCGCCGCCGACGCAGGCGCCGTGCGGTCGCTGGTGACACGCGAGTCGGCGGCCGCGGTGGACGGCCTGCCCTGGGACGCCCTGCGCCGGCGCCAGCCGCTGATGGCCGTCGAGGCGACCGACATGCGCGGCAGCTACCACGTGGCCGTCCGCGACCCCAACGACGACGGCGCCGCCGGCACCTACGTCGTCGTCCGCGAGCACGGCCGCATGGTCGTCGACCTGGTCGAGACCGCGGCGCTGACCGCGACCGTGGTCGAGGCCGCCGGCGGCGCCGAGGAGCTGGTCCCGCGCGAGCTGACGCCGGCCGACTGGGACGAGATCCGACGCCGCGAGCTGGCGACTCCGCCCGGTCAGCCGGTGCGCTGAGCGGGTCGGCGGGTCTTGCGGCCCGCCGCCAACGCGCGACCTCTCCGGTGCTCGCAGCTGCGCTGGCCCGGCCCCGAACGGCGGCTACGCTTCTGCGCGCGTGTCCCGCCTGCCGCGGACGCGCCAACGGAGCCATCCATGCCGCGCAGTCGTTCCCTGTCGTTCGCCGCCCCTCTCGCCCTGTCCCTGCTCGCCGCGCCGTCGGTCGCGCAGACCCTCGACCTCGGCCTGCGCGGCGGCGCCCTGCCGGGCGTCTCGACGTTCGACCTCGAAGGCCCACCCGGCACGCTCTACGCGCTGCTGTTCGCGCTCAACGAGCAGAGCACGCCGATCCCGTCGTTCGGCATCACGCTCGACATCCCGCTGACGTTCGTCGACATCAGCCTGGCGATCCCCGGCTTCGTCAGCACGCTGTCGCCCGCGGGCCTCGCGTCGCCGGCCGTGCCGCTGCCGGCGGATCCGGCGTTCGAGCCGCTGGTGTTCTCGATGCAGGCGGTCGGCCAGACCTCGACGGTGTTCGTGTCGAACTTGTTGCGGATGACGCCGCAGCTGGCCGGCACCTGGAAGGCGCCGCTCAACGCGCCGGCGGTGCCGATCCAGAACGGCGGCGTCGTCGCCGAGGACCAGGGCCAGCTGCTGTTCGTCGGCGGCTCCGGGCCCGTCGCGCAGCGCTACGCCTCGCGCCTCGAGGAGTGGTCGGCGGCGGGCGCGTCGTTCGGCGTCGGCCTGCTGTCGCAGACGACGACGTTGAACGACGGACGCGTGCTGTTCACCGGCGGCCTCGACCTGACCACCGGCCAGCCGACCGCCGCGGCGGCGATCTACGACCCGACGACGCAGTCGACCACGACGCTGGCGATGGGCATCGCCCGCGCCGGTCACGGCGCGTCGCTGATGGGCAACGGCAAGGTGCTGGTCACCGGCGGCTTCGAGGTCGGCGACTTCACCAACCCGCTGGCCCTGTTCGCCGGCATCCGCGCCTCGACCGAGATCTTCGATCCGGCCACCGACACGTTCGCGCCCGGCCCGAACATGCTCGAGGCGCGCGCCATGCACACCTCGACGACGCTGACCAGCGGCCAGGTGCTGGTCGCCGGCGGCGTGACGCTGATCCCGTTCGTCAACCTGCCGACCGTGTCGGCCACCGCCTACCGCTTCAACCCGGCGAACAACAGCTTCGGCCTGCCGGCGTCGTTCTCGGGCGGACGCTTCCTGCACTCGGCGGCGCCGCTCAGCAACGGCAAGGTGCTGCTGGTCGGCGGCGTGAACCTCGACTTCACCACGTTCCTGACCAGCGGCAACCTCGCCGACATCACCGTCAGCACGCGGACCGACTGCCAGGTCTACACGCCCGGCATCCTCGGCTTCGGCACGTTCGCGACGGTCGCCGGCATGCAGGAGGGCCGCGCCGGCGCCGCCGTCGCGTCGCTGCCGAACGGCGCCGCGCTGATCGCCGGCGGCTTCCAGCTCGCCCTCGACATCCCGAACAGCCAGTTCGCGTTCAACCCGACCGCCAGCGCCGACGTCTACGCCGCCAGCAACACGATCGCGCCGACCGGCGCGATGGCGCAGCCGCGCCTGTTCCCGCTGGCGGTGAACCTGCCGGACGACACCGTGATGGTGGTCGGCGGCGGCACCGGCGCGCCGGAGATCTGGCAGCCGAACTGAACGGACCCGTTGGCCTGTGCCGGCCAGGGGTTCCGCTCAGCGCTTGTCCGTGCGGCAGAACGACTCCGGCGACGCCGGTACCAGCCGTGGCGCCTCGAGCGCCGGGGCGCCGGACTCGACGGTCAGTTCGGCAACAGCGCGCCGCCCGGAGTCGAGTGATCGGCGCTGTCGCGCTCAGACGCCACCGAACGTCGTCGGGTTGGTCAATTGCACCGCGCCGTCCGCCCGCAGCTCGACGCCCTGCAGGCCCACGAACAGCTCCGGTGGCAGCCCCGGCGGGATCGCGAACTGCCACAGCAGGTCGCCGCTGGCCGGCACCGCGGCGAAGAACGCCACGCAGGTCGCGGGGTCGACGCACAGGAGCCCCGTGCCGCTGAACGACGGCTGCGGGAGCAACCCGCCGAACGCCAGCAGCGCCACCGACGACGGCGTGCAGCGGTGGTCCACCGACAGCACGTTGCCCTGGATCGACGTCCGGATCGCCGGCACCGGTTCGTTCGCGCGCAGGCTGCCGACGTAGCCGATCGTCGTCGACCGCGGGTCGAAGTGCACGAGCGATGTGTTGACATCGTCGATCGCCTCGCGCGGCCCGGCGGCAGTGATCCCGCCTTGCAGCAGCGTGCCGGGACCGACCCAGACTTCCGAGTTCCGCGTGCGCAGGCCCGATCCGGAGTTACCCAGATGGTTGACATCCAGCCCGATGACGGTGCTGTTGATCAGCCAGACCCGGGAATCCTCGATGTCGATCACCGTACCGCCATAGGTCGCCACCGCCCTCCAATCCGTGTCCACGGAGAGCAGAGTCGAGCGTCTGAGCGGAAACGGAAACACCTCGTGCATCTGGCACTGCTTGAAGACGATCAGGCGGGAATCGAGCCAACTTCCCGCCCAGATCGGAGCCACAGGAGCGACCACCCGCTCCAAGACGACCGCCCCATGGTTGTTCCGAAGGTCCAATCCTCCGCCAGCAATGCCCACGACACCGAGGCGGATGTCGACAACATGAACGCGATGTCCCGCTGGCAGGTTGTGCACACGAAGATCGCCGTGCCACCAAGTCGTCGACGGACCGTCCGATCCCTCGCCGATCACGATGAGACCCTTGCCATCGATCAACGGCGCACTGTAGTAGCCTACGAATGGTGGCGGGACGCCGAATGCCCGGATCTTGATCCGGTCGCCCGGCGCGGCCGCGTCCACGGCAGACTGCACGTCACTGAAGTGCGTGCCAGGGCGGTTGAGCAGGTCGACCACCCAAGTCGACTGAGCCGGTAGGGACACGCTGAGGAGGGCTCCGAGCAGGGCTACTGCACGCATTTCTGCACCTCGCAACTGTGAAAAGAACCGCATCACTGGACCCACTTGCGCAGGCCCAGCGAGCCTGCGGCATAGAGTTCGTTGCCGGCCGCGCTCGGGTCCAGGTCGGCGATCACGAGTGAGTTGTATGCGCCGACTGCGCCTTCGACCCGAGTCTCGTACAGCGGCGCCTGCGGCAGGAGGTCGCCGACCGCCATGCCGCAGACGCCGAAGACCTTGGGCCGCGGGAACGGGGTGGCACTGCCGTCGAGCAGGATCCGCCCCTGGCGCGCCACCGTGCAGTTCGCCAGCGAGGCGTTGCCGGTGAAGCGCAGCGCGCCAGTGCGACCCCGACTGATCAGCAGCAGCGACTCGGCGGGGTGCACGACACCGCGCATCCCGAATGGACCGGCAGCGCCGGCCGTCCCCTTCTTCGAACCCGAAAGAACAATCGCACCCGCGAAACCAGGACGCGAAGGCCGCAGTCTCCTGCTACGGGGAGCTCCCTGCAATCCCCTCCCGCGGGACCACCTGACGGTTCCCGGCGGTGACGAACTCACACGCACGGGCGCCCCACCCCTACGCGCGCCGCGTCGCCGTCCGCCCGGCCGCCGCGTCGGCGCGGTACTCGTCGAGCACCTGCCCGAGGATCGCGACGTCGGATTCGAACGTCTCCGGCAGCAGCGGCCCGAACGAGAACCGGAACCAGCCGTCGTACGGCGACACGTAGGCCGGGTCCTTCCGGTGCGGGCGCGCCATGTCGCAGTCGACGCCCTTCAGGATCGCCGCGCCGTGCCGGAACAGCCGGCGGTTCAGCTCGTCGGCATTGAGGCCGTCGGGCAGCCGCAGCCAGTGGTAGAAGCCGCCGTCGCCGGTGAACACGCCGAGCCCCAGCTTCCGGAAGGCCTCGCCGTAGCGGGCGCGCTGCGCGCCGTAGTGCCGCGCCACCGCCGTGCGCGCCTGCGCGACCCGCTTCGGCTCGAGCAGTTCCACGGCGTAGAGCTGCGACGGGTGGCTCACGCCGCCCATGCCGAAGCTCGAGAAGTTGGCGAGGGTCTCGATGTTCTTCCGGCTGGCGACGATCCAGCCGATGCGGATGCCGGGGCACTGCAGCCCCTTGGTGCACGCCCCCGCGAGGAACACGTTGCTGTCGTCGAGGTCCTTGACGTAGCGGATGCCGCTGACGCCGGTCGACGGGTGGAACATCTCATAGGCCTCGTCGAGCAGGATGCCGTTCTTCGGCTGCTCGGCCATCGCGATCAGCTCCTCGAGCTCGGCGCCGGCGCGCGTGTGGCCCGTCGGGTTGCCCGGGTTGGAGACGATCGGCATCAGGTGCGTCTTCGCGTTGAGACCCGCGCGATCGAAGTACGCCGCGTTCGGCGGGTGGAACCCGTTCTCCTCGGTGAACGGCACGACGCGCCAGCTGGCCTGCGTCTGCGTCAGGATGTCGAGGTAGGCCGGCCACTCGGCGTTGCCGATCCGCACCTCGACGTGCCGCTTCAGGAACGCGAGCACCGCGTAGATGCCGGGCCGCCCGCCGGCGAACACCATCACGTTCTCGGGCGCGATGCGCGAGCCGTAGAAGCCGTTGTAGTGCGCGGCGATCGCCTCGCGCAGCAGCGGGTGCCCCCACGCCTTCGGGTAGAAGCGGTCCTCCCACGTCACCTCGACGCGGTCCGGCAGCGGCGGCCCGCCCTCGAGCTGCGTGGTCAGCGGGAAGCCCTGCGACCACGGGTGCGTCCCCGGGCTCCCCATGAACTGCCCGAAGCTGTCGCGGAAGGCGTAGAGGGTCTCGTAGATGCCCATCGGCGGGCAATCGTCGGACAGGAAGGAGTCACGCTGCATGGCGAGGGGCGGAGGGTCGGGACGCGGGGGGCGCGAGCATCCTCGTGGCGCGTGGGCGCGGCAAGGTCCGCGACCCGATGGGCCGCGCCCCCGCGCCGCCCGACTCGCAGCGATCACGTTCTTGCGCGACGCGGCCGGGTCGCCCACGAAAGCCCTCGCACCCGCGCGCGCACGCGCGGTAACGTCTTCGCCTCCTTCGCGTATCCCCGCCCCATGACCGACGTCCACAAGACCCTGATCCTCGGTTCCGGCCCTGCCGGCTACACCGCCGCCATCTACGCCGCCCGCGCCAACCTCGAGCCGATCATGCTCGCGGGCCAGCAGCCGGGCGGGCAGCTGACCATCACCACCGACGTCGAGAACTACCCGGGCTTCCCCAAGGGGATCATGGGCCCGGAGATGATGGACCAGTTCCGCGAGCAGGCGGAGCGGTTCGGCACGAAGGTCATCTACGCGACCGGCGTCGAGTGCGACCTGAAGAAGCGGCCGTTCACGGTCAAGACCGACGACGAGCAGACCTATCGCGCCGAGACGCTGATCATCTCGACCGGCGCCAGCGCGCTGTACCTCGGCCTGCCGAACGAGAAGAAGCTGCAGGGCCGCGGCGTGTCGGCGTGCGCGACCTGCGACGGGTTCTTCTTCAAGAACAAGAAGGTCTACGTCGTCGGCGGCGGCGACTCGGCCTGCGAGGAGGCCAACTTCCTGACCAAGTTCGCCAGCGAGGTGAAGATGGTCGTGCGCCGCGACGAGCTGCGCGCCAGCAAGATCATGCAGCAGCGCGCGCTCGACAACCCGAAGATCGAGGTGCTCTGGGGCCAGAACGTCACCGACGTGTTCGACGTCAAGGAGGGCAAGGTCACCGGCATCGAGCTGACCGCGACCGACGGCGGCGAGAAGCAGCAGGTCGAGGCCGACGGCCTGTTCCTGGCGATCGGGCACAAGCCGAACACGCAGCTGTTCCAGGGCCAGCTCGACATGGACGACAAGGGGTACCTGAAGACGGTGCCCGGCAAGACCGCGACCAAGATCCCCGGCGTGTTCGCCGCCGGCGACTGCCAGGACAGCTACTACCGGCAGGCGGTCACCGCCGCCGGCACCGGCTGCATGGCGGCGATCGAGGCCGAGCGCTGGCTCGAGGAACAGCACGCCAGCAAGTGACCACCAGCAGGTGACCGCGATGGCCAAGACGATCGACTGGTACTACCACCGCAAGGGTTGAACGAGCTGCACCCGCGCCGACGCGTTCCTCGCGGCGCGCGGCGCGACCGTCCGTGAGACGGTCAACGCGACGAAGCAGCGGTTCGGCAAGGCCGACCTGAAGGCGCTGTTCGCCGGCGCCACCAAGGTGCGCGTGGTGAAGGGCAAGAAGTCCGAGGAGTTCGCCGCCGACGACCCGGCGCTGTTCGATGCGGCGCTCGGGCCCACCGGCAACCTGCGGGCGCCGGCCGTGCGCATGGGCAAGCGCTGGCTGGTCGGGTTCCAGGACGAGGCCTGGGCCGAGCAGCTCGGTCAGCCGAAGAGGTAGTAGACGCCGCCGACGACGAGCAGGCGCACGCCGAAGAAGGCCCAGGCGAGATCGACGCTGTCGCGCTGGACCGCCATCGGGATCCGACCGCGCAGCGGCAGGAAGCGGACCCCGGACAGCACCGCCATCAGCGCGATCGCGCCGACATAGGCCGCGGTGAGCAGATCGACCTCGGAGCCCAGCCCCGCCATCAGGCCCCAGCAGCCCTCGACCAGGACCCCCACGACGGCGACCGCGCGCCACGGCAGGCGCGGCGACGGCAGCAGGCTCTCGTTGCGCGCGAGCAGGCAGCACTGCGCGCCCAACCCGCCGAGCAGACCGACCGCCAGCACGTGGCTCGATCCGTACAGCACTCCCGGACTCCGAGGGGCGCCCATCTCCATCGCGGCTCAGCGTAGCGCGGCGACGTTCGGCCGGCGACTGCATAGGATGCGCAGCCGATGCCGTCTCCCGAGCCACCACCGTCGAGCCGCGCCACGACCTGGAAGGCCGCGCTGGCCGGCGTGCTGCTGTTCGCGGCCGCGGACGCGCTGGTGTTCCGGACCGGACTCTACGTCTGGCTGATCAAGCCCGACTCGAGCACCGGCTGGGTCGCCGAACGCGGGTGGTACGACGAGGCGTTCGACGGGCCGCCGAGCGGCAAGCGCACGATCGCGGCGCTCGGCGACTCGCGCATGGGCGACGCGCTCGCCGCGCACGTGCTCACGGCCGACTGGCCCGACGGCGCGGCGTGGGCGCGCAACGCGTCGATGCCCGGTTCGTCGCCGCGGGTGTGGTCGTACCTGCTCGAGCATCTCGATCCCGACGGCGACCGCTTCGACATCGTCCTGGTGCCGCTCGTCGACTACGACGACTACGACCCGGTGGTGGGTTCCACCGACCGCGCGCTCGATCTCCCGTTCTTGCCGCCGCTGACCGGACTCGCCGACCTGCCCGAGCTGGTCGGCAGCTTCGCGACCCCGACGCTGCGAGCCGAGGCGGTCCAGTCGGCCCTGGTCCGCACCTTCGCGTATCGCCGCGACCTGCAGGATCTGTTCGCGGCCCCGCTGCAGCGCAGCCGCGATCTGCACGCGCGGATCTCCTTCCACGGCCAGAGCACGCCGTACGAGGGGGTCGACGGCGACCTCACCGGTGTCCGGGTCGACGGCGACCGCGTGGAGGG
>JBFWWV010000028.1:35068-52966 GCA_050245995.1 Planctomycetota bacterium | reverse complement strand
CAGCCTGTGCGCACTGCTCGGCGTCGAGGCGGCGCCGCACCTGCTGCACCTGGTGCTGCCGGTCGGGATCAGCTTCTTCACGTTCCAGTCGATGTCGTACACCATCGACGTCTACCGCGGGCACATCGCGCCGCGGCGCGACCCGGTCGACTTCGCGCTGTTCGTCGCGTTCTTCCCGCAGCTGGTCGCCGGCCCGATCGTCAAGGCGATCGAGTTCTTCCCGGACCACGACGGCTGGCGGCCGCCGCGCGATGCCGAGCTGCAGCGCGCGTTGATGCTGATCCTGCTCGGGCTGATCGAGAAGGCGTGCATCGCCGATCACCTCGCGCCCTACGTCGACGGCTACTTCGGCGCCGTCCACGACCACCCCGGCTGGCTGCCGGCCGCGACCGGCGTGCTGGCGTTCGCGCTGCAGATCTTCTTCGACTTCACCGGCTACTCCGACATCGCCATCGGCACGGCGATGCTGTTCGGCTACCGCTTCCCGCAGAACTTCCGGCGCCCGTACCTCGCCGGCAACGTCGCCGAGTTCTGGCACCGCTGGCACATCTCGCTGTCGACCTGGCTGCGCGAGTACCTCTACATCCCGCTCGGCGGCAACCGCGGCGGGCGGCTGCGCACGCTGCGCAACCTGATGCTGACGATGCTGCTCGGCGGCATGTGGCACGGCGCCAGCTGGAACTTCGTGATCTGGGGCGGCCTGCACGGCGCGTTCCTGATCCTGCACCGGCTGTGGCGCGAACGCGCGCGCCCGCGGCTGCCGCAGCACCTGCTGGCGGGGCTGCCCTACCGGCTGTCGTGCTGGGCGCTGACGCTGGCGGCCGTCGGGCTCACGTGGGTGTTCTTCCGCGCGCGGGAGCTCCCCGACGCGCTGGCGATCTGCCGGCAGTTGGTGTGGCCCGACCGCCTGGGGGACAGCGTGCTGCCGGTGCAATGGGGCGCGATCACCGCGCTGGTGCTCGGCATCGCACTGCTGCAGGAGCACGGCCGCCTGCTCGGCCGCATCGACGAGAGCCCGTGGCCGGTGCGCGCCGTCGTGTTCGCAGGCATGCTGGCGACGTTCGCCGCGTTCGTCGCGACCGGCAACAACGTCGCGTTCCTCTACTTCCAATTCTGACGGCTCGCGGCCGGGGCCGGTCGCTACACGCCCGCCGACTCGGAGTGCCACCAGCGGCGGCAGCGCTCGACCTTCCGGGCGACCGGTTCGGGCACCGACTCGCCGGTGCGCTCGTAGCCGAGCTCGCCGAGCAGCTCGCCGGCCAGCGACTCGAACGCCAGCACGTCCTCGATCGCCATCTGCGAGCGCCAGTCGCGCAGGCCGCGCGTCGGCGGCAGCCACGCGCTCTTGGCCGACTGCCGCGGCTCGTACGACGCGCGCCCCTCGTGGTAGCGCAGCATCGCCGGGTCGAACGGCAGGCCGAGGAACTCGCACAGCCCCTGCAGGGTGCCCTCGGGGTCGTCGATCAGCTGCTCGTAGCGCAGCTCGCGGTAGAACTCGGGGCCGAGCTGCTCGCCGGCGCGGCGACCGCTGGACACCTGCCACGCCCACCACATCGCGGTGGTCGCGACCGGCTCCTCCTCGAACAGCTCGAAGCGGCGCGGCCCGTTGCCGGGCTCCGCCCACGCGCTCGCCGACAGGGCGACGTCGCGGCCGTCGCGGATGATGTGCACGAACTTCGCGCGCGGGAACATCCCGTGCAGCGCCGGCATGCGGCGGACGTAGTCCGGGGTCTTCTCGCCGCCGTGCCGCTTGCCGCGCCGGCGCGCGAACGCGGCGTAGAGGCGCCCGACGAACTCCGACCAGGTCGCGGCGCCGGTCGCGGCGGCGGTGACGGCCGCGTCGTCGAGCTCGAGCCGCTTGAACCGCTTGTGACCGCGCACGTAGTCGACCAGTTCGGGCGTGAGCGGCAGGCGATCGCCCTCGGCGAGGCGCCGCTTCCAGTCGGGCAGCACGGCCTTCAGCGACTTGTAGATGAAGCCGCTGTCGTTGACGACGGCGAGCTGCCCGTGGCTGTCGAGCATGCGCTGCAGCAGCGTCGTGCCCGAGCGGGGACAGCCGACGAGGAACAGGAACGGGCTCGGCGCGGCGTCGCTCATGTGCGCATTCTGAGGGCGCGAGGGGCGCGACTGCAACGGCCCCGCCTTGGCCGTCCGCACGGGGGTGGCGGAGGTGCGCATTGCCGTGTCAGGAAATGAGGCACCGCGGGCGGGTCGCGGCAAGACCGGGTTAGGATCCGCCGCGCACCCGATGCGAGGACACGGCTCACCACCGGAACGCGGCCCCCGACGCGGCTGGGTCGCGTGGACAGTGGCCGGCGCGCTCGCGGCGACGCTGGCGCCGACGGTCGGCGAGAACTGGTGGTTCGCGCGGTCGCTCGCCCGCATCACAGGCCCGCACGCCGAGGCCTTGTCGCTCGAAGCGGTGTACCCCGGCATCACCCCGGTGCTCGCCGCGCTGCGGCGCGACCCCGAACGCCGCGTGTTCGGCTCGCTGCTGCACGAGGGCACCGAGCTGACCGGGTTCAGCGCCGCCAAGGGCCTGCCGACGCGGATCATGGACCTGCTGTACCCGCGGCCGCTGCTCGAGTTCGCGCCCGACGCGGTGCGCCCCGGCGACCTGATCGTGGTCGAGCCCGAGCGCGAGCTCACAGGACCGTACGACGTGCTGGTGCGCACGGCCTACGCGCAGGTGCTGGAGGTGCGCGGGTGACCTTCGGCATGTGGCTGGCGACGTTCGCGTACGCCGCATTGGCGACGGCGCTGGGACACGGCGCGCTGCGCCTGCTGCGGCTGCACCGCGCGCCACTGCTGGGCGAATGGTCGGCGTGCTTCCTGGTCGGGCAGATGGTGCTGCACGCGGCGACGCTGACGACGCTGCTGCTGCCGTGGTCGCTGCGCGGGATGTCGCCGGTCCTGGCCGCGGGCGGCGCCGCGGCGACGCTCGCGTTCGCGCGCGAACACTGGCGCGCCCGCACGCTGCCCCGCGTACTGCCGGCGGCGCTGCTGTTCGCGGCGGCGATGCTGCTGTTCCCCAACCTGCTGCTGTCGGTGCACACGACGCCGACGGTCGAGTGGGACGCGCGCTCGATCTGGATCCTGCACGGCAAGGCGCTGCACGTGCACGGCGGCGTCGACAGCGCGTTCTTCGGCAACCCTCGGTTCTGGTGGTCGAACCTCGACTACCCGCTGCTGCTGCCGGCGCAGGCGGCGTGGACCGCGGTGATCCAGGGCCGCTGGGACGAGATCGGCTGCAAGGCGTTCCTCTGGTTCCAGTTCGCCGCGTGGTTCCACCTCGCGGTGACGCTGCTGACCCGCCGCTGGATGCCGTGGTTCACCGCCGTGCCCGCGGTCGCGCTGGCCATGGTGCAGGGCCCGCCGGTGCTGACCGCCGGCTTCGGCTACGTGAGCGGCCTCGCCGACCAGCACTACGCCACGCCGCTGGTGCTGGCGCTGCTGGCGCTGCTCGCCGGCGAGGGCCGCGCGCTGTGGCCGTTCGCGATCGCGATGCTCACCTACGCCGCGTGCACCAAGAACGAGGCCACTGCCTACACCGCGGCGCTCGGCGCTGCCGTCGCGGCGGCGTGGGTGCTGCGCCACCGTCGCGCGCTGCGGATGGCGGCCCGCGACCTCGCCGTCCTGCGCGCGCCGGCCGTCCTCGCGTTCGCGCTGGGCGTGCTGCCGATGGTGTGCTGGCGGCTGTACTCACGCGCGCAGCCGATCCCCGGCGGACTGAACCTCGATCGTCAGGTGACGATGCTGCCCGAGCTCCTGGCGGCGCGCGCGCCGACCGTGCTGCGCTTCTTCTTCGAGCGCCATCTGCTGGCCGGCGCGCACTGGCTGCTGCTGGCCTGGGTCCTGCTGGCCGCCGCCGGCGCGCTGCGGCGCCGTCGACCCGGCCTCGGCCGCGCCGATGCGCTGCTGCTCGCGGCGCTGCTCGCCGTGCACGCGCTGATCGCGGTGACCTTCGTGCTCACGCCGCACGACTACGTGATGCACATGCAGATGGCGCTCGGCCGGCTGCTGGCGCTGCCGCAGCTGCTGCTGTGTGCGCTGTGTGCGCTGCGGCTGCGGCACCTCCTGCAGGCGGACGCGCGGCCGCACGCCCCCCGACCTGGAACGTTGTCCACAGCGGCGGCAGCGGGCTCGGCGGGCGCCGCCGGACTCGATCGCTGATCCCCGGGGCGCCGCAGTCCGACGCGGACTGGTCGCGCGGCCCGGGCGTCCGCTACGCTGATCGCTCCGATGGCCTACACCGCGACCCAACGCAGCCTGCTCGAGCGCTACTTCTCGGTGGTCGACGGTCCCGACCACGCCGACGTGTACCTGGTGCGCAACCTGCCGCAGGAGGTCGCCGCGACGCTCAACGGCGTGTACTCGCGCAGCAGCAAATCGATGCGCGACCAGTTCCTCGACCGGCTCGAACAGGGCCTCGCCGCCGCCGGCCGCAGCCTCGACGAACTGGTCCGGGGCGCGCCCACGACCGACGCGCTGTCTTCGGTGATGGCCGACAAGTCGGGCCAGTTCCTCAAGACCTACGCCATCGACCACGGCCACAACTCGCTGCGCGAGGGCTCGGTCGTGCACCTCGCCGTCGAGCGCGTGTCGCAGCTGGTGACGCGGTTCATCCAGCGCGAGCGGCGCTGCTCGTTCGAGGAGTCGTCGACGCGCTACATCTCGTTCTCGGCCGAGACGCACTGGCGCGACCCCGACGTCGTCGCCACCGGCGGCGCGGAGCTCGCGGCCTACGACGCGGTGCTGCAGTCGACGTTCGCGCTGTACGGCGAGTGCACCGCGCAGCTGCTGGCGTTCCTGCAGCGGGAACGGCCGCTGCAGGCCGGCGAGAAGGAAGGACCGTGGCTGCGCGCGCTGAAGGCCGAGGCGTTCGACGCCGCGCGCTATCTGCTGACGCCGGCGATCGACACCAAGTGGGGCCTCGTCGCCGACGCCCGCACGCTCAGCGACATCGTCGGCGAGCTGCTGAGCCACCCGCTGGCCGAGTTCCGCCTGGTCGGCGAGCGCATGTGCGAACAGGCCCGCGAGGTGCTGCCGACGCTGCTCGCCCACGCGCGGCCGAACGAGTTCCTGCAGCACCAGCACGCGGCGCTGCCGCGGCTGTGCGCCGAACTCGGCCTGCGGCCGGCGGCGACCGCGCCGGCCGCCGCGGCGTCCGGACACGTGACGCTGCTCGCGCACGACCCGCAGCTCGACGACCGGCTGCTGGCGTCGCTGCTGTACGAGAGCAGCAGCGTGCCGTTCGCGCAGGTGCTGGACAGCGTGCGCGCGCTGGACGACGGGCGCCGGCGGCAGCTGCTCCACGAGCTGATGCAGCGGCGCGGCAGCCACGACGCCTGGCCGACCGGGCTCGAGGGCGCGATGCCGTTCGACTTCGAGGTGCTGCTCGACTTCGGCGCCTACCGCGACATCGGCCGGCACCGGAAGGGCTTCCAGCAGCAGCAGACGCTGACCGTCGAGCACGGCTTCGCGGTGCCGCCGCTGATCGAGGCCGCCGGCCTCGGTGCGCGCTACGGCGAGGTGCTCGAGCAGGCCGCCGCGCACCAGCGCGTGGTCGCGCAGCGGTTCCCGCTGGCGGCCGGCTACGTGACGCCGTTCGCGTTCCTGCAGCGCGTGCGAGTGGTGTTCGAGCCGCGCCAGCTGGCGTACTTCATCGAGCTGCGCAGCGGCCCCGAGGGCCACTTCGCCTACCGCCGGGTGGCGATCGACATGCAGGAGCACCTGCAGCGCGTGTCGCCGCTGTTCGCCGCGTTCGTGCGCGCCCGGACCGGCGACGCGTTCCTCGGCCGCATGCAGAACGAGCTGGGCGCCGACGAGCGTCGCAAGCGGCGCATGCAGGCCGCCGGCGACGCCTGATTTTTTCGGGACCGGCGTGGGTTGTCCGACCGCCCGGGACACTCTGCGGTGGCCATGGACCTCGACCGCCTCATCGACCGCTACCGCGGCCCGCTGACCGGGCTCCTGGCGGCGTGGGGCAACGACCGGCAGCGCGCGATCGACCTCGCGCAGGACACCTTCGCCGAGGCGTATCTCGGGCGCGACCAGTTCCGCGGCGGCTGGTCCGACGACGGCGCCGTCGGCGCCTGGCTGCGCGGCATCGCGCACAACCTGCACCACGGACTGCGCCGCCGCGACCGCGGCCCGCGCGCGCTCCGGCGGCTCGACTCGCTGGACGAACTGCCGGCCGCCGCGGTCGCGACCGGCGCCGGGGACGACGGGGGCCATCCGCTGGTCCCACCGATGCAGCGGGCGCTGGAGAGTCTGCGCGGCCCGTGGCGCACGGTGCTGACGATGCGCTACCTCGAGGGCTCCGGCCTCGCCGAGATCGCCGCGCTGCTCGGCCTGAGTCCGCGCGCCGTGGAGGGCCGCCTGCGCCGCGCGCGCGCCGAGCTCAAGGCCGCGCTGGAACGCATGGGCCACGCGCCCGCGGCGACGAGCGCCGACCTGGACACCGAGGAGCAACCGCGATGACCCGCCCCTACCTCGACGACGCCATCGACGACGAACGCGCGGACGAAGCGCTGACGGCGGCGCTGCGCGACCACTTCGACGACCAGCGGCCGGACCCCGAGGCGTTCGCCGCCGAAGTGCGCGCTCGCGCCGAACGGCTGGCGCAGCGGCCGCGACCGAAGCTCCCGGGCTACCTGCGCGCCGCCGCGGCGTTGCTGCCGCCGGTGGTGCTGCCCGAGGGTCTGGCCGCGGGCGTGTCGTCCGCCGTCGCCACCAAGGCGAGCCTCAAGCTGGTCCCGGCCGCGCTCGCGCTGCCGGCGGCGACGCTGGCGATGATCGTCGTCACGGCCTGGTTCGTGCTGCGGCGCCTGTTCGCCGGCGCGAACCAGGACGGCGCGCAGTTCGCGGACCCCAAGCGCGCCGAGCGCGAAGTGGCGGCCTGGTGGCGCCAGCACGGCGTCCTGGCCGGGGGCGCCTTCCTGGGCAGCATGGCCATGATCCTGCTGGCGCCGATCGAGGCGGCGACGCTGCTGCTGCTGCTGTCGACGCTGGCGCTGTTCCTGGTGTGGAGCCGGCTGGCGCAGGTCGGGCTGGCGTCGCGCAGCGAGATCGGCCGACGCGCCGCCGGCTCGCTGGTGTTCCTCGCGGCATTCTCCATGCAGATCTCCCAGCCGGCGCTGCTCGACGGCCTGGGTCAGGTCGGATCGTGGCTGGTGACGCCCCTGCTCGCCGGGACGGCCGCGATCTGCGCCCTGTTCTCCGGCGATCGCCGACGCCGACAGGTCCTGGTCGGCAGCCTGCTGCTGTTCGCGCTGTCGCTCGGCTTGATCGGCGCCCACTTCGGCATCGGCCTGCGGTTCGGTCGCGTCACCATCACCACCGCGGACGCGGTCGCCTGGATCGAGCGCGGTGCGCCCAGCGGACGCGACTACGCGCACGCCGGCGACGTGGCCAGGTGCGTCGCGATGCTCGAGGCCGCCGGCCTGCCGCGCCCGGACCTGCGCCGCTTCGCCGCGGACCTGCACGAGCGGCTCGATCGGGACTACCGCGCCGGCTCGTTCAACGATCTCTACGCGCCGGACGTCGCCGCGCTCGGCCTGGCCCGGCCGAGCGACTGGGCGGAGTGGTTCGACGCCTATCGCGACGAGCACCTGTTCGACCGGGACCGCGCGCTCCGCAGCGCCCACGACCGGCTGCCGGTGATGGTGCGCGCGGCGCAGCACGGCCTCACCGCGGCGCAGCGCGACGTCCTGGCCGAACGGGTGCTGCTCGCCGCCCTTGAACCGAAGTCCTTCGACTCCGTGCCGAACCTGCTCGACAACGCCAACCTGCTCGAGTTCCTGGGCCACGCGCCCTCGGTCCCGCGGCTGCGCGAACGGACCCTGGAGCTGCTGCGCGCGCGCTGGGTGCGCGCGACCGGGACCGACGCCGCCGCCTTCGCGCCCCACCCGCAGACCGAGCCGAGCGAGCGGCTGACGTTCGTGTGGCTCGACGACACGATCGACGGCGTCGAAGCGATGCTCCGCTTCGGCGCGCCCGACTACGTCGACGTGGCGGCGCTCGCGCGCTACCTCCAAGCCGAGACGCACCAGCACCGCAGGGACAGCCTCATCGCCATCGGCGCCAAGGCCGCGTGCGCGCTGGCCGCGCTGCGCGCCATGCCCGGCTACCGGGACCGCGTCGCCGATGCCGGGGGACAGTCGCTGCTGGAGCCGGTGATGCAGTACCGCCTGCTCGGCGCGGTGACCCTGCTGTGCGCCGTCGCCCTGCTGATCACGCTGCGCTCGCCGAAGGCCGCGGTTCAGCCCGGACCCGCGACCTGAACGCGGGCCGCCGCGAGCTCGAGGATGGCCGTCACGACCGCGGCGGCCGCCGTTCCGTCCACCACCGCGAGCGAACGCGCCGACAGCCCGGCGCGCTGCAGCAGCGCGCGGTCGTCGTCGCTGGGGACCAGCACGGTGGCCAGCTGCAGGCTCGACAGCACCAGATCGCCGCGCGACCGGAACGCGAGCTCGTTTGGGTACGGCGAGTACGGACCGAGCCACCGCAGCAGGCGCGCCAGCCGCGCCTGCTGCGGGGCCAGGCCTTCGGCGGCGGCGCCGCAGCAGCAGCAGCGCGCGCAGCGACGCGGATCGTCGAACTCGGCGCACGGCGACCCGGCGTGGTCGACCAGCGTGCCGCGATGGCACAGCACCTCGGTCGCCCGGACGACGGCCATCCCGCGACCACCCATGCGCTCGGCCAGCCACAGCGACGCGGTCGAGCCGGGCGCGCCGAAGCCGAAGTGGACCACGACCGGCCGCCGGAGCGGCCGCAGCGTCCGCGCCAGTGCGACCTCGATGTCGACGTCGCTCACGCGCGCGACCACGCGGCGGAACGCCGGTCGGCGCCCCCGCAGCAGGTCCAGGTCGACGCCGGCGGGCACCGTCGGCGCCGCCTCCCCCTCGCCGAGCGCGCACAGCCACCGGGGCCGCACGCCGTCGGCGGCGAGCGCGGCGGCGACCGCACCGGCCGCCGCCCGGCTCCAGTGCGGCGCACCGTCGCCGCCGCGGTTGGAGAGCAGCACGAGGTCCATCTGGGGTTCCTCGATTACGCGCCTGCCGCCGCGACGACAAGGCCATGCGCGGACTCCGGCTCCCGACCCCGTGGAACCCCGCGGGCAGCGGCAGCGCGCGACGGCCAACGGGCCCCTACCGCGCTGGTCCCGCCGCGCTGGTCCCGCCGTGCTGGGCCTGCCGTGCTGGGCCTGCCGCGCTGGGCCTGCCGTGCTGGGCCCCGGCCACGGCCCGCGCTACCGTTCCGGCGATGACCGGCGGTCACCGCACGCCCCCTGTCCGCGCGCTGGTGCACGCGTGGCTGCTGCTCGACTTCTTCGGCGAGGCGCGGCGCAGCGGCGGCGACGCCAGCACGCTGACGACGACGATCTTCTCGCAGTCGTTCCTGTGCCTGATCGTGGCGGCGCTGCTGTATCCGGAGCCGCCGCCGGTGCCGTTCGCGGCGGCCAACCTGTGCCTGTCGACGCTGCTGGTCGCGCTCGGCGCGTTCGACACCGAGCAGCCGGCGCAGCGCCGCGCCGCCGACCGGCTGCTGCTGGCGACGGCGCCGTTCGGCGCCGTGCGCGCGGTCCTCGCACGGGCGCTGCACGCGGCGTTCGCGACCATGCTGCTGACGGTGGGCATGGCACTGCCGCCGGCGATCCTGCTGGCGTGCCGGCAGGGCCAGCCGCTGCTGGCGCCCGGCTACCTGCTGGCGGCGTGCGCCTGCGCCGCGCTGGCGATCGCCAGCCTGTCGGTGTCGCTGCGCGCGGCGCGGCGCTTCGTCGGCGGCCACGCGGCGGCGCTGCTGGCCGGCACCGGCAAGGCGCTCGTGCTGGCGTTCGGCGTCGCCCTGTTCGCGCTGTCGCTGCCGACGCTGCAGAAGGACGCCGCGGCGCTGCCGTTCGGCCGCCTCGGCGCCGAGCTGCTGCCGCCGTACCACGCCGCCAAGATCCTGGCGGCGCCGGCCGCCGAGGCCTGGCGCGCGCTGCCCTGGCTCGCGATCGCCGCGCTCCTGCTGGTGGTCGCGGCCTGGCTCGGCGAGGACTCGCGCGATCGCGCGGCGACGCAAGGGCGCCCCGGACCGCTGCTGCGGCTGTGCCTGCGCTGCTGCCGCGGCCAGCCCGAGCGCGGCATCGGCGCGTTCACCGCGACGATGCTGTGGCGCAGCCCGGGCGTCCGCGCCCGCGTGCTGCCGCTGCTCGGGGTGCCGGCGGCGTTCGCGTTCCTGGCCCTGCGCGGCACCGATCCGCGCGGCCAGGCGCTGTTCACGACGATGGCGCTGCAGTTCCCCGCGATCTACCTGCCGTTCGTGATCGCGATGCTGCGGCAGGCGGAGCAGCAGGGCAGCCGGTGGCTGTTCGACAGCGCACCGCGCGTGCCGTTGGCGCGCGTGCAGCGCGCGGCGTGGTGCGCGCTGGTCACGAACCTGCTGCTGCCCGTGCACGCGGTGGCGCTGCTGGCGCTGCTGCTGCTCGGCATGCCGCCGCTGCACACGACGGCGGCCAGCGCGTTCGCGTTCACGATCGGCGCGCTGCTGGCGCGCGCCATGACCCGCGATCTGACCGATGTCCCGTTCAGCGACGACGGCCAGCAGGGCGGCCTCGAGCTGGGCAATCTGATCGCCTTCGGGCTGGTGCTGGCGGGCCTCGGGGCGGGCGTGGCGATGCTGCCGCTGGCCCTGCAGTTCGGCGCCGCCGCGATCACGGCGGCGGCGCTGGTCGGCATGCTGCGGCCGCACGGGGAAGCCGAGGCGGCGGGGGCGGGGGCGCCATGACCGATCCGGGGCCAGATCCTGTGGTGTCTCCCGACGGCACCCCCAAGCCCTCGGAACCGATGTCGCTGCGGCGCGAACTCCGCGCGATCCTGGTCCTCTACGGCATCCTGTCGATCCTGCCGCTGCTGATCGGCCTGGCGTTCGCGCCCTGAGCCGCGAGCCGTCGCGGCCGGGCCGCGCGCGGCACGGGGTTGCCCTTGGCAACGGCCGGTCGTAGCCTTTCTCCTTCTGCCAAGGAGGCAGCCAGCCATGACCGTACGGACCATCGTGCAGGGCAACGGGCGGGAAGTCGCCGTCGAGGCGGCCACGGGAGGGAGTGCAGCCAACGCGCCGGCGGACGGCGGCGACCGCGAGGCCGCCTGGGCCGCGGGCGAGCGTCCGCGCCACCGCGCCGACGACCGCTGCAGCCCCGATCCATGTCAGCACACCGACCGCTACCGGCTGGTGACTCCGTTCTCGCTGCGGCTCTGACGGCCGCGTCGGCGACGACTGCAGACGAACGCGGCCGTTTGCCGAAACACCGGTCATGGAAAGTGATCGGCGCAAGATGCCCCGGCAGCGACTGCAGGCCTTCGCAGCCCTGGAGACGCAGGGCCGCCATCCCAACGACCAGGCCTTCAGCGCGGTGACCGACGTCTCGCGCGCCGGCGTCGGCCTGAAGACCGGTCAGCCGCCGCTCCGGGGCCAGCGCGTGATCCTGCGCCTCGCGATCGAAGAGGACATCCACACGATCACCGCGGTGGCGACGCGCATCCGCAAGCGCGACCAGCACGTCTACGACGTCGGCCTCGACTGGTCGTCGTGCAGCGACGAGGAGCTCGAGTTCCTCGACAGCTACCTGGCGGCGACGACGACGGTGGGCGCCGAGGAGCCGTCGCCGGTCCCCGACGCCGCGGCGAACGAGCCGGGGGCGCCACGGGCCGACGACGACGCCGACTGAACGCGCCGCGCGGAACGCGCGCAGACCCAGGGTGGCCGTCAGACCAGGGCCGCGAGGTCGGCCGGCAGTGGCGCCTCCAGCACCATGGCGCGGTCGAGCATCGGGTGGTGGAACCGCAACGAGTGCGCGTGCAGCGCGTGCCGGTCCAGCACCAGCCGCTCGCGGCTCGCGTCGCTGAGCCGCCCCTCGAGGTGCTCGAGGAAGATGCGCTCGTCGCCGCCGTAGACCTTGTCCCCCACCAGCGGGCAACCGAGCGCCGCCATGTGCACACGCAGCTGGTGCGTGCGGCCGGTGCGCGGCCGCAGCTCGACCAGCGCGTAGCGGTCGTTGGCGCGCACCACGCGGTACTCGGTGACCGCCGACAGGCCGGTGCCGTCGCGCCGCGCCTCGAGCTTGAGCCGCACGGGTGAGCGCTTGTCCGGCCCGATGCTCCAGTCGATGGTGCCGACGTCCGCGGCGGGCCGGCCGTGCACGACGGCGAGATAGGTCTTCTGGACCTCGCGGTCCTCGAACTGCCGCGCCACGAGGTGGTGGAACTGCTCGTCGAGGCCGACGGCGACGACACCGGAGGTCTCCACGTCGATCCGGTGCAGCAGCCGCGGGACGACGTCGTGCGCCGGGTCCTCCGGCCGCCGGTAGCGGCGGTGCAGCGCCTGCATCAACGTGCCGTCGAGGCGGCGCCCGGCCGGATGCACGCACAGGCCGGCCGGCTTGTCGACGGCGACCATCCACCGATCCTCGTAGACGATCGGGTAGTCGACGCCGGCGCCGGGATCCGGGTTCGGCTCAGCCCGCGGCGGCACGTCGACGACGATGGTCTCTCCGGCGCGCAGCCGGCGCGACGCGGTGGGCGCGCGACCGGTCAGGTGGACGAAGCCGCCGTCGAGCAGGCGGCGGATGCTGGCGCGGGAGCGCCACGGCAGCACGGTCGCCAGCACCACGTCCAGGCGCTGGCCGTCGAAACGAGCGTCCACCAGGAAGCGGAGCTGCTCGAGCGGACGGCTCAGATCGCGCGGCGGCTGGCCCGGGAGCTTCGGCAGCATCCGCGCAGCGGCGCTACTCGGCCACGGTCGCGGCCGGCGCGGCGATCGTCGTGCGGACGCCGGTGCCGACCCTGGGCGTCACGGTCGCCGGCGTTGCCGGCTTCTGCACGGTCGTGTCGGCGGTCAGCGGGTCGAAGTCCGCCTCGCCGCTGCGGCCGCGGCCACCGGTCGAACGGCCGCCGCCGCGACGCTTCTTGTTCGGGCGCTTGCCGGTGGTGCCGCCGCGACGACGCTCGGCGATCAGGATGTTGCGCAGCCGCTCGCGCTCCTCACGACGCCGCTTGTCGCTGCGCTTCTCGTGGTAGGCGTACTTCTTCGCGAGCCGGAAGATGCCGGAGTAGTTGCACTGGCGCTTGAAGCGACGCAGGGCAGCTTCGAGCGGTTCGTTGGGACGGACCTGAACTCGGATCATGTGGACTGGAGAATCGGACGGCGTGGGAGGAAACTGAAGCGGCACCGACGGCGCCGAGGCACGAGGCATTGCGCCGGCGGGAGCTGGGTCCTGCTCCCGTTGGCGAAAGGGCGGCCCACGATAGCGATCCCAGGGCAGAGAGCAACGCCGGAACCGCCCATGACCGCCGAGAACCAACCGCTGCGCCGCCTCCTGGGCACCCTCGAGCGGTTCACGTTCCGCAACCCGGACACCGGGTTCGGCGTCGCCCGACTCTGCGAGGAGGGCACTGGCGCGACCGTCACGGTCGTGGGCCCGATCGCCCAACTGGCAGAAGGCCAGACGGTTAGGATCGAGGGCACCGAGGGGGAACACCCCCGGTTCGGGCGCCAGATCACGGTCGAGACCTGCGAGTCGGTGGCCCCGACGACGATCGCCGGCATCCAGGCCTACCTGGCCTCCGGGCTGGTCAAGGGCATCGGGCCTGCCACCGCCCAGAAGATCACCGAGGTCTTCGGCGCCGACACCCTGCAGATCATCGAGACCGACCCGGACCGCCTGCGCGCGATCCGCGGCCTCGGCGAGCGCAAGGTGCAGGAGCTCGTCGCCGCGGTGCAGGCGCAGAAGGACGTGCAGGGTGTGTTGGTGTTCCTGCGCGCGCACGGCCTCGGTCCGGGCCTCGCCGCGCGCATCGTGCGCCGCTACGGCAAGAACGCGTCGGCGCTGATCGAGGCCAACCCGTACCGGCTCGCCGACGACGTGATCGGCATCGGCTTCCGCACGGCCGACCGGCTGGCGCACCAGCTCGGCATCGCGCCCGACGCACCCGAACGCCTGCGCGCGGCGCTCGTGCACGTGCTGCAGAACGCCGGCAAGGACGGCCACTGCTACCTGCCCGAGGAGGAGCTCGTGCGCCGCACGGCCGAGCTGCTGCAGTGCGAACCCGAGGCCGTGGCGCACGAGGTGCCGCCGCTGGCCGACGACGGCGCGATCGTGCGCCAGCTGCCGCCGGGCCCGCTGCTGCTGCACGACGACCCGCGGCCGATCGTGTATCCGGCGGCGCTGCACCAGGCCGAGGACGCCTGCGCGCGCGCGCTGCACGCGCTGCTGCAGCGCAAGCAGGGGCTGTTGCCGGTCAAGGCGGCCGCTGCCGTGACGTGGTTCGAACGTTCGGCCGGCTTCGGCCTGCCGGACGGCCAGCGGCAGGCGCTGCAGCACGCGCTGACCATGCCGGTCACGGTGGTGACCGGCGGCCCCGGCGTCGGCAAGACCACGATCATCCGCGCCCTGGTCGAGATCCTCGCGCAGAAGCAGCTGCGCGTGCTGCTGGCGGCGCCGACCGGCCGCGCCGCCAAACGGCTGGAGGAATCGACCGGCCGCGCCGCGAGCACCATCCACCGGCTGCTCGAGTTCACGCCCGGCCTCGGCCGCTTCGCGCGCGGCGCCGACGCGCCGCTCGAGGGCGACCTGCTGGTGGTCGACGAGTCGTCGATGCTCGACGTGCAGCTCGCCGCGGCGCTGCTGCAGGCGGTGCCGGCGACGATGCCGCTCGTGCTGGTCGGCGACCAGAACCAGCTGCCGTCGGTCGGACCGGGCAACGTGCTGGCCGACGTCCTCGGCTGCGGCCGCGCCGCCGTCGCGCACCTGACCGAGATCTTCCGCCAGCAGAAGGGCTCGGCCATCGTGCGCACCGCGCACGGCATCCTGCGCGGCGAGGTGCCGACGGCCGACGGCGAGGGCGAGGACGCTGCACAGGACTTCTACTTCGTGCCCGCGCAGAGCCCGGCGCACGCGCGCATGCTGGTGCGCGAGATCGTGGCGCAGCGGATCCCGCGGCGGTTCGGGCTCGACCCGCGCCGCGACGTGCAGGTGCTGTGTCCGATGTACCGCGGCGAGGCCGGCGCCGACCAGCTCAACCGCGACCTCCAGAACGTCCTCAACCCGGCGCAGCTCGAGGTCGAGCGCGGCGGCCGCGTGTTCCGCGCCGGCGACAAGGTGCTGCAGATCCGCAACGACTACGACCGCGAGGTCTACAACGGCGACGTCGGCGCGATCACGCACATCGACACCGGCGCCGCCAAGCTGTGGGTGCGCTTCCCCGAGCGCGAGTGCGAGTACCGCTTCGAGGACCTCGGCGACCTGGTGCCCGCCTACGCGATCTCGGTGCACCGGTCGCAGGGCAGCGAGTACCCTGCGGTGGTCTTGCCGCTGACCACCGACCACTTCCCGATGCTGAAGCGGTCGCTGCTGTACACCGCGATCACGCGGGGGAAGCAGCTGGTGGTGGTGGTCGGCTCCCGGAAGGCGCTGGAGCTGGCGGTGAAGAACCACGACGACGGCGCGCGGTGGTCGGGGCTGAAGGAGCGGCTGCGGGACTTCGTGCGGTAGCGCTCCGTCCGCTGCTACCGCCCGACAACCGCTGTGGACGCATCGGACATGACCATTCCGGCGGCGTTTCCGATCGCCGGATCGAACACGATGGCCTGCTGGTAGAACCTTGCGCCGACCAGCACCGGAGCGTCCGGCACCGGCAGCGAGTAGGACGCGCGTTGCGCCGCACCGACGAGGAACACGCTCATGTCCGGGCTCACCTGCAGGAACCCGCCGGGGATCCCGAAGGCCGCCAGCGGCAGCGGCAGCGGACCGAGTGACGAAACGCTGTCGCTGAATCCCGTCAGCATGATCGCCAACGACAGCGGCAGCCGGTCGAGTTCGACCTGCAGCGTCTCGCCCAGCCGGGGTGTGCTCAACGGGATCAGCTGGCTCGTGCCGAGGGTCCCCGGGTTGCCGCTGCCGATCCGCGCATACGACTCCGGCGGGCCGGTCCGCGCCATCGAAGTCAGCATGCCGGCAGAGATGTCGACGAACGACGAACCCGCGGGCGCAGGCGGCACCAGACATTGCCAGGAGTCGTTGCGGCCCCACGCCAGCACCGTCCCGTCGGCGAGCCGGGCCAGCGAGTGCTCGTAGCCGGCGGCGATCTGCACGCAGGCCTGACCGGCCAGCTGCGCGGGCAGACTGCACTGCCCCCAGTTGTTCTGGCCCCACGCCACCACGGTCCCGTCGCTGCGCCGCGCCAGACTGTGGAACGCCCCGGCCGCGACCTCGACGTAGGTGACCCCGACCGGCAGCGCCGGCACGTTGCACTGGCCGAAGCCATTGCTGCCCCATGCCGCGACCGTGCCGTTGGACATCAGCGCCACGACGTGGCTGTCGAAGGTCGCGATCTGGGCGAACGTGAGCCACACCGGCGGGACGGGGAAGACCAGGACGCCATTCGTGCCGCTGCCCCACCCGCGCAGGCTGCCGTCGCTCAGGCGCGCGATCGAGTAGCCGCGGGTCGCGTCGCCGCCGGCGTCGACCTCGACGGCGGCGAGACCCGGCGGCAGCGCGGGCACGTTGCATTCGCCCGAGGTGTTGCGTCCCCAGGCGACCACGCTGCCGTCGCTGCGGCCTGCGATGGTGTGGAACGGACCCGCGACCACCTCGGTGTAGGCGACTCCCGGCGGACGGGCCGGCACCACCGCCTGCCCCCAGGTGGAACTGCCCCATGCCACCGCCGAACCGTCGCTGAGCCTGACGACACTGTGACTCCGATTCGCAGACACGCTCTCGAAGGACAGACCGGGCGGCAGCGATGGGATGTTGCACTGGCTCGACTGGTTGTCGCCCCAGCAGAAGACGCGACCGTCACTGCGGCGAGCGGCGACATGGCCTGCACCGGCGGCCACTTCGACGTACGGACCCGGCAACGCAACCGGCGTCAGCACGGCGCCGAAGTTGCCACCCAGGACGATCGCGCCGTCGCTACGCAATGCCGCGACGTAGTTTCCTGCGGCACAGAGGTGACTGTAGTGCATGCCGGAAGGCGGCAGCGGCAGGTCGGAGCCGACGACGGCACCGAGCAACACTCCCCATGTGACTACGGACCCGTCGCTGCGGCGAGCTGCGGAGAACGTGCTTCCCGCGGCGACTTCCAGGTAGGTCATGCCGGCTGGCAAGGCAGGAACGTTGCACTGGCCGAACGCGTTGCTGCCCCATGCCAGGACCGTCCCGTCGCTCTGCAACGCGACGGTGTGTTCCTCGCCCGCAGCGATCCCCGTGTAGGTCAGCCACGGCACCCCGGGCGGCACGGTCGTCTGGCCCCGGTTGTTGCGGCCCCAGGCCACCACGGCGCCGTCCGAGCGCCGCGCGACGCAGTGGTTCATGCCCGCGTCGACCTCGACGTACGAGACCCCGATCGGCAACGCCGGCACCGCAGCCTGTCCGAAGCTATTGCTCCCCCACACCACGACCGATCCGTCACTGCGCCGCGCAACCGAGTGCTCGTAGCCGCCGGCCATGTCGACGTAGGTGAGGCCGGGTGGCAGCGCCGGCACCGGCTGCGGCGGAACGTCGCCCCATTCGACGATCGTTCCGTCGCTGCGCCGAGCGAGGGTGCGCGGACAGCTGCAACCGCCGGCCACCTGCGCGAATGGCTCGTCGTGCCATCCGCTGTTGACGACGCGAGCGCCCCATTCGAGGACATGGCTCTGCGCCCCGACGGCGCCGAGGCACGTCAGACCGACGAGGAGTGCCGCGAGCGCGGGATGCGATCGCCGGCGCGTATCGCGCGCCCGAGCCGCTGCGGGTCGGGCCGAGGCACTCGCCGCGGAACGAAGTGACTCCCCACTGCAGAAAGCAACGCCACCATCGCCGATCGAAGGCATCCGGGCACCGTGTTCCTTTGGACTCGCTGGAGCGTAGCTGCC
>JBFWWV010000028.1:0-34968 GCA_050245995.1 Planctomycetota bacterium | reverse complement strand
CGCGGACCCTGCTCGCCGACGACCCGGACGAGGTCGTGCAGCGGACCTGGATGCTGGCGGTGCGCCGCGGCGGCGCCGGCGTCGAGGCGCCGCGCGCGTGGCTGGGCCGCGTCGTCCGCAGTGTCGCCAGCAACCTGCGCCGCGACCGCGACCGCCGGCGCCGGCGCGAGGCCGACGCGGCGCTTCAGGCGGCGGCGATCGTGCCGTCGTCGGCCGAGCTGATGCAGCAGGAGGAGCAGCGCCGCGTGCTGGTGCACGCGGTCGACCGCCTGCCGGCGCCGCTGCGCGCGGTCGTGCTCCTGCGCTGGTTCGACGGGCTGCCGCCGCGTGAGATCGCGCGCCGGCTCGACCTGCCGGTCACCACGGTCTGGAACCAGTTGCGCACCGCGCTGCAGCTCCTGCGCGAACGGCTCGACCAGGACCACGGCGGTCGCCGCGCGTGGCTGCTGCCGCTGGTGCCGTTCGCCGCCGGCGGGCCGCCGCTGCCGCCGACCACCCTGCTCGCCGCCACCCTCGGAGGACTGCTGATGAACGCCAAGGCCAAGCTGACCGTCGCCGCCGTCGCCGCATTCGCGCTCGTGGGCGCGGCCGTCCTCTGGTCCGATCCCGCGACGCCGCCAGCGCCGCGGTCCCGCGACGACAGGGTCGCCACCGCGACCGCGCCCGACGCCAGCACGGACCCGGGCGGCGATGCCGCGTCGCACGACGAGCGACGGACCGCGACCGACGCGACGCCGGGCGTAGCACCCCCGAACGTCGGGTCGACCGGCGCCCTCGTCGTCCACACGCGCTGGTCCGACGGCAGCCCGGCCGCCGGCCTCACGATCCTCGCTTCCGGCGAGTGGCTGTCGGTCCGGACCGATGGGCGCCGCGCGCACACCGACGCGGACGGCGACGCCCGCTTCGACGACCTGCGCCCGGGGGTCTACAGGATCTGCGCCAACCGATGCGATCCCGGAACGAACGTCACGGTACCGGCCGGCGTGGTCACCGAGCTCGACCACCGGCTGCGCTCGGGTATCACCTTCACGGGCATCGTCGTCGACCGCGACGGCGCGGCGGTCGCCGACGCGCTGGTCGAAGTCGCATCGCTCTCCGGGCCGGACGACGAGATCGCCGTGCAGACGACGACCGACCGCGCGGGACGGTTCGAGCTCCGCGACACCGGCACGGCGGTGTTCCTCGGCGCGCGCGCGCAGGGCCACGGGGCCTCGCGCATCCGCCTGTGGATGGGCGAGCCCGGCGACCGCATCGAGCTGCGCCTGGTGCTCGGCCCGCCCTCAGGCTCGGTGCGCGGCGTCGTCGTCGATGCGGACGGCAGGCCCGTCGCCGGCGCGGCGGTCCGGGTCGGCGACGGTCGCGTGGCGTCGTTCGTCGAGCGCGACTCGGGCGACGGTCTGGCGCCGGCCGGCGCCCTGACGCACACCGACGCCGCGGGCACGTTCGACGCGGTCGGCGTCCTGCCGGGCCGCCACCCGATCCAGGTCCGCGCCGCCGGTGCGGCGCCGTGGAGCGGCGCTTGCGACGTGGTGGCGCACGTGTCGACGGCGCTCCGGATCGAGCTCGCGCCCGGCGCGGTCGTGCGCGGTCGCGTGCTCGACGCCGCCGGCGAAGGCGTCGCCGACGCGACGGTGCGGTTCGGCTCGAGCGGCGCCGAGTTCACCTTCCGCAGCGCCGAAGCGCGCGCCGACGGCACCTACGAGCTGACGGGACTGCCACCGGGTGAGGTGAGCCTCGTCGCGGAGCACCGCGATCGTGGCCGCCGCCAGGCGACGCTGTCGACGATCGCCGGGGCGGTCACGCCGTGGGACCCGGTGCTCGACGCGGGCGTCGCGCTCGCCGGCCGCACCGTCGACACCGCCGGCGCCCCGCTCGCCGGCGTCACCATCGAGGCGTACTGCACGGGCGCCGTGACCTGGCACGGGCTCGCCCGCAGCGACGACGAGGGCGCCTTCGAGCTGCACGGCGCGCCGGCCGACAGCACCCTGTCTCTACGAGCATGGGGCGAAGGCCTGCGGCCGATGCATCGCACGGTGACCACGCCCATCGCCGAGCCGGTGGTGCTGCGCTTCGAGCGTCCGGCGCCGCCGTCGGCGACCGTGCGCGGTGTCGTGCTCGGGCCGGACGGCAGACCCGCGGCGAACGCGCAGGTCGACGCGCACCGCCTCGACGTCGAGGAGGTCACCCATGTCCGCGTGACCGACGCCGCGGGCGCCTTCGCGCTGACTCCGCTCCCGGCCGGTCGCTGGCGGGTCGCAGTGCGCGTCGACGGCTGCGCCCCGTGGATCAGCGCGCCGGTCACGCTGGCAGCGAACACCGAAGTCGACCTCGGCGACGTGCCCGTCACGCCCGGCGGTCGGCTCCGGGTTCGACCCACCGGCCCGCTGGGGGACGCGCGCGTCGTCCTGATCGATCGCGACGACGCGCTCGCCGCCGGGCTCACCAGGGATGGGGACTCGCTGCAGAGCGGTCCACTCGCGCCGGGATCGTACCGGGTCCTGGTGTCGGGCCGCGACGTCGCCGCGCAGCGTGTCGAGGTCGAGGTCGTCGACGGCGAGACGGCGGTCGTCGAACTCGCGCCGCACGGCGGCACCCAGGTGCAGTTCGAGCTCGAATCGATGCAGGAGCAGCTGCCGGAGTCCGCCGTGCTGCAGGCCCGTCGCGACGACCAGCTGGAGCTGTTCTGCCCGGTCCCGCTCTATCCTGGGCGCGCGACGCGACGCACGTTCGCCCTGGTGCCGGGGACCTATCGCGTGGCCGTCGTGGTCGGCGATCGCGAGCTCGCCGAGGCCACCCTGCGCGTCGGCGAGGCGGACGGGACGCCGCTGCGACTGGTGTTGCGATGAGTCGCGCGGCGGCGGCGCCAGCTACTCGAACGGCACCGCCACGAACACGTCCGGCTGGTCGAAGGTCAGCGGCACGTCGACGAACACGGTGTCGTGGCCCAGCGCGTCGATCTGCAAGGTCACCATCGCGGAGTTCTCGAAGCTCCGGGAGCCGAGAACCGCGCCGCCGTGGCGGTCCTCGACGAAGCCGACGGCCGCGTCGGCCAGCACGAACTCGTCGATCAGCACCTGGCCGGTGAAGTCGGTCAGGTACCAGTCGTCGTAGGGGCTCACGCAGGTGCAGTCGGACCACTCCTGGTAGGCCTCCACCACGCGCACGCCGACGTTCTCCCAGACCTCGTCGGTGACCGGGTGGTAGACCTCGACCAGAATCGATACAGGCCGCGCAGTGGAGACGGACGCGCGGTGCCCGTGCCCCTTCTCGCCGCAGCCGACGAGCAGGGCGAACGGCACGAGCCAGGACAGGGATCGGTTGGGTCTGCGCATGGGAACGGGCTCCGGTCGCGAAGGGTTGGCAAGCGTCGTACCGGCCGGCGCCGCGGGCGTTTCGGCGGGGCCCGGCGCCGGCCTGCGCCCGCACCGCGACCCCGCTGTCCTGCGGAGACGACACCGGCCCGCCGGTGACGGCGGCCCGCAGCGCAAAAAAACCGGCCGTGCGGCCGCGCGCGGCAACTAACTTGCTGAACGACTGGGCACGCGCGGCCGCAATGGCCGACAGCACCCAACGAACGACCTTGGTCACGCAGCTCACCCCACCCACCTGGAACTTCGTCCCGCCCGACCTCGACGCCGGCGACCTGCGGCGCCTCGAGTCGCTGTTCGCCAGCCTCGCGGCCCGGCCGCTGACGAACGAGACAGACGTCGAGCGCTGGCTCCGCGACGAGAGCGAGCTGCTTGCGCGGATCGGCGCCGAGCAGGCCCGCCGATACGTCGCGATGACGCGCAACACCGACGACCAGGCGATGCAGCAGGCCTATCTCGCCTACGAGCAGCAGGTGATGCCGCGGGTCAAGGTGCTGGCCGACGAGCTCGACCGCCACTTCCTGCAGGCGCCCGGGCTCGAGCGACTCGACGCCGACCGGTTCGGCGTCGTCATCCGCCGCCGGCGCACGCAGAGCTCGATCTTCCGCCCGGCGAACGCCGACCTGCAGCGGCAGGAGGCCGAGCTGCAGACCAAGCAGCAGGCGATCCTCGGCGACATCACCGTCGAGTTCGAAGGCAGGTCGCACACGCTGCAGCAGATGGGCCCCTACCTCGAGAGCCAGGACCGCGACCTGCGCGAGCGTGCGTGGCGCGCGTCGCTGCAGGCCCGCCGACAGGCGTGGCCCCAGCTCGAGGACATCTTCGACCAGCTCCTCGCCCTGCGGCAGCAGATGGCGAGGAACGCCGGCTTCGACTCGTACACGCCGTTCCGGTTCCTCGAGCTCGGCCGCTTCGACTACACCGCCGAGACCTGCATGGAGCTGCACCGCGCGGTCGAGAGCACCGTGGTGCCGGCGCTGTTCGAACTCGACCGCGCGCGCGTGCACCGGCTCGGTATCCAGCAGCTGCGGCCCTGGGACCTCGAGGTCGACCCCGACGGTCGTGCACCGCTGCGGCCGTTCGCGACCGAGGCGGAGCTGATCGCGCTGTGCCGCACCCTGTTCGAGCGCGTCGACCCGCGCTTCGCCGCCGAGTTCGACATCCTGGTGCAGGAGCAGCTGCTCGACCTGATGAGCCGCAAGGGCAAGGCGCCCGGCGGCTACCAGTACCAGCTCGAGGACGTCCGACTGCCGTTCATCTTCGCCAACGGCGTCGGCCTGCACCACGACGTGCAGACGCTGCTGCACGAGGGCGGCCACGCGTTCCACTCGATCCTGTGCCGGCACCACGACCTGCTGGCGTTCCGCGACTACCCGATCGAGTTCGCCGAGACCGCCAGCATGTCGATGGAGCTGCTCGGCCTCGAGCACCTCGACGCGGTCTACGCCGATGGAGACGCGAAGGCGGCCTACCGCAAGCACCTCGAGGGCGTGCTGCGCATCCTGACCTGGATCGCGTCGATCGACGCGTTCCAGCACTGGCTGTACGCGCGGCCGGGTCACTCGCGCGAGCAGCGCCGGCGCGCCTGGCTCGACATCCGCGCGCGGTTCGCGCCGCACGTCGAGTGGTGCGGCGTCGAGGAGGCGCTGGCGATGCAGTGGATCGGCCAGACCCACCTGTTCAACCACGCGTTCTACTACGTCGAGTACGCGATCGCGCAGATCGCCGCGCTGCAGGTGTGGCGCAACTACCGCACCGACCCGAACGCCGCGGTGGCGGCGTATCGCGAGGCGCTGGCGCTCGGCGGCAGCCGGGCGCTGCCGGAGCTGTTCGCCGCCGCGCGGGTCGACTTCGACCTGTCGCCGGGCAAGCTGCGCGCGCTGGTCGCCGACGTGATGCAGCAGCTGCGGAGCTGAGGCGCGGCGGGAGCGATCAGGTCCCGGCGTCGTCGCCGCCTCGGTACCAGTCGAGCAGCTCCTCGATCAGCGCCATGGCCTTGCCGTGGAAGTGGTTGTTGGCGACGACCAGCGTGCGCGTCGCCTGCTCGCCGAGGCGCAGCAGGCGCTGCTCGATCTGGCCGACCTCGCGCGGCGAGTAGCGCCAGTCGTAGACCTCGTCGCGGCCAGCACCCTTCCGGAACCACGCGGTGTTGCGGCCGTGCAGGCGGAAGTAGCACAGCCCCGCCCGGCCGAGCACACAGGGGACGTCGCGCGAGAATCCGCCGACCATGCCCGGGTAGTCGAGCGCCGCCAGGCTGACGCCGAGGCCCCGCAGCGCGTCCAGGGCCGGCTCGGCGTTCCACGACCGATGGCGCAGCTCCACGAACAGCTGCGTGTCGCCGCCGAACTCCCGGGCCAGCAGCGCCAGGTGCTCCAGCGCCGCCGGCTCGAACGCGAGTTCGTGGTTGAACTGCGCCAGCAGGCCCGCGCAGCGCCCGCTGGCGAGCAGCGGCGCGAAGCCCTGCCGCACCTCGGCGAAGAACGCCGCGTCGCGCGTGCGGCGGTGCGTGCACTCCTGCGGCAGCTTCGCGGTGAAGACCGTGCCGAGGTCCGCCGTCCGTTCGACCCAGCTGGCGCAGTTCCTGGCCACCGGCGGCCGGTAGAACGTGTTGTTGATCTCGATCAGCTGCACCTTCTGCGCGACGAACCGCAGCGTGTCCTTGCACGAGCGCGGGTAGACCACGTCCTTCCAGTCCGGGTAGGACCAGCCCGCCACCCCGAACAGGACCTCGGGGCGCGCGCTCACCCCGCGTCGCCGCCGCGCCGCAGCCGGTCGTGCTCGGCCATGCGCTCCCGCACCTTCTGCTCGAAGCCGCGATCCCCGGGCCGGAAGAACACCGCGCCGGCGAGGCCGTCCGGCAGGCACGACATCGCGGCGGTGCCGGCCGCGGTGTCGTGCGCGTAGACGTAGCCCTTGCCGTGACCGAGCTCGCGCGCGAGGCCGGTCGGCGCGTTGCGCAGGTGCAGCGGCACCGGCAGCTGCTCGCCCTCGCGCACCTGCCGCTGGGCGGCGTCGATGGCGGCGATCACCGCGTTGCTCTTGGGCGCCGCCGCGAGATACACCGCCGCCTGCGTCAGCGGCAGCCGCCCCTCGGGCAGGCCGAGGAACTGCACGGCCTGCTGCGCCGCGACCGCGACCTGCAGCGCCATCGGGTCGGCCAGGCCGATGTCCTCGGCCGCCATCGCCACCATGCGCCGCGCCGCCGCCAGCGGGTCGCCGCCGGCCTCGACCAGCCGCGCCAGCCAGTAGACCGCGGCCTGCACGTCGGAGTTGCGCAGGCTCTTGTGCAGCGCCGACAACAGATCGAAGTGCAGGTCGCCGTCCTTGTCGTGCCGAAGCGCGCGGTGCTGGAACGCCTCGGTCACCATGGCGGCGGTGATCGTGTCCCGGTCGACGCAGGTCGACGCGCAGGCCTCGAGCGCGGTCAGCGCCCGCCGCGCGTCGCCGCCCGCCAGCCGCACCAGCCGCTGCAGCGCGTCGTCCTCGACCTGCAGGTCGCGCACGCCGAGGCCGCGCTCGCGGTCCTGGAGCGCGCGTTCGAGCAGCGCGCGCAGGGCGGCGTCGGGCAGCGACTGCAGCGCGACCACGCGGCAGCGCGACAGCAGCGCCTGGTTGACGGCGAACCCCGGGTTCTCGGTGGTGGCGCCGATCAGCACCAGCAGGCCGCTCTCGACATGCGGCAGGAACGCGTCCTGCTGCGCCTTGTTGAAGCGGTGGATCTCGTCGACGAACAGCAGCGTGCCCTGGCCGGTGCTGTCGCGGTGCCGCTGCGCGCGCGCGACCGCCTCGCGCACCTGGGCGACGCCCGACAGCACCGCCGAGAACGGCTCGAAGCACAGCCCGGCGTGCTGCGCGATCAGGTGCGCCAGCGTCGTCTTGCCGGTGCCCGGCGGCCCCCACAGCAGCAGCGAACCCGCGCCGCCGCGCTCGATCGCCAGCCGCAGCGCGCGCCCGTCGCCGACCACCTGGTCCTGGCCCAGGTACTCGTCGAGCGTCCGCGGCCGCATGCGCTCGGCCAGCGGCGCCGACGCCGACGCCTTCTTCGCCGCGCCGGCCGGTCGCGCGTCGTCGTCGCCGAGATCGCCGAACAGGCTCACCCGCGCTGCCTCCGGGCCTCGAACAGCAGCACGCCCGCCGCGACCGCGACGTTCAGGCTCTCGACCGGCGCCTGCAGCGGGATCCGGGCGCGCACGTCGGCGCCCGCGCGCAGCTCCGGCGCGATGCCGGCGGCCTCCGCGCCCAGCACCAGCAGCACGGGCCCGCGCAGGTCCGCGCGCGTGTGGTCGACCTCGCCGTGGCCGTCGGCGACGACCACCTGCAGCCCGTGCGCGCGCGCGAACGCCAGCAGCCCCGCGGCGTCGCGGCCGTGCTGCACCGGCAGGCGGAACACCGACCCCATCGACCCGCGCACCGCCTTGTCGCGGAACGGGTCCGCGCCGCCGCGCTGCGTCAGCACGCCGGTGGCGCCCGCCGCCTCGCTGCTGCGCAGCAGCGCACCGAGATTGCCGGGGTCGCGCACGCCGGCGGCGGCCAGCACCAGCGCCGCGCCGCCCTCCTCGCGGCTCGCGCACGCGCGCCGCCGCAGCAGGTCCGCGTCGGTCCACTGCGGCCGTGCGAACACCACCGCCACGCCCTGGTGCGTGTCGAGCCCCGACGCGCGCGCCAGCACCGCGTCGCTGCACTCGACCAGCTCCTCCGCCACCTGGTCGAGCCGCTCGCGCAGCGCCGGCTCGCGCAGCCGCGACGACACCACCGCCAGCCGTGCTGGCGCCCCCGCGTCGAGGCCTTCCTGCACGAGCCGCACGCCCTCGGCCAGCAGCACCGCCGGGTCGTCGCCGGCCGCCGCGGCGCGGCACCGCTGCACCAGCGGGTTCCTGGTCGAGGTGATCGTGGGACGGTCGGGCGCCGGCATCGGCTGCATCTTGGCGCGCGCGCGCCACAAGGAGAAGCCCGTCGGCGCCCGACGCCCGTCCTACCGCCGCAGCACGCCCAGCGCCGCGTCGAGCACCGAGTCGGTGCCGCCCTCGATCAGGTCGGTCGGCGCGATCTCGACGCGCAGGTCCGGCTCGACGCCGTGGCCCTCGAACAGGAGCCCGTTCGGCTGGAACGACGCCATCGACGACAGCTGCAGCGCGATCCCCGACCTGGGCAGCCGGTAGCCGCGCGCGCGGCCGCTGCCGCCGCTGCTCGCGCTGCCGACCAGCGTGACGTTCGGGCGCGTGCCGAGCGCGGCCAGGAAGATGTCGGTCGCCGAGAAGCAGCCGCCGTCCATCAGCACCGCGACCTTGCCGGCGAACGGGAACGCGCGCGGGTTGTCGCTGCGGTCGAGCACCAGATAGTGCCAGTCGCTGAACTGCTCTGCCGGCGGCTGCCACTCGGGCGTGAACGATGCGGCGAACGCGCGCACCGCGCGGCGCTGCGCATCGCTCCAGCCGGCCCAGTCGGCGCGGTGCATGCCGCGATTCTCCAGCAGCTCGCCGTCGACGCCGGCGCCGTCGGGCCGGGTGGCCAGCAGGATCTTGGCGGCGTTCACGACCTGCGGGCCGTCGGCCGCACCGAGCAGGTACGGGAACACGCGTCGCAGGGCGTCGCGGCTGCCGCCGCCGTTGCCGCGCACGTCGATCACCAGCGCCTTGCAGTCGCGGAACGCGTGCATCGCGTCGTCGATGCCGTCGAGGAACGCCGGCTCGTCGCGCATCTGCGGCAGGCGCAGGTAGCCGACATCGGCGCCCAGGCGCCGGGTCTCGGTCTGCGGCCAGGCGCCGTAGATCGGCCGCCGCGTCGCGGCCGGCAGCGACACCTCGGCGCTGCCGTCGGCGCCGCGCAGCGTCACGCGCACCACGGGCGCGTCTTCGACCCCGAGCTCGCGGCGCAGCGCCTGCAGCTCGCGCAGGTCGCGCTCGATGTCGCGCTCGATCATCGCAGGAGAGCCCTGCCGCGCGCGTTCGCGCAGCAGCGAGTGCCAGCGCTCCAGCGGCAGCCCGTCGATCTGCTCGACGAACGGATGGGCCGGATCGACCAGCCCAGAGCGATCCGCCCGGAACGCGACGAAGCCGCCGCGGGCCCGTTGCACGAGGAACGGCAGCCAGTACTCGGCGCGCGGCAGCTGGCCGCCGCCGAGGCGCGAGTGGCCGTCGCCGAACGCGCGCAGGACGCGATCGACCTCGACCGCGAGCTGCGCGCGCCGGTCGCCGTCGACGGTCCGCAGCCGATCCGTCGCCGCCGCCAGCAGCGCGTCGAGGTCGAACACGCGGCGGTGGCGGTAGGAGAACCGCGCGTCGAGCAGCTCGCGCAGCGCGTCGAGGTCGGCGACCGCGTCGGCCTGCGCCAGCTCGCCGCGCTCGGCTGGCGCCGGCGCGAACAGCCCGCGCAGCGCGCCGAGCCCCTGGTTGGCCCCCCATAGCATGCGGCGCTTCTCGCCGGTCATCTCCACCGACCGCAGCTCGACGAGCTCGCCGGTGTCGAGGCGCCGCAGCCGCAGGTCGACGTCCCGGCCGATGTCGTGGCCCATCGCCGCGAACAGCGCCGGCAGATCCTCCGTCAGCCGCTTCCACCAGTTGCCGCCGGCCAGCTCGCGGCTGCGCGACAGCAGCGTCGCCGCGTCGACGCCCTCGATCTCCTCGAGCGCGAACCAGGTGTCGTCGTCGACCTGCACCTCGATGCCGTCCTGCACCGGGCGCATCGCGCGGAACGGCGAGATCGACGGACCGTTCGCGCTGACGCGATCCGCACCAGCCCCGCCGCGGTCGCCATGGTTAGCGCGCCGCAGCATGTTGCGCTTCTCGCCGGTCATCGGCACCGACCGCAGCTCGACGAGCTCGCCGGTGTCGAGGCGCCGCAGCCGCAGGTCGACGTCGCGGCCGACGTCGTGGCCCATCGCCGCGAACAGCGCCGGCAGGTCCTCGGTCAGGCGCTTCCACCAGTTGCCGCCCGCCAGCTCGCGGCTGCGCGACAGCAGCGTCGCCGCATCGACGCCTTCGATCTGCTCGAGCGCGAACCAGGTGTCGTCGTCCACCTGCACCTCGATGCCGTCCTGCACCGGACGCATCGCGCGGAACGGCGAGACCTTCGGACCGTCGGCGCGGACGCGGGGCGCCGCTGCCGGCCGGGGCGCCGCTGCTCCACCTCGGGCGCCCTGATTGGCCCGCAGCAGCCGCTGGCGCTTCTCGCGGGTCATCGCCACCGACTGCAGCTCGACGAGCTCGCCGGTGTCGAGGCGCCGCAGGCGGAGGTCGACGTCCTGACCGACGTCGTGACCCATCGCCGCGAACAGCGCCGGCAGGTCCTCGGTCAGGCGTTCCCACCAGTTGTCGCCGCAGAGCTCGCGGCTCTGCGACAGCAGCGTCGCCGCATCGACGCCCTCGATCCGCTCGAGCGCGAACCAGGTGTCGTCGTCGACCTGGACCTCGATGCCGTCCTGCACCGGACGCATCGCGCGGAACGGGGAGATCGACGGACCGGTGGGGCTCACGCGATCGCGTTGGGCCGGGAGCAACGCGCCGAGCAGCAGCGCGATCAGTACAGGGAAGGGGCGCAAGGCGAACATGGACAGCCTCCTCATCGGGTCGTGGTCCTATGCGGACCGGGTTTGGACGGACAACGGACTCTGGATCCGCGGCGGCGGCGCCGCGGCCGATTCGTCCGCCGACGCGGCCGCGTAGGCGCGCGGTCGCTCGGCGACGATGCTGGCGACGAGGCCGAGCGGCCCCGTCAGGGTGATCCATACAGCCCACAGGCGGCGGGTATTCGCGTCGGCGCCGAGGCGGCGCAGGCGGCGCACGCCGGCGAACGCGCAGCCGACACCGACCGCGCAGCTCGCGAGCAGCAGCCACGCGTGACGGCGCCCGCGCAGCAACGGATCGAGCAGGCCGATGCCGCGCTCGTCGGCCGCCAGCGCCGGGCTCGCGAACGACGCCAACTGCAGCAGCGGCGGCATCGCCGCGGCCATGACCAGGCGCGGCGCGAAGGCCGCCCACTCGGCACCGGTGCGGACGGCGAACACGTGGTCGAACACCAGCTCGTCGCCGCGTCGCACCTGCACGTGCGGCGCCATCGGGTCGGTGTCGACGACCTCGATCGTGTACTCCGCGTCCTTGTCCTTCTGCGCCGCGACCACCTGCCACGGCAGGGCCGGCACGAACTCGCCATCGGCGATCCGGTAGACGCCGCGCTCGCCGCGGAACACGATCTCGCTGTCGGCGCGCAGTTCGTAGGCGCCGAGCTGGGTCTCGATGCGGCGCTGCGGGTCGCGCTGGTCCATCTGCGCGTACGCGACCCCGACCAGCGTGTCGCCGTCGGGCAACGCCAGCGGCACCAGCTCCCGCGACGCGCGATCGAGCATCCAGAGCTGCCGCGCGCCGATCTCGCAGATCGCGTGCTCGCGCCGCCCTTCGCTGCGGACGTCGACGAACCGGGCTTGGGCCGCGAACGGCGCGCCATCGGGCTTGTGCAGCACGAGGTGGCGCGGCGCTTCGTCCCAACGCGACCGCAGCACGTGCAAGGCGCCGTTCCACAGCACCAGGCCGTGCTCGGATCGCAGATCCGCCGGCCGCGGCGCGCCGATCTCCGGATCGCGGGTGCGACCGACGCGGTAGCGGTTCCACAGCCGCTCGGTCCGCACATCGCGCGCGAGCGGCTCGCCGACCGGGCGATGGTCCGCGTCGACGACAACCTCCTGGTACCCCTGCCGGTCGAGGTTGGCGACGAGCCCCACCCCCTGCGGCAACGCCTCGATCGACGGCGACGCGTTGGCCAGCGTCGCCATCTGCTCACTGCCCCACAGCGCGAGCAGCAGCGCGCCCGAGCCGACGAACCCGGCGAGGCCGATCGCGCCCGAGGTGCGGCGCACACGCGCGTCCCACGGCCGATCGGCGTCGGCGGCGACGCCGGCGTTGCGCACCGTCAGCCACAGCAGCACGGCGGCCAGCGCGACGTGCAGCAGCACGAACAGCGCGAAGCCGCCTTCACGGCCGACGGCGAAGCCGATCGCGACCAGCGCCAGGTACTCGACGCCGACGGCAATCCACAGGCGCAGCAGCACCGCGCACGGCAGCGTGCCGGCCCAGAGGCCGACCGCTGCGGCGCTCACCGCCGGCGCCAGGAGGGCCGCGAACCACCCCACGTTGCCGAGCGCGAACAACCACGCCAGGCGGCCGAACGCGAGTTCGACCACGAAGCTGAGCAGCGGCGTCAGCACCAGCCAGCCGGCGAGCACCAGCAGCACCGCCAGCTGCCGCGCGACCGCGCGCCGCGCCGCGGACACCGGCCGGTGCGCCAGCTGGTCCTGCGTGCCGAGCAGCACGTCCCAGAACGCGGCGAACAGGCCGAGCCCGAGCCCGAGGCTCCAGGCGACGTGGAACAGCACGTCGCCGCGGTGCGGCGGCAGCACCCAGGTGACGCCGAAGCCGCCGTCGGCAGCGCCCATCGCCAGCCCCGCGGCGCCGAGCACCGCCCACACCAGCACCCACCAGCGGTCGCGCCACAGCAGCGCCCGCATCGCATTCGAAGACGTCACGACAACACCTCCGCGCCCAGGCGGCCGATGCGCCAGGCCATGGGTTCGGACAGCAGGCCGGGCCGGTCGGGCCCGGTCAGGTCCAGGAACAGGTCTTCCAGCGACAACGACGCGGCCTCGCCGAGCCGACCCCGCCGCGCGAGGTCCTGCAGCAGCGCCGCGTCCTCGTCGAGCAGCGTCAGGTCGTAGCCGTCGCGTCGGCGGCCTGTGCGCAGCAGCCGTTCGCCCGCGGGCGCGGCGCCGTCGTGCGGCGCGAACGTGCGCCGGGTCACCCGGCGCTTGAGGTCGTCCATGGTCGCGTCGACCAGCATCGCGCCCTCGTGCAGGATGCCGACGCGGTCGGCGATCCGCTCGACGTCGGTGAGGATGTGCGAGCTGAACAGCACCGACACGCCGGAGTCGGCGAGCAGGTCGATCATCGCGTCGAGGAATTCGCGGCGCATCACCACGTCGAGCCCCATCGCCGGGTCGTCGAACACCAGCACCTCGGGCCGCGTCGCCACCGCCAGCACCAGCGCCACCTGCGCGCGCTGGCCGCGCGACAGCCGCGCGAGCCAATGGCGCGGGCGCAGCTGGCAGCGCTGCAGCGCGCCGTCGACGAACGCGCGGTCAAAGCCGGGGCGCGTGCCCTGCTCGAACGCCACCGCGTCGGCGATGCGCATGGTCGGGTCGAGCTTGTGCCCTTCGCCGACGTGCCCGATGCGCGCGCGGTGCTCGGGCCGCAGCGCCGTGCTGTCGACGCCGAGCACGGTCGCGCGGCCGCGATGCGGCCGCTGGAAGCCGAGCAGGATGCGGAGCGCGGTGGTCTTGCCGGCGCCGTTGCGGCCGAGGAACGCGTAGATCTGGCCGGGCTCGACGGTGAACGACAGCCCGCGCAGCACGTGCAGGTCGCCGAACCGGCGGTGGACGGAGTCGAACTGGATCGCGGGGGTCATGACGGGTCCTTCTCCTTGGCCGCTGCGTCGGCGCCGCCGGCGGGGCCCTTGCCGTTCTGGTCGAACTGCAGCCGACCGAGGCTCTGCTCGAGCGCCCTGCGCGCGTCGTCCGCGGAGAAGCCGAGGTGGAACGCCTCGGTCGCCGCGCGGCGCATCAGGTCCTGCAGCTTGTCGCGGCGGCTCGCCGCGGTGAGGTCGGTGCCGCGCCCGGTCAGGAAGCAGCCCGCGCCCTGGCGGCGCACCAGCACGCCGTCGCGCTCGAGCTGGTCGTAGGCGCGCACGACGGTGTTCGGGTTGATCGCCAGCTCGCGCGCCAGCTCGCGCACCGACGGCAGCTTCGCGCCCGCCGCGGCGTCGCCGCGGGCGACGGCCGTCTTCACGGCGAAGGCGATCTGCTCGAAGATCGGCTCGGCGGACTGGGGATCGATGCGGATCAGCACGGCGGGTCGTAGGTCGCTGCCAACTGTTTCGACTGTTCTAGCTGTAGCGATACAGTTAGTCAACCCGGAAATCTGCGAGCGAGTGGCGCCCTCGCGCATCACGGCGTGCAACCAGTTTCTCACAAACTCCTTACGGAGCCACGCCGACCGCCGCTTCACTGCTTCACCGCAAGGGCAACTCCGCCGAGACCTCGGTCCTGCCCCAACCCGAATCGTCCCGCTTGCCCGAACCGGAAGTGGTCCCGTTTGCCCGACCCTTGACAGTCAGGCGCCGGCACGGCGCGAAACACGCCGCGCCGGCGGCGCGCGGCACCAGCGCCACGGCGAAGTCCTCGACCGGCGCGCCAGCGATCGCGTCGATCACACTGCCGGTGACGCGCGGCACCCGCGCGAGCACGCGCTGCGGCGCGCGATCGGCGGGGCCGAGCGGGCGGTTGTCGAGCAGGAACTCGTCGCGCTGCACACCAGCGGCAGCGGCACGGGCGGCAGCGCGAACGCACCGGCGGCGGCGGCGCGCGTCTCGACCGCGCGCACAAGCTTCGACGGGCTTTGTGACGCCAACAAAGCGACGCGAATGTCTGCGAAGGCACCGCCTAAGAGAAGGGACCCTTGAGCACTACCGAGGTCGCAGCCAAAGGCCGGAACGCCCCCAACGGCGGCCACTCCTCTCAGAGGCCGACTCATAGAATCTCCCCCATTGTTCAATCACAGCCTCGCGGTCTACAGCATCCAAGGCATGGATGTTTTTCCTGTGACTCCGAATGCGGGTGCGTACTTCTTCTTCAAGGGTCCGGGTGTAGCCAGCGCCCTGCGACCAGGATCTCAGTTCGTAGATCTTCCCGAGACATCCCGCCAACCGCGCAACGACCGCGAAATCGGACTTCGCGTCGCCGGCAGTCGAGGCCACCGTCGTGTCGAGCATCGAGTAGGGCACATCAATCCAGCGATCATCGACCTGCCCGTGGAAGTCCTCTATCGCCGCCAAGAGGGAAGCCCCGCAGTCCAACACGAAGGCACTCAACTGGACCTCGTACTCAGGGCTCGCATGGAATGACGTGACGCACTGGTGCCGCGAGAGGTCGATCCACAGCTTCTTCGTGGAAGCAAAGACATCCTCGGGAGAGCGAAAGATGTTCAGGTACGTCGCGCCTGGGAACGAACGCTCGAAATGGCGAAGTCGCCAGCCATGCGGGGGAGACTTCAAGATCATCCTGAGCCGACCTTGACCACACGGCCGACCGGTCGCGTCACGCATGTCACGCCAATACGTCCAGACGCGATCCAGAAAGGTGTGCAGGCACTCGAACAGGTGCCCCCGGTCCGCCGCGTCCAACTCCACCTCAGGCCGCAGTTCTTCCCATGTCTGAAAACGCTCGGGGTAGGCGAACTTGATGTAGGGCGACCTACTTCCCATGCACATCAGGGCAAACTCGTCTTCCTGAGGACGATCCCAGGTCATCGGCATGGAATCCATCGGACGATGCTCGGGCAAGGCGACTGGCATGAGACTTCGCACCCAAGGTCGCGACATGATTGGCATCAGGTGAGGCATGAAGCACTGCCAGTTGGTCGGGGCGATCGCGTTCGAGTCCTTCGCCAGCAACTCATGGAGCAGCGTCGTCCCCGACCTCCAGTGGCCGACGATGAGGACCAGCTCCACCTCACCTCTCTTGTGAGCCTCGAGGAAACTGCCAGGTTCGACTCTTCGACGAGCCACCGCATCGCCGATCGTCGAGATCACGGACGACGAGCCGATCAGGATCCGCTGCCTCGCCAAGACCGCAGCCCCACCGCGCTCACGTATCTGTCGCCAGGACTGCAGGTCGGCGCCCATCCAGATGCGGGACCATCGCTCCGCGGCAATCCGCCAGCTGATATGCCCCCGCTCGCAGTAATGCTCCATGACGACGAACCACGTCCGGCCGCCACCTGCAATCAAGAGCGTCGTCACCGACGCATAGAGCAACCACACCAGCGTGTCGTAGTCAGCATTCGCATTCGCTCCGATCTCAGCCAAGCGCGCCAGCACCGTAGTCATGATCGCCATGACCAGGAACAATCCGGCCATGTGGTTTATCCACGTGTTGTAGTAGAGCGCCGCCTCCGGGTAGCGGGCTTCGATGTCCGAACGATCTGGCGCCAGGACCGGTCGACTTGGCGGGGCGGTGCCGATCCCTGCACGCCTGCAGCTACTGCAGAACTCAACGAGCTTGATCGCCGCGTCGTTGGCCCTGTTGAGGTAGTGAGCCGCCACGGCAAGAAGGCTAATACCAAGCAGCGCGCCCTGCAGATCGAACACGCGTCCGGTGTCCTCATTTCGCAGAGGCGAGAGGTCGATCGTGGCAAGGAAGAAGTTCCCGCCAGCGCCGCACGCAATGATGATGGGTGCCAACAACAGCGGGAGACTGTGGAAACGCGGGCGCTGCCAGAGCAATCCAAGATGTCCGCGACGGTTCCACACCGAGAAGACCAGTGCGACCGATCCGATCGCAAACAGGAATGGCAATCCAAGCTGCATGACCCCGTCCGAGTCTGCCCTACTCATCGCCACAACGGCCACCACCGCCAGCGCCATCGCCGCGTAGGCTCAGTCGGCTTAGGCTCGGTGCTGGCCCCCTCTGGGAGTTGGGGCCTGTCGCAGCCCTTCGCTACCCAGGACAAGTCCTCGACGAGAGCCTTCCGTGCCTTCACCATGGCTTCGTCAAAGTCCCCACCGTTCCCGGAACCCAGCAGGTCCAGACCTGACGCTACGAGCCGTCGAGTCGGCGAGTAACCCACACAGGCCTGAAGAAGCCACTCGAGGCTTTTTGCTACTTCGACCTCGTTGACGGACTCAAGGGAGCTACCCAGCTTGGCATTGAGATCCGAGGACACGGACAAGTGGAGCGCCTCCAAGCGCGTCTTGGAGGCCCAGTAGCGCAAGCGCCTCGACAGCATCCTCACACTGTCATGGATCAGTTGTGCACCAGGAGCCAGCACAGCACCGGCATCGCATTGCTCCCGTAGCCGGAGCCAGGCCGCACCCTGGGATCCGAAGCGAGTAGCGAAACGGGACAGGACCCCCCTCGTTCGCCCGAACCGCAGTCTCGTGCAGATGAACGGATACAGAAGGTAGAGTGCAGAGCCCCCCGCCGCCCACCCGATCCCGAAGGCAACGCCACACGCAACCACCGCAGCCAGGTGCGCGATAGCCGCGATCGACACTAGACCGAAATGCAGGCTGAGCGTCGCCATCGCGACGCACACCATGGGTGTCCACCGAGTGTCCATGCGTGGTCGGAACTCGCCTAGCGCGTTGCGGCGCTCCTCCGTGGGGGAATCGTAGCGAGTCTTCAAGACTCCGCCACGGCCCCACTCCTCAAGACAAGCAGACTCGGGTCAATCAACGCGCAAGTTGCGAAGAACGTCCGCCCCCGCCGCCAGCTCGACCGTCTCCCACACCAGCACATCGGCACCCACCATCACCTGCAGGCGCCAGGTCCCGGGCACGAAGCCGTCGAGCTCGAACGCGCCGTCCGCCCCCGGCACCGCGCGGAACATGCCGATCACCCGATCGGCCAGCACCCGGCTCTCGCAGAACGCGCGCACGACGACGCGGGTCGGGTCGTCGATTCCGGTGACGCGACCGCGCACGCGCGCCATCGACGCCGTCGGGTCGACCACCTCGATCTGCGCGGGCCGGTCGGGGTCCAGCGCGACGGGCGTCGCGTCGTCGTCCGCGCGCAGCATGCGCGCCACGCGGTTGCGCCAGGTCGGCTCCAGGCGCTCGACGAACGCGACCGACGGCCCGGGCGTCACCCCGCGCAGCGCGAACTCGCCGGTGCCCGGATCGACGGCGGCCCGGCGCACGGCGCCGTGTTCGTGCACCAGCACGACCTCGGCGCGGCTGCCGGCCTGCCATGGCACGACCACGCCGTCGAGCGCGGCGCCGCGCGGCAGCTGCAGGTCGAACGACCCGACGGACGCGCCGTCGTCGAGATGCAGTTTCATCTGCAGCACCGGCAGCGCCATCGGCTGCACGAGGAGCCGGTAGTCGCCCCCCGCCAGCGGCGGCAGCTCGAACGCGCCGGCATCGTCGGTGGTCGCGCTGGCGCCCGGCCGCGACGGGTCGCCCGCCGGCGTCAGCTCGACGCGCGCGTCGGCGACCGGCTGGCCGAAGGAGTCGCGCACCTGGCCGCGCATCCGCGCCGCCGGCTGCAGGCGGACCGTGCACTCGACCTCGCCGTCGCCGGCCAGCTCGACCGGCACCGGCGCGGCGATGCCGTGCGCGGCGAACACGTGCACCGCGTGCGGACCGACCGCGCCGGACCGCAGCGCGAACACACCGTCGGCCGACCGGATCGTCTCGGCGCCGGGCGGCGGCGTCGCCATCGGCTGCGCCGCGCCGGCTTCGCGCGGTACCAGGGCCACCGCGAACTGCTCGACCGGCGCCGCGGTGACCGCGTCGACCACGCGCCCGCTGACGCGCGGCAACCGCGCGAGCTGCACGCGCTGCGGCGCGCGGTCGGCGGGGCCGAGCGTGCGGTTCCAGGGCAGGAAGTCGTCGTGCTGCACGACCAGCTGCAACGGCACGGGCGGCAGCGCCGGCAGCGCGAACGCGCCGGCGGCGTCGGTGCGCGCCTCGACCGCGCGCGCCTCGGCCAGCGCAACGGCGGCGACCAGCGCGTCCGGCACGGGGGCGCCATCGCGATCGACGATCACGCCGCGCAGGCCGTCCGCCGCGTCCGCGGCGGACCGCGCCCCCGGCTCGGTGGCCATCTCGCCGCCGGCGTCCGCCGCGGCGGTGGCGCCGGTCGCGGCACCGGCGGTGCCGGCGCCGGCGGCAGGCGGACCCGCGCCGCCCTGCCGCAGGACGAACCACACCGCGAGCGCGATCAGCACGACCGCGCCGAGCGGGGCGCCCGTCGCCGCTGGTCGTCGCCGCCGCGCCATGGGATCGGCGGCGCGCCTACTGCAGCGTCTGGCCGGTGTTGATCTGCCCGAGCGTCGCCGGGAGCGGCACCGACCAGGTGAACGCCGCGGCCGCGCCGCCGGTGCCTTGCCGCTGCAGCGAGAAGCCGACCGGCGTGTTGTCGTCCTCGCCGGTCGGGATCGCGCCGGCGGTCATGCCCGTGGCCGGACCGCCGAGCGCGGTGAAGGTCCCCTGGTAGGCGAGGAACTCGATCACCGTGCCGCCGGCGTCGACCAGCGCGATGCCGTCGGGCGCGCCGTTCTGCAGGCCGGCCATCGCGAAGGCGCGCACGCCGAGGCCGTTCTGCTGGTTCGGCAGCGACCCGGTCAGCGGCAGCGTGACGTAGACCTGCCCGTTCGCGCCGTTGTAGCCGACCAGGGTCCAGCCGCTGAGGTTGGTGCTGGCGGGACCGGCGATCTCGACGAACTCGCCGACGTCGCCGCCGACGTTGTTGTAGTGCAGCTCGTTGATCCACGGGCCGCCGGCGGCCTGCGGCAGCGTCGCCGCGACCGGCGCAGGGATCAGCGGCCAGAACGTCCGCGCCTCGTTGCTGTTCGCGGACACGTTGCCCGAGGTGTCGACCGCGCGCACGACGTAGTGGAACTGCGCCCCCGGCTGCACCGGCAGGTCAACGTAGGCGCTGGTCGCCAGCGTCGTCGCCGTCAGCTGGGTGTAGGGACCGCCCGACGTCGACGCGCGGTAGACGCGGTAGCCGGCGAGGTCGGGCTCGGCGTTGTCGGCCCAGTCGAGCCGCACGCTGAACTTGGACGTCGTCGCCACCAGCCCGATCGGCGCGACCGGCGGCGTGACGTCACCGCCGCACTGCGACTGGAACAGGCAGTCGACCCACTCCGGGTGATCGACGAACGGGTTGCGGTTGCCCTGGTACGAGTACACCACGTCGTTGCGGTCGCGCTCGTACTGGTCGACCGGGTCGGCCGCGTGCCACTGCAGCAGCGTCGACAGCTTGCCCATGTAGGCGACCGACTCCATGTTGCCGGTGTTCGAGCCGGCGATCAGGCTGAGGTTGTCGGTCAGGCGCAGGTCGGGCTCGGCCTGGCCGGTCCCGCCGTGGGTGCCGCCCTCGTAGCGCACGTCCAGGTAGAACTGCGCCCGCGCCAGGTCGCCGCGCCGGCTCGCCCAGGCCTGATAGCGGCCGTTGGTGAACGAGCCGTCGTGCCAGTTGGAGTTGCCCGGGAAGGTGCCGCTGCCGCCGCCGAGGCCCTGCGTGAACACCGTCGTCAGCTCCGACGCCGAGGCGTTGGCGTTGTCGTAGGGCCGGTTGCTGCGCGCCGTGTTGTAGCCGTCGTCGCTGAGGAACAGCTGGTGGCAGTCGGTGTACGGCGAGTTGCTCGGGATGTCGTCGGGGAAGCCGTACGACTTCGGCCAGCTGTGCTCGCGGTTGTAGGGGCCGACACCGCCGCCGATCTTGGCGTAGGTGCCGTTGCGGTAGATGTCGAGGATCCGGCTCGCGTTGGTCACGTCCTCCTGCGCGTCCTCGAGGATGTCCCAGGTGTCGGTGGAGCCGGCCGTGTACGGGAACCGCTGGTGGTCGTCGATCACCGCGTGCAGCGTCGCGCGCAGCGTCGCCGCGCTGGTCGCGTTGACCGGGTTGTAGTAGCCGGGCGGCCCCTGACCCAGGAGCGTCGGCGCGAGCGCCAGCAGCGACAGGACGGACTTCGGGGGCGCGATCGGGGACATGCGGTGGCAGCAGGGACGCGGGACGGGGACGGACCGGGACGGCCCCGAGTATGCGGGCGCGCCCGCCCGCGGTCCACCGTCGCGGCATTGCAACGGCGACGCGGCCGGGGTGTCCTTTGCCGTATGCCCCTGCCCGCCGCTCCGGCCGAGGCCGCCGCCCACGGGCCGCTGCCGATGGCGCTGCTCGGCCTGGTGATGGTGACGGCCTACGGCCTCATCGCCACCGGTCGCATGCACAAGGTCACCGCGGCGCTGCTCGGCGCCATCCTGTGCACCGTGTTGGCCCTGGGCTTCGGCGTCCTGCACGACTACGACGAGGTGCACGGGATCCTGACGAAGGACATCGGCGTGCTCGGGGTGATCGTCGGCACCTCGATCCTGGTGGACATCACCGGCCGCTCCGGCCTGTTCCAGTTCCTGGCGATCAAGATCGCCAAGCGCGCCAAGGGCGACCCGCGGCTGCTGTTCACCGCGCTGTGCGCGCTGTCGGTCGGCTTCGTCAGCCTGCTGACGATCGCGCCGGGCACGCTGATCGTCGCGTCGCTGGCGCTGGTGCTGTGCCGGACGCTCGAGCTCGACCCGCGACCGCACCTGGTCGGCATCGCCATCACCGCCAACTCCGGCGCGCTGGTCACGTTCGCGTCCGGGATCTGCACGCTGATGATCGGCAGCGCCGCCGGGCTGCCGTACCTGCACTTCTTCGCCGTGTCGACGCCGATGGCGCTGGCGACCGCGGCGGCCGCGTGGTGGATCGTCCGGCGCTTCTATCGCCAGGAGCTGCAGTCGGCGCCGGAGGCGCTGGCCGCGCGCCGCGTCGCGATCGCGGCGTTCGACGAGTGGGCGATGGTGACCGACCGCCGGCAGTTCCGGCGCAGCGCCGTGCTGCTCGGCGGCACCGTGGTCGGGTTCGCGCTGGCGCAGCCGCTCGGCGTCGGCCTCGACTTCGTGGCGATGACCGGCGGCGCCTGCGCCGTCCTGTTCTCCGGCCAGGACCCCGAGGCGGCGATCAAGAAGGTCAACTGGACGGTCATCCTGTTCTTCACCGGCCTGTTCGTGATGATCGGCGCGGTCGAGCACAGCGGTCTGCTGCAGGAGGCCGCCGCCGGCATGTCGAGCATCACCGGCGGCAGCATCTACGCGGCGGTGGTCCTGCTGGTGCTGTTCACCGCGGCGACCAGCGGGATCATGGACAACATCCCGGTGGCCGCGACGTTGATCCCGGTCGTGCAGACCATGGCGCAGTCGCTGCCGGCGGCGCCGCTGTGGTGGAGCCTCGTGCTGTCGGCCAACCTCGGCGGCAACGGCACGCCGATCGGCAGCATCAGCTGCGTGATCGCGCTGTCGGCGCTCGCCGAGTCCGGCGGCCGGAAGGTCGGCTGGGGCGAGTGGTTCAAGGTGGGCGGCAGCGCGCTGCTGCTGCAGCTGGTGCTGGTCCTGGCGTGGCTGCTGACCCTGACGGCGCTGGACCTGTTCCCGGCGCTGCCCGCGGCGACGCGATAGAACGGAGACCCGCGATGAGCGAGATGGACGAACGGCTCAAGGAGCAGATGGCGCGGTTCGAGGCCGCGCGCATCGGCGACGGCGTGGCGCTGGCGCCGGCGGCGATCACGGCGGTGCTGGCGGTCTTCGACGGCACCGACCAGGACGCCACCGTGCGCGCGCTGGCGCAGGCGATGGCGGCGCGCACGGGCGCGGAACTGCGCGACGTGCGCCCCGCGGCCGCCGACGCACTGCCGGAGATCCTGGCCGCCGCCGCGGGCTGCCAGGTCGTGGTGGCGCCGTCGCCGTTCCGCCGCGACTACGCCACCGAGGGCCAGCACAGCCTGTCGACGACGATCGACCTGCTGCTGGCGCAGAGCGACGCGGCCGTCTGCCTCGCGCGGGCGCCGGTCGCCGACGCCGACCACGCCGTGTCGCACCCGCTGGTCGCGCTGCAGATCGACCGCCACCGCAAGGCCGCGGCCACCGCGATGGCGCTCGCGTTCGCGCAGAACGGCGGCGAGCTGGCGCTGCTGTCGGTCGTCGACCCGCAGCAGGGCGTGCACGGCGAGGAACTGCTCGGCCGCTACCTCGATCCGCACGACCTGTCGCCGGAGGTGCTCGAGGGCCTCGCGTCCGCGCGCGCCGCGGCGCTGACGGCGGCGCTGCAGCGCAACGCCGAGCAGTGGAAGGTGCGGCCGCTGGTGAAGTTCGCCATCGGCGACGCCGTCACCACCGCGCTCGAGCTCGATCGCGAGCGCCAGGGTCTGCTGGTCGCCGGCCGCGAACGCGACGCGCGCCGCGACGAGGCGCAGCAGGCGCGGCGGCTGGTGCTCGGCAGCCGCTGGCCGGTGCTGCTGGTCTGAGGCGCCGCGGCACGATCGCGTTCCTCGCGGCGCGCACGGCGATGCCGGACCGCTCGGTCTCGGCCGCGTGCGTCATCTGGCCGCGGCCGCCGCGCGCGCCGTCGCCGCCGCCGCCGCCACCGCGATCCCCGCCAGCGCGACGCCGTCGGCGATCAGGCCGCGGCGCAGCTGCGACCGATCGACGATGCCGGCGCCGGCGTGCGCCACGGTGAACAGCACCAGCGCCGCCGCCACGGCCGCGCGTGGCCGCCGGCGCGCTCCCCACGCCAGCAGCACGCAGCCGGCGCCGACGCCGGCCGGCACCGCCCAGCCGAGCACGTGCGCGCGCCGTTCGCGGTCCTGCAGCACGCCGACCGGCACGTCGACGCCGTCGATCGGGTACACGACGGCGGGGTCCATGCCCAGGTAGCGGCCCAGCGCGCGGTCGCGGTCGCGCGCCGAGCCGGGCGCCTGCCACGCCGCGAACGCGACCTGCCACAGCCCGGCCACGAGCAGCAGCAGCGCCGTGCGCCGCGCCCACCGCGCGGCGCGCTCCGGTCGATCGAGCATCGCGGACGATCATCGCGCCGCGCCCGGGCGAACGCGACGGGTCGACCGGCCGTCGCCGCGCTATCGTGCGCCGATGCTCACGGCGCTGGCTCTCCTGATCGCGTGGCCGCAGCAACCGCTCGACCTGGCCGCCGACACCGGCCGGCAGGTCGTCGTCGACCGCGAACCGGGGCAGTACCTCGGGCACGTCTCGACGGTGCTGCTGCGCGACGGCCGCACGATCCTGGCCGCCTACCCCGAGGGTCACGGCAAGGGCGCGATCGTGCTGAAGCGCAGCGCCGACGGCGGCCGCAGCTGGAGCGAACGGCTGCCGGTGCCGACCAGCTGGGCGACCAGCCAGGAGGTGCCGACGCTGTGGCGCACGACCGACGCCAATGGCCGCGAACGGCTGCTGCTGTGGTCGGGCCTCCATCCGGCGCGGCTCGCGCACAGCGACGACGACGGCGCCACCTGGTCCGAGCTCGAGCCGGCCGGCGACTGGGGCGGCATCGTGGTGATGGGCGACGTCGCGGCGACCGGCACGCCGGGGCGCTGGATCGCGTTCTTCCACGACGACGGCCGCTTCCTGCGCGCCGGCGGCGCGGCGACCGGCACCTTCACACTGCTGCAGACCGAGTCGCAGGACGGCGGGCTGTCGTGGTCGGCGCCGCGCGAGCTGTGGTCGGGCGGCGAGCTGCACCTGTGCGAACCCGGCGCGGTGCGGTCGCCCGACGGCGCCGAGCTGACGCTGCTGCTGCGCGAGAACGCGCGCCGCGCGCCGAGCCACCGGATGGCCTCGCGCGACGACGGCGCCACCTGGTCGGCGCCGGCGCCGCTGCACCCGGCGCTGACCGGCGACCGGCACACGCTGCGCTACGCGCCCGACGGCCGGCTGGTGGCGGTGTTCCGCGACACGATGCTCGGCGAACACGCGACGAAGGGCGACTTCGTCGCCTGGGTCGGCCGCTACGACGACCTCGCCGCCGGCCGCCCGGGTCAGTATCGCGTGCGCCTGCTCGACAACCAGGACGCCTGGGACTGCGGCTATCCCGGCCTCGAAGTGCTCGCCGACGGCACGTTCGTCGCGACGACCTACGGCCACTGGGACCGCGGCGAGTCGCCGTACATCCGCAGCGTGCGCTTCACGCTGGACGAGCTCGATCGGCTCGCGGGCGCCGACCCGCAGCTCGCGCCGGCGGCGTCCTCCGGCCTCGCCGCCGCAGCCGACGACGACGACGCGCTGGAGCTGCTGCTGTCGTACCGGCCGACCGCGCAGAGGCCCGAGGACCCCGAGGTGCTGGCGGCCGAACGCCGCCTGTTCGCGGCGATGCCGAAGATCGTCGCCAGCGGCGGCGCGCTGGCGCAGCGGCTCTCGGCGCTGCACGCGGCGCGCCGTGCGGAGCTCGTGCCGAGCCGCGAGCGGCCGATCCGGGCGCGCGACCCGCTGGCGCGCGTGCTGGTGCGCTTCGACGACGAACGCACCGCGACGCTGGCGCCCGAGTTCGTGCTGGCGCACCCGGCCGCCGCGGGCTTCCCCGGCGCCGTCGGTCCCGACGCCGTGCGGGTGCCGGCCGGCATGCACGTCGAGCTCGCCACCCCGGGCCGACGCTCCCTCGGGCTGTACGCGCCGCCCGGGGCGCAGGTGCAGGTCCGGTTCGGCGACGGGCGGTCGGCGCCGCCGCCCGGCCTGCGGCTGCGCATCGGCGCGCACAGCGACGACATCCGCCGCCGCGATCGCTGGCCGAGGATGCCGCGCATCAGCCGCGTGTTCGCGGTCGACCGCGGCGAGCTGACGATCGCCAACGCCTACGGCGGCCTGCTGTACCTGGAGATCGACACGCCGTCCGACGGCGGCGTCGACGTGCGCTTCGACCAGGTGGTGGCAGCGCCGCTGTTCGAGCTTGGCCGCACCGCGCTCGACGACTGGCAGCGCCAGCTGCAGCGGGCGCCGGCGCCCTGGGCCGAGCTCGCCACCGACAAGGTCGTGCTGACGGTGCCCAGCGCCGCGATCCGCGGACTCGGCGACCCGCGGCCGCTGCTCGAGTTCTGGGACACGCTGCTCGACGCCGCCAGCGACCTCGCCGCGCAGCCGCGGCCGCGCCTGCGCCCCGAGCGCTACGTCGCCGACCTCGAGATCTCCGCCGGCGCGATGCACGCGGGCTACCCGATCATGACGCACCTCGACGCCGTGCCCCGGATGGTCGAGCTCGACCGGCTGCGCGGCGGCGCGTGGGGACTGTTCCACGAGCTCGGCCACAACCACCAGAGCCGCGACTGGACGTTCCGCGGCACCGGCGAGGTGACGGTCAACCTGTTCTCGCTCTACCTGTGCGACACGCTGTGCGGCGTCCCGTGGGACCAGGCCTGGAACGGCAACCTCGCGCGCGCGCAGCAGCGGCTCGCCGAGCACGTGCGCGCCGGCACCTCGCCGTGGGGCGACGACCGCCCGGGGCAGAAGCCCGACCTGGCGCTGCGCCTGCTGATGTACTCGCAGATCCAGCGCGAGTTCGGCTGGGAGGCGTTCTCGCACCTGTTCGCCGAGTACCGCGAGCTCCCGGCCGAGCAGCGCCCGGCCACCGACGCCGACAAGCGCGATCAGTGGCTGGTGCGGCTGTCGCGCGGCATCGACCGCGACCTGGGCCCGTTCTTCGCGGCCTGGGGCCTGCCGGTGTCCGACGCGGCGCGCCGCGAGGTGCAGGACCTCGAGGACTGGATGCCCGCCGACTGGCCGCGGCGCTGACGCGGACGCTCAGCTGCGCGGACCGCGCGCGGTCCGCAACCGCAGCACGACGAGGACGCCGATCGCCGCCAGCAGCACCAGCGCGACCTGCAGCGCCGGCCGCAGCGCACCGGCCCACAGCGTCGCGCCGACCGCCAGCGCCACCATGGCGATCGCCGAGATCTTGACGTGCAGGCGCACGCCGCGCTCGCGCTCCCAGTCGCGCAGCAGCGGCCCGAACAGCGGCGAACGGTGCAGCCAGCCGAGCAGCCGCGGCTCCGACCGCGCGAAGCACCACGCCGCCAGCAGCAGGAACGGCGTGGTCGGCAGCAGCGGCAGCAGCACGCCGAGCCCGGCCAGCGCCACGAATGCCGCGCCGAGCGCCAACAGCAGCACGCGTCGTGGCGCCACGCGCGCGATCAGGGGAACAGCAGCAGCGGGTCGGCCTCGCTGACGCACATCGGCTGCCACTGCGCGTCGACGGCGGCGAAGGTCCAGAACATCGACGTGCCGTTGAGCACCGAGAGCAGCCCCGGCGGCACCAGCAGCGTCGCGTTGGCGTTGCCTTGCGCGTCGAACGTGCCGGCGCCGCCGGCCAGCAGCGGGTTGTTCGGCGCCGACAGCACGATGTCGGTCAGGAAGTCGAGGTTCAGCGGGATGTGGAAGCCCGGCGCCCAGGGCGTGCCCGGCGACGTGCCGGAGATGCCCGGCAGCAGGATGTAGGCGTTGCCCGCCGCGGCCGGACCGGTGCGCAGCTGGATCTGCACGGTGGCGCCGGCCGAGGTGCTGATCACCGGCGGCGACAGCACGATGCCGGGCCCCGCGGTGTAGCGCCGCCGCGTCGTGGCGACGTGCCCCTGGCTGTCGCGCACCTGCATGGTGCCCTTCCAGACGCCGGGCGACCGCGGGATGCCGTCGGTCGGCTGCACCGGGCCCCAGCCGGTGTCGAACGCCCCGTCGCCGTCGAAGTCGAAGCGCGACTGCAGCGTCGCGTTGGCCTCGTCGAGGTCGCGGCTGGCGCTCGGATCGAACTGCACCCGCAGCGTCGGCGACGTCGTCGTCGCCAGCGGCATCGGCCAGTTGCAGCCCGGCACCGCGTGCGCCTGCATCGGCCCCCACCACGCCGGGTTGTTGACCAGGTGCTGGTAGCGGAACGCCTGGTAGCCGTGGCCGCCGCCGGTGAGCGCGCCGACGATCGACGCGTCGACGGTCGCCACCGTGGTGGTCTCGCCGGCCTCGGTGTAGGTCCGCACGACCGGGCACACGCGGCGCAGCGGCTGCCCGGCGATCGTGCAGGCGTTGCGGGCGTAGGCCGCGGTCGTCTGCACGTAGGCGCGGTGCAGCGCCGTGGTGTTGTAGATCGAGCCGTCGGCCGTGTACGACATCGGCATCATCACGTCGACGTACTGCGCCATCTGCTCCCAGTGCTGGCCGAACTGCGAGGCCAGCGACGAGATCACCGACGCGTACGAGTTGAAGTTGCCGTTGTAGGTCGGGCCGTCGAACGTGAAGCGGTTGGCGATCAGGTAGCAGTGCAGCGACAGGTTGCCGATGCGCTGGCGGACGTCGGCCAGGAAGTTCGTGACCTGCAGCGGGTCGTTGCCGGTGCCCGAGCCGACGAACCGGATGTAGTCCAGCGCGATGCCGTCGACGTCGTAGGTCGGCCGCCCGTCGAACTGCCACGAGTCCACCAGATAGTCGATGACGTCGAGCAGGAACTGCTTGTGCGCCGCGCTGGTCGGCTGCACCGAGTCGTCGAAGCACTTCAGCACCGCGACCACGCGGATGTCGGCGGCGTGGCACGCGGCGATCAGGTTCGGCAGGTGGATGCCCGCGCCGCCCGACCGCACCGCGCCCCAGGCCGCGTTCCAGTCGCCGGCGCTGTCGGTGATCCACAGCTGGCCCGCCTGCGGCCCGGTGCACCGGAAGACGCTGACGTAAAGCGTGTCGATCCCGTACGTCTGGCAGGCGGTGACGATCTCGTCGATGCGGCCGTCCATGTTGCCGACCAGGAACGGGAACACGCCGACGGCCACGTCGCTCGACGGCGCCTGCGCGGGCGCGCACGGAGCGGACAGGAAGCTCGCCAACACCGCGAGGAGGGAACGGATGCGCATGGGTCGCGCCATGCTCGCTCCGCGGGTCGCGGACGGCAACCACCCACGGCCGGATCGTCGGCTCGCGGCGATTGCGCCCGCTGCGCCCGGGCGTAGCCTGGGTCCGCCGCAACGGCAACCACGGAGCATCCCAATGCACACGACCCGATCCCTCTTGGCACTGGCCCTCGCCGCCGCACCCCTCGCGGCGCAGAACTCGCTGGTGTTCACCGGCCGCTTCCCGTTCCAGAGCCTCGACACGCCCAACGAGCGCCCCGGCGGCAGCACCACGCGGCTCGAGGAGTTCGACTTCTCCTTCTGCACGCCCGGCGTCGGCGCGTTCGCGCGCAGCCTGCAGCCGGCGACGGCGCACCAGGCGTACTTCGGCGACGCCGACGCCGACGGCAACTACACCAAGTTCGCCGGCTTCAAGACCTACTTCCAGAGCATCCAGATGGGCGGCCTGTTCGTGAAGAACGGCGACAAGGCGCTGCTCACGCACGACAAGGTGTTCTGGACCGTGCGCGCCAACGCCGCGCCGCTGCAGTTCGAGGTGTTCACCGGCAACGGCACCGCCGTGCACGTGATGCGCCCCGGCGACTTCGTCCGGTTCACGGGCAACGGCAACGTCGAGTTCTTCATCGACGCCGACCAGCTCGACGTCGCCGCGGGCCCGCCGCCCAGCGGCTTCTCGAGCGTCAAGGGCGCCAGCGCCATGTGCCAGGACGCCCTCGGCAACCTGTACTACAGCCCGCCGCAGGGCGGCCACTGGGTCAACGGCAACCAGGGCGGCCCGGTGAGCTGCAACGACGGCGCGATCGTGATGATCGACGCCGCCAACATCACCTACGACGCCAACGGCAACGTCGCCAGCATCGTCCCGGGGTCGGCGCGCGTGCTGATCGAGGAGAACTTCGATCCGTCGCCCGGCACGATCCTGACCACCCGGCAGATGGTGCTGAACTCGCTGGCCTTCGATCGCACCGGCGCGCCGATCGCGGTGTCGGGCGTGTTCGGCCGCGTCTGCGGCCTGGACCTCGATCCCAACGGCGGCACCTGGGTCCCGCGCTTCCCGGACAGCCTCGGCAACTTCCCGCCGGTCCCGAACTTCGTGTTCGCCAGCGACGCCGGCTCGTACGGCGGCACGATCTGGTCGACCGCCGGCAACGGCACGGTCGCAACGATCAACGGCGTCCTGTGCGGCAGCACGACGCTCGGCGTGCCGGCCGACGGCAGCTGGCTCGGCGTGCAGCTCGACGTGGCCAACTTCCAGCCCTCGCTGATGGGTCTGGTCGTCGTCGACACGATCCCGTACGAGCCGCTGGTGCTCGACATGCCGAACTTCGGCGCGATCCAGACCAACGCCACCCAGCCGAACATCGAGATCGACGTGCACTTCACGCAGTTCTCGCTGATCATCGTGCTGGCCGAGTTCAGCACGCCGCCGGTGGGCTCGTTCCCGGTGTCGGTGTCGACGTCGCTGCTGCCGCTGGGGCTCGGGCCGTTCAACCACGCGGAGACGTTCCCGGTGTTCGCGCCGTTCGACCTGGGCGCGCTGTTCACCGACCCCAACGGCTACGCGTCGATGATCCTGCCCAACCCGCACGTCGGCCAGTTCCTCGGCGTGCCCATGCTGCTGCAGGCCGGCGGCATCGACCTCGGCGGCGTGATCACCGTGAGCAACCCGGTGATGGCGCAGTTCAAGTGAGCCGGCGCTGACGCGCGGCGGCGGCGCCCGCCGCCGCCGCCGTCAGCGCAGCGCCAGGGTGCCGGCCGGCTCGTGATCCGGCGCCCGGACGTACTGCACGCCGCGCCGCCAGGTCGAGATCACCACGCGCGCGCGCCGCGCGTCGCCGAGGTCGGCCGCCGGGATCTCCGCGCGCAGGTCCTCGAACGCCTGGGTGACCATCTCGTCGGATCCCGGCGTCGTGAGGCACAGGCGCAGCTCGACCGTGTCGCCGTCGCGCCGCGCCTCCTCGTAGCGCAGCGCGTGGCCGCCGGTCGCCACCGTGAGCAGCAGCGCCGGCACCTCGCCGCTGCGGTCCAGCCGCAGCCTGCGCCCGCGCCACTCGAGCTCGCCCGGGTCGCCGCCGCCCGCGGCCGGCGCCAGCCGCAGGGACAGGTCCATGCACAGGCGCCGGAGCTCCGCCATGACCGGCCCCGCGGTGCTGGTGTTGAAGGCGCCGAGCGCGCCGGTGCCGGACTCCGGGTGCACGTGGAAGAACGACACGAAGTCGCGCTGGCCGCCGGTGTGGGTCGCGAAGCGCTGCCCCTGCCGCTCCTGCACGAAGAAGCACAGGCCGATCGAATCGCCGTCGGCGCGCGACGTCGGCAGCACCGGCCGCCACATCTCCTCGAGCGAGGTCCGGTTGAGCACCGCCGCCGCGGGGTCGGTCGGCGCCGCCGCGCCGAGCAGGAACGCCAGGTAGCGCGCCATGTCGGGCAGCGGCGCGTTCAGCCCGCCGTTGCTGACGGTCACGCCGGTGTCGAAGTCGGCGCCGTGGTCGGTCACCCGGTCGCCGTCGCGGCGATAGCTGTGTGCGCGGTGGCGCTGCAGGTGGTACGGCGTGACGTCGAAGTAGCTGCTGCGCATGCCGAGCGGGCGCAGCACGTTCTTCTCCATGTAGACCTCGTAGTCGTCGCCGCTGAGCCGCTCGATCGCGCGGCCGAGGAAGACGATGCCGGGATTGCTGTACGAGAACTTCGTGCCGGGCCCGAACTCGACCTCGGTGTACGGCATCATCGCCACCAGCTGCGACCAGCGCGTCGGCTCGTGCGGGTGCCAGTCGCGATCGCCGCCCCACGGCCAGGTCGCGCCGCGGAACCCGGCGCTGTGCGACATCAGGTGGCGGATCTGCACGCCCTCGATCGGCCCGAACGGATCGTGCACCTCGCGCAGCTCCGGCACCAGCTCGACGATCGGCTGCTCCAGCCGCAGGCGGCCCCGGTCGCGCAGCTGCATGACCGCGATGCCGGTCAGCGTCTTGGTGCAGCTGGCCCAGTGGAAGATCGTGTCGCGGTCGACGGCGCGGCCGGCGTCGCGGTCGGCAAGGCCGTGCGCGGCGAAGCCGAGCTCATCGGCGCCGCGCACGAACTGCAGCGCGCCGCCGACCACGCCGTGCTGCTCGCACAGCGCGTGGAACCGCGCCTCGACGGCGGGCCACGCGTCGGTGAACGCGGCCGGCGCGCCGACGCCATCCTGGGCGCGCACGCCGATCATCGAGAGACCGGCCGACGCCAACCACACCGCGACCCCATAGATGCCTTGGCTGCGCATGCCGGCATCCTACGGGACCTCGGACCCGTGGCAGCGCCTGCTTCTGCGTCGCTACGCTGCCGGCATGTTCGAACTCGAACTGTGGGAGTTGCTCAGCTACGTGGTCACCGTGGTCGGCTTCCCGCTGGCGATCGCGGTGTTCGTCCTCGAACAACGCCGCGACCGCGTGCAGGAGGAGGAGGAGATCCACCAGCGCCTGTCCGACGAATACACGGCGTTCGTGAAGCTGGTGCTCGAGAACGCGGACCTCGGCCTGCTGCAGCGCGGTCGATCGCCCGCCGGACTTACCGAGGAGCAGCGCGAGCGTCGGTTCGCGCTGTTCAACATCCTGGTCGCGCTGTTCGAGCGCGCCTACCTGCTGGTGTACGAGGAGCGCATGTCGCAGCAGACGGCGCGCATGTGGGGGTCGTGGGAGGACTTCATGCGCGAGTGGTGCCGCCGGCCGGAGTTCCGCGCCGACCTGCCGGAGATCCTGCACGGCGAGGATCCGGCCTTCGCCCGCCACATCGGCGAGATGGCCGCCGCCGAGAGCCGGTCGTCCGCCGCATCGCGCTGAACGGCCGACGCCGCACGGGGAGAACCCGGGGCCGCGGTCCGCTCCGTCGCGCGGCAGATCAGCTCGCCGGCACCAGCCCGTGCGTGTCGCCGGCGACCGGCGACCGCGGCACCCGCCGCAGGTCGAAGTCCGACAGCAGGTCGCCCGGGGTGCACCGGGTCCCGCGCGGGCGCAGGCCCGACAGCGCCGCCAGGAAGCCGCACACCGCCGCTGCGTCCACGCCCTGCGCGCGCAGATGGCGCAGCGACGTGTCGCCGTGGCGCTTGGCCAGCCGCAGGCCGTCGGCGCCGACCACCAGCGGCAGGTGCAGGAACCGCGGCGACCGCAGCCCGAGCGCCCGGTACAGCAGCAGCTGCCGCGGCGTGCTCGGCAGCAGGTCGTCGGCGCGCACGACCTCGGTCACGCCCTGTTCCGCGTCGTCGACGACCACCGCCAGCTGGTAGGCCGGCCCGAGGTCGCGCTTCTGCACCACGAAGTCGCCGGCGATCGCACCGGGCTGCGGACCCGCGAACCCGTCCGCGAACGGCACCGCCGCCATGTCGACCCGGAAGCGCAGCGCCGGCTCGCGGCCGGTCGCCGCCGCCGCCTCGGCGCGCGTGGCGAAGCGCCCGCGGCAGGTGCCGGGGTACACCGGCCCGTCGAGCCCGGCGCCCTCGTGCGGCGCCGACGCCGCCTCCTCGACCTCCTTGCGCGTGCAGACGCAGGGATACACCAGCCCGCGCTGCTCCAGCCGCAGAACCGCATCGGCGTAGCGGTCGAGGCGCTCGGACTGCACGGTCACCGGCCCGTCCCAATCGAGCCCGAGCCAGCGCAGGTCCTCGATCGCCGCCGCGGTCGCCGCGGGCTTGACGCGAGGACCGTCGATGTCCTCGACCCGGAGCAGTATGGTGCCGCCGCGCGAACGGGCCGACAGCCACGCCAGCAGGAACGTCCGGGCATTGCCGAGGTGCAACGCCCCGGTCGGGCTGGGCGCGAGCCGACCCACCACTTCGCCGCGCACCGATGGAACCGTCATCGCCGGAAGGCCTCGTTCTACGCATCGACGCCAAGGTGTGCCACGTCGAGGTCGACGGGGAGCGCCGCGCGCTGCCGTTGGCCGGCAAGCTGTTCGAGGAGCGCTCGCACGAGAAGCGGCCGCTGGCGGTCGGCGACCGCGTGCGGCTCGACGCCACCGGCCAGGCGATCGACGCGGTGCTGCCGCGCCAGAGCCGGCTGCACCGCCGCGCGGCCAGCGAGGGCGAGCCGCGCGCGCAGGTGCTGGCGGCCAACATCACGCGCGTGCTGGTGGTGACCGCGGCCGCCGAGCCGCCGTTCCAGCCCGACCTGGTCGACGGCGTGCTGGCCGCCGCGGCGCGCGAGGACATCCCGGCGACGCTGGTCGTCACCAAGATGGACCGCGACAAGAAGGGCCGTGCGCAGCAGTGGATCGACCTCTACCGCGGCCTCGGCTACCACGTGCTCGCGACCAGCACGGCCGCCGGCAAGGAGACGCCGGCGACCCTGGCCGAGCTCGCCGCCCTGCTGCACCAGAACCGCACGGTGCTCTGCGGCCTGTCCGGCGTCGGCAAGTCGACGCTGCTGAACGCGGTGATCCCCGGGCTCGACCTGCGGGTCGGCTCGCTGAACCACATCCGTCAGGGCCGGCACACCACGACGCACACCGAGCTGATCCCGCTGCCCGGCGGCGGCCACGTGCTCGACACGCCGGGCATCCGCAGCTTCCACCTGTTCCACGCCGGCGCGCAGGAGATCCAGTTCCTGTTCCCGGAGATCGCCGCGCGCCTGCCGCAGTGCGAGTACCGCAACTGCCTGCATCGCGACGGCGACCCGAGCTGCGCGGTCCAGCGGGCAGTCGAGTCCGGCGAGATCGCCGAATCGCGCTACCGGTCCTATGCGGCGATGGTCGCCGGTGCGATCGAGCCGCCGCGACCGAAGTGACCGCGGCTCAGCCGGCGAACACGGCCCACTTGTAGAGCCACGACGCGACGCACAGCAGGATCGCCCAGAACAGGATCGCGGTGCGCGGCAGCTGCACGTAGACGTCGAGCAGCGAGCGGCCGCGCAGCAGGCACCACAGCGCCGTGGCGCCGGCCAGCAGCCCTGCCGCAGCCACCGCGGCGCCGAACGGCTGCGTCTCGAGCGCCGACCACAGGCGGCCGTGCACCACCATGCTCGCGGCCGTCGTGGCGCCGCAGGTGGGGCACGGCATGCCGTAGGCGGTGGGCCACGAGCAGCGCGTCATGCCCAGCTGCTCGTGGGTTCCGAAGCCGCGCTCGTCGGGCACGGTGCCCCAGAGGTACGCCGCGCAGGTGGCGGCCACGAGCACCACGGCCACAGCGACGGCGCGGTCGAGCCACACCGGGCGCGGCCCCTGCTGCACGGGGATCGTGGTGATCACGCCCCCATGCTAGCCCAAGTTCCGCAGCTGGAGACGACTTTCGGCGATTCGCGACCCGCCGGCCCAGCAACGGCGCGGGCCACCCCCTCGAAAGTGCGTGTAGTGCCAACCCACTGGGTTGATCGTGCGGCGTGAGATCG
>JBFWWV010000027.1:0-109630 GCA_050245995.1 Planctomycetota bacterium | reverse complement strand
ACGTCGACGTCGGGCCGTCGTCCGAGCCCTGGCCGATCAAGGTGAGGCTCTTGCCGTCGATCACCGGCGCCCGGTAGCTCGCGGCTCCATGCACAGGAGCCCCTGCGGCGCGGATCCGGATGACATCACCAGACGCCGCGGCATCCACCGCGGGCTGTAGATCCAGGAAGTCGGCTCCCGGACGGTTGAGCCGGTCCACGGTCCAGGTGGTCTGGGCGGTCAGGATGCTGGTTGCACAGGCGAAAGCGAGCAGCAGACGAGCATTCATGAAGCACCTCATGGCAAGCAGCCCGATCATGGCAGGGTCCAGCGGCGCAGGCCGAGCGAGCCGGCGACGTACAACTCGTTGATCCCATCGGTCCCGGGCACTTCTGCGGCGCCGCTCGCGTCCACCAGATCCGCGATGACGATCGAGTTGTAGGCGCCGAGTGCGCCTTCGACCCGGGTCTGGTACAGCGGCGGCTGGGAGACGATCTCACCGGTGACGGCGTCGAGCGCGTAGACCAGCAGGTGACCGTCGAGCGAGCCGACCACGAGCTCGGGCCCCGGCACCGCCGGCAGCAGGTCGCCGACGGCCAGGCCGCAGACCCCGTACACCTTGGGCGCGATCGCCGAACCGTCGAGGACCAGCTCGGGATGGCGGGTCAGGGTCGAACTGCCGAAGCTCGGATTGCCGGCGTACTCCACCATGCAGATCGCCGAGACCTGGTCGTCGGGCTGGGCGCTCCCGGCGGCGAAGTTGGTGTCGTCGGTGAAGAACGACATGGCGCCGACATAGATCGAGCACTTGCCGCCCGGACGCGGCGGCCCGATCGCCAGCGCCATGCCGCCGGTGCCGAAGTCGAGCTTCTTCTGGGTCACCACGTCCTTGTCGATCGGCGTCGGACCGATGTCCGTCGCCGACACGCCGGGCTGCAGCACGAACAGGCGGGCCCCGGGGCTGAACGCGGCGATGCACGCCTGGTTGGGGTTGCTCGGGTCGACGAACATCCGCAGTGCCTGCGCCTGACGGTCGGCGAACGGCTGGAAGTGGAAGCTGCGCAGGTCGTGGCCCTGCATCTGGCTCCAGGGGTTGTCCACCGCGGGAGCACCCGTGTCGATGGCTCCGACCGTGGACCACCAATTGCTCACCGTGCCGTTGGCGATCTGGAAGCCGGCGATCCGATTGCCCCACACCTCGCGATACTCCTCGCCAGACCAGTAGCACACGAACTGGTTGCCGAGCGGTTCCATGGTCAGCGCGTCCCCGCTCCGCGGAAGCAGCGCCATGCCGTTGTAGACCCCGACCGCGTCGACTCGCTTCGACCACAGGCCCCTGCCGAGGTTGTGGATGCTCTGGCTCCCGTTCTCGACCGGCATGTACGGTTGCGTGACGACGTGGTCACAGTTGGGTATGTCCAAACCAGGATAGAGCGGGAGGTTCGTTCCCAGGTCGACGAAGTCCGCCGCCGGAACCAACAGTGCTTCCGGATCCACGGAGGCTGTGATGGCTCCCACCAAGGCAAGGTCGCGGAATGGTCCGGCCAACGGCTCCGTCCTCCCGAAGAAGTCACGCCCACGACCGATCTCCTGGCGGACCGTCAGGTCCCCTGTTCCGGTCGCGGACATCCGCGTTCCTGACTGGTCGACCAGTTCGAGGACAGGCACCGGACCACTGTGATCCACGGCCATTCCCCAAGTCGCGGCCAGGGTCCGGTTGCAGTGTCGCGGTGTGCCGTTCGAGGCTCCGAACATCCGCGCAGTCGTCGAGTCGAAGGACAGGAGTCGACCTGCACCATCTGGTCCCACAGCTTGACTGCCATGCGAAGGCGGCTGCGTCCCCGGCGCCGTCTGCGGCAGCAGCTCATCCATCGCGATCCACGACACGTAGCCCGCCTCCGTCGCGATCACCAACTCCAGATCGCTCGTCGTCGAGCTGGACGGGTCGTCGTAGACGTTCGCGATGGCGATGTCGAGCGCGCCCATCATCGGCTGGAACGCGCACAGCTCGATCGGCAGGATCGGCGTTTCCGACCCAATGGGGGCGCCGTAGGGGATCACCAGCAGCCGGTCCTCGCGCAGCACCACGAAGTGCACGGCGCCACCTTCGTTCCACACTTCGAGGTCGCGACTCACACCGCCCGACAGCGTGACGGACGGAACGATCTCCCTCTCGGGCCGGTGGGTGAACGAGCCGTTGACGACGCTGAGATCGCTCGAGTCGAGCACCCAGATCGACTCGTGGTCGAACTGCGGCGTCCCGGCCATCAGGACGACCAGCTCCTTGCCGGCGTGATTCGGGTCGACCTCGGCGAACTCCAGGTCCACCGGGACGCCGTTGAGGCGCGGCGACGAGTGCAGCAGGCTGAGCGTCGGCGTCGCGCCCAACTGCCAGTGCACGATGGCGACGTGGCCGCGATCGGACAGGATGGCGAGGTCGACCTTGCCCATCCCGGACGACGGCAACACGGCGAGGTCGACGATGCCCGGTTCGAAGTGCCAGGCCAGCGGCTGCGAGCCCGGCGCCAGGTTGTCCACGTCGTAGATCGCGAGCATGCCGATGTCGCTCGCGAACACCACCTGGGCGCGATCGGACGGCTGCGCCTGCACCGTGGCCAGACGCAGCGGACGGGTCTGCTCCCACGGCAGCGTCGGGTTGCTGCCCATGATCGTCAGGTCCTCCCGGTAGAGCGCGTGCAGGCCGCGATGGGTCGCGACGATCACCTCCTTGCCCGGGAGGCCGTCGGCTTCGCCGAAGGCGAGGCCCCAGGCGCCGTACCCGAGCGCGGGGCTCATCGCCTGCGGCACGAACTCGCCGGTGGTCTGGTCGACGGCGAAGCGCGTCACGACCCCGTCGGCGCTGCCGACACAGACCTCGTGGAACCCGGTGTAGGTCGCCGGGTCCTGCTCGTTGGGCACGCCGACGATCAGCGAGTCGGCGAAGCCGAGGTAGGTGCCGGAGCCGAACGACTTGCCGGGACGCAGCGCGGTGCCGCCGACGGTCTGACCGAGACTGCCGGCGCCGCTGCCCAGGAACCCCGACAGCTGCAGGGGCGACGTCGCCGGCGGCGGCGGTGGCGGCAGCATGAACGCGTGGTCGTACACGTCCATCGAGCCGTTGCCGGCGGAGGTCGGCGCCTGGAACGCTCGCGGCGCGATCAGCGCTGCCTGCTGCGCGTCACCCAGCCACTCGATGAAGTCGAGGATGATGTCGATGAAGTCACCCCGAAGCGTGCCGGGATGGACCGGGCTCTCGATCGGCGGATTCGGGTGATCGCCGTGGCAACGCTTCGGGTAGATGGTCCACAGCAGCGGCACCCCGCTGGCATTCGGCGCGGTGATCCCCGCTGGCACGAACCCGCGCTGCCCGCTGAGCAGCGGCAGCGTGTCGTTGCCCGTGGTCGCCAGGTCCTCGTCGGCCTGGATCGCCAGCACCGGGCGCTGCAGGTAGCCGTCCTTCCAGGCCCGCAGCACCGAGCCGTGATAGAACGGATCCCAGTTCTGCGGTGCCACGCCGCGTGCGATCGCCGCCTGGGTCAGCGCCGCCTGATAGTGCAGGGCGTCCTTGCGGTAGAAGTCGCGCGAGATCTGGCCGAAGCCCGACAGGCTCATCAGGTGGCGCATGCCCTCCTGCTCGCCGATGTAGTGGCGGAACGACAGGATCGCACCCGAGTAGATGCCGCCGACGAAGTGCTCCGGGAACAGGATCGCCTGCCAGCCGGACAGCGCACCGCCGAACGAGCCGCCCCATTGGATCGCGTACACGGGCTGCGTGACCAGCGGCCAGGTCGGCGGCCGCCACGTGGCATCGCCCTGGGTCAACATCGCCTCGATCACCTGCTTGATCTCGACGTTCCGCTGCATCTGGAACGCGGCCGGGCGCTCCCACAGCCGCGCGATGGCGCGCGCCACCACCAGGTTGAACGGCATGTCCGAACGACCGGCGCCGCGGGAGAGGATCGGCACCGGCGTGAAGAAGTCGTCGTCGGTGATCCCGTTGGCGAACTTCCAGCCCGGGTAGGCGAATCGCAGGCCGATATCCCCGGGGTTGCCCTGGCAAATGATCTCGCCCGGCTCGTGGGCGACGCTCGTCGCCGGCGCCTCGACCACGATCATCGTCGGCTTCATCGGGTTGTACGTCGACAGACAGACGACCTCGAAGGCCGCGTCGTCGACGGACTGGCCAGGGGCCACGGGCGCAGGCCGGAGATAGCCGCGGAAGCGCTGCAGGCTGACTCCGACGTGCGAGATCGGGACCCAGCCCTCGGGCAAACCGGTACTGGGCAGGACGAACTTGTGCACGTTGCCCGGCTGCGTCGCCGTGGTCAGCATCGGCAGCAGGCTCATGACCGGCATGCCGTGGATCCCGCCGGTGTCGGCGCCGGCGAACGGACTCTCGCCCGGATTCCAGATGCCGTCCCGCCGATTGAACAGCGGCGATTCCGCCGGATGGACGGTGGGGCTCGTCAGGTTGAGACAGGTGTTCGTCTCTCCCGGCGCCGGATTGGATGGATTGCGCGGGTTGACGTGGGTCTGGGTGGTCGTCGAAGGCGACGGCTCCGGCGCAATGCTCGGGTGCACCTGATCGATCGACTGCGCAGTGAGCCGGCTACCGCCCAGCAACGCTACCGACAGAGAGAGAGAGAGAGAGAGAGAGCACGCTCGTCGCCTGCACCTTGGCCTCCTTCCCGAACGAAACGATTCGTCGAACGACCGCGATGCAGCGTAATCCGGGCGGGCAATGCGGCAAGCCCCCCCACAGTCGGCCAGTCGGCCCAGTCGGCCCAGTCGACCCACTCGGCCCGCCGACGGCCAGACCCGAGAGAACTGCGCCGCGCCGCCGTTGTGTGGACGCCCGTTCGCGCAGTCCCGCCTCGCCGACAGTCATCCTGGCGCCCGTCTCCGGCCGATAAGGGAGGGTGACTCCGGACGGTTCCAGCCGCGACCTCGGCAACCATCGAACGCACGATGCCGCGGACGACTGGGCGCCGCTGCCGCCCCCCGGGCTGGAGCCAGAACGAACGGTCGCGCCGCCGGAACGGCGCGTGCACCCCCTGCCGGCACCGGCCGTGCGGCCACTGCCGCGCGACCCCAACGCACCGCCACGGCTGTCGCGCCCGAACCTCGAAGGCGAACGCGCCCTCAAGGAGCTCACCGAGCGCCTGAAGGCAGCGCCGAAGTCGACCGATCCACTCAAGCGCGCGCTGGCGCACGCAGCGCGAAAGACCGCGACCGAGCCGATCGTGCCGCCGAAGGCGAAGCCGACGGTCAAGGCGCCAACGCCCACGGCCCCGCCCCCCGGCGTCGAACGCGTCGACTACGCCATCGACCGCGACCCGCGCGAGGACGAGCCCTGGTTCCTGGAGCTGCCCGAGGCCGAGCAGGAACGCCTGCGCACGCATTGGCACTGGAAGCGCCACGAGTCGACCCGGCTCCGCTCCCAGCTGCGCACCGAGCTGCTCCGCAGCTGCACCTTCGGCGTCGCCATCTTCGGCGCGATCGGCCTGGTGCTGGCTTTGCTGGTCGGCATCTGGGCGCTGCTGTGGCGCCTCTCGATCGCCGGCGCGGTCGGCGGCCTGATCGGCCGCATCGCCGGCCGCAGCCGGTTCTCGTTCGCCGCCGCCGGCGTGCTCTGCGGCGGCGCGGCGCTCGGCGGGATGCTGTTCTCGACGATCGGCATGTCGGCCCTGGTGCTCTGCACCTGGGGCCTGGCGCTGGTCGGCTACGACCTCGAGATCCGCCGGTCGGGCGGCTTCGGCCCGCGCGGCTGACGGCGACCGGCGCGCGTGCTATCACTTGGCGCGCCGATGACGAGGTCCCCGAACGCGCGCGCCGCGGGCGCCCTGCTGCTGCTGCTCACGGCGCTGCCGACTGCGGCGGCGCAGGAGCGCGCTCCCGAGCCGGCTCGCGCGCGGCTCGGCGTGTTCTTCTGGCACGACTCGCCCAACGACCTCGCGACCCTGCACGGCATCCGCCAGGGACTCGAGGCATCGGGCCGGCCGTTCGAGCTGATCGAGCGCCGCGCCGGCGCCGACGCCGTGCGCGCCAACGCGATGCTGGCCGAGCTGCGCGCCGAGGGCTGCGCGCTGGTGTTCGCGATGGGCACGCAGGCGGCGCTGATCGCGCTGCAGGCGCTGCCCGACCTGCCGATCGTGTTCGCCGCCGTGCAGCACCCGGTGGCGTCGGGCGTCGTCCCCGACTGGGCCGGCGCGCACGGCCGGGTCGCCGGCGCCAGCTACTGGATCGAGCCGGCCGCGGTGCTGCGCGTGTTCCGCATGGCGGTGCCCGGCCTGCGCCGCCTCGGCATGCTGCGCTCGCTGCCGACCGGCGTGGTCAGCGACGCCGAGCTGCTGGCGATGCACGACCATCTCGGCGAAGCCGCCGCACCCGACGTCGAGCTGCTCGAGGCGGTCGCCGCCGACGCCGCCGACATCCCGCGCGCGGTCGGGGTGCTGATCGAGCGCGGCGCCGACGCGATCTGGATCCCCAACGACCTGACGATCTACCTGAGCCTCGACCGCGTGCGCGAAGGGCTGCGCGGCGCGCGCGTGCCGCTGGTCGCCACGGCGCTGCGCGCGGCGCGCGCCGACGCGGTCGTCGGCGTCACCGTCGACTTCGCGCTGCACGGCCGCCGCACGGCGGCGCTGGCGCTCAGGATCCTCGACGGCGCGGCGCCCGGCGACCTGCCGGTCGACACCATGCAGAGCTACCGCGTGATCGCCAACCTGCGCGCCGCGCGCCGCGCCGGCTGCGCGCTGCCGCTGTCGCTGCTGGCGCTCGCCGACGAGCTGATCGCGGACCCTGCCACCGCCGACGGCGATGCACGCGACCGCTGAACCCGGGCCCCCGCGCCGCGGCCCGGCCCTGCGGCTGTGGCACAAGCTGTCGCTGGCGGTGCTGCTGCTGGCCGCCGCGATGCTCGCGGTGCTGCTGCTGCTGGTCGGGCCGTCGACCACCGCGGCGTTCCGCGCCGCCAGCGACGAGCTGGTCCGGCGCAGCACGGCGGCGATGCAGGCGCTGACCCAGGAGCAGACCGCCGAGAGCCGCGCCGTGCTGGTCGACCTGATCGCCCACGACACCGATGCCCGCCGCCGCGCGCTCGCCGACGAGCCGCTCGGCATCCACCCGACGATCGAAGGGCTGCGCGCCGCGATCCAGCGCGAGGACGAACAGCGCAGCGCCCGCCTGCGCGCCAACGTCGCCGTCCTCGACGCCGAGCAGCGCCGCCGCAGCGACGCCCGCATCGCCGCGGTGCTGGCCGACCTGGCGCGCGAGCAGGAGGCGCTCGCGGCGCAGTTCGGCCACAGCCTGCGCCGCGCGCACCTGTGGCTGTGCTCGGCGCTGCTGCTGGTGGCGACCCTGCTGCTCGGCTTCGGGCTCTACCAGCTGGTCGTGCGCCCGGTGACGGCGCTGCGGCTGGCGACGCGGCGCGTCGCCGACGGCGACCTCGGCGCCGCGGTGCCGGCCGCAACCGGCGACGAGCTCGGCGCGCTGGCGGCGGACTTCTCGGCGATGCTCGGCCAGCTGCGCCGTTCGCGCGCCGAGCTCGACGCGCTCAACCGCGACCTCGAGGCGCAGGTCCGGCAGAAGACCCGCGAGCTCGCCCACGCCGAGAAGATGGCGTCGCTCGGCACCCTCGCCGGCGGCATCGCGCACGAGTTCAACAACCTGATCGGCGGCATCAAGGGCTGCGCCCAGGAGGCGCGCCGCGACGAGACCGACCCGGAGCGGCAGGAGACCCTCGACGTGATCCTGCGCGCCGCCGACCGCGCCGCCGGCATCACGGCGCAGCTGCGCCGGTTCGCGCGTCGGGACCCCGGCCGGCGCCAGGACGTGGCGCTCGAGCAGGTCGCGCGCGACGCGCTGCGGCTCGCCGAGCCCGAGGCCCGCCGCCGCGGCGTCACCGTCGTGCGCGAACTCGACCGGCCGTTGCCGGCGCACGCCGACGGCGACGCGCTGCACCAGGTGTTCGTCAACCTGCTGACCAACGCGCTGCAGGCGATGCCGCACGGCGGCACGCTGACGGTCAGCGGTGCGCGCGACGGCGAGGCCGTGCGGGTGACCGTGCGCGACACCGGCGGCGGCATCGCCGAGCAGGACCTCGGCCGCATCTTCGAGCCGTTCTTCTCGCGCAAGGCCGACGAACCCGATCCGGCGCAACGCGGCACCGGCCTCGGCCTGTCGGTGTCGTACGGCATCGTCGAGGCGCACGGCGGCGCGCTCGAGGTCGACAGCGCGGTCGGGGTCGGCACGGCGGTCACGGTGCGGTTGCCGGCGCGCTGATCCCGAGACGCCGCGTCACGCGCGCACCACGACATCGGCCACGTCTCCGCCGCCTGCGCAGTCCGGCCGACGGACCGCGGCGCTCGCGGCACGCACGTTGCCCGAGCACGGCGGAGGTCCCACCCCGTGCACCCGATCCCGATGCTGCCGTTCGCCCTGTCCGCCCTGTTCGCCCTGCTGTCCGCCGCCCAGACCCCGGGCCAGGAGCTGCCGCCCACCGCCGAGGCCGCCGCGCGCGCCGCCGCTGCCGCCGCCGCCGCGCCGCGCCCGATCCGCGTCGGCCTGCGCGCGCGCCGCGGCGGCGCCGACCGGCTCGACCCGCTGCGCTACATCGGCGGCTTCCACACCAAGACGATGCTGTACGAGACGCTCGTCACGCGCGGTGACGACGGCCGCCTCGCGCCGGGACTCGCGCAGCGCTGGCAGTTCGCCGACGACGGCCGCGCGGTGCGGTTCGAGCTGCGGCCCGGCGCGCGGTTCCACGACGGCACGGCGGTCACCGCCGACGCGGTCGCGCTGCACTTCCGGCGCTGGCTCGGGCTGCCCGAACACGACTGGCTGCTGGCCAACCGGCACGTGACCGGCGTGACGGTGGAATCGCCGACCGCGTTCACGGTCGCGCTCGACGCGCCGTACGCGCTGCTCGACGACCTGTGCGCGATCAACCCGTGCGCGATCGCCGGACCCGGCGCGCGCGACTGGGAAGGCGAGTTCGCCCGGCCGATGGGCAGCGGCCCGTTCCGCTTCGCCGAGGCGCTTGACGGCGGCGCGCGCTGGCGCGTGGAGCGCGTCCTCGACGGCGCGCCGTTCGAGATCGCGTTCTTCCGCCGCGGGCGCGACAGCGCGCCGCTCGACGCCCTCGAGCGCGGCGATCTCGACCTGTTCGTCGGCGGCTGGGACGAGGACCTGCCGGCCGAGCGGCTGCGCGCGATGGCCGCCGACCCGCGCTTCTGCGTCGACCGCGCCGCCGGCTCGTCGGTCGTCTGGCTGTCGTTCCGGCTCGACCAGGGCCCGACGCGCGACACGGCGCTGCGCCGGCGCGTCGCCGCGGCGATCGACCGCGCGGCGCTGCTGGCCGCGGTCGAGGACGGCCACGGCGCGCCGTGCACGGCGTGGGCGGCGCCGACGGTGGCGTTCTGGCCGCGCGGCCGATCTGTGCCCACGCCGACCGACCCGCTGCCGGGACCGGTGGCGCTCACGATCGCGGCCGGCCGCGCCGAGAGCCGCGCGGCGCGCACCGCGGCGGCCGTGGCCGCGCAGCTGCGCGCGCGCGGCTTCGACGTGGAGCTGCGCCACGCGCCGCGCGCCGACGCCAACGCCGAGGACGCCGCCGCGCGCGCCGTTGCCCGCCGCGAGCTGGTGGCGCTCGCCGAGCGCTGCGACCTGCGCGTCGAGATCACGCACGGCATGCCCTACGACCCGCACCGCTCGCTGGTCGCGCGCTTCGGCCCGCCGAGCCGCGACGGCGAGCCCGAGGTCCGCGCCGGCTGCACCCCGGCGCTGCGCGAGCTGGTCACCGCGGTGGCGGGCATCCCCGACGAGGTCGAACGGGTGCCGCTGTACGCGCAGATCCAGGAGCTGATGGACCGCGAGGCGCTGGTCGTGCCGCTGTTCGCACCGGACCGGGTCCTGGTGCGCAGCCGCGAGGTCGACGGCGTCGTGCTGGGCCCCGACCTCTACCGGGTCGACCTGACCGGGCTGCACCGCTGCGACGCCGGCGAGGCCGGCCAGGCGGAGGTCGCCCGATGAACCCTGTCGCATCCGTACGACACTCCCTTCCGCGCGCGGAACGCGCCGCGCCGCCGGCCGCCGCCGCCGTCGATCCGCGGGCCGCAACGGCGCGCGAATCCGCTAGGCTGCCGCGGTCGATGACCGCCCCGCCCGAGCCCGCCGCCGCAGCCCCCCACCCGCTCAAGGTCCTGGTCGTCGACGACGAGGAGAGCATGCGGCACTTCCTGGCGCGCGGCCTGCGCCGGCTCGGCCACGACGTGCAGGTCGCGGCCGACGGCAGCGCGGCGCTGGCCACCTGGTCGCAGCAGCCGTTCGACGTGACGGTGCTCGACCTGCGCATGCCGGGCCTCGACGGCCTGACGGTGCTGACGCGGCTGCGCGCGCTCGACCCCGGCGCCACGGTCGTGCTGATGACCGCGCACGGCAACGTGCAGGACGCCGTCGAGGCGATGAAGCTCGGCGCCGCCGACTTCGTGCAGAAGCCGTTCGAGCTCGACGAGCTGTGCATGCGGCTCGCGCGCGCGGCCGAGCTGCGCGAGGCGCTGCAGGAGAACCGCGACCTGCGCCAGCTGCTGGGCCGCGACGACGAGTCCGGCCTGGTGACACACAGCCCGGCGATGCGCGCCCTGCGCCACGAGCTCGAGCTGCTGCGCGGCAGCGACGCCACGGTGCTGCTGCGCGGCGAGTCGGGCACCGGCAAGACGCTGCTGGCGCGGGCGATCCACCGGGGCTCCGCGCGCCGCGACGGGCCGTTCGTCGTCGCCAACTGCCCGGCGATCCCCGAGACGCTGTTCGAGAGCGCGCTGTTCGGCCACGAGGTCGGCGCGTTCACCGGCGCCACCGAGGCCAAACCGGGCCTGTGCGCGCGCGCCACGGGCGGCACGCTGTTCCTGGACGAGATCGGCGAGCTCAGCGTGCCCGCGCAGGCCAAGCTCGAGCGGCTGCTGCAGGACCGCGAGTACACGCCGCTGGGCGCCCAGCAGAGCCGGCGCGCCGACGTGCGCTTCGTCGCCGCCACCAACCGCGACCTCGCCCGCGCGGCCGAGCAGGGCACCTTCCGCCAGGAGCTGCTGTGGCGCCTGCGCGTGGTCGAGCTGCACGTGCCGCCGCTGCGCGAACGGCGCGAGGACGTGCCGGTCCTGGTGCTCGCGCGGCTGCGACAGCTCGCCGCCCGCGGCGGCGGCGCGCCGAAGAGCGTGACCGCCGACGCGCTGGCGATGCTGGCGGCCTACGACTGGCCGGGCAACGTGCGCGAGCTCGAGAACCTGACCGAGCGCATGGCGGTGCTGGCCGGCGACCGCGAGCTGCTCGGCACCGGCGATCTGCCGAGCGAGGTCCGCGACCTGGCGCCGATCGGCGGCGAGGTCGGCGACTACGAGGCGGCGCGCCGGCGCTTCGACCGCGCCTACTTCCAGGCGCTGCTGGTGCGCTGCGGCGGCAGCATCACCCAGGCCGCGCAGCAGGCCGGGATCTCGCGCGGGCACCTGCACCGCCGGCTGCGCGAGCTGCAGATCGGGGCCGACAGCGCGCGCGGCATCGAAGCGCCGAGTGAGCGCGACGGCGACCGCACCGGCGCCTGATCACCCGGCCGGCACGGTCGTTGCCCTGGGGAACGGCGATGAGCCCGCGCACCCAATCCCTCCCTGCATCCCTGACCCTCGTCGCCGCCGCGGCGATCTGGTTCGCGGCTTGCGCCGCCCCGGCGCCCGCCGGCGCCCAGGTCGAGCTGGCAGCCGACCACGCGGCCGCAGCCCATCCCCCGGCGAGCATGCCGCCCCTGGACGCCCAGGCGGCCGTCCACCTGCCCGGCCTGCACAACGTGGTCACCTACGGCGACGGCCTGTGCGGCGGCTCGGTGCCGGTCGGCGACGACGGCTTCGCGTCGCTGGCGGCGATGGGCGTCCGCACGATCGTCTCGGTCGACGGCGCCACCCCTGCAGTCGAGCTGGCCCACCGGCACGGGCTGCGTTACATCCATCTGCCGATCAGTTACGACGGCGTAGCACCCGAACGCGCGCTCGAGCTCGCGCAGGTGATCGCCAACGCCGAGGGCCCGATCTACATGCACTGCCACCACGGCAAGCACCGCAGCGCCGCGGCCCTCGCCGCCGGCGGCATCACGGCGGGCCGCATGACCGCGGCGACCGCGCAGGCGCGCATGAAGGTGTCCGGCACCTCGCCGAACTACCCCGGCCTGTGGGAGGCCGCGCGCACCGCCACGCCCGCCGCGCCGCAGCAGCTGCACGCCGACGTCGCCGCGTTCCCCGAGATCGCCCAGGTGTCGGGTCTCGTCGGTCTGATGGCCGAGGCCGACGTGGTGTTCGACCTCGTCAAGGCGGCGCAGCAGAGCGGCTGGCAGGTGCCGGCGGACCACCCGGACCTCGTGCCGCAGAAGGAGACCCGCCGGCTGGTCGACCTGTTCCGCGCACTGCGCACCGACACCGAGTCGATGGCGCTGCCCCAGGACTACCAGCAGCAACTCGACGCGTTCACCGACGCCGCCGACGCCCTCGACCGCGCCGTCCGCGCGGGCCGGCTGGCCGACGCCGACGCGACGTTCGCGGCGCTCGGCAAGAGCTGCAAGAGCTGCCACACGACCTACCGCGACCAGTGACCCCGACCATGCTCCGAGCCCACCCCGTCTCACCCCGCGTCGTCGCCCTGGCCGCGCTCGCCCTGCTGGTCGCGGCGTGCGGCGACGTGGCCAAGGGCCCGCGGGTCTACTGCGCGCTCGACGAACAGTTCAGCCGCCCGGTGCTCGAGCAGTTCGCGCGAGAGCTCGGCGTCGACCTCTCGGTGCGCTACGACACCGAGGCCGCCAAGACCGTCGGCCTGGTGTCGATGCTGCGCGAGGAGCGCGAGCACCCGCGCTGCTCCGTGTTCTGGAACAACGAGCTCGCGCACACGGTGCGCCTGGCGCAGGAAGGGCTGCTCGAGCCGTACGAGTCGCCGGCCGCGACCGGCATCCCGGCGGCGTTCCGCGACCCCGAGCACCGCTGGACCGGGTTCGCCGCGCGCGCGCGCGTGCTGGTGATCAACACCGAGCTGCTGCCCGACCGCACCGAGTGGCCGAAGAGCTACCGCGACCTCGTCCTGCCGAAGTGGAAGGGCCGCTGCGCCGTGGCGCGGCCGCTGACCGGCACCACGCTGACGCACTTCACGGCGCTGCGGAAGGCGCTCGGCGACGAAGCGTTCGACGCCTGGTTCGCGGGCCTGCTGCAGAACGACGTGCAGTTCCTGGCCAGCAACGGCGCGACGCTGCGCGCCACCGCCAGCGGCCAGGTGGCCTGGGCGTTCACCGACACCGACGACTACCACGTGGGCAAGCAGAACGGCCAGCCGATCGCCTGCGTGTTCCCCGACCAGGGCGACGGCGAGCTCGGCACGATGCTGATCCCGAACTCGGTCGCGCTGATCCGCGGCGGCCCGCACCTCGACCAGGCGCGCCGACTGGTCGACGCGATCCTGGCCAAGTCCACCGAGGCCCTGCTCGCCGCCTCGCGCGCCGCGCAGCTGCCGCTGCGCAACGACGTGCAGGGCCCCGCCGACCCGGCGATCCTGCCCGTCGGCGCCTTCCGCGCCATGGACTGGGACGTCCAATGGACCGCCGAGAACCTCGCCCGCTGCAGCCAGGACTTCGGCAAGCGCTTCGGCCTCTGACCGCCCCCGATCTCGCGATGCGGCCAGACTTGCGGATGCCTTCTGTCTCTGTGCTCTCTGTGGTTTTTTCTCTGGGGTACTCCCAGAAGCAAAACCACAGAGAGCACAGAGGACACAGAGACGGAAAGCACCCGCGAACACTGGCCGCCACGCGGCACCCGGAGGGAGAGGAGCTCCTGGTCTGATGCAGTCGCGAGCGGTTCGGCTGCTGGCGGCGGTGCCGCTGTGGGTGGCGCTCGCGTTCGTCGTGGCGTTCGTCGCGGCGCCGCTGCTGGTGCTGCTGGCGCAGACGGTGCTCGGGCCCGAGGGGTTCACGTTGGAGGCGTGGGGCGAGCTGCTCGGCGACGCGCAGGACGGCGCGCGGCTGTGGTCGTCGATGCAGCTCGGGCTGTGCGCGACCGCCGTGTCGCTGCTGCTCGGCGGCGCGCACACCTGGGTCGCGTTCGGTCGCGATCTGCCGCTCGGCCGCGCGCTGCTGCCGCTCGGCGTCGTGCCGCTGGTGGTGCCGCCGATCTTCGTGGCGATGGGCTTCGCCGACCTGCTGCCGGTGTCGGGGTTCTGGCCGTGCGCGGTGCTGCTCGGCATCGCCCACGCGCCGTTCGTCGCCGTGCTGCTGGCGCGCGGCCTGCGCGCCGTCGACGGCCGCGCCTACGAATCGGCGCTGCTGCTGCGCGGCCGCGGCCGCGCCGAGCTGTGGCTGCTGCGCGCGGTGCTGCCCGAGCTGCTCGCCGGCTGCCTGCTGGCGTTCCTGTTCACCATCGCCGACCACGGCGTGCCGGAGTTCCTGACCGTCAAGGGCAAGACCTGGCACACCTACTCGGAGGGCATCTTCAGCCGCTGGAACCGGCGCGCCGTCGGCACCACGTTCGCCGACCTGCAGAGCCCGATCACAGCGGCCGTGCCGTTGGTCCTGGTGCTGCTGCTGCTGCTGTGGCTGGCGCTGCGGCTGCGCGCGCAGGCCGAACGCGGCACCCCGCAGCCGCTGCCGCTGCGGCCGCTCGGCCGCTGGCGCTGGCCCGCGCTGCTGTGGCCACTGCTGTACCTCGGCGCCGGGCTGCTGCTGCCGATCGCCGTGCTCGGCCGCTGGGCGCTCGGCTCGGCGCAGAAGGTCGAGCCGATGTCGCTGGCCTATGCGCAGCAGAGCTTCCACAAGGCCGTCGACCAGGGCGTCCCCGACCTCGTGCACTCGGTGCTGCTGGCCGCCGGCGTGGCGCTGCTGGTGACCGCGCTGGCGCTGCCGCTGGCGCGCCGGATCGCGGGCGGCGGCGGCAGCGGGCGCGCGTGGCCGCGGCTCGAGCTGCTGTGCGCGCTGCCGGTGGCGGCGCCGGCGATCCTGCTCGGCATCGGCCTGGTGCGCGCGTTCCACGACGGGCCCCTGCCGGCCGTGTTCGGGCGCGCGTTCTACGACGGCTGGGGCTTCGCCGCCGCCGGCTACGCGGCGCGCCTGCTGCCGTTCGCGGTGCTGCCGCTGACGAGCCAGGTGCGGAGGCTGTCGCCCAACGCCGAGGACGCCGCGCGCACGCTGCCGAGGTCGCGCCTGGCGCGCGCCGTGCACGTGCACCTGCCGCCGCTGCTGCCGGCGGCGTGGTCGGCGGCGGTGCTGGTGTTCGTGCTCGGGCTGCGCGAGCTGGACCTCGCGGTGGTGCTGCCGGCCGCCAATGCGACCGCCGTGCGCCGCCTCGCCAACGCCGTGCACTTCCAGCACGAGGACTGGAGCGGCGTCATCGGCCTGATGCTGCTCGGCATCGCCGTGCTGGTGCCGTTGTTGCCCGGCCTGCTCGCCGGCCGTCGCCTGTCGTCGCTATCGTGAGGTCCCCAGTGTCCCGCGCCGTCACCGTCACCGACCTCGAGTTCGCCCGCCCGCGCTTCGCGCTCGGGCCGCTCGGCTTCGATCTCCCGGCCGGCGGCAGGCTGGCCGTCGTCGGCCCGTCGGGCTCGGGCAAGACCACGCTGCTGCGCTGCCTGTGCGGGCTCGAGCGGCCGACGCGCGGCCGCATCGCGATCGGCGACGTCACGGTCACCGGCGCCGGCCGCGCGGTCCCGCCGAACGAGCGCGGGCTCGGCGTGGTGTTCCAGGACGGCGGCCTGTGGGCGCACATGACCGCGCTGCAGCACCTGCGGTTCGCGGCGCCCGGGCTCGACGACGCCGGGGCGCAGGCCCTGCTCGACCGCGTCGGCCTGCGCGACCTCGCGCGGCGGAAGCCCACGGCCATGTCCGGCGGCGAGGCGCAGCGCCTCGGCCTGGCGCGCGCGCTCGCCGCCGAACCGCAGGTGCTGCTGCTCGACGAGCCGCTGCGCTCGGTCGACGTGCACCAGCGCGACGCGCTGGTCGTGCTGCTGCGCGAGCTGTGCGACGAGCGCGGCCTGACCACGATCCTGGTCACCCACGACCGCGACGAGGCGCTGGCGCTGGCCGACCAGATGCTGGTGCTGCGCGCGGGCCGCGTGGTCGAACGCGGCGCCGCCGCGGACCTGCTGACGGCGCCGCGCACCGCGTTCACCGCCGCGTTCCTCGGCGGCGCGGCGTGCCTGCCGGTCACGCCGGGCCAGAACGGGACCGTCGGCACACCGTTCGGACCGGTCGCGCGCGAGGGCACCCACGACGCGACGGGGCTGCGCCTCGTCCTGCTGCCCGGCGACGTGCGCGTGGACACCGGCGGCGGGAGTTCTCCCGGCACCTCGCACTCGACCAGTCCGGTCGGCCGCGTCGTCGCCGCCGTGCCCGGCCCGCACGGCGTGCTGGTGCGCGTGGCGCTCGGCGACCAGATCGTCCCCGCCCTCGCCGACTCGGTGCTGCCCGTCGGCACCCCCGCGCCGCTGCGCCTGCTGCGCGCGCCGCGCCTGCTGCCCTGGAGCCTCGAAGGAGACCCTGCATGAGCCTGCGCGCCCGCCTGTTGCTGGCCCTCGGCCTCGTCGCCGCCCTCGCCGCGGTGCTGCTGTTCCTGTCCGGCGGCGGCCGCTCGATGCAGGCCGCGCAGACGCGCTGGGAGTCGAGCCGGCAGTGCCAGCAGTGCCACCAGGAGGTCTACGACGAGTGGGCCGCCTCGCATCACGGCATCGCCTTCACCAACCCCGAGGTGCGCGCGCTCAGCGACGACTTCCGCAAGGAGGAGTGCATGGACTGCCACCTGCCGCGGCCGCTGGCCGTCACCGGCTTCGGCAAGCGCACGCTGCCGCGGCGCACGCACTTCGACGAGGGCGTGAGCTGCATCAGCTGCCACCTCGGCGCCGACGGCGGCATCCTCGGCGCCAACGACCGACCCGAGGTGCCGTGCGCGCCGAAGCGGTCCACGGAGTTCCTGTCGGTCGACGCCTGCATGAGCTGCCACAACCAGCACGGCACCACCGACCAGTGGCGCGCGAGCCACTACGCCGCGCAGGGCATCCACTGCACCAACTGCCACATGCCCGAGAGCCCGCGCGCGCGCGGCGACGGGTCGGTCAGGCAGGGCCGCCACCACGGCTTCCCGGGCTGCCACGACGAGGCGATGCTGAGGAAGGCCTATGCGTTCGCGGTGACCGTCGACGGCGGCGTGCTGACGGCGGCGCTGACCAACACCGGGGCCGGCCACAACTTCCCGACCGAGGAACGCCACCGCGCGGTCGACATCGAGTACCGGTTCCTGGGCGAGGACGGCCCGCTGGCGGTCGACCTGCCGCCGCGCGAGGCACCCGGCGTCGGCAGCGGCACCGTCGACAGCGGCGGCGGCGCGCGCCAGGGTGGCGCGCCGGGCTGGACCCGCGTCTGGCGCTGCCGCCAGCCGTATCGCGACGAGCCCGGCGAGAACACCCAGCTGCCGGCCGGCGAGACCGTGCGCGTCGAGGTGCCGGTGCCCGCCGGCGCGGTGCGCGCCGAGGTGCGGCTGTGGTACCGGCTCACGCCGTTCTGCGACGACGCCGACGCGCGCAGCACCTTGCTCGAGCAGCGCGAGGTGGCGCTGTGAGGGCGCGCACGCGACGGGCGGTGCCCTTGGCGTTGCTGCTGCTGCCGGCCTGCGGCGGCGCGGACGACACGGCGACCGGCGACGCGCCGGCGTTGCCCCCGCTGCAGCTCGCGCCGCTGCAAGCGCAGCTCGACGCGCTGGCCGCGCAGCGGCGCCCGGCGCCCGACGACGCCACGCTGAGGGAGCTGCAGGAGTACGCCGACGTCGCGCTGCAGCTGGTCGACAGCGATGCCCGCACGGCGGCGCTGTGCGAGCGCAGCCTGCTCGCGCACGAGCGCTGCGATGCCGTGCTGGTGCCGGCGCTGACCCACGAGCGCCCGGCGGTGCGCGCGCGCGCCGCCTGGCTGCTCGGCCGCGCCGGCCGCCCGCTGGCGCAGTTCGCGCTGCTGCTGCGGCTCAAGGACGAGACCGCGCAGGACCCGGCGCTGTGGATCGCTGACGCCCTGCACCGCCTCGGCAACGACAGCGCGCTCGGCTGGATCGACGCCGCGCTGTTCGCCGAGCAGGCGCAGCAGGCCGCCGGCGGCATCGCCGTCGAGCTGCTGCGCGAGGACGGCGCCGCGCTGTCCGAGCAGCCGACCTGGGACGAGCTGCACCAGGCGCTCGTGGCGCGCATGGACGCCTGGCGCGCGACCGGCCGCGGTTGCCGCGACGACGCGACCGCGCCCGACCCGGCGCTGGTCGAACCGATCGTCGCCGCGCACCTCGCCGTCGTGCAGGGCACGCAGCTGCGACCCGTCGACGAGGCGCGCTTCGTGCTGACGCGCAGCGGCGTGCTGGCGCTGCCGCTGCTGCGGCGCGCGCTCACCGCCGAAGAACCCTACCTGCGGACGATGGCGCTGCAGGTGCTCGCCGACCTCGGCCCCGCCGCGCGCGACTGCGCCGGCGCGGTGCTGCCGCTGCTCGCCGACCCGCTGACCGCGAGCTACGCGCTGCGGGCCCTCGGCGAGCTCGGCGACCCGGCGATGGCCCCGCACCTGCGCGCGCGCCTGTCCAGCCTCGACACCGAACAGCGCGCCGCCGCCGCCGGCGCGCTCGGCGTGCTCGGCGACGCGGCCAGCCGCCCGCGCCTGCGCGCGCTGCTGCAGGACGCGACCGAGGTCCTGGACGTGCGCGTGCAGGCCGCGTTCGCGCTGCGGTTCCTCGGCGACGACGCCGAAGCCGAGGCGTTCCTCGGCGAGCGCGAGGCCAAGGGCGACTACCACGCGCCGACGCTCGCGAAGCTGCGCGACCGGCTGGCCGCGCGGCGCTGAGCGGCCCGCTCGTCAGCGCGGCACCGCGACGCCCTCGAACCCGTAGCCGATCGGCCGCGCCAGCAGCACGACCTCGCCGTCGAAGCCGGTCGCGACCAGTTCGTCGGTGGTGTTGCGGCCGTCGAACTCGCCGACGCACAGCCAATGCCCCTGCTGCGCCGACGTGAACAGCGTGGTGACGGCCCAGCCGCCAGCGCGGTCGGCGGCGCCGGCGTCCGCGCGCGACACCAGCTGCACCTCGCGACCGTAGCCGTAGACCGCCACGGCCTCGCGACCGTCGGCGAAGAACCTGCCGGCGGCCACGCCGCGCAGGCCCTGGGCACCGGCGAAGATCACCTCGCGCGCGAACCCGCCGCCCTGCTGCTGCTCGAACCGCAGCAGCACGCCGTCGTCGCGCGTGGCGTAGACGACCTCGGGCGCGCCGGCCTGCCGTGGCCTGCGCGCGACGCGGCCGAGGCCGCTGGTCTCGGCCGCCAGCACCTGCACCTGCAGGTCCTCGCCGCGGAGCCGCAGGCCGAGCAGGTGGCCCGAGCGCGACGCGGCGACCACCAGCGGCGCGCCGTCGGGCGCGGCCGGCGGCAGCACGACGGTGTCGCGTACGCGCCCGGGCAGCACGGCGAGCCGCCGCATCGCGAACGCGCCACTCCCCTCGTCGCCGTCGCCTTGGGCCCGCAGCTGGTACGCCGCGCCCGTGATGCCGAACACCAGCAGCTCGTCCCCCGGCGCCGTCGGGTCGACATCGGCCGCCAGGATCGCGTGGAACTCCTCGCCGCCCCGATGGCCGATCTCGCGGCTCTGCGGCAGGAACTTCGCGAACGGCTGCTCGAGCAGCGTGATCTGGTGCACGCTGCCGCCCTTGCCGGCCGCGTAGAACTCGCGACCCTCGACGCGCGCGTCGACGTCGGCCGGCGGCGACGGCGCCAGCCACTGGCCGTCGGGCGCCACCGTGTGCGCGGTCCACTTGCCGCTGTAGACGGTCAGCAGCAGGACGCGCCCCTTGTCGTCGGCGGCGACGATCTCGTGGCTGCCCAGCGCCTCGACGAACGGACCGGCGTGCGCGTACCAGACGCCGCAGTCGGCGTCGTGCACCAGGAACGCGCGCCAGTCGGCGGCGGCGGGCAGCGACACTTCGCCTTCGGCCGGTGTCCGCGCCGGGGTCGCGGCCCCGGCGCTCGCCGCGGCCTGCAACGCGCGTGGCCACGGCACCTGCGCGAGAGCACAAGCACAGAGACACGCTGCGACCATCAGCGCACGCAGCGTGTCGAGACGACAGTTCACGAGAGCCTCCGAGGTTGACGACCGAGCGGTTCGGCGAGGGCGGGAAAGGAGCGGGCGAGGCCGGGGGATGGCCCCGCCCGCGCGGGCGCCCGGCGGACCCCTCGCCGGGTCACGGCGTCACCCCTCTCGGCACGCCGGTGCGCGGGCGCCCCGGGAATCACAGCACCGTGAACTCGACGCCCGGCGACGCGGCGTAGCCGCTCTGGTTCAGCTCGTAGAGCAGCGCCTGCGCGCGCAGCGGCAGACCGCGCAGCGCCGGATCGACCGGGATCGGCAGTGCCCACGTGAGCGCCCCGCCGGGCGTCACGCGCAGCTCGGTCTGCACGACGGTGGCCGGATCGACCAGCACCGGCATGCCCGACACCACGGTGCCGGCGAGCGCGTCGAGCCCGAGCACGAACAGCGACACCAGCGGCTCGGCCTGCGCCGCGTCCATCGTCAGCGAGAAGCCCGCGTTGCCGACCTCGGGCAGGCCGCCCGCGTTCGGGCGCAGCTGCCACGCGTAGCCGGATGCCCCCGGCAGGCCTGTGCCGTACGGCTCGGGGTTGGGGTTGTGGTCGAGCGCGGCGATCGTCGCCAGGTCAGGGCTCTGCAGCAGGTGCTCCTGGCCGTCGGTGCCCATCCAGTACAGCGACCGCACCGGCACGCCGCCGTTGGCCGTCGCCAGGAACCTTCCCCCGGTCACGGTCTCGACCGCGATCGCGTTCAACGGCCCGCTGGCCGTCGCGAGCGGCGTCACCGCGAACGGCGCCTGCGGCTCGATGCGGAACAGGTTCGGCGGCCCGTTCAGCGCCGTCACCAGGACGCTGCCGTCGAGGTCGACCGCGAGGTTCGACGGCGGCGACGGCAGGATCGCGAGCTGGGTCGCGAGGCCGCCGGCGACCGGCACCGCCCACACGTCGCCCGCGACCGTCGAGACGTAGTTGCCGACGTAGATCGTCGTGCCGGTCGGGTCGACGGCGAGGCCGTTGATCACGCCCGGGAACTGGTTGAGGTTCGGGATCGCGATCGGCACCACGCCGCCGCTGTCGGGGTCGAGGATGCCGATGCCCTCCCAGTTGTATTGCGCGGTTTGAAACTGCGCGAGCGGACCGCCGGCCGCGAGGTCGGTGGCCGCGACCACGATGCGCCCGTCGGGCAGCACCGCCAGCTGCGGGATCTCGCCGACGTTGGCGCTGGTGCCGACGCTGAACAGCTGCGCGAACGTCACCGCGTTGCCGCTGAGCCGCAGCACGTGCACGTCGACGCTGGTGCCCTGCGGCGCGCGTTCGCCGCAGACCAGCGCGCCGTCGCTGCGGCGCACGACGCTCGCCACGCCGCGCCGACCCGCCGGGTCGTACGCCAGCGCCGCCGGCAGGCCGGTGACCTCGATCCACGCCGCCTGCGGGTCACGCGGGTGTGCGAAGAACAGCCCGTTCTGGCCGGCGGTACCCTGGAACGAGCCGAACACGCACCAGCCGTCGGGCACCTGCGCCAGGGCCGCGGTCGTCAGGCAGAGCAGGGCGAGAAGCGCGCGGCGCGCGCAGAGCGGGGATCGCATCGGGGACTCCTTGTTCGCCAAGGTGTGCAGGGAGGGTGCGGCCAAAGGCCGCGCGGAATGCGGGTCCCTTGGCAAGCGGCGTGCCTCGGTCGCGCGATCGCGCGCGAAGCGACGCTCACCGCGCGCCGCCTCCCGCGCATGGGGCGCAGTTCCCGGCGCGGGGTGGCGAACGGCGTAGTGCCTGCGCGGCGGCGCGGTGCAGCGCGCGTTCCGCCCGCGTCGCACGGCGTCACCGATCCGTCACAGCGACGCTCCGGTCCGGTCCGTACGGCAGGATCCACGCCTCGTCGCCGAGGCGTACCGCGCGCCCGCCGGGCTCGGGCACCACGACGCCGAGCGCATGGCCCATGTCGACGTCGAGCAACAGGACCTCGACCGGCTCGCCCGAGTAGCGGAGGAACAGTTTGCCCGCCACATACGGCTCGCCCGAGTCCGCATGCAGGTACACGACACGCGGGACGACGAGGTCGTCCCAGCCCTCGTAGAGCTGCACCGCGATGCGCGCGTCGCGCGCGATCGTCACCCGGCCGGAGCGGACCGGATACCGCATGCCCGGCCCCGGCTTCACGCCCGCAGCGCGGTCCCGCCGTCGGGTCCCGGCGAGTCCCTGCGCGACCAGTTCGGCGCGCGCCGCCGCGGCCGGGGCGGTCGCGGGCAACGCCAGCAGGCTGGCTTCGAGGCGCGCTGCGTCGTTCGGCGCGGTGGCGCACGCGGTGACCAGCAAGCACAGGAACGGCCCGCGTGCGGGGTGCATGGGCCGCATCCTGTCGCCCGGCGCGACGCGGTGACGCAGCGCCTGCCGCCGCGATGGCCACGTTGCGAGCGCCAGGGTGCTACCGGAACCCGTCCCCCGCCACCACCATCTCGCGCCGCGCCCCCACGTTCAGGCACAGCGCGATCGCCAGCACCGTCGCCAGCACCGAGCTGCCGCCGTAGCTCAGCAGCGGCATCGGCAACCCCGTCGCGGGCACCAGCCACCCGCACACGGCGGCGTGCATCAGCGACTGGCTGCCGATCCACGCGGCGACGCCGACGCACACCAGCCGGCCGAAGCGCTCGCGCGTGCGCTGCGCGGTCCACAGCAGGCCGTACACCAGGCACGCGTACAGCCCCAGCACCGCCATGCTGCCGAGCCAGCCGGCCTCCTCGCCGACCACCGCGAACATGTAGTCCTCGCTGCGGTAGGGCAGGAACGCGTAGCGGTTCTGCGGGCCGTTGCCGAGGCCGAAGCCGTAGAGGCCGCCGCTGCCCATGGCGATCAGCGCCTGCCAGGGCTGGTAGGCGGGGCCGCGCAGCAGCTCGCGGGCGTGGCGCGAGTTCTCGTCCCAGACCCAGTGCTCGGCCCAGACGTCGATGCGCTGCTTCTGGTAGCCGTGCATGACGGTGAAGTAGGCGACGACGAGCGCCAGCATGCCGAGCAGGCACAGGCCGAGCACGTGGCGACCGCGCGCGCCGGCGGCGTAGCACATCGCCAGCGCCGTCGGACCGAACACCAAGGCACTGCCGAGGTCGGGCTGCAGCATCACGAGGCCCGCGGGCACGGCGGCGAGCAGCAGCGGCACGATCAGCGCGTCGCCGATCGTGCGCGGCCGCTCGAAGCGCAGCAGCGCCGCGAGGCCGATGACGGTGCCGAGCTTGGCGAACTCGCTCGGCTGGATCGAGAAGCCGGGCAATGCGTACCAGCGCCGCGCGCCGTTGATGACCGAGCCGAACACCGGCAGCAGCAGCAGCGCCAGCACGCCGAGGCCGTAGATGGCCCAGGCGCAGCGGCGCACGTGCAGGTAGTGCGGCAGCAGCGCGAACAGGCCGATCCCGAGGCCGGTGACGACGAACAGGGTCTGCTTGCCGAACTGGTGGGCGAAGCGCGGGTCGTCGAGCGTGGTCGACCGCAGGAACGCGATCGACACGAGGCCGAGTGCGACGGTCACCAGCCACAGCCACCAGTTGACCTGGCGCAGCACGGGCAGCGGGTTGCGCGCGGCGATCATCGGCCGTCGCCCTCCCGCGGCGCCTGCACCGGAGGCGCCGCCGCCGCCGGCAACACGTAACGCTGCGCCAGCGCCGGCTCGTGCGCGGCGTCCTGCAGCACGTCGGCGACCAGCTGGCCGGCGGCGTCGGCACCGTGAGTCCGGTCGGGTACGGCGTACACCACGGCGGCGAACACCAGCTGCACGCCGGCGGCCGTGGTGCCCGGCAGGCAGCCGGCGAACCAGGCGTTGTTGGCCTCGTTGGCGCCCTGCGCGATCTCGGCGGTGCCGGTCTTGCCGAGCACGCCGAGTTGCAGCAGGCCGTCGATCTCGTCCGCGGTGCCGCGCGTCACGCATTCGCGCATGCCCTGCCGCACCAGCTCGAGTTCGGCCTCGGTGGCGCCGAGCGGGTAGCGCGGCCGGTCCTCGCCGCGGCGCAGGCCGAGCGTCGGCAGGCTGCCGGTCGCGATCGCGGCGTAGGCGCGCGCCACCGACAGCGGGTTGGCGGCGAGGCTGTAGCCGATGCCGCGCATCTGCACGAACTGCCGCCCCTGCACCCACTGCGGCGCCGCCGCCAACGCCGCCGGCAGCTCGGCCGGACGCTCCTGGAACCGCTGGTCGCCGCCGCCGGTCGGCGCCGGCTGCAAACCGAAGCGCCACAGCGCGCGCCGCAGCCCGGGCTCGCCCATCGCCTCGGCCAGCTGGAAGAAGAACACGTTGCACGACTTCGCCAGCGCCGACACCGGGTCGGTGCCCTCGTCCCAGTGCGCGTGGTCGCAGCGGTACGTTCGGCTGTCGACGCCGCGGTATTTGCCGGCGCAGGACTGGAGCTGCTGCAGGTCGGCGTGCGGCAGGTCGAGGCGTTCGCCGATCAACTGCTCCAGCAGGAACAGCGGCTTGACGATCGAGCCGAGCGCGCCGTTGCCGCGCCAGCTGAGCACCGCGGGCAGGCGCGGCATCCCGTCGACGGTGGTCGGCGCGCCCGCCAACGCCAGCACGTCGCCGCTGTGCGCGTCGACGAGCGCCATCGCCACGTCGATGCGCCCGGGGTCACCGCCCTTCGCGGCGGTGAACTCCTGCCAGTGCGCCGCGGCGGCGGCGACGCGCGCCTCGAGCACGCGCTGCAGGTCGAGGTCGACCGACAGCGCCACGTCGGCGCCGGGCGACACGCGCAGGCTCGACCACAGGAGCTGCTCCTTCGATCGCGCGTCGTGTTCGACCAGCCGCATGCCGGGTGCGCCGGCGAGCTCGCGGTCGAGCATCCACTCGATGCCGCCGGTGCCGCGCCGCTCGCGCGTGCGCAGCACGCGCTCGTAGCTGTTCACGGCCTGGCGCAGCAGCGTCTGGCGGTACTCCGGCATCGGCAGCAGTTCGTCGGGCACCAGCTGGTCGAGCTCGGCGCCGAGCGCCTGCTCGACGCGCTCGTCGAGGTAGTCGTCGGGGCCGGGGCTGCGGTCGAGCGCCTGCACGCGGCCGAGGATCTGCTGCAGCGTCGGCGGCAGGTCGTCGATCGGCGCGCGCCGCAGCGCCGGCTCGAGTCGCAGGCCCGGCTGGTCGTCGGCGGCGACGCGCACCGCGGCGGCCAGCGCGAACGGCAGCGCGCGCTGCACCGGCCGCGCCAGGCGGTCGAGCAGCTCGCCCTCGCGGATCGTGCCGTCGTCGAGCCGCCGCCGCGTGCGCCGTTGCTCGAGACTGTCGACGCGGAAGCGGTCGAGCCGGTCGAGCAGGCCGCGCGGGCGCTCGGCGGGGTCGGCGCCGGCGGCTTCGTCGCCCCCAGCGCCGGCGTCGAGGTCGTCGTCCTCGTCGTCCTCGCTGGCCGCGCGCTCGTCGAGCTTCAGCATCACCAGCGCCTCGTCGAGCGCCCGCAGCCGGCCGAGGATCGCCGCGAACGCGTCGAGCAACTGCTCCGCGGTCACGTCGGGCAGCGCGTGCAGCAACGGCGTCGCGGGTGCCTGCTCGGCGCACGCGCGCAGCTCGTTGCGCACCTGCAGCCAGCTGCGTTCGCTACCGGCCACCAGCACCGTCATCGCCGCCGCCTGCAGCTCGCGCCGTTCGTCCTTGGGCAGGTCGGCGTCGAGCAGCGCCCGCACCGGCAGCCCGAGCAGCGCCGCGGCGGCGGCGTTCGGCCCGAGCGCATCGCCGCGATAGGTGAACCGCACCTCGGTGCCGGTCATCCGCGTCGCCAGCACGGCGCCGTGGATCGCGGCGCCGACCGGGTGGCGCAGGCGGAAGCGCTCGTAGACGCACGACAGCTCGAACGTCGGCTCGTCCTGCGTCAGCACCCGGCCCATGCGGTCGAGGACGGCGCCGCGCACGCTCGGCACGTCGCGGAACGCCCAGCGGTTGCGGTAGCTGCGCACCAGCCAGTCGTCGTGGCCGGCGAGCATCACGCCGCCGAGGTGCGCGCCGACGATCGCCAGCGCCACGGCGTAGCAGGCGCCGAGCCACCACAGCCGCTGCGAGGCAGGGCTCATGGCCGCGCTCCCGCGCGGGCGCTCATGCGGAGCGCTCCGCGAACGAGCGCAGCGGCGGCAGCCGGCGCAGCGGCCACAGCACCAGCGGGCCGAGCGCCGCGGTCCAGGCCACGGTGGCGCCGTCGAGCATCGCCTTCGCCGACGGCTGGTCGAACCACTGGCCGCACAGCGACGCGAGCTTGGGGATCGCCACCGCGCACAGCGCCGCGGCGCCGACCTGCCACCACGCGTGGTGCCGGTAGAACAGCGACCGCAGCGGCAGCAGCACGGCGATCGGCACGCCGAGCACCAGGATCTGCACCGGGATCGACGCCTCGTCGACCAGCGCGCGGCCGATCGCGGCGCCGAGCAGCAGCCCCGGCAGGAGCCGCGGCTCGGCCCACAGCGCGCAGAACAGGCACAGCACCGCGCCGAGGTCGATCAGCGGCAGACCGCTCTCGGCGGCCCAGCCGGCGACCAGGTAGCCCTGCGGCACCAGCACGAACCACAGCGCCCAGCGCATCAGCGCACCTCGCCGATGGCGCCGGCGGCGACCTGCACGTCCTGCGCGCCGGTGCGCGCCGGCACGGCGATGCGCAGCAGCCACTCGCCGTCCAGCAGGTCCGGCTCGGCGCGGCCGAGCAGCAGGCCGGACGGACAGTAGGGCCCGTTGCTGCCGGTGAACACGAAGCCGGCCGGCAGCATCGGGTCGCCGGCCTTGCGGCCCACGCGCGGCCGGAACCACGCGGTCGGTCCTTCGGCGAACGCCACCTGCCCGAACAGGCCCACCGGCGCGGCGCTCGGGTCGTCGGGCAGCAGCCACACCGACCAGGTGTGCCGCGACGCCGCGAACGACGTGCACAGGCCCTGGCCGAACGCCACGCCGCGCAACGTGCCCAGGCACACGCCGTCCTGCACCACCGCGGCGCCGTCGGGCAGCGAGCGCGCGGCGGTGACGAGCCAGCGGCCGCCGGTGCCGTCGGGCAGCGCCCACGCCTGCGCGGGCGTCCACGGCAGGTCGGTGCGCACGTCGGCGGGACCGGGCACCGACTGCCAGACCACCACCTGGGGCAGCGCGCGCGGATCGAACTCCGGGTCGACGTAGACGCCGATCGTCAGCACGTCGCCGCCGATGTCGTAGCCCCAGATCCGCGTGGTGCCGACGCGCAGCCCGCCCGGCAGCGCGCCGATCCACGGCGCGTCGGCCGGCAGCGTCCACACCGGCGCAGAGCCCTGCCGCATGCGCGCGGCGCGGTACGGGTCGTCGTGCAACGTCGTGCGCAGCGCCGCCGGATCGACCACGGCCGCGGCGCCGACCACGCAGTTCAGGTCGCCGTCGCCGAGCTGCAGGCGCACCGCCACCTCGCGGCCGCGCGGGTGGTTCAGCAGCAGCACCCGCGCCGGGTCCGACGGCAGGTCGTCGCGCGCCGGGCCGATGCCGGGGCGGGCCAGGAAGCCGAGCAGGGTGTCGCCGCAGGTCACCAGGTCGACGCAGCCGGCCAGTTCGTCGTAGCTCCGGTCGAGCACCAGCTCGCACGGCACGCCCGCGCCGCCGCGGCCATCCACCGCGCGCACGCGGCACAGCAGCGGCTCGAGCGCCGGCGGCAGCAGCTCGCGGCCGCGCTCGAGGTCGTGCGCGCGGCTGCGGTCCTGCAGCCCGCGCTGCAGCTGCAGCAGCTGGTCGCGCCGGTGCGCGGTCGCCGCCAGCGCCGGCTGGCCGCCGGCGTGCGCCATGAAGCGCTGCGGCAGGCAGGCCACGCCGAGCAGCAGCCGCTCCACCGGCCGCAGCAGCTCCGGCAGCAGCAGCCAGCACAGCGCCAGCAGCAGCGTGCCGTAGAGGCCGACCGGGAACCCGCGCGTCCGGCGTGCCACCGGCCCGCCTACCCGAGGTCTTCGCCGCCCTCGAGGAACTGCGAGTACAGCTCGAGATTCTCGAGGAAGATGCCGGTGCCGCGCGCCACCGCTTCGAGCGGCCGGTCGGCGACGCGCACGTCGAGTTCGGTCTCGCGCGCGATCATCTCCGGCAGGCCGCGCAGCAAGGAGCCGCCGCCGCACAGGGTGATGCCGCCGTCGACGAGGTCGGACGCCAGCTCGGGCGGGGTGCGCTCGAGCACGGTCTTGATCGCGCCGATGACCTTGCGCACCGGCTCCATCATCGCCTCGCGCACGTCGACCGAGCTGATCACGGTGCGGCGCGGCAGGCCGGTCAACGAGTCGCGGCCGCGGATCTCGACCTGGATCTCGTCCTCCAGCGGCATGCAGCTGCCGGCGGCGATCTTCAGCCGCTCCGACGTGATCTCGCCGATCAGGAGGTTGTACTTGCCGCGGATGTACTGGGCGATCGCCTCGTTGAAGTCGTCGCCGGCGACGCGCAGACACTCGGCGGTGACGACGTTGGCGAGCGAGATCACCGCGACCTCGCTGGTGCCGCCGCCGATGTCGACGATCAGCGTGCCGCGCGGCTCGTGCACCGCGAGGCCGGCGCCGATCGCCGCGGCGGTGGGTTCGTCGACCAGGAACACCCGGCGCGCGCCGGCGCGCTCGGCCGAGCCGATCACCGCGCGCTTCTCCACCATCGTGATGCCCCACGGCACCGCGATGACCACGCGCGGCTTGACCAGCTTGCGCGCCCCCGTCGCCTTGGCGATGAAGTAGCGCAGCATCTTCTCGGTGATCTCGAAGTCGGCGATCACGCCGCTGCGCATCGGCCGGATCGCCTGGAACCCGGGCGGCGTGCGGCCGAGGTACTCGATCGCCGCGTCGCCGACGGCCATGCCGTCGAGCAGGACTTCGTTGGAGCCCTTGCGCACCGCCACCACCGACGGCTCGTCGAGCACGATGCCGCGCTCACGGACGCTGACGAGGGTGTTGGCCGTTCCCAGATCGATGCCGAGATCGACCGAGAAGCGGCTCAAGAGCCACTCGAACACTTTGACCATGGAAGCCTCCCCCGACTTCGCGGCGCGGGGACAGCCGTGGGACCAGCAGACGAACGGACGAGCGCCACCATGACCGTTGGTGGCGGGCTACGAAGGTAGCGGACGGCGACGTCGAGTCCACACGAACCTGCGCGCCCGATGCCGGCGCCAGGGGCCTTCGGTGGATGGTTTTCCACGCCGCGAACGGGGCCGGAACACGACCCCGGAATTGCGAACGACCCCGCGCGCCAGCGAGGCACACGGGGTCGTTCGGATCCCCGGCCCGGCTCCCGAAGGAGACGGACCGTGGCCGGGTCGCGCCCGGCCGTCTCTGACTCGGGCGGCGATCAGCCGGCGAGCAGGTTCTGGTTGGCGAGGTAGACGATGACGATCGCGCCGATCAGCAGCAGGCTCGTGGCGAGGACGATGCCCTCGTCGATGCCCAGACCGCCGGCGTCGACCTGTTCGAGGTCGGCTTCGGCGACCTCAGCGACTTGCTTCTTGCGTGCCATGGTGTGGATCTCCGTTGGGGTCGCGATGGATCAGAGACCGGCGACCTGGGTCGCGGCCTTGTCGCCGAGCTTCACGTCGCCGTTGCGGATCTCGATCGTGCACAGCGCGGCGTTCCGCTCCGGGTAGACGTCGGTCACGCGGGCCTCGCCCTTGTAGCCCGAGGCGTCGTAGATCGCGAAGCGGTAGCCCGGCTTGATCTCGGCGCCGGTCGGGTTGTCGGTGACCATGATCGTGCACAGGTTGCCGGTCACGTTGCCGACGGTGCCCGCCAGCGGCGGCACGGCCATGCTCTCGAGGAAGCCCTTGGCCTTGGCGACGTCGACCAGCAGCTTCAGGCGGCCCTGCTCCGAGCTGGCGTCGGCCAGCTGGACGTCCTTGTTCTGGACCGTCTCGTTCAGGTCGGCGATCTGGTTCTTCAGCATCCGGTTCTCGGCCTGCGCCGCGTCACGGGTGCGGATCGCCTCGTCCTTGTCGGCCTGGGCGGTCATCGACGCCTCGTAGGCCTGCTTCGACTGATCGAACGCGGCCACGGCGTTGGTGCGGATGGTGTCGAGGGTGCTCGCGAGCTTCTTGAGGTCGGCGTCGAGGCTGGCGTTGCTGGCCTCGAGGCGGCCGTTCTCGTCGCGGGCGTTGGAGAGCTCGTTCTTGACCTGGCTCACCTCCTGCTCGAGGACGCCCTTCGCGGCGGTCATCGTGCTGAGCTCCTTGCGCAGGTTGTCGTTCTCCGTGTTCATCTGGCTGCGGAAGGCGTCGAACTCCGTCTGAGTCGACTCGGCCTTGGTCTTCCAGTTGAACTTCTGCTGGAGGTGGGTACCCGCGAAGCCGACGAAGGTGCCGGCCAGGATCAGGTTGAGGACGATGAAGACACGACCAATGGGACTCATGGTGACCAGGTAGCTCCTCGAGCTGGGGGCGCCGGGGGGATCGAGCCGACGCCTTGGCTCATGCCGGATGGGGTTTGCGAGAAATGGGGTCTGCGGTCAGCCCACTGCGGAAGCGAGACACGGGAGAGGGACGGTGCCGCGGCGGGAGGTGCCGAACGGCGCGAATCCTAACTCCATGCCTACTACCGTCAAGAACCACCTGAGGAGGCTTGTGGTCGGGGACCATCCCCGACCTCCGCTGTGGATCGACCGAGACGGAGGAGTCTAGCCCAAGGACCGCGCCCGTGCAGGCGACCCAGGAGACACGCCAGCAGCACGGCGATCGCGGCCCCCCAGCCCAGCCACGGATGCGCCCATGCCATGGGCGGCAGGCGGCCGTCCCCCAGCGGCAGGTCGACCCGCAGAACGCGGGGCTCGGGGGTCGGCGTCGGGGCGGCCGGCAGGGCCGCGAGCACCCGGCCGTCGCGGTCGACCGCCATGGTCCTGCCGTCCGTGGTGCAGCGGACGATCGGCGTCGCGGTCGCCACCGCCCGCAGGACGGTGATCGCCGCCAGCTGGTCCAGTTCGCCGCCGCCGCGGTACCAGGCCTCGTTGGACAGCACGGCGACGAACCGGGCGCCCGCCGCGACCGCGCCGGCGACCACGGAGGGGAACGCGTTGTCGTAGCAGACCATCGCCGCGAACGGCGCCCCTTCGGCCTCGCCACCGGTGCCCGGCGCGAGCCGCAGCGGCGGCCGCGCCCGCCCGGGCACGGCGTTGGGGATGCCGACCGTCGTCTGCGCCAGCTTGCGCAGCCAGTCGGCGAACGCCTGCGGCAGCCAGCCGACCAGCGGCAGGAACTCGCCGGCCGGCACCAGCCGCTGCTTCTCGTGGTGATCGAGCAGATCGCCGGTCGGCCCGAGCAGCGCGGCGATCGGCGTGACCGCGCCGGTGTCGCGGTCGCGCAGCCACTCGCCGCCGACGCACAGCCGCACGCGGTCGGCGAGCGTGATCGCGCCGCGCAGGCCGGGGAAGCGCAGGTCGCCGGCGCGGTCGGTCACCGCCATGTACGGGACGCTGCTCTCGGGCCACAGCACCAGGTCCGGCGGCGCATCGGCGGCGGCGCCGGCGATGCGCTGGGTCGGCGCCAGCAGCCGCGCGCGGATCAGGTCCTGCCAGCGGCGCTGCAGCGCGCCGCGGTCCTGCGCGTCCTGGAACGCGTCGATCGGGTGGAAGCCCGGCTCGACGGCGGCCACAGCCACCGTCGGCGCCGATGCGCTGCGCGGTCCGGGGAGCCCGAGGACCGACGCGCCGACCAGCAACACGACGGCGCCGGCCGCCGTGGCGAGCGCCGCCCGCAGCGGCGGTGCGCCGAGGCGCCAGCCGCGCCAGACCAGCACCAGCGCCGCGCCGAGCGCGCCGAGCAGGCCGTTCGCCAGCGGTTCGCCGCCCAGCGCCACGGCGCCGAGCGCCCACGGCCACTCGTAGAGACCGTGGCACGGCTGGCCGTGCGGGTAGGCGATGCCCGGCATCTCGGCGCGCAGCCAGGCGGTGCCCGCGGTCGCCACCGCGGCGGCGAGCACCGGCACCAGGGCCCGGCCGGGACGCCAGCAGGTGCGCACGGCGGCCGCGAACGCCGCGTGGTAGCAGCCGCCGAGCAGCGCGATCAGCAGCCAGCCCACCAGCGTCACGTGCCGCAGCGACCACGAGAACGCGCCGACGTGCAGCGCGCCGAGCAGCCAGCACGCCAGCAGCGGGCGCCGCTCCTGGGTCGCCAGCGCGAACTGCACCGCCAGCCCGGGCACCACCAGCAGCGCGAGCCCGGCGGACGGCACCGGCGGCGTCGCCAGCCAGAGGCAGCCGGCGCCGAGCAGCACTGCCGGCCACGGCACCGCGCTCCACGGTGCCCGCGGCACGGCTGTCGGGGTCTTTGCCGACGTCGAAGGTGCGCTCATGACCGCCGCGCGCCGCCGACGCCGACGATCGTGGCCAGCAGGTCGCCGCCGGGCGCAGCGCCGGGCGGCAGCAGCGCGTAGGCAGAGGCGTCGAGCACGCTGAACGGGTTGCCGCTCGGCTGCGCGCCGCCGAGCACCGCGACCGCGGCGCCCGCCCGCAGCTCGAGCCGCGCCGGCACGGCCTGCAGCCGCGCGTTGCTGCGGAACGCGCCCTCGATCCGCGCCTGGTCGGCCCATTCGCGGGGTTGCTCGCCGAGCAGCCGCAGCAGCAGCGGCCGCACCAGCAGGTCGAACACCGTGAAGCTCGACGCCGGGTTGCCGGGCAGTCCGAACGCGAACACCTCGCGCCCGCCGCTGCGCCGCGCGCCGAAGAAGGTCGGCTTGCCGGGCTTCAGCTGAATGCCGTGGAATTCGGGCACCACGCCGAGCTGCTCGAGCGCGCCGTGCACGAGGTCGTGCGTCCCCTTGCTGACGCCGCCGATGGTGACCAGCACGGAGGCCTGGTCCAGGCCCTGCTGCAGCAGCGCCCGCAGCGCCTCGGGCTCGTCGGGGGCGACCCCGAGCCGCAGCGGCTCGCCGCCGCACTCGCGCACCTGCGCGGCCAGCGCCCACGAGTTGCTCTCGCGGACCTGGTGCGGCAGCGGCGCGGCGTCGACCGGCACCACCTCGTCGCCGGTGGCCACGATCGCCACGCGCGGCCGCCGCTGCACCTCCACCACCGCATGGCCGAGCACCGCGAGCGCGCCGACCTCGGCGGCGCCGATGCGGCGGAACGCAGGCACCACCGGATCGCCGGCCGCGGCCTCGCTGCCCTTCGGCCGGACGTTCTGCCCCGACCGGGCCGGCTCGCGCAGCTCCACCGCGTCGCCGGCGAACCCCGACGTGTGCTCCACCGGCACCACGGCGTCGGCGCCCTCGGGCACGACGGCCCCGGTCATGATCCGGATCGCTCGGCCGGCAGGCAGGGCGCCGGCGAACGGATGCCCCGCGAGGCTCTCGCCGACCACCGTCAGGCGCGCACCGGCGGCGAGGCCCTCCGTCCCGGCGCGGACCGCGAACCCGTCCATCGCCGACCGGTCGGTGCTCGGCCACGGCGCGTCGACGCACAGCGGCGCGGCCAGATGGCGGCCGAGGGCCTGGTCGAGGGCGACGGATTCGGTGGCGGTGCGGCCACAAGGGACCGCGAGCACGCGCCGCAGCGCTTCCTGCAGAGGGATCGTCGAGGCCATGTCGGTGTGGTGCAGATGCTCGCGCGGCGCGGCGCCGGATGGAACGGCGCTGCGTCGGAATGCTCGCTCCGCCTCCGCGCAGTTCTCGCTCCTGTCCGGCGCGCGGTGCACGTAGAACCATCCCGCGCCGGGCCCGCCCCGGACTCCCCAACGCCGCCCCTGCCCGTGATCCTGCCCCGGCCCGCTCCATTGCCCCCGCCCGCATCCGCCCGCCCGCCACGCGGGCCCTTCCGCCGCAGGGCGCTCCTGCTGGCGCCGGTCCTGCTGCTGGCGGCCTGCTCCCAGTCCCGCGCCGACGAGGTCGACCAGCCGGTCGAGGAGGCGCCGCTGGTCCGGGCGGTGCCGGCCGAGCTGCGCATGGTCCAGCGCGAGATCCGGACCACCGGCTTCCTCGAGTCCGAGCACCAGGCGCAGGTGGTGTCGCTGATCAGCGGCCGGCTGCTCGGCCTGCACGGCGACGTCGGCGTCGAGGTCGAGAAGGGCCAGCTGCTGGCCGAGATCGACGACCGCGAGGCGCGCTCGGCGATCGAGCAGCTGGTGGTGCAGCGCGACAGCAAGCAGGTCGACAAGGACCTCGCCGAGCTCGAGGTCGAGGCGGCGCAGCGGCGCATCGCGCAGGCGTCGTTCGAGGCGCAGAAGGCCAGGGCCGAGTTCGACCGCCAGGCGCAGACCGACCCCGACTACGTCTCGCCCAAGGCGCTGCAGGACAGCGAGCTGCTGTGGCAGGCCGCGGACGCGGCGCACAAGGTCGCCGAGTTCAACGCCCGCAAGGCAGAGCTGGAGGTGACCCGCATCGGCAGCACGATCGCCGAGCTGCAGGCGCGCATCGACGAGCTGGAGGTGCGGCTCGAGCACCACCGCATCGTCGCGCCGTTCGCCGGCGTCCTGACCGCGCGCCACGTCGTGGAGGGCTCGACCCTGTCGGCCGGCGCGGTGCTGTTCGACCTCGTCGACCCCGATCACCTGGTGGCCTACCTCGACCGCCCGCAGGGCGAGCTCGACCTGGTGCGCAAGAGCAGGATCGTGACGTTCACGACCGACGCGCTGCCGGACCGCGAGTTCACCGCCGACGTCGACCTGGTCGGGCCGATGGTCGACCGCGCCACCGGCCACTTCAGGCTGCGGGTGCGCGTGCGGCCGGCCGACGCGCGCACGCTGCTGCACGGCATGTTCGTCCGCGCGGTGATCCGCGCCGAGGAGCTGCGCGAGGCGCTGATGGTGCCGAAGACCGCGGTGCTGTCCGAGGGCGCCGTCTCGGTGGTGATGACGGTGCGCGACGACAAGGCGTGCCGCATCGACCTCGACCCCGGCCTCGAGCAGGGCGACCTCGTCGAGTGCCGCAACCGCGGCGACGGCGGCATGCAGCCGGGCGACCTGGTGATCACCGAGGGCCACGAGGACCTCGAGGACCAGGCCGCGGTGCGCGTGGCCCAGTAGCCATGACCGCCCCGACCGACGACGCCGGCGGCGAGCGGACCGCGCTGCACGCGACGCAGCTGCTGTCCGAGGAGCACCGCCGCGGCTCGTTCTTCGAGTTCACGGTGCGGCGGCCGATCGCGATCTCGATGGTCGTGCTCGCGGTGTGCGTGTTCGGCGTGGTCGGCCTGCTGGGGCTGCCGGTCAACCTGCTGCCCGACGTGTCGTATCCCAGCGTCACCGTGCGCACGACCTACCCGGGCGCCAGCCCGCGCGACGTCGAGGAGCGCATCAGCGAGCGCGTGCAGCAGCTGGTGTCGGTCGTGCCCGGCGTGCGCCGGGTGTTCAGCGTCAGCCGACCCGGCGTCAGCGACGTGGTGCTCGAGTTCGGCTGGGGCTCGCAGATGAGCCTCGCCGTCAACGACGTCCGCGAGCGGCTCGACCGCTTCTTCTCGCCGGCCGGCGCCGACCGGCCGCTGGTGCTGCGCTACGACCCGAGCCTCGACCCGGTGCTGACGCTCGGCATCACCGCCACCGACGACCTCGGCCTGATCGAGCTGCGGCACTTCGCCGACCACGAGCTCGAGGAACGCCTGGCGCAGATCGACGGCGTCGCCGCGGTCAAGCTGCGCGGCGGCGACGAGGAGGAGATCCGCGTCGCCATCGACGAGCAGGCGCTGGCGGCGCGCGGCATCGACATCGGCACCGTGGCGACGCGGCTGCAGCTCGAGAACGTCAACGCCGCCGCCGGCTCGATCGAGGAGGGCCGGACCGAGTACCTGGTGCGCACGCTGAACGAGTACCGCAACCTGGACGAGATCGAGGACACGATCCTCGAGGTGCGTTCCGGCACGCCGATCCGCCTGCGCGAGGTCGCCAGCGTGCGCCGCGTGCCCGCCGACCCGGAGGTCGTGTGCCGCATCGGCGGCCGACCCTGCGTGCTGGTCGACCTGTACAAGGAGGCCGGCGCCAACATCGTCGCGGTGTGCGCCGAGCTGCGCGAGCGCGTGTTCGGCACCGAGGCGCAGCAGCGCTACGTCGCGGCCGGGCGCCACCTGGAGCCGCTGTCGGCGGCCGTCGCCGAGGACCGCCACGCGCGCCAGCAGGCGCTGCGCCAGCGCGCGGCGATGACCGACTTCCTGGGCTTCGAGATGCAGCGCACCGGCATCGAGGCGCAGCTGCTGGTCGACCAGTCGACGTTCATCGAGGGCGCGATCGACGAGGTGCGCGGCAACGCGCTGCAGGGCGGCCTGCTGGCCATCGTCGTGATCTTCCTGTTCCTGCGCTCGCTGGTCGCGACCGCGATCCTGGCGGTGTCGATCCCGCTGAGCCTGCTGGCCACGTTCGCGCCGATGTTCCTGTCGGGCATCGACCTCAACGTGATGTCGCTCGGCGGCCTGGCGCTCGGCGTCGGCATGCTGGTCGACAACTCGATCGTCGTGCTGGAGTCGATCCAGAAGCGCCGCGAGGCCGGCGACTCGCCGGCGCGCGCGGCGGTGACCGGCACCAGCCGCGTGGCCAGCGCCGTGGTCGCGTCGACGCTGACCACGGTGGCCGTGTTCTTTCCGATCGTGTTCGTCGAGGGCCTGGGCGGCCAGCTGTTCCGCGACCAGGCGCTGACCGTGGTCTACGCGCTCGGCATGTCGCTGCTGGTGGCGCTGTTCGTGGTGCCGATGCTCGCGTCGCGCGGCGGCGGCGGCGTGACCGCGTTCCTGACCGGGCTGGTGGCACCGGTCGCGCTCGAGTTCCTGCACGCCTCGTCGACGGAGCGGGCGGCGGACGATGGCGCCGGGACGGTCCCGCCGCCACCGGCGAAGAAGGCGCGCCGCCGCGGCGCGCTGTTCGCGCTGGTCGACGGCGGCTACCAGCGCCTGCTGCGCTCGGCGCTGCGGCGGCCGTGGACGGTGGTCGCGATCGCGCTGCTGCTGCTGGCGTCGGCGGCGTGGCGCGGCCAGGGGCTCGGTCAGCAGATCCTGCCGGAGGTGCACCAGGGCGAGTTCTGGGTCGAGGCGTTCCTGCCGCGCTCGGCGACGGTGCGCACCACCGACCGCGTCCTGCGCGACGTCGAGGCCAGGGTGCGGCAGCTGCCCGACGTGGCGCGGACCTTCCTGGCGTCGGGCGTCGACCCCGAGGAGCTCAACGACAGCGAGGAGGGCAAGCACAGCGGCCGCATCCTGGTCACGCTGCAGCCCACGCTGGACCGCGCGCCGCAGGAGGAGCGGGCCCGCGCCGCGGTGGCGGCGCTGCTCGACGCCGAGCCGGCGATCCAGTCGCACCGCTTCCAGGTCAGCAGCGTGCTGCAGTTCCATGCCGGCGTGACCGTCGAGATCCTCGGCCACGACCTCGAGCAGCTGCGCGAGGCCTGCGACGCCGTCGCCGCCGAGCTGCGCCTGATGCCGTCCCTGCGCGACGTGCGCAGCTCGCTGCAGCGCGGCAATCCGGAGCTGACGATCCGCTTCGACCGCGACCGCATGGCGGCGTTCGGCCTCGACGCCGGTGACGTCGCGCGGATCCTGCGCACCAAGGTGCAGGGCGACGTGCCGACGCTGTTCGCCGAACGCGAGCGCAAGCTCGACATCCGCGTGCGCGCCGACCGCCAGGAGCTCGACAGCGAGCAGCGCCTGCGCTACCTGAACGTCAACCCCGACGGCTACCCCGAGATCCCGCTGCAGTCGGTCGCCGAGATCGTGCGGCGCGAGGGCCCGAGCGAGATCCGCCGGCTCGGCAACGCCCGCGGCGCCGAGGTGCAGGCCGCGGTGCACGGCTTCGACCTCGGCGGCACCCAGGACCGCGTCGAGGCCGCGCTCACCGAGCTCGAGCTGCCGCGCGGCGTGCACGCGCGCCTCGGCGGCGACAAGGAGGAGCTCGAGCGCTCGAGCAGCAGCCTGATGCTGGCGCTGCTGCTGGCGGTGTTCCTGGTCTACGTGGTGATGGCCTCGCAGTTCGAGAGCATCGTGCAGCCGCTGGTGATCCTGGTGTCGGTGCCGCTGGCGCTGGTCGGCGTCACGTTCGCGCTGGACCTGCTCGACCTCGACGTGTCGGTGATCGTGTTCCTCGGCGCGATCGTGCTCGCGGGCATCGTCGTCAACAACGCCATCATCCTGATCGACCAGACCAACCGCCTGCGCGAGGAGGGCCTGCCGCTGCACGAAGCGGTCGTCGAGGGCTGCCGCAGCCGCCTGCGCCCCGTGCTGATGACCACCACCACCACGCTGCTCGGCCTGCTGCCGCAGACCGGGCTGCTCACCGGCCTGCCGCTGTTCGGCGGCACCGCCGACGGCATCGAGCTGCGCGCGCCGATGGCCGTGACGGTCATCGCCGGGCTCGGCAGCTCGACGCTCCTGACGCTGGTGCTGGTGCCGGTCGTCTACACGCTGGTGGCGCGCCGCCGCGCCGCCGCGGCACCCGGAGGCCCCGCGTGACCGCGGCGCCCGAGGTCCGCCGGGGCGTCATCGGCCTGTTCGTCGACCGGCCGGTGACGACGCTGATGGTGTTCCTCGCGGTGCTGCTCATCGGCGGCATCGCCGTGGCGCGGCTGCCGCTGCGGTTCCTGCCGCAGGGGCTGTCCGACAACCAGATCAACGTGTTCGTGCCGGTGCCCGGCGACATGGCGCCGCAGGAGGTCCAGGACAAGGTCGTCGAGCCGCTGGTCGAGATGGTGCGCACGATCCCCGGGCTCGAACGGATCCGCAGCGAGGCCAGCGACGGGCGCGGGCACATCTCGGTCCGGCTGGCCGAGGACCTCGACCCGAGCCTCGCCGCCGCCGAGGTGCGCGACCGCATCCAGCGCGTGCTGCCGCAGTGGCCGGCCGGCGTCGACCGCTACTTCCTGTGGAAGGAGGACGGCTCGTCGGCGCCGCTCGCGTTCGTGCAGCTGCTGACGCCGGCGCGCGACCCGACCTGGGACCACCTGATCGACGAGGTCGTGCGGCCGCGGCTCGAGTCGGTCGACGGCGTCGGCCGCGTCGACGTATGGGGCCTGCGCGACGAGACCATCAAGATCTGGTTCGACCGCGACCGGCTGCTGGCGCAGCAGCTCGACTTCCGCACCGTGCTGCAGAAGCTGCAGTCCGACAACTTCGCCGAGCCGTGCGGCGAGCTCGAGGTCGGCGACGGCAGCCGCAGCTACCTGGTGCGCGTCGACAGCAAGTACCGGTCGACCGCGGAGATCGCGGCGCTGCCGCTGCGGGCGGGCCTGCGCCTGGGCGACGTCGCCGAGATCGAGCGCGTGCCCGAGGTCCGCGACCGGCTGTCGCGCCACAACGGCAAGTACACCTACACGGCGGTGATCCGCGCCGGCGCCGACGCCGACCCGGTCGCCGCCAGCGACGGGCTGCGGCGCACCGCCGCGGCGATGCGCGACGACGCGCAGCTGGCCGAGGTCGAGGTGCGGTTCCTGTTCGACCAGGGCCAGTTCATCCGCGAGGGCCTGCAGAACCTGACCAGCACCGCGCTGCAGGGCGGCCTGCTCGCCCTGGGCGTCCTGTGGCTGTTCCTGCGCAACCTGCCGATGACGATCGTGATCGCGCTGTCGATCCCCGTCACGCTGCTGATCGCCGCCGCGCACCTGTACTTCAGCGGCGCGTCGCTCGACATCTGCACGATGGCGGGGCTGACGCTGGCGGTCGGCATGGTCGTCGACAACGCCGTCGTCGTGCTCGAGAGCGTGCGGCGCCAGCGCGAGCTCGACGTGCCGCTGCGCACCGCCTGCATCCGCGGCGCGCGCGAGGTAGGGCTGGCGGTCACGATGTCGACGCTGACGACCGTGGTGGTGTTCCTGCCGCTGGCGTTCCTGGGCTCGCGCAACTCGCGCGTGCTGATGGGCGCGGTGGGGATCCCGCTGTCGGTGGCGCTGCTCGCCAGCCTGCTGGCGGCGCTGATCTTCATGCCGGCCGGGCTGCGCGCGATCGGCGGCGGCAGCCGCCTGGCCAGCGCCGGCTTCGGCCGCTGGTCGCCGCTGCGGCTGCTGTTGAACGTCAACGCCTGGGCCCTTCGGCACGCGCTGCGCTGGCGCTGGCTGGCGCTGCTGCTGCTGGCGCTGACGGTGTCGACCATCGGCGTGGCGACCTCGATGCTCGACTTCGCCGGCGACGACGGCGGCCCGTTCCGCCGCGGCGACGTGACCGTGCACTTCGACTTCCCGCGCGGCTACGACCTCGACAAGGCCGAGGCGACCTTCCTGGAGTACGAGCGCTACGCGCAACGGCACCAGCAGGAGTGGCAGGTCGAGTCGGTCGGCGGCCGGTTCGGCCGCGACGGCGGGCGCCTCGACCTCTACACCGGCGACGACGGCGACAAGGAGCAGGCGCTGGCGCTGCGCAGGAAGGTGCTGGCGGACTGGCCGCAGATCCCCGGCGTGCGCCTGCGGCTCGGCGAGCAACGCGGCGACGGGATGCAGGGAGGCGACCGCGACGAGGAGAAGGCCGACAAGAACTTCGTCGTGCGCCTGTGGGGCCGCGACGCCGAGTACCTGCTCGAGCGCGCGCTGGCGCTGCAGGCGCGGCTGCAGCAGCTGCCGCAGGTCGAAGAGGTCGAGGTGCCCGCCCTGCAGCGCAACCAGGAAGTCGTCGTCCAGGTCGACCGCGACCGCGCCGAGGAGCTCGACGTGTCGCCCGAGGCGCTGCTGCGGACGATGGCCAGCGGCCTGCAGGGCCGCGAGCTCGGCCGGTTCGAGGAGGCCGACCGCGAGGTGCGCATGGTCGCGCAGTACGACGCCCGCGAGAAGCCCGACCTGCGCGACCTCAAGGACACCCGCGTGTTCACGCGCGGCGGCGCCGTGCAGCGGCTCGAGGAGCTCGGCGCGATCGGGCTGCGCCGGGCGATGAACGACATCGAGTCGGAGAACGGCCGCATCCACTGCGTGCTGGTCGGCCGTCGCGCCGACGGCGTCACCGCGCGCAACATGAGCGAGGTGCTCACGGGCGTGATGCAGCGGTTCCCGCTCGCGCGCGGCTACACCTGGTCGGAGGAGAGCCCCCACCGCCGCACCGCCGAGGAGATCGGCGAGCTGCTGCGCTCGATGACCCTGTCGGTGGTCGCCGTGTTCCTGCTGATGGGCGTGCTGTTCGAGTCGGTGATCCTGCCGCTGGCGATCCTGGTCACGGTGCCGTGCGCGCTGTTCGGCGGCACCTGGTCGCTGGCCCTCGTGCACGGCACCGTCGACCCGATGGCGATCATCGGCATGGTGATCCTGTGCGGCATCGTCGTGAACAACGGCATCGTGTTGCTCGACTACATCGTGCGGCTGCAGCGCGCGGGCATGGCGCGGGCCGAGGCGATCCGCGAGGGCGTCGCGGTGCGCATGCGGCCGATCTTCATGACCGCGGCCACCACCTTCGTCGGGCTGCTGCCGATGGCGGCGTTCGGCGACGAGAGCGAGGGCGTCAGTTACGTCGGCCTGTCGATCGCCGTGGCCGGCGGCCTGCTGGCCAGCACGGTCACCACCGCCGTGGCGGTGCCGCTGTGCTACTCGTTCGCCGACGACCTGGTGCTGTGGCTGCGCCGGCTGCTGCGGCGCCGCGGCGCCGCCGCCTGAGACGACGCCCCGGCGCGACGACCCGGCACAGCGGGTCCGGATCAGCCCTGCCGCGGCAGCGTGCCGGCGAGCACCAGGATGCCGTGTTCGGCGGCGATCACCCCGGCGAAGCCGCCGAGGCCTAGGGCGCGGGTGATCAGCTCCCCGGCCCGCGCGCTCGTCACGGCCTCGGGCAGGTGCAGCCGCAGCGGCGACAGGTCGCCGTCCTGCTCGTGGATCAGGTGCCCGCCGAGCACGTTGGCCAGCTCCAGCACGGTGGCGTCACCGTGGTCGTCGAGCGCCACCTCGTCGGGTTCGAGGCCGAGCATGCCCGCCGCGACCTCGCGCACGAAGCCCTCGGCGGCGGCGACCACCACGAAGCCGTCGTCGCGCTCGCCGATCCGGACCCAGGCGCAGTGGCTGCAGGCGGCGATCGCCGCCAGCGGATCCTGGTCGGTGGGCTCGGCGATCACGAACGCCATGCGCTCGAGCACCAGCGCCGCCTGGACCACCATCCTCGGGGTGCTGCGGGTGGTCATCGGCGACCTCCGTCGAACATCGACGCGACCAGCGCGCGCAGCTCCTCGGGCTCGAACGGCTTGCGCAGGTAGTGCTCGACGCCGAGCTCGGTCATGCGGTCGAGCCGCTTCTTGTTGCCCTCGGTGGTGACCAGCGCGACCTTGACGCCGGCGAACTCCGGCCGCCTCGCCTTCTCCTCCGCGAAGCCGTAGCCGTCGAGCACCGGCATGTTGATGTCGAGCAGCACCAGGTCGGACAGCTGCTGCTCGAGCGCCTGCAGCGCCTCGCGGCCGTTGCCGGCCTCGCGGATCTGCGCCGGATCCACGCCGGCCTGGGTCACGGCGCGCCGCGCGGTGGCGCGCAGCAGCGGAGAGTCGTCGACGATCAACACGGTGTACTTCATGTCCTGTTCCCCGTCCCTGCCGGCACACGGGCCGGCGACCACAGCACCCGCTCCCCGGCGCGGGTCTTGATCCGCACCTCACCGGTGGCGAGGTCGATTGTCATGGTGCGCGCCAGGTTGCCGCCGGTGTCCTCGGCCGCCACGCGCGTCCCGTCCTTCCAGAAGATCTTGCGCAGGATGGTGCGGTTGCGCTGCCCGATCGCGAACACCGCGGTGTCGTTGAGCACCTCGGCGCCCCCCGCCACACAGACGACCGCGCGCTCGCGCCGGAGCCCGAGCAGCTCCAGCTTGCGGAACAGCGCCGGCACGCCGGTGGTCGCGTACATGGCCACCTTCAGCTCGCCGGGGTCGATGTCGGGCCCCGGCTGCGGCAGCATGTAGTGCAGCAGGCCGCCGACGCGCACCACGGGATCGTACACGCTGAGCCCGATGCACGAGCCCAACGCGAACGTCGTGATGCGCGCGCGTTCGTCGGCGCGCGCGACCGCGAGGTCGGCGACGCCCACGACGCCTCCTTCGGCGCCCAGCCGCATCGCTACTGCGCTCTCGCCCCCGCCGACACCGGCGCCAGGTCCTCGAGCACGCGGTCGATGTCGAGCAGGATCAGCACGCGCTTCTCCAGCTTGCCGAGCCCGGCGATGTAGGCGCCGGCCTGGTGCGAGCAGTTCGGCGGCCCCTCGCACTGCTCGGGACCGACCGTGAGCACCTCGCTGACCGTGTCGACGATGCAGCCGACCTGCATGGTGGACTCGTCCTCGCGCACCACCTCGACGACCACGATGCAGGTCTCGTGGGTGTAGTCGCAGCCCTGCATGCCGAACTTGGCCCGCAGGTCGACGACCTGGATGATCTTGCCCCGCAGGTTGATCACGCCCTTCACGTAGTCGGGCGTGCGCGGCAACGGCGTGACGTCGACCATGCCGATGATCTCGCGGACCTTCAGGATCTCGATCCCGTACTCCTCCTTGGAGAGGAACAGGGACAAGTACTTGCCGCCGGTGACGGCTGGTTTCGTCGCACTCTGCACTGTCATCGCTGCTCCTCTCCGATGCCGTTCAACTAGACCGCGACCGCCGCGCTGACGACCGCGCCGAGGTCCAGGATCAATGCCACGCGGCCGTCGCTCATGATCGCGCCGCCCGAGACGCCGAGGACCCGGTTGCCGCCCAACGACTTGATGACCACCTGCTGCTGGCCGAGGATCTCGTCGACGAACAGGCAGCACCGCTGGCCGTCCACCTCGACGGTGACCAGGATGCCCCTGGTCAGCTCCTGCGCGGCGTCGGCCAGCCCGAACACCTCGCTGAGCCGGTAGACCGGCAGCACCTCGCCGCGGACGTGCACGCACTCGCCGCGGTCGGCCAGGTAGTGCACGTCCGCCGCGGCGCACAGGAAGCTCTGCTCGATGCTCATCGTCGGCAGCACGTAGCGCTCGCGGCCGACGCGCAGCACCATGCCGTCGATGATCGCCAGCGTCAGCGGCAGCCGCATGCGGAACACCGTCCCGGCGCCGAGCCTGCTGTCGATCTCGATCTTGCCGCGCAGCGCCTCGATGTTGCGCCGCACGACGTCCATGCCGACGCCGCGGCCGCTGAGGTCGGTGACCTTCTCGGCGGTCGAGAACCCGGGCATGAAGATCATGCCGAACGCCTCCTGGTCCGGCAGGTCCTCGGCCCGTGTCCCCGGGTCGAGGAGCTCCTTCTCGATCGCCTTCTGCACGACGCGCTGCTTGTCGATGCCGCGGCCGTCGTCCTTGATCTCGATGACGATCGAGCCGCCCTGGTGGTAGGCGCGCAGCAGCAGCCGGCCGTCGTCCGGCTTGCCGGCGCGGCGACGCACGTCGACCGGCTCGATGCCGTGGTCGACCGCGTTGCGGATCATGTGCACCAGCGGATCGGAGATCTGCTCGACGACCGTGCGGTCCAGCTCGGTCTCCTCGCCCTGGATCGTCAGGTGCACCCGCTTGCCCGACTTGCCGGCGACGTCGCGCACCAGGCGCGCCATCTTCTGGAACGTCGCCTTGACCGTGACCATGCGCAGCGACATCGCCGCCTCCTGCAGGTCGCGGGTGATCTTGCCGACCTGGCCGATGTTGCGGACCAGGGCCTGGTCGCCGATGCCGGCGATCGACGGGTGCTGCAGCACCATCGACTGCGCGATCACCAGCTCGCCGACCATGTCGACGAGCATGTCGAGGCGCGTCGTGTTGACCTTGACCGAGCGCTCGACCTTGACCGCCCGCGACTCCTCGCCGCCGCGCGGGGCCGCAGCGGGCGCCGCGACGGCCGGGCGCAGGACCGCCGCGGCGGTCGGCGGCGCGTCGTCGGCGTCCACCTCGCGGTCGCCGGCCTCCGCGTCGTCGTCGTCCGCGTCGACGTCCACCTGCCCGGCGGCCCCGGTCGGCGGGCCCGCGAGGGCCGTCGCCTCGCCGAAGCCGCGGGTCGCCTCGGCCAGGCGCCCGACCAGGTGGTCGAACTGCGCCTGCGCCGGCGCCGGCGCGCCCTCGAGCGCCGACAGCATCTGGTTGACGAAGTCGCCGGATTGCAGCAGCAGGTCGATCGCCGTCTGCGTGAGCACCAGCCGGCCGGCACGCGCCTCGTCGAGCACGGTCTCGGCGACGTGCGCCAGCTCGACGATGGGCGCGAGGCCCAGGAAGCCGGCAACGCCCTTGATCGTGTGGAACGCGCGGAACGTCCGGTTGATCGCCTCCGCGTCGGCCGCCGCGTCGCCCTGCTCGAGGTCGAGCAGCGCGCCCTCCGCCTCGCTGAGGTGCGAGCGCGCCTCGCCGAGGAACTCGTTGAGGCTGTCGGCGAACTCGCCTTCGACCCGCAACACGACGCTGCCGGTGGCGGGCGCCGGCGCCGAGTCCGGGGTCGGCGCCGGGGCGGGCGACAGGGCGGCCGTGGCGGCCGCCGTCGCCGGCGGCACCTCGCGAACGACGACCTCGTCGGACCGGACCTCCGCGTGCTCGCGCGCCGCGCCCCCCGCGTCCCGGTCGTCTTCGCCGACGCCGTGGGTCTGCAGGTCGCGCAGGCGCTGCACCAGCGCCGTCGCCGGCGGCGACGCCGCGGTGACGTCCCGGCTCAGCACGTCGAGGTACTGCTGCAGCCAGTCGGCGACCGCCAGCATCACGTCGACCGGGAAGTGCTGACCGCGCTCGGTGCAGGCGTCGATGGCGGTCTCGGCGTCGTGGCAAAGCCGCTGGGCGTGCGCCATCTGCAGCACGCCGAACTCGGCCTTGAGCGTGTGGACGATGCGGCGGATCGCGCCGACCGCGTCCTCCGGCTGGGCGCCGGACTCGACCGAGAGGATCTCCTCCTCGAGCTCGGCGACCGCGCCCAGCGCGTTGCCGACGAACACCGCGATCGTGTCGCGGAAGTGCTGCTCCTCCTGGGCGTCCGGCAGGCTCAGCAGCGGCGGGACCAGCGGCAGGTGCGCGGCGTCGGCGACCACCGCCGTCGCGTACTCGAGGACCAGGTCGAGGTGCTGCCGCACCCGCTCGGCGTGCCGCGCGAACGCCGCGTCGTCCCCGGCGATCCGGCCGAGCGCGTCCGCCGCGACGCGGCACACGCGCGCGAGATCGGCGTGATCCTCCGCGGCGGCCCCGCCGTCGAGCTGCTGCAGGGCGGCGATGACCTCGTCGAGCGCGCCCGGACCATCGGCCTCGATGCGCTGGCGCGCGGCCTCGAGCTGGGCGGTTTGGATGCTGGCAACCATGCGACCTCTCCGAACGAACGATGGCTGCATCGGACGTCGCCGGACCCGTGCTGCAGTCGAGTACGCGCCGCGAAGCGCCCACGCCACGGTGGGGAAAGCCCCCATGGCCCGCGCGCGCCGGGGGCAACGGCCCTTGCCGCCGCCGCTGCAGACCGCGGCCGGGGGTCAGCCGCGACCGCGACTCGCGCCGGCCGCTCCGCACAGTTTGTAGAGGATGCGCGCGCCGACGTTCGCGTCCCACTCGTCGTCGCCGGGCGCCACCTCCACCAGGTCGAAGCCGAGGATCCGCCGGCCGCTCTGCACCAGCGCCTCGAGCAGGTGCGCGATCTCGGCGAACGACAGCCCGCCGGGCACCGGCGTCCCGGTGTTCGGGCACAGCGCCGGGTCCAGCCCGTCGATGTCGAAGCTCACCCACACCGACTCCGGCAGCGCCGCGATCGCCTGCTGACACAGCGCATCGTGCGACTCGCCGGTGAAGCGACGCCGCCGCCATTCCTGATCGAAGTGCGTGATCACCCGCCCCTCGCTGGCGTGGATCGCACGCAGCTCGTCCTCCGAGAAGTCGCGGATGCCGAGCTGCACCAGCCGGGCCACGCCGTCGACCTGGTCCAGGACGTTGTGCATGATCGACGCGTGGCTCCACCGGAAGCCCTCGTACGCCACCCGCAGGTCCGCGTGCGCATCGACGTGCAGGACGCCGAGCCCCGGGTGCGCCGCCGCCGCCGCCCGGATCGCGCCGAACGGCACCGAGTGGTCGCCGCCGACGACGCCGGCCACCTTGCCGGCCGCCAGCAGTTCCGCGACGGCCGCGCCGACGCTGGCGTTGACCAGGTCGCCGAAGGCGTCGATCGACGCGATCACCGCGCCGTCGTCGGGGCCCGAGCCGCCCCGCTCGACGATCGGCGCGCACAGCGCCCGGGCCTGCTCGTGCGCCGGCAGCAGGCGCGGATCCGGCGACCGCAGGTGGATCCCCTGCTCGTAGATGCGCCCGTACTGCAGGTCGTAGAGGTCGACCTGCCGGCTCGCCTCGAGGATCGCAGCGGGCCCGCGCTCGGCGCCGCCGCCGTAGGACACGGTCGCCGCGAACGGCACCGGGACCAGCACGATCGACGCCTCGGCCTCGGCGAACGGGAGTCCGAAGATGCCGGAATCGGGAGCCGCGGCGGCGGCGGGGTCGAACCCAGAGCTCATGCCCCCATCGTCAGGGGGCCAGCCGTTCGAACCTCCTGCGCCGGCAAGAAAAAAGGCTCCCTGGCTGAAAAAGCTCTCGTCGGAAGGATCGTCAGGAGGAGATGAGAGTCAGGAGGGAAGGATCCAGCCAGGGAGCCCACCTCGTCTCGTTTCGCGGGTCCATGCCACCCGCAGCCCGGTTCTACTCACCCTCGATCGGAAAGTTACCGGCCGACGGAACGAGACCTCCGGGCGGCACCGCGCAGGCCGCGCAGCGGCGGCGCGAAAGCCCGGCCCGGGTCTTGAGTCCCGCCGGGCCGTCTGGTGCAATCCCGCGCCCTCGGGCAGGATAGCTCAGTTGGTTAGAGCGGTGCCTTCATAAGGCATAGGTCGCCGGTTCAAGTCCGGCTCCTGCTACCACTCCCTCGCAGGGCCGGCACGTGCGAGGCGCGCGCCGCCGCGGAATCCAGCTACGGCAGACCGATCCGACCGCGGCCGCCGTTCGAAGCGGTGAAGCCGAACGGGTTGGCCGTCGGATCGAAGATGCCGGCCTGGTTGTAGAACTCGGCGCCGAGGAACACCGGCGCGTTCGGGATCGCCAGGCTGTAGCCGAGCACGCCGCCCGCGCCGATCAGGAAGTCGGTCTGGAACGCGTCCGTCAGCAGGCTGCAGCCGGTCATGCCGAGGAACGTGAGGTCGAACGGCAGCGGGATGCCGCCGCTGAGCGTGTCGGAGAACCCGAGCAGCATGATGCCGGCGTCGAACGGCGCATTGGTCACCGTCACCTGCACCGACGCGCCCAGCACCGGGCGCGAACCGACCACCGGCGCGAGCACCGGCACGCCGGCGGTGCCGACGCAACCGTCGCCGTAGGTGTGGTACTTCGCCGTGTTGGCGACGTGCAGCAGCGCGTTCGCCATCAGCTGGTCGCCGCCCTGTGCCCACCCCGACTGGCTGCAGCTCGCCGGCGGCGGGTAGAAGCCGAGGTCGACGCGGTTCGACAGCGCGCCCTGCGCCACCAGCACCTTGCCGTCGCTCCACTCGGCGATCAGCGTCGAGCCGATCTCGAGCGCCGTGGCGGTCGGCCGGGACGAGATCGTGCCGCCGGTGAACGCACCGACGCCGGCCATGACCGGGTGCAACGGGTCGTGGACGATGCCGAGCGAGGCGGCGCCCGTGGCGCTGCCGCCCTGATCGAGGACGACCTCGTAGCCGGTCTGCCAGCGACCGCCGATGTTGCGGCCGGTGGTCGTCGAGCTGTTGGCGAACACCGCCACCACCACACCGCCGCCCTGATCGACGTAGTCGGCGAGCACGTCGCCCCACGTCACGTTGTTGGCCGGGGTCGTGTTGGTCCAGCACAGCAGCGCGTCGTACTGCGACAGCTGCGCCAGCGTCGGCGTGCCACCGCCAGCCGTGGTGACGTCGATGATGTCGACGGTGTTGAACAGTCCGGTGGCCTGCAGTGCGGCCTGGGTCGTCAGCCACTGGCAGCCGGTGGCGGAGCCGGCGGCGCCGCAGAGCGCCACGTTGACCTGCGCCGAGGCGAGGCCGAGGGTGGCGACGAACGCGACGGCCGAGGCCGTGGAACGAACGAGAACAGAGCTGGGCATGATTCCTCCGTGGGTGCGGTGTGCGACCGCACCGGAAGTCTAGCGGGGCCCCCGGTGGGCATCCCAAAGGGACCGTCCCGTCCTTGTCCCGGCGACCTGGCCCCGGGTCGTCGCCGCGGCTCAGTCCCGCCGCGCAAGCTTCAAGAACTCGGTGCGGGTGCGTTCGTCGCTGCGGAACAGCCCCAGCAGACACGACGTGACGGTGCTGCTGTTCTGCTTCTCGACGCCGCGCATCATCATGCACAGGTGTCGCGCCTCGATGATGACGCCGACGCCGCGCGGCTGCAGCACGTCCTGCAGCGCGTGCGCGACCTGCATCGTCAACCGCTCCTGCACCTGCAGCCGCCGCGCGTAGACGTCGACCAGCCGCGCCAGCTTCGACAGGCCGACGATCTTCTTGCCGGGGATGTAGGCGACGTGCGCGCGGCCGAAGAACGGCGCCAGGTGATGCTCGCACAGCGAGTACATCTCGATGTCCTTGACCACCACCATCTCGTCGGTCTCGGCCTCGAACATGGCGTCGCCGATCACCGCGCGCGGGTCCTTCTTGTAGCCCTCGGTGTAGAACCGCAGCGCCTTCTCGTAGCGCCTGGGCGTGTCGCGCAGGCCCTCGCGGTCCGGCTCGGGATCGATCTCGCGCAGGATGGTCTGCACGGCCTGCTGCAGCGGCGTATCGGGGGCGCGGTCGCTCATGGTGCGCCGCCCTTGTAGCCGCTGCGGCGGTGACGGAACAGCCAGTAGGCCAGCGCGCCGATGGCGACGATGCCGGCGCCCGCGGCCGACGGCACCGGCCGGCTGGCGATCGCGCCGATCGCGACGGCCAGCGCGCCGGCCGCGAACAGCAGCGCCAAGGCGCCGCTGCCCGGCACCCGGAACGGCGCCGCCGGGTCGCGACGCCGCAGCCGCCACAGCGCCAGCCCGCACAGCGTGAACACGGTCCAGTCGACGAACACCACGCTGTCGCAGACGAAGTCGAGCGTGCGGAATGCCCCGGCCGCGGCGTCGCCGTCGGCGAGCGCGCTGCCGACGACGTGCGCGAGCAGCAGCAGCACGACGGCCCACGTCCCCTGCCCCAGCACGCCCCACACCGGCGCACCGGCGCCGCTGCGGCGCGCGAACGCGCGGGGGAACAGCCCCTGCTCGGCCATCGCCAGCAGCACGTACGGCGGCGCCATGCAGATGGTGTTCATGATGCCGGCCGCCGAGATCGCCACCATTGCCGCGAACACGCGCTCGCCGGGCCCGCCCAGCGCCGCGCGCGCGGCGTCGGCGCCGATCGCGGTGCTCGCCGAAGCGCCGTCGAAGCCGAGCAGCGACAGGTAGGCCAGGTTGATCGCCACGTAGACGGCGATCACCACCGCGACGCCGCCGAGGATCCCGAACGGCACGTCGCGGTGCGGCCGCCGCGCGGCGCCGGCGACGAACGAACCCTGCTGCCAGCCGCCGATCGCGAACAGCACCGGCAGCAAGGCGCCGGCGAGGCGCACCGGCAACGACCCGGGTCGGTCACCGGCGACGGCCGCCGGCGCCGCCGCAGCCGGCTCGCCGGCGGCGAGCCCGGCGGCCACCACCAGGAGGCACAGCGCCGCGATCTTCACGACGGTCAGCGCGTTCTGAACGCGTTTGCCGACGCGCAGCCCGAGCAGATTGGTGCCGGTGAGGCCGAGGATCGCGATCGCCGCCAGCGCCACGCGCGCACCGGGCGAGCACACCGACGCGCCGAACGCGGCCCGTTCGACGTGCTCGATGCACACCAGCGCGACCACCGACAGCGCCCCGGCCTGGATCACCAGCCAGTTGGCCCAGCCGAACAGGAACGCCGGCAGCCGGCCGAACGCCGCGTGCAGGTAGCGGAAGATGCCGCCGTGGCCCGGCACGCGACCGCTGAGCTCGGCGAACACCAGCGCGCCGATCGCCGCCAGCGCGCCGCCGATCGCCCACACCGCCATGACCTCGCCGCCGGAGTCGACGCGGCGCGCCACGGTGCCCGGGGTGAAGAAGATGCCGACGCCGACGATGCCGCCGACCACCACGCAGCCGAGGTCGAACGCCGACAGCGCGCCCGCACCCTGTCCGTCGCCGCGCCCGTCCGGGCGTTCCGGGCCGCGGACCGGCGCGTCGCCCGCGCCCTCAGCCACGCCCGACCTCGCGTTCCGTGCGGCTCCCCGTCGCCGCGGCGGCGGCGCCGCCGTAGCGTGGAGCTCCGATGCCGAGCCGATCCACGACCATCGCCGCGATCCTACTCGCGGCGCCCGGCTTCTCCGCCAGCTGTTCGACCGTCCCGGCGCGCGAGTGGCCGGCGTTCGAGCTGCGCGCCGTGCGCGCGACCTTCGCGGCCCGACCTGGCGCGCCGATCGAGCTGCCGGTGTCCGACGACCGCCTGACGATCCTCTCGCTGCAGCTCGAGCCGCCGCCCGCGGCCGAGGTGTGGCGCGACGGCCGCCGCAGCGTGCTGCCGGCCGCCGGCAGCGACCGGCTGGTGGTGACCTGCCGCTACCGCGCCTACCTCGACGGCACCGGCGGACCGTCGCCGCAGCAGCTGTTCCCCGGCGCCGCGATCACCGAGCTCGAGCCGTGACCGCCGACTGGCTGCTCGCCGACGTCGTGCTGGTGCCGATGGACGGGCCGCCGGCGGCGCCGTTGGGCCACGTGCGCCGCGGCGCCGTGCGCGTGCGCGGCGGCCGCATCGCCGCGCTGGGCGACCTGCGGCCGGAGCCCGGCGAGGAGGTCGTCGACGGCGCCGGGCGCCACGCGCTGCCGGGCTTCGTCCAGGGCCACGTGCACTGCTGCCAGACGCTGTTCCGCGGCCTGGCCGACGACCTGCCGCTGCTCGAATGGCTGCGCACCCGCACCTGGCCGATCGAGCACGCGATGGACGCGGCCGCCACCACCGCCAGCGCCGAGCTCACCTGCTGCGAGCTGCTGCGCTCGGGCACCACCACGGTGCAGACCATCGAGTCGGTGCGCCACGCCGAGTGCGCGGCCGAGGTGCTGCGCGCGTTCGGCCTGCTGGCGATCACCGGCAACAGCCTGATGGACCTCGACGACGGCGGCGCGCCGCCGGGCATGGCGCTCGGCCGCGCCGACTCGCTCCGCGTGTCGGAGCAGCTGGCGGCCTGGTGCGACGGCCGCGACGGCCGGCCGCACTACGCGGTGTCGCCGCGCTTCGTGCTGAGCTGCAGCGACGCGCTGCTGCGCGACGCCGGCGCCCTGGCCCGCGACCGCGGCCTGCGCGTGCACACGCACGCCGGCGAGCATCCGAGCGAAGGCGAGGCCGTGCGGGCGCGCTTCGGCCGCGACGCGATCGAGGTGCTGCACGACCTAGGCCTGCTCGGCGAGCGGACCGGGCTCGCGCACTGCGTGCACACGGGCGCGCGCGAGCGCGAGCTGCTGGTCGCCACGCGTACCGCCGTCCTGCACTGCCCGAGCGCCAACCTGAAGCTCGGCTCCGGGCTGGCGCCGATCGCGCGCTACCGCGAACTCGGCCTGCGGGTGGCGCTCGGCGCCGACGGCGCGCCCTGCAACAACCGGCTGTCGGCGCTGACCGAGCTGCGCACGGCGGCCCTGCTGCAGGCCGTCGCCGCCGGCCCCGGCGCGTTCCCCGCGGCGGCGGCGCTGTGGACGGCGACCGCCGGCGGCGCCGCGGCGCTGGGGCTCGCCCACGAGGTCGGCAGCCTGCGGCCTGGGCTGCGCGCCGACCTCTGCCTGTTCGACCTCGGCGACCCGTCGCTCGCGCCGGGCGGCGACCTCTGCAGCGCGGTGGTCTACAGCGCCGACGAACGCCACCTGCGGGACGTCGTGGTCGGCGGCCGGTTCGCCGTGCGCGACGGCGAGCTGCGCACGCGCGACCACGCCGCGGTGGCGGCCGCGGCTGCGGCGCGTCGCGACGAGGTCCTGACCCGCGCGGGGCTCCGGCGCTGAGCCCCGGCCGGCGCCTCGGACTCGCGCTCGCCCGCGGCGGCGACAGCGCTACAGTGCGGCCGATGACGAGTCCGTCGCCCCGCCTCCCGCTCGCGGCCTGGCTGCTGGCGACCGCGTGCGCCAGCGGCGGCACCCGGCCAGGCACTGCGGCGAGCGCCGCGGCGCCGGACGGCTGGGCCGAGGTGATGCGCCGCGTCGACGAGCAGTTCGACGTCGTGCAGGCTGCGGTCGCCGCGACGCCGCAGGGCGACCTCGAGGCCGCGGCGGCGGCAGCGCGCCGCGCCGCCGCGCTGGTGCGCGAGGGCTACGGCCGGTTCGAGCGCCGCGACGTCCCCGGCTTCGCGGCGATGGCGCGCGACTGCGAATCGTGGCTGCTGGCGATCGCGATGGAGGCCGACCACGGCCACGGCGACCTGGCGCGCGACCGGCTGCGCTCGGCCGACCCCTGCGCGCGGTGTCACGACGCCGCCGAGCGCCGCCCATGGTGAACGGACCCGACGAGGCGGCCGCGCACGGACCCCGCGAGGTGATCGAGCCCACCACCGGTCGGCCGATCCTGATGGCGCCGCAGCGCCAGGGCCGGCCGTTCCTGACCGGCGCGGCCGCCGCGGCCGGCAGCTGCCCGTTCTGCCCCGGCCACGAGGGAGCGACGCCGCCGGCGGTCGACGGCGCGCCCGACGGCGACGCCGCGACCCCCGCCGGCGCATCGCGCGACTGGGATCGCCCCGGCTGGTCGGTGCGCGCGTTCCCCAACCTCTACCCGGCCTGCGCGCATCACGAGGTGATCGCCGAGGGCGCCGACCACCACGAGCAGCCGGGCGACCTGGCCCCGTCCACGTGGCGGCGGGTCGTCGAGGTCTGGCAGCGACGCATCCGCGCGATGGAGCAGCGGCCCGACGTCGCGTTCGCCTACCTGTTCAAGAACGTCGGCGCCACCGCCGGCGCGTCGATCGCCCACAGCCACAGCCAGCTCATCGGGCTCGGCGACCTGCCGCCGCGGCTGCGGCTCGAGCTGGATCGCGCCCGCGCGCTGGATCACTGCCCGTGGTGCCGGGAGGTCGCGACCGCCGGCGCGGACGGCCGCGAGCTGCTGCGCACCGGCGCGCACGTCGCCCTGGTGCCCGATCCGCCGCGGCTGCCGTACGAGTGCTGGCTGCTGCCGACCGCGTGCGACGACGACTTCCTGACCACCGACGCGGCGTCGCTCGGCGCCGCGCTGCACGGCCTGTTCGCGGCCGTGCGCGACGGGCTGGACCGCCCGGCGTTCAACATCTGGCTGCACCGCGCGCCGGGCGCCGCGCTGCACTGGCACTTCGAGCTGCAGCCGCGCACCGGTCAGCTCGCCGGCCTCGAGCTCGGCGGCGACATGTACATCAACTCGGTGCCGGCGGTGACCGCCGCCGCGCGGCTGCGGCCGCGGTCCGGCGCCTCCGGGGTCAGCGCCTCTTGAGCTTGTAGTTGGCCTCGACCCACTCGGTCCAGGCCGTGTCGAAGGCGCCTTCGTCGAGCCCGTAGGCCTCGTGCAGCGCCTTCGTCTGCTGCGCCACCGCCTGGTCCCAGTCGACGCCGAAGCTCGGCAGCGCCTTCAGGATCTCGAGATAGCGGGCGAACTTCTCGTCGCCCTGCGCCATCAGGAAGTCGACCCGCGCCCACATCATCACGTGGTGGTGGAACGTGTCGAGGTCCTGCTGTCGCCAGCGCAGCAGGTCGGAGGCCTTGGCGAACGCGCCGGTCTCGACGCGCGCGCGCGACTTGGCCTCCCAGTCGGCGTCGTGCAGCAGCCCCCACTGGCCCTCGGGGAGCGCCGCCATGCTGTTGTACTTGGTGTCGAAGCGCCGCCGGTACCAGTGCGCGAGGCCTTCGACGTTCCAGACCGGCACCTCGTAGGTGTAGCCGCGGTAGCCCGTGACCAGGTTGCGGATCACGCCGTAGATGACGTTGCAGTACAGCGCGCGCTCGGTCGCGAGCGCCCCCGTGCGCACGTCGGGCGTGGTCACGAACACCAGCGAGTTCGACTCGACGAAGTGGTGGCAGGTGCCCTCCTCGGCTTCGCGGCCGGCGAACCGCCGCAGGTAGCGCGCGAGGTCGCTGCGCCGCTCGAGCACCAGCACGACGAACTTGCCGTGCTGGCCGAGCCACGGGCCCTTGCCCCACGAGCCGCGCGCGTGGAAGCCCCGGCCGTCGTGGCCGTGCCCGGTCGGCGCCGGCTCCTCGGCCGTGAAGCCGACCCGCCCGCGGAAGTCGCCGTACAGCTCCTCGAGCCGCTGCGCGTACAGCAGCACCAGGTGCCAGCTGGTGATCTTCTTGTTCGGCAGCTTGAAGTCCGGCAGCACGGAGCCGAGCGCGAGGAGCTCCTTGCGCAGCTCCTTGCGCTCGGTCTTGTCCGTGGGCCAGGGTCGGTCGCGCAGCGCCACGCCGATCTTGAAGTGCCGCGTCTCCGCCCAGCGCACCGGCGGATCGTCGCCCAGCTCGACGTCGACGTCCTTGGTCGAGTGCTCGCCGGCCAGCGGCATCGGCGCCCAGGCCTCGATGCCGACCGCCGCCATCAGCGCGGGGTCGCCGCGGGTCCAGGGGTCGGCGCCCGCGACCGCCGGCTCCTTCTGAGCCAGCAGGATCGACCCGGCCAGGACGAGAGCGACGAGGCGCGCAGGCATGGCCGCATTATGCCGGCTCCGGGGGCGCGCCTGGAAGGCGCACCGCGCGACCCCGCGCGCGCGCGCCGGCGCTCACCTCCCGGTCGCGGCCGACTGCAGGATTTCTGCCGCGATCTCCTGCCCCTTGTCCAGGATGTGGTCGACGCCCGGCGCCGGCGGCAGCGGATCGGACACCTGCACCTCGGGGGTCACGCCGCGCCCCTCGAGCGCGCGGCTGTGCGCGGCCAGTTCCTCCTCCGGGAGCATCAGCACGGCGTCCGAACCCAGCTCGACGAACGACGCCGGCAGCACCGCGCCGGCCGTCCGCTCCCCGACGAGCAGCGCGATGCCGCGCTGCTGCAGCTCGCTGGCGATGACCTCCTTGGCGCTGCGCGTGCGCGCGTCGATCAACGCGACGGTCGGCACGCCGCGCCGCGCGGCCAGCTCGACCTCGCGCACCACCCGCGGGCACTCGAGGGCGCTGCCGCCGCGGCCGCGCAGGTCCAGCAGCAGCGCCTCGCAGTCGGGGTGCTCGTCGAGCGCCGCGCGCAGCAGGCTGGCGCTGCGGCCGTGGAACACGAACCAGAGGTGCACGTACAGCACGCGGTGCCCGTCGACCTCGAGCGCGCGCACGCTGTCGACGCTCGCCGCGAGCCCCGACCAACGCGCCGCGCGCACCTCGACGTCGCGGACGTCGCCGGCGACAGGATCGGCGACCCGCAACGTCACCAGGCGACCGCCGCCGACGCGCAGGTCGTGCAGCGCCGGGTCCGGCAGGCTGGCGTCGTCGCTGCGCCAGTCGAGCACCGGACTGCGCCCGGGCGGCACGCCGTCGATCGCCAGCACCTCGTCGCCGCGCCGCAACCCGGCGCGCGCGGCGGGCCCGCCGTCGTAGACCGAGTCCAGGAAGAAGCGCCCGCCGAGGCGCAGCAGGTGGCAGCCGAGCATCGGCGACCGGCGCCCCCGCAGCTCGTGCTCGAAGCGGCGGTGCGTCGCCGACGACAGCAGCGCGAGGTGGGACACCGGCACCTGCTCGAGCAGCGCCTGCACGACGCCGCGCTCCTCGACCGGCCCGGCCGCCGCGCGCGCCGCCGGGCGCAGCGCCGCGACCAGTTCGTCCAGCCGCCCCTGCGCGAGACGGTCGCCGACCAGCCGTTCGCCGAGGACCGCCGCGACGGCGTCGAACAGCGCGCCGGTCGGCGCGCGGACGGACTCGGCGGACGGGGCGGCGAGCGCGTCCTGGGCCGACGCCCACGCGCACACCCCGAGCGCCGCGGTCAGGGCGACGCCGAGGCGCCGGCGTCGGGCGCCGAGTCGTGGGGGATTCTCCATGAGCCGTACGAAGTCTACTGCACGCCGCGCGAGTACTCGGACCGGCCGGTCCCAGCGGGCACATCCCCCGGGTCGCGCTTGTCTGCTCCCGGCGGCATCCGGAAGATCCCGGCGTGCGAGCCCTCCGAAGTGTGATGACACCGGCGCTGCTGTGGGCGCTCGCGGCGCTGCCGGTGCTGCTGTGGGGACTCTGCCAGGCGTCGCCGATGGCGGCGGTCCGAACCTGGCTGGCGCTGCGCGCCGGCGTCGGCGCCGCGCTGTGGTACGGCGCGCTCGCCGCGCTGGTGCTGCTGCTGTTCCCGCCGTTCCCGGCGGCGGTCCGGCTGTGGTTCGCGCGCGCGATGTCGCGGCTGCGCGCCGACCACGCCCCGTACCAGCGGGCCGAGGCCGAGCTGCGCAGCTTCGAGACCGCCGCCCGGCGGCTCGAGGCGGGCCGCGCGGCGCTCGCGATCGACGAACCCCGTCGGGCCGCGTCCCACCTGGAACGCGCCCTCGAGCTGGAGCCCGAGCAGCTCGCCGCCCGGTTCCAGCTCGGGCTCGCGCGCCTGGCGCTCGGCGAGCTCGAGGCCGCCGGCGCCGCGTTCGCGCAGGTCGAGCGGCAGAGCCCCGGCCACGCGTTCGGCGACGCGCTCCTGCTGCTGGGGCGCGTGCGCATGCTGCAGCGCGATTTCACGACGGCGGCCGAGCTGCTCGAGCGACACCGCCGCGAGCACGGCGGCAACCGCCGCAGCCACCACTGGCTCGGCACCTGCCTCCGCGCCGAGGGCGACCGCCAGCGCGCGCGCGTGGCGTTCGCGGTCGCCGCCGATCGCGGCCGCCGGTTCCCGCGGACCGCCGAGGAGAACTGGTACCGCGCGTGCGCCGCGGTGGCGCTGTGGACCCTGCCGCGCCTGGCGGCGCCGGCGGACGGAGCCCCGCGGTGAAGGACCTGATCGAGACCGCCGACGAGATCCCGGTCACGCTGCTGGTGGCGCTGGCCTACCTCGGCCTGGCGGCGCTGACCGACCCGCTGCACCCGGCGACCGCCACGCTGGTCCGGTACGGCGCCGCCTCCGGCATCGCGATCGCCGACGGGGAGGCGTGGCGTCTCGTCAGCCACGCGTTCCTGCACGGCAACCTGCTGCACCTGATGTTCAACCTGTACGCGCTGATCGTCGCCGGCCCGACGCTCGAGCGCTCGATCGGCAGCGCGCGCTTCGCCCTGGTCTACCTGGTGTCCGCGGTCGCCGGCGGCCTCGCCGGCTCGCTCTGGAACCACCCGCTCGGTGTGCTGGTCGGCGGGTCGGGCGCGCTGTTCGGGATGTTCGGCGCGTTCGTGGCGCTGCTCGCGCGCGGCGGCCGGGAGCCGACCGAGTTCGTGCGCAGCGCCGGCGGCAAGCAGCTGCTCGGCAACATCGGGCTCAACCTCGTGCTCGGCATGCTGATCCCGTTCATCAGCAACTCGGCGCACATCGGCGGCCTGCTCGCCGGGTTCGCGCTGATGTGGTGGTTCCTCAGCGACCCGCGCCACCAAGGTCCGCCGCGCCGCAGCATGCGCGTGGCGCTGGTGGCGCTGTTCGCCGGGGCGCTGCTCGCCGCGCTCCAGCCGGTGCACCGCTGGGACTACTACCTGCTGGCGTGGGAGCACTCCGACGAGCCGGCGCGGCGCGACGAGCTGCGCCGCGCGCTCGGGCTGCTGACCGGCGATTTCCCGGCGACCGACGACGACATGACGGAGCTCGCCAAGACCGTCGACAAGCTGCGGCGCTACGACCCACGCTGACCGCCGGACGCGCCCGCAGCCGCGCGCAGGCGCCGGACACACGCGTCCCGGCCGAGCAGGAACACCACGTCGAACAGCCCCGGCCCCTTGTCCGTGCCGGTCAGCGCCGCGCGCACCGGATGCACCAGATGGCCGAACTTGACGCCGCTCGACTCGGCGAACGCGCGGCACTGCTGCTCGATCGCGGCCGGCACCGCGCACGGCGGGTCCGGGATCGCCGGCGCGTCCTTCTGCGACGGCAGCCGCACGGCGCGGTCGGCGGCGGCGCGGTCCGCCGGCCAGCTCGGCGGCAGGTCGCCGGCCGCCAGCAGGTCGGCGTACGCGGTGAGCCACTGCGCGGCGCCCTCGTGCTTGTGCAGGTTCTTCTGCGCGGCCTCGTCCATCGTCGGCAGGTCGGCGAACAGCCAGCCCAGGCGCTCGCCGAACCCCGACAGCAGCTGCACGCGCTCCTGGTAGCAGGCGATCGCGTTGCGGAGCCAGCCCGCGTGCGTGTCCCACGCGCCCTGCGGCACCGCGTCACCGAGCCACGGCCGCGCCCGCTCGAGGCACTGCTCGGGCGTCATGCGCCGCAGGTACTCGCCGCACATCCACGACAGCTTCTGCTCGTCGAAGCGCGCGCCGGCCTTGCCGATCGCCTCGATCCGGAACCGCTCGACCATCTCGTCGCGCGTGAACACGTCGCGGTCGGCGCTGAAGCCCCAGCCGAGCAGCGCGATGTAGTTGAACACCGCCTCGGCCGGGTAGCCCTGATCGCGGTACTCGAGGGCGCTGAGCACGCCGGGGTCGCGCTTGCTGAGCTTCTTGCCGGCCTGGTTCAGGATCAGCGGGATGTGCGCGTACTGCGGGCACTCGTGGCCGAGCGCCGCGAACAGCAGCCGCTGCTTGACGCCGTTCAGGAAGTGCTCCTCGCCGCGGATCACGTGCGTGATGCGCATGTCGACGTCGTCGACCACGCAGGCGAAGTTGTAGAGCGGCACGCCGTCGGGCCGCAGCATCACCCAGTCGTCGAGCTCGCGCGTGTTGACCTCGACGTCGCCGCGGATCAGGTCGTGCATCTGCACGACGTGCTCCTGCGGCATCTTGAACCGCAGGTTGGCCGTCCTCCCCTGCTGCTCGTGTGCCGTGCGCTGCGCCGGCGAGAGGTCGCGGCAGCGGCCGTCGTAGCCGTAGAACCCGGCCTTCTCGGCCTTCATGCGCTCGCGGCCCTGCTCGATCTCCTCGGGCGTGCAGTAGCACGGGTAGGCGTGGCCCGCGGCGAGCAGCCGCTCGGCCGCCGCGCGGTAGCGCTCGAGCCGTTGCATCTGGAAGTACGGCCCGAAGTCACCGCCGCGGTCCGGCCCCTCGTCCCAGTCGATGCCGAGCCAGCGCAGGCCCTCGAGGATGATCTGCAGCGACTCGTCGGTCGAGCGCGCGCGGTCGGTGTCCTCGATGCGCAGCACGAAGGCGCCGCCGAGCGCCTTGGCCGCGGCCCAGTTGTAGAGCGCCGTGCGCGCGCCGCCGAGGTGCAGCGGCCCGGTCGGGGACGGGGCGAACCGCAGGCGCGGAGTCGGGTGGATCATCGCCGGCAGGATCGCCGCGTCAGGGCACGAAGTCGAGCAGTTCGATCGCCCACGCCGGCTGTCGGCACAGGACCGACAGGCTGCCGAGCCGCACCGCGAACGCGCGGTGCGGGTCCGGCGCGCCGGCCGCGAGGCCCAGCACGTGCCGCAGCGCCTGCCGCACGGTGCCGCGGTGCGCCACCACCACCACGTCGCCGCCGTCCGGCGGCGCCGCCAGCTCGGCGACCGCAGAGGCGACCCGGGCGTCGAACGCGAGCCGGCTCTCGCCGCCGGGGAAGGCGTCGACCGCGCCGCGCTGGCGTTCGGCCCAGAACGCCGGGAACGCCGCCGCGATCTCGTCGGCGGTCATGCCCTCGCAGTCGCCGAACGAGATCTCGCGCAGCCGCGCGTCCGCGCGCAGCTGCGCCAAGGGCCAGGCGAGCGCCGCGGCGAGCAACCGCGCCGATTCCGCCGCGCGCTGCAGCGGCGAATGGACGACGACTGCCGGCGACATGCCGGCGAGCAGCGGCGCCAGCGCGCGGATCTGCGCGCGCCCGACGTCGGCGAGTGCCACGTCGTTGCTGCCGTGGTAGCGGATGCTCGACTGGCCCTCGGTCTCGCCGTGGCGGACCAGCCAGAGCCGCCGCGCCGCGGTCACCGCGTGGCGAACAGCGCCACGATGGTCGCCAGCATGCCCAGCGCGACCACGCCGAGGCCCACCAGCATCCACTTCTGCAGCCCGGCCGAGTCCTGCACGACGCGCTGCAGCCGGTTCGACTGGTCCTCGTTGGAGCGCCGCAGCGCCTGCATGCTCTCGTCGGCCGCGGCGCGCAGCTGCTGCACCGCCTCGCGCTGGCTCTTCTCGATGCCGGCGGTCAGCTGCGTCACCGACTCCTCGCGGCTCTTGGCCAGGCTCTGGGTCGCCTTGGCCTGCTGCTCGCTGTGCTCGACCATCCGCCCCATCGCCAGGTGGATCCGGTCCATCGTGCCCTGGAACTCGCGCATCGTCGCCGACGTGCGCTCGTCGCTCTGCGCCGCGCGCTGCAGCGCGGTCTCGACGCTGGTCAGCAGCTTCGGCAGCCCGTGCAGGGTCTGCGCGATCTGCTCGCCCAGCTGGTTCTGCTTCTCGAGCTGGCCCGACATGCCGCGCAGCAGGTCCATCTGCTGGTTCTGCAGGGCCGGCAGCTGCTGCAGCGACGTCGCCGTCTCGACCAGGCGGCCGAGCTGGCCGTCCATGCGCGTGTGCACGCCGCGCAACAGCGTCGCCAGCTCCTGGAAGTGCCCGCCCAGCGCGACCATCGCGTCCTCGCGCTCGCTCAGCTTGCGCGTCGAACGCGCCTCGGCCGGCGCGCCCGCCGTCGGCAGGTCGCGCCGCTCCATGCGACTCACCTGCGCCCGCGCGGCGTCGCGCACGTCGCCGCGCCCGCCGTCCTCGACCTTGACGCCCGGACCCGTACGAAAGCGATCGGCGAGACGCGAGAGAATCGATCCCTTCTTGACCATGACCATCAACCTCCCTGGCCGGCGCCATCGCGGCGCCCCAGGCAACAGACCGTGTTGCAGACGCGCGCACGGTGCCCGCGCCCCGCGGCCATTGCCGACGGTCTGACGCGGGCCGACCTCCGGCGCGCAGCGGAAGAACCTAACGGATCCCGACTCGGCCGCAAGACGACGCCCCTGCGAAATGGCGAGGCGCCGTTCCCGGTCTTGAATGTGGCCGACCGCTCGCTACGGTCTCCGTCCCCTTCCGGAGCCCCAGCGGCTCGCGGGCGCGGCGAGGAATCGTCTTCGTCGCCCTGATGGTCGGTTCGGTGGGGAGTTAGCTCAGTTGGTAGAGCGCGACAATGGCATTGTCGAGGTCAGGGGTTCGACTCCCCTACTCTCCACCAGTTTCTTCCGCTTCCTCCCGAAGCGACCGGCAGGGCGGGCAGACGCACCCGCGCAGGAACGGCTTCGCCGCTGAGCCGCGGCGCAGCGGCCGGACCCGAACCGCTCATCGCGCCGCCACGACGCGGCCGCGCTCAGGCGCTCGCACCCGCCCGTTCGATGGACAGCCGGACGGTCGCCCCCTGCGCTGCCGCACCGCGTCTCGATGCGATCCGCTGTCGTCTTCCTGGCCACCGTGGCCTCCGGCTGCACCGCCGTCTACGGCGGCTACTCCGTCGGGCGGCCGAACTACGCGGTGCTGCCCAACCGGGCCGCGCTGGTCGGCGGCACCCTCGGCGCCGAACGCTGGCCCGCGCGTTCGCGCCTGGCGGGCTACACCGAGTTCCAGGTGCGCGCCGACGGCGAGGACAATCTCACGGTGGTCGAGCTGGTCGGCGGCGGCCGGTTCGCGGCGCTGCAGACCGACGACGTCCGGATCGGCGTCGAGGCGGACCTGGGGTTCGCGCAGGCAGACCTGCAGCGGTTCCGCAACTCCAACGAGCTGCTGACCGCCGCCGCCGGCGCGTTCGCGCGCGTGCGCGCGGCCGAGCGCGTGTGGCTGATGACCTCGGTCGGTGGGCGCGCCTACTGGGACGTCACCGACCCGCGCACGTCGGGCGTCGGAGCATCCGCGATCGACGAGGACCTGGGCGACTCGATCGGGATCGACTTCTTCGTCGGGCTGCTGGTCGAGTTCTGACGACGCAGCGCCCGGCGCGTCACGCCGCGTCCTTGATCACGTACTCCCGCCGCGCCGCCAGCAGCGACGCCAGGGTCAGCGACACCCCGACGATCGCCGCCAGCGCCGCCAGCGCCCCCGGCACCGACGCGCCGCCGACCATGCGCGCCAGCTCGCGCGGGATCTCCAGGTCGAGCATCGCGACGACGATCGACCGCAGGTAGTAGGTGATCGTGAACTCGTTCACGAGCGCCGGCGCGAACGACAGGATCAGCTCGAAGATGAGCCCGTACAGCAGCGCCGTGATCATCGCGCGCCGCGGCACCAGGAAGCCGAACAGGACGAACAGCGCGTTGTAGGCCGCCAGCGCCAGCACGGTGCCCACCGTCATCGCCAGCAGCAGCGTCACGCCGCCCAGCTGGCCGGCCACCGCCCACGCCGCGGCGAGGCTCAGCGCCGTGGGCACGCTCAGCGCCGTGACGATGCCCGCGTACTTGCCGACCACGAACTGCCACCGCGGCAACGGCCGCGTCCACAGGTAGGTGAGCGTCTTGCCGTCCAGTTCCTCGCCGAGCACCGAGGTGCCGTAGAACAACGACAGCAGCAGGCACACCGCGGTCGGGTACAGCAGGAACAGGAAGATCGCGGCGATCGTGTCGACGGGAAACCCCGCGCCGCGCGGGCGGAACACGGCGCGGTCGGGCGGGAACGGGTTCTCGACCCGCCAGCTCAGGCCGCGGTGCCCTTCCCGCGCCGGGTCGATCCACAGCTCGCCGTTGCGCAGCACGATGTGGCCGCCGTTGAAGCTGGTCAGCCGCCCCACGCCGGCCGGACGGCCGTCGAACTCGGGGCCGTTCTCGGTCAGGACCAGGCGGCCCCGGAACCAGACCTGGTCCTTGCCCTCCCACTGCACGCGGTACGCGGTCTCGGGCTCGCCGCCCTCCAGCCACGTCTGCCACGACCGCTCGGCCTCGACCTGGCGCTGCAGGGCGCCGAGGCCGCCTGAGGCGATCGCGGCGTACGACAACAGCACCGGCAGGACCAGGCACACGACCACCAGCCACTTCCGCCGACCGCCCAACATGTGGCGGAGTTGCATGCGCAGCAGCTCGAACATCACTCCACCGACATCAGGTAATGGAACACGGCCTCGAGCTTGTCGTCGGCCGAGACCAGCTCGCGGATCTTGACGCCGGCCTGCTCCGCCACCGCCGGCAGCCCCTCGTAGAACGGCCCGGGCGCGCGCGTCAGCACCGTGAGCGCCGCGCGGCCGCCCTCGATCTCGACGCCGTCGACCGGCAGGTCGCGCACGACGACGTGCGCCAGCGCGCGCGCGTCGTCGCAGCGGATCGTGATCCGGTGCGGGTGCTCGTTCATCAGCGAGCGGATCTCCTGCACGCGGCCCGACGCCAGGATCCGGCCGCCGTAGACCAGCACGAACTGGTCGGTCATCGCCTGCACCTCGTGCAGCACGTGCGATGCGACCAGGATGCTCTTGCCCTCGCGGCCGAGCTCGATGACCAGGTCCATGATCTCGCGCCGGCAGATCGGGTCGGTGCCGGTCAGCGGCTCGTCGAGGATCAGGAACTCCGGGTCGTGCACGATGGCCTGCGCCACCTTGGTGCGCTGGCGCATGCCCTTCGAGTACTGCCCGATCGGCCGGTGCATGAAGTCGGTGGCGCCGACCCGCGCGAGCGCCCGCTCGGCGCGCGCCTGCGCCTCGGCGCCGAGCCCCGACAGGCGCGCCAGCGCCGTGACGAACTCGAGCGCCGACATGTGGTCGTAGAACGAGTCCTGCTCCGGGCACAGGCCGACGCGGCGGAACAGCTCGGTGTTGTTCCAGGGCCGCTCGCCGAGCACGCGCAGCTCGCCCTCGGTCGGCCGCAGCTGGCCGGTGATCAGCTTGAGGAACGTCGACTTGCCGGCGCCGTTCGGTCCGAGCAGGCCGATCACGCCCCGGTCGAGGTCGAGCGACATGTCGTTGACGCCGATCACGACGCCATAGAGCTTGGTCAGCGACCGGACCTCGAGCAGGTCGCCCATCAGATCCTCACCGGCGCGAGCACGCGGCGCCGCAGCAGCAGGTAGCAGACGACGGACAGGCCGGCGAGCACGGCGATCGACACCGACGGCGGGTAGCCCGACGACGTCAGGTCGACGAGGTCGACGCCGCGGCCCGCTCTCTCGAGCTGGGCATCGCCCATCTCGCTCATGATGTTCCGCAGCATGCGCTCGGCGCGACCGCCCGACTCGCCGAGCAGCACCAGCAGTCCGCGGATGCTCTCGTCGAGCTCGAACACGCCCGCGGTCGCCCGCGTCGTCAGCTCCCGCAGCGACAGCAGCCCGGCCCAGGGCGGCGGCGTGAAGCCGCTCCCGCCGCCGACGGTCAGCACCCGGAACGCGATCTCCCCGAAGATCCAGACCGCCAGCCAGGCGAACGTCGCGATGCGGCGGTCGCGCGTCAGCGACGACAGCAGCAGCGCCACGAGTGCCACCGGCGTCGCGATCAGCGCGGCCGCCGCGGCGATGCGCAGCAGCATCGGCAGCGTGGCCAGCGCAGTGCCGAGGTTCGGCGCCAGCGCGCTGCCGATCGCGAACAGCAGCAGCGCCGGGAACAGCGTCAAGGTGAACACGAAGAACGCCACCGTCATGGCCTTGCCGAGCAGGTACTGCCAGACCTCGATCGGCTTGCTGAAGTAGACCAGGAACGCCTTGCTGCGCAGGTCCTTGGCGATCAGCGGCGGCCCGACGATCGCCACCATGACCATCGACAGGAACGATTGCGTGTAGGCGAAGAAGACGTAGAACGCGATCGCCCAGATCGCCGGCAGGACCGACTCGGGGTGCGCCCGCAGCTGCTCGATCGCGCCCGGCGGCAGGAACTCGGTGGCGATCTCGGTCAGGACCGCGCCCTCGGCGAGCTCGTTGTCCGGGTTCGCGACGTAGCCGATCGCCAGGAAGAACGGACAGAAGTACAGGATCGGCACCCAGGCCAGCATCGCGAAGCGGCGCAGCAGCTTGGAGCTCTTCAGCGCGATCGCGACCTCGCTGCGCGTGATCGCCAGCCAGCGGCGCCCGGCGCCGGTGCGCACCCCCTCCCACGTGCGGTAGCCGAGTTCGGCGATCGGCACGGTCAGCGCGCCCCCGCCGCGGCATGGGACTCGGTCGCGCGCACCGCCTGCAGGAACGTGTCCTCGAGCGAATTGCGGCTCGGCGCCAGCTCGCGCACGGTGACGCCGCAGGCGCGCGCCGCCGCGAACACCCGTTCGCCGACCTCGTCGCCGCCGCCGCCGCGCCCGTCACCGCGCACGACCAGCTCCTCGGGTCCGGCGCGCTCGACCGTCAGCTGCCGCGTGCGCAGCTCGCGCTCGAGCACGTCGGCCGCGCCGGCGACCCGCACGCGGCAGCTGTCGTCGACGTTGCGCTGCAGGTTCTCGATCGTGTCGTACACCAGCAGCCGGCCGCGCCCGAGGATCAGCGCCGCGTCGCAGCACGCCTCGACATCGGTCAGGATGTGCGTCGACACGACGACGCTGATGCCGCTCCTGTGCCACAGGCTGCGGATCATGCCGAGCATCTTCCGGCGGCCGACCGGATCCAGCCCGTTGGTCGGCTCGTCGAGGAACACCAGCTTCGGCGCGTGGATCAGCGCCTGCGCCAGCTTCACCTTCTGCCGCATGCCGGTCGAGTAGGTGTCGACCTCGCGGTAGCGCTCCTCGCCGAGCAGCACGTGGTCGAGGATCTCGTGCGCCCGCCGCAGCGCCGTGCGCGCCGGCAGCCCGGCCAGCTGCCCCGCGAGCGCCACCGACTCGACCCCCTTCAACGCGGCGATCGAGCAGTCGTCCTCGGGCATGTAGCCGACCTGCTCGCGGATCGCCCGCGACTGCGTGCGCGCGTCGTGGCCGAGCACCTTCGCCTCGCCGGCGCTCAGTCGCACCAGGCCCAGCAGCGCCTTGATCAGCGTGCTCTTGCCGGCGCCATTGGGCCCCAGCAGCCCGATCACGCCGGGGCGGACCTCGACGGAGATCCCGCCGAGCGCCTGGAAGTCGCCGTAGGACTTGGTGACGTCTTGGAGCTGCAGGATCATCGGGACGAGGAGCGAGGCGCGCTGCTACGCGGCCGGGGCGCGTGGATTTCGGATCCGTGCCACAGCGATCGGTCGGGGCAGTTGTAGGAGCGAGTCCGGGCGGCGCCAGCGCGGAGGCGGGGTTTCGCCGACGCCCCGAAGGTAGCGGGCGACGCGACCCAGGCCGACCCCATCGAACGCGGCAGCCCTGACCGTCGGCTCCCGAGCGACGCCGCGCGCGCTCAACGCAGCGCCCGCTGCCGCAGCGCCGCGTGCACCTCGGCCGCCGCGGCCGCAGCGCTCGCCGGCAGCCCGGCCGCGTCGACGGCGCGCGTCGGCAACGGCCGCAGCCTCGAGGCCGCCCGTTCGAGCTCCCTGGCGTCGACACCGAGCCGCGCCGCCAGCGGCCCGACGTCCCGGGTCGCGGCGAGCCGTTCGCAGTCGACGAACACCAGCCCGTCGCGGTCCGCGTGCGCGAGCAGGTGCCGATGCGCCGCGAGCCAGTAGTCGAGCCAGAACGCCAGCTCGTCGGGGCGCGGCGCAGCGCGCCCGTCGGCCCCGCCATCGAGCCAGCCGCCGAAGTCGATCGGCCGCAGCCCGGCGCCGAACTCGAAGTGCCCGAGGTCGGCCATGTAGCGCCGCGCGAACGGATCGTCGCGGTGGATCGCGGTGAACCGCAGGTGCTGCCGCAGCAGCGACGCCGCCTGCTGCACCGGATCGCGCAGCGGCACCACCACCGTCGCGTCCGGCACCGCGTCGAGGATCGCCGGGACGCGCGCGATCGTCGCGTTGTTCTTCGCCAGGTAGCGCCGCGCGCGCGGCTCGGTGCGGGCGCAGAGCGCGACGACCTTCTGCCGGTGCGCGGCGAAGAACTCGACGAACTCCGGCCGCGCGCAGTCGGTCCACGGCGCGATCCGGTCGCGGCGGTAGTGCGCGGGCCAGAACGCGCGCCACACGAGCTCCTCGAGGGCGGCCGGGCTGTCGGGCGCGACCTCGAGGCCGTCGCCGTGCGCGCGCTCGCGCGGCGCGACCGGCCGCTGCACGCGCCGCGCGAGCGCGCGCCACAGCAGCGGCGTCAGCGCGAACGGCGCGTCGCGGTAGGTCTGCGCCGCGAACTCCGGGCAGGCGGCCAGCAGCTCCAGCAGCGCCGTGCTGCCGGCGCGCGGCAGACCCGCCACCCACACCGGCGGACCGGGGACCACGGCGTGCAGCTCGGCGCGGAACCAGCGCGCCTCGAGGTCGGCCAGCCCCAGCTGCGCCCGGCGCGTCGCGAACGCGACGCGGTGCACCGCGCGTTCCAGCCGGCCGAACGACGCCGTCGTCCTCACGGCCCTCGCCTCGGAAGCACCACCGCCACCGCTGTTCCGGTCGCCGCGGCGGCCACCAGGAACCACGGCGAAGCGCCGAGTCGGACCACGGCGCCGAGGTCGACGACGCCGGTCCGGTCCAGCAGCGCGAGCGCGCCGACCGGCAACGCGAACGCCGCCGCCGCGCGCACCGCGATGGCGAGGCTCAACCCCAGCAACCGCACCGCGTGCGCGCGTGCGGCGCGCTCCTTGTCGCGGTCGGCCAGCGCCGGGTCGCGCAGCGTGCGCGTGGCCTGCCGGCCGTGCCCGAGCACCGTCCGGCCCAGCGCCGCGATCCGCAGCCAGCGCGCCGCGACGACGAAGGCGGCGACCGCGAACAGCGCCGCAGCCCAGGTCAAGGCTCGCGGCCCCGCCCAGTCGACGGTGGCCGGCCCGCCGCCGGCGGCCGACGCCGCAGCGCGCGCAGCAGGCGCTGGATCGGGTACCAGACGAACCCGACCACCGCCAGCACCAGCGCCAGCACCAGCGCGACGAAGGCGCCGATCGCCGACAGCATGCCGCCGGGACCGACGTAGCCGAGCAGCACGGATGCGGGTGCCATGGGCGGATCGGAGTGCGAGTCTAGACCCCCCGATCGGGCCGGTCCACGGCGCCCGGCGCGGGGTCGAACGCCAAGACCGAATCGATTCCCGAGGATCCTGCCCCCACAGCCCCGGGTGCGGCATCTTCTCCCGCATGCCGACCGAGGCAGCGGATCCCCCGCCCGACCAGCACCCGGCCACCGACGCGCACGTCGCCGCGGCGGCAACGCAGGTCCGTCGCTACCTGCGCTTCCTCGGCTGCAGCCGCGACGCGCTCGACGACCTGGTGCAGGAGACCATGCTGGCGGCGGTGCGGCACTTCGAAGGCGCCGCGGCGCCGCAGGCGTGGCTGTGGACCACCGCCCGCAACGGCCTGCGGCAGCTGCTGCGGCGGCAGGGGCGTCAGCGCGAGGTCCCCGCGCTCGACCGCCTCGACGAGCGCTGGCGCGAGCAGATCGCCGACGACGGCGGCGAGCGTCAGAAGGAAGCGCTGCGCCGCTGCCTCGACGCCCTGCCGCGGCACGCCCGGGCGGCGATGGCGCTGCGCTACGGCGACGGGCTGTCGCGCGGCGAGGTCGGCCGGCGTCTCGGGCTCGGCGACGAGGGCGCCAAGAGCCTGCTGGCGCGCGTGCGCCGCAGCCTCGCGGACTGCATCGAACGGAGGCTCCGATGACCGAGGACGTGCTGGAGGACGACGAGCTGCGCTTCGTGGACGTGCTGGCCGAGGAGCTGCTGACGGCGCCGGGCGCGGAGGCCGACCCGCAGCCTCGAGCGCTGCGCTGGCTGGTGGCCGCCGTCGTCGCGCTCGCGGCGTCCGTCGTCGTCGCGCTGACGGCGCTGCGCGAGGACACCGCGTCCACGACCGAGGTCCAGGACCCGTCGCCCGTCCCGGCACCGACCGAGGTGTCGCCCGCCGACGCCGAGGCACTCGCGAACCTGCTCGACGAGGTGACCGGCATCCGCGTGCAGCTGCTGGCCGCGCACCGCATCGTGCCGCACAACCCGAAGGACCCGCGCGGCATGGGGCTGCACTTCCAGGACGTGCCGCTGGCCGTGGCGGACGTGGACACCGCCGAGGTCCACGCGTGGACGGAGGCCCTGCGGATCGGGCTCGAGTTCCCAGCGACCATGGCACCCACGACCGGCGATACCCGGCCGAGGCTCCCCGAGCCCAACAACGAGTTCGTCCGCCTCGACCTGCTCCTGCCCGGAGCGCGCGAGGTCCGCATCAAGGTCCACCCGAACGGCATGCTGTCCTCGTCCGCCGGCGCGTTCACGTGCCGCACCAGCCTCATGGAGCGGATCCGCGCCGCGCGCGACCGCGCACGGCAGGCGCGGCGGGTGACCCTGGGGCTGGTGGCCAACGCCGCCGAACTGGCGGCGCTGCCGACAACCGCGACCCACGTGTGCGTCGAACCGGGACCCGACGAGACGCTGGATCCGGCGGTGCTCGAGGCCCTCGCCGAACGGCCGTGGCGGTCGCTTTCGGTCCCGGCCAACCTCGACGCCGCCGCGCTGGCGTCCCTGGCGCGGCTCGGTTCGCTGCAGACGCTCGAACTGCGCTCGACGCAGCGCCAGATGGCAAACCTCAGCGCCGAGGCGCTGCGCGATCTGCTCACGCGCCTGCCCGACCTGCGCGAGCTGCACCTCACCGAGGGACGATTCGGCGACGCTCACCTCGAGGCGTTGCCGGGCACCCGGCTGCGCCACGTCCACCTCGAGTCGACGCGCGTCACGTCGGTCGGTCTGCAGCACCTCGCCGGCCTCGAGGCGTTGCGCGTGCTGACGCTGATCGGGTTCCCGCTGGAGAAGCCGGTCGAGATGCTGACCGGCCTGCCGCGGCTCGAGCGCCTCGAACTGCAGTACGTCTCCCTCGGCTGCGGCCTCGACGAGCTGCGGCGGGTCCGGCCCGAGTGCCGGATCGTCGTCGGCAATGGCGTGAGCGAGACCAGGAACGGGATGGGGAGTCCGGTCCCGGCCGACGATCGGTGACACCGTCGCGCGCGCCGCTACCGGTGCGCCGCGCCGTAGCCGTTCGGGATGCGCTGCACCTGCTCGACGACGCCGGCCACCCCGTCGCTCACGTAGTTGACGTACCACCAGACCACGTCGCGCGCGGCGTCCAGCTCGAACGCGCCGCCCGCACACGAGTCGGTGATCAGCAGGTGGCCGTCCGGCAGCCACTGGTGGCGACCCAGGATCGGCGTGAAGAACGGATGCGCCGCGGAGCCCTCGAAATACGTCGTGACCTCGCCGGTCCTCGCCGACAGCAGCGCGATGCGGCTCTGCGCCGCGGTGCCCGCTGGGCCGAGGTTGCGGTTGTCGAACACCGAGATCGTGTCGCCGTCGACGAAGTGCGGGTCGTGCTGCCGCACGAACGCACCCGTGCTGACGAACCCGATCTCGCCGGTCGCGGCGTCGAACACGAACACCGTGTGGACGTTGCGCAGCGACACCAGCACGTCGCCGGGCCCGAACACGCCCGGCGCCATGCCGGCCGGGAACGGCTCGACGTGGTTGAGGTGCGTCACGTCGCCGGTCGCCGCGGCGGCGAAGTTGTCCTGGCCCTGCATGCACAGCAGCCCGTCGCGGCCGTTGGCGCGCAGCAGCTCGGGCACCGACCACTCGCGCGCGATGCGCCCCTGCGGCGTCACCAGCAGGATCGTGTCCTCGACGAACGGCGGCACCAGGCACGGGAACGCCGCCAGCGGCTCGACGCGCTCCTTCTGCCCGCACACCCACAGGTTGCCGTCGGCCGCGCGCGTCACCGCGTGGTGCGTCTGGTACGGCAGCCGCCACACCACCCGACCGGCGCGATCCAGCCGCAGCAGCCCCAGGTGCTCGAAGTTGAACACCACGTCGCCGTCGTCCATCAGCGCGGCGCCGTTCACATGCGTGCCCGGCCGCGACCGGGGTCGCAGCCGTTCGGGCACGTGCTGCGCATCCGGCCACAGCTCGAACCAGTCGACCTCCCAGCGCTGCACCACGCCGCCGTCCAGGTCCATCACCTTGACGACCAGCGCGTCGGCGCCGATCTCGGTGACCAGGTTCAGCCCCGGCTGCGCCTTGCCCGGCCGACCGATCGGCGGCGGCGCCGGCGGCGGCACCGGCCGGTAGTACCACTCGGCGTTCGGGCCGCCGCCGTGCAGCTGGTCGAGGCCCTGCTCGGCGGCCGCGAAGATGCCGACCGGGAACCACCGGTGCATGCCGGCGAGCACGCCGTAGCTGAGCGCCAGCACGACGGCGGACACCCAGAACAGGTGGAATGCCACGCGTTCGCGCGCGGCGGGTCCGAGGCTCGAGGGCATGCGGTCAGGGGGGCGGGCGGGCAGCGGCGATTACTATCCGGGGACCGGGACGAGGTGGGCGGCCGAGACCAAATGGGTACTTCCTGCGGAGGAGCGCGTCGCTCAGCGGGCCGACTCGATGGTCAGGTTGCCCATCTGCAGCTCCTCGCCGCGGCCGTTCCGGTGGAACCGGTAGTTGCCTCGGATCGTGCCGTTCTCGCCGACCGTGAAGGTGCCGCCCGGGGACCAGATCCGGAACCCTCGGTTCGGGTTGCGGATCATCCGGATGTCGACGAGCCGCAGGTTGCGGTCCCGGACCACCTCGAACACCCAGTCCCACTGCGAGTTGCCCGCAGTCAATCGCGCGACGATGCGCTTGCCGTTGTTGACGGTGACCGAGCCGGTCGACGAGATCGGAGCCCCGCCGCGCAGGGTGCGGCTCGCGGTGACCTGCCGGCCGACCGGCAACAGATCAGAGACGGACTTGCGCGGCGCGGCCTTGCGAATCGGCGCCTTGTCGGGGGCATCCGCCTGCTCAGTCGTCTCCTCGACCTGCTCCGGGCGCCCTTCGACGAGCGGCTTCCAGCGCAGCGCGTCGAGCAGGATGCGCCCCTCGTCGCCGCGCACGATCACGCCGTGCCCCTCGGCGCCCGGCGCCGACCCGGTCGCCACCGGCCGCGGCACGCCCAGCTCGGCGCTCAGCACGTTCTTCGCCGAGGTGAGCAGCACGCGGCACGCGCCGTCGGCGTCCACCGGCACGCGCAGCCGCACCCACTCGCCGTCCGACCGCGGCAGGTCCAGCTCGATCGGCTCGTCGCCGCCGACGCAGCGCGCCCGGAGCTCGAGGCGATAGCCGCCCTGGGCCGGCAGCGCGAACCGCCGGCCGATCTCGCGACCGGCCTCGTCGCGGACCACCGTCGGCGCGCCGAGATCGAGCGCGAGCCACGGCCGCCGATCGACGTGCGTGTCGAACAGCTTCATCTCGGCGTCGATCGCAGAGCGGAGCGCGCCCTTGCCGGCCTTGTCGAAGTCGACGTAGGCCGTCGCGTACGCCTCGTGCATGTCCTGCGCCGCCTGCGCTTCCTGCTGCCGCAGCTCGTCGATCCCGTCGAGCTCCGGCCACTCGGCCCTGGCCCCGAAGCCGTCGCGCGCCGCGACCAACGCGCGGATCGCCGCCATGTCGCGATCCCCGGGCTGGTTCTGCGCCTCGATCGCGCGATCGAACCGCGCCCGCACCGCCGCCCGCAAGGCGTCCATGCGTTCTTCATAGCGAAGACGCGCCGCGCCGAGGTCCGCCGTGATGGCTTCGACGTCGCGCGCCTTCGGCGCGGCCGCATCGGCGGCGGCCTCCACGGGGACCTGCGCCGACAGCGCGCAGACGAGGAACGAGCTCAGGACACAGACCGGACGAACCATCGACATGAGTTTCCCCTGACCGACCGGCCGGCGGCGCTCGCCGACCGTGGTGAGCGGAATCCTCGAAGGCGGAGGGGTGGCGGTCAAGTGGACCAGGCCGACGGTCGGCGCGCGGCGCTCACGCGCACGACGCCGGCTGGTGGTTCGACGTCCTCCAACACGCTGCACGGTGACCGGAGGAGAACGGCCGGCCGTCGACCATCGGTCGAATCGCGCACGGTTCCGCGCCGCGCAGTTCGGCGCTCCGGCGCCATCCCGCCGGTGGGCCGCGGTCGCCCCTCGCGACCGTGACATCTTCCGCGCGGCTCCCTATCGTCCGCCGCGCGTGGATCGCCATCGCCTAGCGTCGCTGGGGACCGCCGCGGCGGTCCTCGCCGCGGCCTGGGTCGTCGCCACCACGGCCTACTGGGCGCTCGCCGCGGCGCACCCGCTGCCCTACTGGGACCACTGGGAGTTCTGCGAAGACCTCCGCCGCGCCGCGGCCGGCGAGTACGCGTTGGCCGAGCTGGTCCGGCCCGCCAACGAGCACCGCATCGCGTTCCCGCGGGCGCTGTGCTTCGTCGACGCCCGGGCGTTCTCGATGCGCGAGACCGCGCTCATCGGCTTCGCGCTCGCGATGCTGCTCGGCCTCGCCGCGCTCGTCGCCGGCCTCGCCAACCGCGGCCGCACAGCGACGCCGCAGGCCAGGGTCGCCGCCGCCGCGCTGCTGATCGCCGTCGTCGCGTCCGGCACCCAGATCGCGTGCCTCGGCTGGAGCTTCGCGCCGCAGTTCGTCGCCGCGACGCTGTTCCCCGCGCTCGCGTGCGCGCTGATCGCGTTCGCCGACCCCGGCGGCGCGCGCCCTGTCGGCCGCGCCGCGGCGATGGTGCTGCTCGCCGTCCTGTCCGCGGCGTGCGCGACCTTCTCGATCGTCGGCGCGCTGCTCGTGTGGCCCGTGCTCGTGGCGCTCGCGCTCTGGCAGCGCACGCGCCTCCGCCTGACCGCGCTGCTCGCCGCCGCCGGCGCCGCGTGCTGGGCCGTCTACCTCTGGAACGGCCTGAACCGCCAGCCCTCCGTCGGCGCCGGCGTCGCCGAGGCCGTCGTCTGGGGGCTCGCCCACCTCGGCAGCGCCTGGCAGATCGGCAAGTGGGGCGCGCCCGTCGCCGGCCTGTTCGGGATCGGCCTGCTCGCCGTGCACGGGCGCCGGGTGCTGCACGCCGCGCGCGAGGGCCACGGCATCGGCGACCGGTGCGAACGCGCCCTCCTCGCCGTGCTGTGCTTCCAGCTGCTGCTGTCGATGGCCATGGGCCTCGGCCGCGCCGGCATGGGCCTGCGCGAGGCCCTCGAGAGCCGCTACGCGCCGGGACCACTGCTGTGGTGGGCCGCGCTGCTCGCGCTGCAGTTCCGCGTGCTCGCCAGGCGGCCCCCGTCGCCCCGTTGGACCCGCGCCGCCTGGATCACCGCGGCGCTGCTGGTCGCGCTGCTGCTCACGCGCCAGCACAAGGAATGCAGCCGCTGGCAGAGCGTCCGCGAGGCGCGCGAGCTCGCCGCCCTGTCGGTGCTGCTCGGCGAAGCCGCCTCCGAGCGTTGCCTCGGCGCCTATCCCGCGCCGGAACTCCTGCCGGAGAAGGTCGCCGTCCTGCGCGAGCTCGGGATCTCGGTGTTCGCGCCGCCGTGGGACCGCGTCGTCGGCGAGCCGCTGGATCGCTCGATGGCGATCGCCGACGAGGAGCCGCTCGCGGCGCCCTTCGTCGGACACCGCTCGACCTCCGGAGGGTCCCGCTTCGAACTGCTGCGCGGGACCGTCGGCGACGAGCGGCTGCGCCGCGGCGCGCGGCTCGTCGTCGTCGATCGCGAGGGAACGGTGTGCGGTCTGGGTTCGGTCGGCTGGCCGATCCGCGCGGGCGACGTCGTCGCGGATCGCGCGGTGCCGACGCGCGGCGCGATGGCGTGGTTCGCGCTGGTGCCCGCGGAGCTCGACGAAGGGCGCTGGTTCGTCGTCGACGACGCGGGGCCTCGGGCGGTACCGATGCGGGCGCCCAGGACCGACTGAGGTCGCGGCGCCGCCTCGAGGCAGCTCACTGGCCGGACGGGATGCAGTTGCCCAGCGCGTGGAGGCGCTGCACCTCGTCGGCGGACAGCGCCCGATGGAAGTACTTCACGTCGTCCAGGTAGCCGCTGTAGCGCCGGAAGGCGGGGTCGCCGCCTGCCGGGTTGTCGCCCAGCCACAACGGCTCGCTGTTGCCGTTCAAGTACTCCGTCACCGAGTGCGTCCGGACGGTGGACGACTCGTCGTACCAGTAGTCGACGGCCACACGATGTGCGAGCGCCCCGTCGACGTACACCGACATCGAATCACGGCCGAAGGTCGCGACCACGTCGACCCATTGGTTGACCGGCATCGAGAAGACGCCGGTCGGGACCGCAACGTTCGTGACCTCGTCGCGGCGCCGGTCGGCAGCAAGGTTGTCGACCCAGCCGAACAACCAGCCGTAGCGCTTCTCGAAGACGTGCCGGTAGACCGAGAACCGCAGCTCGCCCGTGTCGCGCACCGACACCGCGTAGGTCCCGGTCTCACGCATGCCCTTGGTCATCAACGTGCCCCAGCTCCCGGCCGGCGCGGTCGGCGGCGCCCCGGCCCAGCGCACCCGCATGGCGACGCTGAACTCGTGCACCGGGCTGAGGCCGAACGCCGTCGCCCCGGTCGGTGGATCCGCGACGACGACACGATCGCCGTCCTGGTTGAACACGAACACCGCGTCACCAAGCGTCGACTCGACGATGCTGCCCTCGGCGCCGGCGTTGAACATCTGGCCGTCGCTGGCGACCGGATCCAGCGGATTGGGCGGGTCCAGCGGGTCCAACCCCGCCCACAGGTCGATCGCGGTGACGCCGTTCACGCCGCCGTCCCACCACGCCGACAGCTGCAGCGAGCGCCCGTCGAGGCAGGGTGGCACGAGTGGCGACGGATCGAACCCGTCCTCGAAGCGGTCGCCATCGGTGTCCGCACGGTACGGGTCGGTGCCGAGCGAGAACTCGGCGCCGTCCTGCAGGTAGTCGCGATCGATGTCGGCGACGCGCGGGTCGGAGAACACCGCGTAGGGACGCGCTCCCTGCACGGCGACCGCCCAGCCGACCTTGGACTCCGCGAAGTCGTCCATCGAGTCGCCGTCGCTGTCGGGCTCGTGCGCCGCGGTGCCGAGCAGGTACTCCTCGTTGTCGAAGATCCCGTCGCCGTCCGAGTCCTTGACGAAGGCCAGGCTGACACGGCCGCCGCCACGGAGCACGAGATCTTCGAACGGCTGGACGATCGGCTGGTCGAACACGGGATCCGTGCCGCCGACCAACCAGAAGCCGCGGACGTTCGGGTCGGCCTCGTCGATGAACGACTCGACCGCGCCCACCTTCGTGAGCACGTCGCGACCCGCGTCGACCGCATGCGGCGCGGTCTCGTACGACAGCCCGATCGTCTGCAGCGCCTCGCGCATGCTCACACCGCGGCCGGAGCCGTCCGGGTAGCGGTAGACGTTGGTCGCCACCAGGTGGCGTTCGACCTGCCCGTTGCCGTAGTCGATCACGATCAGGCCGGTGCGCTGGATCACGGCCTCACCGAGGATCGCGAAGTTCACGGTCGGATTGCCGAACGCATCCAGCTTGTGCATCGTGTACGAGCCGAGTTCGAACGACATCGCGGTCGGGTTCGAGACCAGGGCCCGCATCACCTGCGCCGGCAGACGGTCGGCGCCGACCACACCGATGTACTCGGCCGCGGGCCCCAGCACGAACTCCGCGGCGGCCCCTTCGTAGGCGTCCCAGCCCCCGGACGGGCCGAGTTCGCCGAGCGCCAGGGTGCCGATCGCCTCGAACGAGCCACCCGGACGCATCCGCAGCGCGGCGATGCGCAGGTCGCGGATCCGGTACGACACGTTGGACGGGTTGACGATCTTCAGCGCCGTCCACAGCATGCCGTCGTCGTAGCTGATCGACGTGATGTTCCGGATCTCCTCCTCGTAGTTGCTCTGCGACTGCTGGACGGACTCCTCGGTCCAGCTGGCCATGCTCTCGGTCGCGTAGGCGTGCTTGAACTCGAGGTCGTGCGTGATCTTGGCCTCGTACGACGGCGGCCAGTTGCCGGTGCCCACGCTGAGCTCCTGGTGGATCTGGACGGTGTTCTCGATCGACATCTTGGTCGACTCGGTGTCGGTCTTCTGGTACCCCTGCGACTGCTTCTCGAGCGACGACTGGATCTGTGTCGAGCTGCCGGTGCTGACGTCGGTGACGTTCAGCGTCAGGGTCGGCGCGCCGTAGAGTTCCAGCGCCATGCGCGGCAGGTCGGCGACCAGTGGATCCGTGCCACCCGAGTGGATCTCCTCCCAGTCGGTGAAGCCGTCGCCGTCGGTGTCCGCCATCGTCGGCGACGTCTTGGTCAGCAGCAGCTCGTAGCCGTCCCACAGGTTGGGGTCGGTCACGGCATCGCCGTCCGGCCCGCGGGAATCGGAGTCGCTGTCGACGACCCAGGGGTTGCTCTTGTAGGCGAACAGCTCGGCGAAGTCCGGCAGCAGATCGCCGTCGGTGTCGCGTCGCCGCGGATCGGTGCGTGCGGCCAGTTCGTCGGCGTCGTTCAGCCCGTCGCCATCGGTGTCGACCTGCTCGGGATCGCTGTCGACGTGGCGGACGACCACGGAGTCGTCGCCCAGCACCAGCGTGACGTCCCATCCGGCCAGCTCGTCGACGTCGGACACCCCGTCGCAGTCGAAGTCGCCGGCACAGCCCGTCGGCTGTCCGCAGCCCGGCTCGCGGCCGGGGTAGAGGTCGCCGAGGTGCAGGACCTCGGCGTCGCCGACGGTGAAGCAGGCCGCACACAGCGAGACGTCGCCGAAGCTCGCCTGGATCTCGTGCGAGCCGCCTGCCACCTCGACGGCGAACAGACCGTCGGCGTTGGTCCGAACCTGGACCCCGGTGTCCACCACCGTGACCACGGCATCGGGGACCACCTGGCCGCGGTCGTCCATGACGCGGCCGGTCACCAGGGTCAGGGTCGAAGCGCCGGGGGTGCGGTGGTTGTCGTGGCACGCGACCACCAACAAGCTCCCGAGCAACACGGAGAGCGCGAGCCTCATGGGTTGTCCTCTCGATCAGGGGTCGGCAGCGCCGCCCGGGCGGTCGCCGGGCGACACGGTCGCCCGCGGGGTCACGACGGCGCGGTCGCCGACGTGGCCGGTGGGGAGAAGGGTCGTTCGTCCCACCGGACCGGACCGCGCCGCGGGTACGCCAGCGGCGGCCCCGTCGTGCGGCATCCGGTCCCCACGAGCGACGTCCCTGTAGTCCCGCGGCACCAGCCGCGGCCATTGCGGGCAACGCCGTACGATCGCGAGAACGGTGGCGTATGCCGCAGCGCCTCGCACGGAACGCCGGCGGGATCCAAGCGACGCGCCGTGCGAACGCTGCGGCCAGCTCGCTACGGACTCCGAGGCATGGCAGCCGCCCCGCCGCCCGCCTCGGATCTCAAGCGCGGTGGCGGACCATGCGACGACCGGTGGCGCAGAGGGAGTCGCGTCGGCGACCGCCCGAAAACGACCGCAGGACGGACAGGTCCAGGTGCCTGTCCGTCCTGCGATTCTGAGTGGTAGCGGGGACAGGATTTGAACCTGTGACCTTCGGGTTATGAGGCGCCACAGTGGCGACTCCAGAAGCGCTGGTGGAGCAGGCGGTTATATGCAAGGAGCGATGCTGGCGGAGCCTACAGCAGTCGCGTCTTGCTGTCCGTAACCGTCGCTTGAACCCCACCGCGCCGAAGTCGCCGCCTGGCGCAGCCGTTGCTGTGGCCCGGAGCTACTGCGCCTTCGCGTATGGTCGCGCAGGCGGACGAGGATGTCCTCGTGGTGGTCGGCGACGTCCTGGGCGAAGTGCTGCTTCCAGCCACGCGGCGTCAGCCGGGCGACGTCGGTCTCGCTGCTGATGCGCAGGAGCACGTCGCGGAAGTAGGTCTTGGGGTCAATGCCGATCGCGCGGGCGGTCTGCAGCAGGCTGGCGAGGATGGCCGCGACCTTGCCGCCGCCCTCGGTCTGGAAGAACAGCCAGTTCTTGCGGCCGACGGCGAAGTGGCGGAGTTGGCGCTCGGCAAGGTTGTTGTCGATGTGCAGGCGGCCGTCCTCGACGTAGCGGCACAGGGCCTGCCACTGGTTGAGGCAGTAGCGGATCGGCTCGGCCATCGCGCCGCGCGGCAGCACCTGCGCCTCGTTGAACTCGAGCCAGGCGCGGATCGCAGCGAGCTGCGGCACGCTGCGTGCCGTGCGGGCAGCGAGGACTTCCTCGGGTGACGGCTGCCGTTGCTCGGCAGCGGCCCTCGCCTTGACCTCCCGCTCGACGTCGTAGAGCAGCCCGATCAGGTCGAGCGCCTCCTTGGCGAGCTTCGGGTCCGCGGACTCGGCGTCGACGAACTTGCGGCGCGCGTGCGCCCAGCACGCGACCTCCGTGGCGCCGTCGGGCACGTACAGCTGGTCGTAGCCGCCGTACGCGTCCGCCTGCAGGTAGCCCTTGAAGTCGCCCAGCACCCGCTGGGGACCGTCGCGTTTTCGCGAGGGCGTGAAGTCGTACCAGGTGTCGCCGCCGTGGTCGGCGTAGACCCAGATGCGGCCCGCGACCGTCTTGCCGTGTTCGTCCTGCGCCACCGTGACCGGCGTGTCGTCGGTGTGCACGACCGGCTGCGCCATCACGTCGCGGCCGAGCTGTTGGTAGATCGGCTCGAGCAACTCGGCGCACCTGGCTGCGGATCGCTGCAGCACGCTGCGCGACAGGTCGAGGCCTTCGTCGGCGAACTGGCGCTCCATCCGGTGGTAGGGCATGTGCATGCCGAACCGCTCGGTGATCACGTGCGCCAGGAAGCTCGGGCTCAGCAGACCCTTGTCGATCACCCGCGCCGGCCCAGGGGCGGTGCGCACCGCGCTGCTGCAGGCGCGGCACCCGTACTTCTTGCGCGCGATCTCGTGGACGATCGTCAGCTCGACGCGGAGCAACTCGCTGCTGACGTCCTCGCCGATCTCGTGCATCGCGCCGCCGCAGGTGCAGGCGAGCTGCTCGTCGGGCAGCTCGTAGGTCGTGCGTACGCGTGGCAGGTGTGCCGGCATCTTCTGGCGGCGCTTGCCCGGCTTGCGCGGCTGCCCCGGCGCCTTCAGCTCGATCGAGCCATGGGAGCCGGTCTGGGCGGCAGTGCGGTCGGCCTCCTCGACGAGCTGCGTCAGCCAGAGGTGGCCCTGTCGGGCGTCGCGGTCGGCCTCGGGCAGCTTGCGATTGCCGCGCTTCTCGGAGCCGCGGCCGAACGCGATGCGTCGGAACACCTCGACGTTGTGCTCGAGCTTCTTGACGTACGCTTCGAGCTCCGCGATCCGCGCGCGCAGCACCTCGGCATCATCACGATTCGCCTCGTTGACCGTCACGCCCACCACGGTCTCCATTACGCATCGGCCGCGACAGAGGCTGGCGGATCTTCTGCTTCTTGAGATCGATGCCTTCGATCAGCATCGAGAGCTGCGCGCGGGAGACTTGGCAGCGCGGCTGCTCGGTGCTCACCCCACCTGATTCATCGAAGTCGCGATCCCCTTCAAACGGAAAGCCTCCGTCGGTCGTACAGGGCTGTGTCTTACGCAGTTCCCGACGATCAACGAAGGCTTGCCAGTGGGTGAAGAGACTACGGGTGTCCGGTTCGACTTCAACGGGTCGGTGCGCGTCGCCGCTCGCGGCGAGCAGCTGAGCGGCAACGCCGGCGCGATGCTGTTGCGCGCCGTCGACGATGCGGTGGGCGTCACGAGGCAGGTCGCGCGCGACCTGCACGATCCGCGCAGCCCCGAGCTGATCCGGTACGGCTTGACCGAGCTGCTGCGCACCCGGCTGCAGATGATCGCGCTCGGCTACCGGGACCAGGGTGACGCCGACCTGTTGCGTCGCGACCCCGTGCTGAGGCTGGCAGTCAGCGATGCTGCCGGACTGTCGCCACTCGATGAGACGAGGCTGGCTTCGCAACCGACGATGTCCCGGCTGATCGACACGCTGGCTATTCCGAGCAACCTGGCGCGCCTCGGCAAGGGGCTGCTCGAGGGCGCGGTCCGCTGCGGTGACCGAGGCCGCGGCCTCGCGAGGCGCCGAGCGACGATCGACGTCGATTCGTTTCCGATCGAGGCGCACGGACACCAGCCCGGATCCGAGTGGAATCGCCACTACGGCATCCGCTGCTTCCATCCGCTCGTCGCGATGCTGGACACCGGCCACTGGCTCGGCGTCGAGTTGCGCCCCGGCAACGCGCACACGGCCGCCGGCATCATGGACTTCCTGCAGCCGATCCTGGAGGGCGTCGAGCGCGCGACCGGCGAGAAGCCGCGCGTCCGTGGCGACTCCGGCTTCGTCAGCCCTGCGACGCTCGACGCCCTGGAAGCGCAGGGCATCGACTACGTCTTCCGCGTCAACAACAACGACGTGCTCGATCGGCTCGCCAAGCCCTACCTGGTCCGACCCGAAGGTCGGCGCCCCAAGGAGCCGCGCGAGTGGGTGCACGATGTCGAGTACCGGGCTGGCTCGTGGAGCAAGCCGCGGCGCGTTGTCATCGTCGTACTGGAGCGCAAGGACGATCTCTTCCTGCACCACTTCGTGCTGGTCACCAGTGCCTCGCGAAAGGACTGGCCGGCGGCGCGCCTGCTCGCGGACTACCGACAGCGCGGCACGATGGAGGGCCGCATCGGCGAGATGCAGTCGGTGCTCGCGCCAGCGTTGTCTTGCACCCAACGCGGCGAGGACCGCTCCACGCGCGATCCGAGCGAGGTCGAGTTCCGCAACGCCGCGACGCTCGCGCTGTTCGCACTCGCTTACAACCTCGCGCACTCGGCGCGGCTCGTGCACGTCCGCGCCACCAAGCAACCATGCGCGCTCGATCGTCTCCGCAAGAGGCTGCTCGCCGTGCCGGCGCTCGTCGTCGTATCCGCACGGCGCGCGACCCTCGCCGTCAACGCGAAGGTCGCCGACGCCTGGGCTCGCTTCCTTCGCACGCTCGCCGTGCCCAAGGCCGCGTAGCCCCGCCGAGGCGACCATTCGGCGAGCGAGGCGCTCTTCGGGACGGGAGCAGGGCGGCGGTGTCGGTGTGCCTGCCATCTGCGGAGTCCGGACTCCGATCAGGCGATCCGAGGCGGTCCCGCGCATTGCCATGAATCACCTGGGCTCACATCGAGCTTGAAGGTGCCCTGCTCGAGCCGCTTGTAGTGCAGCCAGAAGCCGTCGCGGTCCCACTGCAGCAGCTTCAGGCGGTTGCGACTGCGATTGAGGAACACGAACAGGCTGCCGTCGAACGGGTCGTCGCCGAACGCGTCGCGGATTACTGCCAGCAGGCCGTCATGCGCCTTGCGGAAGTCGACCGCGTCACGCGCCACGAAGATCCGGATGCTCGCCGGCAGGCTCAGCACGAGCGCAGCGCCGACACGAGGTCGCGGAGCCAGGTCACGTCGGTGTCGGCGGGCACCTCGATCTCGAGGTCGTTGCCGAGCCGGATCAACGCACCGCGGTCTGCTCGCGGCTCCGCGGCCGCGACCTCCACGAAGCCACCGGCCGTGTCGACTGCGTCCTGCCGCAGCCGCCAACTCCACCACGACAGCGTCCCCAGCGGGATCCCGCTGCGATCCGACAACTCTCGAAGGCTCAGGCCGTCGCGATCACGCCGCGCCAGCAGCGCGGACATCTGCTCTCGTCGTCGCATCCCGCAACGATGGCGAGCGCAGCTTCCGCTTCCAGGTGCGCTTCACGCGACGGTTACTGCTGTCCAGACTCGCCGGTCTCGCCACTTCCGTCGCGCGATGGTCACACTTTGGGCACGGCCGTGACCGTCGGGCTGTCCTCCCAGCCTGTGCAATCCAATCTTCAGCCCCCCCCTATCCGACATGATGAGGAACCCAGGCGCCTGCCTCGGCACCACGACCACTCCCGCCAGCACCAGGATCGGCTACGAATGCTCACACGCCTAGTCCGATGCACTCAGCGCCAATCTAGCCGCTCATGAACAAGCGCTCACCGAGAAGCCCGCATTGACTGCACGTCCTCAAAGAGCGACTCCAACATTTCCAAGCCCACTTTGTGCCGCCCCTTATCATAGCAGACAAACTTCAAGTTTAGCGATCGCTCCATGGCACTGCGCACACTCGCATGCATAGGGTCAGACGTGAGTATAATATGTGGCTGAGCATGAGGAAAAGCAATACTAATGTTCTGCATGACCAATTGCATGTCTGGATCCTGAATGGAGTAGCCCAAGAAGAGCGCCGTGTGCGTCACAAACACCGACTCAAGCAGCTTCAGACAGTGCGGATAATCTGCCCTAATTGCATGATAGTCCGACATACTAAGCACCAAGGAACCCGGATCTCGGCGAATGCACCCATGAAGCTTGAGAATCAGGCGCTCGGGAGCTCGCAAGACCTTCACCGCCTCCTGATCTTTGTGAATGTGCGTCCTGAACCCCTCACGTGGACATGCATCCTCTAGCAGGCAATCATAGTTAGTCGTCACCATCACATTCTGATCGAAGTCTCTTATCAGCTCGATCCACTTCGAAGGCTGATACTGACGCTCCAAACGGCGCTTAATGATGCGCTCTCGATCCTCTGCCAACGTTTTATCGGCGACCACCTGGGCAGCCCTCAGCAATTGCTTTTCCGTTATCAACCTCTTCGCTTCATTTCTGGCATCAACGTCGCTGATCAGCGCCGCAAGCTCATCCAGAAGCGCGCTCCATCCGGGCGGGCGTTCGCCGTCACTGGTCTCGCAGCTACTTGAGATTCCACTGCCTACAACGATTACGCACCGCCGATCGGCCAACTCCTCGACGAGATAGTGCGGCCAAGTCATGCTCCCTCACCCAATGCCTATGTTGCTAGCCAGGTTGCCAGCTAGCACCTTGAGTTGCTCTACGTAGCTGGCCTGCTGAGAGTACTGAGCTCCCCGTATGCCATCCGAACTCTGTAGATCATGAATGGGCGCAGATGCACTCTGCGCCATCGGCACCAGACTGAACATATTCGGAACATCCCCCAAGCCCATATTATCGCTGTGAACTCCCGCCGAGAAAAACTCGGCAAGCGCATTTTCGATCTCTATTGGCACCTTGCTAACTATCTTCTCATAGGCTTGGGTTGGACGCCTCTCCCCTTGAACAGTCTTGGCAATATACTGCTGAACAGCATATCCAAAGAAGCCCTTCTTGACTCCCGCTGTGCTCTTGATCGGGTGCTGCCCCTGCGCTCCTCGACGATCGCTCTTCAACGCCTCAACGCCACGCTCGTATGCAACAGACCATCCCCTTAACCACTCAGCAACGTTCCGGATTCCAATGAGACTGAAGACGTCACTCCCCATCGGAGCAACGAAGCCATCAGCTCCGAGGAGGAGGCTGCGGTTGATACTACCAAGGCTCGGGCCCACATCAACAAAGACGACATCGTAGGTCGACTGCAAGCTCCCCAGGAACGCATGAAACCAGTTAGTCTTCCTCAGCCCACCTAGGTCACCACCCCTCACGTTTCCCCACGCTTCCGACAGGACATCCTCTACTAATGAGAACTTGGGATGACCAGGCAGGAGGTCGACCCCGAACCGGTTCGTGACGGCCGAAAGAATCGTGATTCCCGTGGCAACGCCGGCGTCACCATCAAGCAAGGGCTTCACGACATCCAATATTGTTCGAAAGCTGCGAGCCTCCGTTTCGTCATAGTACGCTTTGGTGCACTCATCCTCTCCAAGGATCAGTTGAGTTGAGTTGCACTGCGGATCGCAGTCGACAACGAGCACCCGCAAGCGGCGACGGGCCAGTAGACTCGCGACGTTGCAGGTGAGCGTCGTCTTCCCGACCCCTCCCTTGTTGTTGAACATGCAGACCGACTTCATGTGCCTTTTCTACCTCCAGAGGACCGCACTTCGCAATCCTCGCGTTCCGCATTGCCAGTCGAGATGAACCCCCGTGAGACTGACGGGGGTTCAGGGCACCAACCTCAACGTCCGGTCAGCTTCCAGAAGCCGCAGCCGTTGGCGTGTTGAGGCTTCAGATCTGGCAGCTTCACTCCCCCAAGGATGTCCGAGACGGCGCGGGCCAGGAACTCCGACGGCCCCAGTTCGCCTCGCTGCCCCGCCAGGATCCGCAGGTCCGTTGACGTGATCCCGTGAAGCCGCAGAATGACACCCAGGAATGGGCCGAACGTAGGCCGAACTGCTTGCTGCACTGCGCCTTCCATGTCCTGGCGTCCGTAGGATCCTCGCGCGGGATCCCGTCTGAGGTCCCCGACCCGATGAACTGCGCCCACCAGTCCACCTGGGGCCACTCCTGCGACCTGGACCGGCTCCCGCTCGGCACGCGCAGGTCCACGAAGCCACGAACGCGTTCGCGTGCAACGTCTCCCAGCGGCCGCTCCGCGACCATCGCCGCGACCAGGCGGTGCGCCATGTCGAGCGCGTACTCGTCCCGGCACTGCAGTTCGACGCGAACGGCTTCGATCGCCCCACGGGACTCCGCCTCCTTGTCGTACACGCGCAGCCGCCGAGCCGCTTTGGCTCCGCCCAGCCAAAAGCACCCGTTCTTCCGACGCGACCAGTCCCAGTTGGTGGGGCGCACCCTCGTGATGACCCCCCGGCCCAACACCGCGGCCTCGCTGCTCAGGTCCCCATCGACGCAGGCCTCGGCGAACTGCCGCGGGATGAACGACCGGTCAAAGTCGTCGATGGCCACGTCGAGCCGGGAGACCTTCAAGCCGTAGGCGTCATCCAGCAGCACTGCCAGTAGCCGCAGGAGCTTCTCCGTCCCCGTGGCGCGACAGGACTTCCCTGGCAGCTTGACGCTGCTCCACGGCTCCCGGACGCCATCGCGGTTTTCCTGCCCGACCGGATCCGCCAGAAGCCGCACACCGTTCGGCCCCATCGCCAAGAAGCGCTTCTCGTCGTCCCGTTCAACCTCGAAGTCGGCGGGGCCGAACCCAGGGCCCAGGTGCTCGTGCAAAATCGCTCCGAGTTGCAGCGGCTCCAGGTGCTTGACCGACAGTTCGAGCCAGTCGATCGACGTCCTGGTTCCGCTCGACGGACCCGCACCTAGGACCTGACCACGGAACTGGAGCTTCACGCCCCACCTCCCGCGGCTCCTCCGGTGCCACGCTGCGACGCAGACTCGACCCTTTCGACGTCCGCCAGGTCGAACCGCAGCGTCGCGTTGCGCGCGTCCCCACCGAGGAACAGGGGCGCCACGCCCAGACGTTCCAAGACACGACGACAGGTCTGCCGCGAGCAGCCCCAGCGCTTCGAGATCCAGGCGAGCCCGACGAGACGACGGCTGCTCTCCCTGGCCAGTTGATGCTTGTTCACCATCAACCGGCCCGACTCGCCCGATGCGTGCCGTCACGCCGGCCGTAGCGGGCCCGGACTCGGTCCACTCGCGCCTGGAGTCCGCCAATCCCGCCGGTCGGGCGGATCCGGCACACTCGACCGTTCCGGCCAGGGAACGCACCCGCGACACCGTGAGCAAGGAACGCGACCGCGCCGCATGCGACGATCGCACGATCCCGAGCCGGATCGCGGCGGGACGGTTCTCGTGGAGCTCGCCGCTGGCGCAGACTCGCGCGCCACTCCGCCGCTGGCGCGGCGGCTCGGACTGGGGCGCTGCCCCAGCCCCCGCAAGCGTCGCCGGCTACGCCGGCGCGTCAGGCTGGGCCTTCGACTTCTGCTTGCGATCGCGCAGCTCCTGCCGCAGCCGCTGCAACAGGATCTGCCAGTCTCGCGACTCGCCCGTGACGGGCGCCGTCACGCGGACCTCAGGAAACCCGCCTGCCAGATACCACCGGCGTTTCTTCCCGTCCTCGCCGAGCGAACTCTCCAGCTTCAGCACGCCGGTCCACTGCCCGAGTGCCTTGCGAACGGTGTCGTCGCTCGTGTCGACCCGGGCGCCAGGCCCCGACTTCGGTCCGATTCCCAAGGCTGCCAACTTTCGCCCCAGCTCCTGGACGCGCTTGACGGTCAACGGCGCATCGCTCGTCGGCTGCTCCAGCGCCAACACGTAGAAGACTGCCAACACGACCCCGCTGCTGTTCAGCTCCCGGTCGCGCTCCCGGCAGCCGGTGTCGAAACGGGCGAGAAAGCCGCTGCCGCCCTTCTGCAGGCGCAGTCTCACTTGGTGGCAGGGCCGGCCGATGCCCGGTTGGACCTTCCGCGCCTCCACGAGCCCGCGCGCCCGTAGCCGCACGGTCGCCGTCCAACTCACCAGATCGTCGTCGCGCAGCCCGATGAGGCCCTCCTGGCTGAGGTCCAACATGGCGCACCGCAGTTCGGCCGGAGTGCCCACGCCCTCGTCAACAAGGTCCTCGAGCACGTCGCGCACCGGCAGCGATGTCGGCCCCACGATGTCCACCTGGTCGATGATGGGCCCCAGCCGTTCGGCCAGATGCGTCAACACCTTGCTTCGCCAGACCGCCTGCGGATCGCCCGCATTCGCCGAATCGGACCCTTCAGTCTGGCTCGTCATCTTCGATCACCCACGGAATCCTGGTCGTGTATTCGACCTGCAGCACCTGGTGGCCAGCAAACGCGTCGATCCTGCGATCGGCCGCCGACGCGAACCCGATCTCGAAGCCGGCTGTCAGCCATTCCAGGTCGAAGGTCCAACTCGTCTTCCCGGTAGTCCTCCTCGCATCTGCGCCGGCCAGGATGCGCCCCACGCAGAGGAACCAGCCGCCGTAGCAGTGCAGCCCCGATCGCTCGCGGTGGGAGTGGAAGTCCTCCAACGGCCTCGTGATGTCGATGCCCAACTGCCGGCACAGCGCGCGGAACTCGGGCACGAACGCGACCTCGTTGGTTGCCGCGAAGTTCCGACACGGCGCACAGTCGCACGGCGGCTTCTTCGGCAACGCCGCGTAGCAGCGTGCCGTGGCGACTTCATCGCACTCGACGGTCCAGCGGCAGACGTCGACGATCATTGTCCATCCGCGTCTTCGGCTGGCGTCCCGAGCAAGTGCCGGCGAACGCGCGCCCAGCTCGCTGCGTCGCGACGAACAGCACTCACCAGGAACACAACTCCCAGAAGGATCTGGTGCCAGGTCCATGAGGTCGCACCGATGGCGATCAGGGCCCCGCCCAGACTGCACGGAATCCAGACGTGCGAACGATTGGTCCAGGACATGTCCCTGGCGAGCCACTGCCGCCGAACATCCTCCACGCTGGCATCAGAACTCGACATCGCTCGCCATCTCCTCCGGCACCAGGATGATGTAGTGCTTGCTCGCGATCGCCGGCGAGTTGCCCATGAGCCGCGCAATCTTGAGTAGGGACACGCCCTTGCTGGCCAACTGCGACCCGAACGTGTGCCTCAGTTCTAGCAGGTTCCACGACAGCCTGGCGCGCTGCATCACCCCCCGGAAGTGGCGGCTGAGGTTGTCGGGGTCCCAGCGCTTGCCCTCGGGCGAAGGGAACAGCCACGGGACCCCGGCGACGCGCCCGGTCCTCCGGTGCTCTTGCAGCACGGCGAGCAGCCGGCTCGAGACCGGCACCTTGCGGTCGCGGCGGGTCTAGGGCTGCCAGCTCTCGCCGGCGACGGTCTTGGCGCGGACGCGCAGGATCGCCGGCGCGCGATCGGCTTCGAGGTCCGACCACGTCAGCCAGCACAGCTCCTCGCGGCGGAAGCCACCGAACACGGCGGCCGCGACCAGCGGCCCGATGCGGTCGCCGGCGACGGCCGCCAGCAGCTCGTCGATCTGGTCGAGGCTCAGGAACCGGGGATCCCGCTCGGGCAACCGCGGCCGCGGGATCGGTGCCACGACGTTGCGCTCGACGTGGCCCTGGCGCTCGGCCCAGCGCCAGAACGCGTGCAGGATCTCGCGGTAGCGCAGCAGGGTCGCGGGCTGGCGGCCCTTCAGGGCTTGCTGCGTCAGGAACCGCTCGACATCGGCGGTGGCGATCTCACCCAGCGCCCGGCCGGGCACGGTGGCGAAGAGTCGGCGAGCGCGGTCTCGACGTCGACGACCGGCCGCGGCTCGGGCGCGTCGGCGGACTCCGCCAGACCGCCCCCGGCCGGCACCGCCACCAGCTGCAGCCGCCCCGCCTCGACCTCCACCAGCCGCCGCCGGCGCAGGTCCTCGGCGAGCTTCTTGTTGTCGGTCCCCAGGCTCTCGCGAACCCGGCGACCCTCGGCACGGAACTGGATCCACCAGATCCGACCGCGAAACTCCGGATGCTTTGCGGCCGGCTGCACCCGCAGTTGCAGAACAACAGGTGCGCCAACTCCCGGCTGGATCACTCGCGCCGCCACCAAGCCGCGATCACGAATGCACAATGCACACGGTGTCTAGCTCGCCGGTCAGGTCGCCATCCTGACCACTCGACCGTGGCCCCATCGCTACCAACCCGGCAGCCACCAGATCCAGTAGTGCGGCGCGCAACTCGGCGGGCCCGCCGGAACCGTCGGCCACAAGACTCCGCAACATGTCCTGAACACGAAGGAAGGGCGGCTGCCTCACTTCGATCTGGTCAACCGACGGCCCTTGGCGCGCTGCTAGGTACAAGAGCACTAGCTCGCGCTTCTCAAGCGAGCTACTCATCGCTCACCATTCGCTTGGCCCCCCGCCCCGGTCGAAGAAGCCAAGAGCCGACATCGCCGCGCCTAGCATTCTCGCAGAGAACAAGAACAACCCAGTCTTGAGCGCGCGCGTTGAAGTTGCCAGCTACCACTGACGATGCGACATCAACAAGCCCGAACCGCTTCCGCCACGCTGCCCGATCCAATCCAGCAACAAAGAGCCGAGCCCGGGCCCTCATGTCGACCAGCTTGAAGAAGTCCTCCATGACATGCTTGTGCTTTCCGGCCCACTCAATCTCTGCCGCGAGCTCCAGGCCCTTGTAGTCGCGGCTTGCTCGATAGGGACGGTGCCAGCACAGGTCTACGAGGTACTCCCCTCGCCCTCGAAGGCCGCCCGCCCACGTTCTGAATCCTCGCCGTCTTGCCGCGAGTTGGAGCTGAGACTTGAGCCAAGACGTCCACCCTCGCCGCCCCCACTTCCGTCCCTTGCTTTCGCGCAAAGCCCCACGCGTCAGAGCATCCACAACGAATCCCCTGAGCCACTCCGGGGTCAGAGGATCTGCACTGGTCACAGGCGATCTAGAACTCGACATCGCTCGCCATCTCCTCCGGCACCAGGTTGATGTAGTGCTTGCTCGCGATCGCCGGCGAGTTGCCCATCAGCCGCGCGATCTTGAGCAGGGACACGCCCTTGCTGGCCAACTGCGACCCGAACGTGTGCCTCAGTTCTAGCAGGTTCCACGACAGCCTGGCGCGCTGCATCACCCCCCGGAAGTGGCGGCTGAGGTTGTCGGGGTCCCAGCGCTTGCCCTCGGGTGAAGGGAACAGCCACGGGACCCCGGCGACCCGGCCGGTCCTCCGGTACTCCTGCAGCGCGACCACCAGACGGCTCGACAACGGCACCTTGCGGTCGACCACGTGAGCCAGCACAGCTCCTCGCGGCGGAACCCGCCGAACACGGCGGCCGCGACCAGCACCGCGATGCGATCGCCGGCGACGGCCGCCAGCAGCTCGTCGATCTGGTCGAGGCTCAGGAACCGGGGATCGCGCTCGGGCAACCGCGGCCGCGGGATCGGTGCCACGACGTTGCGCTCGACGTGACCCTGGCACTCGGCCCACCGCCAGAACGCGTGCAGGATCTCGCGGTAGCGCAGCAACGTCGCGGGCTGGCGGCCCTTCAGGGCTTGCTGCGTCAGGAACCGTTCGACGTCGGTGGTGGCGATCTCACCCAGCGCCCGGCCGGGCACGGTGGCGAAGAACGCTTGCAGGCGCAGCCGGTCGTTGCGGATCGTGCGCGGCCGCTTGTGGGCCAGCGACCAGGCGCGGTAGTCGGCGAGCGCGGTCTCGACGTCGACGACCGGCCGCGGCTCGGGCGGCGCGGCCGACTCCGCCAGACCGCCCCCGGCCGGCACCGCCACCAGCTGCAGCCGCCCCGCCTCGACCTCCACCAGCCGCCGCCGGCGCAGGTCCTCGGCGAGCTTCTTGTTGTCGGTCCCCAGGCTCTCGCGAACCCGGCGACCCTCGGTCCGGAACTGGATCCACCAGATCCGACCGCGACGGAAGAGTGTGACCACGTAGACCCCGACTCGGTCGACCACCCCCCTGCACTCGGTCTACCTTGGTCACGATTTGGGCACACTCCCACGTGACCGCCCGAAAACGACCGCAGGACGGACAGGTCTAAGTGCCTGTCCGTCCTGCGATTCTGAGTGGTAGCGGGGACAGGATTTGAACCTGTGACCTTCGGGTTATGAGCCCGACGAGCTACCGGACTGCTCCACCCCGCGGTGTTGAGGCGAGGAGAGTAGCCCCCGCGCCGGGACATGCAAGCGCGATCTTCGAGCCCAGCGGCAGCCCGGCCGCCGCCTAGCATCGCCGCATGCCTCGACGCCCCCTCACCCGCCCGCTCACCCGCCCGCTCCCGGCGCTCCTCGCCGTCCCCGCCCTCCTCGCCCTCACCGCCCTCCCATCCTGCACCGCGCCCTCTGCCGGTGCCCGCCCGGGCGAGGTCGAGCACGTCGTGCTGGTGTGGCTGAAGGACGGCGCCTCCGCAACGGTGCGCGACGCGATCCTCGCCGCCGCGCGCGCGTTCCCCGACCGCATCCCGGGCTTCGTGTCGCTCTCCACGGGCACGGCGTTGGCGAGCGATCGCGACGTCGTCGACGACAGCTTCGACCTGGGGCTGGTGATGCGCTTCCGCGACGCGGCGGCGCTGCACGCGTACGAGACCCACCCGGTGCACGAGGCGGCGCTGCGCGATCTGCTGCTGCCGAACGCGGCGCGGGTGCAGGTCTACGACGTGCTGGGCCGCTGAGCGGCGCGACTCAGCCGTTCTTCGTCCCGCGCAGCACCGCCACCGCGTTCTTCAGCCCCTCGGGGCAGTCCGGCGAATCGAACATCGCGGCGCGCTTCTCGATCTCGGCGCGCACGGCGTCGCGGTCGGCGGGGTTCGCCTGGACGCGCGCCTGCCACAGGGCGACGGCGCGGGCGCGCCAGGCGGGGTCCTCCTCGGCGGTGACGCGCACGACGGTCTCGAGCCAGCGCACCGCCTGCTTGGGGTCGGTGGCGAGGAACGCGCGGCCGAGGCGGTCGGCGGCGTCGATGGCGCGGGGATCCGCCGCGCGCGCGGTGCCGAGGCGCGACAGGCTGTCGGCGGCGGGGCCGATCTTGCCCTCCAGCAGGTAGGCCTCCGTCATCAGGAGGCGAACCGAGTCGATGTCCTCGCTGCTGAGCGGGCGGTGGTCCTGGGGGTCCTTCTCCTCGATCCAGGCGTTGCCGAGCGCGAGCACCTCCTGCGACTTGCCGCAGGCCAGCAGCGCGTCGAGCCGCAGCAGGCGGAACGCGGGGTCCTGGAGGTTCTCTGGCAGGCGCTCGCCGGGCGGCAGCGCCTCGAAGGCGATGCGCACGTCGTTGGCCTCGCCGCTCTGCCACGGCTCGCGCGCGGGCTTGAGCAGCGCGGCGCGCAGCAGGAAGCGCATCGCCATGCGCGCGGGCTGGCTCAGCGCGGTGTCGCCGGCGCGCGCGTCCTTGGCGAACAGCACGGCATTGTGGGTCTCGAGCACGTGCCGCAGCTGCGCGCGACGCTCGTGCTTGAGCAGCACGTCGCAGGCGTTGAGCCAATGGCCGACCTCGGCGCGGGGGTCGGCGGCGATCGTGGTCAGCGACGTCAGCAGCTGGTCGGCGCGCTGCTGCTGGTCGGGCGGCACCGGCACGCCGAGCGTGTCGAGCACGACGTTGAGCGCGCCGATGGCGGCCTCGGGCGTGCCCGGGTCGCGGCTGCACGCCGCCAGGCAGTCGAGCATCGCCGTGCGCACGGCGCTGTTGGTCTCGGTCTGCAGCTTGTCGCGCAGCGTCGCGACGATGCTGACCAGCCACTGCTTGCGCTGGTCCTCGGCGACGGCGGGCAGGCGCGTGAGCTGCTCGGCGACGAACAGCCGCACGTCGCGGTCGGCATCGCCCAGCAGCTGCGTGTGCGCCTGCACCAGCAGGCTCGCGCGGCCGGGCTGGTCGCGCCAGGCCTGCAGCCGGATCAGGCACGCCGTGCGGAACGGCGGCTCGCGCGTCGGGTCGTTGGCGATGCCCAGCAGCATGTCGAACACCTCGGCCACGCGCTTCTGCTCGCGGTCGAGCTGCATCGCCACCTCGAGCGCCTCGTTGCGGCGGTCGCGCGGGAACGCGCCGGTCGCCACGCCGCGCACCAGCTCGAGCCACGCGGCGCGGTCGGCGGCGCCCTCGGCGGGCGCGCGCCACGGCGAGTCGCCGCCTGTGCTCAGCGTCAGCAGCACCTGCGACAGGACGCCGTCGGCGGCCTCGCCGCGCTGCATCGCCTGCGCGCCCAGGCGCACGACCGCGGCGCGGGCCTCCGGCGACGGGAACCGCCGCAGGCCGCGCAGCGCCGCCAGCTGCATCTCCGGGTCGTCGGCGCCGAGTTGCACCAGCAGCTCGGCGGCCAGCTCGTTGGCGAGGTCGACCTCGGTCGGGCGCACCAGGTAGGCGGTGACCTCGAGCATCAACGCGCGCGTCCCGCCGGCCTCGGCGTCGATGCCGCGGTAGCGCTGCAGCACGGCGCGCGCGAACGCCTGCCGCGCCTGGCCGTCCTCGCTGAGCTGGCGGTCGGCCATCGTCTGGCGCAGCTCGAGCAGGCAGGCGCGCACGGTGCCCGGGTCGTCGACCAGCGTCCGCTGCTGCACCGCGGCCCAGTCGATGCCGGTGCGGCGCTCGGTCAGCGCCCGCACGATCTGGCTGCTGGCCTCGCGCTGCACCCGCAGCAGTTCCTCGCGGTGCTGGCGCGCGCGGCGCGCGCCCAGCCGCGCGGCCTCCTCGGCGAGCTCCAGGTAGCGGCGACCCCCGTTGCGCTGGAACCACGCCTCGAACTGCTCGCGGCTCTCGAAGGCGTCCTCGGCGAACGTCAGGTAACGGAGCGCGACGCGCGCGGCGCGGCGCAGCTGCGGCTCGTCGACGGCGACGAAGTCGGCCAGCAGGGCGCCGAAGTGCAGGTTCTGGGTGTCGCCGGCGGCGCGCAGCGCGGCGGCGCGGTCGGTCAGCGGCGCGGCCTGGTCCTGGGCGACGGCGCGGAGGCCCTCGGCCAGCGGCCGCACCGGCATCCGCACCAGACACGCCCGGGCCTGGTCGCGCAGCGGGTCCGGCGCCAGCAGGCCATCGGCGTCGGGCTTGCCGAGCCAGAACGGCACCAACGCCCGGCCGTAGCCGCGCACCAACCGCGCCCGCTGGGTCTGGATGTCCTCGAACTCGCCGAACACGGGGTCGGCGGGGTTCAGCAGCCGCCGGACCAGCGCCTGCAACACCGACCAGCGCACGCCGTCGGGATCGTCGGCGTCGGCCAGCCGCGCCTGCAGCACCGCGTGCGCCGCCTCGTCGGGCAGCGACAGCAGGCGCTCGATCGCCATCGCGCGCTGGTCCTGGCCTTCGCCGCCGGGCTGCGCCAGCTGCGCACGCAGCCGGTCGACCAGACCGAGCTCGGGCCCTTCCTGGCCGTTCTGCTGGCTGGGGCTGCCGCCGCGCATCGGCGCGGCGCCGGGTTGCGCGCGCGCGACCGGGGCCCAGAGCAGCAGGAACAGCCAGATCAGGGTGCCGGGATGCGTCATGCGAGGACCAGGAGCGCTGCCGTCGCCGCGACCGAGTCGCCGCGGCGAGACCGGGCCGACAGCGCGTCGATGATAGCCGTGCCGAACGGATGCAGCCGCAGAAATGCTCCCGTCGATGCGCGTCGCCTGCCCCTTCATCGGCCGGGCGCCGCCGCGATCTGATCCGCCGCTCCAAGCCACGCCGCGACGGTGGCATGGCGCGGCCGCGACCGCCGCCGCGGTCAACCGCCGGCGCCGCCGCGCACGCGCGCGGCCAGCTGGCGCGCCAGACTCGCGGGCGTGCCGCGGCCGCTGTCGAGTTCGAGGTCGGCGACCGCGCGATAGTGCGGCAGCCGCTGCGCCAGCAGCAGATCGACCTCGCGTTCGAGCGGCAGGTCGGTCAGCGGCGGCCGCGCGGTCTTCGATCGGCCGATGCGCGCCGCCAGCACGGCCGGCTCGGCCAGCAGCAGCGCGACCAGCAGCGCGGGCCGCTGGAGGGCGCGGCGCAGCACCGCCGACAGAACGGCGCCGCCGCCGAGCGCGACCACCGCGCCGGACCGTTCGAGCAGCGGCGCCGTGACCTGCTCCTCGAGCGCGCGGAACGCGGGCTCGCCGCGCTGCTGCAGGACCTGGCCGGCGTGCTCGGCGCCGGCCGCCGCCGCGAGCGCCGCGTCGGCGTCGACGAACTCCCAGCCCAGCTCGCGGGCCAGGGCGCGGCCGACCGCGGACTTGCCGGCCGCGCGCGGGCCGACCAGGGCGACTGCCTGGATCGGGCCGCCCGCCGCTGGGCCGCCCGCCACTGGGCCGCCCGCCGCTGGGCCGCCCCCCACTGGGCCGCCCCCCACTGGGCCGCCCGACGGCGGACCGGTCACGTCGCCACCGCGGCGGTGCCCGCCAGGAAGGTGCCCAGCTCGGACTCCGGCAGGTAGACCCCGGTGAACTTCTCCACCTGCGCGGCGGCCTGGGTCAGGAACATCTCGCTGCCCGGGATCGCGATCGCGCCCGCCTTGGCGGCGTCGCGCAGCAGGCGCGTGTGCCGCGGCTGGTAGACCATGTCGAGGACCGCGGTGCCGGGCTGCGGCGTCCACTCGGGCAGCAGCCGCTCCTCGGGATCGCGTCCGGCGGAACCGACCGGTGTGGCGTGCACCACCACCGCCGGCTGCAGCGCGTCGAGGACCTTTGCCGACAGGCCGCCGAGGCGCACCTCGTGGTGCTGCGCGAACTCGCGCACCGGGTCGTGCGACCGCCCCAGCATCGTCACGTCGTAGCCGATGCGCAGCAGGGCGAACGCCGCCGCCCGCGCCGCCCCGCCGGTGCCCAGCACCGCCGCGGCGCGGCTGCGCGGCTCGACCTGGCCGATGCCCGCGCGCCGCAGCGCGCCGAGCACGCCGGCGATGTCGGTGTTGTGCCCCACCACCAGCCCGTGCGCCTCGAACGTCATCGTGTTGACCACGCCGACCGCGGCGGCCTCGGCGCTCTGCCGGTGGCACTGCGCCGCCATCACCGCCTTGTGCGGCGCGGTGACCGACAGGCCGCGCCGCCGCGCCCGCGGCAGCATCGCCACCACCGCCTCGGGCCGCGAGGTCTCGAGCGGCAGGTAGACCGCGTCGAGCCCGATGCGGCGGAACGCGCGGTTGTGCAGCACCGGGCCGAGCGACTGCAGCGCCGGATTGCCGAGCAGGCCGAACAGCAGCGTCGCGCCCGACAGCGCGTGCACGCGGTAGAGGCCGGCGCAGAGCGCCACGGGCAGCTGCCCGGGCGCGGTCTCGCGGCCGGGCTCGACCGCCGCGTAGACCAGCGGCGCGCCCATGGCCGCCGCCAGGATCCGCGTCGGCCACGCGGTCCGCCCCATCGCGAACGCCACCGTCGGCCGGGTGCGCTGGTCGGTCCCCATCAGCAGGTCGATCACCGGCGCGGCGTCGGCGAGGTCGTGCGCGGTGACCGCGATCTTGGCGACGGTGCCCTGCTGCTCGAACAGCTTGTCGCGGATCGCCACCAGGTCCCTCGGCACGCCGGTGAAGCTGTGGAACGAGCGGATCATCAGCTTCAGCCGGTTGCGGCCGACCGACGGCGTCCAGGTCTCCCAGTGCTCGAGGTCGATGCCGACCGCGCCGGCGGCCAGCGCCTTGCCGAACAGCTCCCGCCGCTCGGCCAGGGAGCCGCGGAAGCTGCCGCCGTCGTCGGGCGTGCGGATCGCCACCAGCACGGGCAACCGGATCGCGCCGATCAGCGCGGCGAGGTCGGCCTCGGCCGGCCAGCGGTCGAGGCGCAGTTCGACCCAGTCGGCGCCGGCCATGGCCGCGCGCTCCGCCTGCCGCAGGGTCTGGTCGCGGCCTTCGGCCTCGATGCTGGCGAGGATCTGCGCCATGGCCTCACTCCATCGCCGCGCCGAGGGCGCGGCGCAAGGCCCGGTCGGCGGCGTCGTCGAGGCCCCGGCGGCGCGCCAGGCGCAGCGCCTGCAGCATGAGCACGCGGTAGACCTCGTCGAGCGGGGCCGGATCGGCGTCGGCGGCAGCGGCGGTGCCGAGCAGCGCGGTCCGGTGCGCCGCGACGGTCGCGTCGTCGCCGCGCGCGACCGGCCCCGACAGCGCCGCCGCGGCACCGTGCCGCGCGCAGGCGTCGAGCGCCGCCGCCATCAGCGACTGCGCCAGCCGGGCGGCATCGGCCGGCGACAGGACCGAGGACGCCGCCAACGCCTCGTCGACCGCGGCGCGCAGCGCGGTCAGCCCGTTGGCGGCGAGCGCGCAGGCGGCGTGGTACAGCGTGCGGTCGCCGCGCGGGTCGGCCCACAGCGGCCGCATGCCGAGCCGATCGCACAGGCGGCCGAGCAGGCGGCGCGCGCGCGGCTCCCCCAGCAGCACCGCGGGCCGGTCCGGCAGCCCAGCGAGACCCGCCGCGGCGTCGGGGAACGGCGCCACCGGGTGCAGCGCGCCGAGGCGCACGCAGTCGGCCGGGCGGCCGCTCGCGGGGGCGACGGCGGCGAGCGGCGCCAGCACCGAGAGTCCGTGGCGACCGCTGGTGTGCAGCCACAGGGCGCAGCGGCGCGTGCAGCCGGCGGCAGCCGCGGCCGCGACCAGCTCCGGCAGGTCGGGGTCACCGACCGCGAGCACGACGACGTGCGCGGTGCGCAGGTCCGCCAGCTGCAGCGCGCGGCCGCGGCCGGCGAACGCCACCGCGGCCGCCGTGCGCGCGCGGTCGCGGCCGACGTAGCCCAGCAGGTCGACGCCGGACTCGGCCCAGCGGCGGCCCAGCGCCTGCCCGACGCGGCCGGGACCGACGATGGCCAGGCGGATCGGCACGTCGCGGACCCGCTACGCGCCCTCGACCGACGCACCGTCGGCCGCGGTGCCGTCGGCAGCACCCGCGCCGCGGCGGCGCTGCTCGCGCTCCTGCTGCCGGCGCTCGAGTTCGTCGAGGTAGTCGGCGTCGACGGTGTCGCTCAGGTGATCGAAGTCGTCGAAGCTCTTCGGCCGGTAGTTGCTGCCGGCGCTCCGCGCCGCGTCGACCTCCTCGGCGTAGGCGCGCACCACCGCCTTGTGCAGTTCGATGCGCGTCGGGCTGTTGATCGGGTGCGCCAGGTCGGCGTGCAACCGCGCGCGGCCGCGCTCGTCGCGCGGCGCCCGCTCGGCGTCGAGCTGGCTGCCGCACTGGTTGCAGTAGTTGGCGCGCATGTGGTTCTTGTGGCCGCAGCGCGGGCAGTGATCGGCGAGCTTGCGGCTCGGCATCGCCACGAACGGGCCCTTGCTGCCCTCGATGATCTTCAGGTCGCGGATGACGATCGCGTCGTCGATCGTCACGCTGCAATACGCCTTGAGTTTGTTGCGCGGGTCGTCCGTCAGCTTGACCCGGATCTCGGTGATCTCCATCCGCCCCGGCGCGCCGCCGGATGCCTCACTCGCTTGTCCCCTGCTCGTCGGCATTGCGTCCTCCCAGTTGCCATTGCCCCGGCGGCCCCTGCCCCCATCGAGCGGTGCGCCGCCGTCACGAGCCACCTCCGGCCGCGGTCGGCCACTCGGCCTGGACCGGCGCGAACGCTCCCGGCGCCGAACGCGCCGCCAGCAGCCGCACGCCCTCGCCGCAGAACGGTGCGAGCCGTTCGCGGTGGGTCCGAGCCTCGCCTTCGTCCGCCGCGGTCGCGAACAGGACCGACCCGCTGCCCGTCATCGCGACGGCGACACCGAGGTCCCCGGCCCGCCTGCGCAGTTGCGCAAGCTCGGGTCGCACTCGCTCGGCGGCTGCCGTCAGGTCGTTCACGAACCTGTTGCGGGCGAAGTCATTGTGGTGGCTGTCCCTGAACTCGCGCATGCTAGCGGTGTCAAAAGTTGCCTGCCAGGGTGACGCGAGGTTTTTGTAGACCGCAACGGTCGGGCAGCCGAACGGCGGCACCAGCAGCGTGAACCAGCGCGCCGGCGGATCGGCGACCGGTTCGAGTTCGTCGCCGATGCCGCGGCCGCGCTGCGTCCCGCCCCGCAGGAAGAACGGCACGTCGGCACCGAGGCCGCGGGCGAGGTCGTGCAGCGCCGCGAGGTCGAGCGGCACGGCACCGAGCGCCTCTGCGAAGGCGTTGCACAGCCGCAGCGCCGCCGCCGCGTCGCTGCTGCCGCCGCCGAGCCCGCCGCCGTGCGGCACGCGCTTGTGCAGCGCGAAGGCGAGCCGCACCGCGGCGCCGGCGCGCGAGCCCCAGGCGCGGGCGGCGCGCAGCACCAGGTTGTCGTCGTCCGGCGGCAGCGCGTCGCGCGGATCGTCGGCGGACACGGCGAGCGTCGGCCCGGCGCCGCCCGCGACCGGCCGCGCGTACAGTTCGTCGCCGAGGTCGATGGCGTGCATCACCGTGTCGAGCAGGTGGTAGCCGTCGGCACGCCGCCCGAGCACGCGCAGCCCGAGGTTGAGCTTGGCCGGACAGAACAGCCGCAGCGTGTGGCCGCTGCTCACGCGGGCTCCGGGGCGCGCGGGTCCGGCGCGCCCGGGCCGGGCAACGGCTCCTCGTCGAGCGCCATGGTGTCGAGCAGCCGCACCGGGCGCGCGCCGGCGAAGCGCGCCGCCACCAGCAGCCGCCCGCCGGCGACCGGACCCGGCGGCAGTGGCCGGACGTCGGGCTCGCTGCGCAGCTCCAGGTAGTCGAGCTCGGCGCGCGGCTCCCGCTGCAGCACCGCCGCGGCGGCCCGCAGCAGGGCGTCGCGGTCGCGTTCACCCCGCCGCCACGCCTGCTGCGCCGCGCGCAGGGCCGACGACAGCACCAGCGCCGCGGTCCGCGACGGCGGGTCGAGGTAGACGTTGCGGCTCGACAGCGCCAGCCCGTCGGGCTCGCGCACGACCGGGCACGGCACCACGCGCACCGGGAAGCCGAGGTCGCGCGCCATGCGCTGCACCACCGCCAGCTGCTGCGCGTCCTTCTGGCCGAAGTAGGCGCGGTGCGGCCGCCCCAGCGCGAACAACCGCGCCACCACCGTGGCCACGCCGCGGAAGTGGCCGGCACGCACGGCGCCCTCCATGGTCTCGGCCTCCACGCCGACGTCGACCGTGCTGCAGAACCCGGGCGGGTACATCTCGTCCGGCGACGGCGCGAACACCGCGTCGACGCCGGCCGCGCGGCACAGCTCCAGGTCGCGCTCGAGCTGCCGCGGATAGCTGGCGAGGTCCTCGTTCGGCCCGAACTGCAGCGGGTTGACGAAGATGGTCGCGACCACGCGGTCGCACTCGGCGCGGGCGCGCTCCAGCAGGCTGCCGTGCCCGCGGTGCAGCGCGCCCATCGTCGGCACCATGCCGACCACGCAGCGCCCTTCGATCCAGCCGCCGGTCACCGCCTGCAGCTCGGCCGCCGTGCGCAGGAGCCGCGGCGCCGGCGCCGGCCGCATCGACTCCAGCACCGCCTCCTCGACGCCGAGTTCGCGCAGCGGCGCGAGCGCGAACTCGCGCTCGAACAGCCGCGGGTGCGGCACCACCAGCCCGGCCTCGTCGACGCGCTGGTCGCCGTACAGCAGCAGGTCGAGGTCGAGCGGGCGCGGGTGGTTCCGCTTCGCCGGCAGCGCGCGCCCGGCGGCGCGTTCGAGCGCCTGCGTCACCAGGAGCAGCGCGCGCGGCGACAGCGTCGTCGCCAGCTGCACGGCGCCGTTCAGGAACTCGCCCTGCTCGGGCCCGTCGCCGACCAGCCGGCTCGGTCGCAGGGTCGACACGCGCAGCACGCGCACGCCGGGCACCGCGCCGAGCCGCTCGACCGCCGTGCGCAGGTTGGCCTCGCGGTCGCCTTCGTTGGCGCCCAGCCCGAGGTAGACGACGGTCTCGCGCGCGTCCAAGGCCAGGCCGTCAGTTGCGCCGCGGGCGCAGGTCGAACTCGCCGTCGTCGTCGTCGTCGTCGTCGTCGCCGCCGGCGCGGCGCCGGTCCATGCCGCCGGTCGTCACCAGCCGGTACATGCCGAGGCCGACGCCCCACAGCACGTAGCCGATCGTCACCGCCGACAGCGCCAGCTGCCATTCGACGGCGGCGATGCCGATCAGCACCACCAGCCCGGCGAGGAACGGGAAGCTGTGGCGCCCGCGCACGATCGCGCTGACGGCGTGCGGGTAGGGCACGCGGCTGACCATCAGCAGGCCGAGCGTCACGAGCACCAGCGGCATCAGCACGACGATCAGGCCGAACTGCGCCTCGCTGAACAGCATCCTGCTGACGACGTCGCGCGAGTCGCTGCGGGTGCAGTACAGCGCCACCAGCGACGCCACCACCGCCGCGGCGGCCGGCGACGGCAGGCCGCGGAACTCGCGGTGGTCCTCCTCGGCCGGCCCGGTCTCGACGTTGAAGCGCGCCAGCCGCAGGGCGGCGCACAGCACGTAGATCGCCGCGGCGCCGTAGTAGAGCTTCGGGTGCACCGACAGCAGGCTCTGCGCGTTCGCCTGGGCGTGCCAGTCGATCAGCACCTTGCCGAGGAACGCCGGCGTCACGCCGAACGTGACCATGTCGGCCATGCTGTCGAGCTGCGCGCCGAACGGCGTGGTCTGCCCGGTCATCCGCGCGATGCGGCCGTCGAGCGCGTCGAACACCATCGCCACGAAGATCAGGACCGCGGCCAGTTCGAACAGCCCGACGACGTCGGTGAACGGCGCACCCGGCGTCGACATGCGCAGCGCGTCGGCGACCTTGGCGATCGCCAGGAAGCCGAAGAACACGTTGCCGAGCGTGACGAGGCTCGGCAGCACCGGCACGTTCTTCAGATCGCGCAGCCGGCGGCGGCGGCGCATTCCGGTGTAGTCGTCGAGGCGTGGTGCGGTCACGTGGGGTCCGTGGGAAGGGACCCTCAGGATATCGACCTCGGGGGCGCCGCGGCCACAGCCGCCCGCCGACCGCCGTCCAACGCGGCCGAACGGCGCACGAACAGCAGCCTCGTCGAGGCCGCGCCGAGCTCAGGCCGGGATCAGGCCCGGACGTCGACGCTCGCGCCCTTGCCCTGCTCGTGCGCGCCGTGGCCGACCTGACCGGCGGTCTCGATCAGCGCCACGGAGGCCTGGCCCTCGAGCTTCTGGACGTCCATCGCCTTCTTGAGCACGGCGATGTCCTGGGCGTTCTGCACCTGCGCGGTGCTGACGCCGCTGGCGGCGGCGGCGCTGATTCCGAGTGACGAGGTCATGCACGCGGCATCGTCGCCGAAGGGCCGGGTGCCTGAGGCCCCTGCCGCGCGGCCGATGCGACCGCGCGGACCGGGGCGGCGATCAGCGGTAGATCACCTTCAGGTCGAGCACCCGCGCCGGGCCGGAGATCGCCGCGGCGTTCAGCACCAGGTCGAACCGGAACGCGTCGCCGCGGTCGCGGCCGATGCCGAACGCGTCCCCGAACGAGCCCAGCTGGCTGCGCCAACGGCCGAGCGTCGCCGGATCGACCTCGCCCGTCGGCAGCAGCGACGCCGCCTGGAAGCGGATCACCACCGGACCGGCCGGGTCGTCGGCGGCGGGGCCGACCGACGGGTCGTCGCTGTAGAGCACGAGCGTGCCGCCGAGGTCGACCAGCAGCTCGTAGCGCAGGTAGACCGGCAGCTCGAACGTGCCCGGCGACAGCCACCGCGAGCGCGAGCCGCTCTGCGCGTCGACGTCCAGCAGCGCCGCGGTGCTCGGCGCCGGCGTCGAGGCGCCGGTCGCGCTCAGCGCGCCGCGCGCCTCCAGCCGCACGAGGCCAGGGGCGCCGTCGCCGGCGAACACGTTGAGCGTCGTCAACGTGGGGGCCGAGGACGTCGCGGTGATGTTGGCCACGAAGCTGCCGGCGCCGCCGCCGGTGTCGAGCGTCCCGAGCACCGACAGGTCGCGCGCCGACTGCAGCAGCAGCGATCCGCCCGAGCCGCCGCCGCCGGGCGCCGCGATGCCCCAGTTCGCATTGGCCGTGTTGATCGTGTCCTGCCCCGGAGTGCTCGGGTTGTCGCCGCTGATCAACGCGCCGTCGCCGCCGCGCGACGACACCGCGGCGCCTGCCGCCACCACGATGTCGCCGCCGGCCCGCAGCGCGAGCACGCCGCCGCCGCCGGTGCCGCCGCCGCCGGCGCGCCAGCGATCGAACTGGAACGGGTTGGCGTCGATGGCCAGCCCGGCATACGGGTGGCTGCCGCCGCCGCCGCCGCCCGAGCCGCCGACGGTGAAGTGCGCCAGCGAGCTGGCGCCCGCAGGCAGCGGCAGCGCCGCGAACGCCACGCCGCCCTGCTCGAACGCGACGGGCGGCGTGAGAGAGGCGAAGCCGGACGCCTCGGACGACCCGGTGCCGGGGCCCGAGAAGCCGCCGCCGCCGCCGCCCGACGCGAACGCGCCGCTGTACAGGGTGTTCATCGTGTAGGTCGGCCCCAGCTGCGCGTCGAGCCCGTGCGACGGACTCAGGGGCGAGCCGCTGCCGCCGGTGCCGATCGCCTGTGCGGCGTAGGCGTGGCCCGCGGCGAGCCGCACGTCCTCGCCGTCCTGCCCGTTGTTCACGGGCAGCGCTCCGATGCCGAAGCAGCGATCGCCGCCGCGCCCGCCGCGCCCGCCGCCAGGGCCCCCGGCGCTGCCGGGCTGGCCGGGCGTCGGGGTGGTCCGCACCGTGGGCACCAGGTTGGTCGCGTCGAAGGTCACCTGGTCCCGGCCGCTGACGTCGACGATGCCGTCGATCCGCACCTGCCCGCGCACGCGCACGATCGCCGGATTGCTGCCGGCGAACCGCACCGTGACACCGGCCGGCACCACGAAGTCCGTGAACTCGAACCGGCCGTCGGTCACGACCTCGACCTGTCCGGACAGGGTGCGCGACGCCGGAATCGTCTGCGTGTCGGTCGAGATCTCGAACACACCGGCCGCCACGGAAGTGCCGATGGCCGGATCGAACGACCCGTGCCGGCCGCTGCCGCCCAGGCCGATCGTCGTCGCGCCGTTGCTCCACGCGTCGCCCGACGCCAGCGCGTCGCGCCCCACCGCGGTCTGGAACGTCTCCTGCACCGTCGACTCGCCGAGCGGCACGCCGACCTGCAGTTCGAGCCCGTTGGTCGCGTCGCTGAACGCGCTCTGCCCGAGGAACAGCGCCTGCGCGTTCGCCACCGCGCCGAGCAGCACCGGGGTGTTCGGGATCGGCAGCGACCACACCGCCGGGTCCGCCGCCGACAGCAGCACGGTCTGGAACGGGTCGACGCGCAGCAGGCAGTTCAGCGGGTTGCCGACCGGCAGCAACGCCGGCAGCGGGCTCCCGCCCGACACCGACCGCGACACGCCCAGCGCGCCGATCAGCACGTCACCCGAACCGTTGCGGTCGACCTCGAGCCGCAGGATCCGGCCCAGCTGCGGCGCGCTGCCCGGCGCCGCCCGCATCACCTTCTGCGGGTCGACGCACGGGTCGCCGAACGGGATCGCCAGCGGCTGCGACCGCGGCTGCCACGCAAACGTGGCCGGATTGCCCGAAGCGCTGCGCCCGTGCGCGATCACCGCCCCGCGCGCAGAGCTGTAGCCCGCTTCGAGCAGTTCACTGGGGTCGAGGCCCGTTGCGCGCAGGCTCCAGTCGCGCCCGTCCCACTCCCACGTCTGATTCCCGGGGATGAACTGGCCGTAGGCGACGACTCGACCGCGCGCCCGGTCGTAGGCCAACTGCGCGGTGACCGCATCTGGCGTCACCGAGTCGACCTGCGACCACCGCCCGTCGTAGACGTAGGTCGACGAGGTCGTGGAAAGGCGCACACCGTGCAGCAGGACACAGGCCTGCCGCGCGTCGTCGTAGACCATCAGGCCGCGAGCCGCCGGCGGCGGCCCGATCGCCAGCGCATCGGTGGTCTGCACCCAGTCGGTGCCGTCCCACTCCCAGGTGTCCCGGAACGTCGTCGTCGCGTCCTCGCCGCCCCACAGCACCACGCGCTCACGGCGCTCGTCGTAGGCGCACGCCGCGCGCCGCCGCGGCGACGGCGCGTTGGCCGGCGTGCGCTGGGTCCACGCGCTGCCGTCGTACACCCAGGTGTCGCCGAGCTCGCCGCCGATGCCCGGCGGGGCGCCGCCGAACACGACCAGCTCGCCCCGGGCGCGATCGAAGGCCACGGCCGCTCGCTGCCGCACGGACACCGGCGGCGCCGCCAGCTCCGTCCAGCCGGCGCCGTCGAAGCGGAACAGCTGCGTCGTCGGCGTCGGCGCCTGGAAGTTGACGCCGAACAGCAGCATCCCGCCGTCCGGCCCTTCGGCGCAGCGGCTGCCGCCGAGGCCCAGGTCGGGGACGAGTCCGCTCGGCTCCACCTCCACCCATTGCGCGGCGACAGAAGCGATCGGGAGCAGAACGGCGAACAGGCGCGCGGACGTGCGGCGACGCGCCACCGAGCCGCGAAAGGCTGGGCAGGGAACCATGAGTCTCCTTCGGACAGATGCGGACTGGAGCGACGGGGGTGACCGCGCCGGTAGGGTAGCCGGTGGGAACGCATCTGGGAATCGCCCCAACCGGCGCGGTGCGTGTCAACAGAAGTGTGACACGCGGAAGAGGAGATCCGTGAGCAGCGTCCCGCGGCCACTGCGGTCTTGCGGCGCCGCCGGGCGCCGGATTCGCTGTCCGTCAGCATGCGTCTCCCCCTCTGGCTGTTCGCCGCCATCGCCGCCGCGGCCCTCGCGCCCGCAGCTCCGACCCAGTCCAAGCTGCTGCGCTTCCCCGACGTGCACGGCGATCGTGTCGTGTTCACGCACGGCGGCGACCTGTGGCTCGCGCCGCTCGCCGGCGGCACCGCGACCCGGCTCACGTCGGCCGACGGCGTCGAGCTGTTCGCGAAGTTCTCGCCCGACGGGCAGTGGATCGCGTTCACCGGCCAGGTCGACGGCGACGAGCAGGTCTACCTGGTGCCGGCCGCCGGCGGCGAGATCCGGCAGCTGACCTTCTACCCGAGCAGCGGCCCGCTGCCCGACCGCTGGGGCTACGACAACCAGGTGCAGGGTTGGACGCCGGACGGCCAGTCGGTGGTGTTCCGCGGCATGCGCGAGTCGTGGTCGCCGGCGCGCTGCCGGCTGTACTCGGTGGCGGTCCCCGCGGCGCAACCGCAGCGCGGCGCCCTGCCGGTGGCGCTGCCGATGCCGACCGCCGGCTCCGGCGCGTTCTCGCCGGACGGCAATCTGATCGTGTACTCGCCGCTGTTCCGCGACTTCCGCACGTGGAAGCGCTACCAGGGCGGCTGGGCCCAGGATCTCTACGTGTTCGCGCCGGCCACCGGCATGGCCGAGAACATCACCGCGGACCCGAACACCGACCGCGACCCGATGTGGCTCGGCGACCGCATCTGGTTCTGCAGCGACCGCACCGGCACGTTGAACCTGTGGTCGTACGACCAGCAGGCGCAGCAGAGCTTCCAGGAGACGTTCTCGACCACCTGGGACGTCCGCTGGCCGAGCGCCGCCGGCCCCGGCGAGGAGCGCATCGTCTACGAGAAGGGCGGCGAGCTGCACTGGTTCGACTGCAAGGAGCGCCAGGAGCACGCGATCGCGATCCGCGTGCCCGACGAAGGGCTGCTGCGGCGCGAGTCGCTGGTGCCGGCCCAGGGCCTGGTCGAGGACTACACGCTGTCGGCCGGCGGCCGGCGCGCGGCGTTCGCGGCGCGCGGCGACGTGTTGACGGTGCCGTACGAGCACGGCGACGTGCGCAACCTCACGCGTTCGCCCGGCGCACACGACCGCGCGCCGTCGTTCTCGCCCGACGGCAGCCAGGTCGTCTTCGTCAGCGACCGCGGTGGCGACGAGCAGCTGTGGCTGGTGGACCACCTCGGACGCGAGGAACCGACCCCGCTGACCGACAGCTTCGGCGCGCGCCTGCTCGACCCGACCTGGTCGCCCGACGGCAAGCGCGTGGTGTTCTGCGACAAGGACGGCGTGCTGCGCGTCGTCGAAGTCGCGACCCGGGAGGTCACCGTCGTCGCCGACGAGCCGAGCGGCACGATCCAGGACGCGAGCTGGTCGCCGTGCTCGCAGCACCTCGCGTTCTCGCTGACCGGCGCCAACGACCTGCCGGCCGTGCACGTGTGGTCCGCCGCCACCGGCACGCTGCGGCGCGTGTCGCGCCCGCTGTCGAACGACTTCGCGCCGAGCTGGTCGCCGGACGGCGAGCGCCTGTTCTTCTGCGGCCTGCGCGGCTTCCAGCCGCGGCTGGCGCGCTACTACGAGTGGGACTTCCAGGTCGACCGCGCGGTCGGGGTGTACGCGCTGGCGCTGCGGAAGGACCTCGGGCCGTGGCTGCCGGTGCGCAGCGACGAGGCGGTGGCGGAGGAGAAGGGCGAGGGCAAGGGCAAAGGCAAGGGCGAGGGCGAGGGCGAAGGCGAGGGCGAGGGCGGCGACGCGGCGGCGCCGCCGACGGCGATCGACTTCGACGGCCTGGCCGACCGCGTCGAGACCATCCCCGTGCCGCTCGACGACTACGCCGGCGTGGTCGCCGCCGACGGCGGGCTGTGGCTGCTGCGCGGCGGCGACTCCTACTACGGTCGCGCGCCACAGCGCCAGGCGGCGCTGCAGTGGTTCGCGCGCGAGGACCGCAAGCTCGAGACCGTGTGCGACGGCCTCGGCGGCCTCGCCCTGTCGGCCGACCGCGGCCACGCGCTGGTCCGGCTCGGCGGACGCTTCGCCGTCGTCGCGAAGGGCAAGAAGGACCTGCACGACCTCGACCTGAGCGGCATGACCGTGCCGCGCGTGCCGGCCGACGAGTGGTGGCAGATCTTCCACGAGGTCTGGCGCCGCTACCGCGACTACTTCTACGTCGCCAACATGCACGGCTACGACTGGGAGGCGCTGCGCGAGCGCTACGCGCCGCTGGTCCAGCACGTGCGCCACCGCAGCGACCTCAACTACGTGCTCGGCGAGATGATCGCCGAGCTCAACGTCGGCCACGCCTACATCAGCGGCGGCGACGACGGCGCGCCCGAGCGCACGCCGGTGGCGCTGCCCGGCGCCCGGCTGGCCTGGGACGCCGACGTCGGCCGCTACCGCATCGCCGAGATCCTGCGCGGCGAGAACGACGACGAGGACTACCGCGCGCCGCTCGGCGCCGTCGGCACGGACGCGCAGCAGGGCGATCTGCTGTTGGCGATCGACGGCCAGGAGCTGCAGCCGACCGACAACCCGTACCGGCTGCTGCGCGGCAAGACCGGCCGGACCGTGCGCCTGCGCCTGGCCGCGGCGCCGGACGCGGCGACGCGCGAGGTCGCGTTCCAGCCGATCGCCAGCGAGGGCAAGCTGCACTACCTGGCGTGGGTCGAGCAGAACCGCGCGCGGACCCTGGCCGCCAGCGACGGCGCGCTCGGCTACGTGCACCTGCCGAACATGGGTGCCGACGGCATCCGCGAGTTCGTCAAGCAGTACTACCCGCAGCGCGACAAGCAGGGGCTGGTGATCGACGACCGCGGCAACGGCGGCGGCAACGTCTCGCAGATGATCCTGAACCGCCTGTCGCGCGAGCTGCTGATGTGCACGTTCGGCCGCACGACGGGCTTCCGCCCGTACCCGCAGGCGACGTTCCTCGGCCACCTCGTGTGCCTGCTCGACGAGACGTCGGCCAGCGACGGCGACATCTTCCCGGCGATGTTCCGCCGCGCCGGCCTCGGCCCGCTGATCGGCAAGCGCAGCTGGGGCGGCATCATCGGCATCACCAACCGCGGCATGCTGATCGACGGCGGCACGGTCAACGTGCCGGAGTTCGGCAACACCGAGCCGGACGGCGAGTGGACCATCGAGGGCGTCGGCGTGGCGCCCGACATCGTCGTCGACAACGACCCGCAGGCGCTGATCGCCGGCATCGACCCGCAGCTCGAGAAGGCGATCGAGGTGCTGCTCGAGAAGGTGAAGCAGGAGCCGCGGCCGCGCCCGCAGGCGCCGCCGCCGCCGATCCGGACGCGCTGAGGGTCGAGGCGCCTCAGCCGATCCAGACGCCGGCGGCTTCGCTGAGATACGGCGCGCCGCCGGCGGGCGCGATCAGCGCCTGCAGCCACAGCGTGGCGCCGCGCAGCGCCGGGTCGAGCGGCACCCGCGCCGCGAACTCCACCGCGTCGCTGTCGGCGATGGGCAGCAGCAACAGCGTCGCCGCCCCACCGGGATCGAGCACCAGGTCGCCGAGGCCCCCGAGCGGCGCGGGCGCGGCCAGCGCCGGACCGTAGCCGAGCAGCGCCAGCTCCCCGGACAGCAGCCGCAGGT
>JBFWWV010000026.1:0-111107 GCA_050245995.1 Planctomycetota bacterium | reverse complement strand
AGCAGCAACAGCGTCGCCGCCCCACCGGGATCGAGCACCAGGTCGCCGAGGCCCCCGAGCGGCGCGGGCGCGGCCAGCGCCGGACCGTAGCCGAGCAGCGCCAGCTCCCCGGACAGCAGCCGCAGGTGCAGCCGGAAGGCGGCATCCCGGACCAGCACGCGGCGGAACTCCGGGTACTGCGCGATCGGGCACGCCAGCGGCACCGCGGAGTGCGCGATCACGCTGCTCGGCGTGCTGAGCCGCGCGCTCTCGCTGTTCACGCGGAACGAGGTGATCGGCTGCAGCAGCGGTCGCCGTTCGATCACGCCGGCCTGGGCCCCGAAGCCGAGCAACTCGCCGCCGTCGAAGGCCAGCACCTCGGTGCGCCAGATGTTCACGGTGGGTGTCCCGCCGCCGGTGCGCGGCGCTGCGACCCAGCGTCCGTGCCGATCGTCGAAGCAGTGCAGCGCCGCGCTGTCCCAGACCACCAGCGGCGCGCTGCTGTCGTTGCTCTCGGCCGTGCCGCCGGCGGCGACCAACGGCACGAACGCGCCGCTGCGCGCCGAGAACGCGCGGAAGCCGTTCGCGGTCGCGAGCAGCGCGCCGACCGTCGACAGCCGCGGCATCCCCGGCTGCGCATCGAGCGGCGGCGCGAACCACTGCCCCAGCAGCCCCGAGAACAGCGCCGCGCGGCCGTCGCTGCGCGCCGTCACCGCCGCCACCGCGCCGGCCAGCGCCGCGGCGCCGGCGTCGATCGCCAGCGTCGACCAGGTGCCGCGCGCCGCCGCGAACGCGTGCACGACGGCGGTGTCCTCGATCAGCGCGACCGACGGCGCGGTCGTCACCGTCGCGGTCGGCGACAGCGTCTGGAGCTGGAACGTACCGGTGATCGCCGAGTAGGCGTGCGCGCCCAACGCGCCGTGCAGCACGCCCAGGACGTCCTCGGTGTCGGTGCGCACCAACGGCCCGGTGACCTCGCTCGCGAACGCGCCGGTGAGCCCGCTGAAGCCGAGCGCCACCGCGCCGTCGTGCACGACGAACCAGTCGTCGTCGCGCACCAGCGTCCCCGGCAGCGCCAGCGGCGCCGTCGTCCATTCGCCTCGCAGCGCCGAGAAGGCATGCGCCGCCGCCGGCGTGATCGCCGCGCCGCACACGCCGTCGGCGCTCAGCTGCACCGGCGGCAGCGGCTGCGGCAGCGCGTTCGGCAGGTCGACCCACTGACCGGCGAACGGGTCGAACCCCATCAGCGTGCCGCCGTCCTGCGCAACCGCCGTGTGCCGGCGCACCGCGAGCTGCGCCGCCGGCCCGATCGGCCGCGACACCCAGCGCCCGGTGTAGCCCGAGAACGCGTGCAGCTGCCCCGCATCGAGCACCAGCAGCACCGCGTCGTTGGTCTGTGTCGTCGGGTTCCACAGGAACGCCCCCGGCGTCACCGGCAGCGGCGCGAACCGCCCGCGCGCGGCGCCGAACGCGGTCCACACCGTCGCGTCCTGGACCAGCAGAACGTCGTTGGTCTGGTAGGTCGGCGCGCCCGGCGTGATCGCCAGCGTGTCCCAGCGGCGCGTCTGCGCCGACCAGACGTGGAGGGTGCCGGCGTCCTCGAGGTGCACGAGCTTGCCGAGGCTCTGCACGGATGGGGGCAGGCCGCCGGGGAGCTGGAGCTCGGCGAACGCCGACGGGCGCTGGGCGGCGGCGACCGCGAGCAGAAGAGCGGGGACGAAGCCGGTGCGCATCACCACCCACCTTACCCGATCCGTGGAGCGCGTCGGGAATGGCGTCGACGGCCGGTCCGCCCCCCGCCGGGGCTCTGCGACGAAGCGGGGCGGTTTCCCGTTCTGCAGAACTTCGCGCCCCCCAGCCGACGCCAACCGGCGCCGATCCACGCCCCCCCACGCAATCTCATGAGAACACCGCCGTCGCCTCCCTGGCTGCTCACCGTGCCCCTCCTCGCCGCGGCTGCCGCCGCCCAATCGCCGCAGACCGAGCCGGCGCTGCTCGACGCGGCACCCGCCGCGATCACTGCAGCAACCGGACCGCAGGCCGGCCTGACCTCGCGCTGGCTCGTTCGCCTCGCCGACGCCCCGGTGCCGGCGGCGCCGTTCGATGTGCGCCATCGCGGCCTGTCCCCGGCGCAAAGCGCTTCCCTGCGCACCGAGGAGAACCGGGATCGCGAGCTCGCCTACCAGCAGGCCTGGTTGGCCGCGGCCGAGGTGTTGGGCGCGGCGGGCGCCACCGTCGTGCACCATCTGCCGCAGCTCCACTCGTCGATCGTCGACATGACGGCCGAGGCCGCGAAGATCCTGGATGCTCAGCCGCAGATCGCGACCATCGCCGCCGACCGGCTGATGCGCGGTCAGAACTCGGCGGCTCTGCCCAGCGACGACGCGTTGCTGGCGTCCGAGCACCACGGCGCCCGCACGGCGCACGCGCTGGGCCACACCGGTGCCAACCAAACGTCGCTGCTGGCGATCCTGGACTACTGGTTGCTGGACAGCTACGGCGGCCTGTACCGCGCGCACGAGACGCTGCACGAGGGCGGCTCGATCGCACACCCGAGCCGCGTGCTCTTGCAGGCGTCGCCGGGCGTCGGCACCCAGTGGACGGGCTTCCTGCCCAAGCCGTACGGCGTCGATCACGGCGTCGGCATGGCCGCCTTCGCTGCCGGCGCCGCGACCGCCCAGCCGACCAGCCAACCGCTTGCGAACGGTCAGGCGCCGGGCGCCGGGCTCGTCGGGGTCAACATCACGCGGTACTGGAACCAGTCCTACTCGTGCGGGGGCCAGACCTACCTGAACACTGGCTACTTCTCGACGATCAGCGACATGGCCACGGCCCTGAACTGGCTGGCCGCGAACCCGACCGTCGGCGCCACGCCGATCCGCGTGGCGTGCCTCGCCTTCGGGGGGCCGACTAACCCCGACCACGCGCTGGCGTTGGCGGTCGACGGCTTGGCCGTCAACAACGGCATCCTCGTCGTCACGCCGAGCGGCAACTACGATCCGAACGCGAACAACCCGTTCGAGGCCTTCAACACCTGCAACGGCGTGTGCGTCGCTGGCACCGACAAGGCGCCCGGCGCCCTGGGACCGCACCGCCCCGACCCCACCTCCGGCCAGGGCCCGCTGACCCGCGGCAACACGGCTGTGCCGTGCGGGGCCGGTTTCTACACCTCGCCGGGCGGAGCCGTCCCGCTGTTGCTCGAGCCGAACTGGCGCATGCCGAACTTCCCCGGGGTCGGCGACGCCTACCGGCGCGAGTACCCGGACATCGCGGCGATCAGCGGGGCTTCGTTCGCGGCAGTCGCGCGCGACGAGTCGAAGAAGCTCGACGCCTCCGGCACGTCGATCGCCACGGCGATCGTCGCCGGCGCCGCGACGCTCTGGCTGAACGGACCGGACGGCGGGACCCCGCCGACGACCTCCATCCTCGAGACCAAGGCCGCGCTGCTCGCGGCGGCGGGCAACACCAACCCGAACGGCGCCGGCGACAACCAGCGGGGTGCCGGCTTCCTGCGCACCGATCGGCTGACGAATCACCCGCTCACCGACGCGCAGACGACCACGGCGACGACCTCGATCACGAACCGGGCCGGCCAGCGCATGCTGGTCGCATCGTTCCTGGCCAAACGCCCGAACCGGTACTCCGTCGCGGTAACGTGGTTCCGCACCGACCTGAACCCCGGCCTGGTCAACGGCCAGCCCAACTGGGCAGACATCGACCTGGTCGTCGTGGGTTCGTCCACCGGCGTGCTCGCCGACGTCGCGTCGCGCGTGAATCCGGCCGACACGTTCGGCAACCGCACCTGGGAGCGGTTCGGGTTCGACGCCGTGCAGAACGAGACGATCTCCGTGTTTGCGGTCGTCAACCGGGAGGCGTCGGGCACGGCGCCGATCACGCTCGGCGTCGCCACCAGCGCGCTGTTCCCGGCGGCCGCAGGACCGGCCGCGGCACTGACCAGCACACCGAGCCTCACCGCAGCGCCGTGCACGGTGCTGCAGACGACCCCGTCGGCGGTCTACTCGTCGCTGCCCGCAGGCGTCGCGTTCGACCCGGTCCCATACGGATCGTACCGGCAGTTCGCGCTCGGCCTCATGCCCGAGAACAGCGGCAGCACCGGCGGCTCCAACAGCATGGTACGGATCGAGCTGCGCGGCCGCTTCGCGCGCAGCGTCAGCATCCCGTGCAGCCTGGTGTCGGCGCAGCACTACAGCGGCCCGGGCGTCCCTGCCCAGTGCCCGCTACCGCCGGGACCCGTGACCCTCGGCCCCAGCCTGGTCGGCGGAACGTGGCCTTCGACCTTGGTCGTCGACGCCGCGGCAGGCACCGCGACCGCGGAGTTCGCGGCCATCCACGGCGGCTTCGGCCCCCGCTTCCTGGTGTTCGACGCCACGCCCGACATGGCCTTCCTGATGCCGCGCGTCGGACCGACGACGGCGCCCTGCGGCCTCGTGCCCTGGTCGCGCGCCTACGCCAGCGGCGGGGCGTGGAGCACGACGACAGCGATCGCCCACCGTGCGACCTACCAGTTGCCCTCGGCGCTCTGCACGCAGTGGGGCTGCGGTTCGTTCTACTACGACCTCACGGTCACCCGTGGCACCTGGACCTCGCCGGCCGGACTGCCGGAGCTGACGGTGACGCCGGGCCTGCCGACGCTGCGAGCGACCGGTGTCGCCTCCCCCGGCCGCACCTACAACCTCGTCGTCGAGCGCGCAGAGCAGGGACCGGCGTTGAACTGGAGCATGGCCGTCGTCGTCGCCGACTTCGCCGGCAACGAGGTACCCTTGGGGCCGCCCGGCTGCATGAGCATCTTCAAGCCGACGACCAGCTACGTGTCGAGCGCCTACCCGTTCGGGCCCTCGCAGCTCGAAGGCTCGATCTCGATACCGGTCGCGACCGCGCTGGACCCGGCGCTGTTGGGCCAACGGTTCTTCCAGCAGGCGATCGTGGCCTCCGACGTCGGCGGCGCGCTGCAGACGGTACCCACCGCTCAGGTGATCGACGTCCGCATCGGCTGGTGAGGGGCGCGCCGCGCCTACCCGGTCTCGGGCGGGCGCGGCAGCCACCGCAGCAGCACCGCCGACCCCAGCGCGCACCCGGCCCCCACCCACAGCGCCGGCTGCATGCTGCCCGCCTGATCGGCGAGCCACTGCGCGCCCGGCTTGGCGAACAGCTGGGCACCGCGGCTCAGGCTGTAGAGCACGGCGGCGGCGGTGGCGCGCAGCGCGGCGGGATACAGCTCGCCGAACAGCGCGCCGAAGCACGACCAGGTGCCGGCGCCGAGGCCCATCAGCGCCGCCGCAGTCGTGAACAGCGCGAAGTCGACGGCGAGCTGCGGCCAGGCCAGCCCCACGAGCAGCTGCGAGACGGCGAAGAACACGCAGAACGCGACGAACGTGCGCCGGCGGCCGGAGCGCGCGGCGAGGTAGCCGAACGCCACGTCGGCCACGACGTGCACGCCGTTGACCGCCAGCTGGAAGCCGCCGGCCGCCGCGGGCCCGACCTGCAGATCGCGCATCAGCGCCAGCGGCAGCTCGGCGTAGACGCACCAGAAGCCGGTCATGTGCAGCAGCAGGATCAGGAACAGCACCAGCGTCGCGCGCCGGTGCGCCGGCGCCAGCAGCTGCAGCGCGGTGCGCGCGTTCGTGGCCTGCTGCGGCGGGCGATCGGGGCCGGGCATTGCCCACCGTGCGGCGAACACGAGCAGCGCCGGCAGCGCCGACAGCCCGAACACGAGCCGCCAGCCTATGTGCGGCGCGATCAGCAACCCGGTGACCGCCGCCAGCGCCATCGCCAGCGGGCTGCCGGCCTGCAGGATGCCGTGCGCGCGGTCGCGGTCGCGGCCGGACCACGTCTCGGCCACGACCGCGTGGCCGATGCCCCACTCGCCGCCGACGCCGAGCCCGGTCAGCACGCGCGCGAGGAGCAGGGCGACCGGACCGTCGGCGAACGCGGTGCCGAGCGCCCCAGCGGAGTAGACCAGGATGCTGAGACTCATGGCGCCGCGCCGGCCGCGCAGGTCGGCGAGCCGCCCGAACAGGAAGCCGCCGATCGCGGAGGCGAACAGGCCCGCACCTTCGATCCACGCCATGGTCGCGGCGTCGAGGGCGAGGTCGGCGGCGATCATCCGCCGCGTGAAGCTGAACAGGATGAGGTCGTGGAAGTCGAACACCCAGCCGAGCCAGCAGAACAGCAGGATGCGGCCGCGGCCGTGCGCGAGGAGATCGCGGAATCCGGGCTGGCGGGGCATCGGGGGGTGATTGCAGCGTCGTACGGAGACTGTCGCCAGCGCGAAGCGCTCCCCCGCCTTTGCCTTTGCCTTTGCCCGCCCGTCCGTGCCCAGGCCGCGCGCAGCGCGGCCGGTGCCCAGCGGCGCGCAGCGCCGCGGTGCCCAGGTGGGCGCGCGCAGCGCGCCCACCGGTGCCCGCGCGCGCGAAGCGCGCGCTGGGTCGGCGCGCGCATTCGCGCGCACAAGGCAAAGGCAAAGGCCAAGGCTAGGGCTAGGGCTAGGGCTAGGGCTAGGGCTAGGGCTAGGGCTAGGGCCATGACCCGGCCCCGCTGCAATCGCGCCCTCCAACCCAGCCCGCGCTTCGCGCGGGCGGGCACCGGCCGCGCTGCGCGCGGCCTGGGCACGGGCACGGGCACCGGCGCGCTACGCGCGCCTGGGCACGGGCGACGTGCGCGCTCCGCGCGCCCGTCGGATAGCATGCTTCGCCGAATGTCTCCCCCCCCGCGACGCCACCGCACCCTGCCCGTCCGCATCGGCACCGTCACCGTCGGCGGCGACCACCCGGTCGCCGTGCAGTCGATGACCAACACCGACACCCAGGACGCCGCCACCACCGCCGCGCAGGTCGCCGAGCTCTACCGCGCCGGCAGCGAGCTGGTCCGCATCACGGTCAACACCCAGGAGGCCGCGACTGCGGTCCCCGAGATCCGCAAGCGCCTCGCCGACCAGGGCCTCGCCGTCCCGCTGATCGGCGACTTCCACTACAACGGCCACGTCCTGCTGCGCAAGTTCCCGGCCTGTGCTGCGGCGCTCGACAAGTACCGCATCAACCCGGGCAACGTCGGCAAGGGCGCCGCGCACGACGCGAACTTCGCGACCATGATCGAGGTCGCGCGCGAGCACGACAAACCGGTGCGCATCGGCGTCAACGCGGGCTCGCTCGACCAGGCGCTGCTGAGTTCGCTGATGGAAGAGAACGCGCGCAGCGCGGCGCCGCAGGACGCCGCGGACGTGTTCCTCGAGGCGATGGTGCAGAGCGCCCTGCGCTCGGCCGCCGCCGCCGTCGAGCTCGGGCTGCCCAAGGACCGGATCCTGCTGTCGTGCAAGATCAGCAAGGTGCAGGAGCTGGCGAAGGTCTATCGGATGCTGGCCGACCGCACCGACCACGCGCTGCACCTCGGCCTGACCGAGGCGGGCATGGGCATGAAGGGCATCGTCGGCTCGACCGCGGGACTGGCGATCCTGCTGCAGCAGGGCATCGGCGACACGATCCGCGTGTCGCTGACGCCGGAGCCCGGCAGCTCGCGCACGCAGGAGGTCCGCGTGGCGCAGCAGATCCTGCAGGCGATGGACATCCGCCCGTTCCTGCCGCAGGTCACCGCGTGCCCGGGCTGCGGCCGCACGACGTCGACCTACTTCCAGGAGCTGAGCCAGCAGGTCGAACGCTACCTGCACGCGCGCATGCCCGAGTGGAAGAAGACGCGGCCGCGCGCCGCCGAGCTGCAGGTCGCGGTGATGGGCTGCGTCGTCAACGGCCCGGGCGAGAGCAAGGCCGCGCACCTCGGCATCTCGCTGCCGGGCACCGGCGAGGCGCCGCGCGCGCCGGTCTACCGCGACGGCGTGCACGTCGCGACCCTCGAAGGCCCGCGCCTGGCGCAGGACTTCCTGGCGATGGTCGAGGACTACGTCGCGCGGATGGACGAGGGCGACGGCGCCCGCGCGTGACCGCGTCGCGACCCCTCGAGCGCCTGATCGCGCTGGGCGCCAGCAACCTCACCAACGGCGCGCTGCGGCTTCTCGACGCGGCGCGCGCCGCCACCGGCGCGCCGGTCGAGGCGTTCGCGGCGCTGGGGCACGGCCGCTCGTACGGCGTGCGCAGCTCGCTGCTGGGCCGCACGCTGCCGGGCATCGACGACTGCGAGCTTTGGACGGCACTCGAACGCGCCGGACGTCGATCGTCGACCGCGCTGGTGATGGACGTCGGCAACGACATCCTCTACGGCTTCGACCCGGACACGATCCTGCGCTGGGTCGACGATGCGCTGCAACGGCTGGCGCCGCACGCGGACGCCCTGCGACTCGCCGGCCTGCCGCTGGAGTCCGTCGCCCGGCTCGGGCCGGTGCGCTTCCAGCTGGTTCGCCGTCTGCTCGTGCCCGGCAGCCGGCTGACGCTGGCGCGCGCCCGCGAGCGCGTGCATGCCGTCGACGCCGGCCTGCAGGACCTGGCCCGGCGTCGCGGCGCCGCGTTCGTGCCGTTGCCCGGCAGCTGGTTCGGCTACGACGTGGTGCACGTGCGGCGCCGGCTGCGGGCAGCGGCCTTCGCCGGGCTGCTGGGTGTGCCGCCCGCGGCCCCGGCCGCGCCGTTGGCCGGCGCCGGCAACGCGCTGCGTTTGCTGCGCGCGCGACCGGCCCGTCGCTGGCGGCTCGGCCGCGAACAGATCGGTGAGCAGCCGGCGCTGCGGTTCGCGGACGGCTCGACGCTGGCGCTGTACTGAGACCCGGCGGCGCGGTATCGTCTGCCGCCATGCAGTCCAAGGCCACCACCGTCGCCGCCTACCTGAAGAGCCTGCCCGCCGATCGCCGCGCCACGGTCGCCGCCGTGCGCGAGGTGATCCTCGCCAACCTCGACCCCGACTACGAGGAGAGCATGCAGTACGGGATGATCGGCTACTCCGTGCCGCACCGCGTCTTCCCGCAGGGCTACCACTGCGACCCGAAGCAGCCGCTGCCGTACGCCGGCCTGGCATCGCAGAAGAACCACATCTCGCTGTACGTGATGACGACCTACGGCGGCGGCGAGATCGACGCCTGGCTGCGCAGCGAGTGGAAGAAGACCGGCAAGAAGCTCGACATGGGCAAGTGCTGCATCCGCTTCAAGCGCCTCGAGGACCTGCCGCTCGAGATCGTCGGCGAGCTGATCCGCCGCGTCCCGGCGCGCGCCTGGGTCGCCCACTACCAGGCCTCGATGGACCCGCGCACCGGCCGCCCGAAGTCCTCGCGCCCGAGCAAGGCGAAGAAGGCCGCCAAGAAGGCACCGTCGACGGCGGCGAAGAAGCCTGCCAAGAAGAAGGCCACCGCGCGCAAGAAGCCGACCAACTCGCGCTGATCGCGGGGCAGCACCAAGAGCCTTCCCCGCCAGCTGTTCGATGCTCGGGTCGGTTGCTCGAGTGGTCGGCTGCTCGAGTGGTCGGTTGCTCGAGTGGTCGGTTGCTTGTGTGGTCGGTTGCTTTCTGCTCTGTGCCTCTGTGTCCTCTGTGGTTTCTTCTCTGGGGTTGCCCCAGAACAAGAAACCACAGAGAGCACAGAGGCACAGAGCAGAAAGCACTCGACGCAGGTGGCCGTCACGCCCAGCCAAAGGCAAAGGCAAAGGCAAAGCCAGAGGCAAAGGCGAGGGCGGAGTGGGCCGGGTCAGCAGCGGCGGCGGAAGTAGCGTTCGAGTTCGGCGCCGGTGAAGGTGAGGACCGTGGGGCGGCCGTGCGGGCAGTTGTGCGGGTGCTCGAGGGTCGCGGCTTCCTGCAGCAGGGCCTCGATCTCGTCCTGGGTCAGGCGATCGCCGCTCATCACGGCGGAGCGGCAGGCCATGCTGTGGAAGCGCTCGACCAGCTGGTCCTCGAGCCGTTCGGCCGCGTCCTCACAGCCGTCGACCGGCAGCACCGCGCGCAGCAGGCGGCCCGGGTCGGCGCGGTGGAACACCGCCGGCACCGCGTGCACCGCGACGTTGCCGGGACCGAAGTCGGCGACCTCGAGGCCGCCGCGCTGCAGCACCTCGGCGGCGTCCAGCACCCACGCCTTCTCCGACGGCGCCAGCTCGACCACCGCCGGGGCCAGCAGACGCTGCACCTGCACGCCGCGGGCGCGGTGCTGCGCGCGCAGCCGCTCGTAGACCACGCGTTCGTGCAGCGCGTGCTGGTCGACGACCATCAGGCCGTCGGGCGCCGCCAGCACCACGTAGAGGTCGTGCGCCTGCAGGAACCGCAGCGGTCCGTCGTGCCGGAACGGGTTGGGCCGGTGCGCCGCCGGCGGCGCGTCGGCGGGCGCTGCGTGGCGCTCGCGCACGATCACCGGCGGCGGCGGCAGGTCGGCCGATCCGGTCGGCGCCAGCCGCGGCGCGAACAGCTCGCGCTGCGGCGCCGAGAACCCGGACCGGGCGCGCGGCTTGTCGGGGTCGACCACGACGCCGCCCGGACCGCCAGATGGCGCGCCGCCGGCTACGCCCTCCGCGCCGGCGATCGCCTCGCCGCCGAGCCCGCGCTCGCGCAGCGCCGCGCGCACCGTCTCGTACAGGCTGCCGGCGACGCGGCGCCCCTCGAGGAAGCGCACCTCGGCCTTGCGCGGGTGCACGTTGACGTCGACCTGATCGGGCGGCATCGCCACCATCAGCGCGTAGATCGGGAACCGCCCGCCCATCAGGAACTCGCGGTACGCCTGGCGCACGGCGAACGTCGCGCTGCGCTCGGTCGCGCGGCGGCCGTTGACGAACAGCAGCTCGAGCTTGCCGTCGCGGCGCGCGAGGTCGGGTTCGCCGACCAGGCCCTCGATGCGCATCGCGCCGAACGCGCGCTCGACCGGCAGCAGGCCGCGCGCCAGCTCGCGGCCGAAGCAGGCGGCGAAGCGCTCGTCGAGCGTCTGCCCGGCCGGCAGCCGCAGCACCTCCTTGCCGTCGTGCAGCAGGGTCCAGTCGACGTCGAGCCGCGCCAGCGCCAGCTCCTGCACCAGTTCCTGGATCCGCGCCTTCTCGGCGCCCGGCGTCTTCAGGAACTTGCGGCGCGCGGGCACCGGCCAGAACAGGTCGCGCACCTCGATCTGCGTGCCCGGCGGGCTGCCGCACGGCTGCGGCGCGGTCTGCTGGCCGGCGTCGCAGCGCACCTCCCAGCCCTCGTCGCGGTCGTGGCGCCGGCTCTTGATCACGCAGCGCGCGACCGAACCGATCGACGCCAGCGCCTCGCCGCGGAAGCCGAGGCTGGCGATGTGGTCGAGGTCGCGCAGCTCGCTGAGCTTGCTGGTCGCGTGGCTGGCGAACGCCAGCGGCAGGTCCTCGGGCAGGAAGCCCTCGCCGTCGTCGGTGACCCGGACCAGCTCGCGGCCGCCCTGCGCCAGCTCGATGCGCAGACGCGTGGCGCCGGCGTCGAGCGCGTTCTCGACCAGCTCCTTGACCACCGAGAACGGGCGCTCGACCACCTCGCCGGCGGCGATCTGGTTCTGCACCTCGGGCCGCAGCACCGCGATCACCATTCGAACTCCTCCGGCGACGGCACCACCAGCCCGTCGAACCACCGCGCCAGGAAGCGCTCCAGCAGCACGTCGTCGTCCTCGCCGCTGAGCCGGCGCTCGCGCTGGCACGCCAGCAGCGCGCGCAGGCCGTGTTCGAGCCGGCCGCGCTCGTTCCTGCGCACCTGCTCCTCGTAGCGCTCGGTGAAGCCGCGCACGCCGACGCGGCCGGCGACATCGCGCAGCGGCACGCCGTCGTCGAGCAGCTGGCGGCCCTCGAGCACCGACCCCATCGACTGGAACATCCAGCTGGTGGCGAACGGGAACAGCCCGCCCTGGTCCATGCGCTTGCCGTCGCGCTGGCGCACGCCGCGCGCGAACATCGCCCGCAGCGACCGCAGCGCGCGGCGACGGTCCATGCCGAGCACGGCTTCGGCCAGCTCGAAGGGCGTCGACTCGAAGCCGCTGCCGAGGTCGGAGCGCAGCTGCTCGGGCTGCAGCGGCGGGCGCTTCGGGTCGGCGCCGAGGCGGTCCTTGAGCTGCTGCAGCTCGGCGAGCAGCTCGCCGGGATCCTTGCCGAGCTCGGCGGTCAGCAGCAGCGCCGCCTCCGGGCTCAGCGCGACCCCGAGCCGCCGGCCCTGCGTCGCCACCCACTGCACGAGCTCGCCCTCGAGCGGCCGATCGGGCCGGCCGAACGGCGTCTCGTACAGCTCGCGTAACTCGAACACGGCGCCGTGCTGCTGCAGCTCCTTGGCGAACTTCGTCCGCTTGTCGAGCTTCTGCGCCTCGAGCACCAGCCCGGAGCCCGGGGCGATGCGCGGCAGGAACGCGGCGAGCGCGCCGCTGTAGCGCCGCAGCCAGCGCTCGGCGCGGCGCACGACGACGAACGCGGTGCGCGCGAACAGGCCGCCGCCGGCGAGCGGCTGCAGATCGGGGCAATGCTGCGCGGGCGCCGCGGCGCCGCCGCCCTCGTCCTCGCCTTCGCCGTCGTCGCCGTCGTCGTCGTCGGCCGCGCGCAGGCCGCGGATCTCGGTCAGCTGGCCGTCGACGGTGACGAGCTCGGCGTCGGCCGGCACCGCCGCCAGCGCGAGCTCGACCGCGCGGGTCCGGAACCAGGCGCCCGTGCCGCTCAGGACCAGGACCTTCGGCAGGCCCTGCCTGCACAGCTTCTGCAGCCGGTCGAGTTCCTTGTCGGGGTGCGGGGCGGCCATGGTGCGGGGCGTCGGACGGCGCGGATCAGGACTGCAGGAAGTACACGTCGATCGCGCCGCAGGCCAGCATCGCCACGCTGAGGACGCCGTTCACCAGGAAGAAACCCGGCTGCAGCGCCTGCAGCCGCCCCGGCTCGAGCGCCCGGTGCTGCCAGCCGAGCAGGCCGGCAGCGGCCAGCACGCCTGTGGCGTAGCCCCACGACAGCCCGGCCAGCGGCAGGAACGCCGCGAACAGCAGCACCGCCGCCGCGTGCAGCAGGCGGCTGATCCGCAGCGCCCCGCGCGCCCCGAACCGCGCCGGGATCGAGCGCAGGCCGTGCGCGCGGTCGAAGCCCTCGTCCTGGCACGCGTACAGCACGTCGAAGCCGGCCACCCACGCCATCACGCCGAGGCCGAGCACCACGGGCGCCTGCCAGGGCACGGCCGGCGCGAGGCCGGCGTCGAACGCGGCGACGTGGCACGCGACCGGCGCCAGGCCGAGAGCGGCCCCGAGCCAGAGGTGGCACAGCGCGCTGAAGCGCTTGAGCTGGCTGTAGCCGAGCAGCCACAGCAGCACCGGCACCGAACCCCACGCACAGGTGGGTCCGAGCAGCGCACAGCACAGGACGAACGCCGCGGCGGCGACCGCGCACAGCACCAGCGCGGCCCGCGGCGACACGGCGCCGCGCGGCAGCTCGCGGCCGCGAGTGCGCGGGTTGGCGGCGTCGATGTCGCGGTCGGCGTAGCGGTTCCACGCCATCGCCGCCGTGCGCGCGGCGACCACGGCGCCGATGCACAGCAGCAGCAGCCGCAGCGGCGGCCGGCCGCGCGTCGCCACCAGCAGCGCCAGCATGGCGAACGGCAGCGCGAACACCGAGTGCGACAGCTTGACCAGCGACGCGAAGTCGCGGACCCGGGCGCCGAGCGTCGCGGTCACGGCTCCTCGCCCTCGTTCCAGGGGCTGGTGTTGCCGGGGTTGGCCGCCGCGCCGCCGCCGGTTGCGCCGCCGTCCGGCGTGCGCCAGCGGCGGAACAGCGCGTGTTCGACGCCGAGCCGATCGAGCACCTTGCCGACGACGAAGTCGACCAGGTCCTCGACGCGCTGCGGCCGGTGGTAGAACCCGGGCATCGCCGGCAGCACGATCGCGCCCGCGCGCGCCAGCTTGAGCATGTTCTCGAGGTGCACCACCGACAGCGGCGTCTCGCGCGGTACGACCAGCAGCGGTCGCCCTTCCTTCAGCGCGACGTCGGCCATGCGCTCGACCAGGTTGCTGCTGAACCCGTGCGCCACGCGCGCCAGCGTGCCCATGCTGCACGGGCACAGGATCGTGGCGCTGAGGCGCGCGCTGCCCGAGCTCGGCGTCGCCTCGACGGCGGCGAGGTCGTGGACGGTGAGCCGCGCGCGCAGCGCCGCCGGGAACAGCGCCGCGAGGTCGGCGGCGGCGGCGCCGAGCTGCAGGCCCGCCTCGTGCCGCAGCACGCGGCGCGCCGCGCCGGTGGCGGACAGGTGCACCTCGGCGCCGGTCTCCAGCAGCGCGGTCACCAGCCGCAGCCCGTAGACGGCGCCGGAGCCGCCGCTGAACCCCACCGCGAAGCCGTCGGTCGCCGTCATGACCCGTCGTGCGTCAGGAAGAAGTAGACGTCGTACATCGCGTGCGTGTAGACGCAGACGCCGAAGCCGCGGAACCAGAACAGCAGGCCCAGCAGCACGCCGGCCATGGTCCGGAACAGGAACACCGGCCGGTCGAACGGCTCGCGCAGGTGGTGGTGCAGCGAGAACAGCACGGCGCTCACGACCACGGCGACGACGCCGCCGAGCAACCGCGACGCGTGCGTGCCCGCACCGGCGCGCAGCCACAGCCACACCAGCAGCGACATCAGCCCGAGCCGGAACACGATCTCCTCGAAGATGCCGGCGCCGAGCGAGCCGACCAGGTCCTGCAGCAGCCGCTCGCGGCCGGGGAATGCGGCGGCGTCGAGGAGCCGCTCGGCCGGTCCGGCCAGGGCGCCCGCGAGCGGGCCGAGCAACAGGCCGTAGACGGTGCCCTCGAGGATCAGCACCAGCGTGACCTTCGCCCACGGGATCTGCCGCGAGATCACCGAGCGCATCGCCGCGAACACGGCGATCGCCAGCGCCGCGCGCAGCACCGCGCCGAAGATCGGGCCGAGCCGCGCGACCGTGTCGAGCAGCAGCCACTCCGACAGGTTGCGCTCGGACGGCGCCAGCTGCAGCCGCAGCCCCTCGTAGACCAGCCACAGCGGCAGCACCGCGAACAGGCCGACGGCGGGGTCGCGCGACCAGGCGAAGTAGCCGTGGCCCGGCTCCGGCGCAGCGGCCTCAGCGCGCGACTTCGCCACGGTAGATCGCGGCGATGCCGCCGCTCAGCAGGGTCGTCGACGGCGCGCGCAGCCCGGCGCGCTGCATCAGCTCGAGGAACTCCGCGCGCTCCGGGAACGCCATCACCGAGTCCGGCAGGTACTGGTAGGCGCCGTTGTCGGCGCCGCTGATCCAGCGACCGAGCCGCGGCAGCACGCGCCGGAAGTAGAACAGGTACGCCCGGCCGAGCACCGGCACGCGCGGGCGGCAGAACTCGAGCACCACGACGCGGCCGCCGGGCCGGACCACGCGCGCCATCTCCGCCATCGCCGCCACCGGGTCCTCGACGTTGCGGATGCCGAACGCCACCGTCGCGAGGTCGAAGCCGCCGTCCGCGAACGGCAGCCGCATCGCGTCGCCGCACAGGAACGCCGGGCGGCCGGCCGCGGCGCCGCCCTTCCGGTGGGCGTGCACGAGCATCGGCGCGCAGAAGTCGGCGCCGACCACGCGCGCGCCGCGGCGCGCCATGGCGATGGCCAGATCGCCGGTGCCGGCGCACACGTCGAGCACCCGTTCGCCGGCGCGGAGCCCGGCCGCGGCGATCGCGCGGCGCCGCCACAGCACGTCGATACCGAGCGACAGCACCCGGTTGGCGCGGTCGTAGCCGTCCGCCACCTCGGCGAACATGCGCTGGATGACCGGACCGGCGGGCATCCGCGCATTCTGGAGCCGGCGCGCCGCGTTGTCGCGCACCGGCCGCCGGTTTCCGTCCGTCGCCGCGGCCGCGAACGCGCGCGGGCGCGACCGCCGCTCGGCGATCGCGCCCGCGAGGAGGCCGCCGCGCGCTGCGGCGGCCCGGACGGTCCGCTGGCCTACTGACGCCAGTAGTTGCTGACCACGCGCACGCCGGGCACGTCGATCGTCGTGACCAGGAGCCCCGAGTTGAGCTCGAGCACGTCGATCTTGCCCACGTCGGTCAACGCCGCGAACAAGAGGCGCGGCTGCAGCGCCGGGGTGGTCACGGGCCCCACCACCTTCAGCGTGTGCTTGCCGGAGTGCAGGTAGGGCGTGGTGGTGTAGGGCACGTTGAACTGCGTGGCCTGACCCGGAGCGCCGCCCCAGTTCAGCATGTCGTCGGTCGCCATGTCGGCCACCGAGTTGCCGGACAGCAGGCTGCGCACCGGCGTGGTCGCCGACAGACCGCCGTAGCGCTGCACCACCTGCCACTCCTTCTGGCGGAAGGTCGGCGGCTGGATGAAGCCGCCCTGGTTCTGGTCCAGCGGCTGCTGACCCACCGGCGACGCCGTCATCGACAGACGCGAGATCTGGCCGAGGCCGCTGTCGTCCACGTGACCGATCAGCACGCCGCCGTTGGCCGAGCCGAAGTCGTACATGATCGACCTCGCGCGGGCGAAGGTGGCGTTCGGCACGATGCTGATGATGTCGTTGAAGCCGATGCCGTTGACGCCGTCCGGGCCCGACTCGTAGACGGCGACGGTGCCGTTGCCGTTCAGGATGTAGGCGAAGTACACGCCCTGCAGGAAGCCGGTCGTGTTGTAGCGCTCGGTGGCGATGACATCGATCGGCGCGTTCAGGAAGCCCGATACCGTGCGGCGGACGCTGAAGTCCTGCGCGCTGATGATGGTCATGAAGTTGGCCTCCGGGCTGACGACGAGGAGGTCCTCGCCGTCCGGCTGCCAGCAGATGCCCGTCGGCCCGCGCTCGACGCGGGTCTCGGTCACGACCTGGTTGAACGACCGGCTGGTCGGGTCGATGTCGATGAAGCTGACCGTCGAGCTGGAGAAGTTGGTCACCGCCAGACGGTTCATGTGCGGCGACATCGCCATGCTGACCGGGTCGGTCAGCGCGATGGTGTCGAGCACCGTGAAGCGGTTGGAGTTGACCACCAGCACCTGCCGGTTGTCGCGATCGAGCACGTAGAGGAAGTGGCCCACCTGCTGACGCGAGGTGAACGGGCAGAACGGCGGCGGCGGCGGCGGCGACAGCGGCGGACGCTGCGGGCCGTAGAAGGTGCCCATGAAGCGCGTGCCGTAGAGGCCGAACTCACCGCGGATGCTGCTGAACGGGTTGCCCGCCACCAGCTGGTTGATCGGCGCGTTGGCGCAGTTCACGGGCACGCCGCCGGTGACGATGTTGCCGGCCGGACCGGGCGTGCTGGTGGTGACCGTCGGCTCCTCGCCGAAGATCGCGCGACCGGGGTTGGGCGGCGGGAAGCGCAGCCGCGGCGGGTTCGGGTGCGGCGGCTGGGTGATCGTGTTGCCGACCTGCTGCTGGTTCTGGACCGGATTGATCTGGTTGGCGCGGCTGGCGTTGACGTTGATGTTCTCGTTGTTGAACACCAGGTCGAGCGGCGCGCCGATGTGGATGTCCACCACCGCGCCGACCAGCGGGCTGCTGAGCAGGCGGGTGTTGAGGTTGGTGTCGCGCACCAGGGTCAGCGCGCCGCCGCTGCCGGCGTCGAGGTTGGTGCGGCCCTCGGACAGCGCCGGGTCGACGCCGGTGGTGCCGATGTTGGGCTGCAGGCCCTGCTGGAACCGGGTGTTGGCGATGTCGCCGGTGCCCTGCCCGATGCCGTTGAGGTCGATGACCGACACACCGGGGGTGGTGCCGCCGATGCCGACGTAGACCGCTTCGGGCGCGACCGGCGCGTTGATGATCCCGGGGCCCTGCGAGGTGTTGAACTGCGTCGTGACCGACTGACCGATCAGGTCGCCGGTCAGGCCGGTGATGACCGTGTTCTGCACGGTGACGTCGACGGTCGACTCGCCGGGCAGGTTGTAGGCCGGGCGCACCACGTAGTTGCAGAGGTCGCCGTGGTTGAACGGGTCGGCGTGGTAGATGACGGCGAAGGTCGCCGCGGCGGCGGTCACCGAGACCACCAGGCCGCCGGTCGGCGGCGTCAGGTTCTGCGGGTCGAAGAACTGGCCGACCAGCCCGGGCTGGACCGGCTTGTTGAACCGCACCTGGATGGTGGTGGTCGGATCGATGCCGGTCTGGTTGTTGCCCGGCACGATCTCCGGCGTGGTCGTGAAGCCCAGCACCTGCGGCGGATCGGGGTCGGCGCCGACGGTGGTCGCGGTGCAGATCTCCTGCTCGAGCAGGTCGCCCTCGGTGTCGCGGACGGCCGCGGTCACCACCAGGCGGATCAGCCGGTTGCTGGGGAAGGTCTCGAACGACGTCAGGTCGTTGTCGGTGTCGGCGATGAAGACGAACGACTTGTTCGACACCAGCTCGGCGGCGCCCGGGAACGACGGGAAACCTGCGGCGCGCACGTCGAGCACGTTGATGTCGTCGCCCTGCGCCTCGACGGCCGTGGTCTTCACCAGGTTGCCGCCCTCGTTGTAGTAGGTGATGCCGTTGACGAAGCCGCGGCCCGCGAGCATCTGCGCCGTCTCGGTCGCCGGGTCGTAGGCGATCACGTTCAGCGCGCCGGTCAGGCCCGAGTTGCTCTGGTTGGCCAGCAGGTCGCTGAGGATCGAGTCCTCGTCGAGCTTGTGGCTGAAGGTGAAGTGCAGGAAGTGGTTGCCCGGGTTGCCGTCGGGCAGGATCGCCGTCGTGTCGAGGGTCGCCACCGGCAGCACGCCGTTGTTGCCCGACACGTTGTCGATCAGCTGATCCTCGTTCTCGATGTTGATCACCGTCGCGGTCGGGTTGCCGAACGCGTCGGCGACGCGGATCCGGTACGGGTACACCGTGCCGCGACCCGTGCTGATGCTGTTGACGACGAAATCGCCGCGGTTGTCGCGGTCCCCGGCGCTGCCGCCGGAGCAACTGGCCAGCACGGCGAGCGCGGCCAGCGAGCCTGCACACGCGAACCCGGGAGACCGAGGCTTCTTGGTGTTCATCATGATCGAATGCGCCCGACCGGTGGGCATGAGAGCAGTACGACGGGCCGTTCCGAATCGTACGAGGGGCCGCAGAAAGCTACTGCGCCGGCAGTTCGGTTCAAGGCAGCCGTGCAGGGTTTGCGCGGTCCCCGACGAGCTCGGAGACGGACCAGGGAGGGTGCAAGGGCAAACGCGATGCCCTCGCGCACCGGACTAGCCCAGATCCCCGTCGCGCGTGACGGCCATGGGAAAAAGCGGCCGACGGAATGAACGCAAGCATGCACAGAATATCGAGATACAACGACGCGGCGCGCGAAGGGGCGCAACCGCCCGTGCGAAGCCGCACACGTGCGGAATCGCGCGCGGTTTCGCACGCCCGCGGCGCCTCACCCGCCCGCCGCGCGCCGCTCCCCGATCCTGCGGCCCGATCCTCGCCAACCGATCCCCTCAGCCGGCGCGATTGACCAGGAACGTCGCGATGTCCCCCAGGAACCCGTCGAGCCACTCGCGCACGTCGGCGGGCAGCCCGGCGGCCGTCATCCCGGCCCGCATCAACTCCACCCACCGATCGCGCTCGGCCCGGCCGATCGCGAACGGGGCGTGCCGCATGCGGAGGCGCGGATGCCCGCGCGTCTGCAGGTACGTCGGCGGCCCGCCGAGGCGGTAGATCAGGAAGTCGCGCAGGCGCGCCTCGGCCGCCGCGAGGTCGTGCTCCGGATAGAGCGGCCCGAGCACCGGGTCCTGCGGGACGAGGCGGTAGAACTCGGCGACCATGGCGGCGATCGCCGGGCCGCCGACCCGGTCGTACACCGGCATCTCGGAGGAGTCGGTCACGACGCCAGCATGATGGACCCGGCGCCGAAGGCAACTACCATCTGCGCTCCGCGCCACCCGCGCGGCCGCGGCCGATGATCTTCCACGACCACCAGCAGTCCCAGGAGCTCGAGTTCGATCGCAGCCTGCGGCCCACGACGTTCCAGGAGTTCGTCGGGCAGCAGCAGATCCGCGACAACCTCGGCGTCGCCATCGCCGCCGCGCGCGGCCGCGAGGAGCCGCTGGACCACGTGCTGCTGTGCGGCCCGCCCGGCCTGGGCAAGACCACCCTGGCGCACCTGATCGCGCACGGCATGGGCACCGACCTCGTCATCACGTCGGGGCCGGCGCTGGCCGCGCCGCGCGACCTCGCCGGCATGCTGACGCGGCTGCGCCGCAACCAGGTGCTGTTCGTCGACGAGATCCACCGGCTGCCGCGGGTCCTCGAGGAGTACCTGTACTCGGCGATGGAGGACCACGCGATCGACGTCGTGCTCGACAGCGGCCCCGGCGGCCGCAGCGTCCGACTCGGCGTGCAGCCGTTCACCCTGGTCGGCGCGACCACGCGCGAAGGGCTGCTCAGCGCGCCGTTCCGCTCGCGCTTCGGCATCGTCGAGCGCCTCGAGGCGTACCCGCCGGCGCACCTGGAGGAGATCCTGCAGCGGGCCGCGCGGCGCCTGGGCGTCGAGCTGCGCGACGACGCGGCGGCGTGGCTCAGCGAGCGCAGCCGCGGCACGCCGCGCATGGCGCTGCGGATCCTGCGCCGCGTGCGCGATCTGGCGCAGGTCACGCAGGCCGGCGCGGGCGGCGGCTGCACGGTCGACCTGCGCACCGCGCAGGACACGCTGCAGCGGCTGCGCATCGACGCGCTCGGCCTCGAGGAGGTCGACCGCCGCGTGCTGCAGGCGCTGGCGACGCGCGGCGAGCCGATCGGCCTGAAGACGCTGGCGGCGATGGTCGACGAGGCCGAGGACACCATCGAGGACGTGCTCGAGCCGCACCTGCTGCGGTGCGGACTGATCGCGCGCACGCCGCGCGGCCGCACGGTGACCGCGCGCGGCCTCGAGCACCTCGGACTGCCGGCGCCGGAGCGCTCGCCGCGCGCCGGCGAGCTGCCGTTCGCCGAGTAGGGGCACCGGCGATGGCGATCGGATTCGAGTTGCTGGCGCTGAACGGCCGGCTGCGCCGCGGCCGGTTCCACACCGCACACGGCACCTTCGAGACGCCGTGCTTCGCGCCCGTCGGCACCTACGCCACGCTGAAGGGCCTGACCCCCGAGCAGGTGCGGGCCACCGGCGCCGAGTTGATCCTCGCCAACAGCTACCACCTGCACGTGCGGCCGGGCGCCGAGCGCATCGAGCGGCTCGGCGGCCTGCACCGCTTCATGGGCTGGGACGGCCCGATCCTGACCGACAGCGGCGGCTACCAGGTGTTCTCGCTCGGCCGCCACGTCGCCATCGACGACGACGGCGTCACGTTCCGCTCGGTGATCGACGGCAGCGAGCACCGCTGCACGCCGGAGAGCGTGCTGGGCTTCCAGCGGAAGCTCGGCCCCGACATCGCGATGGTCCTCGACCACTGCCCTGCCGGCGACGCGGCGCCGGCGCTGCAGCGCGCGGCGCACGAGCGCACGCTGCAGTGGGCGGCGCGGGCCCGCGACCTGCACGCCAGCTGGGGCGGCAGCGCCCGCGGCCAGGCGGTGTTCGGCATCTGCCAGGGCGGCGTCGACCCGGCGCTGCGCGCGGCCAGCGCCCAGGCGCTGGCGGCGATGGACTTCGACGGCTACGCGATCGGCGGCCTCAGCGTCGGCGAGACCAAGCAGCAGATGGCGGTGGCGCTCGACGCCGCCGTCGACCACCTGCCGCAGGAACGGATCCGCTACATGATGGGCGTCGGCATGCCCGAGGACCTGTTGGCCGCGACGGCCGCCGGCGTCGACATGTTCGACTGCGTGGTGCCCACGCGGCACGGCCGCAACCACCAGGCGTTCGCGCCGGACGGCGCCGTGCTCAAGCTGCGCAACGCGCAGTACGCCGACGATCCGAACCCGCTCGTCGACGGCTGCGCGTGCTACTGCTGCCGCAAGTACTGCCGCGCCTACCTGCGCCACCTGGCGGTCGCCGACGAGATGCTCGCCGGCATCCTGCTGAGCATCCACAACATCCACTTCCTGCAGGACCTGATGCGCGCGATCCGCGCGCGCGCCGAGACCGCCCCCGCCGAGGAATGCACATGAGCCCCACCCGTCTGTCCCAGCGACTGTCGTCGCCGCTGCTGTCGATCGCGCTGGCGCTGCTGTCGGCCCCGCACGCCGCCGCCCAGGACGACACCCTGCGGATCGGCTCGTGGAACCTCGAGTTCCTCGGCGATCCCGGCCAGCATCGCACGGTCTACCTCGACAACGGCGGCCGCGAGCAGCTGCCGCCGCGGACCGACGACGACCTGCGCCGCATCGGCGCGCTGGTGCGCGAGCTCGGCGTGTCGATGCTCGCGATCCAGGAGATCTGCGGCGAGCAGGCGGCCCGCGACCTCGCCGCCGCGATCGGCCCGACCTGGCGCGACGTGCTCGGCACCACCGGCGGCTGGAACGACGGCGCCACGTTCCAGAGCCTCGGCTTCGTCTACGACGGCGCCCGGCTGGAGCTGCTGTGGGCCGAAGAGCTGCTCGACTTCCCGCGCGAGCGCGACGACCTGCCGATCTTCCACCGCGTGCCGGTCACCGCCTGCTTCCGCGACCGCGTCACCGGCATCGACTTCCGCGCCGTGACGGTGCACCTGAAGGCCTCGATGAAGCCGGCCGACCTGCAGAAGCGCAAGCTCGAGGCCACGGTGCTCCGCGACTGGATCGTGCTGCTGCAGGCCACGCCCGGCGAGGACCAGGACCTCGTCGTGCTCGGCGACTTCAACAGCACCTACGGCACCGACCCGCAGCAGGTGCTCGAGCAGGCCGGCGTGCTGCGCTACCTGCCGCAACGCGTGGCCGAGCCGACGATCATGCACTTCGCCGAGCCGATCGATCAGGTGGCGGTCGCCCCGGCCTTCACCGAGGTCGACCCCGCCACGTTCGACGCCCACGGCGAGGCCGCCGCCGCCGACCCGCGGGCGTGGCGCAAGACCTACAGCGACCACTTCCCGGTCACCGTCACGCTCCGGGCATCCGCGGACGACGACCCGGACGCCGCGTTCTCGCGCGGCGCCGCCGAGCACCGGCTGCCGGTCGCGCTGCGCGCCGGCGAGCCGGCGGCCGCGACCACCGTGCGCGCCGAGGCCACCGCGCCGCGCGCCGCGACGACGATCGCCACCGGCGCGCGCGTCGAGGTCTCGGTCCTGGAGATCGGCACCGTGCGCGGCGAGCTGCTCGAACCGCTGGGCGACTGGGTGGTCGTGCTGTGCGACAGCACCGGTTCGGTGCGGGCGTTCCCGGCGGTGCGCGTCGTCCAGGTGCGCGTCGCGCGCTGAGCCGCTGCCGCGGGCGAGCACCGGCGCAGTTTTGGGCAGATTCCGCGAACCTCGACGCGTCGCGCGGACACTGCGTCGGGTCGGTACAAAAAGGAAGACTCTCCACCTCGCCCCCGGAAGATCGGACACCGTGTCTTCACTTCCTCGGTGGAGAGCCTCGTCGTTAGCGAGGATCACTCCTCGCCGCGGAACGCCGGGAACTAATCTCGCAGCGACGCCCGGTTGCGCACTGGGCGCAAAAAAACAGAGGAAGACCGCAACACTCGGCGCCGCGCTGCGTGCCGTCGTCGAACCGCCGACGGATCGTCGGCAGACCGCCGCAGTCGGAAGTGGCAGCCACGCCGCAGATCGGGCACCATCGCCGCGCCTCCGCGATGTCCAGTCCTCGCATCCTCCCGATCCTCGCCGCTGTCTGCGCGACGCTGACGATCGCGCGGCACCCGTCCGCGCAGCAGCCCGACGACGACGCCGCGAACGCGGCGCTGCAGGAGCGCTTCCTGGCGCTCGACACGCCGCAGCAGCTGCAGGTGCTGGGACGCATCGAGGCCCGCCTGCGCGGCAGCGACGTGCCGGCGCTGCAGCGGATCGCCGCGCTGGCGCAGGAGACGCGCGACGCGCCGCCGCTGCGGCCGCGCACGTACCACGACCCGATGCAGTTCGCGCCGGTGGCGCCGCGGCGCACCGTGGTGGCGCGCGGCACCCCGCAGCACGCCGCCGTGCGCAGGATGTTCCCGCCGGTGCGCGTGCTCCACGACCTGCACCCGACGGTGGTCTACGACTGGCACCTCGGGGCGCCGGCGCGCAGCCCGGACGTGCCGTCGCCGCCGGAGCGGTTCGCCGACCTGTGCGCGGGATATCCGCCGGACGCCGACGCGGCGATCGTGGCGGTGCTGCTGCGGCTCGACCGCGACGGCGACCAGCGCGAGTTCGCGCGCTGGTGCGAGCAGCTCTACGCCGACCGCGACGGCGCCGTGTTCGACGGGGTCACCCTGTACGAGGCGTGGTACAGCGGCGACGTCGTCGAGGTGCCCGACGTCGACGCGATCGCGTTCGCCCGGCAGGTCCTCGACACGCGCTCGTTCCTGAGCCCGATCCCCGACGGCGCGCGACGCGCGCGGCTGTACGACCGCATCCGCGCCGCGTTCAAGAAGCACCGCGAGTACCGCACCCTGCTCCAGGCCGCGGCCGCGACGTTCGTCACCGCGTCGCCCGAACTCGACACGGTCTATCTGCCGCTGGTCGACCGCATGCACCTGATCTGGGCGGAGTGCGGCCACGACCTCGACTGCGCCGCCGACTGGCTCACCGCGGACGACCGCAGCGTGCTGCTGGACGAGTTGGACGAGCGCATCCGCGAGAGCGCCGACGCGGTGGCGGCGGCGCAGGCCAGCAAGGACGAGAAGCTGGCGCTGGCGGCGGCGGTCAAGGCGGTCTGCGCGGCGGAGCTGCGCTGACCGCGGCGCGGCGGCGGCCGGCCGGCGCCGCGCCGCGCGCGTTCAGCGCTTCCAGCTCTTCATCGCCGCGATCCAGGCCTTCTCGAGCTCGATCAGGTCGACGTCGTCGAAGGTCTTGTGGAAGGCGACCTCCTGCAGCTCGTTCGTCCACGGGACGAGCCACTCCTTGTCCTTCTCGTCGATGTTCAGCTCCTTGCGCTTCTGCACCGTCGCCTCGCGCAGGTTGCGCAGGTAGTTGTCCGGGATCGCGCCCCACGCGGGATTGCCCTTCGGATCCTGGCGCTGCTCCTCGAGGAAGTAGCAGAACGCCCAGCCGAACGCGTAGTTCTGCAGGATGCTGGAGCCGTAGAACTCGCTCTGCGTCATCTTCAGGAACGCGCGCAGGTCCGGCCACGCGTCCTTCTTCTGGCACTGCTTGATCCAGGCCATCCGGAACCGGTTGCGTTCGACGCGCTTGATCTCGCTCTTGCGGCGGTCGGGCACCGAGCCGGCGAACACCTCGCCGAAGCCCTCGTTGAACCACGACGCCGGCGCGAGGTTGCCGTTGGCGTAGTAGAAGTACTGGTGCATCGCCTCGTGGTAGAGGACGTCCAGCACCTTGATGTTCTTGAGGTTCGGGTTCTCCTTGAGGATCTTCTTGTCGAGCGTCAGCACGTCGACCAGCACCAGCTCCTCGTCGACGAAGTTCCAGTAGCCGCCGGTGCCCGGCGGGCCGCCGTAGGCCTGGTAGTCCTCGTAGGTCTCGCAGAACCGCACCGCCGAGATCACCTGCTCCAGGTCGACGCCCTCGACCGGCGGGAACCGCTTGATGTACTCCGTCCGCATCAGCTCGAGGTCGACCAGGATGTCGTCGATCAGCTTCTTGTTGCGGGTGTTGGTGACGAAGATGTAGTGGTCGGTGTCGAAGGCCTCCCAGCCGTCGACCAGCTTGCGTCGGACCTGCTCGCGGAAGCCCAGGTTGCCGAGCGACGCGTCGGACTCGGTCGCGTCGACGGCGCCGAGCTGGATCCGCTCGAGGCTCCTGGCCATGTCGAGCACGATCTCGCGGAACGGGTCCAGGAACGGACCGGTCGTCACCAGCCCGAAGTACTCCTGGTCGTCCTCCATCAGGTAGGTGCGGATGATCGGCACCTCCTTGTACTGGTAGACGCGGTCGTCGAACGCCGTGCCCTTGATCTGCTGCACGACGTAGCGGACGTCGTCCTTGCTCTCGACCTCGCGCTCGTCCTCGACCGGACCCAGGTCGTGCTTGAAGCCGCGCCGCTTCAGGAACTGCGCGGGCGTGGTGCCCGAGTTCAGCTTCTCGATCGACTGCGAGCGGATCGACTGCGGCTCCTTGGCCTTGTCGCCGTCCTCGCCTTCCCCGCCTTCCTCGTCGTCGTCGTCGTCCGCGTCGGCGCCGGTGGCCGGCCCCTTGCTCTTGCGGATCCGGACCAGCATCACGGTGCAGTCCGCCTCGCCGCGCCACTCCTTCTCCTTGAACTCCAGCTTGCCGCCCCACTTCGCCAGCACCTGGCGCTCGTTGGGTTCGGTCGGCACCGGCTTGATGGCCTTGCTGACGTACAGGCGGTAGCCCTCGCTGGGGTCCTCGAACCGCGTCCGCCCCTGGGCCGACAGCGGCGACAGGACGAACAGCAGGGCGAAGGCGAGCGAGGCGAGCAGCGCCATGGGCTGGCGCGGGCGACGGTCGGACATGGCGTCGTGTGAGGGGGGGACTCGAGAAGCGCGGGGGCAACGCACGAGGCGGCTGGCCGTTCCCCGACCGCGCGAGACGGACAACCTAGCGGGCGACTTCCCGATGTGCGGGGAGGACGGCAAGAAAACCCGGCCGGGCGGCCGCCGGGGCCGGGCATGATCGGCGGGCGATGCACCCGGCCGCCGCGTCGTTGCTCCCCCGCCGCCGCCCCCGCCGCCGGACCCGCGGCCTGCCGATCGCGGCAGCCGGGTTCCTGCTGCTGCTGCCGCTCCTGTCGGGCTGCGCCGGCGGACCGGGGCGCGCGCCGATCGACGTCGCCGCGGCCCGACGGGTCCTCGACGCGCAGGTCGCGCGCTGGAACGCCGGCGACCTGCGCGCCTTCGTCGACACCTACTGGGACGGCGCGGAGCTGACGTTCTTCGGCGCCGGCGGCCTGCGACGCGGGCGCGACGAGCTGCTGGCGGCCTACGAGCGCGGCTACCCCACGGCGGAGCGCCGCGGCGTGCTGTCGTTCGAGGTCGTCGACTTCGCGCCGCTCGGCCGCGACCACGCGCTGCTGCTCGGCCGCTACCACCTCGAACGCGCGGCGCCGGCGTCCGGCGTGTTCTCGCTGGTGCTGGCGCGCCAGGGCGGGCGCATCGTCATCCTGCACGACCACACCACCGAGAGCGCGCCGCCGACCGAAGGAGGCTGACGCGCGCCCCCCTCGCCGCGTAGGATCGGCGCCGGCTGCACCCGGCAGTCGCGCGGCGCCTCTGTGGCGCCGCCGTCCCGCCCGATCCCCGGAGGCTCGATGACTTCGTCCCCGCACGACCGCTCGGCGTTCACGCGCCGCGCTTTCCTCAAGGGCGCCTCGGTCGCCGCCGTCACCGGCGCCGGCGCCACCGCGGCGACCGCCGCCGCGACGACCGCCGCACCCGCGGGCGCGCCGCCCGAGCCGCGCGCGTTCGGCCCGGGCGAGCACCGGATCGAGCTGCGCATCAACGGCGGCACCCGCGAGGTCATGGTCGAGACCCGGACCACCCTGCTCGACGCGCTGCGCGACCGGCTCGACCTCACGGGCGCCAAGAAGATCTGCGACCGCGGCGCCTGCGGCGGCTGCACCGTGCTGGTCGACGGCGAGCCCGTGAACTCGTGCCTGATGCTGGCGCTCGACGCCGTGGGCAGCGAGGTCCGCACCGTCGAGAGCCTGACCGAAGGCGACACGCCGCACCCGCTGGTGCAGAACTTCGTCGCCTGCGACGCGCTGCAGTGCGGCTTCTGCACGCCCGGCATGGTGATGAGCTCGCTGGGCTGCCTCGAGCGTCGCGGCAAGCCGACGCGCGCCGAGATCCGCCACGATCTCTCCGGCAACCTGTGCCGCTGCGGCACGTACGGCCGGATCTTCGAGGCCGTCGAGCGCACCGCCGGCACCGACACCGGAGGTGGCCGATGACCGCGCCCCACGCTCCGCGCGGCACCGGGACCCCGCGCGGCGAAGTCGAGCTGAAGCTCGGCTTCGGCGACCACGTCGTCACGCGCAAGGTCGCGGTCCCCGACGGCGACGCGCCGCCCTGGGACGCGACCACGCAGTTCGCGGTGGTCGGCACAGACCTCGCCCGCGCCGACGGCCTGCCGAAGGCCTCGGGCCGCGCGAAGTACTCGTACGACGTCACCTTCCCCGGGATGCTGCAGGGCATGATCCTGCGCTCGACCGTGGCGCGCGGCGTGCTGACCGGCCTCGAGCTCGACGAGGCCCGGGCGATGCCCGGCATAGCCGCGCTGATCCCGCTCAAGGAGGTCGGCCACCGCGTGCGCTTCGTCGGCGACGAGCTGGTCGCGGTGGCGGCGCGGACGCTGGACCAGTGCCGCGACGCGCTCGAACGGATCCGCGCCACCTACGAGCAGGAGGACCACACCGTCGACTTCCTGGCCGCGGCCGACGGCCCGATCCTCGACGACGGCGGCGAGCTGCAGCAGCCGTGGACCGGCCACGAGGACCTCGAAGAGCCGCTCGGCAAGGCGGCGGTGCGGCACCAGGCGACCTACCGCACCGAGGTGCAGACGCACAGCTCGCTGGAGACCCACGGCATGGTCGCGCGCTGGAACGGCAGCGACGCCGAGGGCTGGCACCTCGAGCTGTGGGCCAGCACGCAGGCGACGTTCGGCGTGCGCAACGAGATCGGCCGCGCGATGGAGGCCGCCGGCCACCCGTGCAAGTCGGTGACGGTGCACAGCGAGTACGTCGGCGGCGGCTTCGGCAGCAAGTTCACGGCCGGCGCCGAAGGCCGCGCCGTGGCGCTGCTGGCCCGGGCCGCCAAGGCGCCGGTCAAGCTGATGCTGGACCGCTTCGAGGAACACACCTGCGCCGGCAACCGCCCGGCGTCGCTGATGCAGTTCCGCGCCGGCCTCGACGACGGCGGCAGGATCGCCGTGTTCGACTGGCGCAGCTACGGCGGCGTCGGCCACAACGGCGAGGGCGGCGCGGTGCGCATCCCCGACCACTTCTTCCACCAGAGTGCCACGCGGCCCGGCCGGCCGGACCACAAGGACGTCGCCACCGACACCGACCCGGCGCGGGCGATGCGCGCGCCGGGGCACCCGCAGGGGTTCTTCGGCTGCGAGCTGTTCCTCGACGAGCTGGCGCAGAAGGCCGGCATCGACCCGCTCGAGCTGCGCCGCCGCAACGACCCGCAGGTGATCCGCATCGAGCAGTACCGGCTCGGCGCCGAACGGTTCGGCTGGCAGGCGGCGCGCAACCCGAAGCCGGGCTCGCCGATGCCGGGCTCTGATCCGCGCTACCTGCGCGGCGCCGGCATGGCGAGCGCGCGCTGGGGCCAGCTCGGCAACCACGGCCTGAACCGCCGCGGCCAGGGCACGCAGCACGCGATCCTGTGCCGCATCCACCCCGACGGCACGGTCGAGGTGCGCAGCGGCGCGCAGGACATCGGCAGCGGGCTCAAGACCGTGATGGTGGCGATCGCCGCCGAGGAGCTCGGCGTCGAGCCCGCGCGCGTGCGCGCCGTCACCGGCCACACCGACGACCCGTCGGGCCCGGCGTCCGGCGGCAGCACGACGACGCCGAGCCTCGCGCCGGCGGTGCGCCACGCCGCGTTCCTGGCGCGCCAGCAGCTCGCGGCGCTGGCCGCCGACGACCTCGGCGCCGAGCCGGCGCAGATCGCGTTCGCGGGCGGCCGGCTCGCGGCCAACGGCAAGTCGGTGGCGTTCGCCGACGTCTGCCGCCGCATCGCCCCCAACCCGATCGAGGCGCGCGGCGTGCGATTCCCCAACTACGAGAGCGAGCCGTTCGAACGCGGCGTCTGCGGCGCGCAGTTCGCCGAGGTGCTGGTCGACAGCTGGACCGGCGCGGTGCGCGTCACGCGCATGCTGGCGCTGCAGGACTGCGGCATCGTCATCGCCCGCAAGGCGGCCGAGAGCCAGGTGCTCGGCGCGATGATCCAGGGCATCGGCTACGCGCTGCACGAGCAGCGCATCCTCGACCGCGCGAGCGGCCGCATGCTCAACGGCGACTTCCTGCGCTACAAGATCCCCGGCCCGGCCGACATGCCGGAGATGGAGTGCCTGCTGCAGTCGGTCGCCAACGGCCACAGCAACACCAGCGCCGCCGGCATCGGCGAGCCGCCGTCGGTGGCCGCGCCCGCGGCGATCGCCAACGCGGTGTTCAACGCCATCGGCGCCCCGGTGCGCCACCTGCCCATCACCCCCGACAAGGTCCTCGCGGCGCTGAGCCGCCGGGCGCGCTAGCGAAGGAGCCACCATGCGACCGTTCACCTACGTGCTGCCCAAGGACCTGGCCGAGGCGACCGCCGCCGCGGCGAAGCCCGACACCGTCCTCAAGGGCGCCGGCATCGACCTCGTCGACCGGCTCAAGGAGCGGGTGCTCGCGCCCGAGACCGTCGTCAACCTGCTGCCGCTGAAGAAGGACCTCGCCGGCATCGCCGCCGAGGGCGATGGCGCGCTGCGCCTCGGCGCGCTGACCACGCTGCAGCAGCTGGCCGCGGCCGGTGCGGTGGCGGGCCCCGCGTTCGGCGCGGTGCGCGAGGCGGCCGCGGTGACCGCAACGCCGCAGGTGCGCGCGCGCGCCACCCTGGCCGGCGCGCTGCTGCAGCAGACCCGCTGCTGGTACCTGCGCAGCGCCGCGTTCGGCTGCCTGCACGGCGGCGACGGGCCGGTGTGCCAGGCGCAGATCGGCGACAACCGCTACCACGCCGTGCACGGCTACGTCGACTGCGTGCGCGTGCACCCGAGCAACCTGGCGCCGGCGCTGCTGGTGCTGGACGCCGAGTACTCGACCGCGCACGGCGACGCCGTGCTGCGCCGGCGCATCGCCGAGCTGTTCCCCGACGCCCCGTTGGCGAGCCGCGCCGAGCACACGCTGCAGGACGGCGAGATCCTGACCGCGCTGCACCTGCCGGCGCAGCCCGCCGGCGCGCGGTCGGCGTACCGCGAGACCCGCGAGAAGCAGAGCTTCGACTGGGCCACGACCGCGGCGGCCGCGTGGGTCGTGCTCGACGGCGGCGTGATCCGCGACGCGCGGCTGGTGCTGGGCGCGGTCGCGCCGAACCCGCTGCCGCGGCCCGACGCCGCGAAGCTGCTGATCGGTCAGGAGCCGAGCGACGAGCTGTTCGTGCGCGTGGCCCACAAGGCCTACGCCGACGCCCGCCCGCTGACCGGCAACGCCTACAAGGTCCAGGTCGGCAAGGCCGTGGTCCGCGAAGTCCTGCACGCCGTAGTGAGGTGACCGCCATGAGCTCCCGACCCGACCGCCCCACGCGCACCCACCGTGACCTGCTGCCCAAGCAGCTGTGCCCGTCGCTCTTGATGAAGCACCTGCTGACCAGCGGCCTCGACGAGGTCGTGCACGACGACCGCCGCTGGCCCGGTGACGGTTACTTCTGGTGCGCCCGCACCTGCACGACGATCGGACCCGACGACGCCCACGCGCACCCGCGCGACTGCCAGCCGGGCCGCGGCTGCTACGACGGGCCGCAGACCTGACGCCTCAGTAGCGCAGCCGGTTCACCTGCCCGATGCGCAGTTGCACCGGCAGGCGGCCGACCTCGCGGTCGTCGCGCAGGAACACCGCGGCGGCGGCGCCTTCGCCGAGCGACAGCACCTCGGTGCGTCCGTCGAGCACCGCGGCGCTGCGGCCGGTGTGCGCCGTCTGGCCGCGCATCACCCGCAGCAGCATCGGCCGCCCGTCCGCGTCGAGCACCTGCACCCGATCGACGCGGTCTGCCGGCGGCGCCACCTCGACCTGCAGGTGGACGCGGCGATCGACCACCAGCGTGAACGCCACAGGATCGACCTCGGGCGTCAGCATCGCGCCGGCGAACTGGATGCAGTCGCCGAGCGCGAACACCTCGACGCCGGCGGTCGGCACCAGGCGGAACGCGAACGCGCCGTCTGCGCCCGTGCGGACGGCGGCGCCGACCGCCCACTCGTCGCGCGTGCCGCCGGGCACCTGCACCTCGAGCGCCGGGCGCTGCAGCTTGACCTGGACGTCGGCGATCGGCGTGCCGTCGTGCGCGACGACGCGGCCGCGCAGCTCGGGCCAGGTCGCGCCGGCGAGCTGCAGTTCGACGCCGTCGCTGCCGGCGGCGACGCCCGGTCGCGTGACCGCCAACAGGGTCGCCGGGTCCAGCGCCCGCAGCTCGTAGGCGCGATCGCGCAGGCCGTCGATCCGGAACGCACCGGCGGCGTCGGCGACCGCGAACGCCCAGAACGGCCGCCCGGCGTCGTCGGGCCGCGCCAGCAGCGACTCGGCCAGCACGGCGTCGCCGTCCACGCCGACCACCAGCGGATCGGCGATCCAGACCTTGGCGCCGGGCGTCGGCGCACCGGCGGCGTCGACCACGCGACCGGTGATCGACCGCGGCGGCGGCCCGAGCCGCAGCAGCACCCGCTGCGGCCAGACCGCCGCGCCGTCCGCGCCGCGCTCGGGCTCGAACACCGCCGGCTGCATGCCCTTCGCGACCGCGGTGATCCGGTCCAGGTGGCGACCCTGCAGGTCGAGGGTGAACGCGCCACGGGCGTCGCTGCGCGCGACCGCGCCGCCGGCGCCGACCCGCGCGCCAGCCACGGCGGCGCCCCACACGTCGACGACCACGCCCTCGACCAGCGTCGACGACCCCTGCGGACGGTCGAGCACCAGCTCGACCAGCTCGGTGGTCGCCGCCGGCAGCGCGACGAAGCGCGGCGTGTAGCCGCCGAGCGTCGCCGACAGCTGCCCGGCGGCGACCGCCGGGACGTCGCGCAGCCGGAACCGGCCGTCCGCGGCGCAGGTGGCGCGCCAGGCGACCGACACCGAGAAGTCGAGCAGCAGGTCGAGGTCGGCGCCGAGGTGCTGCGGCAGGTGCACCGCGACCGCCGCGCCAGGCAGCGGTCGCCCGTCGCCGTCGACCACGCGGCCGGCCAGCGCGATGCGCGGCGCGACCACGACCGTGCTCGGGTTGCCGCGCTGCACCCGCGTCGAGCCGGCCAGCACCGTGGCCCAGCGCGGGTCGGCGGCGACGACGGTGTCGGCGGCGACGGGCATCGGCAGCTCGAACGCGCCGCCGGCGTCGCTGCGCGCGACGGGCGCGGCGTCTGGATCCGCGCCGCCCAGCGCCAGACCCACGCCGCCGAGGCCGATGCCGTGCACGTCGACGACGCGGCCGCGCAGCGCCGCCGGCGCGGACGGTTCCTCCGGCGCGGCCGCGGCCGACGGCGGCGCGACCTCGGTGCGCTGCAGATCGACGACGGCCGGCCCGGCGGCGGCGACCGGATCGCCTGCCGCGGCGGGCGACGACGCGGCGGCGCGAGCGGACGGGCCGACCGCCGCGGGCGGCGCCGACGTCGACCAGCTCCAGACCAGGGCGGCGAGCGCGACGACGACGGCGACGAGCGCGAGTTTGGCGGTGGCGTTCACGAGCGTGACTCCCATGGGCAGCAGGATCGGGCCGCGGCGCGGCAGCAGGGGCAGCAGCGCCAGCAGCCCGCCGGTGCCGTTCGCCTCGGTCCACCGCGCCCGCACGCGGGCCAGCGCCCGCTGCAGCCGGCTGTGCACGGTGGCGACCGGAACACCGAGCCGACGCGCGATCGCGCGCGGCGGCAGGTCCTCGAAGAACCGCAGCAGCAGGCAGGTCCGGTGCGGCTCCTCGAGCGCCATCACGAGGCGCACGAGGCGACGGTGGAGCTCGGCCTTGGCGACCACGTCGAGCGTCGACGGCGCGGCGACCTCGCGCCACGCCGCGCGCTCGCGCCGGATCCGCGCCAGCCGCGCGCGGCGGGCGTCCAGGCCGCGGCTCTGCATCACGGCCCGCAGCCATGCGCGCGGCGACCGCGCGCTCGCCGGCGGCCGCTCCCACGCGGAGCGCAGGGTCTCCTGCACCAGGTCGTCGGCGTCCGCGCCGGACCCGACCAGCTGCCGGGCCAGCCCGCTGAGCCAGCGGGTCTCGGCGAGCAACGCATCGACGTGCAGGGGCGCGGTCATGTCGGCAGGGGAAACGGCGCGGGCGCCGTTTTCGATGCCGGGTCGGGTCGGTTTCCCGCCTTCCTCCAGCGGGCGGGGTCGTGGGCGGGATTTCCGGTCACGAACCCACCCGCCGTACCATCCTGGCGTCGTGACCCCCGAGTCGTCTCGTTCCCCTACGTCCCCGGTCGACCGGCTGCTCGCCGAGGCCCGCTGGGTGCACCGGCTGGCGCGGGCGCTGGTGCGCGACGACGCGCTGGCCGCCGACGTCGCGCAGGACGCCCTGGTGGCGGCGCTCGAACAGCGCCCGGCCACGCCGACGACCGGCGCCCTGCGGGGCTGGCTGCGAACCGTCACGCGGCGGTTCGCGGTCGCCGCGCGGCGGGCCCAAGCCGAACGCCGGCGCCGCGAGCAGCACGCCGCAAGGCTCGAGCCCGGCGACGCCGACGCCCGCGCTCACGAACAGCTGCGGCTGCACCGCGCGCTCGGCGCCGCGGTCGAGGCGCTGCCGGAGCCCTACCGCGCGGCCGTGGCGCTGCGCTATCTCGACGACCTGCCGCCGCGCGCGATCGCTCGCCGCCTCGGCGTGACCGCCGAGGTCGCGCGGCAGCGGGTGCACCGCGGGCTGCTGCTGCTGCGCCAGCGCTTCGATCGCGAGCACGGCGGTCGCGCCGGCTGGGCGGGACCGCTGGTCGCCGCGTTCGAGGTCGCGGGTTCGAAGCCGCTCTGGATCGCCATCATGACGAAGAAGACATTCGCTGCGGCCGCCCTCCTGGCGGTGTCCGCGCTGGGGACCGCGATCGCGCTGCGCGACGACCCGGCGCCCGCGCCGCCCACCGAGGTCGCCGCCGCCCCGGCGACCGCGCCGGGGCCGGACGCAGGTGCCGGCGCCGGTGCCACGACGGCGGACGAGGACTCGCAACGCACCGAAGCCGGACCCGCCGTCGCCGCGACGCTGCGGGTGCGCGTGGTCCGCGGCGACGGCGCAGTGGTTCCGGCTGCGCGCGTGCTGCGTTGGCGCGCCGACGGCGGCGAATCCGTCGACGAGACCACCACCGACGCGGACGGCGTCGCGACGTTCGAGGCGCGCGTCGGGCGCGGCGGCGTGTTGGTGGCGGCCCCGGCCTGCGCGCCGTGGCTGGAGCGCGTGGCGACGCTGCAGGGCCTTGTGCAGGTGACGCTGCCGTGCCGTGCGCGGGTCGCCGGCCAGCTGTTCGTCGACGGCCGGGCCACGACGCCCGGCGTCCCCCTCGAGCTGGTCGCCAGCGCCGCCGCCGACGACGACCTGCCGGCGGCGATCGCCGCGGCGCGGCGCGCGCCGGTGGTCGCGTTCCCGTCGGCGGACGGCCGGTTCGCATTCGCGGTGCACGCGCACGACTGGAGCGGGCGCCTGCAGCTGGGCTGGAGACCGGGCGCCTGGCACACGCACTGGCTGGTGCCCCGGCCCGGTCAGCGCCAACAGGATCGCGACACGCTGTTGTTGGCGGCGCCCGACCCGGAGCTCGCCGTGCACCTGACGCAGCTGCCGCGCGTCGAAGGCCGGGTGGTGTGGGCCGACGACGGCGCGCCGGTCGCCGCAGCGGAGGTGATCGTGCAGGCGGCCTTCGCCGACGGCACCAACGCCGTGTCCTCGGTCGCGAGCACCGACGCGCAGGGTCGGTTCGCGCTGGGGCTGCGACCCGGCGACAACGGCGACCGCTGGCTCGACCCGACCCGGCGGCCGGCGCTGGCCGAGGTCTCGGCGACCGCGCGCGCCGACGGCTGCGAACGGGAGGCGACCGCGCGGGTCGCAGCGCCCGAGCGCCTCGGCGCCCGGCTGCACCTGGAACTGCCGCGCGCCGGCGCGAAGGTGTTCGTCGCCGTCGACGAGCGCGGCGCGCCGATCGCGGGCGCGCGTGCGTGGACCAAGGCGGGTCCGGGCCCGGCCACCGGCGCCGACGGTCGCGGCACGTTCCGCGGCCCCACCGAAGAGCTGCAGGTCGGCGCGCCGGGCCGCGAGGTCGCGATGGCGCCGCGCGCGCCGGCTGCCGGCACTACTGACGACCCGGTGGTGTTCGAGCTGGCGCCGGCGGCGCGCGTCGAGCTCCACCTGCACGCGCCGGGCGGCGCCGAAGTGCCTGCGTCGCTGCGACTGCGTGTCGAGGCCCCCGAGCCGCTCCAACCCGGGCCGCCGTTCGCCAACGACCTGTACCGCGCGTTCGGCAGCACCGCGTGGGTCATCAGCTACAACATCCACGGCAATGGCGTCCGCTTCGTCGTCGAGCACGCCGCCGGGCGCGCAACTCTGGGATCCCTGCTGCCGGGTCGCGCCTGCACCTTGATCGTCAGCGACGCCGCCGGTGCGGAGCTCGAGCGCCGCGACCTGGTCACGCCGCCGCGCGGCGAGGTGGCGACGGTCGACGTCGCCCTGCCCGAACTCGGCGCGGTGCGCGGCCTGGTGCTCGGCGACGACGGCGCGCCGGTCCCCGACGCCACCGCCGCGGTGCTCGTGTCCGGGTCGCAGATGCACGTCGCGACCACGCGCGCCGACGGCACCTTCGCGCTCGACGGGCTCGATCGTCGCCAGGAGGTCGCGCTGCACGTGCGTCGACCGGGCTGCGCTCCGGTCGAGCTGCGCGTTCAACCCGACGGCGCGGTGCACACGATCACGCTCCTGCCCGGTCGCGCGATGGCCGTGCGCGTCGTCGACACCGCCGGCAATCCCGTGGAAGTCGACTACCTGCAGGTGATCGACGCGGACCGCGCGGCGCCGCTGCGGGTGGCCGCGGACCGCGACGGCGGACCCGGTGAGTTCCGGTATCGGGACCTGCCACGCCGCGCGGTGACCTTCCTGTGCTGGCTCGGCAAGCGGCGGTTCGCGGTCACCCCCGCCAGCGACGCCACACGCGCCGAGCTCGTCGTGCCGGTTCCGGTGCGCTGCGCGTTCGCGCCGGCGCCGGACCGGTTCGCACGACCGGAGCACTCGTGGTTCGCGGTCCGGGTCACCGGCCTCGAGCCGCCGATGGACCCGCACATCGCCTCGGTGCCGACCGGCGACGCCGAGGAGGAGCCGGACGACCTGCTGCTGGCGCCGGGCCGGTACCGCTTCGAGCTGGTGCGCTTCGACTGGAACGAGGCCCGCCGCGCCGAGGACCTCGTCGACCTGCCGGCCGCGGTCGAACTCGACCTGCGCGCTGGCGAGCGCACGACCGTGGCGCTCCACTGACGGTCATGCACCGAGCGCTGTGGTCGACCCTCGTCGCGTTCCTCGCCGCCTGCGCCGCGGCGCCGTCGTCCGAATCCGGGACCGCGCCCGCGATGCCGGGCGACGAGTCGGTGATCTGGCGCCCGGCGACCACGCGCACCGGCTCGCTGCCGACCGCGCAGGACGAGAACCCGAACGTGCGCTCGACGCTCCGGCCCGGCACGCGCATCGACCTCAAGATCCCGCCGCGCGCCCGCATCGGCATCCCGCTGCCGAGCGGCGTGTGCCTGCCCGGCCTCAACGGCATCGCCCAGAGCGGCGCGATCAACCGGCCGGCCGAGCACGGACCGGTGCTGCCGGTGACCGCCGTGGTCGTCGACAAGGACGGCTACGAGTGGTTCGAGCACAAGGACGGCTCGATGACGACCAGCAAGTTCGTCTGGCAGCCGCAGGAGCAGCGCTGGGCCGCGGTGACGCTGCACGCGATCGCGCGCCAATAGCAGTCGACCGCAGCAGTCGACCGCAGCAGTCGGCCAGCAGCGGTCGTTCCGCAGCGGCGTCAGCCGTCGGGCGGCGGCGCCCCCGCCGACGGCTCGGTCCGCGCCGCCGGCGCGCCGCGCACGAACGCGATGTAGTCGGTCGGCGCCGGCACGCCGCCGTCCTGGCGCAGCAGCACGGCGATCTGGCCGCGGTGCCAGCTGCCGTGCAGCGCCACGTGCTCGAGGATGTCGGCGGCCGTGTCGGTGAACGCCTGGCCGGCGCTGTTGGTGTAGCGCACCGGGCGCCGCAGCGCGTCGTCGTCGGCGCCGGCGAGCAGCGCCTCGAGCTCGCGGTGGTTGCGCTCCATCCAGCGCCGGCAGCCGTCGGACGTGAACTCGGGCCACACCGCCAGCTCCTGCTGCGTGCCGCGCAGCCGGCTCAGCCAGACGTGCTCGGCGGCGATCACGTGCATGAAGCGCGCCCGCGCCACCGCGCCGGCCGCGTGCTGCTGCAGCGTCACCAGCGTCTCGGTGTCGGCCCAGCGCAGGTGCGCGAACACGCGGCGAAGGTGCCCGGCCAGCGCGCTCATCGCTCGGGCTTCCAGGCCGGGTCCAACAGCCGCCGCAGCGCGCGCCACTGGAACTCGCGAACGTGCCCGGCCACCTCGCGCGCCGGGCCGTGCTGGCTGCGCGGGTACATCATCAGCTCGAAGTTCTGCTTGCCGGCCTTCTGCAGCTCCCACAGCAGCTGCATGCAGTTCTGCATGTGCACGTTGTCGTCCATCGTCCCGTGCAGCAGCACCAGGTGGCCGCTGAGGTCCTTGGCCGCCTTGATCACCGACGTCGCGTCGTAGCCGGTCTTGTTCTCCTCGGGCGTGCGCATGTAGCGCTCGGTGTAGATCGTGTCGTAGAGCCGCCAGTCGTAGACGCCGGCGCCGGCGATGCCGAGCGCGAACGCCTTGCTGTGCGTCAGCGCGTAGGCCGCCATGAAGCCGCCGTAGCTCCAGCCGTCGATCGCCACCCGCGCCGGATCGCCGTGGCGCTCGCGGCAGACCCAGGCGACCGCGTCCTCGAGGTCCTGCAGCTCCTGCACGCCGAGCTGGCGGTAGCAGGTGCCGGTGTGCTGCTGGCCGCGGCCGCTGGCCGAGCGCACGTTGACCTGCAGCACGACGAAGCCCTGCTGCGCCAGGAACTGGTGGTAGGTGCTGTGCGACCACGCGTCGCGCACCGTCGGCGCGTCGGGACCGCTGTAGGTCGGCAGGAACACCGGGTAGCTGCGGCCGGGGGCCAGCTCGGTCGGCAGCATCACGGTGGCGTCGAGCAGGTAGCCGTCGCGCGCCGGGATCGCCAGGCGCTCCTTCGGCGCGAACGCGTACTCGGCGCTGGCGCCGGGTTCGGCCGTGCCGAGCTCGCGCACCACGCGGCCGGTCTCGCCGTCGAGCAGGCGCGCGGTCGGCAGCCGGTCCATCGCCGACCACGTGTCGAGCACCCAGCGACCATCCGGCGACAGGCGTCCGGAGTGCGTGCCGACGCCCGGCGTGAGCAGCACGACACCGGAGGCCGCCGCGCCGGCGCCGGCGAGGTCGGTGCGGTAGAGGTGCCGCCCGGTCGCGCCGTCGCGCGTGCCCTCGAACCAGACCAGGCCGCGCTCGGCGTCGACCCGCACCACGTCGCGCACCTGCCAGTCGCCGGCCGTCACCGGGTGCATCAGCGTGCCGTCCGCGCGGTAGCGGTACAGGTGCTGGTAGCCGGTGCGTTCGCTCAGCCACAGGAACGTGCCGTCGGGCAGGAACCGCGGCGGCTCCGGCCGATTGACCCAGGTCGGCGACTCCTCGCGGATCCAGCGCGTGAGCTTGCCCGTCGCCGGGTCGACCGCGCACAGCTCGGCCCAGGTCTGGATGCGGTCTTGCAACGTGACCAGCAGCGTCGCGGCGTCGTCGGTCCAGCCGACGCGCACGACCAGCACGTCGTCCGGATAGGCGCTCAGGTCGACCGGCACGGTCTTGCGGGCGCCGGTGTGCACCACCGACAGGCTGGCGAACGGGTTCGGATCGCCGGCCTTGGGGTAGTTCGCGACCTCGGTGCGCACGGCGCGTTCGCGATCGAGGAAGCCGTCCGGCACGTGATCGACGATGGTGAATTCGCGCACCGGCGACTCGTCGAGCGTGAGCACGGCGATCGCGGCGCCGTCCGGGCTCCACCAGTGCCCCTGGAAGTTGCCGCGGCCGTAGACCTCCTCCTGGTAGACCCAGTCGAGCACGCCGTGCAGCAGCTCGTCGCTGCCCCCCGTGGTGACCTGCCACTCGTGGCCGCCGTCGACGTCGAGCACGAACAGGTCGCCGCCGCGCACGAACGACACCTGCGTTCCGGCCGGGCTCAGGTGCGCCTCGCGCTTGCTGCCGGTGGCGACGCCGTCGGTGGTCAGCTGCCGCGCGTCCTCGCCCGGCGCGCCGCGATTGCCGCCGCGCGGACGCCGGCCGCCGGGACCCCGCCCACCGCCGCCGCCGCGCCGCGGCTCGAGCCACAGGTCGCCCTCCCACACACGCACCGCGAACGCGTCGGGCGACGGCCGTTCGCCGTCGTCGTCCTCGGCCTCGTCGTCGCCCGCGTCCGGGCGCGGCTTCGGCGGCACCTCGGCGTTGGTCGCGGGATCGATCCAGATCGACGCCTTGCCGCGCTCCAGCTCGACGTGCGCGCCGTCCCAGGCCCAGCGCGCACCCGGCAGGCGCCCGCTCCACTGGATCGGGAGGCGGGTGTCCTCGAACGACAGCCGCTTCGGCGCGTCCTGCGCGAGCGACGTGGCGGCGAGCAGCAGCACCAACCCGGACGTGGCAAACCCGGACGTGGCCAACCCGGACGTGGCCAGCCCGGGTCTGACGTGGGCCGATGCAAGCGACGACGAGCGGCGGGGAGGGATCAGCGAGTGGATCGGATTCATGGGCGGCGAGCCGGCAGCTTCGGCGGGGCGTGCCTTGCTACGCGATCGACGGCGGCCGCGCGAAAGGACACCCCGCCCCGGAGCCGAAACTCTATAGTCCCGACCCACCGGTCCCAGTCGTTGCCCTCGCCGACCTGCGGCGACCCCGACGAGACCACCGAGGAGACCAGCCGATGACGACGTCCAACCCCTACGCCTTCACCGACCGCCTTCCCGCCGCCCAGTCCCCGGCCGCCGAACGCGCCGCGTTCCTGACCCGGGTCTACGGGCTCGTGCTCGCCGGCGTCCTCACGTTCGCCGCCACGCTCTGGGCCGCCGGCTCGGTGCCCGTCGTGCAGGACATGACCGCCTCGCTGTGGGGCGCGATCGCCGGCAACCGGTTCGGCTGGCTGCTCTACATGGGCATCATGATGGGCGGCTTCTGGCTGGTGCACGCGGTGTCACAGAAGGCCCCGCTGAACCTGATCGCCTACTTCGGCTGGACCTTCCTGCTCGGCCTGCTGACCGCGCCGATCGTGCTGTTCGCCGCGTCGGCGGCGCCGGCCACGCTGAACATGGCGGCCGCCATCACTGCCGCGATCTTCACCGGGCTCACGGCGATCGTGCTGGTGACCGGCAAGGACTTCTCTTTCTTGCGCGGCGTGCTCGGCCTCTTGTTCTGGGGCCTGCTGGTGTTCGCGCTGGCGAGCTGGATCTGGGGCTTCCAGGCCTCGGTGCTGTGGAGCTCGCTCGCCGCGCTGCTGTTCGCCGGCTACATCCTGTACGACACCAGCGAGATCCTGCACCGCTACCCGACCAACATGGCGGTGACCGCCGCGGTCGTGCTGTTCACCGACGTCGTCTACCTGTTCAAGCAGATCCTCTACCTGCTGCTGAACCGCAACGACTGATGCGCCCGATGGCGGTGCGCGCATCGTCGGCGGCGCTGGCGGCGTCGCTGGCCCTGTTGGGCGCGCCAGCGCCGGCCCAGTCGACGGCATCGTCGGCGGCCGACCAGAAGGCGCGCAACTTCGTCAAGCTGCGCACCAAGGTGCTGGCCGAAGCCGGCCAGCGCCACCTGCGGCTCGGCGACTGGGCCCGCGACCAGGGCCTGATCCCGCAGGCGACCGCGCAGTTCCTGCGCGCCGTGGAGATCAGCGAGGGGCACAACCCCGGCGCGCAGAAGGTGCTCGCGGTGATGCGGGCGCTCGACGACCGGTTCTGGCTGGCCGAGCGCAAGCGGCCGTCGCAGCAGCTGCTCGACCAGTTCGAGAAGCGCTCCATGGCGATCGAGCAGCAGACCCGCGAGGACCACGCCGACCTGGCCAAGAAGGCGCACCACGCCAACACCCCCGACCTCGAGAAGCGGCACTGGCGCACCCTGCTCGACCTCGGCGGCGAGCTGGCCCAGGACGACCGCGGCGTCTGGCGGCTCGACGGCCACCGCATCCCCGACGAACTGGTCGAGTGGCTGCAGGAGCAGACCGCGCCGGTCGACGACGGACAGGGCGTGCAGCGCGTGTTCGAGGCCGGCGGCGCCGCGGCGCCGCGCCTCGACGGCGCGGTCCAGCACGGCTGCGAGCGGTTGAGCGTGCGCACCGACCTGTCGCGCGACCGCGCCGCGGAACTGCACGCGCTGGGCCTGGCGCTGTGGCCGTTCCTGCAGGAGCGCCTCGACGGGACGCCGGGGCGGCAGCTGCGGCTGGTCGTGTTCGGCAAGCGCGCCGACTACGTCGAGTACCTGAAGGCGATCCGGCAGGTGCGCTACAGCACGGCGCCCGGCTTCACCGACTACGGCACGTTCCAGTCGCTGGTGTGCGCCGAGGGGATGAGCGCGCAGGACCTCGACGGCATGGTGCTGCACGAACTGTCGCACCTGTTCTTCTACGGCATCGCGCCGGCGACGATGCCCGACTGGTACGCCGAGGGGTTCGCCGAAGCCTATGGCGGCCAGGGCACGTTCACCTGGGACGGCACGACGCTGACGACGGGCGCGCCGATGCGCCGGGACCGCGTCCAGGCGCTGCAGCAGGAGCCGCTGCCGTTCGACCAGTTCCTGACCGCCGACGCCGGCGGCCTGCTGAGCACGCGGCCGGTCGTCGGCCTGCGCTACTACGTGCAGGCGTGGGCGCTGCAGCGCTTCCTGCGCGAACCGGACTGCCCGTGGAGCGCGCGCTTCCGCCACTTCGAAGACAAGTGCCGCGGCATGGCGCTCGGCGTCAGCGAAGGCGCGCGCACGAAGCTCGGCAACCCGAAGCCGGCGGCCGACCTGTTCCAGCAGCTGTTCGGGCCCGATCTGCAGGAGATGGAGCAGGCGTTCCTCGCCTGGCTGGCGACGCAGTAGGGCGTTCTGAGCCCGGAACAACAGGGAGGGCACGGAGAGCGCCGGGAGGGGCACAGAGCAGAAAGCAACCGACGACGCGAAGGCAGCCGCACAGCCAGAGCCAACGCACCGAACACCGAACGCGACGCACGCGCACACCGCAGAGGCCTCGCCCGCCCTGGCGGATGCCCTGGCTGGGCGGCTGCTTTCTGCTCCGCGCTCTCTGTGTCCTCTGTGGTTTCGTCTCTGGTTCGCGACTGCCTGCGTGCCGCGTGACGGTCACCTGAGTCGAGTGCCCTCAGCTCTGTGCCCCTCCCGGTGCTCTCCGTGCTCTCCCTGTTCCTCCGGGAGTACCCCAGAAAACAAACCACAGAGAGCACAGAGCACACAGAGCAGAAAGCACACGACCACACGAACGCAGCCGCCCAGCAACACGAACGCAGCCGCCCAGCAGGAGCCAACGCACCGAACGCGAAACGCGACGCACGCGCACACCGCAGAGGCCTCGCCCGCCTTGGCGGATGCCTTGGCTGGGCGGCTGCTTTCTGCTCCGTGCTCTCTGTGCCCTCTGTGGTTTCTTCTCTGGCTCGCGAATGCCTACGTGCCGCGTGACGGCCCCCTGAGTCGAGTGCCCTCAGCTCTGTGCCCCTCCCGGTGCTCTCCGTGCTCTCCCTGTTCCTCCGGGAGTACCCCAGAAAACAAAACCACAGAGAGCACAGAGCACACAGAGCAGAAAGCAAACGACCACACGAGCACAGCCGCCCAGCAGGAGCCGACGTACCGAACGCGGGCGTTCGTCAGCCCCGCGCGCGGCGGCCGACGAACACCCGATGGGCGCCGCCGTCGAGCGGCAGTTCGCACGTCTCGGCTTCGAGGCCGGCGGCGCGCAGGGCGTCGAGCCACTCGGGGATCGCGAACAGGCCGAGGTCGTGGTGGTCGTCGACGCAGCGCACGTCGGCGCCGTCGCGCAGCAGCACGGCGTAGTCGACCCGGTAGCGCGTGTCGCGCGGGTCCGGGTCGTGCGTCCACTCGAGGAAGCGCAGGCCGCGCGCGCCGTCGTCGACGCCGCCGGTCGACGTGCCGGGCGCGAACGTCTCCCGGGTCGCGTCGGGCACCACCAGCACGCGACCGCCCGGCAGCAGGTGCGCGGCCGCCGTCGCCAGCGCCGCGCGCAGATCGTCTGCCGTGGTCATGTAGCCGATCGCGTCGTGCACGAACACCGCCGCGAACTCGCGGCCGAGCCGCAGCGTCCGCATGTCGCCCTGCACGTGCACCGCACCGGGATGCAGCCGCCGGCTCTGCGCGAGCATGTCCTCGGACAGGTCGCTCAGCGTCATGCGGTAGCGCCGCGCCAGGTGCACCGCGCAGTGGCCGCCGCCTGAGCCCAGCTCCAGCACGTCGGCGCCGGCCGGCGCGCCCAGCAGCTCCGCGTAGCGCCGCGCCTCGTCCTCGTAGTCGACCGGCGGCGACACCAGCGGCCACCACTCGGCCAGCTCCCGGTACAGCTTCGGTGCCATGCGCAGAGCCTACGCCGCGCGCGGCCAGCCGCTCAGTCCCAGACCGGCGGCAGCACCGAGAACCACTTGTCCCAGCGGTCGCCGTCGTCGAGCGGCAGGTCGAGCAGCAGCTCGCCGTGGCGCCGGGCCAGCTCCTGCGCCTCCGGGTCGGTGCTGCACGTCGACAAGAGCAGCATGCCGCCGGTCAGCAGCGAGTTGGGCCCGCCGAGCGGCGCGTCGCCGAACTGCACGCCGACCGTCGCGTCGAACGCATCCGCCGGCACCGGGAGACCCTGGAACGACGTCGGCACGTAGTAGCGCACGCCGTTCGGCACGAACCCGAACACCGGGTGCTGCACGTTCTCCACCCAGCCGTACGACACGCAGCGCGCGACGTCGTCGCACACGGCGAGGAACAGCGGGTCGCCGAAGAACTTCCAGGCCGCCAGGTAGCCGTAGAGCACGCCGCCGTGCTGCCACGGCATGTAGTACTCGTGCGGCGAAGGAAAGCCCGTGCGCACCTCGCTGCCCTCGATGCGCATCGCCCGGCTCTTGTGGTCCTTGCGCCGGCCCGGCTCGACGATGTCGTGCAGGCGGTCCAGCGCGTGGTCGCGGAACCGCAGGTCGCCGGTCGCCACGAACGCCTGCACCAGCCCCTGCATGCACCAGCCCTCGGCGCGCGCGGTCTGCACCGTCGCGGTGATGTAGCCGGCGGGCCGCAGCAGGCCGCGCAGGCTCTCGCCGAGCTGCCGGAGCTCTTCGAGCGCCCACGCGTCGCCGCTGATCGACCAGTGGTCGAACAGCAGGTCCATCGAGAAGTGCTCCTCGTCGAAGTGCTGGAAGCCGTGTGCGCGCGGGCCGCCGCGCGCGCGCACGCGCCACGCGGCGTACGGGTCGTTCGCGAGCAGCGCCCGGCGCCCCAGCGACTCGCGCGACAGGTCGCGCGACCCCGGGAACAGCGGGATGCCGTCCCACAGCAGGATGTCGTCACCGCGTTCGACGCGCAGGCCGTACAGGTGGTACGGCCGCAGCGCCTGCGTCCACGCCTTCTGCTCGAGCATCTCGAGCAGGCGCGGATCGCGCGACTGCACCGCATGCGCCAGCTCGGGCGACAGCGGGCCGTTGCGCGGCGTGCCGGTCTGCCCGGTCGTCTGGGGATCGCCCTGCGAGCCGAACGTGCCGAAGTGCGAGGCCGTCACCCAGTCGGTGAAGTCGAGCGTCGCGCGCAGCACCGCGTCCGTGGGCGGCGCGCCCGGTCCGCCCAGCAGGCCCAGCGCGTGCGTCTGCCGCCAGCTGTCGTGCGTGGCCAGCGGCCGCAGCGGTTCGGTCATCGCCTGCAACGCCGCCGCACGAGCCGCACCGCGCTGGGGCGGCAGCAGCGCCGGGTCGTCGCGCAGCAGCAGGAACCGGTAGCGCCGCGTCTGGCCGTCGCTGAGATACGTGTCGCGCATCACCGTGCACGACAGGTGGCCGTCGGGCTCCGCGGCCACCGCCTCGATGCCTTGCGTCACCGGCCGGTACGGCAGCACCACGTCGGCGCCGCGGCTGCGGAACGCCGCGCGGCCGATGTCGACGCCGCCGAGCGGATGCAGGTTGGGATCGGCGCTGCCCTGCGGGTCGTCGGCGCCGAGGTAGTCGTTGCCCAGGATCCAGTCGACCAGCACCTGGTTCTCGGCCGCGAACTCGGTGACGTAGAACGTCGACGAGAGATAGTCGCGGCCGATGCCGCCCGGCGTGACCGCCTGGTGGTAGCCGCGGTGGCGACGCACGCGCACCAGCTCGGTCGCGTGCAGGGTCTCGCCGGGGCCGGCGAACGCGGCGCGGTAGATCGTGCCGAACGGATCGGTGACCTCGCCCTCGAACCCGGGCAGGTCGGCGGCGAACACCGGATGCGGCGCGAACGGCAGCGTACGCGGGTTGGCGGTCTGCACCACCGGCAGCACCTGCTGGCTCGCCGCCGGCAGCGCCATCACCCACTGTGCCTGGGCGATGCGCACCGTGTCGTCGGGCCAGCGCTGCAGCACACGCCACGCGGTCGCGGCGCCGTCGATCGACCACTCGTTGGGGTCCTGCACGCGGCCCCAGGGGAACGGCACCGACGCGAGCACCGTCGCGGTGCGTGCGGCGCCGGGGTTCTGCACTTCGATCGCCGGCGCGAAGGTCGCGGATGCGACGTCGCCGGGCAACCGCGGCCCCGGCGGGATCGGTCCCCAGTCGCGCGGGAGGGGCGGATCGCCGCCCCCAGGGCCCGGACCAACCGGCGCGCGCTCGTCGCCGCCGCCGCCGCCACCGCTGCAGGCGAGCCCCAACACGAGGACGACGCCCAGCGACAGGGCCAGGGAGAGCGCTCGCATTCCGGGCGAGTGCATCGACGGTGAGGAGCGGGAGGACATGGCGGGTGCTCCGAACGAACCCCACGGCCACCCCTGACCTCGCTCGGTGTGCAGGAGAGGGTAGCACAGGTTCGCAGGTCGGGCAGCTCCCCGGACCCGCGCGCCGCGCACCCCTCGTTGGCTACGGCGCGACCGCATCGGCCGCGTGCGCACGGCGCCGCCGTCAGCGCCAGCCGATCGTCACCGCCACCGCATCGCTCAGCGTCGCCGCCGCCGCGTTGCCGACCCATGGATCGGCGACCAGCGCCTGCAGGAAGAACCTCGCGCCGCGCAGGGTCGCGTCGTCGGGGATTCCGAGCGTCCAGGTCGCGGTGCCGAAGGTGCCGGTCAGCGGCCACACCAGATCGAACGACGTGCGCAGCAGGCAGCCGGACATGCCGAGCGGCGCGAGGTCGGCCGGCAACGACACACCGAGCGCCTGCGCGTCCGAGAAGCCGAGCAGCATCAGGCCCGACGAGAGCGGTAGGCTCCCGGCGCGAATCGACAGGGTGTCGCCGGTCCAGGCGCCGGTCCACGGCGCGGTGAGTCCGAGCGTGGGCGTGCCGAGGGCGCCCGGGCAGCCGGGGCCGATGGCCTCGAAACGCGCAGGTGCGATCGGTTCGTACCACTGCAGTTGCTGAAGACCAACCGTCAGCATTCGCCCGCGTCGGCTATCGAAGACGTGCCCCGATCCGCCGTGCATGGCGTCGACCTGAGTCCACTGTCCACCGCCAGTCCGTTCCCAAGTGACCCAGTGCCCGACCCCCAGCGTGCAGAGCACCTGGGCCCTCCGACTCTTGTCGTAGCTCAGCACCCTTGCAGCTGCGCTCGGGCCGCCGGCACTGACCTCGACCCACCCATTCGTTTGGTACCACTCCCACGTTCGAGCGTACGTCACCGTCGGGCTGATGCCATTGCCGCGGCCCGTGGCGCCGAACACGATCAACGCATCGCGTTCGGAATCGTACGCAAGTGTGGAGTACCCCATCTCGCGACCGAGTGCATCCCGGGCTGGCGGCATGTTGGCCGCAACCAGGCGCCGCCACGCCAGCCCATCCCATTCCCAGTGCTCGTTGCCGGACCCTGCGGCGATTACGACGCCCCCGAACATCATGACCGTCCCTCGTGTCTCGTGATAGACGAGGACAGCTCCGCGTGAGCTCGGCGATGAGCCAGCGAACTCCCGCCAGCGACGTCCGTCCCATTCCCACGTCGCAGGCGTGGGCGATCCGGCGAACATCACGATCCGCCGCCTGCCAGCGTCGTAGGCCATGTTGACCGCACCGACTTGCGGCGGCGCGATCGGCGACAACAGCCACTGTTGGCCATCGAACTCGTAGATGTTGGAGGTCGACGGCCCGGTGAATCCATACGACACGACACGATCGCGAGCCTCGTCATAGGCCCACACACCAACGCTCAAGTTGGCCGCAGGCCCCGCTGGCAACCACTGCATCTGGGCCGCTACATGGCAGGCGAACAGAACGACGCTGGCACCGAGGCGAGTCGACATCACCGGTCACCTCCGATCGTCATCTTGACCGCGTTGGTCAGCGTGTTGTTGCTCAGATACGCCTGGTAGGCGGCCCCCTCGGCAAGCATGACGGAATCCATCGGCGGTCTCCCGACAACGTCGCACGTTCGTCGACGGCCCGCAACTCCCTCGCCCCTGCTCCGACGGCAGGCGGCCTCAGCCCGCCTCAGCCCGACCGCCGCCCCAGCTTCTCCAAACACACCGCCACCAGCGACGTCCACCCCGTCTGATGGCTCGCGCCGCAGCCGCGGCCGGTGTCGCCGCAGAAGTACTCGTGGAACAACAGCCGTTCGCGCCACGCGGGGTCGTCGTCGAAGCGCGCGTCGCCGCCGGCGAACGGTCGCTTGCCGTCCTGGCCGCGCGCGAACAGGCCGATCAGGCGGCGCGACAGCTCGTCGGCCACCTGCTGCAGCGTGAGGTGATTGCCGCTGCCGGTCGGGCACTCGACCTTGAGCGCATCGCCGTAGAAGTGACCCCAGCGCTCGAGCGCCTCGACCAGCAGGAAGTTGACCGGGAACCACACCGGGCCGCGCCAATTGCTGTTGCCGCCGAACATGCTGGTGGTGCTCTCGGCCGGCGCGTAGTCGACGCGGTGCTCGTCGCCGTCGATCTCGAGCACGAACGGCTTCTCCTTGTGCGCGCGCGACAGCGAGCGCACGCCGAACGGCGACAGGAACTCCTGCTCGTCGAGCATGCGTCGCAGCACGCGCAGCAATCGGTCCTTGTCGGGGATCGCCAGCAGCAGATGACGGTGCGGCTGGCCGTCGCCGCCCTGGTGGCCGGCGCCGCGCGTCACGTGGCGCGCCATCTCGGGCTCGTTGCGCAGGAACCAGCGCAGCCGCGCGGCGAACCCGGGCAGGCGGTCGAGCACGTCCTGCTCGAGCACCTCGACGGCGCACAGCGGCAGGAGGCCCACCAGCGAGCGCACGCGCAGCCGCTCGCGGCGGTCGCCATGGTGGATCTGGTCGTAGTAGAAGCCGTCCTCCTCGTCCCACAGCCCGCTGCCGCCGAGCGTGTTCATCGCGTGCGTGATCGACACGAAGTGCTCGAAGAACTTCGACGCGACGTCCTCGTAGGCCGGGTCGTGCGACGCCAGCTCGAGCGCGATGCTCAGCATCGTGCCGCAGTAGAACGCCATCCACGCGGTGCCGTCGGCCTGCTCCAGACGACCGCCGGTCGGCAACGGCTGGCCGCGGTCGAACACGCCGATGTTGTCGAGGCCGAGGAAGCCGCCGCCGAACACGTGGTTGCCGTCGATGTCCTTCTGGTTCACCCACCACGTGAAGTTGAGCAGCAGCTTGTGGAACGCGCGCGCCAGGAACACGCGGTCGCGCTTGCCGCGGCGGCCCGAGCGCTTGTAGACGCGCCAGCACGCCCACGCGTGCACCGGCGGGTTGACGTCGCCGAACGCGAACTCGTACGCGGGCAGCTGCCCGTTCGGCGCCATGTACCACTCGCGCAGCAGCAGCAGCAGCTGGTCCTTGGCGAACTCGGGGTCGAGCCGCGACATCGGCACCATGTGGAAGGCGAGGTCCCACGCCGCGTACCACGGGTACTCCCACGGGTCGGGCATCGACAGCACGTCGCGGTTGTAGAGGTGGCGCCAGGTGTGGTTGCGGCCGCGGTCGCGGCCCTTGGGCGGCACCGGCTGCGTCGGGTCGCCCTCGAGCCAGGCCTGCACGTCGTAGCGGTAGAACGTCTTGCCCCACAGCAGGCCGGCGAGCGCCTGGCGCTGCACGCGCTGCAGGTCGGGGTCCGCGGTCCGCGCCAACAGCGGCCGGTAGAACAGGTCGGCGTCGCGCTGCCGCTCGTGCAGCACCGCCTGGAACTGCCGCCCGAACGCGGGCCCGGCGGCGCCGGCGACGGTGCGCATCCGCAGCCGCAGCATCACGCGGCCGCCGGCCGGCACCGTGCCCTCGCACCAGAACGCCGCCTTGCTGCCGGTCTGCCCCGGGTTCACCGCCGCGCCGTCGCCGCCGACGACGCGGCGGTGGAACGCGTCCTTGGTGAACGGCGGCCCGTCGCCGCCGAACAGCAGCGCCGTGTTGGTCTCGTTCTCGGTGAACAGCAGCTCGCGGAAGGTGAGGCCGTCGGGCACGTCGAGTTCGAGCACGTACGGACCGAGCTCGGCGCCCTCGGCACGCAGCGCGCGGTCGCCGTGGCGCTCGATCTGCCCGCGCGCCCAGTAGCCTTCGCCGGCGCGTCCCCAGGACCAGGTGTTGCGGAACCACAGCTGCGGCAGCAGGTGCAGCGGCGCCGGCTCGGGGCCGCGGTTGTGCACCTCCACCACCATCAGCAGGTCGTCGGGTGCGGCCTTGGCGTAGGTGATCTCGACGTCGAAGAACCGCCCGCCCTCGTACACGCCGGTGTCGACCAGCTCGAACTCGCGGTCCTCGCGCGTGCGGCGCTTGTTCTCGTCGAGCAGGTGCTGGTACGGGTACGCGCGCTGCGGGTAGCGGTAGCTCGCGCGCATCCACGAGTGCGTCGGCACGTTGTCGAGGTAGAACCACTCCTCCTTGGCGTCCTCGCCGTGGTTGCCCTGCGGGCCGGTCAGTCCGAACAGCCGCTCCTTCAGGAACGGGTCCTGGCCGTTCCACAGCGCCCAGCCGAAGCACAGCCGGCACTGCCGGTCGGTGAGGCCGAGCAGGCCGTCCTCGCCCGAGCGATACGCGCGGCTGCGCGCGTGCTCGTGCGGGAAGTAGTCCCAGCACGAACCGTCGGCGGAGTAGTCCTCGCGCACGGTGCCCCACTGCCGGGCGCTGAGGTACGGCCCCCAGCGCTTCCAGTTCTGGGTGCGGTCCTGGTCCTGCAGCAGGCGCCGCCGTTCGGGGTCGAGGGCGTCGGTCACGACGGGATCATGACGACTGGTGCGAAGACTGGAAGTGCGGATTCGGGGTCGCTCAATCGTCGAACGCCTTGGGCGGCGGCGCCCACAGCCGCAGCTCCTGGCCGGTGATCGGGTGCGGCAGCACCAGCTCGGCCGCGTGCAGCAGCAGCGCGCGGCCGAGCCGCACCGGCGAGCCGTAGCGCGCGTCGCCGACGATCGGATGGCCCAGGTGCGCCAGGTGCGCGCGGATCTGGTGCGTGCGGCCGGTGTGCAGCACGAGCCGCAGCAGCGCCCGGTCCTGGCGCGTGCCCTTGACCTCGTAGTCGGTGCGGGCCGGGAGCCAGCCCGCGGCGTCGCCCTCGGCTCCGGCTTCGCGGTCGCCGTCGGCGCCGGCGCCGGCGCCGAGGCCTGCGGCGCCGACCTCGACCTTGGGGCCGTTGGCCTCGGCGTCCGGCAGGACCCGCAGCGGCAGCTCGATCGACCCACGCCGTGACGGCGGCACGCCGTGCACCACCGCGAGGTAGACCTTGTGGGCGGTGCCGTCGCGGAACGCGGCCGCCAGCCCGCGCAGGCCGCGCGGGCTCAGGCCGATCGCGCACAGCCCCGACGTGCCGCGGTCGAGCCGATGCGCCGGTGCGGGCGCGAACGTCGCCGTGCGCAGCTGCGGCTCGGTGCGCAACAGCCAGCCGACCAGGTGGTCGTCGCCCTGGCCCGAGCCGGGCTGCACCGCCATGCCGGCGGGCTTGTCGACGACCAGCACGTGGTCGTCCCGATGCACGATCCGCGGCGAGCCGTGGCGCCAGCGCACGCGCCGGCGCACGGTGGGCGCGTCGGCTGGCGCCGGCGCCGCCGCTGCCGCCGGCGCGTCGGCGTCACCGTCCCCCGCCGGTGCGCCGCCGGCTGCGCCATCGGCCGCACCGCCGGTCGGGTTCAGGCGCAGGGTCAGCTCCATGCCGGCGAGCAGCCGCAGGTCGGGCTTGGCCTTCTTGCCGTTCACCCGGATCCTGCCGGTGCGCAGGTGCCGGAAGATCGCGCCCAGCGGCACCTCGCGCAGCAGCTTGCGCAGGTAGCGGTCCAGCCGCTGGCCGGCCTCGGCCTCGTCGATGCGCACCGTCTGCATGGCGGGAACTATGGCGGATCGCCGCGATTCCGCCATGGACCAGTCCGGCCAGGCCGCTGCGCTCAGCCGCAGCAGCGCGGCCCGCCGCCGCCCTCGTCCGGCAGCGCCGCCTTCCCGTCGGCCGGGTCGGCGCCGTAGCGCCGCACGCGCGCCAGGGTGTGGAACAGCTCCCACGACACGCCGGCCGGATCGGTCTTCCAGACCTTGTTCGACACCGCGTAGCAGCAGGTCGTGCGCCGCTCGTCCTTGCGGCTGCCGTCCAGGGTCGCGACGCGCTGCTGCAGTTCGTCGAGTTCGCCCGCGTCCTCGGCCTCGATGCCGAGGTGCTCGATGCCGGGCGCCTTGCCGCGCGCGCTGATCGCGAAGTTGACGCGCGGGTCGTCGAGCTGCCACTTGGCGTAGTCGCCCTCGCGCACGCTCGGCTCGGCGGCGAACAGGCCGGAGTAGAAGCGGATCGCCGACTCGAGGTCGGCGACCGCGACGTGCACGTGCAGTCGCTTCATGGGGGTCGGAAGGCGGGCAGGCTTCAGGATAGGCGGCGCGCGGACGCCGCCAACCCCCGCGCCCCGTCACTCCGCGGCGAACCGCACCGCGTGGATCGGCGGCAGGTGCGCGTCGAGCTCGGTCCAGCCCTTGCCACCGTCCTCACTGACCCACAGGCCGCCGGTGGTCGAACCCATCGCCAGCCGTCGCCCATCGGCGCTGACGTCGAGCCCGTGGCGCCAGACCAGGTCCCAGCTCGACCGCGGCAGCCCGCGCGCCAGCACTTCGAAGGTCCGACCGCCGTCGGTCGTGCGCGTGACGACCAGCCGGCCGTCCACCGGCACGCGGCACTCGTCCTTCACGGCCGGCACGAACCACGCCTGGTCCGGATCGTCCGGGTGCACCGCGCAGGCGAAGCCGAAGCGGCTCGGCGCCTTCGCCTTGACCTCGGTCCAACGCGCGCCGCGGGTCGCCGTGCGGTAGATGCCGCAGTGGTGCTGCGCCCACAGCCGATCCGGTGCGGCGCGGCACTGCACGATGCGGTGCACGTCCTGGATGTCCGGGTCGTCGCGCCGCCCCGGCGGCATGAAGTCGGCACGCATGCCGCGCGCGGTCTGCTGCCAGTGCCGGCCGCCGTCCTCGGTGCGCCACACGCCGCCGCACGAGATGCCGACGGCGACGACCTGCGGGTCGCGCGGGTCGACGCAGACGCTGTGGATGCCGGGCCAGTCGTAGCCGCCACCGAGCCAGCGGCGGCGCGCCTTCTGGTTCCACAGCCCCTGGACGAGCGCCCACGTCGCGCCGTGGTCGCCGCTGTGGAACAGCCCGCCGGGGATCGTGCCGCACCACAGCCCGCCCGGGGTCGCGGGGTCGATCTCGAGCGACCAGATCAGCTTCAGCGCGCGCGGCCACGGGCGGCCGCTGCCGTCCTTCTCGACGACCACCTTGCCGCGCACGGTGCGCGCCGGCGGATAGACCGGTACTCCGACCTCGGTCCAGCCGCCAGCGCCGCGGCGGCCCGCCCCGCCGGCGCGGCGGTGCAGCTTGCAGCCGAAGTGGCCGTGGTCGAGCGCCGCGTAGGTCGCGCCATCGCGCGGGTCGTGCAGCGCCATCGACACCGGCACGCCGACGAACTGCGGCGGCGCCGCGCGCCACGCGCCCTTGCCGCGGCGCCGGAACTCGAACAGCCCCTTGCGGGTCGCGACCAGCAGGACATCGCTCACATCACCCTCCCGACAACGCCTGGAACACGTGCACCGTGGTCTCGGGTCGCACCCGGTCCGACAGCCCGGCGCGGTCGCGCACCGGCGCGTCGTCGACGAACACCATCATGTGGTGTCGCAGGGCGCCCTGGTCGTCGAGCACGTAGCCGCGCACCTGCGGCAGCTGCGCGAACGCCGCGTCGAGCGCCTGCCGCACGGTGGCGGCGGCAACGTCGACGGGCGGACAGGCGACGTGCCGCTCGAGCACGCGCGGGAACACGACACGGACCACGCGGGCAGTGTCGTCGGACGCCGCCGCGCGATCCAGTGCGCGGCGGCGGCGGACTCCGTCAGAACGCCTCGATGTGCCCGTGCACGGCGTTCGAGGTCACCAGCGCCAGCGGGTTCACCGGCGCGAAGCACGCGGTCTGGGCGTAGAAGTCGAGGCCCAGGAAGAACGGCGCCGCCGGGATCGCCAGCGACACCGCGTCGCTCGGCAGGGCGGTCAGCATCACGCCGACCTCGCCGCCGGTCAGGCTCAGGTGCGCGAAGCAGCCGTCGCCGCCGGGCAGCAGCTCGGTGCCGGCCAGGTCGGGCACCATGCCCAGGATCGTCAGCGCCAGCACGGTCGACGCCGGCATGTTGTCGGTCGCGAGCAGCACCGAGGTGCCGGCGACCGGCGCCGCCGACATCGACAGGGCGACGTCCGCCGCGTCGGCCGCGGTCGAGAACGCGGCGACGCCGAGGTCGGCGTTGCCCGGATCGGCCGCGCCGCTGCCGAGCGAGAAGCCGACCAGGTGCGTGGCGTTGCCGAGCACGTTCAGGTAGCGCAGCTCGAAGCCGTCGCCGCCGGCGGCCGCCGTGTGCAGCAGCACCAGTTGCACGTCGATCACGCCGTTCGCCGCGGTGAAGTGCGGGACGTTGACCCAGGTGATGCGCGCCTCGCCGACGCCATCGGTCTCGAAGAACACGTTGTCGACGTTGGTCGCGCCGTCCGGCCGCAGGTCGGCCCAGCTGACCGCGATCTGCGCGACCGCGTCGCCGAGCAGCTCGCCGACGGTCGGGTTGAAGTCGGTGCCGTCGGTGCCGCTCAGCAGCACGCGGCCGTTCGACTCGACGACGACATCGGTGATCGTGCCGGCCGGACCCTCCCAGCCGAAGCCGAGCGCCAGCGGCGCCGACTGCGCCTCGTCGCCGAGCGCGAGGCCCGGCGAGGTCGGCGCGACGAAGGCGCCGAGCGGCGCGGCCGAGACGTCGTAGCCGCCGTTGCCGTTCTCGACCGCGGTCACGGTCGTGCCGGCCAGGTCGTCGGCGCCGGCGCCGCTGAACAGCTCGTAGAACGACGCCTGGGTGCCGCCGCAGCCGACGCCGAGGACCGCGGCCGCGGCCGGCTGGCACTCGGTCGACACGTCGAAGCCGCCGAAGTTGTTCGGCGTGAAGCGCACGGCCTTGCCGGCGAGATCGAACAGGTCGGCCGCCGCGAAGGTCTGGTAGACCGTGAACGCGGTGGTCGAGGCGCCGGCCGACAGATCGGTCTGGCCCGGGTCGGCGTCGCCGCCGACGCCGCAGCCGACCAGCGCCGTGCCGGTCTGCACGTCACAGCCGGCGTTGTAGACGAAGTCGATCGCGCCGGTCGCCCACAGCACCAGCTGGATGTCCTTCTGAACCGACTGCGAGAACTCGACGGTGTTGTCCCAGGTGATCACGCAGCGATCGCCGAGCGTGTTGTCGATCATCACGCCGCCGCCGTTGGCGGCGACGTTGTTCAGGTCGTCCCAGAACGCCGCGATCTTCGCCTGGGTGCCGCTGCGCAGGTTGGTGCTCAACGTCGAGGCGCTGCTGCTGTAGCCGGTCGCCGTGCCCGGCGCGGGCACCCCGCCGTTCGACAGGTACACCATCCCGTTGTTGTTGATGTGCACGTCGGTGAAGGTCGAACCGGCGAACGGGAACGTGATGCCGAGCGACTGGATCGCCTGCAGCGGCGAGTCGTCGCCGTGGCCGACGAGCGCGCCGACGGCCGGATCGAAACACTGGGCGGAAGCGCCGGCGACCAGACCGGTGACGGCCGCAGTCAGAGCCAACGCGCGGAACGCAGCGAGAGAACTCATGGTCAGGGATGCGAAAGAGCGAGGGGACCGGTGGCTGCCGGCAGGGACGGCGTGTGCGGCGGACCGCACGCACCGGGAGGATGCACGTACGAGCCTACCTCACGCTCCCGATGCGGGATCGTGCGCGTTCAGGCCGGCGCGCGCGGCGGCAGCCAGCCCGCCGCCTCGGCGACCTGCACGGCGTTGAGCGAAGCGCCCTTGCGCAGCTGATCGCCGCACAGCCACAGCATCACGCGACGCCGTTCGGCGGGCGGCAATGCGCGCTCGCTGGCTGCGTGCCGCACGCGCGCCACCAGCACCTCGTCGATTCCGGTCGCCTGCGCCGCGGTCGCGCGCGCCGGATCGTCGACCAGCCGCAGACCCGGTGCCCCCGCGAGGCAGCGGCGCACGGCATCGAGGTCGGCGGCGCCGCCGAGCGTGACGGTCACCGCCTGGCTGTGCGCCCGCAGCACCGGCACGCGCGCGCACGTGGCGTCGATCGGCAGGTCCGGCAGCCCCCAGATCCGACGCGCCTCGGCGACGATCTTGCGTTCCTCTTCGCAGTCGCCCACGGCGTCGAGCGGCGACTCGTGCGGGAACACGTTGAACGCGCACGCGTGCGGCCAGGTCGCGGCCGGCGCGGCATCGCCGCCGTCGAGCAGCAGGCGCGTCTGCCGCCGCAGCTCGTCCACCGCGGCGCGGCCCGCGCCGGAGACGGCCTGGTACGTGGCGACGGCCACGTGCGCGAGTCCGAACGCGCGGCGCAGCGGCTCGAGCGCCACGACCAGCAGCGTCGCCGAACAGTTCGGGCTGGCGAGCAGCGCCGGCGGGTCGGTCTGCAGCGCCATGCCGTGCACCTCGGGCACGCACAGCGGCACGTCCGGATCGGCGCGGAACGCGGACGAGGTGTCGACCACGCGGGCGCCGCGCGCCAGCAGCGGCGGCGCCAGCGCCCGGGCGACCTCGGCGCCGACCGCGAGGAACACCAGCATGCCCGGCGCGGCCTCGGCGAGCAGATGGTCCGGGTCGCGACACGGCAGCGCGCGCGCGCCGCACGGCACGTTGCGGTCGCCGCCGCCGCGCGCGAACGCCGCGACCCGACCGCCAGCCGGCCCATCGGCGTGGCCGCGCTGCGCCAGCACCTGCAGCAGTTCGGCGCCGACCAGCCCGGTGGCGCCGACGACCGCGACGTCGGCGGACACGCGTTCAGCCATGCGCGCGGTCCCCGGTCGCGCCGCCACCGACGATGGTCGGCACCGCGCCGCCCAGTGCCGACAGCTCGAACGACAGGCCGTGCGCGGCCGCGAACGCGACGGCCTTGTGCTGCACCATGCGGCCGCCGACGCGACGCAGCTCGGTCCAGGTCGCGTGCAGCAGGCGTCGCGGCGCCGCGCCGCGCGCCGGGTCGACCGTGAACAGCCCGTCGACGTCCTTGAGCAGGCGGCAGCGCGCGCCCAGCCGCTGCGCGAGGAACAGCGCGGTCAGGTCGGAGCCGCCGCGGCCCAGCACCACCGTGCGGCCGGCCGGATCGACGGCGGCGAAGCCGGGCACGACGACCGTGCCGTGGTGCCGCAGTGCCGCGCGCAACGGCGCCAGCGCCAGCGCCACCGGCTCGGCGTCGAGCGGCGCGCCGCGCGCGCAGAGCCGCAGCGCCGCCGGCCCGAGCACGGCCGCATCGACGCCGGCGGCGTCGAGCTGCACTCCCAGCAGTCCGGCGCTCTCCAGCTCGCCGACGGCGATGCGCGCGGCCACCGCGAACGGCGACAGCGACGGGCTGATCGCGCGGCACTCGGCCAGCAGCTGGTCGGTGCGCCCGCGCAGCGCCGACACCACGGCCACGACCTCGTGGCCGGCGGCGCGCCAGCGGCGCACCTCGGCGACGCAGGCCGGCAGCGCGCCCGGGTCGGGCAGCACCGAGCCGCCGAACTTCAGCACGATCGTCGGCGCTGGGGTCGGTGCAGGAGTCACGCGGACATCATCGCGCCGGGCGGCGCCTGCTCAAGCCCTGCGACCCGGGCGATCAGCGCTGCCCCACCGTCGCCGCGGCGACCGGCAGGAACCGACGATCGAAGCGCTCGACGAAGTCCGCCAGCAGCACCGCCGCCGACCGCTCGACCGGCCGTCGGACGGTGCGGTTGCCCCACTTCGCCACGATCTCCGTGGCGTCGCCCAGCAGCGCCTCGCTGAGCCACAGCCGCGCGTGCACGGCGCCGCGCACATCGAGGGTGAACCGGCCGGGCTCGGTGCGCGTTGCCACCGCGCGCGCGGTGCGCCGCAGCGCCTCGTCGAGCACCAGCTCCCGTTGCCCGTCCTCGTCGAGCCGTTCCCAGCGGCGCTGGCCCACGCGCAGCGTGAACTCCTCCTCGACCGACTTGCCGAAGCCGGTGATCTCCAGCCACGCCGACCGCGCCTCGTCGGCGCGCGCCGCCATGCGCACCACGCGGGCGCGCTCGGGGTCGCGGCGCACCTGCAGGAACTCCGCCCAGTCGACGGCGGCGAGGTCGAAGCCGTGCCCGCGGTCCTCGAACTCGATCAGCTCCTGGTCCGCGCCGCCGGCCGCGGCCAGGCGCGCGAAGCACAGCCGCAGGTTGGCGAGCAGCAGCGGATCGTCCTGGCTGCCCTGCAGGTCGCGGATCGGCACGTGCACCGCATTCTCGAGGTAGCGCAGGTTGCACTGCGCACCGATCTGCAGCCGCGGCCCGCCGATGCACGGCAGCGCCGCGGCGAACAGGTCCGGGTGGCGCAGCAGCAGGTCCCACGCCATGTGGCCGCCGCGCGACACGCCGCCGACGTAGACCCGGTCCTCGTCGACGTCGACGCGGCGCCGCACCGCGCGCAGCGCCGCCAGCTGCGCGGCGCGTTCGCGCGCCGTGAAGCCCCAGCCGCCGGCATCCCCCGCCTCGGTCGGCGCCACCACCACCATGCCGAGCCGATCGGCGACCGCGCGCCAGAGCTGGTGTTGCCCGGCGCCGTCGCCGCCGGCGCCGTGCCCCCACAGCAGCAACGGCGCAGGTCCGCGCGGGCGATCGCCCGCGCCATCGGGCGGGCCCGCGGGCGGCACATAGACGTGCACCTCGGTCGGTTCGATCGCGCCCTGCACCGGCAGGTCCAGCTGCAGCACGTGCGCGCCGGCCGGCAACGGGTCGCGCGGCGCGAACGAACGGCACACCAGGAGCCAGCTGTCGAGGTCGACGTCGCCGCGGCCCGCCAGCGCGGCGGCGGCGGCAGCACGCGCGCCCGGCGTCGGCAGGTCGACGGCGGCGGCCAGGTCCTGGCGCAGCTGGTGCAGCGTGCGTGCCGACGGCGGCGCCGGCGCGGCCGGCGCCGGGTCCTGCTCCGGTCGGTCCTGCGCCCGGCTCGCCGCCGTCGACAGCAGCGCGACGGCGGTCGCGACGATCCCGGCAGCGCGTGGAGCGACCATCCGCCCAACAGTAGCGCGCGCCGACACCGCCGAGGACCTACCGCCCCGATGTGCCCGACCCCGGTGTGCCCGACCCCGGTGGCGGCGCCGGCCGCGCGGCCGGCTCGGCTGGCGCGATCGCCGGCGCCTCGCCGAACTTCGCGCCCAGCGCCTTCAGCACGCCGTCGATCGTCGCCGTGTGCCCGAACACGAACCGCGACAGCGCCCGGAAGAACACGTTGTAGACCTCGCCGTGCTCGGTGATCGTCAGCACGGTGCCGTCGCCGTCGGCCGCGAGCTGCCAGGTCCAGGTGCCGCCGAACGGCGACCGCCCGGTCACGATGCGGGTGATCCGCAGGCGCTCGGGCTCGGACACTTCGACGCAGAGGTCGATCGGGCCGAAGCCGGTGATCTCGCGGTGGCACGGCCGGCCGCCGCGGTCGGACAGCCGTTCGATCCGCTGCAGGTCCTCGCGCCACTGCGGCATCGCGTCGAGGTCGGTGATCGCCGCCCACAGCGCGCGCGGCGGCTGTGCGAAGCGCGCGCGCCGCGCGGCCACGTGCGCGACCGGCAACAGGGCGCCGGCGATCGCCGTCAGCAGCACGAGGGCGGCGATGACCGCCAGCGCGATCCACACCCACCTCATCGCCGACCTCCTGCCGGCACCCGCGCGCTGCGGCCCTTCTGCGGCATCGACCGCGCGCCGCGCGCCAGCAGCGCGAGGCCCTGCACCGCGCGCGTGCGCTCGCGCGGCGACAGCGCGCCGAGCAGCGCGCGCAGCCGATCGGCGTCGAGGACCGAGCCCGCCTGCAGCGCCAGCCGCCCGCGCTCGGTCAGCGACAGCGGCCGCGTGCGCTGCCGCGCGCTGGCCGCCGCGCGCGCGACGTAGCCGAGCCGCTCGAGCCGTTGCAGCGCCGCCGACATCGTCGGCGCGCCCACGCCCAGGTGCCGCGCCAGGTCGCGCGCGGTCGTGGCGTAGCCCGGCCCGATGTGCGCCAGGATCGCGCTGTCCGTCTCGGAGACGGCGAACGCGTTGCTGCGCCGCCGCGTGTGGGCGCGGTGGCAGGCGTGGTAGATCTGCGGATAGAGCTGCTGGATCGCGGTGACCGCGTCCTCGGAGACCTCGTCCATGCGCGCGGTTCTAGGAACCGGCGGCGATGTTCGTCAAATCGAACTGCGCCTCGGAATCGGAGCGGGGCCCAGTCTGGCGGACGAGCGGCCGGAGCCTCGCATAGGCCTGCGCGCGCGTCAGGTACATCGCGCCGTGGCGGCGGCCTCGTCGACGCGGCCGGCGCGGCGCTGCGCCTCGGCCAGCGTGGCCAGCACGTAGGGGCGGCGATGCGCGCACGAGGTCGCGGCACGTTCGGCGCACTGCAACTCCTCGGCGACCAGCGCCGCCGCCTGCGCTGCATCGTCCGCGTTGTCGCGGGCGGACCAGCGGTTCCCGGCGGCGTCGACGACGTGCCCGAGCACTGCCCAGTGTTCGTGCCAGGGCCAGGCCAGGCCCCTTCGGCGGGTGGTTCCCTCCGAGGACCTGATCTGTGCGAACGCCCCATCAGGCCACCAGAGCGGGTTGAACCGCGTGCTCGTCAACCACGGTGCCGGCGTGCTCGCGCAACAGTCGGGACCGCCCTGGACTGCCGACTCGACCCCGGGCCTCGCCCTCGGGGACGTCGACGGCGACGGCGACGCGGAGATCGTGATCGTCCACGACGAGCAGTACCTCGGGTCGTGCAGACTGTGGTCGAACGACGGCGCGGGCAACTTCACCGACGCGACCTCGCGCCTGCCGCCACACCCCTGCACTCCCACGGTCGGCCTCGACGACGCGACCGCGTCAGCCCCCCAGGGACTCCACCAGCAGTTGCAGCAGACTGGCCCAGTCGTCGTGACCGAGCGCCGGCACCGCGACCACCGCGCGCGCCTCCCGGTCCGCGGTCGTGCATTCGGCGACGAACACCGCCTCGGCAAGCGCGGCCAGGGTCGGCCGTTCGAGCAGGCCCTGCCGCAGCTGCGGCGGCAGCCCGGCGCGCGCCGCCAGCAGCACCTCGTCGATGCGGGCGATCCACGCCTCGGCGGCGTCCTCGTCGCGCGCGGTGACGCGCAGCTCGACGGTGCTGCGCTCGGCCACCATGAACCGCAGCTCGAGCCCGGTCGCCGGCGGCAGCCTCAGGGTCGCGAGCAGCGGCCAGATGCGGCTGCCCGTCGGCACGACGACGCGGATCGCCGCACCGGTGTCGGCGAGCAGCTCGCCGGCGGCCTCCGGCCGCGGTCGGTAGTTGCCGTCGTCGCTGGCGAGTTGCAAACGATCGTCGTCGACCTCGACCCTGAACCCGGGCACGTGCCTGCGCACGTCCTTCGCGAACTCCGCCAGCGCCGGCCGCCAGCGGTCGCCATCGAAGGCGCCCACCGTCGCGGCCTGGAACGCCAGCGGCATGTCGCCGTCGACGACGACTCGCAGCGTGACGCACGAGTGATCGAGGCGCACGTTGCCGTAGCGCAGCACGGTGTCGAACGGCAGCTCGCCCGTGGCATCGGCCATCCGCTGCGCCATCCCGGTGAGCGTCGGCGACACCTCGCCCCCGGCGTCGGCGAACGCCCGCGCCGAGATCAGCAGGCCGAGGCGCCGCAACGCGGCGACGAGCCACTGCTGGTCCGGCAGCGCCGCGTGGTCGATCAGGATCGCGGCGTCGAACACCGTGGGGAGCGGCAGCAGCGCGGGATCCAGGCGCGGCCGCTCCGCCACTCCGCCGCGGAGGACGGCGAGGCCGCGCCGACACCGCTCGCGCAGCGCGGGCGCGACGTCGTCCCGGTCCGACACCGCCTGGAACTCGGCGACGGCGCCCTTGCACCGGCGACGGCAGAGTTCTTCGACGGCCAGCTCGCGGTCCAAGGCGCGGGCGCGCCGCATTCCCGCGCCTGCGGCTTCTGGTTCGACCACCACCAGCTGGCGCAGCCCGATATCCGAGGCGTCGATGCCGAGGCAGCGGAAGTGGAACGCCGCGTCGGTCAGCGACAGCAGGTCGCCGCTGCCGAACAGCCAGCACCACGGCAGTGGTCCGCCATCATCGAGGTGCTGCACCAGCGGCGCGAACTCGGGAGCTTCGTCCGCGGCGTGCAGGAACTCGAGGCGACCGTCGTCGCCGCGGCGGTAGGTGAACGCGGCGAGGTCGTTGCCCTGGCGCACGTGCTCGAGCAACCGGACACCGTCGGTCGGCGCGGGCTCCTGCTGGGCGAACGACGCGGATGCCAGCAGCATGGCGATCGGGATCGACGCCGGGGTTCCCTTCGACATGGACGCGAGCGTACGGCCCGCGCCGGGTCGCGACCAGCGCTACGGCGCCTGCACGTCGACCACGACCGCGCGACTGGCGCGCAGCCCCGAGGTCCCGCAGCCGGTGTCGTCGAGCCAGGCGCCCTGCAGCGTGAACAGTGCCCCGGGTGGGATCGCGAACAGCGGCGCGGCCAGCCGCCCGGCCCCCACCGCGTCGGTCGCCAGCGAGCCGACCAGCAGCGCGTCGGGCGGCAGATACCCGATCAGGTCGAACACCGGCGCGCCGAACGCGGGTCCGCCGGCGCCGACCCAGACGCTGCCGAACGACGACGCGGGCCCCTTCGCGAGGCCGAGGGCGAAGTCGGGCTGGCCGGCGCGCGCCCAGGTCGTCGCGAACAGGCGCGCGTCGGGGGCGCACGGCGGCGTCGGGCTGCCGACGCAGGCGACGCCCTGCGGTGCCAGCGCGACGTCGGTCACGCCCCAGCAGCGCTGCACGAACGGGTACATCGTCGCCACCTGGCTCAGGACCAGCCAGACGCCGGACGCGTCGTGCGCGCGATCGACCCAGCCGGCGAAGCCGAACGCGCCGGCGGCGGTCGCCAGCGTCGTCCGGCCGAAGGCGTCCGCGCGATCGAGCCAGATGCCGACGCCGTACGGCGCGTTGTCGGGGTGCGGTGTGTTGGCCACCGGCAGGCCGCTGGTCTGGTCGGTCAGCATCGTGTCGACGGCGGCCTGCGACAGCACGCGCGTACCCTGGAACACTCCGCCCTGGCGCAGCATCGCCACGAACCGCGCGTAGTCCTCGAGGTCGCTGTTGGCGCCGCCGGCGATGCGCGGGTTCTGCGCGGTCCCGAACGCCAGGTAGTCGGTGGCCGTCATGCCGAGTGGCCCGGCGATCCGCTGCTGGAACAGCGCGTTCCAGCCGAGCCCGCTGGCGACCTCGCAGACCGCGCCGGCCACGTGCATCGACACGCCGCCGTAGGCGAACTGGCTGCCCGGCGCCGCGTCGAGCGGCAGCAGCGCGATCCGGAACGCGGCCTGCCGCAGCGTGATCGAGGCGTCGCTCTCCGGCGCGGCGCTGGTCGGCATGCCCGAAGAGTGCGTGAAGCACATGCGCAGCGTGATCTGCGCCTTCTGCCCGACGTTCCACTCCGGCAGCCACGACCCGACGGGGTCGTCGAGCGACAGCGTGCCGTCGTCGACCAGCGACAGGAGCACGGCGGCCGACAGCGTCTTCGTCGCCGACGCGATCGGCACCACCTGCCCCGGCCCATAGCCGCCGAACGAGCGCTGGTAGACCGTCTGGCCGCGCTGGTCGACGCGCAGGTTCAGTCCCTGCAGCAGCGGCGCCTGCGCGAACGCGTCCTGCGCGACCGCGTCGAGGCCGCCGAGGTCGTGGCACGGCGGCGCCTGCGCGGCCAGGGTCGGGGCGAACGGGGACGTCGCGAGCAGCAGCGCGACCGTGTGGGCGACACTCGGCATGGCGCGCTGGAACGGCGCCCGCGCGGCACCCACACCGCGAGGCTCCATCTTCACGCGGAGCCCGGCCTGCGCTCGAGCCAGAACAGCCCCCCGTGCGGCTCGATGCCGCGCAGCGCCGGGTGCTCGAGGATCGGCGCCAGCAGCCGGCACAGATCCGGTTCGGCGGTGATCCACGCGTTCGCCAGGGCGATGCGGTCGCCGTCGGCGCCGGCCAGCAGCCACGTCAGCAGGAAGTACTGCTCGTTGTAGAACCGCCCGGTCCAGTGCTTCGGGTAGTCCCACGGCAGGTGGATGTCGTGCAGGCCGTACAGCATGCCGGGCGGCAGCGTCGGCAGCACCTCGGTGAAGAACACCGTCACGTCCGAGCTCTGGAAGCCGCGGTGGCTGTTGTCGACGAACAGCATGTCCTCGCCGCGCAGCTCGGCGAAGAACGACGGGTCGACGTCCTCGAGCGGCCGGCGCAGCGTGCGGTGGCACAGCGCCTCGACCTCGACGCGCGGGGCGGGGTCGATCGACACGATGTGCGTGCGCAGCCCGTGGTCGGCGATCGCGCGCGCCGCGAACCGCGTCGAGTTGCCGCTGCCGACCTCGACGAACCAGCGCGGGTTGCGCCGCACGAGCATGCCGTACAGCGAGATCGCGTCGAGCCCGGGGAAGTAGCCGTTGCGCCAGTGCGGCTGCGCGCTGGGGCCGCCGGGCGCCGCGACCGGGATCCGCGCCAGCCGGTCGCGGTGCGCGGTGAACCCGCGCAGCAGTTCGGCCATCGGCTCGCGCCTCGCCTCGAGCAGCGCGCGCAACCGCGCCAGCGCCGGCGACCGGTCCCACGGCCGCACGCGCGGGCGGTACGGATAGTCGAGCTCGAGCAGCCGGCCGTCGCGGCGCAGCGCGTCGAGGCGTTCGAGCTCCTCGGCGTTGCGGCGCGCGCGCGCCCGCCGGGCAGCCAGCCGATCAGCGACGGCCGCGACTGCGCTCGCGGGGGATCGCGCTGCGGTTCGGAGTCGGGCGCCACCGGCACATCTTGCCAGCCGGCCGTCAGCCCAGGTAGTCCTGGATCAGCAGCTGCAGGCGACGCCGTGCGTCGGCGCTGATCGCCTCCGGACTCGTCATGATCGCGTGCTGCATCGAGCCTTTGGCGCCGATCGGCTCGCCGGCGGCCAGCAGGCGCGCCGCCTCGACGACCGTCCGTCGCGCCAGGTCGGCGTTCTTGCGCAGGACCGCCAGCACCTTGCTGACGTCGACGTCGCCTTCGGCCTCGTGCCAGCAGTCGTAGTCGGTGACCAGCGCCACCGTCGCGTAGGCGATCTCGGCCTCGCGGGCGAGCTTGGCCTCCTGCAGGTTGGTCATGCCGATCACGTCGACGCCCCAGCTGCGGTACAGCCGCGACTCGGCGCGGGTCGAGAAGTGCGGGCCCTCCATGCACACGTAGGTGCCGCCGTCGTGCGCCGTGGCGCCGGCGTTGCGGGCGGCCCTCAGCGCCAGCCGCCGCAGCGGCTCCCACACCGGGTCGGCGAAGTGCGCGTGCGCGACGCAGCCGTCGCCGAAGAACGACGACTCCGCGGTGCGCCCGCGGGTGCGGTCGAGGAACTGATCGACCAGCACGAAGTGCCCGGGCTCGAGCTCGGCCTTCATCGAGCCCACCGCCGAGATGCCGAGCACGCACTCCATGCCGAGCTGCTTCATCGCGTGCATGTTGGCGCGGAACGGCAGCTCGTTGGGCGCGAGCCGGTGGCCGCGGCCGTGGCGCGGCAGGAACGCCATGCGCACGCCTTCGATCGTGCCGGTGATCAGCGCGTCCGACGGCTTGCCGAACGGCGTCTCGACCAGGACCTCCTTGCGGTCCAACAGCCCCGGCAGGTCGTAGATGCCCGACCCCCCGATCACTCCGAGCGTGCGGTCGCTCATGCTTCGTGGTCCTCCTCGACGGTTTCCCAGGGCGCCGAGCGGCGCGGCGACGGCGGCGGCGCCTCGTCGCGAGAGCCGCCGCGCGGGGTGCGGTACGGACGGCCGCCGTAGCCGCCGCGACCGGGGCGCTCGCCGTGGTCGCCACGATCGCGCTGCGGCGGTCGATCGCGATCGGCGGCGTAGAACGACGGCGCGAACAGTCGCTTCAGCAGCATCGTCGCGTACGCGCCGCGCGGCAGGCCGAACGACAGCGTCGCCTTGACCCGGCCCTGGTACATGTCGTCGGGCTCGATGCGCACCTCGCCGAGGTCGCGCGGCTTCACGAACACCGCCCGCGGCTCCTCGCGCCAGACCATGCCGGGCACCACGTTCTCGCGGAAGTGCGACGGCCGCAGGTCGGCGTTGTCGAGCTCGGCGATCATCGCCTTCTTGAACACCGGGCTGCCGCCCTGGCCGTCGGGCGCGAACAGCGGCGTGTCCATCGCCACGAGCTTCTGCTCGCGCTCCGGATCGAGGTACTTCCAGGCCAGCAGGTCGCCGGCGAGCGTGCTGATGCGCAGCCGTTGCGCCGACGGCACGCCGCCGCGCAGCATCAGGCTCACCGCGCGGTTCCAGAGGAACGACTGGTAGGCGAACGAGTGGATCACGCGCAGCCGCAGCGGCAGCAGCTCCAGCGCGCCGCGGAAGTCGCGCGGGTGCGCCTGCAGGTGCTGGAACAGCGGCTGGTAGATCGGTCCGCGCGCGACGTCCTGGCACGCGTCCCAGTCGCCCCACAGCCGCTGCAGCGCCTGCTTGAGCTTGACGTCGCCGGTGATCGCGCGCGGCGACGGCGCCGCGATCAGCTGCTGCAGCGCGGCCTCGAAGTCGCCGCGCAGCACCTGCAGCATCGCGAACCCCTGGCCGTGCCGCAGGCAGCCGAAGCGCTGGTCGTCGAAGTAATTCGGGAAGCCGGCCACCTGCAGCGACGGCAGGCTGCGGCGCAGCTGCGCGGCCTCGACGGGCTTCAGGTCGCGCACCGTGATGGTGAACGCGTTGCCGCGGCTCATGCGGCTGTTGATCGGCACGGGGCTGCGGCCGATCGGCCGCAGGTTCAGCCCCGGCAGCTTCAGCTCGACGGCGCGGCCGGCGATGCTGAGGTGCTGCTCGGTGACGGCCTGGCGGTCCTTGAGGCCGGCGTAGGCGATCGCCGCGCGGTCGACGGCGCCGTGCTGCACGATCTGCGACAGGGCCTCCTGGGTGGACAGCTTCTCCTTGTGGAGCACGTGCACCCAGTGCTCCCCCGCCGGGTCGGCGGGGAAGTCGAGCTGCTCGCGCACGCGGAAGTCGGCGGGGGTGACCTTGAGGCGCATGGGCTTACTCCGGCGCCGGGGCGGCGCCGGCATCGCGTGGTGAGGATCCGGGCGCGCTCGCGAAGCGCGCCACCTTGGCGAGGGCCAGCCGCAACGCCTCGGGCAGCGGCGCGGTGACCGCTGTGTCGCGGCCGTCGGGGCCACGGAACCGGATTCGCTCGCTGTGCAGGAACATGCGCTGCAGGACCGGCCGTTCGGCGAGCCCGCGCCGCAGTTTGTAGCCGCGCTTGAGCTCCGACAACAGCAACGGCCGGCCGCCGTAGTCGACGTCGCCGACGATCGGGTGGCCGAGCGCCTGCAGGTGCACCCGCAGCTGGTGGCTGCGGCCGGTGTGCGGCTGCAGGTCGACGAGCGTGAAGCCGACGAACGGCTCGACCACGCGCACGGTCGTACGGGCGCTGCGGAAGCCCTTCCTGGCGGTGCGGGCGGCCACCATCTTGCCCGGACGCCGCGGATCGGGACCGAGCCACAACTCGACCTCGACCGCGCGCAGCGCGCCGTGCACGAGGGCGGTGTAGCCCTTGGCGACCCGGCGCGCGCGGAACTCGGCGTCGAAGTGCCGCGCGGCGTCGGCGCCAGCGGCCAGCAGCAGGCATCCCGACGTGTCGCGGTCCAGGCGGTGCACGATGCGCAGGTCGGCGTCCGGGCGCAGTTCCTGCAGCCGGCCGTGGACCCCGGTGGCGCCGGCCCGATCGGGCACCGTCGGAATGCCGGCGGGCTTGTCTACAACCAGCCAATCGGCGCCCTCCGCCAGCACCACGAGCGGCGCGGGCCCGGCCGGCCCGCGGCGCCGCTCGAGGTCGGTCGCCTCGGCCCGCACTTCGACCTGGTCGAAGGCACGGAGCCGGTCCTGGGCCTCGGCCGGCATCCCGTTCACCCGCACCGACCCGCCGGTGACCAGCGCCCGCAGCCGGGTGCGGTCCGCCGCCGGGAAGCTCCCGGCGAGAAAGTCCTGGACCAGGCTCCCGTGCAGAGCTTCCGGAACGGTCAGGACTTGGCGCGTGGCTGAGGACAAAGGCCGAGCAGCGTAGCGCGCCGCGGCGGGGCGGCAACCCGCCCCTCGATCCTGTTCGCGGGACAGTCTCGATGACGGGAATCGGGTTGCGCAATGGTGAGTAGGCGCCGGGTTCGATCCTCGGCGGACCCGCCATTCGGACCGAGCCGCCGCAAGTGCCGTCCCCGAACCGCTCTGAGCGGCATCACGCAGCCCGGCCCACGCCCCCGGGAGCAGCGCACGGCCCGGCGGCACGCCGATTGCTCAGAAGCCGACATGAGCGGCGCCTTCGCCAAGTCCCGACGAACACCCCTCCTGGGTGCGGGACCGCTGGCGGATGCCGGCCGTTCCCAAGGGAATGCTGAGTGCGCAGCAACGAGTGGCAGCGGTGTCGAGCGGCGCGCAGCCGCACCGACGCGGGGTTGCTCCCGGTTCGCCCGCGCGGCGGACGGACCGGGCCCCGGTTCCGGATCTGACGGAGAGAGTCCGGCCGGGCGACCGCACCCGTAACGCAAGATGCCGATGGGCCCGCCCGGCGCACGCGAGTGCCCGGGCGGCCTTTTTTTCGGCCCGGCCGGGTGCCGATCACCCCGTCGGATGGACTGTTCGGTGGTGATCCCGTGCCTCGGCGGCGCCGACCTGACGGCCGCGTGCCTCGACAGCCTGCGGCAGCAGGATGCGCCGCACCGGCTGCAGGTGATCCTGGTCGACAACGCCGGGTGCGACGCCACTGCCGCGCTGGCGCGACGCCCGGGGGTCGAGGTGTTGCGCCAGGAGCGCAACCTCGGCTTCGCGGGCGGCTGCAACCGCGGTCTCGCGCACGCGCGGTCCCCGTTCGTGCTGGTGCTCAACAACGACACCCAGGCCGCGCCCGGGCTGCTGAGCCGGCTCGAGCGCGCGCTGCGTCGCTGCGACCGCATCGCCTTCGCGGCGCCGATCAGCAACCGCGTGAAGGGGCCGGCGCGCATCGACTGCGGCGACCACGGCCGCACCGACGCGGGGCGACGCGAGATCGAGCGCGAGCTGTGCGATCCCGCGCGCGATCGTGTGCAGGACACGGACTCCCTGTCCGGTCTCTGCCTGCTGGGCCGCGCCGCCACCTGGCGGCAGCTCGGCGGCTTCGACGAGCGGTTCATGCCGGGCAACTTCGAGGACGACGACCTGAGCCTGCGCGCGCGCCTGTTCGGCCACCGCCTGGTGATCGCCGGCGACGCGTTCCTGCACCACGAGGCCCACCGCGCCTTCGCCGCACTCGGCATCGACATGCGCACGGAGCTCGAGCGACAGCACGCCGTGTTCCGCGGCAAGTGGTGCGCCGACCCCGCGGGCCGCGCCGTGCTGGCGGCGCTCGGCGGCGACCGCGACGGCGCGGCCGCCGCCGCCGAGACCGCGCGTCGCCTGCACCCGCGCTGGCCCGACGCCGACTGGCACCTCGGGCGTCGGCTCGCCGACCAGGGCCGCCACGAGGAGGCGATCCCGCACCTGCGCGCGTTGCTGCAGCACAGCCCCATGCACCCCGACGCGCTGGTCCGCCTCGGCGAGTGCGAACTGCGCTCGGGCGCCGACCCGCGCACACGCGCGCGGTGGCGTGCGGCGCTGGCGCGCTGCTGGTTCGCGAGCGATCAAGGCGCCAACCTGCTGACCCGCCTGGGTGACCACGCGTGGTCGACGGGCGACCACGAGGCCGCGATCGCCGATCTGCGCGCCGCCGCCGAGCTGCGCCCCGACGACGCCGCGCTGCAGAACCGCCTCGGCGCCCTGCTGATCGAGCTGCGCCGCTTCGACGAGGCGATCCCGGTGCTGGAACGCGCGGCCGCGAGCGGCCTCGCGCTGGCCCACACCAACCTCGGCATCTGCCACTTCCACCGCGGCTTCGGCGACCTCGCGTTGTCGCATTTCGCGCGCGCGGCGCAGCAGCTGCCCGACGACCCGACCGCGCAGGACAACTACCGGCGCGCCCGCGCCGCCAGCGGCGTCGGCGGCTGCTGATCGCGGGTGCGCGAGCGAGCGACCCGGTCGACGGCGCCGACGCTCAGCCCGCGGCGCCGACCGCGCGCTCGGCGGCCACCAGGTCCTCGACGATGGCCTCGAGCGGCCGCGACGGCACCCAGCCCAACAGGTCCCGGAGACGCGCCAGGCACGGCACCCGCCGCGGCGGATCGACGAAGCCGCGCGGGAACACCGACTCGTGCGTGACGTGCTCGACGTCCGAGCCGCCGCCGGCCGCGGCGCGCACCAGGCGGGCCAGCGCCAGCACCGAGGTCTCGCGATCGCTGCCGACGTTGACGCACGCACCGAACGCGCGCGGCTGCGCCAGCAGCTCGGCCAGCGCGCGGGCGATCTCGTCGACTGCGCCGAAGCAGCGCGTCTGCGAGCCGTCGCCGAACACGGTGATCGGCTGGCCCGCGAGCGCCTGCTGGACGAACCGCGGCAGCACCATGCCGTAGGCGCCGGTCTGGCGCGGTCCGACGGCGTTGAACAGGCGCGCCACCACGACCGGCAGCCCTTCCTGCTGGTGGTGAGCCAGCGCGAGCCATTCGCCCATCGCCTTGGCGCAGGCGTAGCCGCCGCGCACGCCGTCGATGGCGCCGGGTCGCACCGGGTCGCCCTCGCGGAACGGCACCGGCCCCTGGCCGTACACCTCGGAACTCGAGGTGATCAGGATCGGCACGCCGACGCGCGCCGCGGCGCCGAGCATCACCTCGGTGCTCTGCAGGTTGCGCCGCATGACCTCGACGGGCTCCTGGCACAGACGCTGCACGCCGACCATGCCGGCCAGGTGGAACACCGCCGCCGCATCGGCGCAGGCCGCGGCCGCGATCGCCGCATCCGCGGCCGAACCCACGGTGACGCGCAGGGAGCGATGCCCGTGCAGATGCGCCAGGTTGTCGAGCGATCCCGACGACAGGTCGTCGAGCACGTGCACGGCGCGACCGCGCGCCAGCAGGTGCTCGACCAGGTGCGACCCGACGAAGCCGGCGCCGCCGGTGACGAGCAGCTCTCCCGGCGGCAGGCCGATCGCCGGCAGGCCGATCGCCGGCAGGTCGGTCCCCGGCGCTGGGCCCGCCGAACCGCGTGACCAGGGTTCGGGAACGGGAGGCTTCGACGGGCGACGGTCCATGCGCGGGTGCGGATTAGACCGCGACCGGCCGCGGGTTGCGACGGTCGCGATGCGGGGCGCTCGGACGCCGTCCGCCAGCCGGCTATTCCCGGCCGCCGCGGGCGCGGCGCAGTTCGTCGAGCAGCCGCTGCAGCTCCTGGACCTCTTCGCGCAGGCGCCGCAGCTCCTCGGCGACGGCGGCGTCGTCGGCTTCGCTGGCCGGACCGGCGGGCTCGGCCGCCGGTTCCGCACTCGGCTCGTTCGCGGGCGGCGCCTCGGAGCGGGCACGCGCTCCCGGCTGCTTGCCGGGGCCCGCGGGCCGCGGTTCCGCAGTCGGCACGGCCTGGCGCGACCGCAGCCCGCCGGCGCCGCCGCGCAGCTGCTCCTGGAGCTGCTGCGCCGGCAGGAACCCGTCGTGACGCCAGACCACCTCGCCGTCCCGCTCGATCTCGAGCACCGGCAGCTCCTGCACGTGGCGCTCGTCGAGCAGCGCGCGGTGGCGGTCGGCGTCCAGGTAGACGCAGACCAGCCCGAGCGAGCCGTAGAGCTGGAGCGACTCGGGCTCCAGCAGCGCCCGGCGTTGCGCCTGGCTCTTGCCGTCCCAGCTGGCGCCGTAGGCGATCAGCAGCGGGAAGTTGCCGCTGGCGGCCTTCTGCCGCGCGTCGTCGAGGTCGGTCGCGAACGCCTCCTCGATCCGCTGCGTCGACGGCCCGTCCCGGGCCTCGACGACCTCGGCCGGCGCGGCGGCGTCCGCCGCCCGCGCCCCGAGTTCGACGGTCAGCTCCTGCCCGGCGCCGTCGCGTTCGACCTGCAGCGTCACGCGCTGGCCCGGCGCGCCCGCGCGCACCGCGCTGTCGATGTCGCCGATCGACGCGACCTCGCGGTCGCCCCACCGCCGCAACACGTCGCCGCTGCGCAGACCGCCGCGCTGCGCCGGCGAGTCGTCGACGACCTCGGCCACCGTCACCGCGCCGCTGCGCTCGCGCAGGCGGACCCCGACGTAGGCGCGCGGCGCCGGCGCGGGCTCCTGCACCGCGGGCGCGGGGACCGGCGCCGGCACGGGCCGTGTCTCGGCCGGCGCCGGCGGCGGCGTGCGCGGCGCATCGGTGGCACCCGGGCCGTCGCGCGGGGGGACTCCGCCGTCGTCGGGACGGGTGCCGAGCTCGACGTCGAGCTCGCGCTCCTTGCCGTCCCGCTCGATCCGCAGCCTGATCTTCTGGCCGGCCTTGCAGGCCCGCACCGCGTCGACGAACGCCTCGCGCGTCGTGGTGGCCGCTCCGTCGAGCGCGACGATCAGGTCCCCCGCCGCCAGCCCGGCGCGCTCGGCCGGTGAGCCCGGGACGACCTCCAGGACGCGCGGCCGGTCGCTGTCGCCGTCCAGGTAGATGCCGAGCCAGCCGTCGGCGAGCGCGGCGAACAACAACAGGGCGCAGAGGCCTTGGGCGAGTGCATTCATGGCGGCGGCCGGCAGTGTACCGCCGGTGAGGACGATGTCGTCCGGCGGGCCCGGCGGGTGGCGGGGTCGGTCGGCGCCGACGGCCCGGAGGCCGCCGGCGTCTGCCGGGAAGATCGGCAGAGTCGACGTCGACGATGGAACCCCACCGGCATTCCGCGGGCGGGAACAAACCCTTGACCGTGCCGGGACGCGTCCCTAGAAACTTCCGCCCCACGTGCCCCCTTCGTCTAGCGGCCTAGGATTCGTGGTTCTCAGCCATGCGACAGGGGTTCAAATCCCCTAGGGGGTACCAGTCGCCCGGCAGGCTCGTCCTGCCGGGCGCCCTTTTCGCGCCGCGGCGCCGTGCTGGCGCGAGGACACGCGGCGCGAGGACAGTCGCCGCATGGTCTGGCTCCGTCGCGAAGACCTCGAAGACCGCGAACTGCACGCGCTGAGCCCGTGGGCCGCGCACAGCCGCGCCGCCGGCGGTCGCCGCCTCGCCGAGGTCGAGGACCCGCTGCGCACCGTGTTCCAGCGCGACCGCGACCGCGTCATCCACAGCACCGCGCTGCGGCGCCTGCAGGGCAAGACCCAGGTGGTCGCGGCATTCGAGGGCGACCACTTCCGCAGCCGGCTGACCCACTCGCTCGAGGTGTCGCAGATCGCGCGCAGCGCCGCCACCGCGCTGCGGCTCAACGCCGATCTGTGCGAGGCGATCGCGCTGGCGCACGACCTCGGCCACCCGCCGTTCGGGCACGTCGGCGAGCACGCGCTCGACGAGCTGATGCAGGGCCACGGCGGCTTCCGCCACAACGCCCAGGGCGCGCGCATCGTCGACTACCTCGAGGACCGCTACGGCCACGGTCACGGGCTCAACCTGACGTTGGCCACGCGGCGCAGCCTGCTGAAGGGGCGCGTGCCCGACGGCTTCCCGCTGAGCGCCGACCTGCTGCCCAAGCAACCGCCGCCGCTCGAGGCGCACGTCGTCGACCTGTGCGACAAGATCGCCTACCTCGCGCACGACCTCGACGACGGCCTGCGCGCCGGCCTGTTCCAGCTGGAGGACGCCCGGGCGCTGGCGCTGTGGCGGCTGGCGGAGGCCCGCGCCGGCAGCGAGCTGCGGCACCGCGTGGTCAGCGAGATCACCTCGCTGATGGTGCACGACCTGGTCGAGACCACCGACGCGGCGCTGCGCTCGCGCCAGCCCGGCAGCGAGCCGCCGCGCATCGCCCACGGCGGCCCGGTGACCGTGCAGGCCCAGGAGCTGCTCGAGTTCCTGCGCGAGCGGTTCTACCGCAGCGAGAAGGTGCTGGCGGTCATGCGCAGCGGCGCCGAACGCATCCGCGCGCGGTTCGAGACCCTGGTCCGCGCCCCCGACGCACTGCCGCCGCAGGTGCGCGCCCGCATCGACGACGACGGCGTGCACCGCGTGGTGTGCGACTATCTGGCGGGCATGACCGACCGCTTCCTGATGCAGCGGAGCTGACGAGACTCCGGACCCGCCGATGCGCGCATCCCCGTTCGGTGCGTTGCCCCTTGCTGGGCGACTGCGTTCGGGTCGGCGTGTGCTTTCTGCTCTGTGTGCTCTGTGTGCTCTGTGGTCTTGTTTCCTGGGGTACTCCCGGAGGAACAGGGAGAGCACCGAGAGCACCGGGAGGGGCACAGAGCTGAGGGCGCTCGACTCAGGTGGCCGTCACGCGGCACGCAGGCATTCGCGAACCAGAGAAGAAACCACAGAGGGCACAGAGAGCACGGAGCAGAAAGCAGCCGCCCAGCCAGGGCATCCGCCAAGCCGGGCGAGGACCTCTGCGGTGTGCGCGTGCGTCGCGTTCGGTGCGTTGGCTCCTGCTGGGCGGCTGCGTTCGTGTGGTCGTGTGCTTTCTGCTCTGTGTGCTCTGTGCTCTCTGTGGTTTGTTTTCTGGGGTACTCCCGGAAGAACAGGGAGAGCACGGGAGGGGCACAGAGCAGAGGGCATTCGACTCAGGTGGCCGGCACGCGGCACGCAGGCATTCGCGAACCAGAGAAGAAACCACAGAGGGCACGGAGAGCACGGAGCGGAAAGCAGCCGCCCAGCCAGGGTATCCGGAAAGGCGGGCGAGGCCCCTGCGGTGTGCGCGTGCGTCGCGTTCGGTGCGTTTGCTCCGGCGGGGCGATCGAGCTCGTCCGTTCTGGTTCGCCTTCTACTTGGTCTCGCCGCGTGGGCCGTCGAGGGGTACGACCACGACCTCGACTCCGGGCAGCAGCGCCGTCGCCGCCGCCGCAGTGATGCGGCCGCACGCGTGAGCCCGCAGGCTCCGCAGCGTCCGGCATGCGGCGAGCGGTCGCAGGTCCTCGTCGCCGAGGTGCGGCTGATTGAGCAGGGACAGATGCTCGAGGGACGGCGATCGACCCAGCGGCGCCAGGTCGAGCGCGGAGTGGTCGCCGACCATGCTCGACAGCGACAGCTGCGTGAGTTCCGGCTGCGCGGCAAGTGCCTCGACCAGCCGCGGCGTCGGCACCCCGGTGAACGAGCACTCGCGGAGCCGGACGCCCTCCAGCACCTCCGCCAGCGCGTCCGCGGCCTGCTCGGGCGGAATCCGATGGTTCTCGAGCAAGCCGTAGCCCGAGCGCTCGCGGAACCGCAACACCCGCAGCCGCGGCAGCGACTGCAGCGACTGCAGCCCCTCGGCGGTGAAGCCCGACGCGCTGCTGAGCCACAGCTCTTCGATCCGGTCGGGAAGCGCGGCGAGCGCCGTGTCGTCGAGGACGCATCCGTGGAAACGAACGCTGCGCAGCCGCGGCAGCCGGCGCAGGCCCTCGAGCGACGGGCCGGCCAGGGGTGTCACCGCCGCGGCCGCGGCGTCGGCCGGCGCGTGCCCCAGCGACGGCCTGCCGACGCCCTCCAGCTCCAGGGCCTCCAGCGACGAGAGCGCCGCGAGCGCGCGCAGCGCGGACTCGCCGACTCCGGGGCACGATTGCAGGCGGAGCTCTCGCAGGCCGACGCGCTCGAGAAGGGTCACGGCTGCGGCGTCGAGCGGCACCTCGCGCAACTCGAGCGCGCGCAGCGCCGGCAGCGCCGCGAGTCGTTCGGCGAACGTGTCGTCGACGACTGCGGCGGCGCCGACCGACAACTCGCGCAGCGCCCGCGCAGAGCGCAGCGCCGCGAGCTGGGCGCCGTCGACGGCGAGCTGCGACGGCAGCGCGAGGCTCTCGAGGCGCGGCAAGGACGCGAGCGGCAGAAGCGTCCCCGGGGCCGGCGCGGCCCAGCCGCGATGGACACCGACGACCCCGTCCAGGACACCGCGCAGCCTGCCGGCGGCGGCCTTCGGGTCGTAGGCCAGCACCACCAGCCGACGCAGCTGTTGCAGGCGCGCCAGTTCGGCGAGGTCCGCCGGTCCGTCGAGCCGACACGCCAGGTGATGCACGTCGACCGGCAACCCTGCGAGGTCGCGCGTGCGGTCGGCGTGCACTGCGTCGGGCAACGGCGCGGGCGCCGGGTCCTGCGCCGCGCCCGGCGGCTCGCGTCGCAGCCACCAGGTGCCGATCACGGCGCCCAGGCCGAGCAGCACGATCGCGGCGGCGAGCCAGGGCCGCGGCCGCGGTGACGACGGGATCGCCGCGCGTCGATGGCCCAGCACCGTCGCCAGCTCCGCCTCGAGCAGCCGTTCCTCGGCTGCGGCCCGCGCTCGCTCCATCGCCGTCGTCACCGTTCGTCCTCCATGCATCGTTCGATGCAGCGCTGCAGCGCCGCGCGCAGGCGACGCAGCGCGCTCTTGACGCCGTCGCCGCCGAGGCCGAAGCGCTGCGCCAGCACGCGGCGGCCGCAGCCCTCGGCGTAGGCCGCCGTCAGCAGGTCGCGGCTGCGGGAGGGCAGCGCGTCGACGCACTGCCGCAACCGGGCCAGCCGGTCGCCGCCGTCGCCGTCCCCGCAGCGCTCGTCCCACACCGCCGCAGCCGCTTCGACCTCGTGCTGCGTCGTCCGCCGGCGCCGCGACCGCAGGTACAGGTTGCGCGCAGTGGCGCGCAGGAAGTGCAGCGCCGCGACCGGGTCCCGCGCCTCGAAGCCGTCGCGGCCGAGAACGACGACGAACGTCTCCTGCGTCAGGTCGTCCGCCAGCGCGGCGTCGGCGCCGAGCACGCGCAGCCAGCGCCAGACCGCCTCGCGGTGGCGCTGCGCCAGCGCGGCCAGATCCGCGGCGCGTTCGGGCTGGTGCAGGGTCGTCGAGCGCATCGGCGTCACCGGGCGTGGATCTCGCGAGCGGCCGCAAAGGGTGCACGAAATCCGGTGGCGCACCAGGGGGCCCGTCGACGCTCCGGCGCGCCGACGGGGAGCCTGCTCGCGCTCAGTTCGCGTGGATCTGCATGCAGACGGCGTCCGAGACCAGCAGGTTGGCCGCATTCAGCGGCGGGGTCGACGCAACGAACTGCACCGACTGGGCGTAGAGCCTCGCCCCCACGACCGCCGGCGGCAGCGTCGCCCCGCCGGTGACGTTCCATTGGAACGGTCCGGCGCCGAACTGGAAGTCGGACAGCAGCTCCGGCAACGCGACCAGGGCGTCGCACCCGCCCATCCCGAGCGGCGCGAGGTCGACGCCGTCCAGGGGATTGGCGGACAGGATCGTCAGGTTGGCGATCGTGCCTGCGGTGGCGTTGCTGGTGTCCGTGTCGAGGATCAGGGCCGCGCCGACCCGCGGGCGCTGTGGCAGACGCAGCGTCGCCGGCACGGCGCCGTCGCCCGACAGGTAGCCGGCCCCGCCGGCGGCGACGCTCAGGTCCGGCGCCTGCCGCGGCGCGCTGCCGGCGCCGGGGTCCGGGGCGCCGTTGCCCGGCGTGAACCCGACCAGCACCGGTGCCGCGCTGAAGGTGACGCCGCCGGCACCGTAACGGATCGACGCGCCGCCGCCGTTGTGCAGCACCAGCTGCACCGTGCTGAGGTTGGTGGGTTCGTTCCACACCTGCACCCCGTCCCAGGTGACGGCGACCCATTGGCCGAGCGGATCGACGTCGACCCAGAGGTCGCCGGTGCCGCCCAGGAACGTGAACAGGTCCGCCGGCTCGAAGTCGCACCACGCCGCGGCGATCGCCGGCTGGTTGCCCAGGAAACCGGCGAAGCCGTCGTAGAAGCCGAACGTCGACGTTGCCGGCGCCAGGTAGCAGATGCCGTTGCTCGAGACGTCGATCGCGGTCGCGCCGGCGCCGCCGTCACCAGGGTAGGGGAACGGGAACGGCAGCGGGATCGGGCCCGAGGTCGCGTCGTCCCAGCCGCCGGTCGTGAGCGCCGGCGGCAGCGCGTTCAGCTGGATCGCGCCGGCCGTCGAGCCCGGCGCGACGAACAGACCCGGCGCCGGGTTCAGCGTCACGACGAAGTTCGCGCCGACGTCGATCAGGTCGAGGCCGTGGATCGCGCCGCCGGAACCGACCGGGTCGATGTCGATGTGGCTCGGCGACCCCGGCGCGGCCCAGCTCTCGTAGAACGAGCGCTTGCGGTCGTAGCAGCCCGCGCCGTACGGCGTCGAGTAGGCCGCGGTGGTCGCGTTCTGCAGCGAGTACTCGATGCGCAGGTTCGGCATGTACGGCGTCGCGGACGCCGGCGACAGCGCGCCGTTGACGAACGCCGGGCTCTGCACGCCGGGGTTCGAGATCATCACGAACTGGTCGCCGTAGCTGCTCGGACCCGGGATCGTGTTGAGGTTGGTGAACAACGGGTGGATGCGGTCGGTGGCCGGGTTGGCCGCGGCGCCGGACGGGCCCGCGACGCCGGGCGGCACCAGCACGACGACCACCGCGTAGTCGCCGGCGCCCAGCGCGAGCCCGCCTGCGAAGGTGCCGGTCGACGCCAGGTCGGGCGACGCGAACGCGAGGTTGTCCAGGTGCGTCGCCGGGTTGGACAACTGCACCCATGGCGCGATCGGCGGAACGCCGGGCGGCGGCAGGTGCGTGTACGCGTTGCCGGTGAACAGCGCCGCGTTGTTGACCGTGTCGGGCGGTCCCGAGATCCAGACCTCCATCGTGCCGTTCGCTGCGCCGACGAGATTCGGCACCGGCACGCCGGCGTAGGTGCCGCCGTCGTTGAGCAGGTTGACGCCGATGGACTCGATGCGGATCGGGATGTCGACGTGCAGGTCGAAGCGCAGCGCGGTGCCCGGGTCGAGGCTGACGCCGTAGTCGGGCGGAGTCGTGTTGGCGTAGAACGTGGTGCCGGCGAACAGCGTCTCGACGGCCTGCGGGCCGGCCGGCTCGATGCAGCAGTCGCCCTGCCCCAGGGCGAGCCCGACGTTCTCGACGCCCGACACCGCCATGGCGACGCCGTCGTCGATCCCCGCCTCGCGCATCAGCGCCGGCAGGGCCGGGAGCAGCGTGAACGGTACACCCAGGCCGACGAAGATCGCCGGGTTGAACTGGCCGCCGCACACCGTCGAGTAGCCGATCGCGCGCGTGCTGGGGATCCGCGCGCACTTGATCTGCGTGCAACGGAGGCCGACCAGCGTAGGCAGGGCGCCGGTCCACGCCGGGTCGCGGTAGACGCCGATACGGAACGGGGTCCCACCGAGGATCGGCGCGAGGTCCAGCAGGTTGGTGCCGTCCCACATCACCAGCTCGTCCCAGCAAGGGATGCCCCGCGCGGCGAGACCCGCACCGGACCAGGTCCAACCGACGAGCGGCAGCGGCAGCACGAACTCGTAGGTGGTGGTCGCCGTCACCACGTAGATGGCCGGCCCCGCGGCGTCGTACCAGACGCCGCCCAGCGGGGCGCCGGTCGGGGTCGGGAACCAGGCACCGGGCGCGGTCGGACCGATGGCTCCGACCGGCACGCCGGGGACGATGGTCGGCGCGATGAGAGTGCGCGTCTGCGCCGGGGCGCTGGGAGCGGCGATGATCGCCGCGACGAGCAACGCGAAGAGGAGTCGCGAACGGGACATGGAACGGGTCCTCGCAGGGGGTGGAAGCCGCGCCACGCGAGAGCGATGCGCGGGCGGCGATCCCTGGAGGCGGAGCGGCGCGGCGACGTGACCCAAAAAAAGTCGGAGGCCCACGCGGAGTCGCACGGGAATCCTGCCTCGACCCGACCGGCGCGCGCTGCTCCGGCGGTTGCTCCGAACGGGCCCAGGAGCCGCGCCCCGGGCCCCGAGGATCACTCCAGGAGCTGCCGCAGGAAATGCCGCCCCCGCGTGAACGCGATCTGTCCTGTGCCCACGTCGACGCCGAACTGGTCCTCGATGTCCTGCGGACTCATGCCGGCGAACAGGCGCAGCTCGACGATCTTCGCCTGGAAGGCGTCGTGCTCGCGCAGGCGGTCGAATGCCTCGTCGAGCGCAGCGATCTGTTCGGCGGACCCGAGTCCCGCCACGACGTCCTGCGCCAGCGACTGCACGCGGCCGCCGCCGCGCTTCTGCGCGAGTTCGCGCTTGGCGGCGCTCGCCAGCACGTGCCGCATCGCCTTGCACGCGACCCGGAAGAAGTGCTCCCGATCGCGCCACGGGCAGCCCGAGGTCGCACCGCGGAACAGCCGCAGGTAGACCTCGTGCACCAGCTCGGTCGCGTCGGAGATCAACATTGCGCCGCGCGGCGGGGTGCGCCGCGCCTCCGCGCGCAGGGCGTCGTGGAGCAGCCGCAGGAGGCGCTCGTCGTCGACCGCCTCACCGCGTCGAAGTCGATGCAGGAACGCGGTGAAGTCCTCCGGTTCGTGGGCGAGGTGTGCGGACACGCTAGGCTTCCTTCCAGCGACGGGGCCGATGACAGAACATAGCGGAGCGCACGGCGAGGACCATCCCGGGGATCGGCGGGTGGGTCGCATGCTGGCGGCCGCGCTCGCCCTGCCGCCCGAGCAGCGCAGCGCGTTCGTCGACGCGCAGTGCGGCGCCGACGATCCGGACCGCCGGCGCCTGCTCGAGCTGTTGCGGCTCGAGGACGACCTGGGCGACTTCCTCACCGCGCCACCCTCGCTGCACGTCGACGACGGGACGCTGCGCCCGGACGCGATCGTCGGGGGCCGCTACCGCCTGGTGGCCCCGCTGGCGCGCCCGGCGGCCGGCGCCGTCTTCCGGGCGTTCGACACCGTGCTCCACCGCGACGTGGCCCTCAAGGTCGCGCCGTGGATCGCGGACTCCGCCGGCCGCCGCTGGCTGCGCGAGGCGACCGCGACCGCCGACGTCCACCACCCGCACCTCGCCGAGGTCTACGACGCCGGCTTCGACGCGCCGCTGCGGATCACCTACTACGTCGAGCGCCTGTTGCGCGGCTGCACGCTGCGCAGCTGGCTGCTGGCCGCCGCCGCCGCCTCGCCTCCCGACGCCGCGTCGCGCCGCGCGATCGCCGCCCGTGTCGCCGAGGTCGCGAGCGCCGTCGCCGCGCTGCACGGCGCCGGCCGCGTGCACGGCGACGTGTCGCCGAACAACGTGATGCTGGAGGAGCGCGGGGACGGACCGCCGGAGTCGTGGCCCGCCAGCATCTACGACTACGGCCTCGTGCGCGAGATCGGCAGCGCCGTGACCGTGGCGTTCGGCACGCCCGGCTACGTCGCTCCCGAGATCGGCCGCAGCGAGCACATCGCGCCGACGAGCGACGTGTTCGCCCTGGGCGCGCTGCTGCACGACGCGGTGCTGGGCTGCGTGCCCACGCCGACGGCCGGCCTGCGCGGTCGCCGCGCGACTCCCGACCGCGAGGCCATCCGTCGGATCGAACCCGGGCTCGCACCGGTCCTCGAGAAGGCGCTGGCGACGGCACCGGAACACCGGCACCCGGACGCCGCGGCGCTCCACGCCGATGTCGTCGCCTGGCTGTGCGGCGCCACCACCAGCGCCGACGCCGACCGCCGGCGTCGTCGCCGACGCCGTTGGGCGCGGGCCGGCCGCGCGGCGATGCTCGCCGGACTGCTGGCGGCAGTGACCATCGGCTGGTTGCACGCCCGGGCACGCGCGGCGCTGATGTGCGGCGACCTCTGGGCGCTGGCCCAGTTCGACGACCTGACCCCGGCCTGGAGCACCGGCTGGCACGCGCATGCCGCCGCGCTGCTGCCGCCACCGCGCGTCACGGCCATCGAGCGCGTCGTCGCGATGCTGCTCGGCGATGGGCCCGACGCGGCGTTGCTGCTGGCGGCCAGATACGTCGAACGCGACGGGATCGCGAACCAGGAGGAGTGCGTGCGCTTCCTTTGCCTCGGGATCGAACGACCGGCGACGCGGCCATCCGCGGCGCGCGCGCTCGGGCGCGCCATGCTGGATCGCCCGGACGACGACGCGGCCGCGGTCGCCGCCAGCGGGGCCGCGCGGAGCGCGCTGTGGCGGGCGCTCGAGGGTGCCGGGACGGAGGCGACGCGCTGGCTCCTGGTCGCCCTCGCCGGCTGCGCCACCCCGGCCGATGTGCAGCCGCTGCTGCAACTGGCGACGACCGGTCGCGACGACGAGACGACGCGGCTGGCGCTGCGCGCCGTGCGCAGCGTGCTCTGGCGGTGGCGCCAGTGCGAGTTCGCCGCGGACCTCGCGCCGCTGTTGCCGGACCTCGTGGACCGCGTGACGCACATGCGGTCGGGAAAGGACCCCGCGACGTCGACGCTGCTGGACGTCGAGCGGCAGCTCACGCTAGCCGAGTCGTTGCAGGCTGCACGTCGCCTCGGCCGGCCGATCGATACCGAGCGAAGCGCTCGCGCGATCGCCGCGTTCGCGCGACCGACGGGCCGACTGCGGGCGGCCGCCCGCGACCCCGGGCAGCTCGACGCGTTGCGCGCCGGTCCAGCCGCGGTGGCCCCCGAGCGCCACCAGCGACCGACCGCCTTCGCCGCGTACGCGGAGCTGGTCGCGGCCAGCGACGACGGCGAGCTCGCCCTCGCCGCGCCGGCGCTGGTCGACGGCGCGGCGGCGGCATGGCGACTCGACCCCGCCGCGGCGCAGCGCACGTACTCGGACCGCTACGACCGCGACCAGCGGTCGGCGGACGGGCGTGGGGCGCGCGATCGGACCGACGCCGACTCTCGTCTCGGGGAGTGGCTCACGGCATCGCAGGCGCCCCTGGGCGAGGTCATCGGCCAGCCGGAGCAATCCGAACCGCCGGACGCATTCGTCCAGGACAACATCGCCGTGTTCGCGCGCTGGCACTTCCATTGGGACGTGCGCCAGGGCGCGGCCGCGCCGTGTCGAGCCCGGGCGTGCACCGTGGACCGCGACGCCTACGTGCCGCGGCACTCGTATCTGCGCATGGCGATCGCCGGCGCGTCGGTCGCCGAGTTCCCGTTCGAACTGCGGCGCGCCGAGGACGTGAGTGCTCACTTCCAGCTGCAGCGCGGCGGGCGCTCGGGCCTGCCCCTGGGCGGCTACTGCGCGGTCGCCGTCGAGATCGACGGCGTCGACGCCGGCGAGGTGCGCCTCGAACGCCCCACGGCGCAGGAGTCGATGCTGCCGCTCGGCCACCTCACCGCCGGCGAGCACGTCCTTCGGCTGCGGCTGCGGGACTCGAGCACGACGACGCTGCGGGTGTACGAAGTGACGCTGCAACCCTGACGCGCCTGCCGCCGGCATCGGGACGGCGTTTTTCCCCGAACCATCGGCCGCCGCGCTGCCTGCGGTTTGGGTCGGTGTCCCCAACCGGAGTACTCCATGCGTTCGACACCGCTCGCTCCCTCCCTCACCGCGGCCCCCCTTGCCGCGGCCCTGCTCGTCGCCGCGCTCGCCACGACGGCACCCGCCCAGAACCAATGCCAGACGCCGGTCGGCAACTGCACCCTCAGCATCGGCGGCATCCCGCAGCCAGGGCAGTCCCTGCGGTTCTCGCTGCAGGCGACGCCGCTCGCGCCGATGTTCCTGGTCGCCGACGTGACGCCGGGTCCAACCGTGCTGACCGGCATCGGCACCTTCTGCGTGGGCCCATCGCTCTTCTGGCTCACCGGGCAGGCACTGAGCCCCCTACAAGTCGTGCCCGGCAGCGGCTACTGGAGCCTCGAGACCGGCATCCCGCAGGTCCCGTCGCTGGTGGGCACGACGTTCTTCTTCCAGGCCTTCACGTTCGACCTGTCGGCGCCCAACGGGAAGATCGCGATCAGCAACGTGCCGGAGGTGACGATCGAGCCGCCGAGCTCGTACACGACGGTGTTCTTCGACGGGTTCAACGCGCCGAACCCGTTCGGCTCGTGGTCGGCGCCGAACCCCTGGAAAATCGACACGCCGGCCAGTCCATCGCCGTGGAACGGCGCCAACGCCAACGCGGCGAACTACCCCGCCACGGGCGTCAACGCCATCCTTACGTCGCCGCTGTTCCCGCTGCCCACGGTGAACCCGGGTGAGCGCATCCTGCTTCGATTCCAGATTTGGTGCGACACGGAGGATGGCGTCGACTACGTCGAGCTGATGGCAGCCGCGGGCCTCGGCGGCTCACTTCAACCACTGGCCGGAGCTCCCCGGATCGAGGGACAGAGTCGCGGATGGACGCAGTGCGGCGCCGACCTCACGGCGCTGTCAGGACAGGTCGTCCGCCTCGGCTTCCGCATGTTCTCGACCAACTGCACGAGCTGCGGCGGGTTCGTCGGCGGCGGGCAGGGTCCGTTCGTCGACGACGTCCATGTGTTCGTCGCGCCGCCGCCGTCGGTCGGGCTGGCGCAGAACTGGGATGGCAACGCCGACTCGACGCGCGAGTGGTACGCCGACAACGGCCTGTGGCAGACCGGTCCCCGCCCGGCGTCGGTCGCCGCCACGAACACGCGCCCGCCGGATCCGACGTCGCCCCCCAACTACTGCGGCACCCTCTTGGATCTCGACTACCCGGCGACCGGCGCGAACTCGCGGCTGATCAGCCCGCCGTTCATCGTCCCTCCCCCGCTCCCGCCGGCGGTGGTCCCGTCGCTGCGCTTCGCGAGCTACATCCACAGCGAACCGTCGTGGGACGTCGGCATCGTCCAGTACTCACTGAACGGAGGCGTGACCTGGACGACGTTTCCCTCTCCGCCGTTGGTCCTCTCGGGATACAACACCGCGTTCTCCCCATCGACCGCAGTGGATCTGATCGACGGAACCGGAGCCTCGCTGGTCGGCGCGACCATCCAGGTCGCCTTCCGATTCAGCAGCTCCAACTGCACCTCGTGCGGCGGCGTCGTGCGCGACGGCGCCGGATGGTTCGTCGACGACATCCGGGTGCAGTGAGGTCGAAGGCGCCGCGCGCAACCGCGCGCGGCGCCACCCACTGCGATCAGTAGCGGTAGTGGTTCGGCTTGAACGGCCCGTCGACCGGGACGCCGAGGTAGTCGGCCTGCTTCTTGGTCAGCTTGGTCAGCTTGGCGCCGAGCTTCTCGAGGTGCAGGCGCGCGACCTTCTCGTCGAGGTGCTTGGGCAGCACGTAGACGCCGCGGTCGTACTTCTTGTGGTTGTTGAACAGCTCGATCTGCGCGATCACCTGGTTGCTGAAGCTGTTCGACATCACGAAGCTCGGGTGGCCGGTGGCGCAGCCGAGGTTCAGCAGGCGGCCTTCGGCCAGGACGATCACGCCGTGGCCGTCGGGAAACACCCAGCGGTCGACCTGCGGCTTGATGTTGACCTTCTGGATGCCCTTGGTCTTCGCCAGACCGGCCATGTCGATCTCGTTGTCGAAGTGGCCGATGTTGCCGACGATCGCGTTGTTCTTCATCTTCGCCATGTGCTCGGCGGTGATGATGTCGCGGTTGCCGGTCGTGGTGATGAAGATGTCGGCGTGGCCGACGACGTCGTCGATGGTCTGGACCTCGTAGCCCTCCATCAGCGCCTGCAGCGCGCAGATCGGGTCGATCTCGGTGACGATGACGCGGGCGCCCTGGCCCTTCATCGACTGCGCCGAGCCCTTGCCGACGTCGCCGTAGCCGCAGATCACCGCGACCTTGCCGGACAGCATGACGTCGGTGGCGCGCATGATGCCGTCGACGAGCGAGTGGCGGCAGCCGTAGACGTTGTCGAACTTCGACTTGGTCACGCTGTCGTTGACGTTCATCGCCGGGAACGGCAGCAGACCCTCCTTCTGCAGCTGGTAGAGCCGGTGGACGCCGGTGGTCGTCTCCTCGGTGACGCCGTGGATGCCCGGCAGCATCTTGCTGAAGCGCTTCGGGTTCTCGCCGATCGAGACCTTGACGCGCTTCAGGAGCTCGACCCAGTCCTCGGGGTCGCTGCCCTTGATCGTCGGCACCTTGCCGGCCTTCTCCCAGGCGGCGCCCTTCATGACGAGCATCGTCACGTCGCCGCCGTCGTCGAGGATCATGTTGGGGCCGTCGCTGCCGTCCCAGTCCAGCGTGCGCGACGCGCACCACCAGTATTCCTCGAGCGTCTGCCCCTTCCAGGCGAACACCGGCACGCCGACCGGCTTGTCGACGGTGCCCTTCGGGCCGACGACGACCGCGGCGGCGGCGTGGTCCTGCGTGCTGAAGATGTTGCAGGTCGCCCAGCGCACGTCGGCGCCGAGCTCGACCAGCGTCTCGATCAGCACGGCGGTCTGGATCGTCATGTGCAGCGAGCCGGTGACGCGCGCGCCGGCCAGCGGCTGCTTCTTGCGGTACTCGGCGCGCAGCGCCATCAGGCCGGGCATCTCGACCTGGGCCAGCTCGATCTCCTTGCGGCCCCATTCGGCCAGCGACAGGTCGCGGACCTTGAAGTCGTCGGGGGTCAGCACGCGGGCGGCCTTGCGGGCGCCGCCGCTCTTGGACTTGACGTTCTTGCTCTTGGGCTTCTGCAGACTGGTCATGACTCGCTCAACTCCTGGGTGGTGGGAAGGTCGGTCGGGGAACTCGGGGACCCGGCCGCGGGGCGCTGCCCGCGGACGAGGAACATCGGCATGTCGACGGGCGCGCCGTCGGGCGCGGTTGCCCGGTAGCGGTCGATCGACGGCAACGAGTGCAGGTCGGCGAAGCCGGCGCGCGCCAGCGCGCCCACGACCTGTTCGGGTCGCAGGCCGAGGCGCAGGTCGCCCATCGCGTCGCGCATCCACTCGGCCTCGTGCGGCAGCAGGTCGGCGATCACCACGACGCCGCCCGGCCGCAGGATGCGGAACACCTCGCCCGCCGCGGCGGCGAAGTCGGGCAGGTGATGCCAGACCAGGTTGGCGAACGCCGCGTCGACCTCGCCGTCGCCGATCGGCAGCGCGTCGAGTTCACCGCGACGGAACTCGACGCGGCCGGCGATGCGCTTCTGCTGCGCCTGGCCGAGCATGCGCGCGCTGTGGTCGATCGCCAGCACGCGCGCGCCGCTCTGCGCGAGCGCCGCGGTCAGGAAGCCGGCGCCGCAGCCGAGGTCGGCCACCACCTGCTGCGCGGGCAGCGCCTGGGCCATGATCTCCGCCCGCAGCGAGCCCGTCGCGAAGTCCTGCCCCGCATCCCAGCGATCGGCCAGGCGGTCGTGCGCCTGACGGCTCCGCTCGCGGCGCTGCTCGAGCACGGCGCGGAGCGCCTGCTGGTCGGCGCGGCCGTCGGCGCTGTCGAGGAACGGCTGGATCACCGCCACGAACAGCTGCGGCGACAGCGCCCCGCGCTCGCTCGGCTCGATCAGCGAGTGGAAGCTCCAGGTGCCCTCGCGGCGGTCGCGCACCAGCCGGGCGCGCTTGAGCAGCGCCAGGTGGTTGCTGACCCGGCTCTGCTGCAGACCGGTCACCGCCACCAGTTCGTGCACCGCCAGCTCGCCCCGCGCCAGCAACGCGCACAGCCGCAATCGGACCGGGTCCGAGAGCAGCTTCAGGGCCGCGGTCAGGGTCACGAGGGCGGATGGCATCGGCTGGATCAGAATATCACGACGTCATGATATTTGGAATGGCGCACCCTCGCACCACCCGGCAGACGCCCCCCACACTCAATGAGTCACTCCCCGGTCGGGGGACCGCGAGGCGGTCGCCGGAGCCGCCGCAGGGTATCGTTCTCCGCCCCAGCCAGGGGCCGTGGCCATTCGGCCCGAGCGCAAGACAGCCCCCGCCCACGATCCCACCGTGTCCAGCCTCGCCGACTCCCCAGCACCTGCACGCACGCGCGCCGTCCTGGGCGTATCGCCGGCGCACCTCTGGACCTTGCTGGCCGGCGCCGCCCTGTGCGTCGCCGCCGCCGTCGTCGGCGAACTCCGCTTCGGCAGCTCGCTGTACCTGTTCGCCGACGTCAAGGACAAGCCCGGCGCGTTCCAGGGCTCGATGACGGCGCTCAGCGGCTTCCTGCTGGTCGCCGGGGCGGTGCTGCTGCTGCGCGCCGGCGAACTGCTGCGGCGCCAGGGCGACCCGGCCGCGCGCGGGTTCGTCGGCGCCGCCCTGCTGCTGGCCGTGCTCGCGTTCGACGAGGTGGTGATGCTGCACGAGTGGTTCGCCGACAAGTGCGCGGCGCTGCAGCTGCCGCGGCCGCTGGGCATCGACCACGACCTGTACGTGTTCGCGGTCTACGGGCTGTGGGCACTGCTGTGCGGCTTCGTCATGCTGCCGACGCTGCTCCGCCACCGCGACGCCGCCGCGGTCCTCGGCCTGATGGTCCTGTTCGCCGCCGCCAGCGAAGCCGTCGACTTCGTGCCGTGGGACAGCCTGTCGATCGGCCAGCGCGCCTGGCTCGGCCCGGTCGAGGAGGGGGCCAAGTTCCTGGCGACCCTGACCGGCGCGCTCTACGCGCACGCGCTGCTCGACGCGGTCGAGCGCCGGCGCAGCTGACCCAGCCCCTGCGGGCGCCCGGCTCCAGTGCCGGCGCCGCCGCGGCCGATCTCGTGCACGTGAGCGACCCGGTCCCGAGCCAACGAACCGACCACGCCACCGCGCCGGTCCTCGCGCCGACCCCGACACCTGCGGCGGGTACGGTCACCGGGACTCCGCCGAAGGGAACGCCGCCGGCCGCGGCCCGGGTGGTGGCGGTGCTGGTCCACTACCGCTGTGCCGACGACACGCTGGGCTGCATCGCCAGCATCCAGGAGCACGCACCGGGCACCCCGGTGCTCGTGGTCGACAATGCGGCCGCGGACGGCAGCGGCGCCGCGCTGGCGCAGCGCTGCGCCGGGTTCGCGCAGGTGACGGTCCTCCACGCGCGCACCAACCGCGGCTTCGGCGCCGGCTGCAACGGCGGCATCGACCGCGCCGTCGCGCGCTTTCCCGAGCTGGAGCACGTGCTGCTGCTGAACCCCGACGCGCGCCTCCGCCCCGGCGCGCTGCAGCAGCTGCGCAACTGCGCGCGCAACCACCCGCGCGCCGGCGTCGTCGGCTGCCGCATCGTCGAGCCCGACGGCGACGTGTGGTTCGCGAACGGCCGCTTCCCGCGGTTCTCGCTGAGCCGCTTCCACACCCGGCCGCCCGGCGGCGCCACCGAGTTCGAGACCGGGTTCGTCACCGGCTGCTGCATGCTGATCGACGCCGGCATGCTGCGCCGCGGCCTGCGCTTCGACCCTTCGTTCTTCCTGTACGGCGAAGACGCCGACCTGTGCAGGCGCGTGCAGCAGCGCGGCCGCTCCCTCTGGGTGACCCAGGCCGCGACCGTCGAGCACCGCGGCGGCGGCTCGCAGCCCGGCCCGAGGGTGCTCGACGAGCTCAGCGCCGAGCGCCTGTACTGGCTGACCCGCGCCAAGGTGCTGCTGGCTCGCAAGCACTACGAGCCGTGGCGCCGCGCGGTGTTCCTGCTCGTCGCCGCGCTCGTCAAGCCGCTGGCGGCCGTACTGACCGGCCGCGGCGTGCGCTGGTTGCCGGCCTACGCCCGCGGGCTGTGGGCCGGACTGTCTGGCGGGCCGGGTACCGGACAGGGTCCCGACCGCGACGCGGGCTGAGCGCGCCTCAGGCCCTCAGCCGACGTCCCAGATCTCGCCCTGGCGCAGCAGCTCGGCGACGGTCTGCTGCTTCTTGGCCTTGGCCGCCGCGACCTGCGCGCGCACCCCGGTCTCGAACGCGGGCTTGTCGCGCCGACGGAACACGCCGATCGGCACCGGGAACTCGGCCTCGTTCATGTTGGCCAGCGCCATCGCCGGCGCCGGGTTCTGCGAGGTCTCGTCCCACACGAACGCGGTGCCGAGTTCGCCGCCGCTGACGATCTGCGGCTGGAACGACGCGTCGAAGCGGATGCCCTTGTCCTTGTTGGCGCCGAACAGCAGCGGCTTGCCGTGCTCGAGGGAGAGCACACGCTCGTCGCGCACCGCCTTGTCGGTGAAGCCCTTGTAGGCGCCGTCGTTGAAGATGTTGCAGTTCTGGTAGATCTCGCAGAACGCGGTGCCGCCGTGCCCGTCGGCGCGGCAGATCAGGTCCTCGAGGTGCGGCAGGAACACGTCGACGCCGCGGGCGATGAACGTGGCGCCGGCGCCCAGCGCCAGCGCGATCGGCTTGAACGGGTAGTCGACGCTGCCGAGCGGCGTCGACTTGGTGACCTTGCCCTGCTCGCTGGTCGGCGAGTACTGGCCCTTCGTGAGGCCGTAGATCCGGTTGTTGAACATCAGGATCTTGAGGCCGACGTTGCGACGGAGCGCGTGGATCAGGTGGTTGCCACCGATCGACATCGCGTCGCCGTCGCCGGTCACGACCCAGACGTCGAGCTCCGGGTTGGCGACCTTGACGCCCGTGGCGATCGCCGGCGCGCGGCCGTGGATCGTGTGGAAGCCGAAGGTCTCCATGTAGTACGGGAACCGCGAGCTGCAGCCGATGCCGCTGACGATCACGGTGCCGTGCAGCGGCTTCTGCAGCTTGGCGAAGGCGCCCTGCACGGCGTTGAGGATGGCGTAGTCGCCGCAGCCGGGGCACCAGCGGACGTCCTGATCGGACTTGTAGTCCTTCTTCTGCAGCGGTTCGGCGGTCGTCATCGGACACCTCCCTCGGATGCGGACGCGCCCGGCGCCGGCGCGGCCAGGGCGGCGCGCAGACGCTCGAGCAGTTCGTGGCTCTTGAACGGCTGGCCGTCCACCTTGCTGGAGCTCTGCACCGGCAGCAGGTAGCGGCTGCGCAGCAGCATGGTCAGCTGGCCCTTGTTCAGCTCGGGGACGACCACGCGGCGGAAGCGCCGCAGCAGGTCACCGAGGTTCTCGGGCAGCGGGTTCAGCCAGCGCAGGAAGCACGCGCTGACCGCGAGCCCCTCCTTCTGCAGCGTCAGCACGGCGCTGGTGATCGCGCCGCGCGTGCTGCCCCAGCCGAGCACCAGCAGCTCGCCGGAGTCGGCGCCGAGCGTCGTCGCCGGCGCCACCTCCTTGGCGATGTTGGCGATCTTCTGCGCCCGCGTGTCGATCATGTGCTGGTGGTTCTGCGGGTCGTAGCTGATGTTGCCGGTGACGTCCTGCTTCTCGAGGCCGCCGATGCGGTGCGTCAGCCCCGCGGTGCCGGGTCGCGCCCACGGGCGCGCCAGCGTCGCCGGGTCGCGCCGGTAGGGCTCGAACTTCTGACCGGCCGCCGCCGGCGGCGCGAACGTGACGTCGATCGCCGGCAGCGCGCCGACGTCGGGCAGCCGCCACGGCTCGCTGCCGTTGGCGATGTAGCCGTCGCTGAGCAGGATCACCGGCGTCATGAACTTCACCGCCATGCGCACCGCCTCGTAGGCGGCCTCGAACGCGTCGGCCGGCGTCGACGCGGCGACCACCGCGCACGGGCTCTCGCCGTTGCGGCCGAACATCGCCTGCAGCAGATCCGCCTGCTGCGTCTTGGTCGGCATGCCGGTGCTCGGCCCGGCGCGCTGCACGTTGACGACGACCAGCGGCAGCTCGGCCATCACCGCGAGGCCGATCGCCTCGCCCTTGAGCGCCAGGCCCGGGCCCGACGTCGACGTCACGCCGAGGCTGCCGCTGTAGCTCGCGCCGATCGCGGCGGCGACCGCGGCGATCTCGTCCTCGGCCTGGAACGTGACCACGTCGAGGTGCTTGTAGGTGCTGAGCTGGTGCAGGATGTCGCTGGCCGGCGTGATCGGGTAGCTGCCGAGGAACAGCTGCAGCCCCGCGCGCTGCGTCGCGGCGACCAGCCCCAGGCACAGGGCCTGGTTGCCCATGATGTTGCGGTAGGTGCCCTTCGGCAGCTGCGCCGGCGGCACGCGGTACGCGGTCTGGAAGATCTCGGTGGTCTCGGCGTAGTCGTAGCCGGCCTGCAGCGCCTGCAGGTTCGCCGCCACCACGTCCGGCTTCTTCTGGAACTTGCGCTCGATGGCGCTCCGCGTCGGCGCCATGTCGCGGTGGAACATCCAGTAGAGGATGCCGAGCGCGTACATGTTCTTGCAGCGGTCCTTGCCGCGCGCGTCGAGCGGCGAGGCGGCCAGCGCCTCGCGCGTGCGCGCCTCGAGGTCGACCTCGACCGTTCGGTAGCCCGACAGCGATCCGTCGGTGCGCGGGTCGACGGCGTACTTCGCCTTCTTGAGGTCGAGCGCGCTGAACGAGGACGTGTTCAGGATCAGGATGCCGTCGCGCTTCAGCTCGGCGATGTGCGCCTTCAGCGCCGCCGGGTTCATCGCCACCAGCACGTCGGGCGCGTCGCCCGGCGTGTGGATGTCGAAGCTGCTGAACCGCAGCTGGAACGCCGACACGCCGGGCAGCGTGCCGGCGGGCGCGCGGATCTCGGCCGGGAAGTCGGGGAACGTGGCGATGTCGTTGCCCATCAGCGCCGTGGTGCGCGTGAACTGATCGCCGGTGAGCTGCATGCCGTCGCCCGAGTCGCCGGCGAACCGGATCACGACCTGGTCGAGATCCTGGATGCCCTTGGCGACAGCGCCGGCCTGGGAGGACTGGTCCATTGCTGCCATGCGTAGCCGGCGAAACCGCGATAGCAAGGGTCCCGTGGCTCCGCGCCGCGCCAGCGGTGCCGCACCGTCAAGTCGCCGGCCGCCGGCGGCCGACGATGCCGGCATGTGCCGTGGCTTGGTGCTGGCGATCCTGACGGCGGCGGCGGCGGCCCAGCACCACGCGGACGCCCAGGATCCGCACCCCAAGCGCCCGGCGCCGGTGCCGGTGCACGCCCCGCACCCGGACCTCGAGCCGCGCGCGGCGCTGGCGCGGCTGCGCGCCGGACACGAGCGGTTCCTGGCGGCGCGCGCCGCCGGCGACGAAGTGCCCGCGCCGCTGCCGCGGCCGGCCGGCGCCGGACGATTCGTCGTCGCGGTCCTCGGCTGTGCCGACGCGGCGATCGACGTGCCCGCCCGGTTCGGGCTGCAGGCCCGGGACGTGCTCTGGATCGCCACCGCCGGCGCCGAGGTCGACGCCGGCGCGACCGCGCTGGTCGAGTGGGCGGTCGCCCACGAGCGGCTGTCGCTGGTCGTCGTGCTGACCCACGAGCGTTGCGCGAGCCTGACGGCGGGATCCGCCGGCGCGGCCGGCCCCGACCGTCCGACGCCGGTGCCCGGCGCCGAGGCACGGGGCGCCGCCGCCCGCCAGCTCGCCGCGCGGCGGCGCCTCGACCTGGCCCAGGCGCAGGCGTTGCTGCAGTGCGAACGGCTGCTGGGCGGCTCGGCGCTGCTGCGGCAGCAGTCCGCCGCGGGACGAGTGCAACTCGTGCCGGCCAGCGTCGGTCCCGACGGCGCGGTGCGCTGGCACACGACCCGGGCCGACGAGCTGCCGATTTCGCCGGTGCGCTGACGCCTCGGCACCGCGGCAGGGGAGGCCGGACCGCTCCCCCACGGCCGCGCTTTGCGCGATCGGCAGCACGGTTGTACCCTGCCGTAATCCATGTTCCGTCTCGGGGCCCCCGCTCCAGCGGCTCGCCCGCAGCCCGAGACGCCCTTCGCCACGGAGAAGTCATGCACGCCAAGTTCCTCGCAGCCTCCGCTGCCCTCGCGACCCTCGCCGGCGGCGCCACTGCCCAGTGCTCCGCCTACTCGCTGAGCCCGGCCGGTTCGCTGATCCACGACGCGGACGACGCCCAGTACACGGTCGCCCTGCCGTTCCTGTTCCCGTTCAACGGCATCAACTACGACCGCATCTCGATCAGCTCCAACGGCTGGATCAAGATGGGGCAGTCGACGTCGACCAGCAGCCAGGTCGGCGACACCGAGACGCTGCTGCTGAGCGACGACCCGCGCATCGCCGTGCTGTGGGACGACCTCGACCCCGGCCCGACGGGCACCGGGGACGTCTTCTACTACGCCGACGCGACGAGGGCCTCGGTCTCCTACCAGGGTGTGTCCCGATTCGGCATCGCCGGCGCGCTCGCGAACTGCGAGTGCGTCCTCACGCCGGCCGGTGACATCTATCTCTACTACGACACCTCCAACACCTTCAACCTGGCCAACGGCACGACGTCGAGCAGCATCGTCGGCATCAGCGCCGGCAACGGCCTGGTCCCGGCCGCGACCAACCTGGTCGACTGGACCACCGCGTCCCCTGGTCCGATCGCGGTGACGCAGGCGACCGCCTACGAGCTGTTCGCGCCGGCCGCCTTCGACCTCAACGGCGTCGGCGTCACGCTGCACTTCCAGCCGACCGGCGTCTCGACCTACGACGTGACGAACGTGCCCGGCCTGCCGGCCTGCACCGCGCTGGCGTCGTATCCGTCGCGGGCCGTCGGCCCCACCTCGATCGGCGCCGGTTGCCCGGCGTTGATCCCGAACAGCTCGATCTACGAGTCGTTCACCACCGACGCGGGCCTGAGCCCGATCGACACGTCGAACCAGAGCTTCCGGTTCATCCGGTTCGGCGAGAACTACCAGATCATCCCCGGCGCCGGCATCAATCCGGCGTACCTGACCGGCACCGTGCTGACGATGGGCGACGAGACGGTGGTGTCCGGGATCTCGTTCGGCGCCATGGGCAACTTCCCGTTCGGCGACCTGAGCCTGTCCAACTTCAACCTGATGTCGAACGGCTTCATCCGCCTCGACGGCTCGACCGCCAACGACTTCAGCCCCACGGCTGCGGAGTTCAACGGCCAGGGCCCGCGGATCGCCGGCTGCTGGAAGGACCTGGACCCGGGCACCGGCGGCACGGTCTACCTGAACGACACCAACCCGCTGTTCACGATGGTGACCTTCGACCAGGTCGCCGAGTTCAACGCCAGCGCGGTGTGCACCTTCCAGATCACGATGTACGCCTCGGGCGACATCGAGATCAGCCACGGCGCGGTCGCCTCGACCACCGACAACGTGCTGGTCGGCATCACCCGCGGCAGCGCCACCGACCCGGGCAGCAGCGACCTGGTCACCGGCGGCATCGTCAACCTGATCGGCCCGATCGACATCGTCGGCCAGACCCCGTTCACGCACTCGTCGACGCCGCTGAAGATCGGCATCCCGTTCGAGATGAGCGCCAGCGCCGCGCCGTTCGGCGTCGGCTTCTTCATCCTCGGCGTGTCGAACCCCAACCTGCCGCTCGGCGCGATCGGCATGACCGGCTGCACGCAGTACGCGTCGCTGGACAACGTGTACTTCGCGATCTCCGGCGGCAGCACGCTGACGCAGACCCTGGCGGTGCCGTACACCAACGCATTCGCCGGCGTGCAGCTGTTCAGCCAGGCGGCCGCCTTCTCGCCCGCGAACCCGTTCGGCGTGGTCGCGTCCAACGGCCTGAGTCACCTGATCGGACTCTGATTCCGCGCCCTCGCACCCGGCTTCGGCCGGGTGCGCTCGCTCGGCGCCCGGATCGCCGAACCACCGGCCACGCTGGCCAATCGCCTGCGGAGTATTCGGTCCGCCGCCACCGCGATGGGGCCATTGCCGCGAGGTGGTATTGCGGTAGCCTTTGGTCAGCGCTGTTCCTCGGCCCCACGTCAGACCGAGGGCAGCCTCCTTTCCCTTCAGAGCAAACCATGCACATCAAGATCCTTGCTGCTTCCGCCATCGCAGCCCTGGCCGGCACCGCCAGCGCCCAGTGCTCGAACTACTCCCTGACTCCTCCGGGGTCGCTGATCCACGACGCGGACGACGCTCTGTACACCGTCGCGCTGCCGTTCCTGTTCCCCTTCAACGGCACGCTGTACGACAAGATCTCGATCAGCTCGAACGGCTGGGTCAAGATCGGCGCGTCGACGTCGACGAGCAACCAGCTGACCGACAGCGAGTCGCTGATGCTCAGCGACGACCCGCGCATCGCGGTGTGCTGGGACGACCTGAACGCCGGCCCCGTTGGCTCGGGCGACATCTTCTACCGCGCCGACGTCACCCAGGCCTCGGTCACCTACCAGGGCGTGCAGCGCTTCGGCACCACGCAGACCGGCACGCTCGCCAACTGCGAACTGGTGCTGCTGCCCACCGGTGACATCTACCTGTACTACGATGCCACCTGCACCTTCAACCTGAGCAACAGCAGCTCGATCGTCGGCATCAGCGCCGGCGGCAACCTGGTCGGCGCCGGCACCAACGTCGTCGACTGGAGCCTCGCCAGCCCGGGCCCGATCGGGGTCACGCAGGCGACGGCCTACGAGCTGTTCACGTCGACGACGGGCCTGAACCCGTTCGACCTGAACGGCGTCGGCATCACGCTGCACTTCCAGCCGACCGGCGTCGACACCTACAACGTGGTCCAGATCCCGAACCTCGGCGCCTGCCCGCCCGCCGCTTCCTACCCGCCGAAGGCCACCGGCCCGATCACGGTCGGCGCCGGCTGCCCCGCCGCGGTGCCGAACGGCTCGATCTACGAGTCGTTCACCACGGACACCGGCCTGAGCCCGCTCGACACGTCGAACGTCAGCTGGCTGTTCAGCAAGGCCGGCGACAACTACACCGCCCTGCCCGGCACGGGCATCGACCCCACCTACACGACCGGCACCGTGCTGACGCTCGGTGACGAGACCGTGCTGTCGGGCATCTCGTTCGGCGCGATGGGCAACTTCCCGTTCGCCGATCTGAGCGCCGCGACGTTCAACCTGATGTCGAACGGCTTCATCCGCCTCGACGGCTCGACGGCGAACGACTTCTCGCCGACCGCGGCCGAACTCAACACCCAGGGCGCCCGTATCGCCGGCTGCTGGAAGGACCTGAACCCGGGCTTCGCCGGCACGGTCTACCTCAACGACACCGACCCGAACTTCTGCATGGTCACCTTCGACCAGGTCGCCGAGTTCGGCCAGACCCCGCCGCTGGGCGTCTGCACCTTCCAGATCAAGATGTTCGTCAACGGCGACGTCCAGATCAGCCACGGCGCCGTGACGTCGGTCACCGACAACGTGATCGTCGGCATCACCCGCGGTGCGGCCCTGGATCCGGGCAGCAGCGACCTCGCCACCGGCGGCGCCGCCAACATCATCGGCCCGGTCGACATCGTCGGCGTGACGCCGCTGACGCACACCTCCAACACCCTGCAGATCGGCCAGGCCTTCAGCATGAACGCGAGCCCGGCGCCGTTCGGCGTGGGCTTCTTCATCATCGGCACCAGCAACCCGAACCTGCCGCTGGACGGCATCGGCATGACCGGCTGCACGCAGTACGCGTCGCTGGACAACACGTTCTTCATCTTCACCGCCGGCACCACGATGTCGCTGACCCTGCCGGTGCCGTACGACGTGTCGTTCGGCGGCGTGCAGCTGTTCACGCAGGCCGCGGCGTTCTCGCCGGCCAACCCGTTCGGCGTCATCGCCTCGAACGGCCTGGACCACACGATCGGGCTCTGATCGCCCGCGCGCACGCGCCCGCCGGCCGAGCGATCGGCCCGGGTGCACCGCCCTGACCGGCCGCCGCGACCTCGTCGCGGCGGCCGGTTTGCGTTGTGGAAAGGGACAACGGCGCGTGAAAAAACTGCGGCGCGCCCTCCCATCGCGCGCGAGCCTCGCTCCAATCGGCTGCCCGCCCCTCGCCCTCGCCACCGCTGCGTCCATCACCCGCATGCGCACCAAGCTCGACGACTACTGCCGGCAGTTCCAACGCCGGCTGGACCCGCTGCTCGCTCCGCTCGACGCCGCCAGCGCGGCCGTCGAGACCGCCACCTCGGGCACGCCCGGTCGCGACCTGCTGCCGCGGCTGTTGACCCTGCGCGGCGAGTTGCGGGCGCTCGGAGAGAAGGTCGCGAGCCAGCAGGCCTACGTGCTCATCTTCGGCCCGCTGAAGAGCGGCAAGTCGACGCTGATGAACGCGATCGCTGCCGCCTACGTCAGCGAGGTCTCGAGCCTGCCGGCGTACCCGTGCATGGTGTTCGTCGGCCCCGGCGACAGCAAGCAGTTCCGGGTGACGCGCTACGACGGCCAGACCCAGGACCACGACTCCGCCCGCGCGCTGGCCGCGGCGATCGACGCCGCGCACGCCGAGCTGGCCGCGGCGATCCGCGCCGCCGAGCAGCGCGCCGAGACGTTCGACCCGCAGGACCACCTGCCGCAGGCCCTGCGGCGGGTCGACGTGCGCCTGCCCGGCAGCAGCCTGGCCGAGACCGGCGCGGTGCTGGTCGACACGCCCGGGCTCTACACCCGCATGCGGTTCGGCTACGACCGCATGACGCGCGAATTCCGCGACGCCGCCGCGTGCGCGATCTTCGTGGTCAAGAGCGACACGCTGTTCCTCGAGCAGGTGTTCGCCGAGTTCCACGACCTGCTCGACCTGTTCAGCCGGATCTTCCTGGTCGTCAACGTCGACTCCGGCAAGCGCGACGTCGGCCCCGACGGGAAGCTGGTGCCGAGCGTCGAGCAGTCGCGACCCGACGCGATCCTGCAGGCGTTCCAGAACCTGGCGATGCCGGCGTCGCTGCACCGCGCGACCGGCGAGGGCCGCGTCCGCATGTTCGCCGTCGACCTGATGCGCGCCGCCGCGGCCGTGCTGCAGAAGCAGCGGCCGCCCGAGGACTTCGCCGCGTTCTCCCGGCAGCTCGGCGAGTTCCTCGGCAGCGACGAGTACCTGGCGGCGTTCCTGCGCGACTCGCTGCGCCGCGTCCACCGCATCGGCGGCGACCTCGCGCGCCTGCTGGCCGGGGACAGCCTCGGGGCGCTGCAGGCGCGGATCGACGAGCTGCGGGAGCAGCTCGAGTTCACCCAGGCCGAGCTCGACCTGCTGCGGCGCGCCGTCGAGCGCGACTTCGCGCCGGCGTTCGCGCGCGCCGAACGAACGGTCGCCGACGAGGTCGAACGCCACGCCCGCGACGCGGGCCAGAAGCTGCTGCGCGCGCTCGGCGCCAGCATCGACACCTGGTTCCTGTCGGGGCACAGCCTGCGCTGGCTGCTGCACGACCACTGGCGGCCGCTGCTGGCCGACTACCGCGCCGAGGTCGCGGTCGTCGGTCGCCGCGCGCTCGAACAGACGCTGGCCCAGGCCGACGCCGGACTCGACCTGCCGGCGGCCGTGATCGACCTGTGCGAGCGCCGCGGCATCGACCTGCGCGCGCTGCGCACCCGCGCGCTCGCGGCCCTCGGCACCGCCCCCGCCGGCGCCGACGAGGTGCCGGTCGACCTCGAGGCAATCCCGCTGAAGAAGGGCCTGCTCGACCGCGTCACCTTCCGGTCGCTGGACGCGGTGCGGCGCCGCCTGTTCGGCCCGCCCGAGCGCCCCGACCAGAAGATCCCGGCGCGCGACAAGACCCGGCACCTGGGCGAGCCGGGCCGACTGCACCTGCACCAGTGCGTCACGCAGTTGCGCGCCACTCTGGTGCCCGAGACGGCGGCGGCCCTGGAGCAGCACCTCGGCCGCGACCTCCGCGCCGGCACGACGGCCGCGCTGCTGCAGGCGCTGCGCGAGGAACTGGCGCCGCTGCAGGCGCAGGAGCAGCGCCTGCAGCGCGAGATCGAGCGGCTGGACGCCCTGCAGCGCCCGCTTCGGACCTTGCAGCAACAGGTCACCATCCTGCAGCAGCAGGTGCCCGAACTGGCCCGCGAGTTCGGCAGCGAGGTCCCGACCGAGGCGGCGGTGGACGAGCCCCAGGTCGTGCTGGAGCCGCAGGGCGGCGCCGCGGCGCGGACGGAGCGGCACGAGCAGCCGGCACCCGAAGCGTCGGACCGTCGGCGCCGGTAGGAGCCCCGCTCGGAGCCCCGCCAGAACCTCGGAGCGCGGTCTCGGGATCGCGCGGGGCGGCCCGCCCGGTTCGCGCTGCGCAGCCCGGGCCCGGCACGCGAGGTGCGCTGCTACAGCCGCAGCCCGGCGACGCGACGGAAGTGCTCGAGGCGCTCGCGCACCAGCTGCAGCACCTCGCGCGCGGGCCGGCCGGTGAACAGCTCGAGCGCCTCCTCGAAGCGCGCGACGGCGTGCACCTGGAACTCGCCGCGCTCGACCGCGGCGACGACCTCGGGGTCGAGCATCAGGTCGCTCTGGTTGGCGCGCGGGATCACCACGCCCTGGCGCCCCGTCAGCCGCCGCGCGCGGCACAGCCGGTAGAAGCCCTCGGTCTTCTCGTTGACGGCGCCCACCGCCTGGACCTCGCCCTTCTGGTTGATCGAGCCGGTGACGCCGAGGCCCTGCTCGAGCGGGACAGAGGCCAGCGAACTGAGCAGCGCCAGCAGCTGCGCCAGCGACGCGGAGTCGCCCTCGACACCGTTGTAGAGCTGCTCGAAGCAGATCGTCGCCTGCACGCACGGCGGCCCGTCGCCGCCGAACTCCTGCAGCAGGTAGCCCTCGAGGATCATCACGCCCTTGTCGTGGATCGGCCCCGAGAGATTGACCGCGCCCTCGATGTTGATCAGGCCCGAGCGCGTCGCCACCGCGACGCCGGAGTTGCAGGTGATGCGGCACGGCCGCCCGAACTCGAGCGTACCGGTGTCGAGGACGGTCAGCGCGTTGACCTGCCCGACCGCGGCGCCGGTGGTCGACAGCTGCATGTAGCCCGACGCGTAGTCGCGCTCGACCAGCTCCTGCGGCAGGTCGTGACGGTAGCGTTGCCGGCGCACCGCCTCCTCCACGTGCAGGCGGCCGACGCGCACGGCACCGTCGCGCTCGGCGGTGTGCGACGACTCGCGCGCGACGTCGCCGAGCTCGCCGTAGCGCGTGCTCAGCCGATCGCGCCGGCCGGCCGCGCGCGCGCCGAACTCGGCCACCGCCGCGAACGCCTCGGGCTCGAACGGCCGCAGCTGCTCGCGCTCGCACAGCCACTGCAGGTAGTCGGCGTAGCGCGCCAGGTTGTCCTCGTCGAGCGGGATCGTGCTGTCGAACTCGGCGTGGATCTTGAAGATCTGCGGGAACTGGATGTCCTCGGCCGCCAGCTGCTCGTAGACGCCGGGCTCGCCGATCATCACGACCTTGAGGTCGAACGGGATCGCGTCCGGCTGCAGCGACCCGGCCGGCTGCCCGGACATCGGGTCGACCTCGCGGATCTCGGCGCGGCCGGTCTGCAGCGCGCGCTTGAGCATCTGCCACACGCCCGGCTCCTGCAGTACGTCGAGGCAGCGCAAGATCAGATACCCGCCGTCGGCGCGCAGCAGGGCGCCCGGATGCACCTGCCCCGGCCCCGGCGCCTGCCCCTGCTGCGGCGCCTGGATCGTGCCGAACAGCCGCGCGAACGTCGGGTTGCTCTCGAACACCACCGGGCAGGCGTCGTTCAGCGAGGTCTTGACCACCTGCGCCTGGAACTCGAACACGCGGTCGTCGGCGCGCGGCAGCGGCAGCTCGCTCGGCGCGTCCTCGCGATCGTCGGCGTTGGAGTCGAGCCACAGCCGCAGGTGACGTTCGATGAACTCGCCGGCGGCGTCGAGCCAGTCGGCGACCTGGGTCTGCGGCCAGCGCGCGCGGAAGTCCTTCTGCTGCTGCGCCATCACGTACCAGGCCAGCCGCTGATCCATCTCGCGCAGGTCCTGCGCCATGCGGCGGCGCTCGGCGCGCACGCGCTCGCTGACCTCCTCGAGGCGTTCGACGAGCTGCTCGCGGTTGCGCAGCAGCTGGTCGCGGCGCGCGTCGTCGACCTTGCCCTCGATCGCCAGCGCGCTCAACGCGTCGAGCGTGATCGGCTCGCCGTCGACGACCGGATAGATGTCCGCCGTGCTGGCGCCGTTCTGCGCCTGGAAGCGCACCAGCGCGCAGTCCATCTTCTGCGCCTGCCGCTGCAGCGCCTCCATGATGCGGCGCTCGCGCGCCTCGCTGCCGCGGATCACGACGCGGCGCGACATGCGGTGCGGCCGGCTGTTGAGCCCGGCCTGCAGCGCCGCGCGCAGCTCGCGCCCGAGGTCGAGCAGTTCGTCGCGGAACGCGGCGGCGCGCCCCGGCGGCAACGGCACCAGGAGCGGCCGGTTGGGCTCGCGGAAGTTGTGCAGCAGCACGTGGTCCGGCCCGCGCCGGCACACCGGCTGGATGTCGCGCAGCAGGAACTCCACCACCGTCGACCGCCCCGAGCCGATCAGGCCCGAGACGAACAGGTTGTAGCCGCGCGCGTGGATCGACAGGCCCGTGCGCAGCGCCTGCATCGGCCGGTCCTGGCCGAGCAGGAACGCCGCCGTCGGCGGCTTGCCCGACGGCTGCAGCGGCGGGCAGGTCCAGCGCAGGTCGCCGTGCCGCAGCGCGGTGCCAGCGGCGCCCTTGGCGACGCCGGGCGATGCCACCGTGACGCTGCGGGCCTCGGCCCGACTGGCGGCGGCCTTGCGCGCGGCGACCTTGGCGCCGGTCACCTTGCCGGCCTTGCTCGCCGGGACCTTCGGCGGACGGACCTTGCCGGGATTGGCCTTGCCGGGGTTGGGCCGTGCGTCGGCCTTGCCCGCGCGCCCGCTGCGCCTGCCGTTGCGGCCGCGATCCCCGCCCGCCCCGCGTGAGGCCGCCATCAGACGCGGGCCACCAGCACCGGGCACGGTGCCGCCTTGAGGATCTCGCCGGCGGTGCTGCCGAGCAGCGCCTTCATGAAGCCGGTGCCGCCGCGCGACCGGACCAGGATGAGGTCGACGCGCTGCAGCAGCGCCTCCTTGAGGATCTGCTCCTCGACCTCCTCGCTGAACGTCGCGTGGCCGAGCGCCTTCACACCCGAGCGCGCCGCCAGGTCGACGACCTGCTGCAGGATGCCCTTGACCTCCTGCATCAGGTTCTGCTCGAAGTCGCGGCCGCCGCCGGCCATCGCCCGATGCCGCCCGATCAGGCCGATGGTCGTCGGCGTGTCGATCACCGCCAGCAGCACCAGCTCGGCGCGCAGCTGCGCCGCGAGCCCGATCGCGTAGCCGAAGTCCGGCTCGCTCGTCTCGGCCAGCTCCACCGGAGCCAGGATCCTGCGCACGACCGGAATGGACATGGGAGCAACCTTACGATCGGCCCGGGGCGAAGCGAACCTTCAGTCGGCGCCGGCAGAACGGCCGGTCGCACCGTTCGGTCCGGAGCGAGGGACGCACCAGGGTCGGGTTGCCAACGGCCGGGGGACGCCGACCCCGGTCGCCGCTATCCTGCCGACGTGGACCTGCAGGAAATCCAGATCGACCGCTCGAAGGCCGCCGCCTCGCGCCGCGGCCGCCGCAACCCCTGGCCGCTGCGGCTCGGACTGCTGGCAGTGCTCGGCGTGCTGGCGTGGCTGTTCGGCCCGGTGCTGGTGCAATGGAGCGACCGCCTGCGGCTGCCCGAGGTCCGGACCGCCGTGGTCCAGCGCAGCGCGCCGGCCGCCGCCGCGGCGGTGTCCGGCACCGCCGCCAACGGCTACGTCGTCGCCGCCCGCCGGGCCGCGCTGTCGTCCGACGTGCCGGGCCGGATCGTCGAGATGCGGGTGACCGAGGGGTCGGTGGTCCAGCGCGGCGACATCGTCGCGCGCCTCTACAGCGACGAGTTCCGCGCCGCCCTCGACCGCGCCAAGGCCGACCTCGAGGTCGCGAACGCCGGCGTCGAACGCGCCCGTCGGCTGCAGGCCGCCGCCGCGGGCGAGGAGCAGCAGCTGCGGCAGGTCGTGGCGACGCAGCAGGCGTTGCTCGACGAGTCCGAGGCGCAGCGCGACTGGGCGCAGGCCGAGTTCGCGCGCGTCGACGACCTGGTGCAGCGCGAGATCGCCTCGCCGCGCGAGCTCGACAAGGCGCGCAGCGACCTGAACGCCGCCGCCGCGCGCGTCACCTCGCTCGAGTCGGCGATGCAGGCCGCCGCCCAGGCCGTCGACACCGCGGCCCTGCGCGTGCAGGTCGCCGCCAGCGACCTGGCGCTGGCCGAGGCCCAACAGAGCGCCGCCGCCGCCGGCGTCCAGCAGGCGCAGGCGACCCTCGACAAGACCGACGTGCGCGCGCCGTTCGACGGCATCGTCGTGCTCAAGGACGCCGAGGTCGGCGAGGTCGTGTCGCCCAACGTCCAGGGCGGCAGCAACGCGCGCGGCGCGGTCTGCACGATGGTCGACTTCGACTCGCTCGAGGTGCAGGCCAACGTGCCCGAGACCACGCTCGCGGCGGTGCGGCTCGGTGCGCCTGCCGACGTGTTCCTCGACGCGTTCCCGGACCGCCGCCTGGCCGGCGTCGTCGACCGCATCTGGCCCACCGCCGACCGCCAGAAGGCGACCGTCGAGGTCCGCGTGCGCCTGCGCGAGCGCAGCGACGAGCTGCGCCCGGAGATGGGCGTGCGGGTCGTGTTCCGCAGCGACGACGACGCGGCCGCCTCCGGCGCCGCGGACGCCGCGGCGGGCGCCGACGACGGCGCGCAGGCCCCGGTGCTGCTCGTGCCCGAGAACGCGCTGGTCGAGGCCACCGGCCGCACCGGCGCGTTCGTGGTCGAGCGCGACACCGTGCGCTTCGTCGAGGTGCGGATCGGCGAGCGCCGCAGCGGCCGTGCCGCCGTCGAGCAGGGGCTGCGGCCCGGCCAACGCCTGGTGCTCGACCCGCCGGCGACGCTGGCGGACGGCGATCGGATCCGGCTCGCGGACGGCTAGCCGTTCGGCTACGACATCGGGCTCGATTGCCCGAAGGAACCGACCGAGCGCCATGGCCGACTCCGCGATCCGCATCCAGAAGCTCACCAAGACCTACCAGCGCGGCGGCGAGACGCTGCGCGTGCTCGACGAGCTCGACCTGCAGATGGACGGCGGCACGTTCTACGCGCTGATGGGCCCGTCCGGGTCCGGCAAGACCACGCTGCTGAACCTCGTCGGCGGACTCGACAGCCCCGACGGCGGCGAGATCCTGGTCGGCGACGAGAGCCTCGGCGACCTCAACGGCGGCGAGCTCGCGCGCTGGCGCGCCGACCACGTCGGCTTCGTGTTCCAGGGCTTCAACCTGCTGCCGGTGCTGACCGCGCGCGAGAACGTCGAGCTGCCGCTGCTGCTGGCGCCGCTGAGCAAGGGCCAGCGCCGCGCGCAGGCAGAGCGCGCCCTGAAGCTGGTCGGCCTCGAGGACCGCATGGACCACAAGCCCAGCGAGCTGTCCGGCGGCCAGGAACAGCGCGTCGCCATCGCCCGCGCGATCGCCACCGATCCCGCCGTGATCCTCGCCGACGAGCCGACCGGCGACCTCGACCGCACGACCGCCAACCAGGTGCTCGAGCTGCTGCAGCGCCTGAACCGCGAGCTGAAGAAGACCATCCTGATGGTCACCCACGACCCCGAGGCCGCCGGCTACGCCGACAAGGTGATCCACCTCGACAAGGGCAAGCTGGGGCGGATCGACGACAACCGCGCCGGCGCGGGCTCCGGCCGTGGAGGCGCGTGATGCCGCTGCGGCTCTTGTGGCGCAATCTGATCGGGCACCCGGTGCGGTCGGTGCTGACGGCCGGATCGGTCGCGGTCGCGGTGTTCCTGATCTGCCTGCTGCACGCGGTGGTCGCGGGCCTGGGCAAGGCCGTCGACGGCGCCGCCAGCAACCGGCTGCTGGTGCAGTCCGCGGTCAGCCTGTTCGTCGACCTGCCGCTGTCGTACCAGCAGAAGATGCAGGCCGTCGACGGCGTCGAGGCGATCTGCAAGTGGCAGTGGTTCGGCGGCCGCTACGAGCAGGACAAGGGCGGCTTCTTCGCGCAGTTCGGCATCGATCCCGAGACGTTCTTGTCGAGCTACCCGGAGCTGTCGGTCGCCGAGGGCAGCTACGAGCACTTCGCGAGCACCCGGACCGCGTGCCTCGTCGGCAAGGACATCGCGCGCCAGTACGACTGGAAGGTCGGCGACACCGTTCCCATCACCGGCACCATCTTCCAGCGCACCGACGGCCTGCCCTGGGAGTTCACCATCGCCGGCATCTACGTCAGCGACACGCCGTCGATCGACCAGCAGACGCTGTACTTCCAGTACGACTACCTGCGCGAGTCGCTCGAGACCGGCGGCGCGCGCGGCCCCGAGGGCGTCGGCGTCTACATGCTGCGCGTGGCACCCGGCGCCGACCCCGTGGCGATCCAGGGCGCCGTCGACGCGATGTTCGAGAACGGACCGCAGCGCGTGCAGACGACCACCGAGGCCGAGTTCAACCGCCAGTTCATCTCGATGCTCGGCGACGTGCCGACCATGCTGCAGTGGGTCGGCGCCGCGGTGCTGTTCGCGATCTTCTTCGCCGTGCTCAACACCATGATCATGGCCGGCCGCGAACGCACGCGGGACATCGGCATCCTCAAGGCGCTCGGCTTCTCCAACGGCACGACCGCCGGGCTGCTGGTCGCCGAATCGATGGCGCTGTGCGCGATCGGCGCCGGGCTCGGCGTCGGCGCCGGCGTCCTGCTGGAGCCGGGGTTCCAGAGCGCCGTCAGCGCCATGATCCCGGGCTTCGAGTTCGACCGGGACACCCTGCTGCTCGGCACGGCGCTCGCGCTCGGCATCGGGCTCGTGTCCGGCATCGTGCCGGGCGCCCGCGCCGTCCGCCTCACCACCGTCACCGCGCTCCGGGAGATCGGCTGATGGCGCTCGTTCCGCTCCGCTACAACCTGCGCAGCCTGCGGGTGCGCCTGTCGTCGACGCTGCTGACGGTCCTCGCCATCGGCGCCACCGTCGCCGTGCTCGCGTTCATGCTGTCGCTGCAGCAGGGGTTCTCGACCCTGTTCCAGGAGCGCGGGCGCGAGGACCTCGCCGTGTTCCTGCGCAAGGGCGCCACGTCCGAGGGCGAGAGCGGCATCACCCGCGAGCAGTGCCAGATCCTGACCAAGGAGATCCCCGAGATCCTCCGCGACGAGGCCGACCGCCCGCTCGCCAGCGCCGAATTCTATCTCGCGGTGCGCCGCCGCAAGGCCGACGGCGGCGAGACCAACGTCGCGCTGCGCGGTGTCGAGCCGATGACCTTCGCCATCCACGGCGACGACATCCGCATTGCCGAAGGCCGCAACTTCACGCCCGGCAGCGACGAGCTGATCGTCGGCCAGGGCCTCGTCGGGAGGATCCCCGAGTGCCGCGTCGGCGAGGTCATGCAGATCAACACCGTGCCGTTCCGCATCGTCGGCGTGTTCGAAGGCAAGGGCGGCTACCGGAGCGAGATCTGGGGCGACCTCGAACGCCTCGGCGAAGCCCTCGAGCGCCCCGTGCGCAGCCGCGTCCTCGCCCGCGTCGATCCCGCGACCGACCTCGAAGCACTGCAGCAGCGCTTCGCCGACGACCTCCGCGTCCAGCCGCGCGTGTGGAGCGAACGCGAGTACCTCGCCAGCCAGACCCAGCGCCTGTCGCTGACCTTCGGGTTCCTCGGCGGGTTCCTCGCGCTCATCATGGGAATCGCCGCCGTGTTCACCGGCACCAACGCCATGCTCAGCGCCATCGCGTCGCGCACGCACGAGATCGGCATCCTGCAGGCCATCGGCTACCGGCCCTTCGCCGTGTTCGCGTCGTTCCTGTTCGAGGCCTGCGTCCTCGGCCTGCTCGGCGGCGTCGTCGGCTGCCTGCTCGTGCTGCCCTGGCAGGGCGTCGAGACCGGCACCATGAACCAGACCTTCTCCGAGGTCACCTTCGCGTTCCGAACGACGCCCACTGTCATGGTCGTCGCCATCGCCTTCGCCGGCGTCCTCGGCCTCGTCGGCGGCGCCCTCCCCGCCCTCCGAGCCGCCCGGATGTCCCCCACCCGGGCCCTGCGCCGCGGCTGATCCCGGTCCGCCGGCCAGGGCCGGCCGGTCGGACAGGTCGGCCTTGACCCGAACCCGCCGCTCGCTACGGTTCTCCGCCCCGGAGGCCGATCAAGGCTTCTGCTTCGGCGATCCTCGATAGCTCAGTTGGTAGAGCAGGTGACTGTTAATCACCGGGTCGCAGGTTCGAGTCCTGCTCGAGGAGCCATCTTCCTGCCGCGGAGCGGATGCGGCGGGCTGGCGGTGAAGAGTCGCCGCCGGGCGCGGTAGCGGCGTTGCCGCCGTTGGGCCGCGCGGGGCGCGGAGTTGGCGCCTGGGGCGTTCTGGGCGCCGGGTGTTCGCAAGAGCGCCGTGGCTGGGTCCCCCGGGCGGGAAGGACGCGGGTTGGGGTGGCAGCGGTCCGGTTGCTCTCTGCGGGCGGGTGGGAGAGCTCGCTCTCTGGTAAGCAGTCGGAGAGTACCCGGGCCGCCCTGCCGGGACCGCCGGCCTGGCGCAGAAGGGCTGCGGCGGAGGGGGCCGCTGGGCGCCCATGCCCGCGCCATCCGTGGGCGGAATTAACGCAGTGGGCCGACCTCGAAGGTGGGTTTTGCTCCCAACCAAACCCACCACGGCCGGGCGTAGACGCAGCTCCGCCGGGCCACGGGGCGGCCGGTCGCCAGACACGGAGGTGCGCTCGGGAGCAACGGTCACGAGGCGCTCCGGGGCGGGGCCCGCACGTGGCCGGCTGCGGGCAGGACCAGGCCGCGGCGGACCAGCCGGCCGGTGCCACAGCGCGGACAAGCACGGAGGTCGACACCCGTGCGGCGCAGGACCGTCTCCCACCAGGGCACAGTCTCCCGGGCCGGGCTACGCGGCACCGCGGGTCCAGCGGCCGCAGGCGGACACGACTGCCCCACCTGCGGCGGCGACGGCACCCCGAGCAGCTCCCGGGCACGGACCAGCTTGGCGCCGACGTTGCCGGATGCGTGCAGTCCGTAGTGGCGCAGCCGCACGAAGCCCCGGGGAAGCACGTGCAGCAGGAACCGCCGGAGGAACTCGACGGCAGGTACGGTCAGCTCCTTCTGGCGGTTGCCGTCGGCGTAGTCGCGGTAGCCGAAGGTCACGCGACCATCGCGGAACTCGCGGATGCGGTGGTTGCTGATGGCGACGCGGTGCGTGTAGCGACCGAGGTAGGCGAAGACCTTCTCGGCGCCACCGAAGGGCGGCTTGCAGTAGACGACCCAGTCCGCGCCGTAGAGCCGGTCCCGGAACGCTGCCCACGTCGCGTCGTCCCGCAACGCGTCGAGCTTGCCCGGCAGGCTGAGCTCGCCGGCGCGACGCAGCTCCTGCAGCGCCGCGAGGACCTTGCCGCGGAACAACCGCGACATGGCCTTGACCGGGAGCAGGAACCTCTCGCGCGCCGGCACCCACCGTGCACCATCCGGGCTGAGGCCGCCGCCCGTGACGACGCAGTGTACGTGGGGATGGAACAGCAGCTTCTGCCCCCACGTGTGCAGCACCGAGGTGATGCCGACCTCGGCGCCGAGGCGCCGCTCGTCCCGTGCCAGTTGCTGGATCGTGCCAGCCGATGCATCGAACAGCGCGGCGTAGAGCTGCCGGCGGTTGGCCAACACCAGCGCGTGCAGCGCCGACGGCACCGTGAACACCGCGTGGAAGTACGGGATCGGCAACACGTGCTCGAGGCGGCGCTCGAGCCACTTCGCCCGCTCGGTGCCCTGGCACTTCGGGCAGTGCCGGTCCCGGCACGAGTTGTAGGAGATCGACTCGTGGCCGCAGTCGTCGCACACGTCGCGATGACCGCCCATGGACGGAGTGCGGCACTGGCCAAGGTGCCGCAACACCTTCGCCTCCCGGTGCGTCACGATGCGCTGAAGACGCAGCTCCGCGCCGTGCGCACGAACGATGTCCGCGACCTCGAACCGGGGCCGCGGCAGCCCCCGTGCCACCGCCTAACCCAGGACGATGCCTTCGGCCGTGCCCAGGTAGTCGAGCGGGCTCTTGGTCTTCATGAGCTTCTCGACCGTGGTGCGCAGGTAGACCGCCGTCGACTTGATGTTGGCGTGACCCAGCAACGCCTGGATGACCGTCAGGTCGACGCCGAGCTCGCGCAGGTGCGTCGCGAAACTGTGGCGCAGCGAATGCGGCCGGACGCGCTTCTGGATGCCGGCGGCCTCCACCGCGTCGACAAACACCCGTCGCACCGACTCCGGGCTGATGTGACCTTCGGTGGTCTCGCCCGGGAACAACCAGGGCCCCCTTGGCCGACGGCTCGCGTAGTAGGCTCGCAGTTCGACCAGGAAGCGCCGGGCCAGCAGCGTGTAGCGGTCCTTCTTGCCCTTGCCCTGCACGACCCGGATCAGGTTGCGCTTGCTGTCGATGTCCTCGGCACGCAGGCGAACCGCCTCACGGCCGCGCAGCCCGGCGGAGTACATCGCCTGCAGGATCGTGCGGTAGCTGTCCTTGCGTACCAGCCCGAATACCTGGCCGACCTCCGTGCCGCTCAGGATCACGGGCAAACGCCGGATCGGGCGCTGTAGCGGCAGGCGATCGACTTCGATCGGGCGATTGAGCGTCGTCGCGTACAGGAACGTCAGGGACGCACGCACCTGCCGCATCGTCATCGGCGAGACCGGCCGCTCTGCCATGTGCAGCAGGTACTCGCGCACCTCGTCGCGCCCCATCTCCGCCGGGGACCGCATGTGGAAGCGGGCGAACGCTCGCGCGTACGCGAGGTAGATCTTCGTCGTGGACGGGCTGTAGCCGCCGATCTTCAGGTCGGCCAGCATCCGGTCGTGCAACTCTCCCATCGCGCCCTCCCTTGGCGTCTGGACTCGGGGACCTCATGGGTCTCGGATGCCGGGGACGCCCAGCAGGACAGCGGATGGGGATCGGCGGGGTCGAGCGGCTGGCAGGCGCCGGGTCGCGTTGCCGGTGGCGGGGCGCCAGATCAGTCAGGTGCTCGGGAGCCGCGTGGAAGTAGCTGCCGCGAAGCGGCTTCGTTCAATGCTCCAAACGAACCCCACCACGGCCACGCGTGGGCGCAGCTCCGACGGCCACGAGACGGCCGGTCGGTAGACGCGGGTGTGCGCTCGGGAGCGGCGGTCACGAGGCGCTCCGGGGCGGAGCCCACACCTGGGCCGGACCAGCCAGCCGGTTGTCGCACCGCGACAGGCTCGGACGCGACGCCCGTGTGGCCCAAGGACCGTCTCCCACCCACCACGGCTCGGCCTTCGGCCGGGCTCCCCAGGCGACGGCGTCGCCACCGACAGCAACGCGGGCGCGTAGGCTCTCGACCTCCCGACGACCACGGTCACGATGGTCACAACGGTCACGGGCTGGCGGAAGGCGCGTGGTGCGGCGGGCTTCGGCGCTCGGCGCGATGGTCACGGGTGTCGGCCGGCACCTCGATCTCGAGGTCGCTGCCGAGCCGGATCAACGATCAACGCACCGCGGTCTGCTGGCGGCTCCGCGGCCACGACCTCCACGAAGCCACCGGCCGCGTCGACAGCGTCCTGCCGCAGCCGCCAACTCCACCACGACAGCGTCCCCAGCGGGATCCCGCTCCGATCCGACAACTCTCGAAGGCTCAGGCCGTCGCGATCACGCCGCGCCAGCAGCGCGGACATCTGCTCTCGTCGTCGCATCGCGCAACCATGGCGGCTGCGGCCGCGGCTTCCAGGTGGGCTTCACGCGACGGTTACTTGTAGCCGGTCTTCCGGCTGATCCCGAACTCCTGGCACGCCTGCGTCATCGTCACCTGGCCCTTCAGCACCAACCGCACGAACTTCTGCCTCTCGGTCACCGGATCCGTCTGCGTCCATGGCATCCGGCCACGAGACCCACGGCGCTTCCCACGGTCACGCTCGAGTGTCACCCATGTGCCCGGACACGAGTGTCACCCA
>JBFWWV010000025.1:0-117262 GCA_050245995.1 Planctomycetota bacterium | reverse complement strand
GCGACTCGTTCGCGGTCGGCTGCTCCTCAGTCGGCCTTCGGCTCTAACCCCGCGCCCAGGTAGCCGTGGGGCAATCTCGAACCCGGATCCTCGCTTCGCTCGCTACCCGTGGCGCAGGCTCCTAGACTAGAGCGTCATACAGAAGGCACTCAATGTATGCTAGAGCTATGGGTATCTCACGCTCCTCATCGGTTTGCGCCCTAGCCGCCGCGTTCCTCGTAGGCGCAGTCCTGCTGATTTGGAACACTCGTGCGCCCGACGGAAGTCAGGGTCCATCTGCCCCCAACGAAGGGCGCACAGCCAACGAAGCGGTGTCACGCAACCGCGCGACTGCGTCTGCAGTGAGCAGGTCCAGCCTTCCCCCGACGAATGCGCACCCGGAACTGCAGCAACGGGCAATTTCGGTTCACGACACTCACGGAAGCCCCGTTCCCGGAGTGACGGTCTTCCTCTGCGAGAACGATCACTCGCAATTGCCTCTGAGCACCCTGAAAACAGATAATGCCGGGCAAGCGACGCTGCCGGACCTGAGCTTCAGCACTCTGGTTCTATATCACCCGGACCATGCGATTGGAGTTCACGAATGGGCCGATGGCTTCACTCGCGTGACCCTGAATGACCGTCCGCATTTCTTCTGCGAAGCCCAGGGGCTGAGTCCAGAGGAAACGGAGCTACATGAAATCCTGGTATCCGTTGGTTATGATTTCGATGAGTATCCGCTCCTGGGAATGCTCCGCCGACACGCGGCCGGAGACTTCGGCCGCACTTTCGCCGCAAGCGCGGGGACAACTGTCGAGGTCGTAGCGCCGTGCGATATACAAGCCACGGTCCGCGCCATCGCTCGTTGCCGCCCCGCATCCAAGGAATCCAAGGTCGTCCCCGCGGGCTCCCTTTCGACGATCGTCGACGCACCCTTGGCCGGCAAGGTGATCGCGTTGCAGTTCCCGGTGCGACTGCCTGTTGGATACGGCAATCCGAGACTCGTGGGGTCGGTCACGTTCCCGGTTGAGGCAGAGTTGTCTGTCCGCCTGGAGGGCCCCATGGTGCCTGTTGATGCCGGCGTGCTGCCATTCGGGCAATCGCAGAGGGAGTATGCCGTCCGCGGTGATCGCAAACTCGATGAGGTCGTGCAGACCTTGGCATACGGGACATATGCAGTCTGTCTGGCGGCACGTGGCTTCGGGTCCTATACACTCGACACTGTTCACTACAGTGGACAGGAGACGATCCCCTTCTCCGAAGTGAGCCAGCTGCGCAACGTCGAGATCGTCGTGCCCGAGTTGCCGAGTTCGGACAAGCAGGCCTCTCTGGTGATATACGATTCGGACGGCAGAGTGGTCAGCGGGTGCTCCATGGACGCCAGAGACGGGGGCTCTCACAGCTTCCTGCTGCCCCTGGATGCAGATCTCAGCATCGTGATCGACGAGTGGGGTGGGTACCACATGATCCCCAGATTCTCGCTGCGGCCGGCCCAAGCGGGGACTCGATTGGCAGCCGGCCCTTGGCAGCGCGCCTGGAGCTGCACGGTCGACACCTCTCAGTTCCATCGTGGCCGGCGGGACCCGTTGTGGATCGTAGTGCGACCACCGACATCTGAGACGTACACGACCCCTGCGTTTGCTCCCGGTGGCAAAGTCGGTCTGAGGCTGACCGAAGGAAGGCACGCGTTGGAGCTATGTGATCCCAACGGCACCTTGTCGCAAACGGTTCTGGACGTGCCCAGAGACGTCGGGACTCTCACCGTGCGATGAGCGCTTTGGAACCCACTGTTCGGCTCTACCGTGAGAGGTTGCGCTCTTCCCTCCGCACACGGCGCAGCGGCACCGAGCCAGCGCACCTGGCCTATCGTCCTTCGCCCAGCTCCTCGCGCACCCGCTCCAGCAGCCGCAGCGTCGCGCGGATGCCGTCGTCCTCCGCCAGCCCGCCGCCCTCGTACTCGATGCCGACGTGTCCGCGCCAGCCGTGCTCGCGTACCACGATCTCGAGCATCCGCCGGTAGTCGGTGCCGGTCTCGTTGCCGTCGGCGTCGAACGCTTGCGACTTGGCGCTGACGCCCTTGGCGAACGGCATCAGCTCGGCGACACCCTGGTAGCGGTCGTAGTCCTCGCCGTCGGCGACGCGGAAGTTGCCGAAGTCCGGCAGCGCCCCCATCCGCGGGTGGTCGACCATCGTCAGCACGGTGCTGAGCCACTTGCCGTTCGACGACAGGCCGCCGTGGTTCTCGACGATCACGTTGCAGTCGTGGGCGTCGCCGTACTCGCACAGCCGGCGCAGGCCGTCGACGGCGAGCCTGGTCTGCTCGGCCCAGCTGCCCTGGCTCTGCGCGTTGACGCGGATCGAATGGCAGCCCAGCGCGTTGGCCGCGTCGATCCACTTGTGGTGGTTCTGCACCGCCTGCGCGCGCCGCGCCGGGTCCGGGTCGCCGAGCGCGCCCTCGCCGTCGCACATGATCAGCAGGCTCCGCACGCCGGCGTCGTCGCAGCGCGTCCGCAGCTCGCGCAGATAGCCGGCGTCGGTCGCCTGCGCCTTGAAGAAGCTGTTGACGTACTCGACGGCCTCGATGCCGAAGCTCTTCGCCCGCTGCGGGAACGTCAGGTTGTCCTTGCCGTCGCGGCCGAGGGTCCGGTGCAGCGACCACTCGGCGAGGCTGATCGGGAACAGCGGCTCGCCGCGGCGCTGCGGCGCGCCGCCCGGCCGGCCGAGCGGCGCCGCCACCAGCGCGGCGCCGGCGGCGGTCAGGAACTCGCGGCGATCGGGACCGGCGGCGCGGGGCGCGGGCTGCATGGCCGCCAGCAGATCACATCATCGGCGTCGGCGCCATGCCCGCGGCGTTGGGGTCGATCGGGCCGAGGATCCTCTTGGTCACGGCCGACTCGACGAAGGTCCACAGCATCGACGTGACCATGTAGACCATCAGGCCGGCCGCGTAGTTGTAGAGCATCACGCCGAACAGGATCGGCATGTAGCGCATGATCTGCTGCATCTGCCGCTGCTGCGGGTCGGTCGGCAGCGGCTGCCGCGACATCTGTATCGCCATCAGGGCGATCCAGAGCAGCGGCAGGATGTTGAAGTGGTGCGGCCAGAAGCCGAGGTCGAACAGCGCGTCCGGACCGCTGAGGTCGTGGATGAACAGGAAGCCCTCGTGCCGCAGCTCGTACGCCGTGCGCAGCGCCGTGAACAGGCCGATGTAGATCGGCATCGTCAGGAAGATGGGCAGGCACCCGCCCAGCGGCGGCATGATCTTGTGTTCGCGCTGGAACTGGATCATCGCCTGCTGGTGCGCCTTGGGGTCGTCCTTGTACTGCTCCTTGAGCTTGTCGAGCTTGGGCTTCACCACCGCCATGCGCTTGCCGTACTCGCGCATCGACTTCTGCATGCGGAAGTTCAACGGCGCCAGCAGGCCGCGCACGAGCAGCGTCAGCAGCATGATGGCGATGCCCCAGCTGCCGACGTAGTCGTGGAAGAACGCCAGCAGCTTGAGCTCCATGGTGGCCATGAAGCGCCCGCCGGGGACGACGATCCCGCCGCAGCACGGCGGCTCGAGGTCGACGTCCATGATCGGCAGGAAGCGCGCGTGCGCCGGCTGCTCCTCGAACACGCGGAACGACTTCGGCCCGAGGTAGACGCCGAACGTGAGGCTGCTGGTCTGCCCGGCCGCCGGCAGCGGCAGGTTCAGGTCGAACAGCGCGCGCGGCATCGAGTGCGCCTTGAGCGGCGGGTCCGGGTACTCGACCGGCGGCCAAGACTCGGCGCGGATCGCCTGCACGGCCACGGCCGCGGCCTCGTCCAGCGGGTACAGGAACCCGCCGAAGAACCGGTTGGTCGTGCCGGCGAACGACAGCGGCTGTCCGCCCGTCGTGAGCAGGTCGGCCGCGCGCCCGTCGGCCGCGGGCCCGGCGTGCACCGGCTCGCCGCCGGCGATCTGCGCGATCGACCACGCGGCGGTGCCGAACAGCGACACCTCGGCGCGGTTGACCAGCGCCGGCCCGGTCAGCGTCAGCGGCAGCGCGCCGGCGACCGCGCCGCCGACGCCGCGATTCTCGAGCGCCAGCTCCAGTGCCAGCTCGCGCTGGTCGGGCCGGTGGCGGAACGTCTTGCTGAGGCGCAGACCGCCGTCCTCGCTGTCGATCCAGAACCGCACGTCGCCAGAGGCCAGCTCCTCGCGGGTCCAGGCCGCGGTCCACAGGCTCTGCGCGAACGGCCCCTCGCCGCGCTGGCCGAGCCGGAACGCGAAGTCGCCGTCGCTCCAGGCCAGCAGCATCCAGTCGTCGGGGCCGTGCTCGGCGCTGCCGCGCGTGTCGGCGTCGACGTAGTGATCCATCGTCTGGACGAACACGACGCCGGCGCCGCGGTCGTCGAACTTGACGCGGTAACTGCCGCGCTCTCCGTCCCGGCCGAACTCGCGGACGAACTGCGGGTCACCCTGGGCGTTCGCCGCGGCGGCGAGCAACGAGACGACGACGAACGGGAGGCGCTGCATTCGATACGCGAACGGACCTGTGGGGAACGGCCGACGGGCGCGGGGTCAGCGACCCTGCGCCAGCCGATCGGCGAGGTAGTCGGGCAGCTCCGGGATGGCCCGGATCTTGGCCATCGTCGCCTCGACGTCGTAGGCGACGCGGTGGAAGCGGATGGTGTGCCCGTCGAGGGTGGCGAACGTCGCGCGCGGGTCGCCGTCGCGCGGCTGACCGACCGAACCGATGTTGACGATCGCGGACTCGTCGCCCAGCTCGTAGACGTCCCCCAGCTCGGTCGGGGTCAGGAAGCCGCCGGAGCGCGGGTAGACCCCCGGCACGTGGCTGTGGCCGACGAAGCACATGCGCGCCTCGGCCATCAGCTGGAAGCACTCGTCCATCTTGGCGCGGTCCTGGGCGTCCCGCGGCACCAGGTACTCGCGCACCGGGTCGCGCGGCGAGCCGTGCACCAGCAGGATCTCGCCCTCGCGGTGCTCGGTGCGCATCCCGTCGAGGTACTTCCAGAACTTCATGTTCTCCTCGCGCGGCTCGTCGCGGCGGTTGAGCTGGTCGCGGGTCCAGTCGATCGCGGCACGCGCGCGCGGGTTGAAGTCCGACGCGTAGAACATCGCGCCGTGCTCGTGGTTGCCCAGCAGCGAGAACTCGGCGCGCTCCATGATGGTGCGCAGCGTCGCCCGCGGCTCGGGCCCGTAGCCGATGATGTCGCCGAGGCACAGGATGCGGTCGCAGCCGAGCGCGTCGATCTGCTGCAGGCAGGCGTTCAGCGCCTCGGTGTTGCTGTGGATGTCGGAGACGAACGCGATCATCGGCTGGGCGGCGGTGGGACCGGGCCGCGCCCGGACTGGTGGCGCGGAACCTACCGGCGCGGCGGTCCCGCTGCCAGGAACGATCCGGTATCTTGCCGCCGCCGATGACCGCAGGTCCCGAGCCCCCGACGACCGCCGGTCCCGGGTCCGACGCCGAGCCCCTCTGGGTGGTCGCGGGCCCGACCGCGTCCGGCAAGTCGGCGCTGGCCCTGACGCTGGCGGAGCGGCACGGCTGCGAGGTGCTGTCGATGGACTCGATGGCGGTCTACCGCCGCATGGACATCGGCACCGCCAAGCCCGCGCCCGGCGACCGCGCCCGCGTGCCGCACCACCTGCTCGACCTGGTCGAGCCGGCCGAGGAGTTCGACACCGCGCGCTGGTGCGCCGCCGCCGCCGCCGCGATCGACGACGTCCGGCGGCGCGGCCGCCGGCCGCTGTTCGTCGGCGGCACCTCGCTGTACCTGATGGCCTTCTTCAAGGGGCTGATGCAGGGCCCGGCCGCCGACCCCGCCCTGCGCGCGCAGCTCGAGCAGCAGGAGAAGGCGGCACCCGGCACGCTGCACGAGCGGCTGCAGCAGCAGGACCCCGCCGCGGCCGAACGCATCCACCGCCGCGACACCCGCCGCCTGGTCCGCGCGCTGGAGGTCCTGCACCACACCGGCCGGCCGATCTCCGACCAGCAGCACCACTTCGAGGCCGCCGCCTGGGCGCGCCCGTGCCGCATCGCCGCCGTCGAGTGGCCGCGCGCGGACCTGCATCGCCGCGTGCGCGAGCGCACCGAGGCGATGCTCGACCGGGGCCTCGTCGACGAGGTCGCCGCGATCGAGCGCGACGGCGGCTTCTCGCGCACCGCCGGCGCCGCGATCGGCTACGCCGAGTGCCGGACGTTCCTCGCCGGCGGCTACAAGGACCGCGAGGAGCTGCGCAACCGGATCCGCCGCAACACCCACCGCCTGATCCGCCGCCAGACCACCTGGCTGCGGCGGCTGCGCGAGGTGCACTGGCTGCCGCCTGGCGCCGATGCCACCGCGCTCGAGCACGCGCTCGGCGCCGGCGGGCGCCCCGGGTGAAGGCGCGGCCGGACCGGCGTCGATAGCCGGGACGCGCACGAGGTCTCCGGCTGCCGCTTCCCTGCGGCGCGCCCGGGTGCTCTGCTCGCGCGCGGCCCCGGGCCTCGCACCCGCACCCCGCCATGACCCAGAACGCCGACCTGCGCCAGCGCACGATCCGCAGCCTCGGCTGGCAGCTGCTGGGCGCCGGCGGCCAGCGCGTGGTGCAGTTCCTCGGCATCGCGGTGCTGGCGCGGCTGATCGCCATCGAGGACATCGGCCTGTTCGGGATCGTGCTGGCGGGCGTCGCGGCGATCGAGGCGCTGACCTTCTTCACCGGCGAGCAGTCGCAGATCCACAGCGCGCGCGGCGGCGAGCGGCCGTACCTCGACACCGTGTTCACCGTGCGCCTGCTGCGCGGTCTGGTGGTCGGCGGCGTCCTCGCGGCGCTGGCGCCCGCGTTCGCGTGGTGGTTCCACAAGCCCGAGTTCGACGGTCGCTACTGGCTGACCGGTCTGTTCCTCGCCCTGTCGGCCAACGGGCTGCTCGAAGCGTTCCAGAGCCCGGCCCGCGCGGCGCGGATGAAGGAGCTCGACTTCCGGCGCGTGGCGTTCGGCGACTTCTCGGCCGCGCTGCTCGGCACCGGCGTGCAGATCGGTCTCGCGTGGTGGCTGCGGGACGTGTGGGCGCTGGTACTCGGCACGCTGGCGGCGACCCTGCTGCGGTCCTTGTGCAGCTACGCGGTGGCGCCGTACACGCCGCGGCTGCGGCTCGAGCGCGAGGCGCTGCGCGACCTCACCGGCTACACCTTCGGCGCCGCCGGCACGCCGTTCCTGCTGATGCTGATCGCGCAGGGGCCGGCGCTGGTGCTCGGCAAGCTGTTCGAGGCGACGGTGATCGGCGTCTACTCGTACTGCGAGCGGCTGTCGAAGATCGGCGAGGACGTCTGCCTGCGCGTGCTGGCACCGGTGGCGATCCCCGCCTACGCGAAGCTCAAGGACGAGCCGGCGCGCCTGGCGCACGCCTGGCTGCGGTCGGTGCGCACGATCGTCCTGCTGGCGCTGCCCGGCACCGCGGCGCTGGTCTGGATGGGCAACGCCCTGCCGGCCGTGGTGTTCGGCCCCGAGTACGGCGCGGTCGCCTGGCTGTTCCCGCTGCTGGCGTTCCGCGGCGGCATCGCCGCGGTCAACAGCGTGATCGGGCCGCTGTTCTGGGCGATCGGCGAGCCGTGGCGCGACCGCCGCGCCCAGTTGCTGCGCACGGTGCTGCTGTTCGGCCTCGGCGTGCCGTTGGCGCTGGCGTACGGCGCCGCCGGCTTCGCGGCGGCGGCGGCGATCGCCATCACCGCGGCGCTCGCGGTGTCGATGCGCTTCGCGCTGCAGCGCCTGCAGGTGCCGGGCGCCGAGGTCGGGCGCGCGCTGGCGCAGGCCGCCAGCCCCGGTCTGGCGATGGTCGCGCTGCTGCTGCTGGTCGACCTGGTGGCGGCGCCCGAGGGCCTGGCGCGCGTCGGCGCCGGCTGCGCGCTGGCCGCCGCGTTCGTGGCGCTGGCGGCGGTCCGCGGCGGGCTCGTTCGCACCGGCGCGCTGCGGCGATCCTGCTGACCCGCCGGCGCGGCCCGAGGCTTTGCTTTGCAATGCGCCGGCGCGCGGCAAGAATCGCGGCGCGGCGCCTCCGCGCCGTCTCGCCACCCCGCTCGACCCGCCCGCCAAGGAGACGCATGGTCTCGCTCCGCCGCCTCGCTCCCGTCCTGGCCACGTTGCTGCTCGCCGCGTCCGCATTCGCCCAGGGTCCGGGCGACGACGCGAAGCGACGGCAGCCGACCGCCCCCGGCTGGCAGGACCAGGTCAACGACGTGTTCGGCGACCTGCTGTCGGTGTTCGGCTACGTGCCGTTCTACGACATCGCCGGCCTGCTCGGCATCGACACGGCGCCGCACCGGCTGGTCGACGAACAGGGCGCGCCGGCACCCGCCCACCTGCAGCTGCCGTCGCTGCCGGGCGTCGAGTTCGCCGCATTCACGCCGACCGGACGCCGCGTGCTCGCCGCCGACGGCCAGCATCGCGTGCACGTGCTGAGCCTGTTCCGCGCGCGCTGGCGCCAGGAGCTTGCCGCCGGCGTCGACCCCGCGACCGTGCCGGCGACCACGCTGTGCGTGCTCGACGGCCACGGCGACGCCGTGACCAGCGCCGCGTCGTTCCCGGACCCGGCGAGCCGCGTGGCGATGACCGACGACTTCTACCGCCGCACCGAGATCACCACCGGCAGCCGCGACGGCACCGCGCGCATCTGGCGCCTGTGCAGCGAGGCGGAGCAGAACAACGCCGAGGTCCCGGCGCCGACCGAGACCGCCCAGCGCACCGCGCGCCAGGTGCTGCAGCACGGCGCGCCGGTCACCGCCGTCGCCTACAGCGAGACCGGCCTGTGGCTCGCGACCGGCGGCGCCGACGGCTCGGCGGTGGTCTGGGACGCGCGCTGCGAGAAGCTCGCGACGGTCCGGGTCGACGGCCCGGTCACGGCGCTCGCGTTCGAAGGCGACGACGCGCTCGGCGTCACGGCCGGCGGCGCCACGCAGTGGTTCACCGCCGCGACCGGTGCCGCGGCCGAGGCGCCCGCGCAGGACGCGGCCGCCGACGCCCCGGCCGGACACCTGGCCCGGACGGTCACCGCCACCGGGATCGAGCTGCACGACGGCACCACGGTGCCGATCGCCGGCGCCGGCCGCGGCGCGATCGCCGCCGACGACACCCGCGCGCTGACCTGGTCGCAGGGCGGCGAGCTGGCGGTGCACGAGTGGCTGGTGCGCGGCCCCACCGACCAGCTGGCCGTGGTCTCGGTGCCGATCGTCGTGCTGTGGCTGGTGATCGCGGCAGTGCTGTTCACGCTGTTCTTCCGGTTCGTGAACTTCCGGATGTTCAAGCACGCGATCCTGTGCGTGGCCGGCAAGTTCAGCAACCCGGCGGACCAGGGCGAGGTGACCCACTTCCAGGCGCTGTCCGCCGCGCTGTCCGCGACCGTCGGCCTCGGCAACATCGCCGGCGTCGCCATCGCCGTGATGATCGGCGGCCCGGGCGCCACGTTCTGGATGGTCGTGGCCGGCCTGCTCGGCATGACGCTGAAGTTCACCGAGTGCACCCTCGGCCAGAAGTTCCGCCACATCGGCCCCGACGGCACCGTGTCCGGCGGCCCGATGCACTACCTCAAGGAAGGTCTCAAGCAGCGCTCGCCGGCGCTGGCGCCGCTGGGCTCGCTGCTCGCCGTCGTCTTCACGCTGTTCTGCATCGGCGGCAGCATCGCCGGCGGCAACGCCTTCCAGGTCAACCAGAGCCTCGGCGTGCTGCGCGGCCAGGTGCCGTTCTTCGACCACAACCCGTGGGTCTACGGCGTGGTGATGGCGTTCTTCGTCGGCATCGTCATCATCGGCGGCATCAAGAGCATCGCCCGCGTCGCCGACAAGGTCGTGCCGACGATGTGCTCGATCTACGTGCTGTCCGCGGCGGTCGTGATCCTGCTGCACCTCGGCGACGTGCCGGCCGCGATCGGCCGGATCGTCAGCAGCGCGCTGAGCGGCGACGCCGTCTACGGCGGCGCGATCGGGGCGCTGATCATGGGCTTCCGCCGCGCCGCGTTCAGCAACGAGGCCGGCGTCGGCTCGGCATCGATCGCGCACAGCGCCGCGCGCACGCCCTACCCGGTGCGCGAGGGCATCGTCGCGCTGCTGGAGCCGTTCATCGACACCGTCGTGGTGTGCACGATGACCGCGCTGGTGATCGGCATCACCGGCGTCTACAACGCGCCGGAGCACGCCGAGATCATCGCCACCACCAACGGCGCCGCGCTGACCACCGAGGCCTTCAAGAGCGTCGGCGCGTTCCGCGACTGGTTCCCGTGGCTGCTGATGGTCGCGGTCGCGCTGTTCGCCTACTCGACGATGATCTCGTGGAGCTACTACGGCGAGCGCTGCGCCGTGAACATGTTCGGCCCGAAGGCCTCGCTGCCGTTCAAGCTGCTGTTCCTGGTGTTCACGGTGCTCGGCTCGATCGTCACGGCGACCAACGTGCTCGAGTTCGGCGACCTGATGATCCTGCTGATGGCGTTCCCCAACATCATCGGCCTCTACTTCCTGGGCGGGGTCGTCCAGCGCGAGCTCGGCGACTACGAGCAGAAGCTCGCCAACGGCGAGATCACGCGGTTCCACTGAGCGCGCGCGTGGCCGACGACCTTCCCGACCCGGACCGGCCGGCGACCGACGCCGAGGCCCTGCGGACCGCCGCCGCGGCGCTCGGCGCCGAACTGGACCCGGCCGCCGCTGCGGGGCTGCTGGCGTACCTCGACGCCATGCTGGCGCTCAACGAGCAGATCAACCTGACGGCGGTGCGCGACCGCGAGCAGGCCGTCGTGCTGCACTGCCTCGACGCCCTGGCGTTCGCGCGCACCGGCCTGCGGCCGCGCCACCTGCTCGACCTGGGCAGCGGCAACGGCTTCCCCGGCGTCGCGGTGGCGGCGCTGCACCCGGGCGCGTCGGTGGTGCTGCTGGACCGCACCGGCAAGAAGGTCCGCGCGATCGGCACCTGCCTGCTGACGGCCCGGCTGCAGGGCATCGAGACCGCGCAGCTCGACGCGGCGCAGGCGCCGGCCCTGCAGCGCGCCATGCGCCGGGCGTTCGACGTGGTGACGGCGCGCGCGGTCGGCACCCCGGAGGCGGTGGCGACGCTGGCCGAGCCGCTGCTGGCGCCCGGCGGCCACCTCGTGCTGTGGCTCGATGCCAACGCCGCGGTGCCGCAGCAGCTGCCTGGATGCCGGCGCGCGGCGGTGGTCGACTACGATCTGCCGGCGCCGGCCGCGCGGCAGCGGCGCCTCGGCGTGTATCGGCGCGGCTGAGATCGCCGCGCGCCGCGATCAGCGCACCGTGATCTCGTCGATCGGCGGCAGGCTGCTCAGCGTCACCATCGCGAACCGGCCCACGTGGTTGAACTTCGTCGTGTTCGACGGGTAGTTCACGTAGGGGTCGTTCTTGTCGTAGTTCCAGAAGTGGCGGTCGATGAAGTCCTGGATCGCCATCAGGTCGCGGCCGAACGCGTTGTTGCGGCCGTCGTTCCGGCGGCGCACGCCGCGGAAGAACGCTTCGGTCTCGTACTGGTCGGCGAGCGCCGAAACGTCCTTGATGCCGAGCTGCTTCTGCTCGTCGGAGAGGCCTTGGCCGTGGCCCTGCCAGGAGAAGTTCTGGCACGCCGCCAGCGACAGGAGGGAGAGGGCGAGAGCGAGCTTGCGCATGTTCGTGCGGAGAAGCTGGGAGTGGGGTCTGGGGACGTCGCCCGGGGTGCGGGGCACGCACCAGGGACCGCGGAAGCTACTGGCCCAAAATCCCGGGCGCAACGAAGTTCTCCGGCCAAGTTCGGCTGCGCCGGGCCCGGCGCCCGACCTGCGCCCCCCAACCCAGGCGGCCCAACCCAGGCGGCCCAACCCGGGCGGCCCTACCCTGGCGGCCCGACCTTGCCAGCCGGGGTCCCGGTTCGCACGATCCGCGCATGGCCCGAATGAGCTGCCCGCGCGGCACCGACGACCTCCTGCCCGAGGCCCTGCCCGCGCTCGACCACGTGTTCGGGTCGTTCCAGGCGGTCATGGACCGGTTCGGGTACCGCGAGATCCGCACCCCGCTGTTCGAGGAGACCGCGCTGTTCGTGCGCAGCCTCGGCGACGAGAGCGACGTGGTCGAGAAGGAGATGTTCACGGTGCGCCGCGGCGACACCGACGTGACCTTCCGCCCGGAGGGGACGGCGCCCGTGGTCCGCGCCTACCTGCAGCACAACCTGGACAAGAGCCGGGCGTTCCAGAAGTTCTGGTACGGCGGTCCCATGTTCCGGTTCGAGCGCCCGCAGGCCGGCCGCAGCCGCCAGTTCTACCAGGTCGGCGTCGAGGCCCTGGGCAGCACGAGCCCGCTGCTCGACACCGAGGTCGTGCTGCTGGCGCACCGCGCCTTCGAGCGCATGGGCCTGAAGAACTACAGGGTCCACCTGAACTCGATCGGCGACCCGCAGGACCGCGCTGCGTTCCGGGCGGTGCTGAAGGCGTACTTCGAGCCGCTGCTGTCGCAGCGCTGCGAGGACTGCCAGCGGCGGTTCCAGCGCAACGTGTTCCGCATGCTCGACTGCAAGGTACCGCAGTGCCAGCCGACCAACCGCGCGGCGCCGCAGTTCCTCGACCACCTGCGGCCCGAGAGCCGCGCGCGCTTCGACGAGTCGCTGCAGATGCTGCGCGCGCTGGACGTGCCGTGCGAGGTCGACCCGGGCATCGTCCGCGGTTTCGACTACTACACGCACCTCGTGTTCGAGGTGCGCTGCCCCGACCTCGGCGCGCGCGACGCGGTCTGCGGCGGCGGCAGATACGACGGCCTGATCGCGGCCATGGGCGGCCCGGACCTCGGCGCCGTCGGCTTCGCGATCGGCGTGACCCCGACCCTGCTGGCGCTCGAGAAGCAGGGGCATCCGGCGGTGGCCCCGCGCGAGCGCTCGGTGCCGGTGTTCGTGGCGCCGCTCGGCGACGCGCAGCGGGCGGCCGCGTTCCGGCTCACGCAGCAGCTGCGCGACGCCGGCCTCACGGCCGACACCGACTTCGAGCAGAAGAGCCTGAAGGCGCAGTTCAAGGGCGCCGACAAGCGCGGCGCCGAGGTCGTGCTGGTGCTCGGCCCCGACGAGCTGCAGAGCGGCAGCGTCCAGGTGCGCGCCCTGCGCCAGGGCCGCGACCTGTCGCTGCCGATGGACGACGGCCTCCCCGACCGCGTGCGCGAGCTGCTGCAGCCCGCCGACGACGCCCGGTGACCGCGGCCCTCGGCAACGCGGGCCTCGGCCTGTTCGGCGGCGCGTTCAATCCGCCGCACCGGACCCACCGACGCATCGCCGAGGCCGCGCTGCAGCAGCTGCCCGTGTCCGAGCTGCGCGTGCTTCCGGCCGGCGACCACCCGCACAAGCGGGACGGGGACGTGGCCCCCGCCGCCGACCGGCTGGCCATGTGCGAGCTCGCGTTCGCCGGCCTGCCCGGGGTCGTCGTCGACGACCGCGAGCTGCGGCGACCGGGCCGCTCCTACACGGTGACGACGCTCGAGGAGTTCGCCGCCGCGCAGCCCGGCCGACCGCTGTGGTTCGTCATCGGGGCGGACAACCTGCCGCTGCTGCCGACCTGGTTCCGCCACCACCGCCTCCTCGAGCTGGCGCGCATCGCGACGTTCCCGCGGCTGGGCTGCGAGGTCGACGAGACCCACCTGCAGGATCTCGACCTGACCGCGGCCGAACGCCACCATCTGCTGGCGCACCGGCTGCACATGCAACCCGACGCCGTCGCTGCGGCGGACCTGCGGCGGCGCCTGCAGGTCGGCGAACGCAACCTGCCCGAGCTGCTGCCGGCGGTCGAGGCCCGCATCCGGACCGCACACCTGTACGGGACCTGAGGCCGGCCGTGCCCGCCCACTTCGCCCTCGTGTTCGCCGCGGTCGGAACCGGGCTCGCCTGGTGGTGGAACCGCCGCGTCCGCGGCTTCCTCCCGGACGACCTGCCGCTGCCGGGGCGCAAGCAGCACGGCCGCCCGGTGCCGCTGGCCGGGATCGCGCTGCTGCCGGTGCTGCTCTGCTGGCAGCTGCTGGCCGAGCAATGGCTGCTGGCGTCCGCCACCGCCGCTGTCGCCGCGCTCGGCTTCGTCGACGACTGGCACAAGGAGCGCACCGGCGACCTCGACTGGCGCCGCAAGGCGGTGGTCCTGCTCGGCGCCGCCGTGGCCGTGGCGGCCACGACCTTCGACCCGCTCGCGAGACCCGGCGCATTCGCGCTGGTCGTGGCGCTGGTGTTCGTGCTGACCAACGCCGCCAACTTCCTCGACAACACCGACGGCGTGTCGGCCGCGGTCGTGGGCACCGGCCTGCTGCTGGCGACCGGCGGCCGCGGCGAGCTCGGCGCCGCGGGCTTCGCCGCGCTGGGCTTCCTGCCGTGGAACTGGCCGCGGCCGGCGCTGTTCCTCGGCGACGCCGGCGCCTACGCCCTCGGGCTGTGCGCCGGCGCCGCCGTCACGCGGGCCCTGGCCGACACCGGACCGACCCCGGCCGGCATGGCCGCGGCGGCGCTGCCGTTCGCGGTGCTGCTGCTCGACTTCACGCAGGTGGTGATCGCACGGCTGCTGCTCGGCCTGCGCCCCTGGGTCGGCGACCGTCGACACCTCACCCACGTGCTGCACAACTTCGGCCTGCCGCGCGTGCTGGTGGCACCCGCGCTGGCGGCCGCGGCGCTGGCCATCTGGCGCTGGCTGCCCTCGCGCTAGGCGCCGTCGTGCTGGTCGAGCCAGCGCTGCCAGGCGGCGACGTCGTCGCCGAGGTCCTGCCCGACCAGCAGGCTCAGGTTGCGGCGGCTGGTGCTGCGCACCTTCTCGTCGCCCGAGGCCAGCGCCGGCAGCAGCAGGCGCACGGCGTCGAGCTTCTGCGCCAGCGGCCGGCCCTGCACCTCGCCGGCGCGTCGGTTGCGGAACTCCATCAGCTCCTTGAGGAGGCTGGTCATCAGCGCGTGCTGCCGCAGGGACTCGCCCCACAGCAGCAGCACGTAGAGGCTCAGCAGGAACACGCAGAAGCCGAGGAAGAAGTTGGCGCCGAGGTGCTGCGCGACCCAGTCGGCGCCGGGCAGCAACGGCCCGAACAGCGCCGCGAGGGCGATGCCGAGCAGCACCAGCGGAGTCAGCTGGCGGAACAGCGCGTCGAAGCGGCCCACCTCAGCGTCCGTTCAGCGCTTCCTTCATCGCCGCGCCGAGCACCGACGGCGTGTCGCAGACGTGGACGCCGGCCTTCTGCATGGCCGCCTTCTTGTCCTTCGCGGTGCCCTTGCCGCCGCTGATGATCGCGCCGGCGTGGCCCATGCGCTTGCCGGGCGGCGCCGTGGCGCCGGCGATGAAGCCCACGACCGGCTTCTTGACGTACTGCTGGAGGAACTCGCTGGCCTCCTCCTCGGCGGTGCCGCCGATCTCGCCGATCATGATGATCCCGTCGGTGCCGGGGTCGTCCTGGAACAGCTGCAGGCACTCGATGAAGTCGAGGCCCTTGATCGGGTCGCCGCCGATGCCGATGCAGGTCGACTGGCCCATGCCCGCCGACGTGACCTGCCAGACCGCCTCGTAGGTCAACGTGCCGCTGCGCGACACGATGCCGACGCGTCCCGGCCGGTGGATGTAGGCCGGCATGATCCCGATCTTGCAGCCGGTCTCGGCCGTCACCGGCGTGATGATGCCGGGGCAGTTCGGCCCGATCAGCCTCGTCGACGAGCCCTGCATGTAGTTCCGCACGAACGCCATGTCGGCGACCGGGATGCCCTCGGTGATCGCGACCACCAGGTCGAGGCCGGCGTCGACCGCCTCGCAGATGGCGTCGCCTGCGAACGCCGCCGGAACGTACACGACCGACACCGTCGCGCCGGTCTCGCGCGCCGCGTCGGCGACCGTGTCGAACACCGGCACGCCGGCGTCGGTCTTCTGCCCGCCCTTGCCCGGGGTCACGCCCGCGACCATGCGGGTGCCGTAGGCCAGCGAGTTCTTGGTGTGGAAGGCGCCGGCTTCGCCGGTGATGCCCTGCACGAGGATCTTGGTGTCACCAGTGACCAGCACGCTCATCGCTTCGCTCCCGCTGCCTTGACGATCTTCTCGGCGGCCTCGTCCAGCGACACCGCGGTCTGCAGGTCGAGCTTGCTGTCCTGCAGCAGCTTGCGCCCCAGGTCGACGTTGGTGCCCTCGAGCCGCACCACCAGCGGCACCGACAGGTCGACCTCGCGCGCCGCGGCGATCACGCCCTCGGCGATGGTGTCGCACTTCATGATGCCGCCGAAGATGTTGATCAGGATCCCCTGCACGTTCTTGTCGCTCAGCAGGATCTTGAACGCGTTGGTGACCTGGCTCTTGTTGGCGCCGCCGCCCACGTCCAGGAAGTTGGCGGGCATGCCGCCCTTCTGCTGGATGACGTCCATGGTCGCCATCGCCAGGCCGGCGCCGTTGACCATGCAGCCGATGTTGCCGCTGAGCGCGATGTAGTTGAGGTCGAACTTCTTCGCCTCGACCTCCTTCGGGTCCTCCTCGTTGACGTCGCGGAACGCGGCGATGTCCTTGTGCCGGAACAGCGCGTTGTCGTCGAAGCTCATCTTGGCGTCGAGCGCCACGACGTCGCCCTGCTTGGTGGTGATCAGCGGGTTGATCTCGGCCAGCGACGCGTCGGTCGCCATGAACGCCGCCATCAGCCCCTGCAGCACCCTGGCGCCGCCCTTCGCCTGCTCGCCGCGCAGACCGAGGTGGAAGCAGATGCGCCGCACCTGGAACGGCAGGATGCCCTTGACCGGGTGGACCGGCACGCGCAGCAGCGCGTCGGGCCGGTCGTGCGCCAGCTGCTCGATCTCGACGCCGCCCTCGGCCGCCGCGATCACCACGGGCGCGCGGGCCGCGCGGTCCATCGCCACCGCCAGGTACATCTCGCGGTCGATGTCGGCGCCCTGCGTCACGTAGAGCTTCTGCACGACCCGGCCCTCAGGCCCGGTCTGCGGCGTCACCAGGGCCTTGCCGAGCAGCTTCTCGGCCACCTGCTGCGCCTCGTCGGCCGACCGGACCAGCTTCACGCCGCCGGCCTTGCCGCGGCCGCCGGCGTGGATCTGCGCCTTGACGACGGCGAGGCCCCCGCCGAGGTCCGTGAACGCCTGCCGACACTGGGCGGCGGAGTCGACCGGAATGCCCCTTGGCACCGGCACGCCGTGGCGCGCCAGCACGTCCTTGGCCTGGTACTCGTGGATGTTCATGGTTTTCGGGCGGGCAGGGTAGCCGCGGCGGCGGCCGGGTCCAACACCCGGGGGAGAATGCCGCGCGCACCGCCGGGTCCCGGCCCCCGACCGGCACTCCCCGGTAGGGCTGTTCCCTATCCAGGACCGACCCTCAAGGGCAACTCGCGATGTTGTCGATCATTGCCGCAAGGATGCAGCCAGGACGGGCTGCAAGGGGAGTCGCGCTCCAGGCATGAACGATCACCTTCGCACCCGCGGGCAGGCGGGCTTCACCTTCGCCGAGCTTGCGTTCGGCATGCTCATCCTGGTGGTCACGTCAGTGGTGCTGATCAACCACGTGACGATGAACCTGCGCAGCACCACCACCGAACGCGAGAAGGTGTTCGCGATGGGCAAGGCGCAGGCGATCCTCAACGAGATGCAGGGGTTCGTCGAGCAGGCGCTGCCCGGCCAGAGCGGCGACCTCGACTCCCTCGACGACGGCGTCGTCAACAAGCCGAACCTGACCATCGCCCGCGACGCCGGCGGCAACCTGGTGCCGCCCGACCACGTGCTGTCCGGGAACTCCCGCGTCGGCGCCGCCTGGCAATGGTCGCGCCGCATCACGGTGGCGCCGTTCCCGGGCGCCAAGAACCGCAACGTGCGCTACTCGACGGTGCGGATCTACAAGCGCGACCCGCGCGGCGTCGACCGCGTCGTCTCCGAGCTGTCGGCCGTCGTCAACGCACCCGGCACCGCGTTCCCGACCACCCAGGTGTTCGACCTCTACCTGCTGGCGATCGAGAACATCCCGGGCTGGTGGGTGTTCATGGACTCGATCAAGCCGTTCGTCGAGTCGACGGTCACCGATCTCGAGACCCGCAATCCGGGCCTCGAGGTTCGCACGCACTGGATCACCAAGGCCGCGTTCGGGCGCAACCCGATCTACCGCCCCTACATCAACGAGGCGAACGACAGCCTCACCTCGCACCGCCACGTCTACTACTACCCCGGCGCGATGCCGAGCGGCAGCGCCTCGTCGTACTACTACGTGCCCGCGAACTTCGCGGGCCGGATCTCCATCGACGGCGTCGAGAGCCACGGCTACGACGACGACACCAACCCCTACCCGTACGCGCTGTGCGACTACTGGAACCACGCGCTGCGCTACCCCGAGGAGCTGGCGCTGTGGCAGGCACGGGTCGACGCCGTCGAGGACCGTGAGGCCGCGATCGCCGCGGCGGAGATCGCCGGCACCACGCCGCCGCCGCTGCTCGACGACATGTCGAAGGAGCCGACGCTGCGGCTGTTCCTCGAGGACCTGAACCGCAACCCGGACAAGTACAAGAACGCGCTCGTCATCAACCTGCACGGCGAGCTGCTGCCGATGCCCGCGCTGCGCAACTACTCCGACGCGGCCCGGGACCCCGTCAACCTGCCCGAGGTGCGGGTCGTCACCCACCCCGAGAAGCTCCGCACGCTGCGCGACACCGGCGGCGTCACCGAGGACGCGGTGTTCCGGGTCTACGCCTACAACACCGACGAGGTCGACTTCGTGGCCGGTGGCGGCAGCCCGATCATGCCGGTGCCCATCGCCGTCGACGTGATGGACATCGACCTGACCGACCCGTCGACGCTCGGCGTGCCGGACCTGCTGCCCGACGTCCGCCTCGAGCACCTCCCCGGCGGCGTCGACGCCGACGGCGACAGCAGCGACGACGACTACCTCCCGTTCGGCTCGACCAAGGTGCGCGGCGACGCCTCGCTGGTCGGACGCGAGATGTGCTACGAGGCCGAGTACTTCACGCCGGCCGGCGAGCGCAGCTACACGCGCATCCTGCTCTACCACACGCCGTGCGTGGCGCCCGAGGTCAGCAGCAGAGGGCTGCGCTACACCGAGCGTTCGCTGCTCTACGGCATGGCCTACATCCCGAGCCCGGTCGAGAACGCCCGCGACTTCTCGGTGGACCTGAGCGACGCGACGGCGAACATCCCGAAGAACACCGCGCGCTGGCGGTTCCGGGTGCCGGCCAGCGTGGTCGCGCCGACCACCGACCGGCTGCTGACGGTCCGCACGCGCATCTGGGCCGGCGCCGACCCCGAGACGGCGGGCACGATGTGGCCGCCCGTCGACCGCAACGCGCCCGAGAACCTCTCGACGACCTACACCTGGTGGTGCAACAGCAACGACGACGTGCCGATCACCGAGTGCGCCCAGTTCCAGGGTGACCCGCGGCACATGCCGTACCGCGACCTCGTGCGCGACCACAAGACGGGCGACCCGGGCTACCCCACCACGTCGTACCGGCCGACGATGCCGGACGGCTACAACTGGTACTTCGACGATCTCACGCGCACCGGCGAGAACTCGCAGGCCGACTACAAGGCGCTCGACACCGGGCGCCTGGCCGAACGCTGGCGCGGCCGCATGAACTGCGACGTGCCGCGGCTGTTCGAGCTGCTGCGCAAGGGCCTGGTCGACAGCAACTGCGTCTACACCACGCTGACGGGCTGGTCCTACTACTACATGGGGATCGGCAACGACATCGGCTACGACTCCGCCAACGGCTACCCGAACTCGATCCCGGTCGAGCTGACCCCGCACGGCGGCGGCGGCGACGGCTACTTCAACAACATCACCGGCGCGCGCACGTTCGTACGGGCCGGCGGCGGCGGCTCCGACTACTGGTGGAGCATGCCGTGGCTCGGCGAGCTCGCCCCCGACTCGGTCTACGCGAGCCTGTGGGCGAGCGACGACGGCAGCGGCCACCCGTGGGGCAACCTGGTCGCCGGCAACGGCAGCGGCCGCTTCTACCAGGACTCGATCAACTCGGTGCACAGCGGCACCGACCACCAGGGTTACGGCGTGACGATGAACAACGCGCACCAGAACACCAGCCAGGAAGGGTGCACGTCGTTCTTCAACATCGGCACGTCGACGAGCACGTTCCACCACACCAGCACCAGCGGCAACGGCACGCTGACGGCGGTCGGCAACGAGCTGGCCAACAACTACAACTTCCGCATCCCGTCCTCGGCGCCGGTGTCGCGCCCGTTCCACGTCGCCTCGAGCGGCACGGGCGGCACGGGGACCGAATGGAGCCTCGCCCCGTACAGCGCCGAGCGCTTCAGCGGCTCCTTGTTCAAGACCTACTTCTCGCACGGATCGGGCTACACGGGCTCCGGCCTGGTCAAGCTGGTCGACCCCGGCAACGCCGACGCCGCCTACGTCGTCGTCAACGGCTTCGACCGCACGGTCGAGAGCGGCTCGACCTTCATCGCCAAGTTCGCGGTCCTGTCGCTGATCCACTCGTACTTCGAGGCAGGCAGCACCAGCAACACCCTGCGCATCGAGCAGCCGCCGCGGGTCGAGATCCGCGACCCGTCGGACATCAGCGAGATCGACGACCCGTCCGGCATCGACATCGTGCTGCGCGTGAGCTGGACGCGCTGGGACGGCCTCGACTACACCCAGACCGGCCTCTACTCGGAGAACGAGGGCGACCTCGAGTACGTGATCACCTACTCGCGCGACGGCGGCACCACCTGGCAGTACATCCAGGACGGCGATCCCGCGCGCCTCGGCGAGCGGCCCGACGACCCGACCCACCTGGTCGCCGACACCACGCTGGGCGACGAGACGATCCCCTGGGACGTCTCGTCGGGCTTCCCGCAGGGCAGCTACTACCTGCGCGTCGAGTGCTACCGCCGCGGCGCCTCGATCCACTACTCCTACCACCAGACCAAGCTGTTCATCCAGCGCTGAGGCGCCGGCCCGCCGATCCCCTGCGGCGACCGCACCCCGCGCTTCCAACGGCGACCCGCGGCGCTACGTTTGCCGGCCCACCCATGGCCGGCATCCTCGTCTACCAGCAGATCCGCGCGCTGATCGAGTCCGGCGCGCTGGTCAGCACTCCCGCGATCGCCCCCACCCAGGTCCAACCCAGCTCGCTCGACCTGCGGCTGGCGACCCGCGGCTACCGCGTCCGCTCCGGCTTCCTCCCCGAGCACGTGCGCGTCGCCGACCGCCTGGAGGAGATGACGCTGTACACGTTCGACCTCACGGACGGCGCGGTCCTCGAGAAGGGGCACTGCTACATCGTGCCGCTGCTCGAGCGGATCGAGCAGCCGCTGCCCTACCTGGTGCGCGCCAACCCCAAGTCCTCGACCGGGCGGCTGGACCTGTTCACGCGCCTGCTCGCCGACCGCTGCGGCCGCTTCGAGACCGTGCCGGCCGGCTACACCGGCCCGCTTTTCCTCGAGATCGTGCCGCGCAGCTTCCCGGTGCGCGTGCGCACCGGGCTGTCGCTGTGCCAGATCCGCTTCAGCGACGGCGACGCCGAACTCAGCGACGCCGAGCTGCGCGCCGAGTACGAGCGCGGCCCGCTGCTGTTCGACGACCGCGGCGCGCCGCTCGACCTGGACCGCGTGCGCTTCGATCGCGGCCTGTGCATGGGCGTGGCGATGCGCCGCGACCGCGACCTCACCGGGCCGGTCGGCTACCTCGCGCGCCGCTACGCCGGCATCGTCGACACGGCGCTCGAGGCGCAGCACGACGCCAACCAGTACTTCGAGGCGATCGACGAGCCGCCGGACGGGCGCCTGATCGTCGAACCGGAGGAGTTCTACATCTTCGCCAGCAAGGAGCGCATCCGCGTGCCGCGCCACCTGGCGGCCGAGATGGTCGCGTACGACGTCGGCATCGGCGAGCTGCGCACCAACTACGCGGGCTTCTTCGACAACGGCTTCGGCGGCGAGCAGGGCACGCGCGCCGTGCTGGAGGTGCGGCCGCACGACGTGCCGTTCCTGCTCGAGGACGGCCAGGTGTTCTTCAAGCTCAACTTCTTCCGCACGCTCGAGGACCCCGAGGTGGTGTACGGCGATCGCCGCCTGAGCTCGCACTACCAGGGCCAGGGCCTGAAGCTGAGCAAGCACTTCCACCTGGGCGACGGCGCGCCGGTCGCGGCTGGGCGCAGCTGACGCGGCTGGGCGCGGCTGACGCCGCCGCGCGTCAGCACGCCACGTGCACCGCGCACGAGCGCCGCGTGCCCCGGCGCCGGTGCTCGAACAGGTAGACGCCCTGCCAGGTGCCGAGCCACAGGTCCCCGGCACGCACCGGCAGCGACAGCGACACCGGCAGCAGCATCGCCTTCACGTGCGACGGCATGTCGTCGGGTCCCTCCGCCGTGTGGGTGTAGAACGGCTCGCCATCCGGGACCGCGCGGTCGAGCCAGCGCTCGAGGTCGCGCGCCGCGCTGGGGTCGGCGTTCTCCTGCACCAGCAGGCTGCAGCTGGTGTGGCGGACGAAGACGCTGCACAGGCCGTCGGCGCCGCCGGCGGCGGCCGCCGCCGCGCGCACCAGATCGCGCAGCGGGGCGGTGATGTCGTGCAGCCCGCGGCCACGGGTCGCGACGGTCAGCTCCTGCAGCATGTCGGCACGGTAGCGACGCCGGCGCCGCGCCGCCGCCATCAGCCGAAGATGTCGTCGATGCGCAGCGGCCCCACCGGCGCCCCGCCGCGCGCCGGCCGCTGCAGTTCCGCCAGCAGGTCGGCGATCTCGCCCCGCTGCAGCGGCCGCCCGAGGTCCTCGACGCGGTCGTTCAGCGCCCGGCCGAAGCGGTCCCAGTCCGCGGCCAGCGCGCCGGGCGCCGGCACGGCCCGCAGCGCGCCGCCGGCCACGACCGGCGCGTCGCCGACGAGTTCGACGGCCGACGTCCCCGCGGTCCACGCCGCGGCGAACCGCACCGGCCCGCCAGCATCCAGCCGGTAGGCGCGCGGCGCCGCCACGGGCTGCCCGTCGGCGTCGACGCCGACCTCGTAGAGCATCAGCACCGCGCCGCGGACCACCTCGACCGTCGTGCGCTGGCCGTCGAGCCCGACCAGCACGACCCGGACCCCGCCCGGCGTCGCCAGGATCGTGCCCGCGGCCCCGAGCATCAGGGCCGCCGCGATCGCGAGCGGCACCCTCTGGCGCCGCAGCCCGGTGCGCAGCCCGCGCCCGATCCGCCCCATCCGACCGAGCCGCGCCGCCTGCGGCAGGGCGCCCGCGAGCCACCGTTCCAGGTCGTCGCGGAACGCGTCGGCAGTCGGGTAGCGGCGCGCCGGGTCCAGCTCGAGCGCCCGCAGGCAGACGTCCTCCAGCGCCGCCGGCAGCGCGGGTCGCACGCGGCGCGGCTGGGCGAACGCGCCGCGCCGCACCGCGGTCAACAGCTGCGACTGCGACCCGGGCGCGAACGCGGGCCGCAGGGTCAGCAGCTCGTACAGCACCAGCCCCATCTGGTAGACGTCGGTGCGGACGTCCTTGCCCATGCGCGCGCGCTCGAGCTGCTCGGGCGCCAGGTACGCCGCAGTGCCGAGCAGCCGCCCGGTCAGCTCGCCGGACGCGTCGGCCAGGCTGCTGAGCCCGAAGTCGACCAGCACCGGCCGGCCGCCGGGCCGCAGCAGGACGTTGGCCGGCTTCAGGTCGCGGTGCACGATGCCGGCGGCGTGCGCGGCGGCGAGGGCCCACAGGGCGTCGACCGCGATGCGCGCCGCGCGATCGGGCCAGGCGCACTCCGCCCCTTCCGGCGTGCCCGCGGCCGCCGCCCCGAGCACCTGCTCCACGGCCTCGGCCGTCGGCGGGTACTCCGCGCCCGCGACCTCGCGCAGCCGCTCCACCACCGCGGCGAGCGACTGCCCGTCGACGTGCTCCATGACGACGAACGGGGTCCCTTCGTGCCGGCCGCTGTCGAACAGGCGCACGACGCCGTCGTGCCGCACCTGTCCCAGGGCGCGCAGCTCCCGCTGCAGCACCGCGTCGACGTCGCGCTCGTCGAGCAGCGGATGGAACGCCTTGAGCGCGACCTCGCGGCCCAGCTGCCGATCGTGCGCCCGCCAGACCCGGCCGAACCCGCCGCTGCCGAGCGGTTCCAGCAGCACGTAGCGCCCGGCGACCGTCAGCTGCGGCCGGAACGGCGCCGGCAGCAGCGAGCGGGCCCAGGCCGCCGTCGTGCACAGCTGGCGCAGCTCGTCCCGATCCGCGTCGTTGCCCAGCTGCCGCACCAGCGCCTCGACGTCCGGCTGCTCGCCGGCCTCCGTGGCCCGGAGGTACTCCAGGGCCAGGCTGTCGACCGTCACCATCTCCACGCGCCCGTCGCTCATGCACGTGGCCAGCGGCAGCACGGGCCGCGGACGCAGGCCAAATCGTCGCCGCGGATCACGTGGGCTCCGGCCCCACGCCGCGCCGGCGCAGCTGCCGGGCGAGTTCCAGCATCGCGCGTCGGTGGGTCTCGCGTGCCGCCGACTCGGTGTTCTTGCCCAGCCGCGCCGCGACCTCGCGCCACTCGAGCCCGTCGAAGTCGCGCAGCACGATGACCTGCCGATGCTCGGCGACCAGCTGGTCGAGCGCCGCCTCGACGACCGCCTCGTGTTCGCCGCGCACCGTCCGCTCCATCGGACCGGAGTCGGCCCCCGGCACGAGCTGCGCGACCTCCCCCGAGCCGTCACCGGCCGGCGCCTGCAGCGACACCACGGGCGCGGGCGCTGTCCGCTTCCTGGCGCCGTGGTGGTCGGCGGCGTCGCCGATCTGATGCACCGCGATCTCGGCGAGCCAATGGAGGAAGCTGCCCTCGTGCCGCAGCTCGAACCGATCGAACGTCGCGAACGCCTTGGCGAACGCGGCCTGCAGGATGTCGCCGGACTCGAGCACCGTGCGGAGCCGCGGCCCGAGCCGCGCCCGCACCGAGCGCCGCAGCCGCTCGTAGTAGCGCGCGAACAGCCGGTCGAGCGCGTCGCGGTCGCCGCCTTGCGCCTTGCGCACCAGCTCGAACGTCTGGGTGAGTGGGTTGGGTTCGCCGCTCAAGGTCGTCGCTTCGCCTCCTGCGCTCCGAACCGCAGCATAGCGACTCCCGTTGTTCCGACCACGCGGCGTGCGCGGCGGTCGGCGCGAGGATGGAGACGCCGGCAGCGGCGCGGCCCTGGACACCGGCGGCTCCGCCGCGACGATGCGCCTGCAGGAGACGACCATGAACGGAGCGCACCCCACTCGGACCGTGGCCGCCGCCCGGCCCCGGCACGCAGCGCCGCGGCTGCTGGCGGCGCTGGCGACGTTCGCCCTCGTGTCCGTAGGCGTGCTCGCGCAGGAGCGCGTGCACGCGCCGCAGGCCCTGGCCCTGTTGATCGGCATCGACGACTACGCGCCGGCCGACGACCAGCCGATTCCGAGCCTGCGCGGCGCCGTCCGCGACGTCGCGCTGGTCCGCGGGCTGCTGGTCGACCGGTTCGGCTTCGCCGCCGACGACGTCGCGGTGCTCACCGACGCCGCCGCGACCCACGCGGCGATCGTGCGCGCGTTCCACGACCACCTGATCGCCCGGGCCGGACCCGACACGCGCGTGGTGATCTGGTTCTCGGGCCACGGCTCGCAGATCCCGGACCCGAGCGGTCGCGACCTGGCCCAGGCCGACGGCGACCTCCCGGCACACGACCAGACGCTGCTGGCGCACGACAGCCGCGCCGGCGCCAACCACGGCAGCTTCGACGTCACGGACGACGAACTGCACTCGCTGCTGGCCGCGCTGCCGGCGCGCGACGTGCTGCTGGTGACCGACTGCTGCCACAGCGGCGGCGTGCTGCGCGGCGAGCCGCTCGCCACCAGCCGCTCGGTCGGCACGGGCCTCCGCCCGCTCGACCGCGCGGCACTCGCGGCGTTCTGGCCGCAGGACGTCCCGTTCGTCGACGACGACGGCGGCCCGCGGACGGACCGGGTCGTGCACATCGCCGCCTGCGCCAGCGACCAGGAGGCCGGCGAGTTCGACGGACCCGACGGCTGCCATGGCACGCTGACGTGGTTCCTGTGCGACGAGCTCGCGCGCGCGCGGCCCGAGTGCTCGTGGCGCGAGCTGGTCGCCATCGTGCGCGCCCGCGTCGCCGGCATCGGCACGCGCGGTGCCCAGCACGTGCAGGCCGCCGGCCCGGTGCAGCGCGCCGTGCTGGGCGGTCGCGGCCGGCCGGTCCCCGCCGGCTTCGCCGTCCGCAGCGACCGCGGCCCCGAGGTCGTGGTCGAGGGCGGCCGCATCCACGGCCTCGGCGACGGCGACGCCCTGCGGCTGGTCGACGCCGAGGGCCGCGAGGTGGCGCGCGCCGCGGTGACGCAGGTGTGGGTCCAGCGCGCCCGCGCCCGCCTCGACGGCGACGCCGCAGTGCCCAAGGCGGCGCTGTGGGCAGTCCCCACCGCCGGCCTCTCCGGCCGCGCGCCGCTGACCGTCGCCCTTCTGTCCGGGATCCCCGCGGACGTGCTGGCCGAGGCCCCGTGGGCGCAGCCCGGGATCGTGACCCAGGTCCACGATTGCGTCCTGCAGCGCGCCGGGCCGGGCTACCAGCTGCTCGCGCCGGACGACGCCCTGCTCTGGGAAGGCGAGACGACCGCGGGCCTCGGCGGCGCCCTGCTGCGCGAACACGCGTTCCGGTCGCTCTGGGAGGGGATCGCCCGACCGGGCGCGTTGCCGATCCGGCTCCGCGCCGTGCCGCCGACCGCGGCCGAGCGCCGGGTCGGCCAGTCGAGCCTGCCGGCCGCCACCCTCGAACCCACCGACGACGCGCGCACGCGCGTGCGGGCACCGACCCTGCTGCCGGACTCCGGCGGCGCGATCGCAGTGCTCGAGCTGCACAACGGCACCGACGAGGACCTGTTCGTGGCCGTCCTGTCGGTGCAGCAGAACCGCGTCGTCAACCTGGTGTTCGGCCGCGACCAGAACAACTTCGTGCGCCGCGGCGAGACCGTGCGGCGCCGGGTGCTGGTCGGGCCGGCGCCCGACTGGCGCGGCGCTTCGCCGATGCTCGACCGCTACCTCGCGATCTCGACGCCGCGCTGGGCGGACTTCGCGCCGTTCGAGGCGGCCGTCGCCGGCGCGGTCACGCGCGGCGCCACTGCGCCGGCGCTGCTCGACGCGGTCCGCCCGCGGACGCGGGGCGACGCCGAGCCGGGCGACGCCGAGCCGTGGGGCATCTCCTGGCACGACCTCGAGCTGCTGCCGCCGGAGCCGGCCGCCAAGTAGCGGACGCTACACGTTGCGCAGGCGGATCGCCCCGGTCGGGCAGTTGCGCTCGCAGGCGCTGTCCCGCGTGCACTCGTAGTTGTGCAGCTTACGGACCACGTCGCCGAGCGGCACCGCGGCGAACCCGTTGGTCACGCAGGTCGCGGCGCAGATGCCGCAGTGGATGCAGGCGTTCATGTCGACGTTCAGCCGGACGTGATCGCGCGGCGCCGACACGTTGCGGTCCTCCTCCTGCACCACCACCGGATCGCACAGGTAGCGCGTCAGCGGATGAGTCGTCAGGACCTCGAGCGCCTCGCGTTCGCCGAGCCGGACGATCTCGGTGACGTCGGGCATGTCGAGCAGGCCGATGTGCGAGACCTTCGGCTTGATCAGCACGGTGCGATCGTCGACGTAGCGGTGCAGGTTGTGCTCGTTCAGGGCCAGCCCCATGACCTCGTAGGTCTGGAACAGGATGTGCGGCAGGCTGGCGCGGTACGGCGTCTCCTCGTGCAGATCGCGGTGCGACAGATCGACCGCGATCACCAGATCGGGCTTGCGCGCGCGCGCCAGCCGCAGCGCCAGCGTCTCGGTCATGCCGCCGTCCACGTAGTGGTCGCCGTCGATCGCCATCGGCTCGAACACGGCGGGCAGGCAGGCGCTGGCGTAGACCGCGTCGCCGACCGGCACGCCGTCCGCGCCCGGGAGGCCGAAGAACCGCGACATGCCGGTCGTCAGCGACAGGGCGTTGCAGAAGAACGGCCGCGCCAGCTCGGCGAAGTGCTGCTGCGGCATCCAGCGCCGCAGGAACTGCAGGAACGCCTTGCCCTTGTAGACCGATGCGTGGCGGTAGCCCTTGACCAGGAACTTCAGCAGGTTGAGCTTGAAGTAGTCCTTGAAGGAGATCTGCGCCGCCACCTCTTCGATGCGGCGGCTGTCCATGCCGGTGGCGTACAGGCCGCCCATCACGGCGCCCATGCTGGTGCCGACGACCTCGTCGACGTGCAGCCCCAGCCGCTCGATGGCACGGATGACTCCGATGTGGCAGTAGCCGCGCATGCCGCCGCCGCCGAGGACCAGGACCGTGCGCCGCGACGGCTCCGGCAGGTGCGCCGACGAGTGTGACTGCCGGGCAGGCTCGTGCCTGCCGTTCCGGGCGCCGTGGTCGTTGGGGAACGGGATGCTCACGCTGGGGTCGCAGGTCGGTCACGCGCACTCCGCGCGCAAGTCGCACCCGCACGATGACCGATAGATCGGAACGCATCGGCAGTTGCCTGTAGTCGACAACCGACGTGCCCTCGCGGGCTAGTGACCTATAGGGACCCGGCCCGAGACCAACATGACGACGTGGCGTGAAATCCAGCGCATGCAGCGCAGCGAGCAGCGTGACCTGCAGAACCGGCTGCTGCAGCGCTACGTCCGCGAATACCTCTACCCGTTCAGCTCGTTCTACCGCGAGCAGTTCGACCGGGCCGGGGTGCGCCCGGAGCAGATCCGCACGGTCGACGACCTGCGTCGGCTGCCCCTGTCCAGCAAGCTCGACCTGCTGCCGACCGAGGACGACCCGCAGCGTTTCAAGCGGTTCATCCTGCAGCCCGACCCCGCGACCCTGAAGGCGGCCTGGCCGCTGCGCCGCAAGCTGCCGCTGCTGTTGCAGAAGTGGACCCGGGGCACGGCGTCGGTGAAGCAGCGCCTGCGCAGCGAGTTCTACCCCTGCTTCATGACCTTCACGACCGGCCGCTCGGCCGAGCCGGTGCCGTTCTTCTACTCGCCGCGCGACATCAAGAACCTGCACGACACCGGCACCCGGCTGGTGGACGTGATGGGGCTGCACTCCGAGTACCGGATCGCCAACGTCTTCCCCTACGCCCCGCATCTGGCCTTCTGGCAGGTGTTCTTCGCCGGCCAGGCGACCGGGATGATGGCGCTGTCGACCGGCGGCGGCAAGGTGATGGGCAGCAGCGGCGACCTGCGCGCGATCTCGCGGCTGCGCGCCGAGGTGCTGATCGGCGTGCCGGGCTACATCTACCACCTGCTGCGCAAGGGCGCCCAGGAGGGCCTCGACCTGTCGTCGATCCGCTGCGTCGTGCTCGGCGCCGAGCGCGTGCCGCCCGGCATGAAGCAGAAGATCCGCGAGCTGCTCGCGGTGATGGGCGCCCACGACGTCAGCGTGTTCGGCACCTACGGCTTCACCGAGGCGCGGATGGCGTTCGCCGAGTGCCCGACCAAGGACAACAGCTACACCGGCTACCACCTGTATCCCGACCTCGCGGTGTTCGAGGTCATCGACCCGAAGAACGGCGAGGTGGTGCCAGAGGGCCAGGACGGCGAGCTGGTGTTCACGCCGCTGCGCGCGCGCGCCAGCACGGTGTTCCGCTACCGCACCGGCGACCTGGTGCGCGGCGGCATCCGCTACGAGCCGTGCCCGCACTGCGGCCGGACCGTGCCGCGCATCAGCAGCGACCTGACGCGCGAGTCGTCCCTGAAGGACCTGCAGCTGCTGAAGGTCAAGGGCACGCTGGTCAACCTCGAGGACTGCGCGGTGCTGCTCGGCGGCATCGCCGACGTCGAGGAGTGGCAGATCGAACTGCGCAAGAAGGACGACGACCCGCTCGAGGTGGACGAGATGATCGTGCACCTCGCGGTGCGCGACGTCGCCACCCGTGAGGCGGTGGCGACCCTGGTGCGCGACACGTTCAAGGGCCGGCTCGAGGTGGCGCCAAACCGCGTCGAGTTCCTCGAGCTGGACGCCATGCTGCGCAAGATCGGCATGGAGACCGAGATGAAGGAGAAGCGCTTCGTCGACGCGAGGCCGAAAGCATGACCACCGAAGACCGTGACCTAGCGATCCTCGCCGGCTGGCGTACGCCGTTCTGCAAGGCCGGCGGCGCCCTCTCGGGCGCCCGTGCCGCCGACCTGGCCACCCACGTGTTCCGCGAGGTGCTCGACCGCACCGGCGTGGCCGCCGGCGACATCGACGAGGTCATCCTCGGCTGCGCCGGCCCGGACGCCGCCGAGGCCAACGTCGCGCGCGTCGCGGCGCTGCGCGCCGGCGTGCCCGAGCACGTGCCGGCGGTCACCGTGATGCGCAACTGCGCGTCCGGAATGGAGGCGTTGCTGGCCGCACAGCAGCGCCTGCGTGCCGGCGACGGCGACCTGTTCCTGGTCGGCGGCGCCGAGTCGATGAGCAACTTCCCGCTGCTGATGGGCCCGAAGCTGGTGAAGTTCTTCACCGGCCTGCAGAAGGCCCGCTCGGCGGTGCAGCGCCTCGCGGCGCTGAGCCGGTTCCGGCCGTCGGCGCTGAAGCCGCGCGTCGCCGTGGTCGAGGGCCTCACCGACCCGATCACCGGCCTGATGATGGGCAACACCGCCGAGAACGTCGCGCGGATGTTCGGCATCGACCGGCGCGAGATGGACCGCTTCGCCCTCGACAGCCACCAGCGCGCCGCGGCGGCGCTGCAGAGCGGCCGCCTCGCCGCCGAGATCGCCCCGCTGGCGGCGCCGCCGAAGTTCGGCGCCATGCTGTCGCAGGACGACGGCGTCCGCACCGAGCAGACCCTCGAGGCGCTGCAGAAGCTGCGCCCGGTGTTCGACCGGAACGCCGGCGACGTCACGGTCGGCAACGCCTGCCAGATCACCGACGGCGCGGTGGCGCTGCTGTGCACCTCCGAGTCGCGGGCCCGGGCCATGGGCCTGAAGCCGCTGGCCGTCGTGCGCGGCCACGCCCGCGCCGGCCTCGACCCCGCGGTCATGGGCCTGGGTCCCGTGCACGCGACGCCGAAGGCGCTCGACGAGGCCGGCATCGGCTTCTCCGACCTCGAGGTCGTCGAGATCAACGAGGCGTTCGCCGCGCAGGTGCTCGGCTGCCAGCGCGCGTTCGCCAGCGACGACTACTGCCGCAAGCACCTCGGGCTGCCCGAGGCGCTCGGCGAGCTCGACCCCGCCATCGTCAACCAGAACGGCGGCGCCATCGCGCTCGGGCACCCGATCGCGGCGTCCGGCGCCCGCCTCGCCCTGACCGTCGCCCACGAGCTGCGCCGGCAGAACAAGCGCTGGGGCCTGGCGACGCTGTGCGTCGGCGGCGGCCAGGGCCAGGCGATGATCCTCGAGGCCACGTGAGCGCGGAGCCAACCGTCATGACCAAGACCGAAACCCGCCCCGAGACCGAGGCGCCCGCCGTGGCCACCCTCCCGGTCACGATCGACGACCAGGGCATCGCCGTGCTGCGCCTCGGCCAGCCCGACGAGACCGTGGTCACCTTCACCAAGGAACGGCTGCAGGCGCTCGACCGCGCCCTGCAGGACCTGGCCCAGCAGGCGCGCCTGCGCGGGCTGGTGATCACCGGGCCGGGCAAGGGCATGTTCTGCGCCGGCGCCGACATCAACCTGATCCACGCGATCCGCACGGTCGCCGAGGGCCAGGAGGCCGCGGTGACCGGCCGCTCGATCTTCCAGCGCTGCCGCGACCTGCCGGTGCCGGTCGTCGCCGCCATCGAAGGCCCGTGCGTCGGCGGCGGCTGCGAGCTCGCGTTGTTCTGCGACCTGCGCATCGCCAGCGACCACCCGGCGACCCAGGTCGGCCTGCCCGAGACCAAGCTGGGCATCGTCCCCGGCTTCGGCGGCACGCAGAACATGGCGCGCCTGCTCGGCCTGCCGACGGCGCTGGACCTGATCCTGAACGGCAAGCTGCTGCGCGCGGTGCCCGCCAAGAAGAAGGGCCTGGTCGACCGCGTGGTGCCGTCGGCCAAGCTGCTCGAGCTGGCGATCGACGAGTGCCGCCGGCTGGTGCAGCAGGGCAAGAAGGGCCCGACGCGCCGGCTGCGCGGCGCCGCCCGCTGGCTCAGCACCACGCCGCTGCGCGCGCTGGCCACCAACGCGGCACAGAAGGCGTTGAGCAAGGGCCAGGCCCGGTTCTATCCGGCGCCGAAGGCCGCGCTCGACCTCTGCGTGCAGGCATTCACCCTGCCGGCCGACCAGGGCTTCGCCGCCGAGGCCAAGGCGCTCGGCGAGATGATCGCGACGCCGGTCAGCAAGGCGCTGACGCACCTGTTCTTCCTGACCGAGCGCAGCAAGCGCCTCGGCAAGGCCGACGGCGCCCGCGACCTGAAGAGCGCGCTGGTCGTCGGCGGCGGCGTGATGGGCGCCGGCATCGCCGGCCAGCTGGCCCACAAGGGCCTGCGCACGCGGCTGTGCGACCTCGCCGGCGAGGCGCTCGCGAAGGCCAAGGCGCGCCTGCAGCAGGACCTCGACCGCCGGCTCGCGCGCAAGCAGCTGCAGCGGCACGAGGCGATGGCCGTGCAGGACCGCCTCGCGGTCGCCAGCGACTGGGGCAGCCTGCAGCACGTCGACCTGTGGCTCGAGGCGGTCGTCGAGGACCTGGGCGTCAAGCGCAAGCTGATGGCCGAGGCGGTCGCCCGCGGCCTGCCGGCCGACGCGATCCTCGCCACCAACACCAGCTCGCTGCCGGTGGACGCCATGGCCGATGCCGTGCCGAACCCCGAGCGCGTGGTCGGCATCCACTTCTTCAACCCGCCGGAGAAGATGCCGCTGGTCGAGGTGATCCGCGGCCCGCGCACCAGCGACGCCGCCGTGGCGACCGCGTGCCGGCTGTCGACGCGGCTGGGCAAGTTCCCGATCGTGGTGCAGGACTCGCCGGGCTTCCTCGTCAACCGCTGCCTGTCGCCGTACCTCAACGAGGCGGCGCGGCTCCTGGTCGAAGGCAACGACCCCGAGTTCCTGGACCGCGTGCTGCTCGACTTCGGCATGCCGATGGGGCCGTGCCGGCTGCTCGACGAGATCGGTTTCGACGTCGCCACCAAGGTCAGCGAGGTCATGCAGCAGGCGTTCGCCGAGCGCATGCAGCCGTGCGCGCTGTTCGCCGCGATGGTCGAGCACAAGGCGCTGGGCAAGAAGGCCGGCGGCGGCCTCTACGACCAGAAGGGCGAGGGCCGCGGCCCCGGCCGCAAGGTCCTGGAGCAGGTCCAGAAGGAGCGCCGGGTCGCGCCGCGCCAGGCGTCGCGCAGCGAGGTCATCCAGCGCCTGGTGTACCCGCTGGTCGACGAGGCCTACCGCTGCCTGGACGACGGCGTCGTCGCGGCCGAGCAGGACCTCGACCTCGGCCTGGTCATGGGCATCGGCTTCCCGCCGTTCCTCGGCGGCATCACCGGCTACGCCGAGAGCGAGGGGCTGCGCACCATCGTCGGTGCGCTCGACGAACTGGCGCGCACCATCGATCCGCGCTTCCAGCCGAGCGACGGCCTGCGCCGGCGCGCGCTGGCGTGACGACCGCCGCCCGGCCCTGCCGCCGGGCGGAAACCGCGCGCGCCGCACCGCGGCGCGCATGCGCCGGGCGGTGCCCGCGCCGACCGTGCCGGATTCCGCCACACCACCGCGCGGACCGGCCCCAAAAAATCCGGAAAAGTTCGCGCCCATGCCATGGGCGCTTCCGCAACGCGACGGAAACAAGGCCCCTTGGCACCGCTAGAATGCCGCGTGCGCGCGCGCAGGAAGCGGTGAACGCGTCGCGCGCCCGATGCCGATGCTGAGCGCGTCGGTCCCAACCGTTGCCTGCTCGTCACCGCACCTCCGCTCCATGAGACTCGCGCTGGGCATCGCCCTGACCGTGCTCGCCGGCTGCGCTGCGCCGCCGGCCCGCGAGTCGTCACCGGGCGCCGCGGCGGCCGGCCTGGAGCGCCTGACCGCCGGCAACCCGATGTGCCTCGGCGTCGAGTTCCTGCCGCCGTTCGACGGCGACCTCGCCCTGGCGGTCCCGTCGCGGACGGCGCGGGCCGAGATCGTGCGCGAGCCGCCGCGCCCGCAGCCGGCGCCGCCGAAGTACCGCCCCTACGGCGGCCGCGAGCCGTCGCTGGGCCACACCTGGACGATGAGCGCCGACGACCTCGCCGCGGTCCGCAACCCGATGGTGCGCGAGACCCTGCAGTTCATCGACGACGTCATGGGCGAGGACCGCCGCCGCCTGCTGCGCAACCTGGGCACGCCGATCCTGCGCATGCAGACGATCGACCTGCAGAGCCCCGGCATCGACCTGGGCGCGGACGAGCTGCGCGCCGAGGAGCAGGCGCGCTGGATGGCCGAGAACGGCACGGCGCTGCTGCGCCGCCCGCTGCAGAAGCTCCTGCGGCGCACGGCGCTGGTGCGCGGCCTCGAGTTCGAGCTCGACGCCTTCAAGGAGGACAACGTCCCGCTGTCCGAGGAGTACGGCAACGCGCACCGATCGACCGACCTCGGCCGCGTGTCGATGCGCCTGCACGCGGGCGACCTGCAGGACCCGGTGGAGCTTGCCTACATGCACTCGGGGGTGCGCGTCAGCAGCAGCCAGGACCGCGTCAAGATGCGGTTCTCGCGGCAGGTGGCCGACGACGTGTTCCTCGAGGTGCGCACGCGCCACGATTTCGACGACGGCGACTGGGGCGTGCGCGCCGACCTGCGGTGGACGCTGTCGCCGCAGACCAACCTGCACTTCGTCGCCGGCGACGACCTGGACTTCCTGGCCACCTCCTCGGTCTACTCGCTGTTCGAGTCGCCGATGGACGGCAGCCCGGGTCTGCTGGTGTATGCAGTGCACATCTTCTGAGCGCAGGGCGCGGCGCCGACGAACCGGCGCCCGGACCCTGGCGCTGGCCGGCATGTTGGGCGCGTCCTGCTCGCTCACGCCCGCGCCGCAGTTCGCCCGCCCGGCGCTGCCGCTGCCGGCGGCGGTCCAGTCCCGCTTCGCGCTGCCCGAGGCGCCCCGGCTGCTGCACATCGACGGCGGTGCGGGCCCGGTCCGGGTCGGCGAGCTGGTGTGCGGCGACGACAGGGTCCGCTTCCACTGGCATCGCGCGGATCGCCCGGACCGCCCGCTGGTGCTGCTGGTGCCGATCCTGGCCGGCGGTGAGCCGCTGATGCAGACCCTGGCGCGGCGGTTCGTCGGCCGCGGATACCACGCGATCTACTGCGACCGGGCGGCGCCGGCGCTCCGGCCGCCGCAGCGCGGCGCGGACCTGGAGCGGCTGTTCGTCCAGACGGTCCGGCAGCAACGCGCCGCGCTGGCCTGGACCCACTCCGACGAGGCCGCGGCGCAGGGCCTGGTGCCCCTCCACCGCTTCGCCTGCGGCGTGTCGATGGGCGGCATGGTCACGGCGGTCCTGACCGCGGTGGAGCCCGACCTGGACGCCGCCGCGATGTGCCTCGCCGGCGCCGACCTGCCGCGCATCGTCGAGCGCAGCGCCGAGGTGCGCATCGAACAGTGGCGACGTTGGCGTCGGGACGCCGACGGCATCGCCGCCTCACCGCTGCGGCAGGAGCTCGCGCGCAGCCTGCGCTCCGACCCGTTGCGCCTCGCCCCGCACGTCGCCACCGACCGCGTGTTCCTGGTCGCCACCGCCTTCGACGACGTCGTCCGCGCCCCGCAGCAGGACCTGCTGTGGGAGGCGTTCGGCCGGCCGCAGCGCATGACCGTGCCGTTCGGTCACTACTCGGCCGCGCTGGCGCTGGACCCGATCGTCGCCGCGATCGACGACTTCTTCGCCGCTCGCGCCGGGGCGGCCGCCACGTCGGCGCCCTGAGCGGCGCGGCCTGCGGGCAATCCCCGGTCCGAGCGCGTGCCAGCCGGGCGCGCGCGTCCCGGAACGGGAGCCCTGCCGCGTCGGCGCGCGACTCGGCACGCGGCCGTGCCGATAGCAGCTCCGGAGAGTCGGGCCCTCGGGCCCCGACCGGCGCCACCGGTCGCCGAAGGGGGAAGATCATGCGAGCCATCGTTGCCCAGTCCCAGGCGGTCGACAGCGCCGCTGCCACGGCCGAGCTGCTCGAGCAGGCCGACGAACGCCTGGCCGGCGAGCAACCGCGCGCGGCGTTCCTGTTCGCCAGTACCGACTACGACCACGGGGTGCTGCTGGCCGGGATCCAGCAGCGCTGGCCGGGCCTGCCGCTGATCGGCGGCAGCACGGACGGCGAGGTGTCCTCGGTGTCCGGCTTCGTGCACGACTCGGCACTGCTGACGCTGCTGTGCGGCGACGACCTGAAGGTGCACGCCGGCGTCGGCCACGACCTCAGCAAGGACCTCGACGCCGCCATCGCGGCCGCGCTGCCCGAGGCCGCCGTGCCGGGCTTCTCCGCGGCGCACGGCCGGCAGCTCTTGTGCTTCACGGTGTTCGCGCCGAGCGCCAACAGCACCGAGGTCGTCCGCCGCCTGCAGCAGCGCCTCGGCGCCGACTGCCCGATCTTCGGCGGCCTGACCGGAGACCACCGCGAGTACGCCCGCATGGTCGAGTTCTGCTGTGCCGAGGCCCAGCGCGACTCGCTGCCCGTCCTGCTGATCGAGGGCGACCTCAAGGTCAGCTGGGGCATCGGCACGGGCTGGTTCCCGGTCGGCGAAGCGATGCGCGTGACCCGCGCCGAACAACACGTGGTGCACGAGATCGCCGGGCGTCCGGCGTTCGAGGTGTTCCGGGACTACTGGGGCTCGATGCCCGAGGACAGCCTCGGCGAGTACCCGCTCGCCGTGTACCCCGAGGGCAGCGACGGGCGCTACTTCCTGCGGGCAGTGCTGGGTGCCGACGCCGCCACCGGCAGCATCCGGCTGGCCGGCGAGGTGCCGCACGGCTCCACCATCCGGCTGACCGAGGTGCTGCCCGAGGGCATCCTGTCCGGCAGCGAGTCCGCCGCGCTGGCGGCCGCCGGCAGCTACCCCGGCACCGCGCCACAGCTGGCCCTGGTGTTCACCTGCGCGGCGCGCAAGTGGGTGCTGGGCACCGAGGCCGAACGCGAGTCGGCGCTGCTGCAGCAGGCGTTCGCGCGCGGCGGGGTGCAGCCGGCGATGGCGGGCTTCTACGCCTTCGGCGAGATCGCGCCGACCACGGCCGAATCGCCGAGCGACTTCCACAACGAGACCTGCGTTGCGGTGCTGATCGGGCAATGAGCGACGACGGGCCGAGCCGCGAGGACCTGCAGGCAGAGCTGGACCGCACCCGGGCGGAGCTCGCGCAGCTGCGGCGCCACCTCGAGCAGATCACGCGCGTCGCGAAGGCCTCGGAGGCGCTGGCCCAGCGCAGCAAGCGGGCGATGCTGCGCACGCACTCGGAGCTGCAGCAGAAGGTCGCCGAGCTCGGGGCCGCCAAGGCACTGGCCGAGGAGGCCGCGCTGGCCAAGGGCCGCTTCCTGGCCACCATGAGCCACGAGCTGCGCACCCCCCTGAACGGCATGGTCGGCAGCGCCGAGCTGCTGCAGGCGACCCGGCTCGACGCCGAGCAGGAGAGCCTGGTCGCCCTGCTGCACCGGTCGTCGACGTCGTTGCTGGCGATCGTCAACGACATCCTCGACTACTCGCGCATCGAGGCGGGCCGGGTGTGTCTCGAGGACATCGCCTTCGGCCTGCACGACTGCGTCGGCGACGTCGTCGAGCTGCAGCGCCAGGTCGCGCTCGAACGCGGACTGGAGCTGACGCTCGAGGTCGCGCCGTCGCTGCCCGCCTTCGTGCGCGGCGATCCCGGGCGCCTGCGGCAGGTGCTGATGAACCTCGTCAGCAACGCAATCAAATTCACGCCCTGCGGCCAGGTCGATGTCCGCGTGCTGCCCGCGTCCGGCCAGCGCGACGACCTCGTGCAGTTCGTGGTCCAGGACACGGGCATCGGCATCGCCCCGGTGGCCCAGGACCGCCTGTTCCAGGCGTTCGTGCAGGCCGACGCCAGCACCACGCGGCGGTTCGGCGGCACCGGCCTGGGACTCGTCATCAGCCGGCACCTCGTCGAGCTGATGGGCGGCGCCATCGAGTTCGAGAGCGAACCCGGCGGCGGCACCACCTTCCGGTTCACCTGCGCGCTGGCCGCGGCCGCGGCGGCGGAGCCCGCGGCGACGCCGACATCCCGCGGCCCGGATGCCGAGTCCGCCGCGCGACCGCGCACGGGGACCCGCGGCCGCGTGCTGGTCGTCGACGACAATCCGGGCAACCGCATGGTCGTCCGCAAGATGCTGGCGCGGCTGGGCTGCGCCGCCGAGGAGGTCCAGGACGGCGCCGCGGCGATCGCGGCGGTGGGCACCACCTCGTTCGACCTGGTCCTCATGGACTGCAGCATGCCGGTCATGGACGGCTACGAGGCAACCCGCGCGATCCGCGCCATGCCCCAGCGATCCCGGGTCCCCGTCGTCGCGCTGACGGCCTACGCGATGCCGGAGGACGAGGCCCGCTGCCGGGCGGCCGGCATGGACGACTACCTGGCCAAGCCGTTGCGGATGCAGCAGCTCACCACGGTGCTCGACCGGTTCCTGGGCGCGCGCGCCTGAGCGCCCCGCTCGCCGGCCACCTCCGCGCCGGCAACACCGCGCGACGGCCGGGGATCCGGCCGTTGCGCCACAGGAACCCGCGGCCCCGGATCCCGCGGCAGGGCGCGGAAGGGACGGGAGGGACCGGGACCCTTGCGCGTCCAGCGGGTTCGCCCTTTCATTCTCACCCCGCTTCCGACCCCGCTCAGCCAACATGGTCCTGCGAATCTCCACCCTCCCGGCGCTGCTCCTCGCGGCGGTCGTCCCCCTCCAGACTTCGATCGCCCAAGCCGCCGACGCCCACGGCAGCGACGCCAAGGCACCGGCTGCGCAGGATCCGCAGGGCAGCGGCAAGCCGACGGAGCCGGCTTCCGAGGCGGACAAGGTCCAGGAGCCGCGCGGCCAGTCGCCGGCCGACCGGATCGGCGAGCTCCGGCGCGAGCTCGAGCGGCTGAAGAAGGAGATCCAGTTCGTCCGCGACCGCGTCTCCGGCTCGACCGACGAGCTGCGCGACAAGCTCCACAACCGCAACCTCGACGTCCGCGCGATCGACGCCGGTCGCGCCTCGGGCATGTCGTCGATCCCGCCGTCCGCGGCGGCGCCGATCCAGCGTCGCGAGGCGCGCCTCATGGACGAGGCCGAACGCAACGGGTTGCCGGAGAACATCCTCATGCAGGTCGGCGGCTCGCTGGTCAACGGCAGCGAGTACCAGCAGCTGCTGGACTACCTGGCGACGCTGCCCGGAGTGGGCGGCGAGCCGGAGCGCCGGCAGCGCGCGCTGCTCGAGCTGGTCCGGATCCACGCCGTGCTCGGCTCGTTCCCCGAGTCGATGGAGGCCGGGATGGAGCGCATCCGGTCCGCGGCGACCGAGCTGGCCGAGGGTGCACAGTTCGACGCCGTCCGCGCGCAGTACGACACGAGCAAGAACATCGGCAAGGACGGCAAGGTGCAGATCACCCGTCTGTGCCCGTACGGCCTGTTCGTGGAGATGGCGGCGTTCGCGACCGAGATCGGCAAGGTCTCGACCCCGGTCCGCGGTCTCACCGGCTACGTGCTGGTGGCCGTGGACGGCATCACCCGCGGCGAGACCAGCCAGCACGACGTGGTGGACGCCCGCATCCTGATCGTGCCCTACCACGACAACCCCGCCGAGCTCGACGCCGTGCGCCTGAAGGCCGCGACCGGCCAGGTCGACGTGGCCGTGCGCACACAGGAGCTGCTCGACGGCCTGCCCGCCGTCTACCGCGTCCAGGCGATGAAGCCGGTCGAGGAGAAGCCCGTCGACGTCAAGCCCGGCGAGATCAAGCCCGGCCAGCCGCAGAAGGGCGGCCTGCAGCCGGCGTCGCTCGAGCCGGCCAAGGAGGCCGTCGAAGAGGAGCCCGCCAAGAAGGGCGGCGACGGCAAGGACGGCTGATCCGTCCCGCGCGGGCGCCAGGACGCCCGCCCCCACCCCCGCCGCGCGCTCGGTCGGCGCGCGGCCCGATACCCGCACCCGCAGCCACGCACCCCAGGGAGGGCCCATGGTCACCATTCGCCGCAGCGGCGGCGCCTTCGCGTTCTTCTGGCAAGGCACCCTGCCCGACCCGCGCGAGGAAGAGTTCGCGCAGGCGCTGGCGAACCAGCGCTTCCGCACGATCGTGGACGCCGCCAGCGAGGAGGTCTCGGTCGGCTGGATCACCGCCAGTGACCCCAGCGGCGATCACTTCGCGCCCGAGGACCTCGAGGCCGGCGCCGCCTTCTGGCTGCGCATGCGCGTCGACAAGAAGCAGCTGCCGCGCAAGTGGCTGGCGATCCACCGGGACACCGCCGAGAAGGCCCAGGGCCGCAAGCTGTCGGCGCGCGAGCGCCGCGAGCTGAAGGACGACCTGATCGACAAGCTGCTGCCGCGCGTGTTGCCGACCGTCAACATGGTCGACGCGCTGCTGTACTTCGAACGGCGCACGATCCTGCTGTTGAACACCAGCAAGTCCGTCGCCGAGGCGTTCCACAAGCTGTTCTTCCAGTCGTTCGGCCTGCCGCTCGAGCGCGCCGATCCGCTGTCGCTGGGCCGGCGCACCGGCATCGACGCCGACGCGCAGGCGCGGCTCGACCGGGTCGATCCGATGCGCTGGCCGCAGCGCGAACGCTCCGCGCCGCGGCCGCTGCCGCGCACGGCGCACGCCGAGGACCGCACGACCGACGACCGCGAGCACCAGGAGATCGAAGCGTGAGCGAACCCGGACGCGCCACCTCCGGCACCGAGACCCACGGGTTCCTCGGCGAGGAGTTCCTGACCTGGCTGTGGTTCCGCTGGGAGACCGACGGCGGCGAGTTCCACCTGCCGGGCGGTCGCGTCGTCGGCGTCGCCGTCGACGACCTGCTGACGTTCGCCGCGCCCAGCGACGACGACACCGAGCAGACCCTGCGGCACGGCCTGCCGACGCGCACCGAGGAGGCGCGCACCGCCCTGCGACAGGGTCGCCGCCTGCGCCGCGCGCGGCTGATCTTGGCCGAGGGCGAGCGGCAGTGGACCGTCACGCTCGACGGTGCCGCGCTGCACCTCGGCGGCGCCAAGCTGCCCGAGGACGCCGAGGAGGTCGAGTCCGACCAGGACCGGACCGCCGACCGCGCCGCGAACTGGCTGCACCTGCACGAGGTCGTGCTCGGCCTCTACGGCCTGTTCCTGCGCGAGCGCCTGGCCGACGGCTACCGCCAGGGCGCCGGCGAGCAGCAGGCGCAGTGGATGCAGCAGTAGGTCCGCCGACTACGCGCTCGCGGCGTGCACGGGCACGACCGCGGCGCTGGCCCCCAACGCCGCGAACGCGTCCCGCAGCGCCGCCGCCGCGGCGTCCACCAGAGCCGCCGGCTCGACGCCCCAGACGATCGCCAGCAGCGCCGTGGTGCCCGACGAGGTCTTGGTGCGCTGGCTGTCCTTCACCGCGTTGGCGCAGGGCCCATCGTCGTCCACGAGGCAGGGCAGGCCGGCGACGTCGATCTCCTGGCCCGACGCGTTGAACACGTAGCGCTCCCCGGGCGCCGGCACGCGCACCGCCCACTCGCCGCGCAGACGGGCGGCGTCGACGACGCTCACCGGCAGCTCGCACGCGAGCGACACCAGGTTGGCGGCGTCGACCGCGGCGTTCACGCGCGGCCAGCGGCCGTCGCGCGCGGCGGCGGCCAGGTACTCGGACGACGGCTTGCCGCGACCAGTCGGCCGGTAGCCGCGCTGCCGCAGCACATCGCGCACCCGGCACCGCAGGACCTCCTCGGGCGCGGGCGACGCCGGCGGCGCCGCTCCCTGTGCGTCCAGCGCGCCGAGCGGGCGCGGCAGCGCCGCGGAGACGGCCCGCACCACCAGCCCCGGCAGGGCGTCGTGCACGACCACCACCTCGGCGCCGCTCACGACTCGCCGCGGGGCAGCCGCGCCAGCGCGGTCCGGTGCAGCGCCCGCAGCAGCTCCCGCTCGCTGCGGAACTGCGGCGGCCGCTCGCCGCCGATGGTCGCCGGCAGCGGCTCGGCGTCGATGGCGCGGGTCGGATCCAGGCGCTCGGCGGCGCCGGCGACCCAGCTGCCCTGCTGCCGCTGCTCCCACTGGAGCCCGCCGTCGCCGGTCGCGACCAGGCGCCAGACCATGTCCCAGCTCGCGGACTCCGGCTGCACCCCGCGCCCCGGCGTGACGTCCCAGACGCGGACGTCCAGGATCAGCACCGCGTCGACGCCGGCCTGCAGCCGCAGCCGCTGCAGGGCGCCGACGTCGTCCTCGCCGGGCGATGGCGCGCCGTACTTCCGAGCCAGGTCGAAGCCGACGTCGAGCGGCAGCACGCGGTAGCCCCGCTCGCGCAGCGCGTCGTCGACGAAGCTCGCGAGCCCGCGCACGGAGCGATCGGGGACCACCGTGCCGTTGCGCGGCGGCAGCACCAGCACCGCACGCGGCGACGGGCCGCGCAGCGGCGTGGTCTCGACCGCGCCGACCCGGCAGGCGCCGACCGCCAGCAGTACCGCCAGCGAGAACCAGCGGCCCGACGCCCGACCGCGAACGCGCGCGCGCCGCATGCTCAGCGGTCGCCGTCCGACTCGGCGGCCGGCTTGCGCGGCAGCATCCCGTCGCGCTGCGCCGTGTGCCACACGAACGCCGCCATGATCACGGCGGCCTGACGCAGGTCACCGGGCTCGGCGTGGTCCCACACGTCCATGTTCGAGTGGTGCGTGCGCGTGCTGTAGCTCACCGGGTCCTGGATGAACTGGAAGCCGGGGATGCCGACCCGATCGAACGCGAGGTGATCGGTGCCGCCGGTGTCGTTCCCCGTCAGCGTGGTCGCATCGAGGTCGGCGAACGGCGCGAGCCAGCTGGCGAAGATCGGTCGCACGCCCTCGTTGCCCTGGAGGTAGACGCCGCGGATCCGGCCGGTGCCGTTGTCCAGGTTGAAGTAGCCGCTGACCTTGGCCTGCGCCGCCGTCGGCGCGTCGCGGTCGCCGAAGTGCTCCTTCACGTAGGCGCGCGAACCCAGCAGGCCCTGCTCCTCGCCGCTCCACAGCGCCGCGCGGATCGTGCGCCGCGGCTGCACCTGCGCGTGCCGGCAGTAGGCCGCGATCAGGCGCGCGGCCTCCATGACGACGGCGCTGCCGCAGCCGTTGTCGGTCGTGCCGGTGCCGGTGTGCCAGCTGTCGAAGTGCGCGCCGAGCATCACCAGTTCGTCGCGCAGGGCCGGGTCGCCGCCGGGGATCTCGGCCAGCACGTTGTAGTCGTCGAGGTCGTCCTCGAAGTAGCGGGTCTGCAGCTCGAGCGCGAGCCGGACGCTCTGCCCCTTCTGCAGGAGCCGGCAGATGCGGTTGTAGTGCTCGACCGCGATGGTGAACTGCGGCACGACGTGGGCGCCGACGGCGCGCGGGTCGCCGCGGCCCTCGCCGTCGGCCGGCAGCGCGGTGGCGCCCTGCACGAACACGGTGCCGTAGTCGCCCTTGCTGGCGCGGTCGAACACGGCCAGCGGCGCCTTCTGCAGCACGATGCGCTGGATCGCGCGCCGGCGCTGGAAGCCGCGGCGGAAGTCGTTCATGCGCGCGGCGGCGTCGGCGCGTCGATCGGCCGACCGCTCCTCCGGCCGCGCGTCGCCGGCCATCGCGTCCAGGTCGCCCTCGTCGTAGCGCTTGCCGAGGCCCTCGTACGGCTCGCTGGTCGCGCGCGGCTCGTCGACGAACACGACCTTGCCGGTGAGGTCCAGCTGCTCCAGCTGCTCGGCCTCCATCTCGGCGACGTAGACCACCTCGGCCTCGACGCGGCCCGGCAGGCCCGACGACCAGGCCTTGGGGTAGGCGAGCACCGGCCACCCGTTGTCGCCGATCACCTCGACCAGGGCGCGGTCGCAGGTCCAGCCGCGACCGAACGGCCCCCACGCCTCCGTGTGCGCGTTCTCCAGCCCGAAGGACCCGAACGCGCCGACGGCCCATTCCTGGGCCCGCCGCAGGTTCGGCGACCCGGTGAGCCGCGGGCCGTACACGTCGCACATCCACGACAGGTGGTCCATGACCTGCGAGTGCTCGAGGCCCTGCTCGCGGAAGAACGCGACCGCCGCCGCGTCGACCGCCTCCGCCGCCACAGGGGCGGCGGCCGGCGCGTCCTGCGCGCGCCCGGGGTGGAGGGACAGCAGCAACGCCGCCAGGGCGGCGAGGGACGGAGACAACCTGGGCTGCGGATGGCTCATGGGGACGATCGGGGGCTCGAGGTCGAGGAAGAGGTCCGGGCCGCCCCGGACAGCTCCCGCTCTACGGACGGTGGGCGTCGCCTGCCAGCCAAACGACGGGGATCCAGGGTCCCGTTCCTGCCACGACCCGGCGATCGGTCATGCGATCGGTCATGCGATCGGCCCAGGCGGTCGCCGGACGGGCAGGTCGTCGGCGGCCGCGCAGCGACGGCCGCCGGAGCGCGCTGTGGGGCGGTCCCGGCGCCCCGCCCCACCCGCTCCCCGGCCCCCACCCGCATGTCCGATCCCGCGCTCGTGTTCCTGCTGCTCGGCGTCGTGCTCTGGGCGTGCAGCGACCGCACCCGCGGCGCGCGCCGGCGCCGCTGAAGCACCTGCCGCGGCGGGCGCTACTCCATCTCGAGCAGCAGGGCCCCGGCGGCGACGGTCTCGCCCTTCTTGCAGCTCACCTTGGTGATCGCGCCCGGCGCCTCGGCGGCCAGCGGGTTCTGCATCTTCATCGCCTCGAGCACGACCAGCGTCTGGCCTTCCTCGACGACGTCGCCGACGGCCACCTTGACGTCGACGACGATGCCCGGCATCGCCGCCCGCAGTTCGCGCTTGCCCGACGCCTTGTGGCCGGCCACGGCGTGCGCGGCGCGCTCGCGGTCGTCCTCGCAGTGCACCACGAAGCGCTCGCCGACCACCTGCAGCGTCACCTGCTCGCGCTCGATGTCGGCCACCACGTCGTAGCTCATGCCGTCGACCAGCATCGAGAACATCGCGCCGTCGCCGATCAGCGACAGGTCCAGCCGATACTCGCGGTCGCCGCTGCGACCGATCAGCTGGTCGCCGTGGCGCTCGAACGTGAACTCCGCCTCGGCGCCGTCCAGCTTGCAGTAGTACTTCATCGCCAGGACCTCATCTCGTCCTCACCGCAGCGGCCGCCGCAGCCGCTCGCCGCGGCCGAGCAGCGCCCAGCGCGGCGCGCTCGCGGCGCTGGCTGCAGCGGTCGCCGCAGCCGCCGCGCCGGCGCGCTCGGCGCCGAGGAACCGGGCCGCCGCCGCCGCCAGCATCGCCAGCTCCCGGCGCGTGGACGGCGGTCCCTTCGGCAGCCGCTCCAGGATCGCGGTGTCGTAGTCGCCGCTGCGGAACTCCTCGCTGTGCAGCACGCGCAACGCGACCGGCGCCGAGGTGGCGACGCCGACCAGCCGCAGCTCGCGCAGCGCGCGCTCGCAGCGCGCGATCGCCTGGGCGCGGTCGTCGGCGTGCACGATCAGCTTGCCGAGCATCGAGTCGTAGAACGGCGTCACCTCGAGGCCGCGGAACATCGCCGAGTCGAGGCGCACGCCCAGGCCGCCGGGCACGTTCATCCGCGTGAGCCGCCCGAGGCTCGGGAAGTACGTGACCGGATCCTCGGCGTTGATGCGCACCTCGATCGAGTGGCCGCGCGGCTCGGGCACCGGCGCGAGCCGCTCGCCGGCGCCGACCCGGATCTGCTCGCGGACCAGGTCGACGCGGTAGCGCTCCTCGGTCACCGGGTGCTCGACCTGCAGGCGCGTGTTCATCTCGAGGAAGTAGAACCGCCCCTCGGAGTACAGGAACTCGACGGTGCCGGCGCCCACGTAGCCGACCTGCCGCGCCAGGGCGCACGCCGCCTGCTCCATCTCCCGGCGCAGCTCCGGGGTGAGCACCGGGCAGGGCGACTCCTCGACCAGCTTCTGGTGGCGCCGCTGCACCGAGCACTCGCGCTCGCCGTAGGCGACCACGTTGCCGTGCTTGTCGGCCATCACCTGGATCTCGACGTGGCGCGGACGCGTCACGAACTTCTCCAGGTAGATCCGGTCGTCGCCGAACGCGCCCTTGGCCTCGGCGCGCGCCATCTCGAACGCGGGCAGCAGCTCCTTCTCGGCGCGCACGATGCGGATGCCCTTGCCGCCGCCGCCGGCCGCGGCCTTGAGCATCACCGGGAAGCCGACCTCGCGCGCCGCCGACAGCAGCCGCTCCTGGCCGACGTCCTCCTGCAGCCCGGGCACCAGCGGCACCCCGGCCCGCTCGGCGATGCGTCGGGCCTCGACTTTGTCGCCCATCGACCGGATCGCCGCCGGCGGCGGGCCGAGGAACTCGATGCCGGCGTCGGCGCAGGCCTGCGCGAACGCCGCGTTCTCGCTCAGGAAGCCGTAGCCCGGGTGCACGGCGTCGGCGCCCGAGCGCTTGCAGGCGTCCAGGATCCTGCCCACGTCCAGATAGCTCTCGGACGGCCTGCTGCCGCCGAGGTGGACCGCGTGCGACGCGCGCCGCACGTGCAGCGCGTTGCGGTCGGCGTCGCTGAACACCGCGACGCTCTCGATGCCCATCTCCTGGGCGGTGCGCAGGACGCGGAGGGCGATCTCGCCGCGGTTGGCGATCAGGATGCGACGGAACAACGGCATCGGCAGGCGCCGAAAGCTAGCGGGCCCGGCGCGGCAGTCCAGACAATGTGTCGAGGACTGCCGTTCCGGGCCCGTGGTGGCGGCGTCCTGCGCCGACCGGCGGCCGGTCAGGCCCGCTCGTCGTCGTCGTCGAAGATCGACTCGTAGTCCTGGGTCGCGGCTTGCGGCTGCGGCTGGCCCATGGCCGGCTGCGCCGCGCCGACGGCGACCGCCTGCGGCTGCTGAGCCGGCTGCGGCCGCTGCTGCTGCTGGCCCTGCTGCTGGCCCTGTTGGGGCTGCGCGCCGGCGCGCAGCTCGGCCAGCTGCACGCGCAGCTCGGCGAGCTCCACGTTCAGGTCGGCGATCAGGTTCACGAACGCAGGGTCCGTGCTCTTCTTGGTGTACTTGCGCAGCTTCTTGGCGCTGTCGATGACTTTGTCGAGGCTGTCGATCATGTGCTGATGTGCTCCTGCCGGGTTGATCGGCCGGCCGCGCTCACGAGTCGACGTCGTCGGGGCGATCGTCGCCATTCGGGACGTCGTCGTCCGCGCCGTCCGTGCCATGGCCGCCGCGCGCCAGCAACTCGGCCGACGACGGGACCTGCCAGCGGGCGCGGATCTGCGCGGCGCGCTGGACGACCTTGTCGTGCAGCGGCTCCGGGGCCTTCTTGCGCCCGCGCCCCTTGCCGCGGGCCGCGGCCTCCGGCTGCACCCCCGCCGCCGCCAGCTCGCGCTGCAGCGCGGCGAACGCGCGCTCGCCGTCCGTCACCAGGTCGGCGGCGCGGACGCGGACGAACTGCCAGCCCAGCCGTCGCAGCCCCAGCTGGCGCTCGAGCTGCTCCTCGACGTCGTCGACCGGCAGCGCGCGGTCGCCCACGCACTCGACGGCGACGCGCTTGCCGCCCTGGCCCTCGACCACCAGCTCGATCTCGCCGTCGCCGATCGCGAACCGATGCAGCAGCTGGTAGCCGGCCGCGTCGAGCCGCTCGCACAGCATGCGCTTGCCCGGCGACGCCGCGCGCCCCGGGTCGGCGCCGCGCTCGGCCGGCGCCGCCACCGCGTTGCCGGTCTCGGCGTGGCTGATCAGCCGCAGGCGCAGGTCGCCGCCCTTCAGGTCACGCCCCGGCACCAGCGAGTGCACCACCCACAGCTGGTCACGAGCCCGGCTGGCGGCCACGTTGAACACCTTGCGGACGTCGTCGCGCTGCCGCATCGCCAGCGGGTGCTTGCCCGGCGAGTTGACCATCGACAGCAGGATCACGTCGCGCTCGTCGCCCTGGAACTGCGACGCGTTGCCGCACAGGATCTGCCGTCGCCGGTACTCCGTCGCGCTGAGCCGGCTGCGCAGCAGCGAGTCGATGTACAGCGCCTGGTCGGTGCCGATCATCGAGATCACGCCGAAGCTGCAGTCCTCGTACTCCTCGAGCCGGCACATCGCCGCGACCAGCGCCACGATCTCTTGCGCCTCGCGTTCGTTGATGCCGCGGTCCTCCTGGCCGTCCTCGACGCGGCGCGCCACCAGCGCCGGCGTCACCCGCGCCGACGTCGCCTCGCGCAGCGGCCGGATCTCGCCGCCGTAGCACAGCTCGTTGCTGAACCGGATGATGTCCGGCACGCAGCGGAAGTGCTCGAGCAGGCGGATCGTGCCGCCGAACGATTGCTGCGCCAGGTCGTAGACCGACGTCTTGCCGTCGTAGAGCTGCCGGTTCGGGACGTCGGGCAACAGCTCGTCGATCAGGCCGCGCACCTGGTCGGCGGAGATGCCGACCGCGTACGGCGACACCTGCTCGTGGTCGCCGACCACCACCACCTCGCGCGCCAGCGCCAGGGCCAGCAGGCCCATCACGTCGCACTGGCTGGCCTCGTCGAGGATCACCACGTCGAAGCGCGTCGTCGCCAGGTCGAACGACTCGACCACCCTCGACAGCGGCATGATCCACACCGGCACCGCCGAACGGCACCGCGTGAGCGCGCGCCGCGCCTCCTCCTTGAGCAGCGGCACGTGCTTGCCGGTGCCCTTGCCGATCTTCTTCTGCAGCTGCAGCCAGCCGGCAAGCGCCTGCTGCTGCTCGAGGCCGGTGCGGCGCAGCTGCGCCAGCCACGACGACTTCTCGACGTAGCTCGCGGTGCGCTCGAACAGCGCCTCGGTCGCCTGGTCGAGCCGCTGCTGCAGCTTGCCGAGGTCGACCGCGGCCTGCTGCTGCAGGCGGTCCGACCACTGGCGGTGCCGCCAGGCCCGCGCCGCGTCCCCCGGCGCCTTGCCGGTGGCGTGCGGCGGCCGCCGTTCGCGCAGGGCCGCGGCCCAGGTCGGGGCCAGCGGCTCGAGTCGCGCCAGCAGCGCGTCGGCGGTGCGGAGGCGCTCACGCGCGTCGTGCAGCCGCTCCAGCTCGTGCCAGGCGTCGGCATAGGCGTCGTAGTCGCCCTTTCTGATGCCGGTGCGGAACCGCTGCGCGAGCCCCTGCAAGGCCCCTTGCGCGGCACCCCGTCGAGGAGCGCCAGCATCTGGTCGCGCCGGCGCGCGCCGCTGCCGAGCCGCAGCTCGTTCTCGCGCTGCTGCAGCACCGGCGGCAGCGCGGTGTCGACCAGCGCCAGCAGCGACGCGGGCGTCGGCGCCGCGCGCGCCGACTGGCCGAGCGAGCGCAGCAGCCTGGTCAGATCCAGCCCCTGGTCCAGCAGCGCCTGCATCGCCGGCGTCCAGACCTCGTCGTGCCAGCACGCGGCGGCGCGCAACTCCGCGAGCAGTTCCTGGGCGAGCACCTCGGGCGCCGCGCCGAGCGTGGACCACCCGCGGCCGTGCGCGGCCATCTTCAGGTCCCAGCTGCGCCCGAGCGTCTCGCGCCGGCCGCGCATCTCGACGGCCGCCAGCAGCGCCCAGAACTGCGGCGCCGTGGTCGGCAGTTCGCCGTCGACGCGGGCGTCGGCCAGCACCACCAGCGGCCCGTCCTCGCCGAGCAGGTCCTCCAGGGACCCGCCGCCGTCGAGGTGCTCGGCCGCCCGCCGGCACGCCGCGGCCATCGCCGCAAGCTGCGGCGCGCGGCCCACGTCCGGGCGGTGGTCGACGACCAGCGGCGCCAGCTCGGCCAGTTCGGCGGCGCCGTCCTCGATCTGCGCGCACAGGCCGAGCCAGGCGTCGCGCTCGGCGGCGCCCGCGCAGCCGGCCGTCACCGCGGCGAGGTACCACGGCTCGGCCTCCCGCAGCGGCTCCACCGCCTGCTGCAGCCCCCGCGCCGCCGGCGCCAGCGCCGCGGCGTCGCCGTCGGCGGTGGCCCACGGCCCGCTCGCGGCCTTCGGCGGCCCCGCCTTGCCGAGCGCGGTGGCCTCGTCGAGCAGCGCCGCGAAGTCGGCCGGCGCCGCGAACGCGTCCAGCGCCGGCAGGTCCGCGCGCGCCATCGCCGCCAGCTCGTCGTCCAGCTCGGCGAGCGCCGCGTACAGCTGCGCCACCTCGACCGCGTCGAGCGGCAGCGCGGCGTCGGGCGCGACCGGCGCCGGGATCCAGTCGTCGGCGCCCGCGCCCGCGGCCAGCCGCGCCGCGGCGTCGGCCGGCAGCAGCCGCTCACCCTGCACCTCCAGCTCGCGGTACTCCTCCTGCACCGCGGCGCCGAGCTGCTGGCGCAGCGCCCTGCACTCCGCCGCCAGCTCGCCGCGCTGCTGCTGCAGCTTCTCGATCTCCTTCTCGAGCTTCTTCGTGCTCGTCGACGCGAGCTTGTTGACGATGCCGGTGATCGACTCCTCGAGCTGCCGGGCGCTCTCGTCGTCGCTGTGCAGCACGCTGACGCACAGCGGCTGCAGCTCCTTCGGCAGCTTCTCGCGCACCACGCGCAGCGCCTTGCTGGCGTGGCTCGTGACCAGGATGCTCTTGTTCTCCGCCAGCAGGTGCCCGATCAGGTTCGCGATCGTGTGGCTCTTGCCGGTGCCGGGCGGCCCCTGCACCAGCACCGCGCCGGTCTCCTGCAGGCGCCGCAGCACCTCGATCTGCTCGGGGTTGGCGGGCTTGGTGAACAGCAGGTCGGCGTCGCCGGCCGCCGCCTTCGGCGCCGCGTCGACGCCGACGATCCGCAGCAGCGAGTTCGGCAGGTCCTCGTGGGTGGCGAGCGTCGCCAGACAGCGCTCGAGGTTGTCCTCGACGCCGTAGCTGCGGTTGCCGAGCAGCAGGTGCGGCGCGCGCGTGATGCGCGGCCCGCCGGCAGGGCCGTCGCCGCCGGTGTCCTTGGGGCCGAACTGGCCGTCGGTCCAGCAGCGCTGCACCAGGTCGCGGAAGAGCGCGTCGGTGCCGTCGCCGTCGAGCGGATGGACGCGCCCGGTCGCGATCGCGTCGGCGAACTGCTGGATCACGTGGCCGTCCAGCCCCAGGTGCCGCAGCAGCGGCGTGTACAGCGTCGGCGCGTCGCCCGAGTCGACGATCCGGAACTCCGGCGCGGCAGGGTCGAAGTGCAGCTCGACGCGCTGCAGCAGCAGCGGATGCCGCACCTGCTGCCCCTCCCACTCGAGCTCCAGCATGCCGCAGGCCAGGTACAACTGGTACTTCTCCGACTCGCGCTCGAACCGCGAGTGGATGTCGAACAGGTCGGAGAACACCGCGAACGCCTGCGCCTGCTGCAGCGCCTGCTCGGCCCAGGCCGCGCGCTCGTCGCACCACTGCTCGAAGGCCGCCACGCGCTCCTCGGCGTCCTGGAACTCCTGCCGGCCGCCGCCGCGCACCTTGACGGTCTTCTTGAGCAGCGCCTCGGGGTCGGCCTTCGGGTCGTCGTAGCCCGGCTTCAGCCAGTTCTTCAGCACCACCGACGGCTCGGGGCACGTCGCGAGTTCGCCGGGTCGCCGGGCGCGCAGCACGCAGCCGGAGTCGCCGGTGCCGACGATGCGGCCGTCGGCGTCGCGATGGAAGCCCAGCTGCAGGTGCGGCGTGGCCGGCAGCCGGTCGAGCGGCAGCGTCCACTCGCGGTCGGCGATGCGCAGCGCCGGCGGCGTGCGCAGCCGATGCAGCTCCAGCAGGTAGCGGAACACCTGGAGCACGCGCTCCCGCGCCTTCTTCAGCGCGCTGTCGCCCAGACCCGGGTTCGCGATCCGATACTCCTTCATCTGTACCTGCCCGCCCGCAGCCGGGGCGCACGGCGCCGTGTCGGGCAACCATGGATCGAATCCCGACACCACCCGGCTGAAGGGGTCGACGGGTCGCCCGGGCCCCGGCGGGTGCCCCGCGCGGCCACCAACGGCCGGTGCCAGCGGCATCGCCGCGCCGGGCGGAAATCGCGGCCGGCGCGCCAGAACGGGGCTCGCCAGGAGCGCGGCCGGCGCTACCTTCGGACCTCGCCCGCCTCCACCCCGTCGCACCGCGCCATGCCGTACCGCGCCCTCGCCTCGCTGTCGTTCGCGCTCGCGTCGCTCGCCCTCTCCGCACCGGCCCAGGACGACAAGCTGCCGCCGGTCGACACCGTGACCAAGGCCGACCCCGAGGCGATGAAGGCGCTCGACGTCGTCGCGTTCGCGCCGTTCCAGATCGGCGCGATCCGCACCGAGGACGTCGACCGCGTGCTCGGCGAGGGCCGCATCGCCTGGATCGAGACGCCGCACTTCTGCATCGGCTCGACCCTGAAGACGTGCAAGTGGCCGGACGACTCGGTCGCGCGCAAGGAGATGCAGGTCGAGACCGCGCGCATGAACAAGCGCTACGCCAAGGTGAAGAAGCGCCCCAAGGAGTTCGACGCCTGGCTGCGCCTGCACCTGTTCGCGCAGCGCGCCGAGGAGATCTACGCCGACCTCGCCGACATGCTGGGCCAGCCCGACGGCAAGCTGCCGGAGGGCCCCTACCTCGGCATGAAGAACAAGTTCGTGCTCATGCTGTTCGAGAAGAAGTCGGACCTGTCGCGCTACGCCGACCGCTTCCTCGGCCGGCAGGTCGACAGCTCGATGCGGCACTACGACGACGCCGGCAGGCAGATGGCCGTGCTGGTCACCGCCGAGAGCGACCCGCCGTACGACGACGCCGCCGTGCACGGCACCATGCGCTACCTCGTGGCGCGCGCGATGCTCGAGGGCCTGCACGGCCGCATCTACGACATGCCCGACTGGCTCGCGTGCGGCCTGGCGCACCACTACGACCGCACGGTGACCACGCGCGTGGTCAACGTGCACATCGCCGACAACGAGGCGATCGACCGCGACTCGCAGCACGAGTGGGAGGACAAGATCGCCGCGCGCGCCAAGCACGCGTCGCTGCTGATCCCGTTCACCGAGCTCGCCGGCCTCGAGGAGCTGTCCTACTACCCGACGCTGCAGTCGTGGACGCGCGCCGAGTTCCTGCTGCAGCGCGACCGCCAGAAGTTCGGCGCGTTCCTCGTCGCCTGCGTCAAGAAGCCGAAGCCCGAGAGCCAGATCCAGGCGCTCGACGAGCTGTTCGAGCTGACCGCCGAGGCGTTCGACGAGGAATGGCGGGCCTGGGTGCTGAAGGCGTACAAGTAGCGCCGCTCCGCGCCGGCACTCTCGCCCACGCCAGGCAGCCTTCGCGAGGAGCCCGCGACCTACTTCACGCGCAGCCGCTCGCGCCACTCGTCGAGCCCGCCGCGGTCGGGATCGCGCACCAGCGCCGGTTCGCGCTCGGCGGCGTCGAGAGCGGCGAGCGCGCCGTCGACGTCGCCGCCGAGCGCCAGCGCGCGCGCCACGAGGATGCGCCGCGCCACGCTGTCGTCGAGCTGCACTGAATGCTCGGCGGCCCGCCGCGCCACGGTCGCGAGGCCGACGCCCAGCGCCACCTCGGCGAGGCCGGTCTGGATCCCGCCGTCGCGGGGTGCGAGCGCGGCCGCGCGCAGGTACTCGACGAGCGCCTCCTCGGTGCGGCCCTCGCGCCGCAACAGGGCCGCGAGCGCGCGGACCGCCGTCAGGTACTGCGGGTCCGCCGCGATCGCGCGCCGGAACAGGTCGACGGCCGCACCGGGATCGCCGAGCGTCCGCTCGACGTCTCCCATGTTGTAGAGCGCCGTCGCGTAGCCGGGCTCGATCTCGATCGCCCGCTGGTACGCCGCGCGCGCCTCGGTCCACCGCTGCAGCCGCCCGAGCGTCAGACCGAGTCCGCTCCAGGCGCGCGCGGCGGGCAGCAGCTCCACGGCGCGCCGCAGCGCCGCCTCGGATTCCTCGAAGCGATCGAGGCGGCGCAGCGCGGTGCCCAGGTTCAGCCACGCGAGCCCGTAGTCCGGGCGCTGCGCCGTGGCGATCCGCAGCGCGGCCTCGGCCTCCTGGAACCGCCGCAGCTGCAGCAGGCGGGCGCCGCGGTTGTTGTGGTAGCGCGCGTCCTCGCGGCCGGTCCAGGCGCGCGCCAGCAGCTCGAGCGACCGCTCCGGATCGATGTCCTGCAGCAGCATCGCGCCCTCGTCGAGCGCCAGCCGGTCGTCGGGAAAGTGGCGCAGCAGCGCGTTCGCGGCGGCGGACATGGCGGCGGCGTCCCTGGTCCGCAGCGCGGTGTCGGCCCAGACCAGGAGGTGGCTGAGCCGCGGCCGCGGCGACAGCGTCACCGCCAGTGTCGCGAGCTCGTAGGCCCGTCGCGCGCGCGTGCCCGCCAGCGGACCGGCCCTGGACTCGCGCGCGACGGACGCCGCCAGCAGGAAGCAGTCGAACGCCGTGAGCGCCGCCGTCGGCACCGCGAGCGCGTCCGGAGCGTCGCCGTCGAGGTGCCCGCGCACGAAGTCCGCGACCGGGTCCCGCCAGCTCCCGAGCGCGGCGAGTGCCGCCCCCGTCCGCCGTTCGTCGTGCAAGGCCAACGCCCGCCAGATCGCCGCCTCCCGTTCGTCGCCGCCGGCCGGCATCGCCTCGAGCGCCGCCAGCATCCCCGCCGCGTCACCGTCCATCGATCGCTGCCAGACGGTGGCCAACAGCTCCTCCCGACGCGTGTCGTCCTCGGCAAGCCGCGCGGCCTCGATGCGCCGCGCGTTCGCGCCCAGGTACACCACCAGTCCAGCCGTCACCGGCAGCGCCGTGAGCACCACGGCGACCGCGGTCGCCCGCCACGGCTCGCGGCGCGTCCAGCGCAGCAGCCGTTCGACGACGCCGGGCGCGCGCACCGAGACGACTCCGCCCGACTGCCACGCCCGCAGGTCGGCGAGCAGCGCCGCCGCGCTCGGGTAGCGCCGCGCCGGGTCCTTCTGCAGCGCGCGCCCGACGATCGCGACCAGGTCCGGCGTCACCGCGGCACACGCCCGCCGCAGCGGCGGCGGCTCGTCGGTAAGGATGGCCTTCATGGTCGCCGCGGCGCCCTCGCGCGCGAACGGCCGCCGGCCGGCGAGCAGCTCCCACAGCACGATGCCGAGCGACCACAGGTCGGTGCGCGCGTCGACCGGCAGCCCCTGCAGCTGCTCGGGCGACGCGTAGTCGATCGTGCCGAGGAAGCTGCCCTCGGTGGTCACGCCGGGCAGCTCGGCGTCGTGTGCGAGGCCGAAGTCGGTCAGCACCGCGGCGCCGTCGGCGCGCACCAGCACGTTGCCGGGCTTGACGTCGCGATGGACGATGCCGTGCGCGTGCGCGTGCTGCAGCGCCTCGGCGACCTGGCACACCAGGACCACCGCGGCGGCCGGGTCGCGAAAGCGCGCGGCGCAGCGCCACAGCGGTTCGCCGTCGATCAGGCCCATCGCGAACCAGTGCCGTTGGCCGTCGCCGTGGAGCCCGTACACCTCGACGATGCCCGGGTGGCGCAACCGCGCGACCGCGGCGGCCTCGCGCCGGAAGCGCGCGACCGCGGCCGGGTCCGCCGACAGCGCCGGCGACAGCAGTTTGAGCGCGACGCGCCGGTCGAGCGAACGCTGCCATGCCTCGTGGACGATGCCCATGCCGCCGCGGCCCAGCTCGCGCACGAGCCGGAAGTCGCCCAGCACCTCGCCGTCCGGCGCCGCGTCGTCGTCGTCTGCGCCGAGCATCGCCTGCAGCTCCTCGTGCAGGTCCGGATGCGCGGCCAGCAACCGCTCCGGGTCGCGTGCCCCTGCCTCTTCGAACTCCAACCACAGCGCCAGCGCCCGCTCGAGCCGCGACCCCGACGCGTCGGCTGCCCCGTCGGTCACGGTTGCGCTCCGTCGTCGATCCGGCCCTGCCGCAGCTCCAGCATCGTCTGCGCCAGCCGGCCGACGGCGCGGGTCCAGCGCATGCGCGCGGCGCCCGCCGACAGGCCGAGCTCGCGCCCGAGGTCCTCGAACGGCCGCTGCTCGTAGTCGCGGCCGAGGATCACCTTCCGGTCCTCCGGGTCGAGCAGCTCGAGCGCGAGCCGCACCCACGCCCGCCCCTCCTCGCGCACGGCGCCCCGGCTCGGGGTGCTGCTGCGCACGAGCCCCGCGTGCAGGTCGAGCACGCTGCCGTCGGGCAGCGCCGCGTCGCCCGCGCCGAGGTTGCGACGCCGGGCCCGGAACCAGTCGTTCCTGTCGCGCAGGGTGTTCTCGATGACCCGCACCAACAGGCCGCGGAACTGGCGCTCGTCCCGCACCTGGAACCGCGGGCCGTCGCGCAGGAAGTCCAGCAGCGCATCCTGCAGGTAGTCGTCGGCGTCGCCGCGGCCGCGCAGGAACGCGCCGAGCCGCTGATCGACGTGCTGCCGCAGCCACGGCAGGCACACCTCGACGAGCTCGCCCAGCGCGTCCTGGTCGCCGGCGTGCCAGCGGCGCAACAGCTCGGGGACGTCCCTCGGCATGCCGGCATTGGACGCGGCGCCCCCTCGGCGCGCAACGCGACCCCGCCCGCGGTCAACTGCCGACCGTCGACTGGACGCCGGTGCTGAGCAGGCCGAGCCCGAGCAGCGGACCGCCGTTCGTCAGCACCAGCTCCTGCGCCGTGAACACGACGCCGACCAGGCTCGGTGTGCCCGGCACCGGCAGGCCGAAGGTCGACCCGCCCGATGCGTCGGTGGTGCCCGCGCCGAGCAGCGTGAGGCCGGTCGGGTCCGCGGTCACGACGCACGGCCCGAACACGGCGCCGACGGCGCCGCCGATGGCGATCCCGAGGAGCACCGGCAGGCCCGGGGCGGCACCCGCCAGGGTGTAGTCCTGACTGCGGCCGAGCAGGGGCAGCGTGGCGGTCAGCTGCGGCGAGCCGGCGCCGCAGCCGCCGCCGACCGGCAGCACCTCGGCGGCGGTGGTCGGGTAGCCGTAGCCGGAGCACGACGTCAAGGAGACGCCCGGCGTGAGCACCTCGATCGAGACGCGCGCGGTGAGGTCGACCGAGTACGAGCTCTGACGGGGCGGGATGCCGAGGCCCAGGAGGCCGTAGGCGTAGACCGCCGTCGACAGGTCGCAGACGACCTGGGTCGAGGAGCCCACGTAGGTGTCGACGATGCCGGTCCGCGTGCCCGTCGCGGACGGCACCGAGAGCACCAGCGAGCCGGCGCTCAGGACCGCGCCCGCGGACACCGCCGGATTGCTGTCGATCAGCGTGGCGTGGCCGGCAACGGTCAACGTGATCCGGACCTGCACCGGCGTGTCGTGCGGCAGCGTGCTCGACACCGCGGTCAGCATGTCGCGGAAGCTCGCCTGCGGGCCCTGGTCCAGGTACAGGAACACGCCGCCCGTCGCGCAGTTCTGCGCCGCGCCGGCCCCGGACACCCGCAGGTAGCCGTAGTCGGCGACCGGCGTGCACGAGCCGTGCGACCAGCACGCGGCGCCCGGATTGTCGTTGAACCCGGGCGTGCTCAGCGGCGCCGCGGTGACCCACGGCGTGAACACGTTGAGCTCCGAGCTCGCGCCCGAGTGGGAGTTGGCGATGCGGTAGCTGTTGCGAACGGCGCAGACCTGGGCGGCCGCGCCCGACACGAATGCGCCGAGGGACGAGATCACGGCGAGGGCGCCGAGGCGAGACGGGAAGTGCATGCCCCGAGCAGCGGCGCAGCCGGCCGAACCGCACAGCAGATTCCCCTCGTCCCGCGGTCGTCGGAGACGCGCCGCAGCCGCCGTCCGATCGCATGGCCGCATTGCCGCCCGGGCGGCTCCCCGCAACGGCTTCCCCCGTCTCCCCGTTCCTCCGGGGTACGGCCTGGTCCCCCACCGACGACCCCACCCCGGCCGGTGCCCCCGTCACCCGGCGCCCGCGGACCGATGCGGTTCAGTGCATTCGCGCCGCATCGGCCTCGTCCTGCAGCTTCTTCAGCGCCTTCAGCTTCTGCGTGTAGGCGCGGCCGATCTCGCGGCGCTGCAGCCGGCCGAGGATCCGGTTCGGATCGCGCGCGTCGACGATCGGCAGCTCGTCGAGGCGCGTCTGGTCGAACTTCTCGAGCGCCATGTGCAGGTCGTCGTCGGGCGTCACCGTGATCGGCGGGCTCGACATCACGTCGGCGGCGATCGCCAGGCGGTACAGCTCCTGGTCGTAGGTGAACTGGCGCACGTCGCGGGCCGAGAAGATGCCGACGAACTTGCCGCTCCGGTCGGCGACCGGGAAGTAGTCCTCGCGGCTGGTCACGAACAGCTGCAGGATGTCGCGCAACGGCGTGTCGGACGGGACCATCTCGACCTCGGTCGGCTCGTAGACGTCCTCGACGGTCATCTTCTCGAGCAGCGCCACCTGGTACTCGCCGCGGTGCGCCGGCGACATCGCGCGGTGCGCGACCTGCTTCTGGTACAGCGCCCAGCGGTGGCTCAGCAGGAAGGTGATCCCGCACACCCACATCGCCGGCAGCAGCAGCTTGTACGAGCCGGTCATCTCGGTCACCATGACGATGGTGGAGATCGGCGTCTTGGCGGCGCCGGCGAAGAAGCCGCACATGCCGACGATGACCAGGCTGCCCGGGTTCTCGACCAGGCCCCACTGGTAGCAGGCGATGCCGACGGCACCGCCGAGGCCGCCGCCGATCACCATGCTGGGGCCGAACACGCCGCCGCTGCCGCCCGACGCGATCGTGCACGAGGTGGTCACCACCTTCAGCACCGCGACCAGCAGCAGCAGGCGCGCGCCGTTCCAGCCGGTCACGTTGCCGTCGAGGGTCTCCTGCAGGATGCCGTAGCCGTAGCTGAGCACCGACAGCGACAGGTCCTCGCCGGTGGCGGCCCACAGGGCCAGCGCGATCGCGCCGCACAGGAGCCCGCCGAGCGCGGCGACCAGCGGCCGCGGCCCGGGCACCTTCTTGAACCAGCGCTCGCTGCCGTAGAAGAACCGCGTGTAGAACGCGATCAGCGGCAGCAGCAGCAGCGCCAGCATGGTGTACGGCAGCAGCTCCTGCAGGTCGTGGAACCGGAAGCCCGGACCGAGCTGGAACAGCGAGCCGAACTCGCCCAGCCAGCCGCAGAACACGCAGTACGACACCGTCGACGACACGAACGCCGGCATCAGCACCTCGGACTCGATCTCCGCCTCGCGGTACAGGATCTCGCTGGCGAACAGGGCTCCCGCGAACGGCGCGCGGAAGATCGCGCCGACACCGGCGGCCATGCCGGCGGCCAGCAGCGTGCGGCAGCGCGCCTCGCTGAGCTGGAGCTTCTGCCCGAGCAGCGAGCCGAAGCCGGCGCCGATCTGCGCGATCGGGCCCTCGCGGCCGCCGCTGCCGCCGGTGCCGAGCGTGATCGCGCTGGTGATCGCCTTGACGAACGGCACCCGGCCGCGGATCCGCCCGCCCTTCTGGTGGTAGCCGTCGATCGCCGCGTCGGTGCCGTGGCCGGTCGCCTCGGGCGCCCACAGGTGGCAGATCAGCCCGCTGAGCAGGCCGCCGATCGCGGGCGCCAGCACCAGCATCCACGGCACCAGGGTGCGGGTCGGCTCGTGCTCGAACAGGTGCAGCTCGCCGCGCGGGCCCACCGGGCGGTAGCCGGCGCCGCCGACCAGCGTCAGCTCGACGATCCAGCCGCTCAGGTACTCGAAGCCGATCGCGCCGAGTCCGGCGACGACGCCGACCACCGCCGACAGCAGGTAGATCGAGGTCCGTTTGCCGAGCAGCCGCTGGAGCATTGGGCCTCCTTTCATCGCGACGGCCGCACCCGAGTGCAAGGGAACGATCCACGTTCCGTTGGCGGCGCCGGCGCGCGATGCCGTAACGTGGCGCGTCGCACCCATGGCGCGCCGCACGCTGGTCCTGTTCGAGCTGCTGCTGCTTCTGGCGATCCTGGTCTGGATCGGCGTGGTCGCGTTCGACGGCCAGGACCGCCCGACCGGCGCCGTCGACCTCAAGGTGCAGCTCGAGGGCGCCGAGGACCGGGTCTGGCTGCAGGAATCGGCGGACGGAGCGCTGCTCTACCGGATCACGCTCGACGGCGGCGTCGACGAGCTCCTGAGCCCCGAGCAGTTCGCGCGCCGGGTCTACGACGACCAGCGCGCGCGCGGCTTCTGGGAGGTGCTGCTGAACGTGTCGTCGCCGGCCGGCTTCGCCTGGGTGCTGCTCGGACTGCTCGGCCAGGTGCTGTTCACGGGCCGGATGCTGGTGCAGTGGCTGGTCAGCGAGCGCAGCGGCCGCTCGGTGGTGCCGCCGGCGTTCTGGTGGATGAGCCTGGTCGGCGCGACGATGCTGCTGGTGTACTTCGTGTGGCGCAAGGAGCCGATCGGCGTGCTGGGCCAGGCCACCGGCTGGTTCATCTACGTGCGCAACCTGTGGATGATCCACCGGCCCGGCGGCCCGGCGGTCGCCGCTCAGCCGCCGGGCGCGGCCGAGTCCGCCGTCGGGCCGTAGACCTCCGGGACCGCGGCGTCGAGCAGCCGCAGGTAGACGGTCAGCTGGCCGCGATGGTGGATCAGGTGGTTCAGCACGAAGGTCCGCAGGCAGGCCAGCCGCGGCATCGTCGTCAGCGTCCGGCCGCCGTGCTGCAGCGTCCACGACAGCTCCAGGTCCGCGTCGGAGGCGATCGCCAGCGCGCCGCGGGCCGCCGGTGCCTCGGCGTCGAAGCGCCGCAGCGTCTCCGCCATCGTCGTGAACGGCGGCGACTTCGGCGCCGGCGCGTCGGGCGGCGCCAGGTCGAACCGGCGCGTGGTGAGCGTCAGCTCCAGCCAACGGAGCAGGTTGACGACGTGCGTGGCGAGTTCGCCGGCGCTCCACGACTTGGGGTGCGGTCGGAAGTCGGCGCGGGCCGCGGGCACCGCGGCGAGCACCGCGCGCGTCGTCGCCAGCTCGCGGTCCAGCTCGGCCAGGATCGGGTCTCGAAGGGCCATGTCCGCGATCATGCCCGGCCACGCGGCCGCCCTCCACGGTCGGTCGCGCCCTGCGCGCGGCCCGCCGATCGCCGCCGGAAGCGATGGAAGCGGATGCCCCAACCGGCGATCATGCCGCCCCGCAGATGCACCAGAACCCGACGCCCGACCTGCTGCCGCTCGCTCCGCCGCCGTCCCCGCTCGCGCGCCTGCTGCGCTCCGAGATGTTCCCCGGCCTGCTGCTGGTGTTCGCCGCCGCCGTGTCGATCACCCTCGCCAACCTGCCGATGGCGGCCGCCTGGCGCGAGGTCTGGGAGACCCACCTGCGCCTGCAGCTCGGCGACTGGATCCTCGAGAAGCCCGTGCAGCACTGGATCAACGACGGGCTGATGGTGGTGTTCTTCTTCTTCGTCGGCCTCGAGATCAAGCACGAGATGCTCGACGGCGAGCTGCAGTCGGCGCGCAAGGCGGCACTGCCGATCGCCGCCGCGCTGGGCGGCATGCTGGTGCCCGCCGGGCTCTACGCCGCGGTCGCGGGGTGGCGCGGCGACGGCGCCGCCGCGGGTTGGGGCATCCCGATGGCCACCGACATCGCCTTCGCCCTCGGCGTGCTGGTGCTGCTCGGCCGCCGGGTGCCCACCGGCCTGAAGGTGTTCCTGGCGTCGCTGGCGATCGTCGACGACCTCGGCGCGGTGCTGGTGATCGCGATCTTCTACACCGAGCAGATCGAGTGGCAGTTCCTGCTGGCCGGCCTCGGCATCCTGGCGGTGTCCTACGGCGCCAACCGCTGCGGCGTGCGCAAGACCTGGCCGTACACCGTGCTCGGCCTGCTGCTGTGGCTGCTGTTCCTGAAGTCCGGCGTCCACGCCACCATCGCCGGCGTCGCGCTCGCGATGACGGTGCCGGCCCGCCGCGAGCTCGACGAACAGCTGTTCTCGGCGCGCGCGCGGCAGCTGCTCGACGGCTTCGACCACGCCGCCGACCGGACGCCGCTGACGAACCCGACCCAGCTGCGCATGGTGCGCGAGCTGCAGATGCACGCGACCGCGGTGCAGGCGCCGCTGCAGCGCATGGAGCACGGCCTGTCGCCGCTGGTGTCGCACCTGATCGTGCCCCTGTTCGCGCTCGCCAACGCCGGCGTGGGCTTCGCCGACGGCTTCGACGCCGCGGCGCCGGCCGCGCAGGGCGTGTTCGTCGGCCTCTGCGTCGGCAAGCCCGTCGGCGTCATGCTGGCGTGCTGGCTGGCCGTGCGGTGGCTCGGCTCGCCGCTGCCGGCCAGCACCACCTGGCGCCACGTGCACGGCGCCGCCTGGCTGTCCGGCATCGGCTTCACCATGTCGCTGTTCGTCAACGGCCTCGCGTTCCCCGACCGCGGCCCGTCGTTCACGGCGGCCAAGGTCGCCGTGCTCGGCGCCTCGGTCGTCTGCGGCATCGTCGGCTACCTGCTGCTGCGCACGACCCCTGGCGCCGACCGCACCGACGCGTAGAACGGCGCCATGACAGCGCTGCGCGTCCTCGTCGTCGGCTGCGGCTCCATGGGCCGCTCGCATGCCCGCGCCTACCGCGACCTCGAGGGCTTCGAGCTCTGCGGCCTCGTCAGCCGCGGCCCGGCGTCGCGCGAGGCGCTGAGCCGGGAGCTCGGCGGCGTCGCCACGTTCGCCGACGCGCACGCCGCGATCGCCGCGCTGCGGCCCGATGTCGTGTCGGTCAACACGTTCCCCGACACGCACGCGGCGATCGCCTCCCACGCGCTCGAGCAGGGCGCGCACGTGTTCTGCGAGAAGCCGCTGGCGGAGACCGTCGAGCAGGCGCAGGCGCTCGTCGACCTGTCGCGGCGGCAGCGCCGCGCGCTCGTGGTCGGCTACATCCTGCGCGTGCACCCGGCGTGGCAGCGCTTCGTGCAGGAGGCGCAGCGCCTCGGCAAGCCGCTGGTCATGCGCATGAACCTCAACCAGCAGAGCAAGGGCGCCGAGTGGCAGACCCACAGGGCGCTGATGGAGTCGATGTCGCCGATCGTCGACTGCGGCGTCCACTACGTCGACGTGATGTGCCAGATGACGCAGAGCCGGCCCGTGCGCGTCAGCGCGATCCAGGCGCGCCTGTCGGACGAGCTGCCGCCCGGCCGCTGCAACTACGGCCAGCTGCAGGTCACCTTCGCCTGCGGCTCGGTCGGCTGGTACGAGGCCGGCTGGGGCCCGATGATGAGCGAGGTCGCCTACTTCGTGAAGGACGTCGTCGGCCCCGAAGGGTGCGTGTCGATCACCGAGCGCGACTCCACCGGGCGTTGGGGCGAGCGCGGCAGCGGGTCCGCGGACATCGACTCGCACACGAAGACGAACTCGCTGCGCGTCCACCGCGCCGCGCGCAACCCGGACGGCGCCTTCGCGCGGCCCGACGAGTGGATCGACACCCACGACGAGCCCGACCACGACGGCCTGTGCCGGCGCGAGCAGGAGTTCCTGCTGCGCGCGATCCGCGGCGAGGAGGACCTGACCGAACACCTCGACGCCGCGGTCGACTCGCTGCGCATCGTGCTGGCCGCCGACCGCGCGGCGCGCGAGGGGCGCACGATCGAGCTCTGAGTCGACCCCCACGGCGCGCCGTCGCGCGGGCACCGCCCCCGCGCGATCCGGCACCGTCCTCACGGCACCCGCAGGACGATGTCGGTGATCTCGCGCGCCGCCACGGACACCGCCGCGCGGTGGACTCCGTCGGCGCCGAGGTCGGCTTCCAGCACGTAGTCTCCGGGCGGCAGCAGCTCCTCCGGCCCGAGCCGCCCGTGCTGGTTCAGCCCGCGCCAGCCGGTGACCGGCCCGTTCGATCCCAGGATCCGACACCGTCCCGTCGGGATCCGACCGTCGGCGGCCACGATGGTCGCCGCGACGCGGCCGCCGAACCGCGCCGGGATCCGCAGCGCGAGGCCGCCGTCCGGCACATCGATCTCCTGTCGATGCTCCATGAGGAACTTGCCGTTGCGCTCGCCGACCGAGTGCCGCACCGACAGATCGTAGCGCCCGGGCTCGCACCAGAACGCGAACGGCCCGTCGCGGTCGTCGCGTTGCAGCGGCCAGTCCGCGCGGAGGCCGTCGACCCGTCGCAGGAGATCGAACCGGGCATTGCGCACCGGGATCGGTCCTTCGAACTCGATCTCGACCCGGGCGAGCGCCGCGACCAGCGGGAGTTCGACGACGGTGCCGGCCATCGACGAGTCGATCGGCACCGGCGGCGAACGCAGGGTGCCCAGCTCGGCGCTGGCGACCAGGGGCTCCCGGTCGGGGTGGCGGGGCCCTACGACGAGCAACACCTCGCCGGCAGCACCCCCCCGCCGGCGCTGCCAGTCGACGCGGTACTCGGCGCCCTCGGCGACCGCGCCGCCGACCATCGCGCGCAGGCGGACCGGCGCAGGGACGACGAGGTCGATCCGACCGGGGGCGACGACCTTCCCCCAGAGGTCGCCGTCGAGCAGGTGCCCTTCGATCTCCCGCACCTTGCAGGCGATGGCCGTCGCGGCTCGTCCCGGTACGAGGAACGCACCGCGCTCGTCGGTCACGGTGTCCGCCAACGGCACGAGGACACCCGCCTGGACCTCTTCGAGCGCCGAGCCCCCGAACCGCAGCGTGGAGTTCGCCGCCCACGGAATGGTCTCAATCCGCGCGCCGGCGACCGGCCGCCCGTCCTGCCAGCGCAGCGTGCCGACCACCGCGACGGCCGCCGGCAGCACGAGGTCGGCCACCTCCACCGCGCGACCGATCCACCCGCGCGTCGCCGTCGTCGCCGGCAGCAGGTCCGCGCGGAACACGTCGACCACGGTGATCGCTCCGTGCCGACCCACCAGCCGGTTGCCGCTCAGCGACGCCTCCTGCATCGCCGCAGCGACGAGGACCACCGGGGTCGCAGGAGGCACCTGCAGCACGTAGGTGCCGTCGGCCGCGCTGGTCGTCATCGCCAGCGCACCGTCCTGCGGTCGCCCTTCGGCGGCGCGATAGGCCGCGACCTGCGCCGCCGGCACCGGCTCGCCGCGCCCGTCGACCACGCGGCCGCGCAGCACCGCGACGACCTGGACCTCGACGGCGAGCGCGCCGGACTCCGGCAGGGGGCCGTCGCGGCGCAGGTCGATCGGCAGATAGTCCGGCGCGTCCGCGTGGACGCGCAGCTCGCGCAGGTGCTGCCCGACCCACGGCGGCAGCAGCAGGCGCAGCGACCCGTCGACACCGGGGATCTCGGCCAGGTCGTGCTCCAGCCACCGATCGGCGGCATCGTCGCGGCCCTCGAGCTTCACGTGCAGCCGTTCGGTCCACGGCGCGGCCGGGTGCAACCCGCGCAGCTCGATCGACAAGGGCACCGCGGCGAGGTCCGGCCGCGCGTCGACCGCGCCGACCCGCGCGCGTTCGCTGTCCGGCTGCCGAGCCGGAGCGGGCGGCGTGGTCGGACCGGGACCGACGGCGACCGCGGGGTCGCCGACCGCCGCGGACGGCACGATCTCAACGGGTCGCCCGCCGAGCGCGAGCCAGGAACCGAACATCACCGCCAGCAAAGCCGCGGCACCGAGCAGGATCGTCTTCATGCCGAGTCCGGTGACCACCGCAGCCGCGAGGCCGGTCGCGACCGGCAGCCCCGGCGCGCCGACGGCGAGCCCGAGGAGCGTGCGGCGCGAACGAGGTTCGCGCTCGAGCTCACGACGCAGCGCACTGCGGGCGCGCCGCAGGTGGGCGCGCACGGCGTCGGTCGTCAGCCCGTGTCGCGCCGCCAGCGCCGCGGTGTCCTCTCCCTCGAAGTAGTGCGCCAGCACGAGTCCGCGCTGCGGTTCGGGCAGTGCCACGACCAGCTCGCACAGCCGACGGTGCAGCTCCGCGCGCGCGACCAGTTCGTCGGTCGGCGGCGCCGCCGCGTCGGTCCGCGACCCCACGGCCAGCTCGCGCGCCCGGCGCCGGCGCCCGGCCCGCGCCGCCTGCCGGACGCTGTTGCGCAGCAGCGTCCGCAGCCACCCACCCGGCGCCGCCGTGAGCCCTCGCGGCGGCGAGCGCAGCGCCGCCAGCCACGTGTCCTGCACCGCGTCGTCCGCGCCGTGCGCATCGGCGCACAGCCGGAGCGCGAGCCGCCGGACGTGTTCGCTGTCGCGCAGCAGCGCCTGGATCGGGGCGGGGTACGGGGGCGGGGTGGTCACGACGACTCGCAGAATGCCACGGCGGAAGGGAACGGTCGCGATTTCCACCGCCGCGCGATGCGCGCGCTGGGTCGCATTGCTCGCCCCCTACCTTCGCACCAGCCCGCGCTTCGCGCGGGCGGGCACCGGCCGCGCTGCGCGCGGCCTGGGCACGGGCACCGGCGCGCTATGCGCGCCTGGGCACCGCTGCGCTGCGCGCCGCTGGGCACCGGCGCGCTGCGCGCGCCTGGGCGGTAGAAGCCCCGCCACTCGAGCGAGGTCGCTACAGCGGGATGTTCCCGTGCTTCCGCGGCGGATTGCCGTCGCGCTTGCTCGCCAGCAGCTCGAGCGCCTGGATCAGCATCGGCCGCGTCCGCCGCGGCTCGATCACGTCGTCCACGTAGCCCCGCGCCGCCGCCATGTACGGATTGTTGAACTTCTGCTTGTACTCCGCGACCAGCCGCTGCTCCTCGGCCTTGGGGTCCTTGGCGGCCTGGATCTCGCGGCGGAACACGATCTTCGCGGCGCCCTCGGCGCCCATCACGGCGATCTCGGCGTTGGGCCACGCGAGGTTCAGGTCGGCGCGGATGTGCTTGCTGTTCATCACGTCGTAGGCGCCGCCGTAGGCCTTGCGCGTGATGACCGTGATCTTCGGCACGGTCGCCTCGCAGTACGCGTACAGCAGCTTGGCGCCGTGGGTGATGATCCCGCCCCACTCCTGGTCCTTGCCGGGCAGGAACCCCGGCACGTCCTCGAAGGTGATCAGCGGCACGTTGAACGCGTCGCAGAAGCGGATGAAGCGCGCGCCCTTGATCGAGCCCTTGATGTCGAGCACGCCGGCCAGGTGGTTCGGCTGGTTGCCGACGATGCCGACGACGCGGCCGCCGAGCCGCGCGAAGCCGACGATCATGTTCTTGGCGTAGCGCGCGTGCACCTCGAAGAACCGGCCGTCGTCGACGACCTTCTTCACCACCTGCCGCATGTCGTACGGCTGGTCGCTGGACGCCGGCACGATCGTGTCGAGCGCCTCGTCCATGCGGTTGGGGTCGTCCTGCGTCGCGCGGAACGGCGGGTCGTCGCCGTTGTTGAGCGGCAGGTAGCTGATCAGCTCGCGCACCTGCATCAGGCAGGTGGCGTCGTCCGGCGCCGTGAAGTGCGCCACACCGGACACCTCGCTGTGCACGCGCGCGCCGCCGAGCTCCTCGCTGGTGGTGTCCTCGTGCGTCACCGTCTTGACCACGTCGGGCCCGGTGATGTGCAGGAAGCTGGTGCCCTCCACCATCAGGATGAAGTCGGTGATCGACGGCGAGTACACCGCGCCACCGGCGCACGGCCCCATGATCGCGCTGATCTGCGGCACCACGCCGCTGGCCAGCGTGTTGCGCAGGAAGATGTCGGCGTAGCCGCCCAGCGACACCACGCCCTCCTGGATGCGCGCGCCGCCGCTGTCGTTGAGGCCCACGACCGGCACGCCCATCTTGACGGCCAGGTCCATGATCTTGCAGATCTTGGCGGCGTGCGTCTCCGACAAGCTGCCGCCGAACACGGTGAAGTCCTGCGAGTACAGGTACACCGGTCGGCCGTCGATCCGCGCGCTGCCGGTGACCACGCCGTCGCCGAGGATCTGGTTCTTCTCGGCGTCCATGCCGAAGTCCCGGCAGCGGTGCACGACGAACCGGTCGATCTCGGTGAAGGTGCCGGGGTCGACCAGCAGCTCGATGCGCTCGCGCGCGGTCAGCTTGCCCTTCTGGTGCTGGGCCTCGATGCGGTCGGGGCCGCCGCCCTGCACGGACCGCTCGCGCAGCTCCTGCAGCTTCTGCATGGCGTCGCTCATGTGGCGGGGCAGCGTAGCCACGGCCGCCCTCCGGCACCAACAAACGTCGGCCGCCCGCGACCGGTGGCGCTCAGCGCGCGGCGTGCGGGTCCTCGACCAGCTCGGCCAGCACGCCGAGCAGCTGCTTGGGGTGCAGGAACGCGACCTTGCAGTCGTGCGCGCCCTTGCGCGGGGCCCGATCGAGCAGCTGCGCGCCGGCACCCGACAGCGCGTCGATCTGCAGCTGGCAGTCGCCGACCTGGAACGCCAGGTGGTGCACGCCGGGCCCTCGCTTCGCCAGGAACTTCGCGATCGGCGAGTCCTCGGACGTGGGCTCGAGCAGTTCGACGCGGGTGGCGCCGGCCATCAGGACGGCGACCTTGACCTGCTCGGTCGGCACCTCGTCCCGGGACGCGAGGCGCAGGCCCATGCCGGTCCAGCGCGGCAGCGCCTCGTCGATCGAGGTCACGGCGACGCCGATGTGGTGCAGACCCTTCAGGTTGTCGGCGGGGTTCATCGCCCGCAGCGTAGGCCACCGGGTAGGCTCTGCGCGAGGAGATCATGCTGCGACGCACGCTGCGAACGATGGCCGCGATCCGGTGCTGCGGCTGCATCCTGACGCCGTGCGGCCGGGTCGTGTTCGTCACCGCCGCGGACGCCGCCGCAATGCTGGCGCCGGGAACCGACCGCTGACCGTCGCATTCGCCGCCCGCCATGTCCCGCACCCGCCTCGCCGTCCTGCTGCTCTCGCTGTCGCCTTCTCCCCTGCTCCAGGCCCAGGAGCCCACCCCGCCCCCACACGGCGTCGCCACGGCAACGCCCGCCGAAGACCTCGAGGAGCTCGCGACCGTGCGCGTGATCTTCGAGCACGAAGACGGCCTGTTCGTCTGCGACGGCAACGGCCAGGACGTCCGCCGCTTCAACCAGCCGGGCGAGAACATCCCGGCGACGATCGGCCTCAGCGCGGACGGCGCCACCTACGCCTACGTGCTGCACGACGCCCTGCGCTTGGGCACCCCCGATCGGTCGGCGACGATCGTGGCGCCGATCCCCGGCTGGGGCGCGCCGGTGTGGGCACCCGACGGCAGCCACCTCGCGATCGGCACCGACGAGCGCACCGTCGGCACCGGCGCGCTGTGGCTGGTGGCGATCGACCGCGACGCCCACCGCGCCGCCGAGCCGCAGCGGCTGACGGCCGAGGGCGCATTCGCCGCGTATCCGGCGTTCAGCCCCGACGGTCGCTGGCTGGCGTTCGCGACGGAGCGCAGCCAGGAGATCGTGGAAGGCCACGACACGATCCACGTCGAGCGCCGGAGCCAAGTCGAGCTGCGCGAACTCGGCGACGACGCGGGCTCGGCGCCGCGCGTCGTCAGCCCGCGCACCGGCGAGATCCACGCGATCACCTGGTCGCCCGACGGCCGTTGGCTGGCGTTCGAGTGCGACAGCGAGCTGTGCCTCGTGTCGATGGCCGGCGGCGAGCCGGGGCCGACCCGCGTCCTGTGCGGCGAGCTGCCGCGCGGCCAGCCGCTGCGGTGGCGCCCGGACTCGGGCGCGATCCTGCTGACGCGCACCGTCGCGCGCCGCGCCCACGGCAAGAACGCCAGACCGGCCGAGGATGCGCTGGTGCTGGTGCCGCTCGATGGCGAGCTCACCGTCGTGCCGCTGGGCACCACGGTCTACGACGTCGCCTGGACGCCCGACGGTCGGTTCGCGCTGTTCACCGCCGGCGACCGCGGGCTGTACCGACTGCGGCTCGAGGGCCATCGCATCGAGCGACTGCACGACGACGTCGAGCACTGGGCGCAACTCTGGGTCCGCTAGGTCGAGCCGCCGGAGCCGGGGCAGCGACTTTCGGCTGGCGGTCGACGGGTGGCGACCCGTAGGACTGCGGCATGCTCCGCCCGCTCGCGCCGACGTTCCTCGCCTCGCTGCTCGCGCCGCTCGCCGCCGCCCAGGAGCTGCCACGTCCGGCAACCGCCGCCGAGGCATCGGCCTTCGAGCGCACGTCGTCGGCCGCCGAGGTCGCCGCGTTCCTGACCGCGCTCGCCGACCTGCCGCACGGCGACCGCCTGCAGGTCAGCGTCTGTGGCCACAGCCACGGCGGTCGCGACCTGCAGCTGGTACGCGCCGCGTTGCCGGACACCGACGAGGCGACCGCGCTGCGCGCCCTGGTCATCGCATCGATCCACGCCGGCGAGTGCGAAGGGAAGGAGGCCGTGCAGCAGATCGCACGCGAGCTCGCCGCCGGCGACCACGAGGACCTGCTGCGCGCTGCGGTGCTCTACTTCGTGCCGATCTACAACGTGGACGGCAACGAGGCGACCGCGCTCACCAACCGGCCGCGCCAGAACGGGCCCGATCTCTGCGGCGAGCGCCACAACGGCATCGGCCTCGACCTCAACCGCGACTTCGTCAAGGCCGAGGCCGAGGAGACCCGCGCGCTGCTGGGCCTGTTCGAGCGCCTCGACCCGCACCTGTTCCTGGACCTGCACACGACCAACGGGTCGATGCACGGCTACCACCTGACCTACGCGCCGCCGCTGTCCACCAACGTCGACCCGGCCGTGGCGACGCTGTCGCGCGCGCTGCTCGACGAGGTCACCGCGGCGCTGCAGACGGCGACGCCGGCGTATCGTACCTTCGACTACGGCAACTTCGAGACCCGCGACTGGGACGGCGGCGGCGCGCCGGAGTCCAAGGACGACGTGCGCGGCTGGTGGAGCTACGACCACCGCGCCCGCTACGGCGTCAACTACTTCGGCCTGCGGAACCGCATCGGCGTGCTCAGCGAGGCCTACAGCTACTGCGACTTCGCGACGCGGATCGCGGCCACGCGGGCGTTCGTGCTCGGCGTCCTGGGCCGCGCCACCGCGCGCCGCGACGAGGTGCTGGCGACCTGCGCGGCCGCCGACCGGCGGTTGGCACAGCCCGACGCGCCGTGCTACTTCGGCTTCGACACCGTGTTCGCCCCGCCGGAGTCGATGGCCGTGCTGGTCGGCGAATGCGACCGCATCGAGCTCGACGGCGACCGCGGCCCGCGCTTCGCGCGCAAGGACGTCGCGATCCCGGAGGTCATGCCGGTGTTCCGCCGGTTCACCAGTCGCCGTCAGCTGGCACTGCCGACGGCGTGGGCACTGCCCGATCCGCCCGACGAAGTCGTGCAGCTGCTGACGCGCCACGGCGTCGTCTTCGAGCGCGTGAGCGAGCCGCGGCGCGTGCGCGCCGAGCGCTTCGCGGTCGAGGCGCGGCGCAAGCCCAAGCGACCGTTCCAGGGCCACCAGGAGCTGATCCTGGTCGGCCGGTATGCGCCGCCCGAAGAAATCGACCTGCCCGCCGGCGCCCTGTGGATTGCGGCGAACCAGAGACTGGCGCGGCTCGCCGCACAGCTGCTCGAACCGCAGAGCGAGGACTCGCTGTCGAGCTGGAACTTCCTCGAGGACCGCACGGCCGACCACTACCCCGTAGTTCGAATCGTCGACGCCCGCTGACTCGACACGCGGAGCGCCCGTGGCATCGACCATTGGCTGCGTCGACGCGCGATGCCAATCCTGACACGTGGGCGCAGCGCAGTCCGGAATCCGGGCTCGAGCCGATCGCGCGCCTGCGGGCTCTCCCTGAGGACCGCCGTCCGAGCGCAACGAACTCACCACGATGCCATCGAAACCGGGCCGTTCGGGCCCATCGGTGCGTAGGGGCGGGCGAGTGCACCTCGCTTGACCCGGGTGCCCCGGTCGCCATGCTGGTACCTCACGGCGACGAGACCCTTATCCCCCGACCCCGCCTCCTCCACGTCGCCTCGCACCCCAGCCTCATGCCTGTTCTGCTCACACTCGACCTGCTGGGCTCCGACTCGCGCTACCGACAGGGCGGCCCAGGCGCGGCCGCGGCCCTGTTCGACGACTTCGCCGACCTGGTGCTCGACACGGCCGCCACGCTCGACGTGTCGGCGGAGCTGCGCGGCGACATCGAGGCCGACTGGTGCGGACTCGTGTGCCCGTCGGTGGAGAGCGCGCTGGCGCTCGCGCGCCGGATCTTCCGCCGCGCCTGGCTCGACCCGCGCAGCTCCGACGACCTGCGCCTGTGGATCCGCGGCGCGGTCACGCCCACCGAGGACGACGCCGTGCGCCACACCGCGCCCGACGACGACCTCGCCGGGATCCGCCGGACGACGGCGACCCCCGGGCTGATGCGCGCGCTCGCCGCGCTGCGCAGCGGCTTCCAGGGCATGCGCATCCTGGTCGACGAGGCGCTGCTGACCGACCCGCTGCGCGGCATGTTCCGCGTGCCGCTCGGGCGCCTCGGCCTGATCCCGTTCCGCCGGATGAACTTCACGCCGTACCCGCCCAACCTCAAGAAGACCATGCAGGACTTCCTGTGGATGGCCGAGACCCCCGCCGAGTGGAACAACTACGTCATGCGCATGAAGCAGCGCGTGCTGTGGAGCGCCGCCGACCCGGTCGAGCTCGAGCAGGCCGCGGCGACGCAGATCGTGTTCCACGAGACCGACGCGATCGTGCAGTCCGTCGTGCGCAAGAACCAGATGCGCCGCGAGGACGGCGGCGGCTCGCGCGGCCCGCGTCGCGAACGCGAACGCGAGGCCGGCGCCGACAGCGGCGACGGGGGCGAGTAGCCCCGGCTCCCGAGCCGGCCCGGGCGCCGATGCGACGCGTCCGGGTGCGGCGCCTCAGAGGATCCGCTTGCCGAACGCGGACAGGATGACGTCGACGGCGACCTCGCCGCTCTGGTTCTTGACGTCGAGGATCGGGTTCAACTCGGTGACCTCGAGGCTCGTCATGCGGCCCGAGTCGGCCACCATCTCCATCAGCAGGTTGGCCTCGCGCCAGCTGATGCCGCCCTTGACCGGCGTGCCGGTGCCGGGCACGTCGCGCGGGTCCATGCCGTCGAGGTCGAACGACACGTGGAAGCCCGCCGTGCCGTCGCTGGCGAAGCCGATCGCCTCCTGCATCACGGCGCGCATGCCGCGTTCGTCGAGGTCGCGCATCGTGTAGGCGTGGATGCCCGACTGCTTGACGATGCGGCGCTCGTGCTCGTCGATGTCGCGGATGCCGATCAGGCACACGTGGCGCTTGTCGACCTTGGGCCAGAAGCCGCCCATCTCGACCAGCAGCGGGTGGCCGAGGCCGACCAGCGTCGCCAGCGGCATGCCGTGGATGTTGCCCGACGGCGACACGTCCGGCGTGTTCATGTCGGCGTGCGCGTCGACCCAGATCAGCCCGACCTGCTGCTCGCGCGCGCGGAAGAACTCGGCGACGCCCGACACGGTGCCGATCGCGATGCTGTGGTCGCCGCCCATCACCAGCGGCACCCTGCCGTCCTCCAGCGTGCGCCGCACCCGCAGGCGCAGGCGGTTGCAGACGTGGTAGATCGGCTCGAGGTAGCGCGCGTTCGGCTTGCCGGGATCGCGCGATTCGGGCGCCGGCACGCCGACGTCGCCGTCGTCCTCGACCGAGTAGCCCAACCGCCGCAGCTCGCTCGTCACGCCGGCGATGCGGATCGCCGACGGGCCCATGTCGACGCCTCGGCGCCCGGCGCCGAGGTCCATCGGCACGCCGACCAGGCGGATCGTCTTGGAGTCGGTGCTCATCGGCGCACCACCATAGCCGGACTCAGGACTCCAGCACCACCGCGGCGCCGCGGCCGCAGCCCAGGGTCGCGGCGGCGCTGCCCTGGTTCTCGGCGATCTCCAGCAGGTCGTACGAGTTGATCAGGCACACCAAGGCGCCCGGCGCGGCGTCGGCGTAGGTGCCGCGCACCGGCATCGACCGGTCGCCGATCCGCACCGAACGCACCGTGGCGATCGCGGTCGCCGGGACGTTGGTGACCAGGTTGCCGAACGAGTCCACGTGCACCACCCGCGGCGTCCCCGTCGTCAGCGGCTTGCCGCGCACCGGGTCGAGACAGCGCGGGCCGACCGACGAGAAGCCGAACCGCGCCCCCGCCAGCGCGCCGGCCACCGGCGCGAACACGTCGCGGCCGTGGAACGTGCGCGACGCCGGCGACAGCCGCAGGTGCTGGAGGTCGAGCTGACGGACCTCTTGCGGGTGGCCCCCAGGCTGGATCCCCGGCTGGATCCCCGGCTGGGCCCCGTCGAGCACCTCGCTCAGCACGCCGTTGTCGGGCGCCAGCCAGTAGCTGTCGTGCGCCAGCGCGCACAGCGCCCGCCGCTCGGTGCCGACGCCCGGGTCGACCACGCCGACGAACACCGTGCCGCCGGGGAAGCGACCGGCCGCCACACGCAGGAAGAATGCGCCCAGCGCCACGTCCTGCGGCTCGACGTCGTGCGTCAGGTCGACGATCTGCGCCTTCGGGTACGCGCGCAGCGCCATGCCCTTCATCAGCCCGACGTACGGGTCGCGGGAGCCGAAGTCGGTCAGCAGGACGACGATGCCCGAGGGGCGCGGCAGCATGCGGCGCGAGCGAACAGCAACGGCGGCCGCGGCGCAAGGGCGCGCGGCGCCGCCGATGCCCGCAGACGGCGGGCCAGCCGCAGCTGGCATCCCGGCCGCCCGCGCGGCAGCATCGCGCCATGCGATCCCCCGCCGCGCTGCCGTTCCTGCTCGTCGCGCTGACCGCCGGCGCCGCGGCGCAGACTCCGGTCCCGGTGCAGGTCCCGGACCTGCGCGAGGAGGTCACGGGCTACGCCGCCGACCTGCGCGACCTCGAGCGGCGCTACGACGTGCCGCTGTCCGGCGAGTGCGCCGATCGGTTCCGCAGCTACCTCGAGGCGCGCCGCCAGCGGTTCGCCGCGATGCCGACCGAGGGGTTCGGCCGCGACGCGCTGGTCGATCTTTGGCTGCTGCGCGGCGACGTCGAGCAGCGCCTGACCGACCTCGAGCGCGAGCGGGCGCAGCGCGAGCAGGCGCTGCCGCTGCTGCCGCATGCGGGGCCGCTGGTCGCGCGTTGCGAGGCCCGCCGTCGGATGGAGCCGGTCGACCCCGAGGCCGCGGCCGCCGAGCTGGCGACCCTGGCGGCCACGCTCGCGGCCGCACACGAACGCCTGGACGCCGGCGCGTTCGACGACGTGCCGCTGCCGGCGGCGCGCCGGGCCGTCGCCCTGGGCGAGGACCTGCACCGCGCGGCGCGCGCCTGGTTCGAGTTCCACGACGGCTACGACCCGATGTTCTCGTGGTGGGCGCGCGCCCCGTGGCGCGCCTACGACGAGGCGCAGCAGCGCTGGTTGGGCGCCGTGCGGCAGCGGCTGGTCGACGGCCGCACCGGCGACGCGACCCTGGTCGGCGACCCGATCGGCGAGACTGCGCTGCTGCGCTCGCTGCGCGCCGAGCGCATCCCGTACACGCCGCAGGAGCTGGTGGCGATCGCCGAGCGCGAGTTCGCGTGGTGCGAACGCGAGGCCGCGAAGTACGCCGCCGAGCTCGGCTGCGACTCCTGGCACGCGGCGCTCGAACGCACCAAGCAGGGGCACGTGGCGCCCGGCGAGCAGCCGCAGCTGATCCGCCGGCTCGCCGACGAGGCGGTCGCGTTCCTCGACGAGCGCGACCTGATCACGATCCCGGAGCTGGCGCGCGAGTGCTGGCGGATGTCGATGATGTCGCCGGCGGCGCAGCGCGTGAACCCGTTCTTCCTCGGCGGCGAGACCATCCAGGTGTCGTTCCCCACCGACGCGATGGAGCACGACCTCAAGCTGCAGAGCCTGCGCAGCAACAACGAGCACTTCTGCCGCGCGACGGTGCACCACGAGCTGATCCCGGGTCACTGGCTGCAGCAGTACACGACCGCGCGGCACCGCACCTGGCGGCGGATGTTCTCGACGCCGTTCTGGATCGAGGGCTGGGCGCTGTACTGGGAGATGCGGCTCTACGATCTGGGGCTGGCGCAGTCGCCCCAGGACCGCATCGGCATGCTCTACTGGCGCAAGCACCGCTGCGCGCGCATCGTGTTCTCGCTGAACTTCCACCTCGGCAACTGGACCGCGCCCGAGTGCGTCGACTACCTGATCCAGAAGGTCGGCCACGAGCCGGCCGCCGCCGCCGCCGAGGTGCGGCGCTCGGTCGGCGGCGACTACGGCCCGCTGTACCAGGCGGCCTACATGCTCGGCGGCCTGCAGCTGCGGGCGCTGCACGGCGAGCTGGTCGGCGGCGGCGCGATGACCGAGCGCGCGTTCCACGACGCGGTGCTGCAGCAGAACTCGATCCCGATCGCGCTGGTGCGCGCGGCGCTGTCGCCGGGTGAGCCGACCGAGGAGTCGGTGAACGGCTGGCGGTTCGCCGACGTCCAGTAGCTGGACGCCACCGCGCAGCGGCGGCATCGTCTGCGCCCCGATGCTCGGCGTGCTGCGGAACCTGGTGACCCGGACCTACGGCGGCCTGCCGGCCACCACCTGGCTGATCTGCCTGGCGGCGTTCGTCAACCGCGCCGGGTCGATGGTGCTGCCGTTCCTGAGCCTGTACCTCGGCAAGCGCTTCGGCATGAACGTCGAGGACGCCGGCTACCTGGTGGCGCTGTACGGCGTCGGCTCGATCTTCGGCAACATCGTCGGCGGCTGGCTGTGCGACCGCCTGGGGCCGGTGCGTGTGCAGCTGGTGACGCTGTTCGGCGCGGCGCTGTGGATGCTGCTGATGACACAGTTCGCGACCGTGTGGATGCTCGGCGTCGGCATCTTCGTGCTCGGACTGATCAACGACTCGTTCCGCCCCGGCAACATGGCCGCGGTGCTCGGCAGCGTGCCGCCGGAGCTCGGGGCCACCGCGCTGACCCTGAACCGTGTCGCCGTCAACGCCGGCTGGGCGATCGGCCCGACGGTCGGCGGCCAGCTCGCCGAGATCGACTTCCGCTGGCTGTTCGTCGCCGACGGCGGCACCTGCGCGCTGGCCGGCGTCGTGCTGTGGCTGTTCGTGCCGCGCATGCTCGGCCGCGACCACGGCCCCGAGCGCACCGGGCCGGCGCCGGTCGACGCACCGGCCGGCGCCCACGCGGCGACCTCGGCGTGGCGCGACGGCAGGTTCCTGCTGCTGATCGGCGTCACCGTCACGACGTTCCTGGCGTTCATGCAGTACTTCAGCACCGAGACCCGCTACCTGGCCGCCGTGTTCGGCTTCGACGAGGGCGAGATCGGCTGGCTGCTGGCGATCAACCCGGCGCTGATCGTGCTGGTGGAGATGCCGCTGGTGCGCGCGCTGAGCGGCCGCGCGCGGCTGCCGATCGTCGCGCTCGGCACGCTGCTGATCGCGCTGTCGTTCCCGCTGCTGGTGCCGGTCGGCTGGGGGCTCGGCGGCGTGCTGGCCCACCTGCTGCTGCTGACGGTCGGCGAGATGCTGTCGTTCTCGCTGCTCAGCAGCTTCGTCAGCGACCGCGCGCCGCGGCGGCTGCGCGGCCAGTACCTCGGTCTCCACGGCGCGTCGTTCTCGTTCGCCTTCGTGCTGGCGCCGGCGCTCGGCGGCATGGTCTACGAACGGCTCGGCGCCGACGCGCTGTGGTACGGCTGCACGGCGCTGTCGGCGCTCGCGGCGGTCGGCTACTGGCTGCTGCACCGGGCCTACCGGCGCCCGCGCGCCGGCTGAGCGCTACCGGAAGCTCGCGCGCAGGAAGTCCTTCAGCTCGTCCCACGACTGCCGATCGGCGTCCGCGTCGTAGGCCAGCGGCAGGTTGAACTGCTTGCCCTTCTCGGTGGCCTCCTTGGCCGTGAAGCCGTGCACCGCGCCGGGGTAGGCGTGGAACTCGAGGTCGACGCCGGCCGCCGCCATCTCCTTCTGGAAGGCGGCGACCTGCTCCGGCGGGATGAACTGGTCGTCGGCGCCGTGGCACACCAGCACGCGCGCCTTCACCTGCCCCTTCTGCGCGGGCGAGTTGGTCGCGAGGTTGCCGTGGAAGCTCGCGACCGCGTCGAGGTCCATGCCGCTGCGCGCCATCGCCAGCACCACCGCGCCGCCGAAGCAGTAGCCGATCGCGGCGATGTGGTCCTTGTCGGTCGTCGGCTGCTGCTCGAGCTGCTGGCGGGCGGCGACGAACCGCGCCTTGCCGGCCTCCATGTTCTGCAGCACCTCGTTCATGAACTTCTGCGCGTCCTGCGGGTGCGACGCCTGCTTGCCGTCGCCGTACATGTCGAGCGCCAGCGCGGTGTAGCCCAGCTCGGCCAGCATGCGCGCGCGGCGCCGAACGTAGTCGTTGTGGCCCCACCACTCGTGCACCACCAGCACGCCGGGGCGCTTGCCCTCGATGGCGGCGTCCCAGGCGACGAAGCCGGTGCACCTGGCGCCGCCGGCGGTGTAGGTCAGCTCCTTGGTCTGGATGTCGTGCGCCTTGCCGCCGGTCATGGCGCAGCCGCAGAGCACGAGCGGGAGGAGAACGGCGAACAGCAGGATCGGGTGCATGAAGCCTCGGAGTCGGAGTGCCCCGATCATGGGAGCTGCGCCGCGACGTGCAAGCGCGAGTCGCCGCGACCACCGCCCCGGTTCGCCCGGCGACAGCCGCCGCGGCGCGACCTACGCTGACGCCATGACCTCGTCTCCGGCCGACGATCCGACCCGACGCTTCAGCGATCGCGCCACCGACTATGCGCAGAGCCGCCCCGGCTACCCGGACACGCTGCGCGACGCGCTGCTGCGCGGGCTGGAGTCCCCGGTCCGGGCCGCCGACGTGGGCGCCGGCACCGGCATCGGCGCGCGCTGGCTCGCCGACGCGGATGCTGCGCGCGGCGTGGAGGTCGTCGCCGTCGAGCCCAACGCGGCGATGCGCGCGGCGGCCGCGCCGCACCGGCGCGTCGCGTGGCAGGACGGCTCCGCCGAGCGCACCGGCCTGGACGACCAGTCGGTCGACGTCGTGCTCTGCGCGCAGGCCTTCCACTGGTTCGCGACGCCGGTCGCGGTCGCCGAGTTCGCGCGCGTGCTGCGCCCCGGCGGCCGACTCGCGCTCTTGTGGAACCGGCGCGACGACCGCGACCCGTGCACCGCCGCCTACGGCCAGGAGCTGCGCCAGCTCGCCGGCGAGGCGCCGGCAGAGGCGTTCCGGTTCGATCCGCAGCTGCTGGCCGCGTGCCCGGCGTTCGCGCCGGTCGACACGGTGCGGGTTCCCGGCGAGCAGTGCCTCGACCGCGCCGGCCTGTTGGGCCGCGCCCTCAGCGCGTCGTACGTGCCCAAGGACGGGCCGGTGCACGACGAGCTGCTGCGACGTCTCGACGCGCTGCACGCGCGGTTCGCGGACGGCGCCGGCACCGTGACGCTGCGCTACACCGCCGAGCTGCACCTGGCGACGCGACGCGCTGACGCCTTATGCCTCAGCGACCAAAGACCCGCGCCACGTGCTCCAGCAGCACGACGTAGGCATTCTGCTCGAACGCGTTGTCGCGCAGGAACTCGACCGGGTAGCCCTCGGTGCCGAGGAACGGCCGCAGCACCCACGCCAGCTGCACGGCGAAGAACGCGTACAGCACCGCCCAGCTCAGCAGCGTGATCCGGTGCCTCGGATCGCGCGCCAGCAGCGGCCGGTAGCACCGGCGCAGCACGACCTGCCCGGCCAGCACGCCGAGCAGGAACAGGGCACCGTCGGCGACGGTCAGCAGGTAGGGATCGGCGATGCTCGCGTCGGCGAACGTCACCAGCGGCGCGGTGGCCCCCAGCACCAGCGCCGTGGTCGCCTGCGCCGCGAACAACCCGTGGCAGGCGCGCGCGAAGTCGCCGCGCAGACCGAGCGCGCAGTGCAGCACGAAGAAGCTCGGCAGCGTGACGCCGCTGGAGATGGCCAGCAGCAGCGGGACCTTCAGCGCCGAGAACAACGCCATCGCCCACGCGCCCGACGTGGCGCCGAGCGCCGCGCCGTGCAGGGCGCCGCCCAGCGCCACGGCCGCGGCGCACCAGGACACGGGCACGCGTTCGGCGGCGAGGATCCGCTCGGCGGCGCCCCAGCTGCGCGCGGCGATCAGCCGCGCCCGAAGATGCGACCCACGGACGTCCATACCGCGTCGAAGAAGCTGGTGGTCTCGGGCAGGCCCGGCACGGCGGCCGCGGTGAGGAACGGCCGCAACAGCCAGCCCATCTGCGCGCCGACCAGCGCGAACAGCATGCACCAGAACAGGAACAGCCGGCGCCCGGACGCCAGATGCACCGGGTCCCGGCCGCGCAGCATCACCTGGACCGACCGGAACAGGCCCGACAACCCGATGAACCCGCCGACCGTCGAGATCGCCACGTGCAGCAGCAGCAGGAAGTCGTAGCTCGGGGTGCTGGCGGCGAAGAACACGAACACCGGCCCCAGGCTCGCGAGCACCGCCAGCTGCACGAAGATCGCCAGCAGCAGCAGGCGCACGATCGCCTTCAGCCCGAGCGGCAGCCGCAGCAACGCGCCGAACACGCACAGCGACGGCAGCGTCACCGCCACCGTCAACAGGAACACCGCCGGCAGCTTCCACGCCGCCTGGAGCAGCTGCGCCCACGCCGCGCCGCCGCCGGCGCGCAGGCCGAAGGTCGCGACGCAGACGCCGTAGACCGCCCCCAGCAGCGCGGCGAGCAGGAGCATCCGCGGCACGGGCACGCGGACCTCGCCGGCGGCGAGCTGGTCGTCACTCGAGTAGGAGCCGCGCAGGGCGTCGTCGACGACGCGGACGAGCGCGCGGAAGCGGGAGCCGACGGGCGGCGCGGGAGTGGCGGTCATGGCGACAGCGTATCGACTTTGCCTTGCAAAGCTAAGGGGTCCCGCCCGCCGGGTGCCTTGCCCGGCCGAGCGGACGGCTCCTCCTGGCGACACCCGCCAGGGTAGCCGGACCGGTGCGAGGACCGTCACGACCAGGACAGACCGCGCTCGGCGCCCCCGAGTCCGCCCCGCGGCGGAGCGTCGCCACCAGCGATCCGCCGGGGGGCGCGAGCAACCCTGCCCCGCTCCCCGCTACCATCGCCGCACTCGCTGCACCGCACCCCATTCCGTATCGACCCCATGACCCGACTCCTCGCCCTGGTCCCCGTCGCCGCCGCGCTCGCCGCAGCCCTCGTCCAGGCCCCCGCCACGGCGCAGGGCGCGACCGCCACCAAGGCCGCCCCCGTGTTCCGCGACGGTGAGGCGCAGGTCGTGCCCGAGTTCCAGAACCGCCGCGACTGGATCCGCGAGGAGCTGTGGGTCGAGGCGCCGTTCGACAGCGACGGCGACGGGCACAACGACCGCCTGCACGTGGACGTCACGCGCCCGGGCCAGACCGACACCGAGGGCCTGAAGGTGCCGGTGATCTACGAGACCAGCCCGTACTTCGCCGGCATCGGCTCGACCGACTCGAAGTACTTCTGGGACCCGCACCAGGAGCTCGGCGCCGAGCCGCCGAAGCGCACGCCGATGCCGCCGGTCCGGACCGTGAAGCGCCGCGGCGGCATCTCCAACTCGCTGGTGACGACGTGGGTGCCACGCGGCTTCGCGGTGGTGCACAGCGAGTCGCCGGGCACCGGCCAGTCGCAGGGCTGCCCGACGATCGGCGGCGACAACGAGGCGCTGGCGCCGAAGGCGGTGATCGACTGGCTCAACGGCCGGGCGAAGGCGTTCACCGCCGCCGAGGGCGGCGACCCGGTCGTCGCCGCCTGGTGCACCGGCAAGGTCGGCATGACCGGCACGTCGTACAACGGCACGCTGCCGATCGCCGCGGCGACCACCGGCGTTCCGGGCCTCGAGTGCGTGATCCCGGTCGCGCCCAACACGTCGTACTACCACTACTACCGCAGCAACGGCCTGGTCCGGCACCCGGGCGGCTACATGGGCGAGGACGTCGACGTGCTGTACGACTTCATCAACAGCGGCGACCCGGACCGGCGCGACCACTGCAACGAGGCGATCCGGCGCGACGTGCTGCAGGCCAACCAGGACCGCGCGACCGGCGACTGGAACGCGTTCTGGCAGGGCCGCGACTACGTGGCGCACATGCAGGAGTACAAGGCGGCGACGCTGATCGCGCACGGCCTCAACGACTGGAACGTGATGCCGTCCCACAGCACGCGCGTCTACCAGGCGCTCAAGCAGATGGGCGTGCCGCACATGATCTACCTGCACCAGGGCGAGCACGGCGGCGACCCGACGCCGACGCTGATGAACCGGTGGTTCACGCGCTACCTCTACGGCGTCGAGAACGGCGTCGAGGACGATCCGCGCGCCTGGATCGTGCGCGACGGCGAGCGCAACGAGAACCCGACGCCGTACCCGGACTGGCCGCACCCGGACAGCGCGCCGGTGACGCTGCACCCGCAGGCCGGCGGCTCGTCGATCGGCGGCCTCGGCCCGATCGCCGCCGGCGGCGCGACGCAGGCCGCGGTGCCCGAGAAGCTCGTCGACGACGCGCGTCTGTTCGGCGCCGACCTGGTGCAGAAGGCGCAGGACGAGCACCGGCTGCTGTACGCGACGCCCGCGCTCGACGCGCCGGTGCATCTGTCCGGCACGGCCCGCGTCACGCTGCGGCTCGCCTCCAGCAAGCCGGCCACCAACCTGTCGGTCTGGGTGGTGTCACTGCCGTGGGAGCCTGGCGCCCCCACCAACGACAACCTGATCACGCGCGGCTGGGCCGATCCGCAGAACCGCGAGTCGCTGACCGAGAGCAAGCCGCTGGTGCCCGGCGAGTTCGTCGACGTCGCGTTCGACCTCGAACCCGACGACCAGGTGATCCCGAAGGGCGCCCGCATCGGCCTGATGGTGTTCGCGAGCGACCGCGACTTCACCCTGTGGCCGAAGCCCGGCACCGAGCTGACGCTCGACCTCGCCGGCTGCGCGCTGCACCTGCCCGTGGTCGGCGGCGAGGCGGCGTGGAAGACCGCGGTCCAGTACTGATCCGGCCCCTTCTTGGGCCCTCCGCTCCCGTGGAACGGCGTGAGGGCAAGGTTGTCGGCGTGCTTTCTGCTCTGTGTTCTCTGTGCTCTCTGTGGTTTTCTTCTGGGAGTACCCCAGAGGACAAACCACAGAGGACACAGAGAACACGGAGCAGAAGGCAGAAGGCAACCGACACGCTACGCATCCGCGAGATCCGCGAGCAGCCTTTTGCGCATCGCGGGTCGCGCGGCGCGGTCAGCGGACGAAGCGGCGAATGCCCTCGTGCAGTACCGGGACGTTGAAACTGATCAGCAGTGCGACCCGGCAGCCTGAGAGCTTGAGGTAGGACAGAACCTGGGCCTCGTGGACCTCCCGGAGCTGACCGACGGTCTTGAGCTCGACCAGCACCTCGTCCGCAACCAGCAGGTCGATGCGGTAGCCGCAGTCGATCCGAACGCCCTTGTACACCACCGGGAGGTCGCGCTGCCTCTCGACCCCGAGGCCTCTCGCCTCCAATTCGAACGTGAGGCAGGCCTCGTACGCGGATTCAAGGAGCCCTGGGCCAAGCTCACGGTGCACCGCGATGGCTGCGCCGATGATCGCCTCGGTCAGACCGTCTGCACCGGGCCAGCTCATCGATCGGCCTCACCCGATGCTCCATTCTGAATGTCCATGCAGCATTGCCTCGCTCGGCAACTCCACGTTGCCCGGCGGGGGCAACGCACAGAACGACGAGCATGGGCCGCCCATGCTCGTCGCGCGCTACCGCAGCGACAGCGTCACGTTGTTGCTGGCGTGGTCGAAGTCGCCGGGCGGGCCCGACAGGAACGACTGGTAGAGCTCCAGCCCGGCCAGCTCCGGGAAGCGCGGGATGTTCAGCGTCGCCGTCGCCTGCCCGTTCGCGTCCAGGAAGCCGGCGTAGTTCACCGCGAACGGCGCCGGCTCGCTCTGCAGGCCGAACACGTAGATGTCCTGCAGCGCGAGCGGGATCCGCAGCCCGTTCGGCAGCACGATGTCCGGGCCCGTGTTCACCAGGCTCGACACCAGGAAGTAGAAGTGGTCGGCGCTGCCGGGACCGGCGTCGAGCTGCAGCGTCTGCGAGCCGCCGACGCCGGCGTCGATGCCGCGCGGCGACGACAGCAGCGTCGCCGACGGGCCGCGCTTGCCCATGATCGTGAACTGCGTGATCTCGAGCTGGTGGACGCCGAAGCCGCCGACGTTCGGGCCCTGGACGATCACCGAGTTGCGCCCGTTCGAGGCGCCGGCGATGCCGTGCGGCACGTTCGGGTCGCCGTAGTAGCCGGGCGGCGCCAGCGGCAGCTCGTTCGGATCCCAGTACAGGAACCTGTCGATGCGCGAGATGCCGTCGCGCAGGCCGGTCGAGAACCAGTTGCCGACCCCCTCGCCGCACGACGGCACGATCACGCCGTTGACCTCGGTGTGCAGGCAGTCCTCGGTGTAGTTGATCGCGCGCCGGCCGACCCCGACGTTGGTGAACGTGTTCTCGCCGAACGGATGCAGGATCGTGTAGGTGCCGGGGCTCGCCGTGTCCATGCGGAAGCGGATGCGGCTGAACACCGTCTGGTCGCCGTCGACGATCGCCTCGGCCGCGTTGCCGAACACGCCCTCGAGCGCGAACACGATGTCGAGCTCGCCGCCCGGCACCGGCACCTCGGCGAGACAGAACCAGTAGAACGACTCCACCCAGAACACGCCGTTGGCGACGTCGAGCGGCCGCCCGAACGCCGGATCCTCGCCGGGCAGGTGTCCGCACCCCGGGTCCGTCCAGTCGATGCAGTGCGCGACCGTGTTGCCGGCCGTGTCGACGTAGTAGGTCGGAAAGTTGTGTTCGGAGTTGGCCGAGTGGCCGAGCAGCTGGGCGCGCGCATGGGCGCCGAGCACAATTGCAGCGATCGCCACGCTGCAGACATGGAACGGGCGTGACACGTATGCCTCCTGGGGACTTCGGTGAGGGGAAGTCGCGGCGACAAACATCGGTTTGCCGCCGGGGACAGTCATTAGCGAGTTCATTGCCGTCTGTCCACCCCTCGAACACGTGTCGCGCAGGTGGACACCGGCGCGCGGCGCGCGCGAACGGGTCGCGGCGCCCCCGCCCCTGACGCCCGTGACCCCGTTGGCATCGGCGCTTCGACGCCGCCGTCAGCTCGGCGCCGCGGTCTGCACGCGCACCCCCACGCCGCCCAAACGTTCTTCGACGACGCCGCGCACCAGGTACGGCCCGCGCCCCTGGAACACGCCGCCGCACTGCTGGAACACGCGCGGGAACAGCGTCGTCTCGACGATGCCGGTGCCGTCCTCGATGGTCGCGAACGCCATCGGCTCGCCGTTCTCGGTGCGGTGCTGGCGCCAGGCGACGAGCCAGCCGCGGATGCGGACGGTGCGGCCGGCGCACTCGTCGACGCGACCGCACGGCACGACGCCGTCCTGCGTGAAGCGCGCCTGCTGCCACAGGACGTCGACGGGGTGCGCGCCGAGCGCGTAACCGAGCAGCTCGAGCTCGTGCTGCGTGCGCTCGGCCGCCGGGTACTCGGGCAGCGCCGGGAACGGCACACTGGCCGGCTGCAGCGCGTCCGGCAGCAGCGCGCCGGGCGCGTTGGCCCGCGCGCGCTGCGCCTGCGCGCGCGGCGTCAGCGCCACCTGCAGGCGCCACAGCAACTCGGGTCTGGCCGTGCCGAAGGCGTCGCACGCGCCGACGCGGATCAGGTGCTCGGCCTCGTCGCGCTGCGGCCGCACGCGCTGCAGGAAGTCGTCGAACGAGCGGAACGGGCCGCCGAGGCGCCGCGCCGCCGCGATCTGGTCGCGCGTGCGGCGCGTCAGGCCGTGCACCTCGCCGAGGCCGGTGCGCACGGTGTCGGGAGCGGTCAGCGCGAACGCCGCGTCGCCACGCTGCACGCACGGCGCCGTGAACGTGGCGCCGAGCCGCTTGGCCTCCTCGACGTAGACGCCCTTGTCGAAGTAGCCGGCGTCGTTGTTGAGCATCGCGCACAGGAACGCGACCGGCCAGTGCGCCTTGAGATAGACGCAGCGGAACGCCAGCCGACCGTAGGTCACGGCGTGCGCCTTGCAGAACGAGTAGGCGCTGAACCGCGCCATCTCGGCCCAGATCTGCTCGATCGCCGCGCGCGGCAGGCCGCGGCGCAGCCCCTGCACGACGAACGGCTCCAGCTCGCCGCGGCCGCCGCCGTCGCGCGCGCACAGCCGCCGCCGCAGCGAGTCGCCGGCGGCGCCGTCGAGGCCGGCGACCGCCATCGCCGCGCGGATCACGTCCTCCTGGTACAGCATGATCCCGAACGTGTCGGCGAACACCTCGGCCAGCAGCGGGTGCGCCGCGGTCACCGGCTCGAGCCCGCGCGACCGCGCGATGAACGCGTCCTTCATGCCCGCCGCCGCCGGCCCGGGCCGCACCAGCGCGACCGCCTGGATCACGCGGTCCATGTTCGGCGCGCGCAGCTGCCGCAGCAGCGTGCGCATCGCCGGCGACTCGACCTGGAAGCAGCCGAGCGTGCGCCCGGTCTGCAGCAGCGCCACGGTCCGCGGCTCGTCCTCCGGCACCTCGTGCGCCGGCGGCACCCGCACGCCGTGGTCCCGCAGCATGCGCTCGCAGTCGTCGACGATCGACAGCGCGCGGTTGCCGAGCAGGTCGATCTTCACCAGGCCGAGCGCCTCGACGAAGCGCTTGTCGTACTGGGTGACCACGACGCCCTTCTGCGACCGCTCGAGCGGCGCGTGCCGCGCGACCGGCCCGGGCGTCACGACGATGCCGCCCGGGTGCACGCCGAGGTGCCGCGGCGCCTGCAGCAGGCACTCGGCCGCCAGCACGACGTCGCGTTCGGCCGCCGGCGGCAGCACGCCGTCGCGGTAGAAGCCCGGCGTGCCGGCGACGACGTCCTGCAGCGACAGCTCCCGGCGCGCGTGCCACGGCAGCAGCTTGCTGCGCCGCGCCGCCTCGGTCGGCGGCACGCCGGCGGCCTTGGCCGCCTCGGCGTAGGCCGCGCGCGGCCCGCAGGTGTTGTAGGTCGCGATCATCGCCACGCGGTCGTGGCCGAAGTGGTCGTAGACCGCCGCCAGCAGCTCGTCGCGCCGGCGCCAGCAGAAGTCGAGGTCGATGTCCGGCAGGTCGCTGCGCGCCGGGTTCAGGAAGCGCTCGAACAACAGGCCGTAGCGGATCGGGTCGGCGTCGGTCAGGCCCAGCGCGTAGGCGACCAGGCTGTCCGCCGCCGAGCCGCGGCCGAGGAACGGGATGCCGCGCGCGCGCGCCAGCTCGGTGATCTCGCGCACCACCAGGAAGTACGGCGCGAACCCCATGCGCTCGATCACCTGCAGCTCGTGGTCGAGCCGCGCCTGCGCCTGTCGCGGATCGGTCGACGGGTCGAAGCGCCGCTGCGCCATGCCCGCGATCGCCAACTCGCGCAGGAAGTGCGCCGGCGCGCGGCCGTCGGGCACTCGGTACTCCGGGAAGATCGGCGCCGACTGCGCGGGGAACGTCAGCGAGCACGCCGCCAGCAGCCGCTCGGCGGCGGCGATCGCCTCGGGGTGGTCGGCGTGGCCGTGGTGCAGCTCGCCGCGCGCGGGCAGGTGCATCCACGACGGCGCGGACGCGATGCCGGGCAGGACGGGCGCGCCGTCGCCGGCGCGCGGGGCCGCGCCCGCTGCCGGCGCGGCGCGCTGCCGCAGCGAGCGGTTCCACTTCACCGCCTGGAACAGCACGTGCGCGCCGCGGTCCTCGGGCCGCGGGAACCACACGTCGTGCACCGCGCACAGCGGCAGCCCGAGGTCGCGCGCCGCCGCCAGCAGCTGGCCGCGCGGCGGCAGCGGCTCGGGATCCGGCGCCTTGCGCGACGCCGAGGTCGCGGTCGTGGCAGCCGTCGGCCCTTCGCACCCGCGCGGTCCGAGCGCCACCAACAGCCGCTCGCGCGGCAGCCGCACCGCCAGCTGCGGCAGCAGGTCGAGGTCGCGGCACACGAACCACAGCCCGTCCGCGAGCCGCGCCAGCGCGCGCGGCAGGTCGAAGTCCGCGCGCAGGTGCCGCTCGCTGAGCAGTTCGCACAGGGACGCGTAGCCGGCCGCGTCCTGCGCCAGCGCGAACACGCGGCGGCCCTGGTGCACCACCTCGCAGCCGAAGATCCCGCGCAACCCGAGCCGCGCGGTCTGCTGCGCGAACGGCCACAGCCCGTACAGCCCGTTGGCGTCGACCAGCGCCAGGTGGTCGTGGCCGCGCAGCACCGCCTCCTCGCACAGCGCCGCCACCGACGCGGGCGCCGTCAGCAGCGACCAGTGCGAGCGGGCGAGCAGCAGGACCATCGCGCCATGGCATACCTAACGGACCACGAACATCCAAGCATGAGCCGTAAGCCGTGGCATGGCCGATGCTTGCCCCATCGTTCCGGGCGTCCCCCGCCACTCTGCGGACCCGATCGGACCCGCGCCGCGGCTATGGTTGCCGCCCCGGAGCGTCCATGACCCCAGCCCGTCGAGCCGCGAGCCACGCCATCCGGTCCGCCGCCGCGTTGCGCCTCGCCGTCGCCCTGTTGGTGGTGACGTTCGCGCTGCCGTCGTGCGTGACGCGCTGGATGTGGACCGACTACCGGATCCGCGAGGGCGCGTCGCTGGCGACCGAGCTGGCGCGGGCCGAGGCCGACGATGCGCCGTTCCCGCTCGCGATCGCCACCGGCCCGTGGACCGCGCAGCTCGCGGCCCGGTGCACGGCGCCCCCGCCCGATGCGGCCTGGCTGCTGCTGGAGCCCGTGGACCGGCACAAGGTGCGGTGGTTCACCTCGGATCGCCCGCTCACGACCCCGACCGAGCAGCTCGAGGTGCGGGTGCTCGCCGACCCGTCGGATGGACCGACGCTGCGCTGCTTCCTGTGCCGTGCGCCCACGGGCGCGAACGCGCCGGCGCGGCGGCTCACGCTGGCGAGCGTGAGCCGCCCCGATCTCACCGAGCACCTCGAACTCGCGCTGGCCTGTCGCGCCACCCTGGTCGCCGATCCGCCGCCCGGCGCCCTGCGCCAGCCCGCGGTGCTGGTGCTGATGGAGAAGGAATACTCCGGGTCGATGTCGACGCTGGGGCGCGTCCTGCTCACGCCGCTGACCGTCGCCTGGGACGTGGCGTGGTCGCCGCTCGAGCTGGTCACCCTGCCGATCTGGTGGTGACGCACACCGGGCTCGCACGCGCGCACCGCCCCGCGTAGAGCCCTGCCATGCGCGCGATCCCGACCGCTCTCGTTCCCCTGGCCGCCGCGGTGCTCTACACCCTGGCGCCGTTCCCGACCACCTCGCAGGACCCGCAGCCGGCGAAGGCCCCCGCTGCGGCGCCGAAGGCCGACCCCGCCGACACCGCCTCGATCGAGGCGATCACGGCCGCGCTCTACGACGTGATCTCCGGCCCCGCCGGCCAGGCGCGCGACTGGGACCGCATGCGCTCGTTGTTCCACCCCGACGCGCGGCTGGTGCCGATGCAGAAGGGCCGCGACGGCGGCATGCGCGCGCGCGTGATGACGCCCGAGGACTACATCCGCACGTCGGGGCCGTTCCTCGAGACGAACGGCTTCTTCGAGCAGGAGATCGCGCGACGCGTCGACGCGTTCGGCGACGTCGCGCACGTGTTCAGCACCTACGAGGGCCGCAAGGCCGCAGGCGACGCCGAGCCGTTCCTGCGCGGCATCAACTCGATCCAGCTGGTGCGGCAGCAGGACCGCTGGTGGGTGCTGCAGATCCTGTGGGAGCAGGAGCACGACGCGGGGCCGATCCCGCAGCGGTACCTGCCGGGTCAGGAGCGCGAGCGCGCCGGCAAGTAGGGAGCCGTTGCGGCGCTCGACCTCACGGCCCGGTCGCCGCCCCATCGCGCGCTCACCACTTCACTTCGTCAGCGACGGCGTCCGCAGCCGGAAGCCGTGCCGGCCGTGCGGCACCTGGCCGAGCAGCGCCGCCGAGCCGCCGAGCAGCACCGCGCCGAAGCCGTGCCGCTGCCGCACCGCGTCGACCGCGGCGAACAGCCGGCCGCGCTGCTCGTCCTGGGCGCCGAACAGCAGCCCCTGCCGCGCGCGCGGCGGCGCCAGGCTCAGCAGCGTCACGCCGACCAGACGCACCAGCACGCGGCGCTGCAGCAGCCCGTCGAGCAGTTCGCGCGCCGCGGCGCCGAGCAGGTCGGTGCGCTCGGTGGCCGCCGCCAGCGTGCGGCGCGTCTCGCCGGTCGCCCCGTCGGTGTGCCGCACCCGCACCGCGACCGTGCGGCACGCCAGCGCCAGGCGACGCAGCTCGGCCGCGGCGCGGTCGACCAGGTAGCCCAGCATCGCCCGCACGGCGTCGTGCTGCTGCAGCGCGTCGTCGAGCCCCGGCTCGAACGAGGTCTCACGGCTGATGCTCTGCAGCACCGGGCTGTCGCGCACCGGCGCGTCGTCCTGGCCGCGGCAGCGCCAGTACAGGTCCTCGCCGCGGGCGCCGAACGTCCGCTTCAGCAGCTCGCGGTCGACCACCCACAGCTCGCGCACGGTGCGGATGCCGAAGTCGTGCAGCTGCGCCGCCGTCTTCGGCCCGACCCCCGGCACGTCGCGCACGGCGAAGTCGGCCAGGAAGTCGAGCTCCTGCCCCGCCGGCACCTCGCAGATGCCGCCCGGTTTGGCCTTGGTCGTCGCCAGCCGCGCGACCGTGCGCGTGGCGCCTATGCCCTGCGCCACCGACAGCCCGGTCGCCGCGCGCACCGCGGCGCGCAGCTCGCTGCACAGCGGCTGCAGCGAACGCTCGCCGTCGCTCCGGGTCGCGTCGGCGAGCACCTGCTGCACGCGCAGCGGCACGCCGGTCAGGTCGGCGTACATGTCGTCGAGCGAGCACACCTCGACCACCGGCGCGAACCGGCGCACCACTTCGGCCACCGCCTGCCGGTAGCGCTCGGCGAGCCGCGCGTCGCCGGCCCGGATCACCAGCTCGGGGCAGCGGCGCAGCGCCTCGTGCAGCGGCATCGCCGTCTGCACCCCGCGCGCCTTGGCCTCGTACGACCGCGACGCCACCACGCCGGTGCCGACCACCACCGGTCGGCCGCGCAGCGCCGGGTCGCGCAGCTGCTCGACGGAGGCGAGGAAGGCGTCGATGTCGAGGTGCAGGATGCGGCGGTCCATGGCGGGTCCGGTGTGGCGACGGACCCTGCTGGATACCTAACGGATGACGAACATGCAACTGGCCCGACCGGGCCCGGACCGGTGGTCGCGCCGCCTCGGCCGAACGTAATCCGGCTCGATTCCGTACTTTCGGGCGACTGTCCGGGTTCGACGGCGCACCGTCGCCCGGCTGGGGGTTTGCTTGTTGCACCTCGCCGCCGCAGCGCGTCCGGTTCGCCGCTCGCGTCCCCGCCCGCCGACCGATAATCCCCCCACCGGTGCCCGCCTCACCCGACACCTCCGCCCGGCACGCCGACCGCCTGCCCTGCACCCTCAGCCTCGACCTCGACGACGCGTGGACCTACCTGCGCGCCGCCGGGCGCCCGGGCTGGGAGACGACCGCCACCGTGGTGCCGCGGGTCTGCGAACGGCTGCTCGACCTGCTGCGCCGCCACCGCGTGCGGTTCACGCTGTTCGTCATCACCCGCGACCTCGAGGACGAGGCCAAGGTCGCCGCGATCCGGCCGTTCGTCGAGGAAGGCCACGAGATCGGCTGCCACTCGCACTGGCACGAGCCGACGTTCGCGACGCTCGACAAGGACCACCTCCGCCGCGAGATCCACGGCGCCGCCGACCTGATCGAGCACAAGCTCGGCGTGCGGCCGACGGGGTTCCGCGCGCCCGGCTTCGCGCGCAACCCGCACACGCCCGAGGTGCTGGCCGAGGCGGGCTTCCGCTACGACGGCAGCTTCCTGCCGACGTTCCTCGGCCCGATCGCGCGGCTCTACTACTTCTTCCAGTCGGACATGACCGCCGAGGAGAAGAAGAAGCGCGCGGCGATGTTCGGGCACTGGAAGGACGTGTTCGGCCACCTGCGCGCGCGGCCGCACGCGGCGGCGCCGGGCGTCCTCGACCTGCCGGTCACGACGATCCCGCTGCTGCGGTCGCCGTTCCACCTGAGCTACATCCTGTGGCTCAGCGGCAAGTCGCGCTGGCTGGCGCGGCGCTACCTCGGCCTCGGCCTGTCGCTGTGCAAGCTGCGCGCGGTGCCGCCGAGCTACCTGCTGCACTCGCTCGACTTCGTCGGCAACGGCGAGCACCAGGACCTCGACTTCTTCCCCGGCATGAACGTGACGTGGGCGCAGAAGTCGGCGGTGATCGAACACCTGATGACGCAGCTGACGCGGCGCTTCGCGGTGCAGCCGATGGGTCCGTTCTGCGAGCGGCTGCTGCCGCAGCAGGCGCTGGCCGGCGTGTCCTGACCGCACGCCGCCGCGCCGGCCGCAGGCCGCCGTTCCTGACAGTGCGGCGAACGGATACAACGCTCCGCCCGATGGAGCCCCACGCCACCGCCACCGACCTCCGCCCGAGCACCGGCTTCGGCGACGAGGTCCGCAAGCTGGCGCACTTGGGCGCGCCGATCGCGCTGGCGCAGCTCGGCATGATGGCGATGGGGTTCGTCGACGTGGTGTTCCTCGGGCACTACGACGCGGCGGCGCTGTCGGCGATGTCGCTGGGCAACGTGCTGTGCTGGGGCGCCATGGTGTTCTGCATCGGCGTGCTCGCGGCGGTCGACCCGCTGATCGCGCAGGCGGTCGGCGCGCGCGACGGGCCGGCGGTGACGCGCGCGCTGTTGCGCGGCCTGGCGCTGGGCGCGGTGCTGACGGTGCCGGCGGCGGCGCTGCTGCTGCCGGCCCACGTGTGGCTCACCTGGCTCGGGCAGCCGCCCGACCTGATCGGCGATGCGGCGCTGTACGCGCGGCTCAACACGCTGGGCATCCTGCCGATGCTGTGGTTCGGCCTGCTGCGCGGCGTCTTGTCGGCGCACTCGCGCATCGCCGCGCAGGTGATCGCCATCGCGCTGGCGAACGCGCTGAACGTGCTGCTCGACTGGCTGCTGATCGGCGGCCAATGGGGCCTCCCGGAGCTCGGCGTGACCGGCGCGGCGTGGGCGACGGTCGTGTGCCGCTGGTGCATGCTGCTGACGCTCGTCGCGCTGGGACGCGGGATACTGCTTCCCCACCTGCGCGCGCTGCGCGACCCGGCGGTGCGCGCCGCCGCGGTGGCGCTGCGGCCGCTGCTGCGGCTGCTGCGGCTGGGCGCGCCGATCGGCGGGCAATTCGCGATGGAGATGGGCGTGTTCGCGGCGACCGCCCTGCTGATCGGCCAGCTCGACGCGCGCGCCGGCGACTCCGAAGGGCTGCGGCTGTGCGGGCACCAGCTGGCGATCCAGCTGGCGTCGCTCAGTTTCATGGTGCCGCTGGGGCTCGGCATGGCGGCGACGGTGCGCGTCGGCTGGGCGATCGGCGCCGGCGACCCGGTCGCCGCGCGGCGCGCGGCCGGCGCGACGCTGCTGTGCGCGGTGGCGGTCATGTCGTGCTTCATGCTGCTGTTCCTGCTGGCCCCGGGCTGGCTGGCCGGCGGCCTCACCGACGATCCGCGCGTGGTGGCCTGGGCGGTGCTGCTGATCCCGATCGCCGGCGTGTTCCAGCTCGCCGACGGCGTGCAGGTCGCGGCGATCGGCTGCCTGCGCGGCACCGGCGACGTGCACTCGCCGTTCTGGATCAACCTGGTCGGCTTCTGGGCGGTCGGCCTGCCGTTCGGGTCGTGGCTGGCGTTCGACTGGGGCCGCGACCTCGGTCCCATGGGCCTGTGGTGGGGCCTGACGGCCGGCCTGTTCGCGGTGGCCCTGGCGCTGCTGCTGGCGATGCGCCTGCGGTTCGCCGAGGTCGGGCCGCGGTTGCGCGTCGACTGATCCCTCCTCGACGGAGGCGCACTCCGGGTGCCAAGCGACGCCGCCATCCCAGGTCCGGACCCGTCCTCGATGGCCCTGGCCGCCACGACATCGTTGTCTGGGCCCCCTGCGGGAAAGTCCCATGCCGAGCGGCTCAAGGGCTCCTTGTGGCGCGTCGATCAGGAGTCTTGCCTTGCCCGCGTCCGCGACAACCACCCACGACCTTTCCTCGACGGCCGCACCTCCGTCACCGCGGCGTCCGGACGAGCGCGGTTCGTCCCTGATCGAGCTGGTGTCGGCGCTGGCGTTCGCGCTGTTCCTGCTGGGCGCGGCGATGTCCGGCGTGGCCTCGCACCAGGCGCAGCGCCGCGCGCACGGCGAGCGCATCCTGGCGATGTCCGCGTGTCGCAACGCGCTCGAACGCCTGCGCAGCGTGGCCATCGACGACCTCGAGTCCTACCACGGCCAGGGTTTCGACGTGCCCGGCCGCAACGGTGAGGCCGGTGGCCTGCCGCCGCTGCCCGGGGACGCCGACGGGCTGGCCGGCCAGATCGACGTCAGTCGGCACCCGACGCTGTGGACCGCCACCAACAAGCTCTACGTCGTGACCACCAGCGTGCGGTGGCTCGGCGCGACGCGCGGCGGCACCTTCGCGATGGAGACGCTGATGGGAGAGCGGCGATGACGCCCGAGCGCCTCCGCGACGAGGGTGGATTCTCGTTCCTCGAACTGACCATCGTCTCGGCGCTGCTGGTCGTGCTGATGGCGATCGTCGGCACCTCGACCCAGTCCTCGACGCGCAGCCTGCGCGCCGACGAGGTCGTGGCGCACTCGATGGAGACGCTGCAGCGCTCGGCGGTGCGGATGTCGCAGATCCTCCGGCCGTGCTCGATCATCACCTACCGCGTCGTCGCGGTCGCCGCCGATGTGCCGCTGGTCGCGAGCGCGATCGGCGACTGGATCGAGCCGGTCGAAGGCGAAGCGCGCGCAGCGGTGCGGTTCCAGTGCGCCGACGGCCAGCTGTCGCTCAACGCCGCACAGCTGACACAGCCGCGCGCGTTCCGGCTGCAGCTCGACCCAGAAGAACTCGACAACGACCTCGACGACGACGGCGATGGCATGATCGACGAGGGCGCGGTGATGCTCGAGTACGACGGCATCGAGCTGGCGATCGCCACCAACATCGAGTCCCTGAGCTTCACGTTGACCGGCCGCGTGCTCGACATCCGCGTCAGCTCGGCGGCCCGCGACGCCAGCGGCAACCTGCAGCGGTTCTCGGTGACCGAGACGCTCTACCTGCGCAACAACTGAGGCTCGTCATGTCCAGCACCACCACCCGGCACGGCGACGACGGCGGCTTCGTGATGGTCGTCCTGATCATCGTGCTGCTGCCGCTGATGTTCCTGGTCGGCAACTACCTGCAGATCATGTCTGGCCGCAGCAGCCGCCTGCAGCTCGAGGTCCTGGAAGAACAGGCGTTGCTCGCCGCCGAGTCCGGCATCGACCTGGCGCTGAGCGTCTCGCGTTCGGGAACGCTGATCGCCGGCCCGGGCGCGGTGTACACGTTCACCGACGCCCTGCCCAACCAGAGCCGCTTCGAGATCGTCTGCACCTACCTCGGCGGCGACGGCATCGACAACGACGTGCCGCCCAACGGCCTGGTCGACGCCGCCGATCCGGGTGAGGACGTGTTCCAGGTGGAGTCGTTGGGCAAGACCGGGAAGAGCAGGCGCAAGGTCGCAGCCTACCTCGGCTTCACCAGCTACCTGCCGACCTTGTCGGGCGCCGTCACGATCGCCAGCCCGACGGTCACCATCGACCTCGGCGGCGGCGGCATGGCGAACGGCAACAACCACACGATGGGCGGCACGCTGGTCGGCAGCGGGGACACCTACGCGCTGTCGATCGTCAATCCGCCCGGCACCGCACACCTGACCAGCGAGGTGACCGGCGGCGAGCTCGGCAACATCACGGGCCTTGGCTCGCCGAGCTTCGGCACCAGCCCGCCGCTGAACCCCGACGTCGACGAGCTGGTCGCGTTCGCGCGCAACGCCGCCAGCATTGTCGTGACCAACCAGAACGCCAGCGCGGTCACCTGGGGCACGGCCGCGGCGCCGGTCATCGTCTACCGCGAGGGCAACCTGCGCATCCAGGGCAACTCGCGCGGCTACGGCCTGCTGGTCGTGAACGGCAACATCCGCATCGCCGGCACCTTCGACTGGTACGGCGTGATCGTCTGCACCGGCGACCTCGACGCCGGCACCGGCACGGCGCAGGTCTTCGGCTCGGTGCTGATCGGCCCGGCCTGCACCAGCATGGACCTGTCCGGCACCTGCGACCTGCGCTACTCGGAGGAGGCCGTCGACCTCGCCCGCGGCCTGGTCGGGCGCTACACCGCGTTCAACGGCTGGCAGGAACTGGGGACCAATGAGTGATCGGTCTGGACGCGGGGGCGACCCGGCAGAAGGGCGGTCCAAGGCCACCGTCGGCACCAGGCCGAAGGCTGCCCCCAAGCCCGTCAAGCCGGTCAAGCCGGGCCGTCGCGAGGCCAGACTCCTGGCAGAGGCCACGGCCGTGCCGCGCGGCCGCCGCCGGCCGCGGCGCGAGCGCCCGCGCGAGGCGAGCTGGACCCAGCGGCTCGCGCTGTGCGCCGCAGCCCTCGCCGTGGTGGCGGCGGCGATCACCAGCACGGTGACCCCGGCGCGCCGGGAGTCGATGCCCGCGGCGCTGGCAGCACGTCCGCCGGGGTACGAGACGCTCGAGGCCACGCTGCAGCGCCGCGGGCGCGCGCTGACGCCGGACGACCGGACACTGATCGACCGCGAGCTGGCCGCGCTGCTGGACGAGATCCAGCCGGCGATGATCTGGGTGCTCAACCAGCCGAGTCACGAGCTGTTCGAGGCCACGGCCGACGCCGCGGCCACGGTTCAGCTGCTGGTCGCGGCGCCGCCGCTCGCGACGGCGAGCTGGTCGCCCGGCGGCCCGTCGCGCGGACCGGCGCTCCTGGCCCTCGACCGCCTCGAGCCGCTGCTGGCCCAGGAGCTCGAGGACCTGCTGATCGCCACCGACGTCGAGCTGCTGCGCACCGGCCTCGTGATCCTCGCGCGCCGCACGCCGACCGAGGACGAGATCGACCTCGTGCTGCCGCTGCTCGCGCACGCCGACGAGCAGGTGCGCGCGCTCGCCCTCACCAGCCTGCCCGACCAGTTGCCCGAGTCGGCGATGACCCAGGTGCTCGGCCTGCTCTGGGATCCGGTCGCCGGGGTCACCGCAGCGGGCTTGCTAGGTCGCGTGCCGCCCGGCCCGCGCAGCACCGCCGCGATCGCGCAGTTCCTCGCCGAGGCCGACGGCGCCCAGCTCGATCGCGTTCTGGACAAGCTGGGGCCGCTGGCGGCCGCCGAACCGGTGCGCGACCTGCTGTGGACCCTGGCCGCCAGCGACGCACCGACCCAGCAGCGCGCCGCCGCGCTACAGTGCCTCGAGCACGCCCGCGACGACCGCGAGCTGCCGCTGGCGGTGCTGCAGGGGCCGCCGCTGGTCCGCTACCACGCCGCGCGCGTGTACATCGCCACCAGCCGCATCGAGGGAGTCGACCTGATGCTGCAACTGCTCGAGGCGCCGTCCGCCGCCGACGACGCCGACGAGGCCCGCCGCGTCGCCGGCCAGTGCCGTCTGGTGCTGAGCCGCATGGCGCGCGTGCCGCCGCACGCGCCGACCGCCACCTTCGTGGAGTGGCGCCGCGGCATCGACGAGCTCCCGGCCGCCCGCTGAACCGACCCGCGCCCGTCAGTCCGCAGACGGTGCGCCGCCGGCGCCGGCCACGGCGCCGGGGTTCCAGCTCTGGATGCGCACGCCGTTGTCGTACGCATCGACCACGCCGACGCCGCCGTGCGGCAGGCTCATCGAGACGCAGCGCGACAGCCGCAGGCCCAGCAGCGCGGCCACGGCGCCGGACAGCACCGACCCCGGCAGCACCACCGCGACGGTGCGACCCAGCCACGCCGGCGCCTGCTCGACCCACCACTGCAGGACGCGTTCGACCGCCTGACCGAGGCTCTCGCCGTCCGGCGCGCGCGCCTCGCCGAACTCGCGGAAGAAGGTCCGCACCGCCTCGCCGTCCTGCTGCACCAGGTCGTCCCACGAACGCCCCTGCCAGGTGCCCATGTGCTGGTCGCGCAGCCGCGCGTCCACCTGCACCTCGAGCTCGCGCGCCGACGCCAGCGCCCGTGCGGCCTGCTCGCACTGCGGCTGCGGCCCGGTGAACACCGCGTCGATCGGCGAGCCCTCGAACCAGCGCAGCCAGTCGAGCACCTGCGCCCGACCGCGTCGGCTCAGCTCGGCGGCGCCGTCGCCGACCGCCAGGTTCTGCTGGCCGGTCGCGAGCTCGGGATGGCGCAGCAGCAGCAGGCGCCGGAAGTCGGTCGGTTCGCTCAGCACGCCGCCGATCATCGAGCCCGAGCTGCGCCTCGTCCACGCCGCGTTTCGCCGTGCAGCCCGGGGACAGCGCCGCGGCCGCCCGCTAGTGTGCCCCCGTGTTCGCCCACCTGAAGACCGGCATCGACGGCCTCGACGGCATCCTCGCCGGCGGCATCCGCTATCCGGCCGACTCGGCCGCGTTCGTCTGCATCGGCGGCGGGCCCGGCACCGGCAAGACCCTGCTGGCGCTGGAGGTGGTGACGCGCGCGTTCCTCGACGGCGAGGACGGCACCACCTACCTCTACTACTCGGTCGAGCACACGCCCGAGAGCCTGCAGAAGAAGATCGAGAGCGACTTCGACTGGTACCGGCCCGGCGCGCAGGTCCGGGCGCTGCCGCGCGAGGTCCCCGGCAAGCTGGTGCTCGAGACCGAGACGCCGCGCGGCACCTGCCGGCTGATCCTCACCCAGGCGCGGCCGGCGGCGCTGCAGAAGCAGAGCGCGCGCGGCACCACCGTCGACATCGAGTGGATCCTCGCCGAGATCAAGAACCACCAGCTGGCCGGGCCGATCGCGATGGTCTGCGTCGACAATGTCGGGCTGCTGCTGACCGACCTCGAGTACTTCGAGAAGCGCGCGGCGCTGCTCGAGGTGCGGCGCCAGCTGCTGAGCAGCCGCATCCACGGCATCTTCGTCATGGAGGAGGCCAACCCGCGCGACCTGCGGCTGCCGTCGGCCGAGGAGTTCTCGACCGACCTGATGCTGCACCTGGCGTTCCGCGAGGAGGCCACCGACTTCAAGGTGCGCGTGCTCGAGATCCAGAAGGCGCGGCATCAGTACTACTACCGCGGCGTGCACCACTTCTCGATCGCCGGCCGCGGCATCACCCGCGACATCTACCTGGGCGCGCGCAACGAGCGCGGCCCCGGCATCCACGTCTATCCGTCGGTCGCGGCGCAGCTGTCGATGGCGCGCGACCAGGCCGCGTTCAAGGTGCCCAAGCGCGGCGACACGCCGATCGACCTCGGTCACCCCGACCTGAACGGCGCGTTCCAGAACGACTCGGGGCCGACGGCGCGCTCGTCGACCGTGCTGCTGTGCGAACCCGACACCCGCTCGACGTTCCTGGCGCTGCGGTTCCTGGCGGCCGGCCTGCGCCAGGGCGAGCGCGCGCTGCTGGTGTCGACGCGCGAGGACCGCGACGCGATCCGCCGCGTGTGCCAGCGCGAGGACGCGCTGCGGACCACCTGCCTCGACGCCGACGGCAATTTCCACCCGGACTTCCGCGTGCTCTACCTGCACCCGGAGTTCATCTCGCCGGGCAAGTTCACCTGGGACCTGATCCGCCTGGTCGAGGGCGGCCACGGCAACGCCGGCGACCGGCCGGTGTCGCGGTTCGCGTTCGACAACATCGCCCGGCTCCACGACCGCTTCCCGCTGATCCGCGAGCAGACGTTCCTGGTGGCGGCGCTGCTCGACATGCTGCGCTACCACGGCGTCACGCCGCTGATCGTCGACCACATGCCGCCGGGCGCCGCCGGCGGCCTGGGCGCGTTCGATCCGTCGCCGTACGTGACCGGCTACGACAACGTGCTGCAGGTGTTCGTGCAGCCCGGCGAGCCGGCGCGGCCGTCGTTCCGGGTGCTCAAGTCGGTCGGCAACGACTACCGGAACGGCGTGCTGCCGCTCGACTGGCGGCGGCGCTGACAGGCAGCCCCGACGCAACACCGCCGGGGCGACGTCGCCGACGCACCGCCGCCGCAGGGCCGGCCCCGCACTACTGCGGCGTGTAGACGAAGCCCTCGGCGCGCACCGGGCGGAAGCCGCCGTGCAGCAGGAAGGTGCCGTCGTAGAGCGGCACGCAGGTGTGGCCCGCGCACGGCGTCACGATGCCGCCGAAGCCGTCGGTGCCGATCGCGGCGGGCAACGTCAGACCCGTGCCGTTGAACTCGTAGGCAACTGCCGTCGCCGGCATCGCGTCGATCAAACTGGTGTCGAACCCGATGGCGACCTGGGCGAGCCCACCGACGATCAGCGCGCCACCGGGCGACGGCACCTGGGTGTGGCAGGCGAGCGGCAGCGGCAGCGCGCCACGCGGCTGCAGCTGGCCTGTCGCCGGGTCGAACACGAACAGGTCCGCCGCCGGCAGGAAGGAGACGCCGTGCCCGGCCAGCACCTGGAAGCCGCCCGAGATCGCCACCGTCCCGTCGGACAGGAGCGACGCCCCGTGCAGCGCGCGCCCGTTGAAGCCGCCGGGCAGGAACCAGACGAACATCGGGAGGCCCGGCTCGAACACCTCGATCACATTCGTCGGCTGCAGCATCGCCTGAGCCGGCTGGAGGTAGTTGCGGTAGAAGCCGCCGAACACCACGACGCGGCCGTCGGGCAACAGCGTCTGCGTGTGCCCGAACCGCGGCGTCGCCATCGACGGCAGCGGAGACCAGGTCCCGGCGACCGGGTCGAACACCTCGGCCGAGGCGAGGATCGTGGTCCAGCGCTGCGCCAGCGGCAGGCTCTGCCAGTCGACGGCGCCGCCGGTCACCAGCACGCGGCCGTCGTCGAGCGGCGTCGCCGCGTGCGCCGCGCGCGCCGCCAGCATCGACGGTGCCGCGGTGAACGCGCCGACGTTCGGATCGAACAGCTCGCAGGTCGCCGTCACCAGCCCGCCCGTCGTGATGCCGCCGGTGATCAGCACGCGACCGTCCGGCAGCCGCACCGCGGCGTGCATGCTGCGCGGAATCGCCATCGTCGGCAGCGGCGACATCGACCGCAGCAGCGGCGAGTACAGCTCCGCCGCCGCCGACGGCACCGGGTCGAGGAACGTCCCCGACGAGCCGCCGCACAGCAGCACCTCGGTGACGTTGTCGCGGGGCCCGCTGCCGAGCGCCGTCGCCGTGTGGAAGCCGCGCGCCGTAGACAACGGCGCCACCGGCTCCCACGCGTTCGGGTTCGCCCACTCGACACGCACCGTCTTGCTGATGCTCAGGCCCGTCGCCTCGAAGGTCGCCGCCTGCAGGAACAGCGGCGGGTCGCTCGCGAGCGGGAAGCCCGGCGGCAGCAGCAGCTGTGCCGAGCCGTGGCCGTTCGGGTCCAGCGGGAACGTCAGCGCTTGGAACGCCGGGCTGAACAGGTCGAGCCCGATGTTGCCCAACAGCGGATGCGGCACGAACACCGGCCCCACGCCGTCCGAGACGCTGAGGATCGCCAGCGGCAGCGGCGTGGTCGGTGAGCCGAAGCCCACCACCAGTTGCTGCCCGAGCACGCCCGGCGTGTTCTGGACGTAGGCCGATGGCACGCCATTGCCGTGGAACACGTTCTGGGCCGGGAGGACTGCGCCGGCGAGTGCCGCGCACAGGACAGGGAGTCGGTTCATGCGGACGGGATCAGGGTGCCAGGGTCACTGCGGCGTGTAGACGAAGCCGGTGCCGATCGTGGTGGGCCACACGCCGCCGCCGTAGACCAGGAACGTGCCGTCGTACAGCGCCGTCATCGAGTGCCCGCCGCGCGGCGCGGCGACGCCGCTGGCGCCGTCGACACCGAGGTTCGCCAGCGGGGTCACCGTCACGCCGTCGTGCAGCGCCAGCAGCGGCGTCGTCGCCAGCTGCGTCAGCGGCCCGGAGAAGCCGCCGCAGACCAGCGCGCCGCCGCGGAACGGCAGGGCCGCGCCGAACGCCGCGCCGGTCGGCAACGAAGCGACGACGTTCCAGGTGTCCGTCGATGCCTGCCAGACGTCGCCGAACCCGCACACGATGGTCTCGTCGTTGGTCTGGCCGGTCGGCTGCTGCGCGACGAAACCACCGGTCACGAGCACGTCCCCCGTGGGCAGCAGGACCGCGCCGTGGAATGCCCGACCGATGTAGTTGAAGGACGGAAAGAAGGGCGGCGCGCCCGGATCCAGGTGCTGCAGCGGCGCCACCGACGTGAACGTGTCGGTCGCCGGGTCGAACGTCTCGCACGTGCCGGTGTAGAACGGGACCTGGCCGGAGCCGAGGCCGCCGAGCGCGCCGCTGTAGCCGCCGCTGATGCCGGAGACCACCAGCACGCGGCCGTCGAGGAGCACGGTGTGGCTGTGGCCGAGCCGCGGCGACGCCATCGGCGGCAGCGCCGACCACGTGCCGGCGACGGGGTCGAACACCTCGGCGGAGTTCTGCGCCGTGTTCAGCGCGGCGATGAAGTTGACCCCCGCGTTCTGCCAGTCGGCCACGCCGCCGGTCGCCAGCACGCGCCCGTCGTCCAGCAGCGTCAGCGCGTGGCCGGCGCGCGGCGCGAGCATCGCCGGCGCGGGAACGAACGTCAGGGTCTGCGGGTCGAAGAACTCGCAGGTCGCGGTCACGATGCCGCCGGTCGTCACGCCGCCCGTCACCAGCACGCGGCCGTCGGGCAGGCGCGCGGCGCGGTGCGACGCGCGCGGCAGGCTCAGCGCCGGCAGCGCCGACGTCGTCCGCGTCAGCGGCGAGTACAGCTCCGCGCTCGCCATCGGCGTCGGCACGATGAAGCTGCCGGTCGCCCCCCCGCAGATCAGGACCTCGGTCACGTTGTCGAGCGGGCCACTGCCCAGCGCCGTCGCCGTGTGCAGCTGCCGCGCGGTGCCGAGCGCGGCGACCGGCTCCCAGCCGTCCGGGTTCGCCCACTCCACGCGCACCGTCTTGCTGATGCTCAGGCCCGTCGCCTCGAACGTCGCCGCGTGAAGGAACAGCGGCGGGTCGCTCGCCAGCGGGAAGCCGGGCGGCAGCGACAGCAACACCGCGCCGTCGCCGTTCGGATCCAACGGGAACGTCAGCGCCTGGTAGGCCGGGCTGAACAGATCGAGCCCGATGTTGCCCAGCAGCGGGTGCGGCACGAACACCGGGCCGATCCCGTCCGAGACCCCGACGATCGCCAGCGGCAGCGGCGTCGTCGGCGAACCGAACGCCAGCACCAGCTGCTGCCCGAGCACACCGGGCGTGTTCTGCACGTAGGCCGAGGGCACGCCGTTGCCCTGGAACACGTTCTGGGCCGGGACGGCGGAGACGGCTGCGGCAGCCACGAGGATGCAGGAGAGTCGAGTCATGCGGAGAGAGGTTCGGCTTCGGGGCGAAGGAAGAGGTTGTTGCGGCGTGAAGACGTGACCGTCGGCGAGGACGAGGTGAAGGCTCAGTTCGATGCTCCCGGCGACGAGGACGGGCGAGCCACGAGCGCTCGTCGGAGCGGCGCGCGCTCCCCGCTCCGGCCGGCAGCCGCCGGACCCGCCAGCCGGCCGGTGCGGCGCCGGCACACGAGCAAACATCTTGCCACACGCGCCCGACTTCGGGAATCCTGGCCGGGAGGCGGCGGCGCCGAAGGGCGACGGCGCTGCGCCCGGTTGCACCCGGGCAGGCGCGTCCAACTGCCAGCGATCCGACGCCGGTGGCGGCGCCCCGCCGCGTCGCCGGACCGTCGACGATCGTCGAGGTTGCGACGGCAACGCCCGGCTGCGGGCGGGCCCGACGCGCCCGCCCCGGCCGAACCGCCGCGGGTGCCGCCCGCGCGGCGGGGCACAGGCCTTGCTGACCTCGCCCATGGAGTCGACCCGCCTGGCAGTGCGTCGGTATCGGCCCGGCGACGAGGAGCGGATCCTCGCGGCGGTCGACCGGACGAACGGCGACCGCGGGCCCACGGCGCCCGCGCGCGACCTCCGCCATTGGCACTGGCAGGTGCGGGACAATCCCGCCGGACACCAGGTGTTCCTCGCCGTCGACGCTCGGGGCACGGTGGCGGCGCGGTGCGCGGCCCTGCCGCGCCTCGCCGATTCGCCCTGGGGCCTGATGCGCTTCGTGCACCTGCTGGACTCGTGGACGAACCCGGCCTACCGCGCGCAGTTGCACGGCGACGGCGTGCTCGCCGAACTGGAACGCGCGTTCGCTGCCGACTACGGGGCGCACGGCAGCGAACTCGGCTACGCGTTCCAGGCCGCCGGCGCCGGGGCGGGCCCCGCCGACCTGCTGCGGGGCCAGGTCCTGGACCCCCTGGAGTTCCTGCTGCGGCCGTCCGCCGCCGGCCCGCTGTCGCCGCCGACCGGAGTGGAGGTCGACCGGCTGCTGGTGCTGCCCGAGCAGGTCGACTCGCTGTGGCGCCGATGTCGGCCGACGGTGCCCTGCTCGGTCCGCCGCGACCACCGCTACCTGCATTGGCGCTACGAGCGCATCCCGTCGCGCAGCGACTACGAGTTCCACGCCGCCTACCGCCAGGGCCGCATGACCGGACTCTTGGTGCTGCGGCCGTTCCACGACCTGGTGCCAGGCGCCTGCGCGATCGCCGACTGGATCTGCGCCGACGAGGACGAGGACAGCGCCGACGCCCTGCTGGCATGCGCAGCGGACCGCGCGCGGGCGTGCCAACGCCACTACCTGCTGGCCGCGTGCGCGCCCACGTCCCCCGAGTGGTCGCGGGCACTCGCGGCCGGCTTCGCCGCCACCCCGTCGGCGCGCTGGCGCGCGCGCGACATCACGCTGCGCATCACCGGCCCGCACCTGACGCCGGCGTTCCTGCGCGCGCACTGGCGCTGGACGCTCGGCGACTCGGACCTCGTGTAGCGTCGTGTCAACGGCCGCCGTCGGCGGGCGCCGGATCGTCGGCGTAGCGTCCGAACCGGAACGGCTCGAGCGCCGGCCGCGTGCGCAGCGCCACCATGCGCGCCGCCATCGCCGCGGCGCGCTCCGGATGGTCCGCGGCCGCGTCGCGCTGCTCGCCCGGGTCGGCGGCGAGGTCGTACAGCTCGATCGGCGCGTCGGGGTCCTTGCGCAGACCGCGGCGCACCGCCTTCCAGTCGCCCGCGCGCATCGCCAGCTGGCCGCCGTAGCCGGGGAAGTCCCACAGCAGTTCGGCGTGCTCGGCCTGCGCCGTCGGCTCGCCGCGCAGGATCGGCGCGAAGCTGATGCCGTCGCAGTCCGCCGGCGGTTCGGCGCCGGCCAGCGCCGCCAGCGTCGGCAGCACGTCCTGGAACGCCGAGACGTGGTCGGTGACCGTGCCGGGCGCGATGCGGCCGGGCCAGCGCGCGATCATCGGCACGCGGATGCCGCCCTCGTAGACCGAGCCCTTGAGCCCGCGCAGCCCGCCCGCGCTGCCGAAGAACTCGACATCGACCTGCGGGTTCAGGTGCGTCGGACCGTTGTCGCTGCTGAACACGACCAGCGTGTCGGCGGCGAGCCCGAGCGCGTCGAGTTCGTCCAGGAGCTGGCCCGCGTTCTTGTCGAGGTGCGTGATCATCGCCGCGTAGCACGCGCGCGGCGTCGGGTGCGGCAGGTAGCTCTTGCCCTCGTAGGGCGTCTCCGGCCACCTGCCGCGGTACTCCGCCAGCGACTCCTCGGGAACCTGCAGCGCCAGATGCGGCAGCGTGAACGGCACGAACAGGAAGAACGGCGCGTCGCGGTGCGCGCGCACGAACTCGATCGCCTGCGCCGTGATCACGTCGTGCGCGTACTGCGCGCCGGTGGCGCCGCGGTCGTTGCCCTCGAGCTCGACCTTCCGGTCGTCGGACCAGAGGTAGCGCGGATAGAAGTTGTGCGCCTGCCGCTGGCAGTTGTAGCCGAAGAAGCGGTCGAAGCCCTGCCGCAGCGGGTCGCCCTCGCCGCCCGGGAAGCCGAGCCCCCACTTGCCGAACGCGCCGCTGCGGTAGCCGTGTCCGCGCAGCACCTCGGCGATCGTCACGTCCGCGGCGGCGATCGGCGCCTGCCCCTCGGGCCTGTGCTCCTGGTTGTCGCGGATCGTCGCGTGCCCGCTGTGCCGACCGGTCATCAGCACGCAGCGCGACGGCGCGCACACCGGCGCGCCGCTGTAGTGCTGCGTGAAGCGCATGCCCTGCGCCGCCAGCCGATCGAGGTTGGTCGTGCGGATGCGCTGCTGGCCGTAGCAGCCGAGCTCGCCGTAGCCGAGGTCGTCGGCCAGGATGTAGACGATGTTCGGCGGCCGGGACGGCACGGGGCCCGCCTGCGCGGCGGCGGGTCCGGTCGACGCGAGCAGGAGCAGGCCGGCGGTGGCGGTGCGCATCGACGCACTGTAGCCGCACGGTCGCGGCGTTCCCCGCTCAGCGCGGCTGTTCGGGGAGCGGCGGCAGCCCGACCGGCACGTCGACGATGCCGGCGCGTTGCATCAGCGCTTCGATCTCGTCCGGCGTGCTCGGCAGCGCAGCCGACAGGTTGACGAAGCCGGTCTCGGTCACCACTACGGTGTCTTCGATCCGGCACCCCATTCCTTCGTCGCGCAGGTAGGCGCCGGGCTCGACGGTCAGGACCATGCCGGGCTCGAGCACGTCGACCGACGGGTCGTGCACGGCGAGGCCGACGTGGTGCGACGGCCCGTGGTCGCTGCGGTAGCCCTTGTCGACCAGCAGCTTCGCGCACAGGCCGCCGAGCTCGCTGAGGCGCGCGCCGGGCTTGACCTGCGCCAGCAGCGCCTGCTGCACGTCGTGCACGTCGTTGACGAGCCGGCGCTGCGCGTCGGTGAACCTGCCGTTGGCCGGGAACGTGCGCGTCACGTCGCTCGCGAAGCCGCGCACGGTCGCCGCGTAGTCCATGACGATCAGGTCGCCGTCCTCGAGGCGCGCCGAGTTCTGCATGTAGTGCAGCACGCACGCGTTCTTGCCGGCGCCGACGATCGCGCCGTACGCGTCGGGCCCGGCGCCGTGCAGCGAGAACACGTAGCGCGCGACCGCGGCCAGCTGGAACTCGTACAGGCCCGGGCGCGCGCTCTTCATCGCCTCGGCGATGCCGGCGCACGCGATCTCGGTCGAGGCGCGCAGCAGCTCCAGCTCCGCGGGGGTCTTGTGCGCCCGCAGCCGGTGCAGCACCGGCGTCAGGTCGCGCACCTCGAGGCCCGGATAGCGCTGCTGCAGCCAGGCCTGCAGCGCCTCCTCGCGGGTGCCGCGGCCGTCCATCCGGTCGCGCTTCTGCGCGGTCGCGACCGAGTCGGCGTGGCCGGGTGTGCTGCCGATCGGCGCCGACGGCGCGAGCCGGGTCCACAGCACCGGCCGCTGCGCACCGCTCCTGCCGTCCTCCGCGGCGCCACCGAGCAGCGCGTCGAGCCGGCGCTCCAGGCCGCGGACGTTGCCGACCGTGCCGAAGCCGGTCTGCTCCGCTGCCGCCTCGCCCGGCGCCAGGAACTCGCCCTCCCAGGTCGCCGCGAACCGCGAGAACGGCGGCACCAGCAGTTCGTCGACGTCGTCACCGTCCGGGCTGGCAGCACCGGCGGTCAGGATCATCGCCAGCTCGGGTTGACCGATGCCGGTCGCGTACAGGAAGTCCTGGTCCTGCACGAACGGTCCCATGTCGACCGCCTTGCGCGCGCCGAGCAGCAGCACGATCCCGTCGCCGACGGCGTCGCGGATGCGCTGGCGGACGCCGGCGAAGTGCGCGGGCGACAGCGGCGGCGCCGGCTCGGGCGCCGCAACCGGCGTGGCGACCGGCGCCTGGGCCGAGGCCGCCGGTGCGGAGAGCAGCGGAGCGAGCAGGAGGCACGAGGCCAGTACGTACGGGGCGGTCATCGGCGGGACGATACGGGCCGACGTGCCCGCCTGCGAACGCGCACCCCACGGTTCCCGAGTACCAGCGCCCGGTGTCGCGGAACGACGCCGCGCTGGCGCGCCGGCCGCCGGTGCCGTTCGATGCATCGATGCGTCGCCACCGATCGCCGTCCCCGACGGCCGCAATCGCGCTGTTCGTCGCGCTGCTGGCCGGCGGCCGAGCCGCGCGGACCCAACGGCCGCCCATGCCCGCCGACCTCGACGCGGTCGTCGAGGCCGCGCGCGCCGCCTTCGCAGTCCCCGGCCTCGGCCTGGCGGTCGTCCAGGACGGCGCCGTGCTGCTGGCAAAGGGCTACGGCGAACGCCACCTCGGCGCCGCGGACCCGGTGTCGGCGACCACGCGCTTCGGCATCGCCTCGAACACCAAGGTGTTCACCGCCGTGGCCCTCGGGCTCCTGGTCGAGCAGGGCGCGCTGGGCTGGGACGACCGTGTGCAGGACCACCTGCCCGGCTTCCAGATGAGCGACCCGTACGTGTCGCGCGAGATGACCGTGCGCGACCTGCTGGTGCACCGCAGCGGGCTCGGCCTCGGTGCCGGTGACCTGCTGTGGTGGCCGGGCTCGACACTCGATCGACCGGAGATCGTGCGGCGCCTGCGCCACGTGCCGCTGGCGACCGGCTTCCGCAGCGCCTACGCCTACGACAACGTGCTCTACCTCGTCGCCGGAGAGCTGATCGAAGCCGTGAGCGGCCGGACCTGGGAGGACTACGTGCGCGAGCGGATCCTGGTGCCGGTCGGCATGACGCATTCCTGCGTGCGCTACGACGATGTCCCGATCGCGTCCGACGGCGACATCGCCGGCACGCACGCCGAGGTCGACGGCGCCGTCGCCGTCGTGTCGCCGATGCGGACCGACAACACCAACCCGGCCGGCGGCGTGATGTCGTGCGCCGACGACATGGCCCGCTGGATGAACGTGCTGCTGCGCGCGGGCGCGCTCGGCGACGACGGCCGGCTGTTCTCGCGCGGCACCGCGCGCGAGCTCATGACACTGGTCACGCCGATCCCGATCGACGCCGGCCCGTCGGTGTTCGGCGACCTGCGCCCGCGCTTCCAGGGCTACGCGCTCGGCCTCGGCGTCCGCGACTACCGCGGCCACAAGATCGTCACCCACACCGGCGGTCTGCCCGGCTACGTGTCGCGGGTGCTGATGGTCCCCGATCGCGGCTTCGGCGTCGCAGTGCTGACCAACATGGAGTCGCTGCGCGCCATCGACGCGATCGTCTGGCACCTGCTCGATCACGCGCTCGGCCACGGCGGCGAGATCGACTGGCTCGAACGGCACCGCGCAGCCGACCAGCGCGCGCGCGACCGGCTCGCCGCGGCGCGCGACCGCGCCGCCGCTGCACGCCAAGCGGACAGCGCGCCGTCGCTGCCGCTCGGGGACTACGCGGCCACCTACCGCGACGCGTGGTGCGGCGACGTCGCCGTCACCCTGCGGGACGGCGCACTGCAGCTCGCGTTCGCCGACACGCCGCTGCTGTCGGGACCGCTCGAGCACTGGCAGCACGACACCTTCGTCGCGCGCTGGAGCGCGCGCGAGCTGCGCGCCGACGCGTTCGTGACGTTCGTGCTGGGCCCGGGCGGCGACGTCGTCGAGGTGCGCATGGCGGCCGCGTCGCCGGACGTCGACTTCAGCTTCGACTTCCACCACCTGACGCTGGTGCCGGTGCGCGAGCGGCGCTGACCGGATCGCGCCCACCGCGAGCGCATCGAGGTGGCGCTGCTGCCCGGCGTCGCGATCGATCTGCGGCCGGTGTTCGCGTAGTCCCCGCGGCCTTGCTGCCGTGGGCGGCCCCCCGCCGGTGGAAACGCGACCGCCGGCGGGCCGACGTCCCCTGATCCCGAAGCTCTCCCTCGGCGCGCCAGCCTGCCGACGGTCGCTGGTGATGCCTCTGGATGGACGCTGCGCACCGGTCGCACGGGCGAATCCGGCGCGATCTGGCCGCCACCGTGTCGCCTTGCGAGCCGCGCCGCCCCCGCTAGGCTCCCCGCGATGGAGAGCGGGTCCCTTCCGCCGAGCTGCAGCATCGACGACCTGGTCCGGCGCCACGAGCAGGCGCTGCGCCGGTTCGTCAGCTTTCATGCCGCGACGGTGGTGCGCCGCCGCGAGTCGGTGTCGGACCTCGTGCAGACGGTGTTCCGCGAGCTGCTGGTCGCCGGCCGGCGCGCGAAGTTCGAGCGCGAGACCCAGTTCCGCCACTGGCTGTTCGTCACCGCACGCAACAAGCTGCGCGACCGGCTGAAGTTCCACCTGCGCGGTCGCCGCTCGCCGCGCCGCGAGCAGGTCCTGCCCGTGAACCCCGAGCTGTCGGATGTCTGGCGCGACGCCGTGGTCACGTTCTGCACGCCGATGGCAGCGATCATCAGCACCGAAGAGTGCGAACGCATCGAGCGCTGCTTCCAGCGGCTGTCGGAGGAGCACCGCGAGGTGATCCTGCTGCGGCAGCTCGGCGAGATGTCGGCGGCCGAGATCGGCGCCGTGATCGGCCGCGGCGAGGGTGCCACGCGCGCGCTGCTGTCGCGCGCGCTGGCGCGGTTCAGCGCGCTGCTGCAGGAGGAGTGACATGGGCCGCGACGACGTCGATCCGATCGAGGACCTGGTCGCGCGCTATCTCGAGGCCGAGTCGTCGCACGGCCGCTCGGCGGCCGAGGCCCTGCTGCACACCAGCCCGCAGGGCGACGCGGCGCGCCGACGCGTCGAGGAGCTGCGGCGGCTCGGCTTCGCCGCGGCGCGCAACGACGACCCCGGCGACGAGGGCGAGACCGCGGCGCCGCCGGTGCTGCAACAGCTGGGCCCGTATCACTTGCTCGACCTGCTGGGTCGTGGCGGCATGGGCACCGTGCACCGCGCGCGCCACCGCGAGCACGACCGCATCGTCGCCGTCAAGTGCCTGCACGGCGCCATCGCCGACGACGCCGCCGCGTTGGAACGCTTCCGCCGCGAGGCCGCGGCGCTGGCCGGACTGCACCACCCCGGCATCGTCGGCATCGTCGAGTTCGGCGTCGCCCGCGGTGTGCCGTGGTACGCGATGGACCACGTCGACGGGCCGTCGCTCGAGACGATCCGCCAGCACGCTGCCGCCGCGTTCGCGACCGGCACGCCGCCGTCGGTGCAGTCGCTCCTGACCGGACTCGGGGTCGCCGGCGACGCCGCGGCGCGGCTCGTCGACGGCGGCTGGTGCGCCTTCTGCCTGCGCGTCGTCCGCGACGCCGCCCGGGCGCTCGGCCATGCGCACCGCCGCGGCGTCGTGCACCGCGACGTCAAGCCCGGCAACCTCATGCTGCGCACCTGCGGCCGCGTCGTCGTCGTGGACTTCGGCCTCGCCGCCGGCGGGCCCGAGTCCCAGCGGCTGACGCGCACCGGCGAGTTCGTCGGCTCGCCGCTGTACGCCGCGCCCGAGCACCTCACCGCGACGGCGCCGGAGCCGCAGCCGACGCTCGACGTCTGGTCGCTCGGCGTCGTGCTGTGCGAACTGCTGACCGGCGCGCACCCGTTCCGCAGCGCCGACGCGTTCGTGGCCCAGCGACGGGCCGCGCGCCAGGACCTCGGCGCCTGGCGCCGCCGCCTGCGCGCGCTGCCGCACGACGTCGCCACCGTGTGCCTGGTCGCGATCGACCCCGATCCCGCGCGGCGCTATCCGGACGGTGTCGCGCTGGCACAGGACCTCGATCGGCTGCTGCAGCACCGGCAGATCGCTGCGCGGCGGTCGCCGCTGGCAGTCCGTTGCGCGCGCCTGCTGCGCCGGCACCCGACGGCCGCGCTGGCCGCCGTCGCGACGGTCGCCGTTGCCGTGCTGGCGCTCGGCTTCGCCACCGCGGTGGACGCATTCGCCCGCGACGTCGAGCAGCAGCGACGCGTCACCGCCGAGCTCGACCTCTGGGGTGGACGGTACTCCGCGGCGCAGGTGCCGTCGCGCACGACCGGCGCCGAGCACGACCCGCGACAGCACATCCGGGACACGCGGCGGCAGATGAACGACGCCGACCTGCTCGCCGAGTCCAAGGCCAGGATGCTGCTGCGCTTCGCCGACGACGCCTACGAACTCGGCATGCCCCAGGACGCCGAGTCGTGCGCCGCCGAATCCATGGCGCTGCTGCAGTCCGCCGGCATCGGCGGCACCCTGCTCGGCCAGGCGCTGGGCCAGCTGGCGCTGGCACAGACCCTGCTGCGACTGGACGAATCCGCCGGGACCATGCGGTGGGCGATGCAACTGCTGGGCGACACCCAGGCCCCCGAGGACCCCCTGGTGCTGCGCTGGCGCCTGCAGAACTGCCGCATCACCTACCGCGCCGGCGAGACGCACGCCGCCTACGACATGCTCGAGGCGCTGCTGCGCGACCTGCCGCCGGACCGCGCCGACCTGCGGGCGATCCGCGTCGACACGCTCGCCTACTACGGCGTGCTCAAGGCCCTCAACACGCGCATCGCCGCCGGACTCGCCATGGTCGACGAGGCAATCGACGGACTGCAGCACCAGGACCTGAACGAGCCCGGCCAGCGCGCCCTCGCCGCACGCGTCGTCGCCGCCCACGCCCACGCGCTGCGCCTCGCCAACCAGCTCGACGCCAGCGCTGCCGAGTTCGAGCGCGCCTTCACGCTGGCCCTCGAGGCCTACCGCGACCCCGAGCACATCGAGATCGCCCGGATCCACCATCAGCACGCGCTGCTGCTGCGGCGGCGCGGCCAGCTGCCCGAGGCGCTGACGGAGTTCGAGGCAGCGCGCAAGGTCCTCGCGCGACACGCACAGCCGCTCGACGGCGAACTGCAGGAGAACGCCGAGATGATCGGCAAGCTCTTGCGCGAACTCGGCCGCTACCACGAAGCGCTGCCCTGGTACGAAGCCCGGCTGCGGTACCACCGCGACCTCGCCGTCGCGCGCGGCCACGGCGGCGACGGCGATGCCCTGGATCCCGCCGGCGCCGGCGGCGCCTGGCTCGAGCTCGCCCAGGTGCGCGCGCTGACCGGCGACGCCGTCGGCGCCGTGCGCGACCTCCAGGCAACCGCCAGGCTGTATCGCAGTTCGCCCCAGCCCCTGCTGCGCCACTTCGGCGGCGGCCTCGCCGATCGCGAACTCGCCCGCGTGCACCGCGACACCGGCCGCCTCGAGGACGCCGAGCGCTTCTTCCGCAGCGCCCTCGAGGACCTGCGCATGTCGCTGCAGATCGAGCCCCAGGACTACCTCTGTGCGCTCGACGAACTGCGCGCGATGCTCCGTGGCGGGGGCACGGATGCCGTGGCCCAGGCCGTGCTCTCGCGAGAGCTGCAGGCCGTCGGCGAGCGGGTCGCGGTGTACGAGGCGATGCCGGAGGATCCGAAGTTCGGAAGGAGCAAGTTGGGCAATGCGCTGCGCGTGCTGGGGGAACTGTGGGAGCGCGCGGAGAACCGTGCGGACGCCGCGGCGTGCCATGGACGTGCGGCGCCCATGCTGGAGGCGGTGTACGGGGCCGACCATGCGTTCACGAGAGCGGCGGCCAGCGGAGCCGCACGAACCGAGCGCTGACCGGACATGCCGAGGCAGCGGCCGCACGCGGGGCCGATCTTCCTCCGCCTGCTGTCCGAGGCACTGACCGGACTTGTCGTGCACTCGACAAGTCGCGGCCACGGTTCCTTCGTGCGACCTGCGGGCGGTGGCCATCTCTGCCTGCGGAGCCCCGATCCATGCGCCTCCGGTTCGCGCAGGGGTACCGAACCACCTTCGCGAGATTCCTTGATGACGACGAGAAACGCCGCCTGCGGACCGATCGCCGGCCTGGGCCTGCTGATCGGAACCCTGCATGGCCAGTGCACGCTGCCCGCCCCTACCGGCGTGCAGACGACACCCCAGTGCTCGGGCGTGAGCGTCCGCTGGAACGCCGTGTCCTTCGCGCCGCGCTATCAGGTCTATCGCACTCCGACGTCCGCGCCGTTGGTCGGCATCGTCAACCTCGGGCAGGTGACGACAACAACGTTCCTGGACACGACCATCCCGCTGAACCAGACGTGGTGGTACTGGGTGCAGACGTGGTGCGTCAGCGGTGCGGGCGGCACGACACTGACCGGCGTGCCCGGGACGCGTCTCACCGCGCCAGCCACGCCATCGGCAGTCAACGCATCGGATGGCTCGTCGTGCGGTGAGGTCACGGTGACGTGGTCCTCTGTTGCCGACGCGACCAGCTACCGGGTGTTCCGTTCGACGAGCACCACCATGCCGACCACGCCACTGGCGACCGTGGGCGCAAGTCCGTTCGGCGACACCACCGCGACACCAGGCACGGTGTATCGCTACTGGGTCCAGTCGGTGAATGCGTGCAACCCGCTGTCTCCGCAAGGGAGCCCGGCCGGCGGCCCGGACACCGGATCCCGCTTCGTCGCCCTCACTGCCCCTTCGGGCGTCAGCGCGAGCGACGGGACCTCCTGCCAGTCGGTCCGGATCACCTGGAGCGGCGTCAGCGGCGCCTCCGGCTACGAGATCTCGCGCAACGGCGCGTTGCTCGCCGGCAACGCGGTCAGCCCGTTCGACGACTTCGGGGCCACGCCGGGCACGGTCTACACCTACTCGGTCGCGGCGACGTCCGGCCTGTCGGGCTGCGGCAGTTCGCTGAGCTTCGGCGATCCGGGATACCGCGCCGCGATCCCCACGACACCTGCTGGCGTCGCAGTTGTCCCCGGCAGCGTGTGTGGCAGCCTGCTGGTCACCTGGTCACCTGCGGCGGGAGCATCGAGCCACAACGTATGGCGGCAGGGAACGCCCGCACCGATCGCGAACGTGACCGGCAGCACCTTCACCGACGTTCCGCCCGCCCCTGGCAGCTGGACCTACTGGGTCGACGCCGTCAACGGTTGCGGCACGAGCCCTCCCAGCGTGGTGGCGACGGGATTCGTCGGCAGCCCGAGTTCGTTCGCCGTGATCGGGGCAGGCTGCGCCGGCACCCTGCCGGTCAGTCGACTGCAGGTCTTGCAGGCCGCGTGCATCGGCACCAGCGCCCAGCTGGACATCGACCACCTGCCGCTGAATGCAGGAATACTGATCCTCGGGCTCAGCACGACCTCGGCGTCGTTCGGTGCGCTGCCGTTCGACCTCACGCCGCTCGGCATGCCCGGCTGCACCGCGTTCGTGTCCGACTCCCTGACCTTCTTCTTCACGGGAGCCGCGAACCGCGCCACCGTGCCGCTGCTGCTGCCGAACGACCCGCTGCTGGTCGGACTGAGGCTCTACCCGCAAGCGCTGGTGTTCGACGTGCCAGGAGTCAATGCGTTGGACCTCGTCGTCTCCGACGCAGGGCAATGGACCGTGGGCGGTTGAGGCGACTCCCGGGTCCGGCGACCCGGGGGCGCCGTTCTAACCGCCCTTGTGCCCCTTCACGATCGCCTCAACCACCCCCGGATCCGCCAGCGTCGAGATGTCGCCCAGCTGGTCGTAGTGTCCCTCGGCGACCTTGCGCAGGATCCTGCGCATGATCTTCCCGCTGCGCGTCTTCGGCAGGCCGGGGACGATCTGCACGCGGTCCGGCGTGGCGATGGCGCCGATCTCCTTGCGCACGTGGGCCTTCAACGTCTGGACCATCGCGTCGACCTCGGCCGCGGGCACGGGGTCGTTGCAGATGACGTAGGCGTAGATGCCCTGGCCCTTGACGTCGTGGGGATACCCGACGACGGCGGCTTCGGCGACGTGGTCGTGCGCGACGAGGGCGCTCTCGACCTCGGCGGTGCCCAGTCGATGCCCCGACACGTTCAGCACGTCGTCGACGCGGCCGGTGATCCAGTAGTAGCCGTCCTGGTCGCGGCGGCAGCCGTCGCCGGTGAAGTAGAGGCCGGGATAGGCACTGAAGTACGTCTGCCGGAAGCGCTCGTGGTCGCCCCAGATGGTGCGCGCCTGGCCGGGCCAGCTGCCCATGAGGCACAGGTTGCCACTCTGGCCGTTGCCCTCGAGCACCTTGCCCTGCTCGTCGACGAGCACCGGCCGTACGCCCGGCAGCGGGAACGTGGCGCTGCCGGGCTTGCACGGCGTGGCGCCGGGCAGCGGCGAGATCAGGATGCCGCCGGTCTCGGTCTGCCACCAGGTGTCGACGACGGCGCACCGGCCTTCGCCGACGACGTCGTGGTACCACTCCCACACCTCGGGATTGATCGGCTCGCCCACCGAACCGAGCACGCGCAGCGAAGTGCGCTGGTACTTCTTGACCCAGTCGTCCTTGTGCTGGTGGATCGCGCGCAGCGCGGTCGGCGCGGTGTAGAAGATCGTCGCCTTGACGTCGTCGACGACCTGCCAGTAGCGGCCCGGGTCGGGGTACAGCGGCGTCGACTCGAACATCACCGTCGTGGCACCGTTGCACAGCGGACCGTAGACGATGTAGCTGTGGCCGGTGATCCAGCCGGCGTCGGCGGCGCAGAAGTGCACGTCGCCCGGCTGCCAGTCGAACACCAGCTGGTGCGTGTAGGCGGCGTACAGGAGGTACCCGGCGGTCGTGTGCAGCTGGCCCTTGGGCTTGCCGGTCGACCCTGAGGTGTAGAGCACGAACAGCGGCGCCTCGCTGTCCATCCACGCGCACGGCGCATAGGCCCGTTGCCGCGCCATCTCCTCGGCGAGATCGCGGTCGCGGCCTTGGCGCATCGGCACCTGGGCCTCGGTGCGGCGCGCGACCAGCACGGTGTGCACCGGCAGGCCCTCGATCGCCTCGTCGGTGATCTTCTTGAGCGGGATGACCTTGCCGCCGCGCAACCCCTCGTTGGCGGTGAGGACCACGCGACAGTCGGCGTCCTCGATGCGGCCGCGCAGCGACTGCGCCGAGAAGCCGGCGAACACCACCGAGTGGATCGCGCCGATGCGCGCGCACGCCAGCATCGCGTAGGCGATCTCGGGGATCATCGGCAGGTACAGGCACACGCGGTCGCCCTCGCGCACGCCGTGGTGCGTGAGCACGTTGGCCAGCCGGCAGACGTTCTCGTGCAGCTCGCGGTACGAGATGTGGCGGTAGGTGCCGGGCTCGTCAGAGGCCCAGACGATCGCGGTCTGCTGGGCCTTGTCCTCGAGGTGGCGGTCGACGCAGTTCCATGCGGCGTTCAGCTTGCCGTTCAAGAACCACGCCGACTGCGCGGCGCCGAAGTCGCCGTAGGTCACCTGCGAGTACGGCTGGAAGAAGTCGAGGCGCGCAGCCTGCTTGTCCCAGAACCCCGCAGGATTCGTCACCGACTCGCGGTAGAGCTCCTCGTAGTCCCCCCAGGACGCCACGCGGGCGCGCTGCAGGATGTGCGGCTTGGGAGCCTCGATGCGCTGGTTCATGGCCTTGCCTCGCTGGCGTGTAGGAAACGCCGGCGAGGGGCCGCTGGCAAGCGCCGCGCGTCGCAAAGACCACCGAGAGCGCGGGCCAGAGAACAACCAACGACCCGAGCGCTGCCGCCCAGCCAAGGGCCAACGCACCCGATGCGCAGCACACCCCAACCGCCGAGCCCTTGGCCGCCTTGCCGGATGCCTCGGCTGGGCCCCCTGCCTTCTGCTCTGCGTCCTCGGTGCCCTCTGTGGTTCCTTCTCTGGTGCGCGGATGCGCTCGCTCTCCCTGTTCCTCCGGGAGTACCCCAGAAAACAAGACCACAGAGAGCACAGAGCACACAGAGCAGAAAGCAAACGCCAACGCGAACGCAGCCGCCCAGCAGGAGCCAACGCACCGAACGCGACGCACCTGCACACCGCAGAGACCTCGCCCGCCTTGGCGGATGCCTTGGCTGGGCGGTTGCTTTCTGCTCCGTGCTCTCCGTGTCCTCTGTGGTTTCTTCTCTGGTTCGTGGTTGCCTGCGTGCCGCGTGACGGCCCCCTGAGTCGGGTGCTCTCAGCTCCGTGCCCCTCCCGTGCTCTCCCTGTTCTTCCGGGAGTACCCCAGAACGAACCACAGAGAGCACGGAGAGCACCGGGAGGGGCAGAGCAGAAAGCAACCGCCGACGCTGACGAAGCCGCCCAGCAGGAGCCAACGCACCGAACGCGACGAACGCAGCCGCCCAGCAGGAGCCAACGCACCGAACGCGACGCACGTGCACACCGCAGAGGTCCTCGCCCGCCTTGGCGGATGCCCTGGCTGGGCGGCTGCTTTCTGCTCCGTGCTCTCTGTGTCCTCTGTGGTTTCTTCTCTGGTTCGCGGATGCGTGCGTGCCGCGTGACGGCCTCCTGAGTCGAGTGCCCTCAGCTCCGTGCCCCTCCCGGTGCTCTCCGTGCTCTCCCTGTTCCTCCGGGAGTACCCCAGAAAACAAACCACAGAGAGCACAGAGCACACAGAGCAGAAAGCAACCGCCGACGCTGACG
>JBFWWV010000024.1:0-117806 GCA_050245995.1 Planctomycetota bacterium | reverse complement strand
CCGGGCCCGCAGGCCGACGGCACCGAGCTCGACGTGCTGCCGGGCTTCTGGACCTACTGGGTCAACGTCGACGCGCTGCTGTTCGGCCTCGGGGCGTTCTGCTACTTCCTCACGGTGCTGATCGCCGGCTCTCGCTGGTGGTGGCTCTTGCGCGTGAACGGCATGGACGTCTCGCTGCTGGAGGCGCTGCGCTTCACGTGGATCGGGGTGTTCTTCAACACCGTGGTGCCGGGCGCCACCGGCGGCGACGTCATCAAGGCGGTCTACATCATGCGGCGCTGCCCGGGGCACCGGGTCCCGGCGCTGGTCTCGGTCATCGTCGACCGCGTGCTCGGGATGGCGTCGCTGGCGATCCTGGGCGCGATCGTCGTGCTGTTCGCCCTCGACGACGGCTTCGGCGAGATCGCGATCGCCATCTGGGCGGTGATCGCGGGCCTGTCGCTGCTGGCGGCGATCGCGTTCAGCCGGCGCCTGCGCAACCTGGTCCGGCTGCGCTCGCTGCTCGACAAGCTGCCCAGCAAGCTGAGCCACCTGCTCAAGCTGTTCGACCAGGCGGTCTACTTCTACCGCGGGCACAAGAACGTCATCGTCGCCAGCCTGGTGGCCGGCATCGGCAACCACGTCGTGTCGGTGATGAGCGTGGTGCTGATCGGCGACGCGCTCGGCGTCGACCTGCCGTGGGTCGCCTACTTCGTGCTGATCCCGGTGATCAACATCATCAGCGCCGTGCCGCTGATGCCGAACGGCTGGGGCCTCGGCGAGTTCTTGTACCAGAAGCTGTTCGCCACCTACGGCGCCGGCTACCTCGAGGGCACCGCCAACGCCGCGCGCGTGATGGGCACCCGCGGCGTCGCGCTGTCGGTGCTGTACCGCCTGCACCAGACCCTGTGGTCGCTGCTGGGCGGCGTGTTCGTGCTGGTCGGCAAGGACCGGCTGACGAAGGCCGACATCGAGCAGGAAGTCGCGCGCGAGGAAGCCGAGGAGCAGCGCGCCCCCGGCCTCGACGACGGCGACGCGCCGCAGGGCCGACCGTAATCCGCCGTCCGGCCAGGCGGTTGCCGCGATCGTCGCTTGTGATGGCGGCGGGCGGCGGCCATGCTGGGCGGTCTGCCATGGATCTCCTCGTAGTCGGTTCGACGGCGTTCGACACCATCGAGACGCCCTTCGGGAACGCCAAGGATTGCCTCGGCGGCTCCTCCACGTACTTCTCGTTCGCGGCCCGGATGTTCTGCGGTGTCCGCCTGGTCAGCGTCGTCGGCGACGACTTCCCGGCCGAGCACAGGCAGCTGTTCGAGCGCTGCGGCGTCGATCTGCGGGGCCTCGAGCAGAAGCCGGGCAAGACGTTCCGCTGGCACGGCCGCTACTCGGCCGACATGAACTCGCGCACGACGCTCGACGTGCAACTGAACACGTTCGGCGACTTCGCCCCGAAGGTGCCGGACGCCTTCCGCGACTCGCGCTTCGTGTTCCTGGCCAACGGCGCGCCGAAGACGCAGATGTCGGTCGTCGAGCAGGTCACCCGGCCCGAGTTCGTGGTGGCCGACACCATGGATCTGTGGATCGGGAACGACAAGGCGGCGCTGCTCGAGCTGCTGCGCAAGGTGAACGGCCTGATCCTCAACGACGAGGAGGTCAAGCAGCTCACCGGCGAGTCCAACCTGATCAAGGCCGGCAAGGCAGTGCTGAAGCTCGGCCCGTCGCTGGTGATCGTCAAGAAGGGCGAGCACGGCTGCTTCGTCTTCAGCCCGTACTTCCACTACGCGCTGCCCGCCTACCCGACCGAGAAGGTCGTCGACCCGACCGGCGCCGGCGACAGCTTCGCCGGCGGCTTCATGGGCTACCTGGCCGGGTGCGACAGCATCAGCCTCTGGAACATGAAGCGCGCCGTCGCCTACGGCACGGTCACCGCGAGCCTGACCGTCGAGGGCCTGGGCGTCGACCGCCTCGCCAACGCCCAGCGCGGCGACGTCGAGCGGCGCTATCAGGAGCTGCTGCAGTTCGTGCAGTTCTGACCGCGCGGCGCGGACGCGTCACACGCGGCGCCTGCTACCGGTCCTCGTCGATCGACGCCGGGCGTCGCAGCCCGCTCGTGAGCTGGCGCATGCTGCCCTCGCGCCACTCCGTGAGGCGCAGGTCGCCGTCGAACCACAGCACCGCGCCCGGCAGGTCGTCGGTGTCCCAGTCGAAGCTGAGGCTCGCGCCGGGTGCGTTGCGGAACGGGGAGTAGCTGACGTCGACTCCCCACCCCGAGCGATCGAGGTGGTACCAGCCCAGCGCGACGCCCGAGCCGCGGTACTCCCACACGAAGTGCGGCGCGCCGAGCAGCCGGAGGCAGCTCGCCAGGTCGTCGCTGCCCGGCACCAGCCGCGCCAGCGCCGCGCGGTCGATCGGCTCCTCGCGCGAGCTGGCGACGTACGCCAGCCGGACGCAGCCGGACAGCAGCGCCGCCGCCAGCACCGGCAGCAGGACCCGCCCGGATCGCCTCACTTGCCGCCGACCCCGGGCCGCTCCGCGTCGCGGGCGGCGTTGTCCTCGGCCTCGTGCACGTCCTCCCACGGCAGGGCGTACTGCGTGCGGTGGACGGCGAAGGTCGAGCCGAGGTGCGTGAGCACGTCGTTCTCGTCGAAGAACACCCACACCCGGTCGCTGCGCGCGTCCTGGGCGAACATGTTGAACACCAACAGGATCAGCCCGGCCGACTTGGTGGTGGAGGCGTCGTAGCGGTAGGCGGTGCGCCGTCCGAGCTGCACCACCTCGGTGGGCGCGCCCAGGCGCTCGACGACCTCGCGCGCGGTGGTCGTCCCGGGCCGCAGGGCGGACACCGCCACGGCGTCGATCGGTTCGTTGGTGGCCTGGCGGCCGATGGCGCACGCCGGCAGCCACACCAGCGTGCAGAGCAGGAGGAGTCGCAGCATGCCGGCAACGTAGCCACCGCGGCGGCGGCGGGCCATCGCCGTCCCGCCCGGGTGCCGGCGATGTGGCGCCGGGCAGCCGTCCGGCTAGGCTGTCCCGGAGATGATCTCGCTCCAGAGCCATGTGTGCGGCCATTGGGTCGCCGGCAGCGGTACCAAGAAGACGCTGCACGATCCCTCCACCGAAGCCGTCCTGGGCCACGTGTTCGACGGCGGCGTCGACCTCGCCGCCGCGCTGACGTTCGCGCGCGAGCGAGGCGGGCCGGCGCTGCGGGCGCTCGGGTTCCAGCAGCGCGGTGAGCGGCTCGTGGCGCTGGCGAAGATGCTGCACGAGCACCGCGACGAGCTCATCGGGATCAGCCAGCAGAACGGCGGCAACACCCGCGGCGACGCCAAGTTCGACCTCGACGGCATGACCGGCACGATGGCGTTCTACGGCAAGCTCGGCGGCGCCCTGCCCGCCGGCAACCTGCTGCTCGACGGCCCGGTCGACCAGCTCGGCCGGACGCCGCGGTTCTCGGGCCAGCACGTGCAGACGTCGCGCGCCGGCGTCGCCGTGCACATCAATGCGTTCAACTTCCCGGCCTGGGGCATGGGGGAGAAGATGGCGTGCGCGCTGCTCGCCGGCGTGCCGGTGGTCGAGAAGCCCGGCACGCCGAGCGCGCTGTTGGCGTACCGCATCGCCCAGTTGGTGGTGGAGAGCGGGCTCTTGCCCGATGGCGCGTTCCAGTTCGTCGCCGGTTCCGTGGCGCCGATGCTGGACCTGCTGGGCCCGCAGGACGTGGTCGCGTTCACCGGCTCGTCGCGCACCGGTGCGGTGATCCGCGGCAACGCGAACCTGGTCGCACGCAACGTGCACGTCAACATCGAGGCCGACTCGATCAACTGCGCCGTGCTGGGACCCGACGCGGAGCTCGACGGCGACACCTTCGGCCAGTTCGTCGCCAACGTCGCCACGGACATGACGCAGAAGGCCGGGCAGAAGTGCACGGCCGTTCGCCGCATCCTGGTGCCCGAGTCGATGCTCGGCGACGCCGCCGACGCGATCCTCGAACGCCTGCGGGCGACCAAGGTCGGGAACCCCGCCGACGAGAACGTGCGCATGGGACCGGTCGCCAGCGCGGACGCGCTGCAGACCGTGCGCTCGGGCATGAAGCAGCTGCTCGGCGCCGCCGAGGCGCTCTGCGGCGGCCCGGAGCCGATCGCCGACAAGGGCTACTTCGCGGCGCCGACGCTGCTCCGCGCCAAGGACAGCGGCGCAGACGTGCTGCACGCGCTGGAGGTGTTCGGGCCGTGTGCGACCTTGATGCCGTACTCGGGCGCCGCCGAGGAGGCCGTCGGCCTCGCCAACCGCGGCGGCGGCGGCCTGGTCGCCAGCCTCTACTCGGACGACCGCGCGTTCCTGGAGACCCTGGTCCCCGGCATCGCACCCTGGCACGGCCGGGTGTGGATCGGCAGCGAGAAGACCCACGGCCAGGCGCTCGGCCCGGGCGCGGTGCTGCCCCAGTGCGTGCACGGCGGGCCGGGCCGGGCCGGCGGCGGCGAGGAGCTGGGCGGCCTGCGCGGTCTCGCCCCGTATCTGCAGCGCACGGCGGTGCAGGGCGACCGGGCCCTGTTGGGGAAGGTCTGTGGAGAAGGCCCGGCCGGCTGATCTCGCAAGATCCCGGCGACCGCGATCGCGCGGGATCGTGCAGGACCCAAGTTGTTCCGGTACGCGGCTCTAGGGTTTTCCCCACCGGGGCGATGCCGGGCGTCCATTCCCTGGGGAATCGGCCAGGAAAGTCGGGCCGGTCCAACACGGCCGGGGCGTAGTTCGAGCTGTCATGTCGCTGGCAGCGATCGTCCTCGGGTGGTGCGCGCTCTCGTTCGCCCTCGCGCCGGTGCTCGGGCGCGCGATCGCCGGCAACCGGACCGGGACCGCACACGTGGTCACCCGTCGCCGGCTGGCCAGTCGGGGGCTGGCCAGTCGCGGGCTGGCCAGTCGCGCGCTGCCGATGTCGCTGCGTCGCGGTGAGCGCTGACCGGGGCTCCCGGCCCGAATCCCCGCGTCCGCCTCCGCCGCGATCAGCGCCAATGGATCAACGGCGATAGATCAGCGTCGACGCGAGTGGCCCCACCCCGTCGGTGCCGCCGAACAGCCCGATCGAGCGATCGAACAACCGCACGCCGACCATCGCGCCGCGCGGCAGGGCGACCGAGCCGGCGATGCCCGGGTTGAGGCCGACGTCCCGGCCGCGGGTGAACGTCACGCCGTCGTGGCTGCCGGCCATGGCGCTGCCGGTCAGCGTCGGGAACAGCCCCGTGAGCCCGCCGAACATCAGCGCGTGGCCGTTGTCGGCCTGGAGCTGCACGTGGTTCGTCACCGGGACGGCCAGCGGCGCGGCGCCCTGGAACGACACGCCGTTGTAGCGCTCGCAGGTGTCGGTCGCGCCGACCAGCCCGAACAGCGGATTGGCGATGCTGCCGCCGCTGACCAGCACATCGCCGCTGCCGAGCACGCTGGCGCCGTGGAACGCGCGCGACTCCAGCATCGGCGGCCCGGCCGAGAAGCTGTTGGTGAGCGTGCCGTAGAACGCCGTGAACGCGGTGTAGACCGGGATCTGGATGCCGAGGCTGGTGGTCGTTCCGCCCTGGATGCCGCCGATGATCATCACCCGGCCGTCCTGCAGCAGGGTCTGCGTGTGTCCGCTGCGGCGCGAGTTCATGGTTCCCGGGACCGAGGTCCAGGTGCCGGCGATCGGGTCGTAGATCTCCCCGGTGTCCTGCGCGGTGTTGAGCACCGCCGCGAGGTTGCCCAGCGGGTTCACGTAGTTGGCGAGGCCGCCGGTCACCAGCACGCGACCGTTCGGCAGCAGCGTTGCGGCGTGGCCGGCGCGCGGCAACCGCATCGCCACGCCGGGGGTGATCTGGTTGGTGCGCGGGTCGTACAGGTCGACGGTCGACGTGACGTTGCCGCCGGAGTCGGTGCCGCCGCAGAGCAGCACGCGTCCGTCGGGCAGGCGCGCCGCGGCGTGCAGGGCGCGCGGCACGGACATCGACGGCCCGGGCGACGTCGTCCGCAGCAGCGGCGAGTACACCTCCGTCGCCGCGCTGGCCTGCGGCACGAGGATCGAGCCGCCGCCGCCGCCGGCGATCAGCACCCGGATCTCCTTGTCGAAGGGGCCCTCGCCGAGCGCGGTCACCGTGTGGCCGGCCCGCGCCAGCGCCATCGAACCGCTGACGGCGTAGCTGTCGGCGTTCTCGAAGTCGAGTCGCGTGGTCTTGCTGATGCCGATGCCGCCGGGCTCGAGCACGGCGACGACGGCGAACAGCGGCGGCGTCTGCACGAGCGCGGGGGTGTTCGGGATCGCGGCGGAGAACGAGCAGGCGCCGCCCGCATCGAGGCCGAAGGTGAGCACCGAGAGCGCCGGGGACAGCAGGTCGAGCCCGACGGTGCCGACCAGCGGATCGACGGTGGGGCCGAGCCCGTCGGACAGCGCCAGCACCGCCAGGCTCGACGGCGCCACCGGCGAGCCGAACAGCGCCTCGAACGTGCTGCCGATCCGGACCATCGTGTGGCCGAGATAGGCCCGGCCGTTGTTGCCTTGGAACGGCGCCTGGGCCAGGGCGGCGGTGCAGGCGAGCGCGAACGCGACGGGATGGGCGAAGGTCGTCATGGGCTCTGGCTGCGCGGGGGCGACGGCGCACCGCGAAGCGGCACTCCGCAAGTCTAGCTGCCCCCGCGCGGCGCGAACAGGTGACCCTGCACGCGATCCCGCGGTGAGATCGCGGCCGCGCGTCGCGGTGTCCGGCTTACGGACGCAGGCGCCGCAGCGCCGCCAGCAGCGTGGTCGACGTCAACGCCGCCGGCGGCAGGGGCGGCCGCGGTGCGAGCGCCGTCAGCGCGTCGTGGGTGGCGTCGCACCGGATCCGCGGCCCGGCGGGCAACGCGCCGCCGCCCAACTGCGCCGCCAGCGGCGCCAGCGGGTGCTCGGGCTGCCGCACCAGGTGCGCGCGCAGCAGCCGCGCGAAGGCGGCGAGCGGCAGGCGCCGCAGCGGCACGCCCAGGTCGTCGAGCATGGCCCACAGCGCGCCGAGGCGCTGCGGGGTCCGCTGCATCAGGTGCCAGCACCCGCCGCGGGCGCCGGGATCGCCGGCCAGGGCCACCAGCGCGTGCGCGGCCCAGTCCACCGGGGTCAGGTCGACCTCGAAGTCGAGGTCCGGCACGCAACCGAGCTCGACGCACAGCGCGAACAGTCCGAGGCCGAAGTCGCGCTGCGGCAGCTCCCCGTCGACGCCGGCGGCCAGGCGCCCCGGCCGATACACCGTGACGCCGACGCCACGGACCGCGGCGTTGGCGACGAGGCGTTCGGCAGCCCACTTGCTGCGCGGGTAGCCGCCCTCGATCGCCTGCAGGCGCGACAGGTCGAAGCGTTCGTCCACGACCGCCGAGGACGCCAGCGCGCGGTCGTCGAACACGCCGACGGTGGACACGTGGTGCAGGTGCGCGCCCGAGGCCGCACACAGCTCGAGCACGTGCCGCGTGCCGTCGACGTTGTCGCGCCGCAGCGACCGGTACGGCAGCCAGACGTTGGTGTTGGCGGCGACGTGGAAGACCGCATCCAGGTCGCGGCCGAGCGCCGACCATGCGCCCTCGTCGAGGCCGAAGCGCGGCTGCGCCAGGTCGCCGCACAGCAGCTCGACGCGGTCCCCGGCGCGCGCCGTCGTGCGCCGCTGCAGGGCGAGCACCCGGTGCCCGGTCCGCTGCAGCAGGGCCTGCACGACCGCGGCCCCGAGGAAACCGCCGGCGCCGGTCACCAGCACCCGCCCCGCCGCTCGGGGGGGCCGCGTGGGCGCCACCGTCGGCGTCGCGAACACCAGATCGCGCGCCGGGACCCCCTCGGAAACCGCCGCCGCCGCGCGGCGGGGCGCCGTCGGTCGCAGCTGCGCCGCCAGTCCGGCCGGCGTCGGCGCGGCGAACACCTGGGCCAGCGTCGGATCCTGGCCGCTGCGCACCCGCACCGCGTCGAGCAGCCGCACCGCGCCCAGCGAGTCCCCGCCGAGCGCGAAGAAGTCGTCCTCGGCGGCGACGGGGCGGCCCAGCACCGCGGCGAACGCCGCCTGCACCGCCGCCAGCATCCCGTCGCCGGCCGCGGGCGCCCGCGGCTCAGCGGCCGCGGCTGCCCGCACCTCCGCGCGCAGGGCCGTGGCGTCGACCTTGTTCTGCACGGTGCGCGGCAAGGCGGACAGCCGGGCCACGACCGCCGGCACCGCCGCCGCCGGCAGGTGCTGTTGCGCGAACGCACGCAGCGCCGCCGCCGTCGGCTCGGCGCCGCCGCGCGCCACCACCGCCGCCAGCAGCCGCGGGCCGTCGCCGGTGGGCGCGTCGTCGACGACGACCGCCGCGGCGGCCACGTCCGGGTGCGCCAGCAGCACCGCCTCGACCGCCTCCGGCTCCACGCGCTGGCCGCGCACCTTCAGCTGCCGGTCGACGCGGCCGCAGTGCTCGAGCCGGTCGCCGGCGCCCAGGCGCGCGAGGTCGCCGGTGCGGTACCAGCGCACGCCGTCCTCGGTCACGAACCGGCCGGCGCTGCCCTCGGGGTCGCCGCGGTAGCCGCGCGCGAGCCCGACCCCCGCCAGCCACAGCTCGCCGCGCGCGCCCGGGGGCGCCGTTCGGCCGCGATGGTCGCGCACGCTGGCGACGACGCCGGGCACCGGCGCGCCGATCGGCAGCGGATCGCCGCGCGCGGCGTCGGCGGCGTCGAGGTCGCACCAGGTCGCCACGATCGTCGCCTCGCTCGGCCCGTAGGTGTTGCACAGCCGCACCCGCGGATGGCGGGCGACGAACGCGGCCACTGCGGCGGCGCGCGCCGCCTCGCCGCCGAGCACGACGAGGCGCACGCTGTCCGGCAGCGCGTCGTCGACCACCTGCAGGTGCGCGACCAACGCGTGGAACCACGCGGTGGGCAGGTCGAGCACGGTCAGGCGCGCGGCGCGCGCGTGACGCAGCAGCGTCGCCGGGTCGAGGTCGTCGTCGCGGCGCAGCACGAGGTCCGCGCCGGCCAGCCGCGCCGGCAGCAGCTCCTCGAAGGCGGTGTCGAACGCCAGCGACGCGAACTGCAGCACGCGATCCCCGGGCTCGAGCGCGAAGTGCCGCTGCGCCGCCGCCGCATAGTGCAGGAGCCCGCCGCGCTGCAGCTCGACCGCCTTCGGCGCGCCGGTCGTTCCCGCGGTGAACAGCACCGCGGCGAGGGCGTCGTCGGCCGGTTCCGGCAGCAGCGACGTGGCCGTCGGCGCCGGCGCCGCGAGCGCATCGAGGCCCAGCTGCTCCGCCCCGAGGTCCGCGGACTCCGGCGCGTCGACCAGCACGACGGCCGCGTCCGCCCGCCGCACCAGCATGCGTGCGTGCGCCGCGGGCCAGCTCGGGTCGAGCGGCGCCACCGCGGCGCCGGCGCGCCAGATCGCCAGCAGGGCCTCGAACTGTTCGATGCTCCGGCGCGCGCGCAAGGCCACGACGGCGCCCGGCCCGATGCCGCGCGCCGCGAGCCCGCGAGCGCGCCGTTCGGCCGCCGCGGCGAGCGCCGCCCACGACACCGCGCGCTCGCCGTCGATCAGCGACCCGGACGCAGCGTGCGCCGCCAGCGGCGGTACCCGGTCGAGCCGCGCGGCGCGCAGCGCGCCGAGCGGCCGCTGCTCGGGCGGCACCGCGGACAGCGCGCCGAGCGGCGCGTCCGGCGCCGCCGCGAACTGCGCCAGCAGGTGCTGCAGCTGCTGCAGCGCGCGCTGCACGGCCTCGTCGTCGAACCGGTCGGGCGCGTAGAGGGCCCGCAGCTGCCAGCGCTCACCGGGGATCACGACCAGCGTCAGCGGGTAGCTGGTGCGCTCGTTGGTCCAGGTCCCGACCGTGCGCAGCCCCGGCGGCGGCGTCAGCAGCGCCGCGTCGAGCGGGTAGTTCTCGTAGACCAGCAGGACGTCGAACAACGGCCGCCCCGGCGCGGCGTCGGCCTGCGCCTGGCTCAGGCTCAGCGGCGTCCAGTGCCACGGCAGCAGCGCCGCGTGCCGTTGCAGCACCGACGCCAGGAACGCGCGCACGGAGACCTCGTCGTCGACGGCCACGCGCACCGGGATCGTGTTGATGAACAGGCCGATGCGCGCCTCGGCCGCCGGCAGCTCGGCGGGTCGGCCGGCCACCGTGAGCCCGAACACCACGTCGTCGCCGCCGCCGCACCGCTGCAGCCACAGCGCCACCGCCGCCTGCACGAGCACGCTGCCGGTGGTGCCGAGCGCCTGCGCCAGCAGCTGCAGATCGCGGCCCAACGCCGCGGGCAGCAGCACCTCCGCCTCGCGGTGGGGCGGCGGGACGCCGGCCACCGGCGCGGGCCGGGCGATGCCGACGGCCACCGGCTCGCGCACCCCGGCCAGCTGCTGCCGCCAGAACGCCCGCGCCGCCTCCAGGTCGCGGCGCTGCAGCCAGGCCACGAAGTCGCGGTAGGGCGGCGGCGCCGGCAGCTCCAGGGCCGCGCCCGCGCGCGCCGCGGCGTAGCCGCGCACCAGCTCGGCGAGCAGCAGCGGCATCGACCAGCCGTCGAGCAGGGCGTGGTGGTAGGTGAACACCAGCGCGTGCCGGTCCGACGCCAGGCGCACGTGCGTGCACCGCCACAGCGGCGCCGCGCCCAGCTCGAAGCCGGCGCGGCGATCGGCGGCGGCGAACCGGCGCAGGAACTCCGGGTCCCCGCGGGCCTCGCGGCGGCGCAGCGGCAGCGCCACCGCCCCGTCCGGCCACACCACCCAGAGCGGCTGCGCCAGGTCGCGCCAGGCCATCTGCGCGCGCAGCAGTTCGTGGCGACGCAGCAGGCCGCCGAGCGCCGCCGCCAGCGCCTCGTCGTCGAGCTCGCCCTCGAACTCGTGCACCAGCAGTTCGCGATAGGCCAGCGAGGCCGGCTCCTGCAGCGCGTGCACCAGCATGCCCTGCTGCGTCGGTGTCAGCGGGAACACGTCCACCGGTGCACCGGCGCGCGTGAGATCCTCGAGCTGCGTCGCCTCGAGCGCGGCCAGCGGGAAGTCGGTCGGGTCGAGCGCCGCCGCGGCGTCGCAGTGCAGCACCTCGGCGAGCTGCGCCGGCAGGTCGGCCAGCGCCGCCGCCACGACGGCGCCGTCGACGCCCGCGGCGACCCGCGCGCGCCAGTGCAGCGCGCCCTCGTGCTCGAAGACGTCGAGCTCGACTGCGTGCGTCGGCGGGTGGGTCGGCGACCGGAGCTGCCCGGCGTCGCGGGCGGTCGGCCGCACCGCCAGCGCATCGGCGAAGTCGAGCGCGCCCAGCCAGTTGAACAGCACCGGCGCCGGCGCCGCCGCGCCGAGCGCCGGGTGCCCGACGGCGCGCAGCGCGCCGAAGCCGCGGCCGCCATTCGGCACCGCCCGGAGGGCGGCCTTGGTCGCGCGCAGCGCGTCCGACGCCGCGGCGCCCGGAACCAGGTCGATCCACAGCGGGTGCACCGCCGTGAACCAGCCGACCGTGCGCGACAGGTCCAGGCGGTCGTGCTCGCGTCCGTGGCGTTCCAGGTCGAGCCGGACCGCGCCTCCCGCGCTCCGCAGCAGGGTCCGCGCCACCGCGGCCAGCACGACCTCGAACGCGCTCGCGTGTCGCGCGCGCGCGGCGGCAGGGAACCCGGCCGGCAGCGGCGCCTGCCCGACCCGCAGCGACGCGGGCCGGTCGGCGGCGGGGGGCCACGCGGCACCGGCGCGCAGCTGCGATTCCCACAGCCGCACTTCGTCGTCGTACGCTCCGGTCCGCGCCGCGGCGTCGACCGCTGTGGCGAACGCCGCGAACGGCACGGCCGGCGGGAGCGGCGCGCCGCGCAGGGCGGCGTCGAGGTCGCCGAACACGGCGCGCCACGACACCGCGTCGACCACGAGGTGGTGGGCCGACAGGTGCAGCAGCCGGCGCGCGCCCTGCGTCACCAGCAGCGCCGCGAAGACCCGGCCAAGCTCCGGCTGGTGGCCGGCGTTCTGCGCGTCGAACCGCCGCGTCAGGGCCGCCTCGTCGCCGCCCTCGATCACCGCTTCGTCGAGCCGTGGCATCGGACCGGCCGCCGGGCGCAGCAACAGGCCGGCGCGCTCGAGGCGCGCGCGCAGCAGCGGGTGCGCGTGCACCACCGCGTCGAGCGCGCGCTGCAGCGCGGCCGTGTCGACCTCCGCGGCGACCTCGGCGACGACGGCCTGGACGTCGTGCCCGGGCGAGGGCAGGCCGCGCGCCACCCATTCGCGCTGCAGGGGCAGCAGCGGCGCCGGCGCGTCGACGGCCACGTCCGGCACGGCGACCTGCGCTGCGGCGGGCGCCGCGATCGCGCCGAGCGCTCGCGCGGTGCGGTGCTCGAACACCGCGCGCACCGGCAACGACCAGCCGCAGGCAGCGGCGCGCGCGACGAGCTGCAGCGCCAGGATCGAGTCGCCGCCGAGCGCGAAGAAGTCGTCGTCGGCGCCGACGTCGGCGCCGAGCAGGTCGCGCAGGATGTCGAGCAGCACCTGCGTCGCGGCCATCAGGTCCCCGGCCGCCGCATCCGCGGGCGCCGGCACCGGCGCCGGCGTCGTCCGCAGCAACGCCGCGCGGTCGACCTTGCCGTGCGCGGTCAGCGGCAGCGCCTCCAGCGCCGCGACGAACCGCGGCAGCAGCGCCGGCGGCAGTTCGCCGGCGAGCGCCTGCTCGATCGCGCGGGTGGGCGTTCCCGGCTCGAGGACGACCCACGCGCCGAGCTGCACGCCGCCGCCGGGCGCCGGCACCGGCGCCACCGCCGCGGCCCGCACGCCGGGCAACGCGCGCAGCGCGGCCTCGACCTCGCCGGGCTCGACGCGCACGCCGAGCACCTTCACCTGCGCGTCGCAGCGGCCGCGGTACTCGAGCTCGCCGCGCGCGTTCCAGCGCGCGAGATCGCCGCTCCGATAGCCGCCGTCGAACTTGGCCGCCGTCGCCGCCGCGTCGTCGAGGTAGCCGAGCGCGGTGCCGACGCCGTCGATCCGCAGCTCGCCGGTGGCGCCGCGCGGCAGCAGGCCGCCCATCGGACAGCACACCGCGACCCGCACCCCGTCCATCGGCCGGCCGATCGGCACCGGGCCGGCCGTGGGAACGTCCGCGTCCCCCGGCTCGATCGCATGCGCGACGCACCCGACGGTCGTCTCCGTCGGTCCGTACTCGTTGACGACGCGAGCACCGGCCGCCAGGAGCGGCCGCACCGCAGCCCGGTCCAGCGCCTCGCCGCCGACCACGAGCGTGCGCGCCGCCGGCGGCGGCGCCCCGGCCGCGGCGAGCGCGCGCAGGTGCGAGGGGGTCAGCTTGGCGAACGCGAACGGCCCGCGGCCCTGCAGCGCGAGCCACGGCGTGATGCCGGGCCCCTCCGGGCAGAGGTGCACGGGTTGTCCCCGCAGCAGCGGCGCCAGCAGGCTGGTCAGCGACAGGTCGAACGTCAGCGCGGTGGCCAGCGGCGCGCCGCCGGCGCCCGCAGCGCCGTCGACGTAACGCCGCGCCGCGTCGCGCGCGTAGTTGGCCAGGGCGCCGTGCGACACCACGACGCCCTTCGGCTCGCCGGTCGAACCCGAGGTGAACAACACGTAGGCCGGCGCGTCCGCCCGGATCGCCGGCGCGTCGAACGGCGCGCCCTCCGGGAGGTCGTCGGGCCTGCACACGGGGATGACGGCCCCGGCGGCCGCCTCCGCGTGCTCCGCGAACACCAGCGCCGCGCCCGTCCGTTCGAGCAGCCGCCGACGCCGCGCCGGTGGGTCGTCGAGCGCCAGCGGGACGAAGCGGGCGCCACTGCGCAGCACGCCGAGAACCGCCGGCACCAGCCACGGCCCGCGCGGCAGCGCCAACGCCGCGGTCGCACCTGCGCCGACCCCGTGCGCCTGCAGCGCGCCGGCGACGACCTCCGCCCGCCGCCACAGCTCGGCGAACGCGAACCCGCCGCCGTCCCAGGTCACCGCCGCGGCGTCCGGGTGCGCGGACACCACCTGCGCCAGGTCGTCGAGCAGCGGCGCCGGCGGCGACACCGGCGCGCCGCTGCCGAGCCCGCGCAGCTCCGCGCGCATCGACTCGGCGCACAGCGGCAACGACCGCAGCGGCGCGTCGGGAGTCGCCGCCGCGGCACCGACCAGCGCGAGCACGCCCTGCGCGTAGCCGAGCGCCACCGCGTCGCCGTACAGCGCCGTGGCGTACTCGACCTGCAGCAGCGGCGGCTGCCCGGCGCGCGCCACCAGCCGCAACGTGAAGTCGAACTTCGATCCGCCGGTCGGCACCTCGCGCAGCTGCACCGGCTGCCCGAACAGCCGTGGCGGCTCCGGCAGCAGGTCGAACCACTCCACCGTCACCTGCACCAGCGGCGGTCGCTGCAGGTCGCGCGGCCGGCCCAGCGCGCGCACCAGCGCCGCGAACGGCAGCTCCGCGCGCTCCTGGGCGCCGACCAGCTCGTCGCGCATGCGCGCGGCGGCGGTCCGGAACGGCTCGTCGGCCGCCAGCCGCGCGCGCAGCGGCAGCAGGTTCACGAAGCAGCCGACCAGATCGCGCAGGCCCGGATGCTCGCGGCCGGCGACCACGGTGCCGAACACGAAGTCGTCCTGGCCGGCGACGCGGCCGAGCCACACCGCGGCCGCCGCCGCGAACACCTGGAACGGCGTCGCGCCGAGCTCGCGCGCCAGCCGTTCGACCGCGGTCCAGTCGGCGGCCGGCATCGGCACCTCGGCACGCGCGCCGCGCAGGTCCTGCACCGGCGGCCGCGGCCGGTCCGCCGGGAGCTCCAGGGGCACCGGCTCGGACCCCAGGTGGTCGAGCCATTGCGCGCGCAGGCGTTCGCCGGCAGCGCCCTCGCGCCGCGCGCGCTCGTGCGCGGCCCAGGCGCTCGGCGCGAACGGCAGCGCCGGCCACGCGGGCTCGACGCCCTCGGCGATCGCGACCGCGGCGGCGGCGAAGTCGCGCGCCAGCACCGAGAGGGACCAGCCGTCGGCGGCGGCGTGGTGCAGGACCAGCAGCACCTGCGTGCCCGAGGCCTCGCGGTGCACGATCGCGCGCAGCGGCGCCTCGGCGCCGAGGTCGAACGGCGCCCGCGCCAGCTCCGCGGCCCGGGCCGCGAGCGTCGTCTCGTCGATGCCGTCCGCCAGCACCCGGATCGCCGGCCCGGCCGGCGCGAGGCGCGGCGTTGCGGCCGCGGCATCGACGCGCGAGTGCAGCAGCTCGTGCCGCGCCGCCACCAGCTCGAGCGCCGCGGTCACGATCGCCACCGGCACCGACGCGTCGAGCCGCACCAGCCCGGCAAGGTGATGGGCGGCGTCGTACTCCGTCAGGCGGTGCAGGAACCACAGCCGCTCGTGCGCCGCCAGGAGCGGCCGCACGGCGTCCGCCGCGAGCGGCGGCACCGCGAAGGCGCCGGCCGTTCGCGCCCTGCCGGCCTCGCGTGCCAACCCGCGCACCGTCGGCGAGGCGAACACGGCGCGCAGCGGCAGCGCCACGCCGAGGTCCTCGACCAGGCCCGCGACCAGCTGCGTCGCCAGCAGCGAGTGCCCGCCGAGCGCGAAGAAGTCGTCCGTCGCCGAGATCGGCGCGTGGCCCAGCAGGCGCGCGAACACCGCCGCGATCGCGGCCTCGCGGCCGGGCGCGGGCGGCACGAACGGCGCGCCGACGGGCGCATCGGGCGCCGGCAGCGCCTCACGGCGCAGCTTGCCGTTCGCCGAGCGCGGCAGCGTCGCGACCCAGCCGAACGCACCGGGCACCGCCGCGGCGGGCAACAGCCCTTGCAGGTGCCGACGCAGTTCGGCGACCAGTGCGGTGCGCCGCCGTGCCTGCTGCGGCGCACTCGCGAGCGCGCGGTGCGCGGCGGCGAACGCGGCGGTCGACCAGCCCGCGCCGGCCGAACGATCGCCGCCGCGCGGCCGGGGCGTCGCACCGAGCACCACGTCGAGCGTGCCGGCGGCGGCGCCGGGCTGCAGCTGCACGGACACGCCGTGCGCCGCGGCCAGTCCGCGCCAGGTCCCGCGCTGCGGCAGCAGCGCCTGGTCCCGGGTCCGCGCCGCCAGCGCGGCGGCGAAGGCCGCGCGGTCGGCCACGTCCCCGTCGCGCAGCAGCTCGGCGGCGATCGCCTGGCGTCGGGTCGCCGGATCGGGGACGCCCGCGAGGACGACGGGCAGCGGGCCGGTGACCGCCGCCGCGACCGCGGCTGCCGCGCCGTCGGGACCGCCGTACGGCAGGGCGCGCGGCGCCGGCTCCGCCGGCACGTCCGCGAACAGGACCGCGTTGCAGCGGTAGCGCACCAGCTCGTCGTCGTGCGCGACGTCGTGCAGGTCGAGCCGCAGCGCGCCGAAGCGCGGATGCGTCGCGCACAGGTGGCGCAGCAGCTCCGGGTCCAGCAGCAGCTCCTGGTCGCGGTCGCGGCGCCGGGCGAACTCGGCGCGCAGCGCCGCGAGATCGCCGGCGGCGCCGACCGTCGTCAACGCCAGGTCCGCGTGCAGGGCCGGCGCCGACCCCAGCACGCGCAGGTCGCCGAGGAACACCGCGCCGCCTGGTCGCAGCCGCGCCGCAGCGGCGTCCAGCACCGCCAGCAGGTACTCGAGGCTCGGGAAGTACTGGACCACCGAGTTCAGCACCACGAGGTCGAACGCGGGGGCCGCGGGCAGCACGTCGTCGAGCCGGTCGGCGGTGGCGCGGTGCACCTCGACGTGCGCGGCGCCCGCGCGTTCGGACTCCGCGCGCAGCCGTTCGACCACGGGTTCCGCCGCGTCGACGCCGACCCAGCGCCGCAGGTGCGGCAGCAACGGCCACGCGAGCAGGCCGGTGCCGCAGCCGAGTTCCAACACCGCTTCCGGACGCAGCGCCAGCAGCCGGGCCACCAGCGCGTCGCGCCAGGCCCGCATCGACGCCGCCGGCAGCGGCGCGCCGGCGAGGCTGTCGCGCCAGCCGCGCAGGTCGAGCTGCGGATCGCCCGCGGTCGGTTCGCGATAGGTCTCGCTCCAGACCTCGGTCCAGCGCGCGAGGTGGTCGCCGGGCGCCGGGGCGCCGTCTGGGTCGCGCAGCACGACCCAGGCGCACAGCCGCGCCGCGTCGCCGGCGCCGCGCAGATCGACCGCCGCGTCGGCGACGGCCGGATGCGCGCGCAGCGCCGCCTCGACCTCACCGGGCTCCAGGCGCTGGCCGTGCACCTTCAGCTGCGCGTCGAGCCGCCCCAGGAACTCGAGGTCGCCGTCGTCCCGCAGGCGCACGCGATCGCCGGTCCGGTAGACCGTGCCGTCGCCCAGCGGATCGGCGACGAAGCGCGCCGCGGTCCGCGCGGCGTCGCCGAAGTAGCCGAGGCTCACGCCCGCGCCGCCGAGCGCCAGTTCGCCCGGGACACCCGCCGGCAGCAACGCGCCGCCGCGATCGAGCACGCGCGCGAACGTGCCGGGCAGCGGCCGGCCGATCCGCACCGGCCCGTCCGCCACGCGCCATGCGAGCGACCAGATCGTGGTCTCGGTGGGACCGTACAGGTTCCAGGCCTCGCCGCAGCGCGTGCGCAGGAACGCCGCGAGATCCTGCGGCAGCGCCTCGCCGCCGCACAGCGCGCGCAGCGTGCTGCGCCCGCCGAAGCCGTGGCGCCACAGCAGGCGCCACGTGGTGGGGGTCGCCTGCAGGACGGTGATGCGCGGGTCGGCCAGGCGGGCCTGCAGCGCCGCCGGTTCGCCGACCAGGGTGCTCGGCGCGAGGTGGACGGTGGCGCCCGCCAGGAGCGGCAGGAACAGCTCCAGCGCCGCGATGTCGAACGTCAGCGTCGTGATCGCCAGCAGCGCATCGGCCTCGGTCAGCGGGAACGTCTGCTGCGCTGCCCGCAGGAACGCCACCAGCGCGCGCTGCGGCACCAGCACGCCCTTCGGCGCGCCGGTCGACCCCGAGGTGTGCAGCAGGTACGCCGCCCGGTCGCCGTCGCGCCCGGCCGGCGGCTCCCGGTCGTGGTCGCCGGTCGCGGCCGCCAGCTCGTGCAGGGGGAGGCGAGCGACGTCGGGCGCCGCGTCGACCGGCGGGGACGACGTCCCCGCGGTGACCCATGCGTGCAGCTGCGCCCCGTCGGCGAGCGCCCGCAACCGCGCCGGTGGCTGCTCCGGATCGAGCGGCACGTAGCACGCGCCCAGCCGCGAGCACGCGAGCAGCAGCGGCGGCAGCCAGCCGTCGCGCGGCACCGACACGCCGACCCGGTGGCCCGGCCGCACCCCGCGGACGTGCATCGCGGCGGCCAGCTGGGCGGTGCGAAGTCCCAGCTCCGCGTAGCTCAGGCGCTCGCCGTCCGCGACCACCGCGATGCGATCGCCGCCGCGCGCGAACTGCTGCGCCACCAGCTCGTCGAGCGTCCGCGCCTCGGCCCGCGGCAGAACGGGTCCGCACCCGCGGCGCCGCAGCACCTCGACGCCCGCCGGGTCCACCAGCGGCAACCGGTCGATCGGTGTCTCCGGCGCGGCCGCGGCGGCGTCGAGCAGCACCACCAGCGCGTCGAGCCAGCGCTCGATCGTCGCGCCGTCGTAGCGGCGCGCGTCGTACTCGAACTCCAGCCGCAGGCTCGCGCCGCGCCGCCGCACGTACAGCGTGAGGTCCACCAGGGTCCCGGCCGGCAGCTCCTCGTAGCGCTGCTCGAGCCCGTCGAACGACCGGGTCGGCAGGTCGAAGTCGACGACGTTCAACAGCACCTGGAACAGCGGGTGTCGCGTCGGGTGCCGTTCGGGCGCGAGCGCTTCGACCAGCCGCTCGAACGGCAGCGCCTGCCGGTCGTACGCCCACAGGCACCGCTGGCGCACCGCGGCCGCGAACGCCGCGAACCCCGGCGCGCCGCGGCAGTCGAGCCGCAGGCACAGGCTGCCGACGAAGAACCCGACCGTCGCCCGGTAGCGCGGCTCGCGGCCGGCCACCGGCGCGCCGATGGCGAAGTCCTCGGCGCCGCTGAGCCGGTGCATCAGCACGCCGAAGCCGCTCAGGAACCACATGAACGGCGTCAGGCCGAGCGCCTTCGCCGCCGCCCGCCAGCGGGCGCCGTCGCCGAGGTCGCGCCCGCGGCGGTCGCCGCGCATCGGCGCGCCGGGCGTCGGTTCGCGATCGGCCGGCAACTCGAGCGGTTCCAGGTCCCGGAGCTGCCCGCGCCAGTCCTGCAGCTGCTGCGCCGCGGCTTCGGTCTCCAGCCAGCGCCGCTGCTCCAGCGCGTGCTCGCGGTAGGGCGCCACGTCGGGCAGGTCCGGCGCGGCGCCGCGCCGCAGCGCCGCGTAGACCTCTGCCAGCTCGCCCGCCAGCAGCGGCATCGACAGCCCGTCGACGGCCACGTGGTGCACGCACCACAGGTACTCCCAGCGCGCGTCGCCGAGCCGCAGCAGCACCTGCCGCAGGAGCGGGCCGCGGCGCAGGTCGAACGGCGGCAGGACCGTCGCGTCGCGTCGTTCCGCGCGCGCGGCGTCCTGCGCGGCGCGGTCGAGCGCGCGCAGGTCGACGCACTCGAGCGGCGGCTCGAACGGCGCGCCGACCAGCTGGCGCGGCCGGCCCTGCGCCGCGGCGAAGGTCGTGCGCAGCACCTCGTGGCGCTGCACCAGGAACGCCACCGCGCGCCGCAGCACCGCGGGCTCGAGCGGACCGTCGACGTGCAGCCGCCCGGCGACGTGGTGGGCCGGGTTGCCGGGTTCGAGCTGCTCGAGGAACCAGAACCGCTCCTGCGCGCAGGACACCGGCGCGGTGGCGGCCCGCTGCTGCTGCAGGCGCGCGAGCAGCGCGCGCCGCTCCGGCGACAGGTCTTCGCCGCGCGGAGACGGGTCGCCGGAGCGCGGCGCGGTCATGGGGCGTCGGTGCGGTCGGCGTCCAGCATCGCGCGCACCTCGTCGTCACTGAGGTCGTGCACCAGGTCGAGCAGCGCGCCGTCGTCGGCTGCGGCATCGGCACCGGCGCCGGGCTCCGCAGGGACGGTCGCCGTGGCCGTCGCGGCCAGCGCCGCCGCGGCCAGCCCGCGGCTGTCCTCGGCGCCGAGCATGGCCGACAACGGCAGCTCGAGCCCCAGGTCCTGGCGCACCCGCTGCTGCAGATCGACCGCCAGCAACGAGTCGAGCCCGAGCTGCGCCAGCGGCGCGTCGACGGCGACCTCGCCGGGCCACCGGCCCAGCACCCGCGCGACCGCGTCGGCGACGGCGCGTTCGAGCGGAGCGCCGCGCAGCGCGGTCGGGACCGCGCGCCGTGGGACGTCCGCACGCACCCCGCCCAGCGACCGCATCCGGGCAGGAGCGCGCGGGACCGCGCGCGCCAGCAGCGGCCACTCGACGCGGACCAGCGCGGCCTCGTCGACGCCGGCGGCCTGCTGCGCGCCGAGCGCCGCCAGGGCCGCCGCCGGATCGAGCCGATGGACTCCGTGCGCCGCCAGGCGATGCGCCACGCCCGGCCGCGCCGCCAGACCATCGCCGTTCCACGGACCGAACGCGACCGCGGTCGCCCGCAGGCCGCGCGCGCGCCGCGCGCGCACCAGCCCCTCGACCGCACCGTTGGCCGCGGCATAGGCCGCCTGTCCCTCGTTGCCGAGCCATGCCGCCGCCGACGACACGCACACGAACGCGTCGAGCGCGGTCTCGCCGAGGGCGGCGTCGAGCGCGAAGGCGCCGCGCAGCTTGGGCCGCAGCTGCTCGTCGATGCGGGCGGCGTCCAGGTCGGCGAGCCGGGCGTCCTGAGCGGTCCCGGCCAGATGGTACACGCCGGCCAGCGCCGGCCCGTCCGCGGCGATCGCCAGGAGTCCGCGTTGCACCGCCGCGGGGTCGCCCACGTCGACGGCGAGCGCACGCACCTGCGCGCCGCGCGCCGCCGCGTCGTCCTGCAGGCCGGCGGGCACCGGACCGCCGCTGCGGCTCCACAGCCAGACCGCGCCGGCGCCGCGCGCCAGCAGGTCCGCGGCAACGGCGCGACCGAGCGCGCCGGTGCCGCCGGTCACCAGGTAGCTGCGGTCCGCGTGCACCGCGACCGCCGGCGCCGCCGGGGCCATCTGGTCGGCGACGGCAGTCCACCGCACCGCGCGGCGGCTCACGCCATGCACTTCGCACTCGGTCTCGTCGTCGGTCTCGAGCAGCGCCGCGGCGACCGCGTCCGCCGTGGCCACCTCGCCGGGTGCGACCCAGCGGGGCTGCAGCGCCGGCAGCTCGACCGCGGCCGCGCGCAACGCGGCGCGCGCGGCCAGCGCCGCCGGCGCCGTCGGCGCCGCCGCGGCCGGCACGAGCACCGCGAGGCGCGGCGCCTGCGCGCGCCGGGCCGCGCGCCTCAGGGTGGCCAGCAGGTCCTGCACCGCGGCGACCGTGGCGTCCGCGGTCTCGGCAGTCGGGACGGCGTGCAGCCACAGGTCGGCCGTCGCGGCGTCGGCATCCAAGCGCGCACCCAGGTTCTCCAGCGACCGGCGCAACGCCGCCGACACCGAGCCCTGCACGTGCACCGACAGTTCGCGCGGCGCACGCTCCGTCGGCGGCAGGTCGATCCACGTCTCCGTCAGGCGCTGCAGCGGCGGCCCGGACTCCGCCGCGCCGTCGTACCAATGCCGCTGCCGCTGGAACGGATAGCACGGTGCATCGCCGAGCCGGGCGCCGAGCGCCGCCAGGTGGTCCGCGAGCGCGCCGGCGTCGGCGCGCCGCGCCGCGAACGCTCGCGCCGCCTCGCCGAGCACCGGATCGACGTCGCCGCCCAGGACGTCGCCCGGCTCGAGCCGCCGCAGCGCCGTCGCCAGCGCCGCCGGCGACCGGCCCAGCGCGACGGCGCGCACGCGCAGGGCGTTCCGGCCGCGCGCCATCGTGAAGCACAGGTCCAGCGCCGCCGCGAGGTCGCCCTGGTCGAGCCGCCCGGCACAGGCCGCCGCCAGCGACCGCAGGGCGGCTTCGTCGTGGGCGCTCACCGGCAGCGCCAGCACGGCGCCTTCGGGCACCGCGACGCGCTCGGCGTCGGACGCCGGAACCGCGCGCAGCACCGCGTGCGCGTTGGTGCCCGAGAACCCGAACGAGCTGACGCCCGCGTGCCGCGGCCCGGCGTGCGGCCAGGCCGCCGCCGACGTCGGCACCTCGATCGGCAGCGCCGACCAGTCGATGTGCGGGTTCGGCCGGTCGAAGTGCAGGTGCGGCGCGATCTCGCCGTGCTGCAGCTGCAGCGCGACCTTCAGCACCGACAGCGCGCCGGCGGCGGCCTCGGTGTGGCCGAGGTTGGTCTTGATCGAGCCGACCCGCAGCGGCCGCCCGTCCGGCCGATCCGCGCCGAACACCTGGCCGAGCGCATGCAGCTCGATCGGATCGCCGAGCGCCGTGCCGGTGCCGTGCGCCTCCACGTAGTCGACGGCGCCCGGCTCGATCCGCGCGTCGGCGAGCGCGCTGCGGACCACCGCGACCTGCGCCGGGCCGTTCGGCACCGTCAGGGCGGCGCTGCGGCCGTCCTGGTTGGTGGCGGTGCCGAGCACCTCGGCCCGCACACGCAGACCGCGCGCCGCCGCCGTGGCGCTGCGCGTCAGCAGCAGCGCGACCACGCCTTCGCCGCGCGCGTAGCCGTCGGCGGCCGCGGCGAACGTCTTGCAGCGGCCGTCGGGCGCCAGCATCCGCGCGTGGCTGAACGACACCGGCGTCAGCGGCGACAGCATCGCGTTGACGCCGGCGACCAGCGCGAACTCGCACTCGCCGCGGCGCAGGCTCTGGCAGGCCAGGTGCAGCGCGACCAGCGACGACGAGCACGCGGTGTCGAGCGCGAGGCACGGGCCGCGCAGGTCGAGGCAGTAGGCCAGCCGACCGGCGGCGACCGCGTGCGTCGTGCCGGTGCCGCAGTGCGCGCTGACCTCGTCGGGCGGCACGCGCTGCACGAGGTGGTAGGCGTAGTCCACCGTGCTGATGCCGACGAACACGCCGACCGGCGCGTCGCGCAGCGACGCCGTGGCGACGCCGGCGTCCTCGAACGCGTGCCACCCGCACTCCAGCAGCAGCCGCTGCTGCGGATCCATCAGCTCGGCCTCGGCCGGCGCGATGCCGAAGAACCCCGCGTCGAAGCCGTCGATGCGCGGCAGGAACGCGCCGCGCCGCGGCGCGATGCGCCCGCGCCGGCCCGGCTCCGGATCCCAGTAGCGCTCGACGTCCCACCGATCCGCCGGGACCTGGCCGGTCGCGTCGACGCCGGCGCGCAGCAGCCGCCACAGGTCGTCGGGCCCGGCGACACCGCCGGGCAGCTCGCACGCCGCGCCGACCAGGGCGATCTCGGCGTGCTGCCGCGCCTCCAGCTCGTCGATCCGCGCCTGGGCCCGCCGCAGCTCGTGCAGCGCCCGCGCCATCAGCTCGCGTGGGTCGCCGGCCGGCGCATCGCTCACGAGCGTTCCTCCATGGCCCGGACCTGGGCCTCCAGCTCGCGCGCCAGCGCGGTGGGGTCGGCGTCCGGCGCGGCCTCCGGCGCGGCGCCGTTGCGGCTCCCGGGCGCCGGGCCTTCGCCGTCCGCGGGCGGCAGCAGCGACACCAGGTGACTGGCCAGCCGATCGATGTCCGGGTGATCGAACAGCAGCGTCGCCGGCAGCGGCACCGCCAGCGCGCGACCCAGCCGCGTGCGGATCTCGACCGCGAGCAGCGAATCGACGCCGAGCTCGCCGAACGTGCGCGCGGCGTCGACCTGGTCGCCGCTGGCGAAGCCGAGCACCTGCGCCAGCTCGGCGCGCAGGCGCTGCGCCAGCGCGGCGGTGCGCTCCGCCGCGGGCAGCGCCTGCAGCTCCTGCAGCAGGAGCCCGCTGCCGGCGTCGACCGCGCCGCCGGTCGCCGCGTGCTGCCGCGCCGCCACCGCCGGCAGCGCCCGCAGCAGCGGCGGCACGCGGTCGACGAACTGGCGCACGAACGCCGGCCACCGCACCGGCAGGACGCCGAGGCTGCGTTCGTGGTGCAGCAGCGTCTGCACGAACAGCGCCGCGCCGACCGTCGGCGGGATCGCGTCGATGCCGAGGTCGCGCAGCCGGCCGCGCTCGCGCGCCGACAGCCGCGCCGCCATCCCGGCCTCCGCCCAGGGTCCGAACGCCACCGACAGCGACCGCCGGCAGCGCTGGGCGCGCGCGGTGCAGAACGCGTCGAGCCAGGCGTTGGCGGCGCCGTAGGCGGCCTGGCCCTGGTTGCCGAGCCACGCCGCCATCGAGCTCGTCGCGACGAAGAAGTCGAGCTGGCCGTCGTCGAGCAGCGCCGCCAGCAACCGCGCGCCGTCGACCTTGGGCTGCAGCACCTCGCGGATCGCGGCTTCGTCCAGGTCGTCGAGCAGCGCGTCGTGCAGGGCGCCGGCCGCGTGCACCACGCCCGCCACCGGCGGCATCGCCGCGCGCAGCTCCCGCACCGCCAGGGCAAGCTGGCCCGGCTTGCCCACGTCGGCCTGGAACAGCCGCACGTGCGCCGGCACGGCGAACTCCTCGAGCTGCTTGTGCGGCAGATCGCTGCGCGCGATCAGCGCCAGGTGGCGGGCGCCGTGATCCACCAGCGCGCGCGCCACCGCGCGCGCCACCGCGCCGGTGCCGCCGCTGAGCACGTAGGTGCGGTCGGCGCGGATCGCCAGCGCGCGCGGCAGGGTCAGCACGATCTTGCCGACGTGGCGGCCCTTCGCCATCGCCGCGAACGCCTCGGGCGCGCGCTGGATCGGCACCGGCGTCGTGTGCACCGGCCGCAGCCAGCCCTGGACCAGGCCCTGCTGCAGGCGCCGCAGCAGCCGCGGCAGCAGGGCGGGGTCCGCGCGCGTGGCCTCGGCCAGGTCGAAGGTGTGGTAGCGGACGTCGGGCCGCTGCCGCGCCATCCGTTCGGGCGACCAGATGCCGCGCTTGCCGATCTCGACGAACCGCCCGCCCTGCCGCAGCAGCGACAGGCTCTGCGCGATGGCGTCGCCGGTCAGCGAGTTCAGCACCACGTCGACGCCGTCGGCGACCACGGGGCGCAGCTCCGACGCGAAGTCGCCGCGCGAGTCGGCCCAGCGCCGGAAGCCGAGGTCGGCGAGGAACCCGGCCTTCTGCGGGCTGGAGGTGACGAACACCTCGCAGCCCAGGTGCTCGAGCACCTGCAGCGCCGCGAGGCCGACGCCGCCGGCGGCGGCGTGCACCAGCACGCGGTCGCCGGCGCGGATCTGCGCCAGCTCGACCAGCCCGTACAGCACGGTCGCGAACACCGTCGGCAGCCCGGCGGCGGCGATCGGCTCGACCTGCGGCGGCAGCGCCAGCACGCGCGCGGCGTCGACGACCGCGCGGTTGCGCAGCAGGTCGTCGGCGCAGGCGACGACGCGGTCGCCGACCGAGAGCCCCTCGACGTCGGCGCCGATCGCCAGGACCGTGCCGGAGCACTCGAACCCGAGCGGCTGGTCGCCGGCGTGGTGAACGCCCTGCTCCTCGCTCCACTGCCGCAGCAGCCCGAGCGCGTGCAGCACGTCCTTGAAGTTCAGGCCGCAGGCGGCGACGTCGATCTCGACCTCGTTCGGCCCCGGCGACCGCGCCGGGGCGGCGTCGGCGACCAGCCGCTCGAGCCGGCCGTACTCCTGGCAGCGCAGGCGCCAGCCGCCGGCCGGAGGCAGCGCCACCTCGCCGGGACGAGCCGTGCCGGCGAACAGCCGCGCGGCGAAGCGCTGGTCGCTGCGCAGCGCGATCATGTCCTCGTCGTCCTCGAGCAGCAGTTCGCGCGCCACCAGGTCGAGGCCGGTGCGCTGGTCGCGGTCGACGCACAGCGGCCGCAGTTCCGGGTGCTCGAGCACCAGGGTGCGCGCGAAGCCCCACAGCGCCGCGCCGGCCGCGTGCGGCACGCGGTCGAGCACGTCGGCCGCCACCGCGCCGGCGGTCACGATCACCAGCCGCGCCGGCGGCACCATCGCGGCGGCGGCGCGCGCCGCGCGGACCAGCTGCGCGAGCAACGCCGTCACCGCGGCGGCGTTGTCGGGGGTGGGGGCGGTGGCGTCGAACGCGAGCCCGCGCACCGACGTGCCGGCCCGTTCGAGCGCGGGCAGCGCCTCGGCCAACGGCAGCGCCTCGGCGCTGGCGCCGGCGGCGCCGAGCTGCGTCGCCAGCGCCCGGGCGCCGTCGTGCAGCTCCGGCGCGGTGACCACCCAGCGCCCCGGCGGGCTGGTCAGCTCGGGCCGCGGCCGCCGCTGCCAGGTGCAGCCGTGCAGCCAGCGCGAGCTGTCGACCGCCGCCAGCACGTGCGCCTCGGCGCGCAGCAGCTGCAGTCCCTGCACGGCGACCGCGGTGCGCCCGGTCTGGTCGAGCAGCACGACGTCGATGACGCGGGTGCGGTCGCTGCCGCCCGAACGCAGCCGCGCGCGGCAGCTGCCCTCGGTGCCCGGCGGGCGCAACACGACGACGCGTTCGACCCCGACCGGCAGCCAGGTGGCGGCGCCGATGCGCTCGGCCATCGCCAGCCCGGCGATCTGGAAGCACGCGTCGAGCAGCACCGGATGCACCACGAACGGGCCCGCCTCGGCGCGCAGCTCGGCCGGCAGCGCGACGCTGCCCGCGGCGGTGCCGTCGCCGCGCCGAACCTTGCGCACCGCCCGGAACGCGGGGCCGTAGCCGAGCCCCGCGGCGACGTAGTCGTCGTACAGCTGCTCGACCGACAGCTGCTGGGTGGCGTCGGTCGCGTCCGGCAGCGGCGGCGGCTTCTGCCCCGGCGCGCACAGCGCGACGGTGCCGCTCGCGTGCACCGGCCAGCTCTCGCCGTCGCGGCGGCTGATCCGGAAGCCGGCGCCGTCCTCGCCGCCGTCCAGCAGCAGCTGCGTCGTCATCGGCTGCGGGTCGAGCCACATCGGCGCCTGGATCACCACGTCGCGCAGTTCGAGCGTGGTCGACGAGAACGCGTGCGCGCCGGCGGCGAGCGCGCACTCGATCAGGCCGGCCGCCGGCAGCAGCGCGCGGTCGTAGACGCGGTGGTGCTCGAGGAACGCCGGCGAGCGCTCGGCGAGCGCGCCCTCGAACAGGCGCTGGTGCGGCTGCAGCAGCAGGGTAGGCAGCGGCGCGCCGAGCAGCGGGTGCACCGCGCTGCGCGGCGTCGCCGCCTGGTGCCGCAGCCAGAAGCGCTGCCGTTCGAACGGGTAGCTGGGCAGCCGCGCGCGCCGCGGCGCGTCGGCTGCGGTCACCGCCGCGAAGTCGATCTCGGCGCCCTGCACGTGCAGCTGCACGACGCCGCGCAGCAGCTGCGCCCGTTCGGGCATGCCGGCGCGCAGGCTCGGGATCGCGACCATCGCCCGCGGCAGCGCGCGCGCCGCCAGCGCCAGCAGCACCGGCGACGGACCGATCTCGACCAGCACGTCGGCCTGCGCCGCGGCGGTGCCGAGCGCGGTCGCGAAGTGCACCGGCTCGGCCACGTGCCGCAGCCAGTGCTCGGGCTGCTCGACCGCGGCGGTGCTGCCCTCGGGGCGGCAGGCGAACAACGGCAGCCGCGCCGGCTGCAGCGGCAGCCGCTCGACGAACCGCCGGAACGGCGCCAGCATCGGCGCCAGCATCGGCGAGTGGAACGCGTGGCTCACCTGCAGCCGCTGGCAGCGCACGTCGCGCCGCTGCAGCCGTTGCGCGAGCTCGTCGAGCGCCGCCGCAGAGCCGCTCAGCACCGTCTCGGCGGGGCCGTTGATGGCGGCGATCGCGCAGTCCTGCGGCAGGGGCCCGAGCAGCGCCTCCAGCCGGTCGCTCGCCAGGAACACGGCCAGCATCGCGCCCGGGCGGCAGTGCTGCACCATCAGCGTGCCGCGCGCGGCGCACAGGCGCAGGCCGTCCTCGGGCGTCATCACGCCGGCGGCGGCGGCGGCGGCGATCTCGCCGACGCTGTGGCCCAGCACCAGCGACGGCTGCACGCCGAACGCGCGCCACAGCTCGGCCAGCGCGAACTGCAGCGCGAACAGCGCCGGCTGCGTGTAGTCCGTGCGGCGCAGCCGTTCGGCGTCGTCGCCGAACAACACCTCGGTGAGCGGCACCTCGCGCAGGCGGTCGAAGACGCGCCCCATGCGCTCGATCGCCCTGCGGAACACCGGCTCCTCGTCGTACAGCTCGCGCCCGGCGCCGGGCCGCTGCGCGCCCTGGCCCGAGAACAGGAACGCGATCCGCGGCGGCGTGCGCGCGGCCTGGCCGGTGACGACGCCGGTCGGCACCCCGTCGGCGTGGCTGCGCAGGCCGTTGGCGAGGTCGACCGCGTCGCTGGCGACGACGCCGAGCCGATGCGCGAAGTGGGTGCGGCCGTGCCCGGCGGTGAACGCCACGTGGGCCAGCGGCGGCGCGTCCGGCGCGCTCACCGCGTCGGCCCAGCGCGCCGCCTGCTGCCGCAGCGCCGCCTCGGTCGCCGCCGACAGCACCACCGGCTGGTAGCGCCGCGCCGGCGCGAGCGGCGCCGGCGCGGTGCCCTCCTCGACGATCACGTGCGCGTTGGTGCCCGAGAACCCGAACGAGCTCACGCCGGCGCGGCGCGGTCGCTCGCCGCGCGGCCACGGCCGCGCCCCGGTCGTGACCTCGATCTCGGTCGCGTCCCAGTCGATGTGCGGGTTCGGCTGCTGCAGGTGCAGGTGGCGCGGCAGCCGTTCGTGCTCGAGCGCGAGCAGGACCTTCAGCAGGCCGCTGATGCCGGCGGCCGCCTCGAGGTGCCCGAGGTTGGTCTTCACCGATCCGACCAGCAGCGGCCGGCCGCGATCGCGGCGGCCGGCGAACACCGCGTCGAGCGCGCCGACCTCGATCGGATCGCCGAGCGCGGTGCCGGTGCCGTGCGCCTCGACGTAGTCCAGGTCGTCGGGTCCGAGGCCGGCGTCGCGCAGCGCGGCGCGCACCACCGCCTCCTGGCTCGGCCCGTTCGGCACCGTGAGACCGCCGGTGCGGCCGTCCTGGTTGATGGCGCTACCGCGCACGATCGCGCGGATCGGCAGCCCGAGGCGCTCGGCGTCGTCGCGCCGCACCAGGAGCACCAGGCCGCAGCCCTCGGCGCGCACGTAGCCGTCGGCGCGCGCGTCGAACGTCTTGCACAGGCCGTCGGGCGACAGCATGCGCGCGCGGCACAGGCCGACGCTGCTGAGCGGATCGACCAGCGTGTTGACGCCGCCGGCGAGCGCCGCCCGGCACTCGCCGGCGCGGATGCTGAGCATCGCCTGGTGCACCGCGACCAGCGAGCCCGAGCACGCGGTGTCGAGCGCGAAGCACGGGCCGCGGAAGCCGAGGAAGTAGCTCAGGCGCCCGGCCGCGGTGCTGACCGCGTTGCCGGTGGCGTAGTAGGCGTCGGCGTCCTCGGGCAGCCGCGCGCACTGCGACTGGAAGTACTCCGAGGCCCGCATGCCGACGAACACGCCGGGCAGCAGGTCGCGCAGCCGATCGGGCGGCACGCCGGCGTCCTCCAGCGTCTCCCACGCGACCTCGAGCAGCAGCCGCTGCTGCGGGTCGAGCATCGCCGCCTCGACCGGCGAGATGCCGAAGAACGCGGCGTCGAACTGCTCGATCGCCGGCAGGAACCCGCCGCGGCGGGTGTAGATCCGGCCCGGCACCGACGGGTCCGGCGAGTACAGCTCGTCGATCGGCCAGCGCCCGGGCGGCGGCTCGCCGATCGCGCACTCGCCCTGGTCGAGCAGCTCCCAGAACGCCTGCGCGGAGTCGCACTGCCCCGGGAAGCGGCACGCGTAGCCGACGATCGCGATCTCGGGCGCCGCGGCGCCGGGGGATGCGGCGACGGCCGGCGACGTGACCGGCGCCGGCGCGCGCGTGCCGAGTTCGGCCAGCAGCCAGTCAGACAGCCGCTCGCAGTCCGGCTGGTCGAACAGCAGCGTCGACCGCAGCTCGACGCCGAGCAGCCGTTCGAGCCGGCCGCGGAAGTCGACCGCGCGCAGCGAGTCGAACCCGAGGTCGACGAACCCGGTGCGCGGATCGATCGAGTCGACGGGCCGGCCGAGGAACTCGGCGACCTCGCGGCACAGCTCGCGCAGCAGCAGGCGGCGCGCCGCGGCGGGCTCCAGCCCGCGCAGCACCACCGAGAGCTCCGCGCCGTGATTGCCGTCCATCGCCGGTTCAGTCCGTCACGACCCGACGTGTACCAGCGCGATCAGGACCTCGGCCTCGGCGTGCCCGTCGTTCTCGCAGGTCACGCTGCAGAACGTCCGCAGCAGCAGCATGTCCTTGTGCGGCTTCGGGATCGCCTCGCGGATCTCGAACCGGCCGCGGAACGCGCGCGGCGTCAACGGCCGCGGGAACACCGCGTGGTAGTCGACGATCAGCACGTCGGGCAGCTGGTGGCGGAAGAACGCCTCGACGTCCCAGTTCCGGAGCTCGGGCAGGAGCCCGTCCGCGGCCGCGGCGCACAGGCCGCAGTAGAGCAGCTGGTTGTAGGTGATGTTGAGCTCGACCGCGTTGAAGTGGCCGGTGTCGTCGATGTAGCACGACGCCGGGATCGAGCAGTTGCCGGTCACCGCGATCCACGACTCGGGCCGGTCCGGGTGCACCGGCCCCTTGTGCGCGTCGTGCTCGACGATCGCGTCGAGCACGTAGCGGCTGTTGTCGCGGTAGCACTGCAGCACCCGGCGCAGCAGGTCCGTCGGCATCGGCGCGGCCACCCGCGTCACGAGGCGGCCTCCTGCAGCCGGGTCTCCTCGAGCTTGCACCCGCGGTAGAACGGCTGCCCGTCGTACACACCGATGCGGTAGCTCACGCTCTTCTCGCCCGGCGGGATGCCCGACGAGCGGTGGATCAGGGTGCGGTTCTCCCACAGCATCAGGTCGCCCGCGCCCCACGGGTGCGCGTGCACGCGCTGCGGTTCGCGCAGGAACGCGAACACCTCCTGCAGGATGCGCTGGCTGTCCTCGTGGCTGCGACCCTCGACCTTCATGGTGAAGCCCTCGCTCACGTACAGCGCCTGCTCGCCGCTGACCGGGTGGGTGATCACGGCCGGATGGCCGGCGCCCGGGCTCAACTGCCGGAACTCCTGCATCAGCTCGGCGATGGCGCGGTCGACGTCGCGCGGCTGCACCTTGTAGTACATCACCGCCTCGTGGAAGCACCGCGCGTGCTCCAGCTCGCGCCGCAGGTGCGCCGGCAGCTCGCGCCAGGCGGCGACCATGTCGACGTAGAGGGTGGCGCGGTCGCCGCGCGGGATCACCTTGGGGTAGACGAACGTCCAGGACAGCGGCTCGTCGAAGAACTGGTAGTCGCTGTGCCAGAAGCGGCCGGTGCCGGCGACGCCGACCTTCTTGCCGCCCATCTCGACGTTGGACGAGACGAAGATCTCGGGGTGGTCGGGATGGTGGTAGTGGTCCTGGAAGTAGACCTGCGGCCGGCCGAACCGGCGGGCCATGGTGAGATAGTCGTCGTCGTTCAGGTCGAGGCCGCGGAACACGACGAGCTTGTGGCGCACGACCAGGTCGCGGATCGCGGCGACCCGATCGGCGGTCAACGCGCGCACGTCGAGGTCGCGGATCTCGGCGCCGATGCCGGCGGACGGAGGCGGGATGACCTTCATGGGTGAGGCGAAGCAGACGAACTGACCATCGTCGTCGGGTGACCGGACGACGGCGAACCGACGGACGCCGCCGGTGCCTCGACGGGCTCTCGACGAGCCCGCGGCGAGGATCCCGGCAACCAGGACGGATCGGCGGACCGCCGACCCGACACTCGGGTCCGGTCGGCAGGATACCGCGAACCCTACGCAAATGCGGTGCCCGGCGCCGCCGCTGGTCTTAACACCGGCTGCGACCGGCGCGCCGAAGTCCGGTGGGGACGGCACCCTGGCGCGGATCCACGGCGAACGGGGCGACGGTCGTTGCAGCGGCGCCGGGCGGGTGCCAACGTGTGCGCTCCGCGCCTCGCCCCGCGCTCCGATGACCGACACCGATCGCGCACTGACGCTGCCCGACCTGATCCGGCGGCAGGCCCGGCTGCAGCCCGAGCGGGTGGCGATCTGCGACGGCGACCGCACCACGACCTACGGCGCGCTCGACCGCCACAGCAACCGGATCGCGCAGGCGCTGTACCAGTCCGGCCTCGCGCCCGGCGAACGCGTCGCCATCCTCGACCGCGACCGCGACGACGTGTTCGCGGTGGTGTTCGGCATCGCCAAGGCGGGCGGCGTCGTGCTCGGGCTCAACTGGCGCCTGACCGCCCCCGAACAGCTGTTCCAGCTCGAGGACGCCGGGGTCCGCACGCTGTTCGTCGGCCCCGACTTCCTGGACCGCGCCGCCGACCTCGTGGCGGGCTGCCCGCAGCTCCGCACGGTGGTGGCCTTCGACCATCGCGACGGGCATCGCGACGGGCACCGCGATGGGCCGTTCCCGACCCTGCAGCGCTTCTGCGAAGGCGCCCCGGCGGCCGACCCGGGGGTGGCGATCGCGCCGGACGACCTCGCGGTGCAGATGTACACCAGCGGCACGACCGGCAACCCGAAGGGCGTGATGCTGGCCCACCGCAGCTTCTTCGCGGTGGTGGAGTCGCTGCGCGCGGCGGGGGACCCCTGGATCGGCTGGCACGAGCACGACGTGACGATGTGCGGCATGCCGAGCTTCCACATCGGCGGCATGTGGTGGGCGATGACCAGCTTCAACGCCGGAGCCACCTACGTCGTGCTCGACGCGTTCGCCGGCTGGAAGGTGCTGCGCAAGGTCGAGCGCCACCTGATCACCAAGCTGTGCCTGGTGCCGGCGATGATCCAGGTGTGCCTGTCGGAGCCCGAGGCCGCGACCGCCGACCTGTCGTCGCTGCAGTGCATCGTCTACGGCGGCTCGCCGATCCCGCGGCCGGTGCTCGAGCAGGCGATCCGGACGTTCGCCTGCGACTTCGCGCAGATCTACGGGCTGACCGAGACCGGCAACACCGCGGTGTGCCTGCGTCCGGAGGACCATCGCAAGCCGCAGCTGCTGCTGGCCGCCGGCCGGCCGTACCCCTGCGTGCGCATCAAGGTGATCGACCAGGACGGCCGCGAGCTCGGCCCCGGCGAGCTCGGCGAGATCTGCATCCACTCCGGCGGCAACATGCTGGGCTACCACGGGCGCGCGGACGCCACCGCGGCCACGCTGCGGGACGGCTGGGTGCACACCGGCGACGCCGGCCACGTCGACGCCGACGGCTACGTGTTCGTCAGCGACCGCGTCAAGGACATGATCTCCTGCGCCGGCGAGAACGTGTACCCGGCCGAGGTCGAGAGCGTGCTCAGCGGCCACCCGGCGGTCGCCGAGATCGGCGTCATCGGCGTTCCCGACGAGACCTGGGGCGAGAGCGTGCACGCCGTCGTGGTGCCCAGCAAGGGCGCGATGGTGACGCTCGACGAGCTGCAGTCGTTCGGCCGCGGACAGCTGGCCGACTTCAAGCTGCCGCGGTCGATGACGCTGGCGCAGGACCTCCCGCGCACGCCGTCCGGCAAGATCAAGAAAGCCGAGCTGCGCGCGCCGTTCTGGCGCGGCCGCGAGCGCAACGTGCAGTGAGGCCGGCCGACGACAGCCCGGGCGACGCGGCAGCCATCGCGGCGCGGTGGTTCCCGCTCCGCCGCCCGGTGCCCCGGCCCCGCGCGCGCGTGGTCTGCCTGCCGTGTGCCGGCGGTGCGGCGACGATGTACCGCGAGTGGAGCGAACTGCTGCCCGACTGCGACGTGCTGGCGGCGCAGCTGCCGGGGCGCGAGCACCGCGTGCGCGAGCAGCCGCTGCGCGACATGGAAACGGTCCTCGGCGAGCTGTCCGCGGCGCTGGCCGCCGTCGAGGCGGAGCCGGGCGCCGCGGCGCCGCTGGTCCTGTTCGGCCACAGCCTGGGCGCGCTGGTCGCGTTCCTGCTCGCGCGACGCCTGGACGCGGCCGGACGCGCGCCGACGCACCTGATCGCCGCCGGCGCCCGCGCGCCGCACCGGCGGCCCCGGCGCCTGCTGCACGACCTGCCGCTGGCGCAGCTGCTCGACGAGGTCGTGCGCATGGGCGGCACGTCGCCGCGCGTGCTGGCCGAGCCCGAGCTGCTGGCGCTGATCGAACCGCCGCTGCGCGCCGACCTGTGGCTGGCCGAGACCAACGCGGCCGAGCGGACGCCGCCGCTGCCGGTGTCGATCACCGCGCTGGGCGGCAGCGAGGACGTGCAGATCCAGGTCGCCGAGATCGAGGCCTGGCGCGAGGTCGCCGGCGCCGCCTGCGACGTGCGCTTCGTCCGCGGCGGCCACTTCTTCGTGCGCGACGCGCGCGCCGAGGTGCTCGACCACGTGCGCGCGGCGCTGCCGGCGTGAGGCCCCTCAGCCGTCGGCGAGGAACAGCCGCTGCGCCGCCGTGGTCACCCGACCCGACGGGTTCGCCAGCGGATCCGCGACCCACGCCTGCAGGAACAGCGACAGACCGATCAGGAGCCGGTCCTGCGGGATCACGAGCGAGAAGAACGTGTCGCTCGGGCCCACGTAGAGCGCCAGCATCGGGTCGGCGAGCATCAGGCAGCCGGGCATGCCGGAGCTCGTCAGGTCGCGCGGCAGCGGCCCGTACGACGGCGACACCTCGTTCGAGAGCCCCATCACGACGAGCGTCGGCCCGGGCGCGGCGGCGGCGGGGGAGACCACGCGCATGTGCACCGTGGTGCCGAGGTTCGGCGGCTGGTGCACCATCAGGCGCCACGGCCCGGCGTGGCCCGGGCAGCCGGTGCCGTACGACAGCGAGAACCCGCTGCGGGTCAGCTGCCGGAACGCGGCGCTGAGCTGCTGGTAGACCCACAGCCGACCCGGCGACAGCGGCTGCAGCAACAGGTCCACGGCCTCGAGCGGGTCGGCCGCGACGTGGTACAGCTCCTCGTGCGCGACGACGGCGCGGTCGTCGGTGAACCGGATCAGCTTGTAGCCGCCGCCCGACATGGTCGCGCCGTCGCCGTAGCCGGTGCCGATGTTCTCCGTGTAGTGCGGCCGCGCCGTGCGCGTGCCGCCGCGCAGCAGCGGCAGCAGGCTGTGCCCGTCGAGCACGTGCCCCGGCGGCAGCGCCGTCCGCGCGTCGACGCCGCACAGCTCCAGCACGGTCGGAAAGACGTCGAGCACGTGGACGTCCTCGTGCACCACCCGCCCCGGCTGCAGCACGGCCGGCCCGTTCGCCAGGAACGGGATGCGCTCGCCGGTGCGGTAGAGCGAGCCCTTGCAACGCTCCGGCGGCAGGCCGAACGCGTTGACCTCGCCGGGCGTGCCGTTGTCGCCGAACACCAGGACGTTGGTGCGCGCGCGCGCGGCGCCGAGGCCCTGCAGCAACCGACCGAGCTCGGCGTCGACCGACTCGATCATCGCCTTGTAGAACGGAATCGGCGTGACCGTCGGGTCGAGCCCCTGCAGGATCTGGTGGTGCAGGTTGACCGGCGGCGCGTGGTGCACGCCGTGCGGGGAGTGGAAGCACAGCAGCAGCAGCCACGGCTGCCCCGACGGCTGCGCGGCGATCCAGGCCAGGCTCTCGTCGACCTCGTCGGTGGTGGCGTAGACCGTGCTCGTCGAGGCGACGCCGTTCCTGACCTTGGGCCAGGCGTAGTAGTCGAGCAGGCCGCCGTACATCTGGCCGGAGAAGAACGGCCAGCCGTGCGCGTTCGGCGTCTGCGCGCCGAAGCGGTCGCCGAGGTGCCACTTGCCGACCATCGCCAGCCCGTAGCCGGCGCTCGCGCCGAGCAGCACCTCGGGCAGCAACAGTTCGGCCGGGTCGAGGCCCGGGTCGCCCGGCCACAGCGTGACCACGGTCCCGGCGCGCCACGCGTGGCGGCCGGTCTGCAGGCAGACCCGGCTCGGCGTGCACAGCGGGTTGGCGACCGCGTTCTCGAAGCGGAGTCCGGTGGCCGCCAGCTGGTCCAGCACTGGCGTCGCCGGCGGCGCGGGCACGCGCTGGTAGCAGCGCACGTACTCGGGGCCGAGGTCGTCGATCATGACCAGCAGCACGTTGTCGGTCTGCGCTGTTGCGGCGGGCGCCGCGCCGCACATCCCCGCGAGCCCCGCCACCAGCAGCGCCGCCGACCGCGACCCGAACCGCGCCGTCTTCCTCGAACCACCGCGCCGATGCACAGAACCCTCCTCACGTGAGAATGGCCGCGGCGCCACGCAGCGCTCCCGATGCCAGGGATGCGGTGGTCGCGACGCGGTAGGTTCGCGTGTGGATGCAACTGCTGGGCCAACGGGACCCGTCACTGCGCTTGAACCCCACGGCGAGGTCGCTACCGCAGCTGTGGTGGCCGGCCCGGGCCATGGCAACCGACTCGGCCGGATCGCTGCCGAGCGGTCCGGCCAGCAGCGACCGGATGCCGACGCTGGGTCGACGGCTCGTCGACACCGGCCCGACAGCTGGCTTTGCCGACCGAGCGTTCGCTAACCTACCGCGCCGCCGGCGATGGTCTTCACCAGCAGCATCTTCCTGTACGGCTTCCTCCCGGCCTTCCTGCTGCTGTACGCGCTGAGCCCGCGGCGGCTGAAGTCGCTGACACTGACCCTGTGCAGCTACGTGTTCTACGGCTGGTGGCGCCCGGACTTCGTGCTGCTGATGCTGTTCTCGAGCATGCTCGACTTCACGCTCGGGCAGTGGATCGAGCGCGACCGCAAGTCGGGCTGCGGCACCGGCAAGCGCTGGCTGGTGCTGTCGATGATCGCGAACCTCGGCCTGCTCGGCTACTTCAAGTACGCGAACTTCGGCGTGGCCACGTTCCAGGCGATCCTGCGCCAGTTCGGGTGGGAGGGTTCGCTCGAGTGGAGCGCCGTCGTGCTGCCGGTCGGCATCTCCTTCTACACGTTCCAGACCATGAGCTACACGATCGACGTGTACCGCGGTCAGGCGCACGTCGTGCACCGGTTCGTCGACTTCCTGTGCTACGTCGCGATGTTCCCGCAGCTCGTCGCGGGGCCGATCGTCCGCTACTCGGTGATCGAGGAGGAGCTGCGCACGCGCAGGCACACGCTGGCCGGCTTCTACCAGGGGCTTCTCTTCTTCCAGGTCGGCTTCGCGAAGAAGGTGCTGGTGGCGGACGTGGTGGCGCCGATCGCCGACCAGGCGTTCGCCGCGCCGGCGCCGCTGTGCGGTGAGGCGTGGCTCGGGATCCTGGCCTACGCGTTCCAGATCTACTTCGACTTCTCGGGCTACTCGGACATGGCGATCGGGCTCGGGCTGATGCTCGGCTTCCACTTCCCGATCAACTTCGACTCGCCGTACGTCTCGCGCAGCATCACCGAGTTCTGGCGACGCTGGCACATCTCGCTGTCGTCGTGGCTGCGCGACTACCTGTACATCTCGCTCGGCGGCAACCGGAAGGGCAAGGTCCGCACCTACGTCAACCTGTCGGCGACGATGCTGCTCGGCGGCCTCTGGCACGGGGCGTCGTGGAACTTCCTGGCGTGGGGCGGCTACCAGGGCTTCTGGCTGGTGGTCGAGCGCATGCTGGGCAAGCGCTCCCTGTGGGGGCGCAGTCCGCGCCCGGTCCAGGTGGCGGCGACGTTCGTCCTGGTGCTGTTCGGCTGGGTGCTGTTCCGCGCCACCGACCTGAGCCACGCGGTGCGCTACGCCGGCTCGATGCTCGGGCTGTGCGGCGCGCCCGGACTCGATCTGCCGCCCACCAACCTCGCGATGTGCGGCATGGGCTGCGCCGCGGTGCTCGTGTGGGCCCTGCCCCCGAGCCATCGGCTCATCGGGCGCGGCAGTCCGTGGTTCGTGTTGCTGCTCCAGGCGCTGTTCGCGCTCGCGATCCTCCACCTGCACTACCAGGACGATGTCCCGTTCCTCTACTTCCAGTTCTGAGCCGCGCCCGTTCGACGGCACGGCGCCGGATCCTGCGGGCACCGGCGATCGCGTTGTCGGACGCTCGACGCTCCTGGTGTCGACGCCGCTGCGGCGGGCGGTCCAGTGGGTGGCCTTGGTCGCGGCGGGGACGCTCGTCGTCGGCACGCTGCTCCTGGACGTGCTCTGGCCCTTGCCCGCGCCCAAGCTGTTCGGCGCCGAGGCCCGCCGCGAGGAGCGGCAGCGCCTCGAGGCCCACTTCGCCGACGGCTCGCTCGCCCGCGTGTTCGCCGACGACTGGCGCAAGACGTCGCGGGTGCGACGCCGCGCCCTGGCGGCCTACGTGCCGCTGCTGTACCGGGTCTTCGGCGAGGTTCGCGCGCACCAGCTGGCGGGCCGCGACGGCTTCCTGTTCCTGAAGGACCGCCTGCGCGCCGGGCTCGAGGGCGAGCCCGAGGCCACCCTGGCGCCGACCGCCGCGCGCCTGCGGGCGCTGTCGCGGGCCCTGGTCCGCGGACGCTCGCGGCTGGTCGTCGCGCCGATCCCGCGCAAGGCGGCGATGATGGCGGACCGCCTGCCGCCGGGGGTCGACGTCGGCGTCCGTTACGACGAACAGGTGGTGCCCGTGTTCCGCGCCGCCGGCGTCGACACCGTCGACCTGTGGAGCGCGATGCGCGCCGAACCGGAGCCGGTGTTCGCCACGGCCGACTCGCACTGGAACGCCGTGGGGATGTTCGCTGCAGCCCGCGCCGTGGCCGCGCACCTGATCGGTGCGGCGAACGTGTGCGAGGTGCCGATCCTCCGCAGCGAGGACGACCTGCGCCGCAGCCTCGCCAATGCGCTCGGCCTCGAGCCGACCGCCGTCGAATGGCTCCCGCCGACCGTGGAGCCGGTGTTCGTGCTGCAGAATCGCGCCCAGGCGGTGGTCGGTCCGGCGCCGCTGCCCGGCTTCCCGCTGCCGCCGCTGCTGGTCGGAACGAGCTTCTCCGCCAACTCCGATGGGACGAGCTCCATGTTCGGGACCGCGCTGTCGGCCTACCTCGGCCTGCCATTGTGGAACGGCGCCCGCGCCGGCCAGACGCCCACCTGGGCGCTCACCCAGGCGCTGCGTCATCTGCCGGACGACGCGCTGCCGCCGGTCGTGGTGATGGAGATCCCCGACCACTTCCTCGTGTGGTCCTCGCAGAGCCTGTCGAACGTGGGGGACACCTTCGCCCAGCTGCCGGCGGTCGGGCTGGTGCCCTTGCCCGAGCGCGCATCCGGCGACGGTCTCGAGCGCTTCGCGATCCCCCGCGCCCAACGCTCCGCTGGCTTCACGGGCTCCGGACCGACGGAGCTCACTGCGCCCCGCATGCTGCGAGTGCCGTGGGAGCGGTTCGTGTTCCCGGGCGACGGCACCGTCGCGGTCCGCCTCACCGGCCGGATCTCGCAGGGCAGCGTCCAGGTCGTGACCGGAAACGGGAGCGACGCGCTGGCGAGCCTCTGGGACGGCCGCCGGGCCACGATCGCGGTGCCGCTGTGCGGGGCGGGGTTCGTTCGGAGGGCGGACGTCACCCTGCTGCGACCCGGACACGTCGGGCGCGCCGTCCTCGACCTCGAATCGCTCGAGTTGTGCTCGGACCTCGATCCGTCCGGCCCGCGACTCCCGCTCGCGCCGGCGCGCTTCGACGACGCTGGCTGGCAGCAGACCGCCACCGTGGTCGGCGTCGAGCTGGGTCGCGACGACTGCGTCGGCATCGCCCTGCCTGGCGACGACGTCCTGCACGACTGCATCGTGACGGCCGGGCTCGACGACGGCACCGAAGCCGTCCTGTTCGGCCCGGACGTGGTCCGGGGCGACGCGACCCTGCTGCTTCCGGTGCGCGCCGCGGCCGGGCGCACGGTGCGGGAGGTCCGCATCTCGCTGTCGGGCCCGCGCGGCACGGCCACGATGGCCGTGCACGCGCTCCCGCGCCTGCCGCTCAGCCGTCGATGAAAATGCGGTAGCCGGCCGTGGTGACCGTGCGCATGGCATTGGTGCCCGGGTCGCCGACCCAGCCCTGCAGGAACAGCTCCTTGCCGATCAGCCCCGGATCGTTCGGGACGCGCACCCACCAGAAGTCGTTGGTGAGTCCCGAGAACATGTGCCAGCGGGCCTGAGTCAGCATCCGGCAGCCCGGCATGCCGTAGGCCGAGAGGTCGAACGGCGCCGGGCCGACGCCCGTGTCGAGGTTGCTCGGGCCCGCAACCACCATGACCGGCAGCGGACCCGGCGCTCCGCCGGGTGTCTGCACGCGGAAGTACACCTGCGCACCGAGGTTGGGGGGCTGCATCATCATCAGGCGCACGGGGCCGTAGGTGCCGGGACAGCCATCGCCGTAGACCAAACCGAAGCCGCTGTGGGTGAGGCTGCGGATGGCAGCGCTCAGCTGCTGGTAGACCCACGTCATCCCCGGCGACAGCGGCTGCTGCAGCAGGTCGCGGGTCTCGACGGGGTCGGTGCGCAGGTCGTAGAGCTCCTCGTGCGCGCGGGTGTTCTGGTCGTCGGTGAAGCGGATCAATCGGAACCCGCCGCCCGACACCGCCGCGCCGTTGCCCCAGCCGGTGCCGATGTTCTCGACGTACTTCGTCGTCTCCGGCCGGCTGCGGTTCTGCAGCAGCGGCGTGAGGCTCTGGCCGTCGAGCACGTGGCCCGCCGGCAACGCCGTCCGCGCGTTCACGCCGCACAGCTCGAGCACGGTCGGGAACACGTCGAGCACGTGGATCGAGTCGGTGACGACCCGGCCCGGCTGCACCACCATCGGACCGTTGGCCACGAACGGGATGCGCTCGCCGGTGCGGTAGAGCGAGCCCTTGCAGCGCTCGCGCGGCAGGCCGAACGAGTTGACCTCGCCGGGCGTGCCGTTGTCGCCGAACAGCAGGATGTTGGTGCGGGCGCGCTGCGGCGCGATGCCCTGCAGGAGGCGGCCGAGCTCGGCGTCGACCGCCTCGATCATCGCCTTGTAGAACGGGATCTTGTCGGCGACGGGATCGAGGCCCTGCAGGTTCTGGTGGTGCAGGTTGGCCGGCGGCGCGTGGTGCACGCCGTGCGGCGAGTGGAAGCACAGCAGCATCAGCCACGGCTGGTTCGCCGGCTGCGCCTGGATCCAGGCCAGCGCCTCGTCGACCTCGTCGGAGGTGGCGTAGCGCGTGCTGGTCGAGGCCACGCCGTTCTTGACCTTGGGCCAGTTGTAGTAGTCGTTCAGACCTCCGTACATCTGGCCCGAGAAGAACGGCCAGCCCTGCACGTTGGGCGTCTGGATGCCGTGGCGATCGCCCATGTGCCACTTGCCGACCATGCCGCGCGCGTAGCCGGCGCCGGCCAGCACCTCGGGCAGCAGGATCTCGGCGTCGGCCAGCCCGGGGTCACCCGGGTAGGTGACGAGCACGGTCTTGGCGCGCCAGGCGTGCCGACCGGTCTGCAGGCACACCCGGCTCGGGGTGCACAGCGGGTTGGCGATCGCGTTGTCGAACCGGATGCCGCCGGCCGCCAACTGGTCCATGACCGGAGTCGCGGGCGGGTTCGGCAGCCGTTGGTAGCAGCCCACGTATTCGGGCCCCAGGTCGTCGATCATGACCAGGAGCACGTTGTCGCTCTGGGCGACGACGGCGGGCAGGGGGGCGAGGAAGGGGAGAAGGGTGAAGAACACACCACCGTAGCGGTGCATCAGCAGACTCCTGACGTCGACCGGTCGTCCGGGCTGCAGCGCTCCTGGCCAGGGGCCAGTGACCGGCGCTGCAGTCGCGACGATTCTGGCGAGCATCGACGAGTCGAGGCGCGCGGATGGATCCGCAAATCCGAAAATCTGCGCAGGAAGTCGGGTGGGTGGGTGGGTACCGGGTTGGTCGGGTGGGGCGATCCAGCCCGCGCTTCGCGCGGGCGGGCACCGGCCGCGCTGCGCGCGGCCTGGGCACCGCGGCGCTGCACGCCGCTGGGCACCGGCGCGCTGCGCGCGCCTGGGCACGGGTGGGGGCGGGCGTCAGAAGGACGGCAGCAGTTTGGACTTGCCGTCCGAGGTGGCGACGAGCTTGTGGGCGAAGTTCGGCACCAGTTGGTCGGGGAGCTCGACGATCGGCACGTTCCGCTGGAGCAGGTTGGCGGTGAAGTGGCGACAGGCCGCGCCGTCCGGGTCGTTGGTCAGGACCAGGTCCGACCAGGGCGCGGCGTTCAGGGCGACGTAGCGGAAGTCCGTGCGTTTCACGAAGGCCGCCGCGGCGCCGACGATGCCGAGGTTCTGCCGGCGCCCTTCCGGGGCGTCGTAGTGGTCGTTCAAGAACAGCAGGCCGCCGCGCGCCAGCTTCGGCGCGTACTCCAGCAGGTCGCGCATGACGCCCTCGTACTGGTGGTTGGCGTCGACGTAGATCAGGTCGAAGTGCCCGTCCGCGAACCGCGATACGGCCGCCGACGTGGGTTCGCGGTGCACGACCACGCGCCGGTCGGCGGCGAAGCGCGCCACCGTCTGGCGGTGACACGCCTCCAGCTTCGCGTCCGGGTCGTCGCCCATGTAGGCCTTGGTCACCGCGACGAGCTCGGCGAAGTGCGCCGGGACGTCCTCGAACGGCACGTGGTCCCGCACCCGGAATCGCCAGTAGTCGATCAGATGCAGCTCACGGCACTCGAGGGTGCGCAGCATCGTCTCGGCGTGGTCGCCGGTGTATACGCCGAGTTCGGCGGCGCGGCCGCCCTTCGGCGCGCACTGCAGCAGGAGATCGCGGTCGGAGTGGACGAAGTACATCGTGGGCCGGATCGCCATGCTCGACGGCGCCGGCCGCCGGGTCAACGGCGACGACCCGCACCCGCGGGGTGGAGGGAGGGCGCTCACCGCCAGCGGCCCGGAGGCGGCGCTGCGCCTGTTCGCGAGGCACGGCAGCGCCATCGACTGCTGGTCAGCGACATCGTCCTGCCCAAGCCGTTCACGCCGCGCGAGCTGTTGACGGCGGCGGCGCCGCGTTCGCGGCCGGTCCGAGGCGCCCCGTACGCGAGCGCGCGGGCCAGCCGGAGCGGGCCCGCGCGGTGCGGCCGGGCGGCCGGTGAGGCCGGCCCGTGGTCGAGCCGGCGCGATCAGCCGATCGTCAGCGTCCAGACGTCGGTCAGTCCGAACGGGATGCCCGACAGGCTGCAGCCGCCCGAGGTCGGGAACGCGTCGATGCCCTGCAGTTCGACCTCGACGCCGAGGAAGAACGTGCTGTACGGGATCGTCAGCGCGCGCGAGGCCGTGAAGGCGAAGTCGCCCAGGCCGCCGGCGCCGTCGCTGATCACGCTGCAGCCGCATGGCAGCGGCAGCGGCAGCTGCGGCGCGAGGCCGTAGCCGGTGAACGGCAGGCCGGTCGCGCCGATCACGTCGACGGTGAACATGTCGCCGAGATTCGGGCTGCCGGTGACCTGCAGGGTCGCCGGGCTCGGGCACAGGCTCGTCGTCGTCGACGGCGTGATCGCGCCGCCGACCGCGCCGCGCACGATGAAGTTGCCGGACGGCGCGGTGATGCTGACGCGCATCGCGAACTCGCCGTTGCCGTTGAAGCCCAGCGTGTTGCCGTCGCCCGACGGGAACTGGATCGGCGTGGTCCCCAAGGTCACGGTGCCGCCGCCGAACACGTCACCCAGCGTGCTGTTGCCCAGCAGCTGCAGCTCGAGGCCGCGGACGGGGTCCCAGCTGTAGGTCGCCGACGGCGAATCGACGCCGTTGTTGACGCTGAGGCTGAACAGCACCTGGCCGCGGTCGTTGATGCGGTGGCCCGAGCTCGAGCCGAAGTTCGAGGAGCCGCTCAGGTTGCCGAACACGAAGCCCGGCAGGCCCGGGCAGGCGTCGCCCTCGCGGACCAGCAGCTGCAGCGGCTGGTTGCGGTCGGCGATGCACAGCACCGAGTCGTTGAGGTTGGTGACGCCGCCGGTCCCCGGCTGCACCAGGGTGGCGCCGAACACCAGCCCGCCGTTCTCCGAGTAGCCGGTGCTGCTGTTGATGACGTTGAGGGTCTCGCCGCCGGTGCCGGGCACGACGTCGCCGGCGCGCGCGACCAGCTGCACCAGGCTGATGTCGCCGATGAACAGGGCGGTGTCGGCGTTGGAGCCGTTCAGCGAGCACTGGAACGCCGCGGTGCCGGAGTTGCCGAAGCCCTGCGCCAGCGTCGGGACGCCGTAGAGCGTGCCGACCATCGGCGCACCCGTGGCGTCGGGCGCGTCGGTGCCTTCGCGCATCAGCAGGAAGTGGACGCCGCCGATGCTGATGAAGGCGACCTGATCGTCGGCGGCGGTCGCCGGCGAGGTGCCCTGCGTCAGCGACAGCTTCTCGTCGTGCAGCACCCAGCCCTGGTCGTTGATCGTGCAGTTGAAGCCGAGGCCACCGGCCGGGATGACGTTCGCGCCGCCGAGGACCGCGTCGCCTTCGCGCAGGAAATAGGACAGGTTGCCCGGCAGGCCGACGATCCACGCCGAGTCGTTGTCCGCGCCGGTGACGTCGCCACCACTCAGATCGCTCTTGAACACCGCGACGCCGTTCGAGTTGAGCGCCGTGGCCTGCTGGCTGAGGCTCGAGAACGCGCTGCTCAGCACCGCGCCGCCCGGCATCAGCGTCGTGTTGCGCTGCGCCAGGATCTGCAGGTTGCCCGGCGTGCCGTGGTAGAGCACCGTGTCGTTGATCGTGCCGCCGGCGGTCGTGTTGACGATGCCGTCCAGCGCCAGCTGGTCGTAGAGCTGCGCGCCGAACAGGATGAAGCCGCCGTTCGGGCTGATGCGCTGGCTGCTGAAGAGGTTCGAGCCCAGCGGGTTGCCCGTGCCGCTGCTGACCTGCTGCAGCACCGAGTTCGGGTAGGTGCCCGACGGGTCGACGTCGTTGGCGCGGACGATCATCGCCAGGTCCGCCTTGCTGCGGCCCAGGAACAGCGCGCGGTCGTTGGCGGTCGTCACCGTGCCGCCCGCGGCCAGGCGGCCGCGGAAGAGCACCGTGCCGTTGGCGCTCATCACCGGGTTGTCGAACGGCGACGTCGTGCCGAACACCTCGCCCGGGGCCAGACCGGCGGGCGAATCGCCCAGCTCGGCCACCACGACGCCGTACTGCGGCAGCAGGCTCTGGGCGGAAACGGAGGAGACGGCCAACGCCAGGAGGGCCAGGGTGGACGCGGTCTGGATGCCAGGCTGGAACATGTTGTTCGGTCGACTAGGGGAAAGGGTGATCAGCTGGCCCCACGGGCGTCGGCGGCGGCGAAGCGGCCGGAGCTTTCCGGACTTTCTCGCGGGAGGGGGAGCGGTCGACTACGGTCGGGAGTACGCAAGCGGTGGCCCGGCCTGGAGAACGGGGAAGTGTACCGCACGGGCCCGCGCCCGTTCCGCCGGGTCGTGACGCCTGGTCAGCCGGGTACCGGCGCCCAGAGCGTCGCGCGCTCCCCAGGTCGTCCGACCAGCCCGACGCGCTGCTGCACCGCGAGGCGGCGGAGCAGTCGAGCGACCCGGCGTCGATCCAAGCCTAGCCGATCCGCGAGGTCCAGGTTCTGCAGCGGCGCGCCGGCTGCGCGCAGCGGGGCGAGGATCCGTTCCATGTCCTCGGCGTCTGCCGGCGCGACCGCGCGGTCCGCAGGCGGTCGCGGGGTCACGGCGCGGGCCTCGCCTCGCGCGCGCAGCAGGGCGAGCACCTCGGGTCGCAGGCGCCATTGCTTCATCCAGCGCGAACAGAACGCAGTCCTCCAGAGCCATCGACTCAGTCGAGCGGTCGGCGGCGGGGGTGGAACGGCATGCATCACCGGCGCGTCGCGCAGCTCGGGCGGCCAGAGCCCGCGACTCGCCCAGTCCGTCGAGCCGCAAAGGCCCAGGTCCAGACGTTCGCCATGATGGGCTCCAAACCAGCGGACGGCCTGCCCCGCCTCCGCGTCGACCGCGCCCTCGACCCATTCGCCGTCGGGCGAGACCACGAACGCCACGAACCAGTCCTGATGCCACGGCCCGCCGTCGGTCGTGTACTCGAAGACCGCCAGCACGTCGTCGATGTCGATCGTCCACAGCGACCCCGGCGCGCCGTGGCTGAGACGGCGCTCCTGCCCGACCCAGAGGGGCAAGTAGTACCTGCCGCGGGTCATCGCGGGCGTGCGCGCTGGCGCGCCAGCGCTCGCCGTTCGATCGACATCGCTGTAGGGTAGCGCCGCCGACGCGGTGCGCGCCAGTCCCGCTGCGCACACCCGCACACCTGGGCCTGCGAGGCCGTCGCGGACGGTGTGCGTGACGCAGATCGCCCATGCCTCGTCGCGGCGCGAGCCGCTCGCCTCTAGGCTGACGCAAACGCGAGGCGCTCCATGGGAACAACCTGCCAGAACGTGATCAGGCGAACGGTCGCCGCGGTGATGAGCCTGTGGCTCGCGTCGTGCACCTGCGCCGAACCGCGACGAGAGTCCGTGTCCGGTCTCTACGTCGGCAACAGCGACCAGACGTGTGTGGGGCTGCTCGTCGAAGGAACCGAGCTCCTGGCTGGCTTCCTGGTGCAGCTCGCACCGAACGGCGCCGCCTTCCCCATGACATCCATAGTCGACCTCGGCGACGGACGATACTCGTTCCAGTGCAGGTACGGGGACTACGGCAGGTCGCTGCTCCTGGAGTTCGAGATCGCCCTGTACGACTCACCGGGTGCTTTGATGTTCGAACTGACAACCGAGAACCTGAGATCCAAGGAAGGGGACCCGATGACCTGGACAGGGCACGCCGTGCCCATGTCCTGGCTCGTGGTCCAGGCGCTCGGTGCGCCACCGTCGGGGTGAACGCAGTCGGCCTGGAGTGCGCGCGCTGCCGAGGAGCTGCGGGCCCTACCAAGTCACCCACTCGACCCACAGCTCGGCGAAGTCGTCCGACAGGACGCTCACCGACCGCATCGCCGACCGCAGTCGTCTGACTTGCGCTTCGTCTTCCTTCTCGAGAACCACCGCCGCCGCGACGAGCAGCGCATACTCGTTCCACTGGACCCAGCCGGCCTCGATCGCGTCGTCGAGGAACTCGTCGAGCCGGCGCCGGTCGAACGGTTCTCCACGCAGCGCCCGGCACACCAGGGGGAGCACTTCGCTGCCTTCGCCGTGCAGCCCGTCGAGCGGCGCCTCGGCCAGTCGCACGCGCGCGGACAGGAGGGTGAGTCCCAGCCGGGCTTCCAGGGTCCCAGGCACGACCCCGGCGAGCCTCGCAGCGGCGCCCCGAAGCACCGCGTCGGGGAGCACCGGCGTGCCGATGGCGGCCGCGGCGCGCACGCCCGCATCCGGATCCTCGAACGCCGCGACGAGCAAGTCGCCGCAGGCGGCCGGATCGACCGGGTGGCGCGCGGCGACTCCGAGGAACGCCACCCGATCCTCGGCCGACCAACCGGACCATGCGGCGAACAGCGCCCGGAACTCGAGCGGCTGCAAGCCGGTCTTCGCCAGCGCGATCAGGGCCGCCCGACGCTCGGCGGCTCGCTGCAGCGCGACGTCGCTCAGCCACCCCGACGACGACGACGCCGCTCGGCCCGCGGCCTGGACGCTCGCGAGCACGAACCCACGCAGCTCGTCGTCCACGTGGTCGTAGGTCCGCCGCAGAAGCTGCACCAGGGCAGTCCAGTCCGGCGGCTCTTCGAAGCCCCCGGTCATGAGCAACTGCCTCAGCCCGAGCAGGCTGAGCGCCCGGAGCTCGCCGTCCCCGCGTTCCAGATCGTGCACGAAGGTCCTGGCGACGAACGTCCGGACCCTCGGGCTCAGCAGGTCGTGGAGCCGGTCGCGCAGGCACAACCCCATCAGCTCTCGACACGCCTCCACCTGCACGACACCCCCGGTAGCCACGCTGTGGTGCGCTGCCAGCGCCAAGAGCGCCCGCGCGTCCGCCCAGGCCACGGGACCAGTCAGCGCATCGAGAGTTCGCTCGACCTGTCGGATCTGGGCCATGCTCAGGCCGTGCTCGGCCAACAGCTCGTCGAGCAGCGCGCTCCCGGTCTCCGACGCCGTCGGCCAGCTTTCGCGAACCGGAGCCTGGCGACGCGGCCCCTCGCATCGCTCGTGAACCACGGCCGCCGCCAACACACCGGCCACGACGAGCAACCCGACCAGCCGGAACCGACGATGGGGGAGAGCCGTCACCGGTCCGACCCCGGGCGCACATGCGACTGGATCCAGTCCAGCACGAGGGTGTCCTCCGACTTCTCCTTGGCCATCGGTCCCAGAGGCTACGCCAGCGCCGCGCTACGTGCCTTCTTCTGCGCGGGTCGCCGCAACACTTGCGGCCAGCACGGTCGGAGAGTGGTGGGCGTTACAGGAGTCGAACCTGTGACCCTCAGCTTGTCGAGCTGATGCTCTAGCCAACTGAGCTAAACGCCCAACCGGGCGGGGGATCATGGCCACCCCCCAGCCAGAAGCAAGCGAAAAACCGCGAGCGGTCGGGCGCCGCGCGACCGCGGGTTGTTCCCTAGAATCGGCGCATGGACGTCACGCTCTCGCACCTGCATCCGTCGCCGCTGCCGCGGCCGGGGCGGGGGCAGAGCGCGCGGTTCCGGCTGGGTCGCATGGAGCTGATCCTGGAGCCGGTGCGCGGCGGCTGGTCGCTGTTGTGCAACGACGGACGTGAGGCACGCACGTGGTCGCTCGGTCTCACCGACGACGGCGAGCTGTGGCTGCACTGCCGGGTGCCGCGGTGGCCGCTGCGCGTGGCGCTGCGCGACACGCTGGTGCTGGTGCCGGGCGCGCGGGTGCGCGGCTACGTGCAGGTGCCGCTGGTGCCGACGGTGCGCTGGCGCACGCGCGCGCAGGGCGAGCACACGATCGCCGAACTGCTGCCGCCGGTGCTGTCGGCGGAATGGGATCAGGCGCAGGGGACGGTTACGCAACGCTGCAACGCGCCGCTGCTGCAACGTGTGCCGCTCGCGGACTCGGAGCCGCGCGCCGTGATACCCTTGACCGTCCGCAACGAGAGCCCCCGCATGCAGAGCCCCGAGACGCTGCCCGTGTCGCTGCGCGACCGCGAGCTGGCACCGTGCCGCGGCCACCTGGTCGCGGCGCCGCGGCGGCTGTGCATCGACGGCGAAGGGCGCATCGCGACGGCGCTGCGGCCGGGCCGCGCGGAGCACCCGGCATGACGCGCGCGCGCTCGGAGAACGGCGGCCCGCCGCTGCACGGCCCGCGGCTCCGCCGCTGCACGCTGGCGTTCGCGCTCGCGTGCGCACTCGGCGGCTGCGGTGGCGGCAATGACGACCGCGACGACGCGGCCGAGCAGTCCGCGCTGCTCGACGAGCTGCGCTCGCTGCGCGCGGCGCTGGCGCCGCCGGTCGACCAGCGCAGCCTCGACCGCGCGCTGCTGCCACTGCAGGAGAGCATCCAGGCGCTCGGTCGCGAGCAGGGCGGGCTGCAGCAGCGGCAGCAGGCGCTGAGCGACGAGCTGTCGCGGTGGACGATGTACTTCGCGCTGACGGGCCGTGCCGGCGCGCCGCCCGTGCCGTGGCAGTGGCCGATGCCCGGCTCTCCCGACGCGCGCCAGCCGGGCTTCTCGCCGACGTCGCCCGGCACGCAGGCGCAGCCGACCGACCCCGGTCTGATGGCGCGCCTCGATCAGCTCGAGGCGCTGCTGCGCGGCCAGTCGCAGCGGCAGCAGGACCTCGAGGCCGTGGTGACCCGCTCGCTCGACGCGACCTCACAGCACGTCGAGGCGCTGCTCGGCGACCTGCAGCAGATGCGCCTCGCGGCGACCGCACCGGCGACGGGAGCGCCGACCGCACAACCGAACGCGCGACCCGACGCTCCGCCGGCGGGCACCGCACCCGACGGGTCGCGGGCGGCCGACGCGGCGCTCACGGGCGGGACGCGTCCCGCGGCCAGCCGACCGACGCCGGGCGCGACGGCAGACACCGACGCCGATGCCGACGCCGATGCCGACGCCGCCCGCCTCGCCGACGACGCGGCGCAGCGCGAGGCCGCGTTCCTCGGCGAGCGCGCACGCCTGCACCAGGAGTGGCTGATCGCGGTGCTCGCGGTCGGCCTCCTGGCGATCGTCTTCCTCGGCTGGCGGCTGCTGCGACAGCCGGCGCGTCCGCGCCAGCCCGATCCCGAACCCGATCCGCAGTCGCCCGGCGACATGAGCACCGACGAGCTGTGGGCCGCGGCCGGGTTGCTCAGCGAAGCGGTGGGGCGGCTGCGCGGCGCGGTGCCCGCCGATGCCGCGATCGAGCCGGCAGTGGCCACGCCCGCCGACGACGTCGCCGCACCGGCGCCGGATGTGGTCGATGTCGTCCCGCCGCAGGCGGGTGGCACGCCGGTCGCGTCGAGCGCGTCTCGCCCGCCGGCGGCTGCGAGCCCGCAGCCCGACGCCGACGACGAGTTGTTCGTGCTGGACGACGAGCAGAGCCTGCTCGCGGAGGTGGACTGGTCGCAGCTGCCGGTCCAGCGACCCGGCGGATCGGCAGCACCCGGGCCGGCGACGCCCGCTCCCGCCCCCGCGGATGCACAGCGGCACGAGCGCGCCGCCACGGACTCGGGCGTCGGCGGCAACGGCGCCGCGAACGGCCACACCGCCGACACCGACCCGCTGCGGTGGACGCTGCAGCTCGACACCGACGACCACGTGATGGCGCGCGCGACGATCGACGCCTACCTGAAGAGCGATCCGCGCGTGCTGCGCCGGCCGGCGCCGGTGGTGCGTCCGAACGCCGCCGGCCTGTGCGTCGAGTGCGTGCTGCTGCCGGGCCTGCTGCCGGGCGAGCGCGAGCACCTGCGCGCCACGCTGCAGCGCCTGATGGGTCAACTCTGAGCCCTCGGTCCGGAAGCCCGCGCAGGCGCACCAGGGCGCCGACGGGGCCGCCGACGAAGCCGCGGAAACTGCGGGCCCGCCCTGGCTCGCTCGGTATAGTTCGCGCCCCGCACGCGGGCTGCGTGCAGCACGAAAGAACACGAACATGATCATCGGTGTCCCCAAGGAGATCAAAGCGCAGGAGAACCGGGTCGGCGCGGTTCCGGCGATGGTGATGGAGCTGTGCGCCGCCGGCCACAAGGTGCTGGTCGAGACCGGCGCCGGCCTCGGCGCCGGCGTCGCCGACGCGGACTACCAGCAGGTCGGAGCGACGATCGAGCAGTCCGCGGCCGACGTCTACGGCAAGGCCGAGATGATCGTGAAGGTGAAGGAGCCGCTGCCCACCGAGTACGCGCTGATCCGGAAGGGGCAGCTGCTGTTCACGTACTTCCACTTCGCGGCCAGTCGCGAGCTGACCGACGCGATGCTGCAGTCGGGCGCCGACTGCTTCGCCTACGAGACGCTGCAGGTCGGGCGCACGCTGCCGCTGCTGACGCCGATGAGCGAGGTCGCCGGCCGCATGGCGTCGCAGGTCGGCGCGGTTTGCCTCGAGAAGCACATGGGCGGGCGCGGCATCCTGCTCGGTGGCATCCCCGGCACCGGCCCGGCGCACGTGCTGGTGCTCGGCGGCGGCGTGGTCGGCACCAACGCGGCCAAGGTCGCGGCCGGCCTGGGCGCGCACGTGACGATCATGGACCTCGATCTCGACCGGCTGCGCTACCTCAGCGACGTGATGCCGGCCAACGTGTCGATGCTGCACAGCTCGCCGATCGCGATCCGCGAGCAGCTGGTGCGCGCCGACCTGATCATCGGTGCGGTGCTGGTGCAGGGCGCACGCGCGCCGCGGCTGGTGCGGCGCGAGGACCTGAAGCGCATGCAGGACGGCGCCGTGATCGTCGACGTCGCCGTCGACCAGGGCGGCTGCATCGAGACCTGCAAGCCGACGACGCACGCGGACCCGACCTTCGTGGTCGACGGCGTGCTGCACTACTGCGTCGCCAACATGCCGGGCGCGGTGCCGCGCACGTCGACGTTCGGCCTGACCAACGCGACCACGCCGTGGGCCAAGAAGCTCGCGTCGATGGGGGCCAAGGCCGCGGCCGCCGACCCGATCCTCGGCACCGCCGCCAACGTGCTGCACGGCGTGTGCACGCACCAGGGCGTCGCCGAGGCGTTCGACTTCGAGTGGGTCGCGCCGGCCAAGGTGCTGTGAACCGCGCCGCCGCGACTGCAGTCGGCGCCGCCCGGATGCCGACAGGTCGCGGGTGATCCTGCCGCAGGAGCCCGCCGCCGCAGCCGCCGACACCGCGGTGTCGGTGGCCGACGCCATCTGGCTCGGCATCGTCGAGGGACTGACCGAGTTCCTGCCGGTGTCGAGCACGGGCCACCTGATCGTCACCAACCGCCTGCTCGGCCTGGCCGAGACGCCGCTGACGGTCGGCATCCAGCTCGGCGCGATCTCGGCGATCCTGGTGCTCTACTGGCGCCGCCTGTGGGACGCCGCGCGCCGCATGGTGACGCCGGCGAAGGCCGGCACCCGTCAGCCGAACCTGCTGCTGCAGATCGTCATCGCGGCGCTGCCGGCGGCGGTGCTGGGGCTCCTGTTCGACGATCTGATCGAGGGCTACCTGTTCTCGGCCGAGTTCGTCGCCGCGACGATGACGATCGGCGGGCTCCTGCTGCTGTGGCTCGAGCAGCACCTCGCGCGCCGCGCGCGCCGGAACGGTGGTGGAGCGGACGCGCCCGGCGGCGGCGCCGACCTGGCGGCGATGAGCTACCGCACCGCGCTGTGGGTCGGCATGTTCCAGTGCCTCGCGCTGCTGCCGGGGACCAGCCGGTCGGGGGCGACGATCGCCGGCGCGCTGCTGCTCGGGCTGTCGCGCACCGCGGCGGCGGAGTTCTCGTTCCTGGTCGGACTGCCGATCCTCTACGGCGCCTGCGGCGTCAAGCTGCTGACCGACTGGGACGCGTTCGCGGGGCCGCTGCTGCTGCCGATGCTGGTCGGCACCGTGGTGTCGTTCCTGAGCGCGCTGGTCGTCGTGCGCCCGTTCGTCGCGTTCCTGCGCCGGCACACGTTCGCGCCGTTCGCGATCTACCGGCTGGTGGCCGGCCTGCTGCTGGCGGCCGGCTGCGCGGCGAACTGGCTGTAGCCGGCGCGCGGCGCGGGCGCCGGCTCAGCGCTTCCGGTAGCCGAGCTCCTTCAGCACGAACAGCACCTCGCTCCAGCTCGGGAACTGGCGGTTGTTCGCCTTCTTGAACTCGTCGAGCGCGGCGATGAACTCGAGCACCTCGGCGTCGATCTCGAGCCCGAGCGAGGTGCTGCGGCCCGAGCCCTCGTCGTCGTCGCCGTCCTTGCCGCGGGCGGCTGCGGTACCGGCCGTCTTGCCCTTGGCGGCCAATGCCTTGCCGGCGCTCTTGCCGCCGGGGCGGGCGGTCGCGCGAGACCCGCCGTCGGTGCGCTTGCTGGCCGCCGGCGCCTTGGCCTTCTTGCGGCCGTTCTTGGCGATGGTCATGCCCCGGTCATCGACCGGAACCGAGCACTGCCTTGATGGCCGGCCCGTAGGGTGGCTTCAGGATTCCCTGCTCCGTCACGAAGCTCGTGACCAGCCGGCCGGGCGTCACGTCGAACGCCGGATTGCGCGCGCTCACGCCCTCGACGGCAAGGGCGATTCCGTGCAGGGTCAGCACCTCGGCCGGGTCGCGCTCCTCGATCGGGATCGCGGCGCCGTTCTGCAGCGCGGGATCAAACGTGGACAGCGGCGCCACCACGTGGAACGGCACCTGGTGCGCGGCGGCCGCCAGCGCGAGCCCGTAGGTGCCGATCTTGTTGGCGAAGTCGCCGTTGGTGGCGACACGGTCGGCGCCGACGATCACCAGCTGCACCTGTCCGCGGGCGATCATGCTGGCCGCGGCGACGTCGGGCAGCAACTCGACGGCGATGCCCTCGGCGGCGAGCTCGAGCGCGGTCAGGCGCGCGCCCTGCAGCAGCGGCCGCGTCTCGTCGGCGAGCACCTGGAAGCGGCGGCCCTTGCGGTGCGCGGCGAACATCACCGACAGCGCCGTGCCGTCGCCGGCGGTCGCCAGCCGGCCGGCGTTGCAGTGGGTGAGCACCGTCGCGCCGTCGGGGATCAGCGCCTCGCCGTGCTCGCCCATGCGCAGGCAGCGCGCCTGGTCGTCCATGTGGATCGCGTGCGCCTCGTCGAGCAGCGCCGCCACGTCCATGTCGGTGCGCAGCCGGTGCAGGCAGCGCTCGATCGCCCAGCGGAGGTTCACCGCGGTCGGCCGCGTCGCCAGCAGGCGCGCGGCGACATGCCGCGCGGTGTCGATCAGGGTCGCCTTCTCGGGGCGCTGCTGGCGCACGCCGAGGTACAGGGCGTAGGCCGCGGCGACGCCGATCGCCGGCGCGCCGCGGATCGACAGCCGCTCGATCGCCTGGGCCACGCCCTCGGCGTCCTTGAGAACCAGCACGCTGCGCTCCTGCGGCAGCCGCGTCTGGTCGAGCACGAGCAGCTCGCCGCCGGGTCCGCCGCGCCAGGCGATGGCGGGCGGCAACGGCGCCGGCCTGCTGGCCGACTGGCGCTCAGCAGCCGAAGCGCGCCCGGACATCGCGGTCCTTCTGGAGGGTCTTCTCGCGCTCCTTCTGCCGGGCGCCCTCGAGCTTCTTGGCGATCGCCGGGTCGGACAGCGCCAGGATGCGCACCGCGAACAGGGCCGCGTTGGTGCCGGCGGCCTTGCCGATGCCGGTGGCGGCGACGGGGATGCCCGGCGGCATCATCGCCGTCGACAGCAGCGCGTCCTCGCCGCGCATCGGGCCGGCGTCGACCGGCACGCCGAGCACCGGCAGCGTCGAGTGTGCCGCCAGGGCGCCGGCGAGGTGCGCCGCCATGCCGGCGACGCCGATCAGCACGCGGACGCCCTGTTCCTTGGCGTTGCCGGCGAACTCGGCGGCCTCGGCCGGGGTGCGGTGCGCGCTGAGGATGCGCACGTGGAAGCCGATGCCCAGCTCCTCGAGTGCCTTGAAGGCGCCCTCGAGGACGGGCAGGTCGGAGTCGGAGCCGAGCAGGAACGCGATGGGCCGTTCGGTGGTCATTCGTGCAGACGGGGGAGCCAGGGGTCGGGTGGAGGGGTCGGTGATGTGCGGTGCGCGACGCGCGCCGGCTCAGGCGCCGGCGCCGCGGCACAGCCGCTGTTGGATGTCGCGGTAGGTCGCCGACGTCTTCTGCACCACGTCGGGCGGCAGCTGCGGCGGCGGCGGCTGCTTGTTCCAGCCGGTCGTGCCGAGCCAGTCGCGCAGGTACTGCTTGTCGTACGACGTCGGGTTGCCGCCGGGCCGGACCTCGTCGGCGGGCCAGAACCGGCTGCTGTCCGGGGTCAGGCACTCGTCGATCAGGATCACCTCGCCGTCGAGCAGTCCGAACTCGAACTTGGTGTCGGCGATCACGATGCCGCGTTCGCGCGCGAACGCGCGGCCCTCGGAGTAGAGCCGCAGCGCCAGCTCGCGCGCGCGCTCCGCGACCGGGCGGCCGACCAGCTCGACGACGCGCTCGAACGAGATCGGCTCGTCGTGGCCGGTCTCGGCCTTGGTCGACGGCGTCAGGATGGGCGGGTCGAGCTCGCTCGCGTGCTGCAGGCCGGCCGCCAGCTTCACGCCGGAGACCGCGCCGTCCTTCTGGTAGTCCTTCCAGCCCGAGCCGGTCAGGAAGCCGCGCACGACCCACTCGACGGGCAGCGGCCTGGCGATCCTGCAGCGCATCGTGCGGCCGCGCAGGACGGCGCGGTGCTCCTTCGGCACGTCGCTCCACGCGTCGACGTCGGTCGACAGCATGTGGTTCTTGCACACGTTGCCGAGCTGCTTCAGCCAGAACGCCGACGTCGCGGTCAGCACCTCGCCCTTGCCGGGGATGCCCTGGTCCATCACGACGTCGAAGGCCGAGATGCGGTCGGTCGCGACCAGCAGCAGGTCGTCGCCGAGGCGGAACAGCTCGCGGACCTTGCCGCGCCCGAGGCGCTCGGCGAACGGCAGGTCGACGGACAGGACGACGGGGCTCGGGGTGCTCACGCGCGCATCATGCGCACCGGGCCGAGCCAAGGCCAGAGCGCAGCCGCGACGGGCTCCACCGATCCGGGCGGTCGCGCGCGCCGCCCCGATCGGCGGTCACTGCTCCTGTCGGCGCACGGCCAGCAGCAGGTTCAGCTCCGGCAGGTTGTTGGCGCGGGCCTCGGTGACACTGTCGACCAGCGCCAGCGTGTCGTAGGTGCGATTGACGGCCGCGAACCAGGTCTCGTTGGTGCCGCTCACGGTCAGCGTGATGCCGCCGTCGGCGGCGGCGACCCAGGTGCCCGAGTAGGCGAAGTCGATGCCCTGGTAGCCCACGGCGTCGAGCTGGAAGCCGCCCTGCGGCGTCAGCTGCAGGTTGCCCACGAACGCGTCGACGCCCGGGTTGGTGGGGTTCACGAACGCGGTGAACCCGCCGACCAGCCAGTCTCCGGCGATCCGCGTCGGGTCGGCCGTCGTCGTCGGCGCATCGAACGTGCGCACCAGGAACGCCAGCCCGGACGCCGTGTCGGTCTCGTCCTCGTCGACCGCCAGCACCAGGTCGGTGCCGGCCGCCGCGCGGAACGTGCGGCTGTCCGAGGCGCCGCTGTCGTAGCTCAGGGTCAGGTTGCAGGAGCCGTCGCCCTCGCCACCGGTGTCGAGCAGGTTCTGGATCGAGCCGCCGAACGTCAGCGCGACCTGCGCCGGGTCGCTGCCCGACTCCATGCCGGTGCCGCTGATCGCGCGCGCGGTGCCCGCCGCGCCGGCCGCGACCGACAGCGCGCCGTGCGCGGCGCGCGCGACCGTGCGCGCCGTCGCCAGCAGCGGCGGCTGCAGCATCACGTGCAGCGACAGCACGTGCCAGTCGCCCTCGAGCTCGACCTGACCGGTCTGCACCTGGGTGCCGACGTAGAGGCCGATCGACGCCGACGACCCCGCCGACACGCGGTCGGTGAAGAACAGGTCGGGTTCGTCGCCGACCAGGCGGTAGCCGCCCTGGAACACCGTCGACGGCTCACGACCGCTGCCGGAGTTGAAGATCGACAGCACGCCGGCGTTGGACAGCGCGTAGCGGTCGACGGTGGCGGTCGTGCCGTTGACGTTCAGCTGGTACGAACTGTCGTTGGCCATCGCCAGGATCGCGTGCCCCGAGTTGACGGCGGCCGGCCGCGTCGCCGCCTGCGCCAGCACCGGAACGCTGCGGAACCAGAGCAGGTGGTGGTTGCTCGAGATCGGCACCTCGCTCTCGGGGCGGGTCTCGGTGCCGCCGTCGGCACAGGCGCACAGGAGCAGCGGGAACGCGAACAGGCAACGGCTGCGGAGCGGCCGGCGGGGGTGGAGCATCGTGGGTGTCGGGGTGCGGGCGGCGCCGCTCGGGGCCATCGAGGGGGGGCGACAGTCTACCCGTCGCCGGCCGCGCGCCCCAGGGCTCTGCGCGCCGGGTCGCGGAGTCGCGGGGTCGGGGTCGCCGGGTCGCGGGGCCGCCCGGTCGACCGGGCCGCTCGGCATCGGCACCAGGCCGGCGTTGGCGGTCCGGCGCGTCCACGTGCCGGCGCGCCGCAGCGCACGCGCCGGCGTCACCGCCCGCGGAACCCTTCGTCGATCGGCGACGCAGGCTTGCGATGGCGCCGCGACGTCGTTCTAACCTCAGCCGCGATGCGGAGGCAGTGCGATCGATCGGGTCGGGTGGCGCTGCTGGCCGCGCTCCTGGGCGCGGCGTGTCACGGCCCCCGCCCGGGCCTCGGCCCGCTGCCGGTGCGCAACCAGCACCCGGCGCAGCTCACGGTCCAGCACCTCGACCCGGTCGCCGCGTCGACGCTGCCCGGCGGCACGGTCCAGGCGCGCGTGACCCTGGCCTACACCAGCCTGTTCCTGGCCGGCAACGGCCCGGGTGCCGAGTTCGCCATGGACGGCGAGGTGCTGCGCAGCCGCCTGATGGCCCGGGCCGGCCTCGGCGCCGGGTTCGAGCTGGCGGCGGAGCTGCCGGTGCTGCACACCAGCGGCGGCTTCCTCGACAGCTTCCTGATCGACTACCACGAGCTGTTCGGCTTCCCCGACCAGGACCGCAGCGACACGCCCAAGGACCGCTTCGACGTGTTCGCCGCGCAGTCGGGCAACCGCGTGTTCCAGCTCGACGAGGAGCCGCTGCTGCTCGCCGACGTGCCGCTGTCGCTGACCTGGGGCCTCGTGCCGCCGGGTCGCACCGGGAGCAACGCCGGCACGCCGGGCCTGGCGCTGCGCCTCGGCGTCGAGCTGCCGACCGGCGACGAGGACCACGGCGCCGGCAACGGCGAGGTCGACTGGGCCGCCGGGCTCGCCGCCAGCTGGCCGCTGGACCTCGGCACCGTGCACGCCGCCGTCCAGCACACCTGGGCCGGCACGCCGGACCGCGCGCGCCAGAACGGCTTCGAGTTCCGCGACGTGACGTCGGCGTCGGGCACGTTCGAGCTGCCGCTGCTCGAGGACCTGTCCGGGCTGGTCCAGTTCGAGTGGGAGACCTCGACGCTGCGCGACCTGCGGATCCCGGTCGCCGCCGACGATCAGCTGCTGCTCTGGGTCGGCGGTCGGCTGCGCATCGATCGCGACCTCTACTTCGAGCTGTCGTTCGGCGAGGACCTGGCCAGCTACGTGTCGCCGGACTTCACGGCGTGGTTCTCGGTGGCGTGGCTGCCCGGGCCGCCGTCCTGGCGGGGGCGCCGCCTCTGACCCGGCTGGGGGCTCGAGTGTGGTTCCGGGAAGGCGGCGCCAGAACATCCTTTGGCACTGCCGGTTGAGTGGGCTAGTCCGCCGCACGGATCCCCCGCCGCGCTTTACATAACACTTCTTATCGGAACATGCTGGGCGGGTCCCCTGGGGCGCCCTGCGTCGTCGGCCAGTCCTTGACCACAGCCCGGCCGGCGCCGCGACCCCGCCCTGCGCCACGACGGCCGCCATCGCCATCGTCCGCGCCGACACCGCCGCGACCATGCGCGGATGGCGGCAGGCGCCCGCGCGCGCCAGCAGGCGGCTACACCGCCGCCTTGCTGCCCTTGCCCTGGGCCATCTTCTCGAGCATCTCCGCCAGCGCGACCTGCAGGCTGGTGAACCCGGCGTAGTGCACGGTGCGCGCCGGCACCGACGCCTTGCGCGCCAGCTCCAGCGCCGGCTCGGTGGTCTCGTGCCGGTTCCAGTGCAGCAGCAGCAGCACGTCGATCCCGGATCGCAGCCGGTCGCCGATGGCGCCGACGACCTTCTGCGGCGACGTGTAGTTGGTCATCAGCCACTCGCCGGTGAGACCCCAGCGCTCGGCCAGCTCCTCGAACTTGGGATGGTGCCGGCGCTGCCGCTCGTTGCCGCCGACCACCAGCACGCGCGGCGCGTGACCGAGCCGCTTGGCGACCGCCTGGCTGGCCTGGGCGCCGGCGTCGCTGCTGGGCGGCTCGGCGCTGTTGAGCTCGAGCAGCTTCTCGAGCACCTGCAGGTCGTCGTTGGCGAGCTCGGGATAATGGCAGGCGACCTCCTGCAGCAGGCCGTGGGCCTGGCGCAGCGACTCGACCTCCTTGCGGGCGCGCAGCGAGCGGGCGATCGCCACCTGCAGCTGGGCGCGCTCGAAGTCGCGGCCCTCCATCTCCTCGTAGAGCCCGGCGAGCTCGATCTTGATCTCGACGTGGTCCAGCGCCTGGCCGACGAAGTCCTCGCTCTTGAGCAGCTTCTCGAGCTGCTCGAACGCGCCGCGCTGCAGCAGCAGCTCGCGCATCTCGGCGAAGCAGGCCCGCGCCTGCTCGCGCTCGCCCTTCATGTTGTGCGCGGTCAGCATCGCCCGCATCGCATCGATGCGCTGGTCGAGGTCGACGGCGACCTCGAGCACGCGCGAGCCGGCGGCCAGCGCCTGCGAGGCCTCGCCGAGCCCCAGGTACTCGAGCGCCACGAACAGCAGCTGGTCCGGCGAGCTGCCGCGGCCGACGTCGACGTGATCGAGGAAGCGCAGCGCCAGCTTGCGGTCGAGCTTCTTCAGCGCCTCGTGCACGGCGTAGAAGCTCTCGAGATCCGGGCGCACGGTGTCGAGCGCCTTGTCCATCAGCTTCAGCGCGCGCGAGTTCTCCTCGGGCCGCCCCTCGGCGAGCAACGACGCCGCCTGGAAGAACCGGGCGCGGTCGAGCAGCTCCTGGTCGCGGCCATCGGTGCGACGCATCCCGGCGATCGCCTTCTCGAGGCCGCGCGCGGCCGTGGCGTAGGAGCCGGTCTCGTAGGCGAGGATGCTGCGGACGAACACCGCCGGCGGCGCCGCCTGGTCGAGGTCCTCCTCGACGTGGTGCAAGAGCTCCAGCGCCTCGTCGCGCTCGGGCCGGGCCGAACGGGGCTCGAGCTGCTCGATCGAATGGACCCGCAGCACCGCGAGCGCGGCGATGGTCCAGGCCGCGCTGCGGAGCCGCGGCGCGGCGGCGGCGAGCTCGGCGGCCGTGTCGGCCTCGGCGCGCGCCTGCTCCCAGTCGCTGGTCGCGAGCAGGCGCTCGGCCAGCGCCTTGTGATAGCGCGCACGCACGTCGGCGGGCAGCCGGTCGAAGCCCTCGACGGCGAGCACCTTCCGCAGGATCGACGCCGTGCTCTCCTCGTCCTCGGCCTCGACGCGGGTCTCGAGCCGCGCGAGCAGGTCGGTGATCGCGGCGTCCACCACCAGCGCCAGCTCGGGCGCCGAGGCCTCCGCGGCCAGGTACTCGATCGCGCGCAGCGCCAGCTTCAGGTCTCCGCACCAGAACAGCGTGCGCACCAGGAGCGGCAGCACCTGAGCGGCGAGGTTGGGCTCGGTCAGCAGCTCGACCAGCACCTGCGGATCCTCGAGCCGCTCGGCGATCCAGTTGCGCTCGCCGCGGCGGTCGTGCGCGCGCAGGCTGCCGAACAGGTGCCAGCGGCGCAGGTTGCCGTCCGGCTCGGGGCCGAGGTCCAGGCCCAGCAGCACCTTGGCATAGCCGAGCTGGAACGCGCTCGCCGGGCGCGGACCGGCGAGATGCCACAGATCGAGGACCTGCTGGCGCACGGTCTCGACGCGGGCCTCGCCCTTCTCGGCGAGGTGGATCTGCTGCAGCACGAGTCGGTCGAGCGTGGTCTCCCAGGCCATGGGCGGCGGTTCCTCCACCGCGTCGTATCGGCCCCGGGAGCCGCGCGACTGGCTGCCGTCGGGCAACCGCCGTTCGGGCCGGGTGGTCGGGTCGGGTGGTCGGGTCGGGTGCTCGGGTCGGGTGCTCGGGTCGGGCCCGCCCGGCCGTCAGCCCATCAGCGACTCGGCGTCGCCGGGCAGCACCACCACCAGCCCTCCCAGTGCCGCGCTGCGGCCGCCGGTGCGCAGCGTCCCCAGCACCAGATCCGTCGGCCGCAGCAGCGCGGCGGTCTCGGGCTCGACGGCGATCCAGTGGCTGCCCGCGTCGCTCCGCACGCCGAATCCCTTCGGGTCGACGTCCTCCACCCGCAGCAGGATCGGCTGCGCGTCCGCGGTCGCGCCGGCTGCCGGCGCGCTGCTGCCGCTGAGCCGGACCGAGGCCTCCTGCAGCCGATCGACGTGCTCGAGCAGGGCGCCCTGGCACGCGGCCAGCGCGTCCTGCAGCGACAGCTCCTGGGTGTCCGCCGCCCAGCCGGCGAACTGCTGCAGCGCCGCGTGCGCGGCGCGCACCTCGGCGGCGCGCCGCTGCGGCGCGGCGCGCAGGTACACGTGCAGCAACAGGCGCATCAGGTCCTGGCCGGTGACCTCCTCGAGGTTCGCGTGCGGCAGCGGCGCGTTCTGCTGCAGGCCGACCCACAGCTGCAGCGTCGCCTCGACCTCGCTGCCGCCCTGGTCGGTCTCCCAGACGAACTCGGTCACCAGCGGTCCGAGGTTGCCGACGTCGCCGACCTCGAAGGCCGCGGCCAGCGCGCTGGCGCCGACTTCGCCCAGGTCGTCGTCGTCGTCGTCGTCGGGCTCGATGCCTGCCATCGCCTCGATCTGCTGGAACAGCTCGCCGACGTCCCGCTGCTGCGCGAGCCCCTCGTCCAGCATGCGCACGAGCCGCTGCCCCAGCCCCTCTGCCGTCGGCTCGTCGTCGGCGACCGGCGCATCGTCGGCGTCGGGCGCCGCGGCCGCAGCCGCGGCCACCTCCGCCGCGGCCAGCTCGTCGTGGTGCTGCGCGTTCCACAGCTCCACCAGCGCGCGGCGCGCGCGGTCGAGGTCGACGTCGGTGTCGAAGGCCAGCTGCTCGAGCAGCGGACCGATGACGGCGCTGGGTCGCGGCGAGTTCGCCAGCGACTCGCTGACCTCGGCGGCGATGCCGTCGGCGCCGCCGGCACGCAGCACGGCGTCGAGGTCGGCCTCGAGGTGCTCGATCGGACGGACCGCCTTGGGCGCCGGTTCGGGCCGACGCAGCAGCAGGTGCTCGAGCTCCACCTGCGACAGGCGCCGGTCGAGGGCGAGCCGGGCGAGGTCGCGCCCGAACGCGGCGCTCAGCTGGTGACCGGGCCGGTGCAGCGCGATCGCCGGCGACGGGATCCAGCCGTCGAGTTCGCCGGGGAACAGCCGCCCCACCACCAGGTCGCCGGCGCGCAGCGCACCGGCCGGCGCCTGCAGCTCGAGCGTCGCCTGGTCCTGCAGGTCGCGCGCCTGGGCCCGGTCGCCCGCGGCCGACTCGACCAGGAACGCGCCGACCATCGACTCGCGCAGGTCGCTCGCGGCCTCGGCGCCGAGCCCGCCATCGAGCACGTCGATCGGGACCGCGGCGAACTGCACGCAGTCGCGCTCCAGCATCACCCATTCGACGAAGCGCAGCTCCGCCGCCGGGTTGGCGCCCACCGGGTGCTCGCGGTCGACGTCGCCGAAGAACTCGCGGCGTGCGCGCTGGAACTCGGTGCGCACCCGGGCATCGGCCAGGGCGCGTTCGTAGAGGTCCGCGAGCGCGGCGTGCAGGGAGCGGGGATCCGGGACGTCGTCGGCCATGGCTGGCGGGCTGCAGAGGCTCGCCGGCCGCGCCGGGCTTTGCAACCATCGGCCCCCACGACCGCGCGCCCTGGCGGCACCGGTGCGGGGTCCGGCCCGACCCCGACCCGACCCCGGCGCGGCGAGACGCCGATGCCGAGGGCCGTTCCGCCGCGCCACACGTACGCCGCCCGAACCGGGCCGCGCGGGCCGCGACATCGCAGCGGACGCGGACCCGCCGATCGGGCACAATGTCTTCGTGCACAACGTCCTCGCGCAAGGTCCGGGCTCCGACGCCGCCACCGCCACCGCCACCGGCGGGATCGTCGATGCCCTGCAGCATCTGGGCTGGGTCGACATCACCGCGCTGGGCGTGCTGGGCGTGTTCTTCGTGATGGGCCTGTTCAAGGGCATCGTCTGGCAGGTCAGCCGGGTCGTGATCCTGATCGCCGCCTACGCGACCGCCGCCCGCGTCGGCCCCGGCTTCGGCGAGGTCCTGCTCGGCTGGACCCACGTCGGACCGCAGCTGCCGAGCGAGGACCAGCAGCAGACCGCGTTCTACATCGCCTGCGTGCTGCTGTTCGTCGGCGTCCTGGTGGCGCTGAGCCTGCTGGCGCTGGCGCTGCACAAGCTGATCCAGAAGGCCGGCCTCGGCTTCTACGACCGCCTGTTCGGCGGCGTCGTCGGCGTCGGCTCGGGCGCCATCGTCGTGCTGTTCGGCCTGACGGTCGTGTTCATGTTCTTCCCGCAGAGCCAGCTCGCGGCCGCGGCCAACGACTCGCACTCGCTGCGGCTGTCGCAGCAGGCCGTCGACCTGCTCGGCGACGTGGTGCCCCAGGAGCTGCGGCGCGTGTTCCCTGGCCACGGCGACGACGCGAGCGCCGCCCCGGCGGACGGGCGCGCGCTGGGCCTGCCGGCCGAACACACGGGCCTCGACGGCGCACCGGCGGACGCGACGGCGCCCCAGCCGACGTCCCCCACGGCCGCGCCGGCCGCCGACCGGAAGTCCGGCGGCTGAGCCCGGCGCGCGAGCATCAGGCAGGACGGGGGCGCCCTGCGCCCTTGCGGGTGAAGACGCGCCGGTCCGGCGCGCGCACCGCTGCCTTGCGGGGCCCGCGCCGGTGCTCCATGCTGAAGCCTCACGCTGGGGGCGCCCGCGCGTCGCGGGCTGAGATGCACCCCTGAACCTGATCCGGATCATGCCGGCGTAGGAAAGCGAGATGGCAGCAGCACCCTCCGGCCCGCGTTCGTCGGGCCTCCCCGCGCTCGACGCGCACTTCCCCGGCAGCACCAAGGTCACGCGCGGCGAGCTCTCGGTGCCCGAGCGCGAGATCACGCTGAGCAACGGCGAGACGCTGCGGGTCTACGACACCACGGGTCCGCAGGACCACGACCCGCAGCGCGGGCTGCCGAAGCGGCGCCAGCCGTGGATCGACGCGCGCGTGCGCGCCGGCACCAGGAACTTCTCGCAGATGCACTTCGCCCGCCAGGGCGTGATCACCGAGGAGATGCGGTTCGTCGCGCTGCGCGAGAACGTCGAGCCCGAGTTCGTGCGCAGCGAGATCGCCCGTGGACGCGCGATCATCCCCGCAAACCGCAACCACCCGGAGGTCGAGCCGATGGTCATCGGCCGCAACTTCCTGGTGAAGATCAACGCCAACATCGGCAACAGCGCCCTCGGCAGCTCGATCGACGAGGAGGTCGAGAAGCTGCAGTGGGCGATCCGCTGGGGCGCCGACACGGTGATGGACCTGTCGACCGGCAAGGACATCCACAGGACGCGCGAGTGGATCGTGCGCAACAGCCCGGTGCCGATCGGCACGGTGCCGATCTACCAGGCGCTGGAGCGCGTCGAGGGCAAGGTCGAGGACCTGAACCTCGACCTGTTCCTCGAGGTGCTGCGCGAGCAGGCCGAGCAGGGCGTCGACTACTTCACGATCCACGCCGGCGTGCTGCTGCGGCACGTGCCGCTGACCGCCGACCGCACCACCGGCATCGTCTCGCGCGGCGGCTCGATCATGGCCAAGTGGTGCCTGCACCACCACGAAGAGAACTTCCTGAACACGGGCTTCGAGCGGATCTGCGCGCTGATGCAGGAGTACGACGTGTCGTTCTCGCTCGGCGACGGACTGCGGCCCGGCTGCATCAAGGACGCCAACGACGCGGCGCAGTTCGGCGAGCTGGAGGAGCTCGGCCGGCTCACCAGGATCGCCTGGGAGCACGACGTGCAGGTGATGATCGAGGGCCCGGGCCACGTGCCGATGCACAAGATCCAGGAGAACATGGACCGGCAGCTGGCCGACTGCATGGAGGCGCCGTTCTACACGCTCGGCCCGCTGGTCACCGACATCGCGCCGGGCTACGACCACATCACCTCGGCGATCGGCGCCGCCATCATCGGCAGCCAGGGCACCGCGATGCTGTGCTACGTGACGCCCAAGGAGCACCTCGGCCTGCCCGACAAGGACGACGTCAAGCAGGGCGTCATCGCCTACAAGATCGCCGCGCACGCCGCCGACCTGGCCAAGGGCCATCCCGGCGCGCAGGCGCGCGACGACGCGCTGAGCCGCGCGCGCTTCGAGTTCCGCTGGAACGACCAGTTCGCGCTGTCGCTCGACCCGGTCACCGCCCGCGAGTACCACGACGCGACGCTGCCGCAGGACGGCGCCAAGGTCGCGCACTTCTGCTCGATGTGCGGGCCGCGCTTCTGCTCGATGAAGATCACCGAGGAGGTGCGCGACTACGCGAAGAAGGGCATGCGCGACAAGAGCGCCGAGTTCGCGGCGAAGGGCGGCGAGCTCTACGCGGCGGAGGGCTGAGCCCGCCGGTGCGTTCGCGCGCCCTCGCTTTCTTGCCAGCGCTGGCGCTGGCGCTGCTGCCCGCGTGCGCCGGCGCGCCGCCGGCGCCGTGCGCCGACCCGGCGCTCCGGCTGCACGGCCACAACGACTACCTCCAGCCGGTGCCGTTGCGCAGCGCGCTCGAGTTGGGGCTCGGCAGCATCGAAGCCGACGTGTTCCTCGAGGACGGCGAGCTGCGCGTCGGCCACGACCGCTGGATGCTCCGCCCGGGTCGCACGCTGCGGTCGATGTACCTCGAGCCGCTGCGCGCGGCCGTCGCCGCGCACGGCGGCCGTTCGTTGCGCGCCGACGGCGCGCCGCTGGTGCTGCTCGTCGACATCAAGGCCGACGGCGAGGCGGTCTACCGGGCGTTGCGCCGCGAGCTGGCCGAGTACGCGCCGATGCTGACGCGGTTCGCGCCCGGCCGCGTCGAGCCCGGCGCGGTCACCGTGCTGCTGTCCGGCGACCGACCGCGCCGCACGGTCGCCGCGGAGTCCGAACGGCTGAGTGCACTCGACGGCCGCCTCGCCGACCTCGACGCCACGCCGCCGCCGCCGGTCGACCTCGTGCCCTGGATCAGCGACCGGTGGAGCAAGGTCTCCGACTGGACCGGCAGCGACGAGCTGCTGCCCGATGAGCCTCTGCGGGTCGCGGCGCTGGTGGCGAAGGCGCACGCGCAGGGTCGCGCGCTGCGGTTCTGGGGCGCGCCCGATCGCGTCGAGGGCTGGCGGTTCCTGTTCGAGGCCGGTGTCGATCACATCGGCACCGACCAGCCGGCGCGTGCGGCGGCGGCGTTGCGCGAACGCACGGATCACCGCCATCGCGACGCGTCGCATCGCAATCGCCGTATCTCCTCGGGCCCGACCCCGCGGGCTATGCTGCGCGCCCCGTGACCGCGACGCCGTCCACCGAACCCCGCCGACGCAGTCGCCTCCGCGCCCGGCTGTTGCTGATCGCCGGCAGCGCGCTCGCCACGCTGCTGCTGTGCGAGGTCGCCGCGCGGGTGTTCGACTGGCGGCAGGAGGTGCGGGCGATGGCGGCGTGGCAGCAGCTCGGCGAGCAGAAGCTGAAGCCGCCCACCGACGCGGACACCAACCTCGCGCACACGATCCGGCTGTCGCCGCACCCGCGCATCGTCTACGAGCTGATCCCGAACCTGGAGTTCCGCTACTTCGGCGCGCGCTGCCGCACCAACTCGCACGGGTTCCGTTCGCCGGAGATCCCGGTGCAGAAGCCGCCGGGGGCCTTCCGCGTCGTCGTGCTCGGCGACTCGGTCGCGTTCGGCCACGGCGTCGAGCAGGACGAGGTGTTCGCGCATCAGCTGGGGCTGTTGCTGCGCGAGCGCCACCCCGGGCGCGCGATCGACGTGATCAACACCGGCGTGTCGGGCTACAACACGGCGATGGAGGTCGAGACGCTCGTGCAGAAGGGCCTGGCGTTCGGCCCCGACCTGGTCGTCTACCACTTCGTCGGCAACGACCTCGACCTGCCGAACCTGATCTGGACGCCGCAGGACTTCACCCGGCTCGACCGGTCGTTCCTGTGGGACAAGATGGCGCGCGCCTTCGGTGACCGCGACCCGTGGCGCGAGAAGCCGTGGGGCCTCGCCCCCGAGGAGAACGGCCGCTTCGTCTACCGCGAGGGGGAGGTCGCACCGCAGTACCGCGACATGGTCGGCATCGACATGTTCGAGCGCGAGATCGGCCGCCTGCTCGCGCTCGGAAGGGAACACGGCTTCGCGGTGCTGGTGACCTCGCACGGCGCGCCGCCGCTGGCGATCGGCGCCGCGCTGCGCCGCGCCGGCGCGCCGATCGAGCCGGCCTGGGAGCGCGTCGACGCCTGGCTGCGCGAACGCGCTGCGCCGCGGTTCGCCGGCTCCGAGCTGGCGATCTCGGCCACCGACCCGCACCCGCGCGCGATCGTGCACCGCTGGCTCGCCGAGCAGCTCGCCGCGCGCATCGAGCGCGACGGCATGCTCCGGTGACGGCGCGGCGGTCGTTCGGACCGGCGCTGCTGCTCGGCCTCGCGGCGTGCGCCGCGGCGCCGCCCCCATCGACGGTGCTCGACTGGACGCTCGGCGAATGGCGCGGCACCCGCAGCAGCGGCGGCGAGCCGGAAACCGCGCCGGCGGAGCGTCGCGACCTGCAGGTGACCGTGACCCGCACCGCCGGCGGCGCGCACGTCGAGCGGCTGCAGGTGGCACTCGACGACGGCGCCTACGTCGGTGTCGCGGTTCGCACACCGCTCGGCGACGGCGACCGCTGGGAGGTGCTGTACGCGAACGACGCGCGCGCCCGCATCGCCCGCCTCGAGGGCCGCCGCGACGGCGACACGCTCACCGTCGCGACCGCCGACCGGAGCGCCGCGCGGCAGACGCGCATGGTCTGGCGCCGCCGCGGCGACGACGGCTGGTTGCGCACGCAGCGCTTGTCCGAGGACGGCGGCCGCAGCTGGCGGGTGCTGTTCTGTGACGAACTCCGCCGGGTCACGGCCACAGGAACGAACCCAGCGTCATCTGCAGTCCGTTCGAGCCGCTGATCCGCACCAGGGTCAACGCGGGGTCGAACTCGATCTGCGTCATCTGCGCGAACAGCGCGAGCTGCGCCAACCGCGGGTCCGCGGGCACCGGGACCGCGAACGGCACCTCGCTGCCCGACGGCAGCAACAGCGCGGTCAGCACGTCCTGGGCGACCAGCAGGTTGCAGCCGGGTACACCGGCCGGGTGGATGGCGGCGAGCGGCACCAGCGCATTGGCGAGACCCAGGTGCAGGATCGCGAGGGAACGCGGCGCGTAGCCGGCTCCCAGCAGCTGCAGCTGGTCGCCCAGCCACGGCGCACCTTCGGTGGTCAACGACACCGGGCCGGCGCCGCCCGGGCACTGGATGCCGTACGGCATCGCCAGCGACGGACACGTGGTCGACAGCTCGGCGAACCCGGCGTGGACGCGGCCACCGAGGAACGAGAGGTCCGTGCCGATCACGACCGATCCGGCGCCGGTCACCCCGAGGGACTGGCCGGCGGCGTTGCTGGCGAAGCGCGACCAGGTCCCGCCGGAGAGGCGCCACAGCTCCGAGCGAAGCCCCAGCCCCGCGTTCGCCAGCAGATCCCCACCGGGCATGCGGACGATGGCGTTCACAGGGTCACCGCTCGGCCGATTCGGCCAGGAGATCCAGCCGCCGTCGTGCCGCCGCAGCACCCGCTGCGCGAAACGCCCGCCGACGACGAAGTCGCTGTCGGGCAACGCAGCGATCGCGAGCACCGGGTCACTCGTGCCGACGAACACGGTCGAGGGCAGCACGTCCCAGGTCGAGCCGTCCCACACGGCGACGTGACGGGCGACGAGGCCGTCGATCCACCAGAAGTCGCCGCCGACGACCATCCGCCCATCCGGCAGGACGCTGAGCGCCCGCACCGGCCGGTCGGCGCCGCTGCCGAACGGCGACCAGGACGTGCCGTCCCACCGCGCCAGATTGGTAACCGGCACCCCGCCGGCGAACCGGAAGTCGCCCCCGACGACCAGATCTCCGCCGGGCAGCACGGCCAGCGCGTTCACGGTGGCCTGCGCCTGCACACCGCCCTGAGTGATGCCGGCGCCCAACGGCGACCAGGTGACGCCGTCCCAGCGCGCGATGGCCTCGAGCGGCTGCCCGCCGGAACGGGTGAAGCTGCCCGCCGCGATCAGGTCGCCGCCGGGCAGCTGCGCCAGGGCAAGCACGTCGCCGCCGTCCAGTCCGTTGCCCAGCGCCGACCACGAGTCGCCGTCACGCCGAGCGACGCCGCGCGCCGGCACATCGCCTGCCATGGCGAACCCACCGCCGACGAGCAAGCCGCCGTCGGCGAGCGCGAGCGACGCCAGCACGGCGCGGTTGAAGCCGGGCGCCAGGGCCGACCACGCGACGCCGTCCCAGCGCGCCATGCTGTCCGCGGCCACGCCGCCGATGGTGTCGAACAGGCCACCCGCGAACAGATCACCGCCGGGTAGTTCCAGCAGCGTGGACGCCCCCCCGGACTCGCTGGTCCCGCCCAGCGGCTGCCAGTCGACTCCGCTCCACCGCGCCACGGCGGCGTTGCTCCCGACGAGGACCACCGCCAGTAACTGTCCGTTGGTCCGGCGCAGCGCTCGGTACACGCGTTGGGTCGACCCCGGCGCCGATGCGGTCCAGACGGCGCCGTTCCACTGCGCCACCCCGAACGCGACCGCGCCGCCGGCGGTGTCGAACCAGCCGCTGGCCTCCAGGTCGCCGTTGGCCAGCACCTGCAGGCCTCGCACCTGTCCGCCGGTGCCGTTGCCCAGCGCCGACCACACCGCACCGTCCCAACGCGCGATGTTGGCAGCGGGCACGCCGGCGATCGCGGCGAACAAACCACCGACGTACAGGTCGCCGTTCGCGCCGAACGACAGGGCGCTGAGGGTGCCAGAACCGCCGCCGAGGGTCGCCCAGAACAGGCCGTTCCACTGCGCGATGGCGAACCGTCCCAGGTTCTCGTTGCAGACCGCCGCGACGAGTTCCTGGTTGGGCCCGAGCGCCAGCGCATCGACCTGCCCGGGGAATCCGCCCAGACCCGAGGCCAGCCCGTCCCCGAGCGGACTCCAGCTGGTCCCGTCCCACCGCGCCACGCAGGTGCCGAGCGCGGGGCCGAACTGCTGGAACAGGCCGCCCGCGACCAGATCGCCGTTCGGCAGCGCCAGCAGCACGTGCACGGTGCTCAGCGGGATCCCCGCGCCGATCCGGCGCCACTCGCCGGTCGCGAGGTCCAGGCTCGCCACGCGGTCAGCGGTCGTGTTGCCCACGGCTTGGAAGCTGCCGCCGACCGCCAGCAGGGGCTGCGCCGGTCCCGCTCCATCGGGATCCCAGAGACACGACGTCAGCACCGTGCCCGCGACTCCGGGCACCCCGTGCCCGGACAGCCAGCGCGGACCGCACTGCGCATCGGCGCGATCCACGGCGACGACGCCGACAAAGAAGGAGAGCAACGGCAACGACCACGCGCAGCGCGGTCCCCGAGTGGAAGGCGTGAACAACGGACGACTCCTCGTGCGAACCCACGACGCTGGCGTACTCACCCGCCGCACACTGTACCGGGAGACGATGCCCGCGAGAAGGCAGGGAAGCAGCCGGGGAAGCCGGAGCGCACCGGCGATTCTGAAACCGACGCTGGTGGGCGGCGCACCGCGCGCAGGTCAGCGCGCAGCCGTCAGCGGCAGCCGCACCCAGAACGTGCTGCCGTGACCGAGCCGGCTGTGCACGCCGACCTCGCCGCCGAGCCCCTGCACCGTGTTCTTCACGATCGACAGCCCGAGACCGGTGCCGCCCAGCTCGCGCGAGCGCGCGCGGTCGACGCGGTAGAACCGCTCGAACACGCGCTCGCAGTCGACCTCGGACAGCCCGATGCCGGTGTCCGCCACCGCTACCTCGACGCGCTCCCCGTTCGGCACCATGCGCACCGTGACGGCGCCGTCCTCGGGCGTGTACTTGATCGCGTTGTCGACGAGGTTCGACACGACCTGGCGTAGCGCCTCGCGCTCGGCTGCGACCCACACCGGCGCGCCCGGCAGCTCCAGTTCGAGCCGCACGCGCCGTTTGTCGGCGAACGGTTGCAGGTCGCGGCCGACCTCGCGCACCAGCGTCGCGACCTCGCACGGGTCGGCGGGCTCCGGCGAGTGCTCGTCGAGGCGCGACAGCGTCAGCAGGTCGGCGACCAGCGTCGCCAGCCGTCCGACCTGCTTGTGGACCTTCTCCAGGAAGCGCTGCCGCGTCGGCGCCGGCACGTCGGGATCGTCGAGCAGCGTCTCGACGAAGCCCTGGATCGCGGCCAGCGGCGTCTTCAGCTCGTGGCTCACGTTGGCGACGAAGTCGCGGCGGTGCGACTCGAGCTGCCGCAGCCGGCTCAGGTCGCGCAGCACCACCACCGCCAGGCCGTCGCCGCGAACCGACACGGCGACCCCGAGCGTGCGCGCCTCGGCGCCGCCGCTGCGCTCGGCCTCGAAGGTCTGCCGCGGGCGTCCGGGCGCGCCGCGCCGGCAGTCGCGCAGCACCGTCAGCAGCTGCGGCCAGTCGACGAGGGCGGCGAGCGGCCGCGGCGCGTCCGCCGGCGCGACGCCCAGCAGGCCGCGCGCCGGCTCGTTGACCGCCAGCACCCGGTCGTCGGCGTCGAGCACCAACACGCCGTCGCTCAGCGCCGCGAGGGTCGCGTGCAGCGCCTGCTGCTGCCAGCCGCCTCGATCCGCGCCGCTGCCGACCGGCGGCGCCGCGTCGCCAGGCGGGTTGGCCACCGCGCCGGTGCGGCGCACTGCGTCTGCCCGCGCGAGCCACAGGCCGCCACCGACCCCCAGCAGCGCCGTGACGACGGCCGCATCGCTGGCGGCCGCGATGGCGGTGGCCCCGATCCACACGGCGAACCAGAGCCTCGATCCCGGCAAGCGCTACCTCCCGTTGACGGCTTCGGCGAACCGGTAGCCGACGCCGCGCACGGTCTCGATCATCGCCGCGGCGTCGCCGAGCTTCTGCCGCAGCGCGCGCACGTGCACGTCGATGTTGCGGTCGGTCACCAGCGCGTCCTCGCCGATGACGCGGCTCAGCAGGTGCGAGCGCGGGAACACCCGGCCCGGGTGCGACGCGAGGAAGTGCAGCAGCCGCATCTCGGTCGGCGTCAGCGTCAGCGACCGCTCGGCGACGGTGGCCTCGTGGCGGCCGAGATCGACCACCAGGTCGCCGCGGACCACGCGTTCGCCGCCGCCGCTCTGCTCGCGCAGCGGGCCGCGCCGGAGCACGACCTTGCAGCGGGCGACCAGTTCCTTCGGGCTGAACGGCTTCGCGAGGTAGTCGTCGGCGCCGATGCCGAGGCCGAGCACGATGTCGCTCTCCTCGGCCTTGGCCGTGAGCATGATCACCGGGATCGCGCGGGTCACCGGGTCGGCCTTCACCTGCCGGCACACCTCGACGCCGTCCATGCCGGGCAGCATCAGGTCCAGGATCACGAGATCCGGGTTGTCGGTGCGGATCCGGCTGAGTCCCAGCTCGCCGTTGCGGCAGGGGATGACTTTGTAGCCCTCGCGATCGAGGTTGTACTCGATCACCTCGAGGATGTCCGACTCGTCTTCGATGACCAGGATCTTGGGTTTCGCCACTGCCGAGGGCCTCTTTTGCAAGGTCGGGCAAGGACGCTAGGAAGCACCCGTGAAGGACCGATCAAGACGCCCTGAAGCTTGCCTTCACCATGGGGACCACCGCCACCAGTGTCGCGCCCTGGTCGGCACTTTCCCAGCGCACGGCCAGATCCGACAGCTCGGCCCGCAGGGCGTCGGCGCACAGCGCCGCCTCGCGCGCCAGCGACGGCCCCGCCTCTCCGGGCACCAGGGTGCAGCCGACCTGCACCTCGCCGCGCTCGGCGCTGGCGCGCCAGGCGAGCTGCATGCTGGCGTGCGGTGTGCCGTGTACCGTGTTCGCCTGCGCGCGACAGGCCGCGGTGACGATGCGGCACAGCGCGACCGGGTCGACCGCGGCCGGCTCGCCGCCGTCCGCGACCTCCAGCGACAGCCCGATGCCGCGGTCGCGCAGCGGCACCCGTGCCACCTCGACCATGGTCCGCAGCACCGTGCCCGCCTCGGCCGGGGACGAACCGCCCTCGTCCAACAGCCAGCGCAGCAGCTGCAGCCCGGCCTGCACCCGATCGACGCCCTCGTGCATGGCGCGCAGGTCGGTCGGCAGGTCGTCGGGCGTCGCGGTCGCCACCAGCCGCAACCGGCCCTGGACCGTGAACAACGCGTTGCCGAGCAGGTGGGCCAGCCCCGGAGCCAGGAACCACAGGGTCTGCGACGGGCCGTTCGGGGTCATCGTGCGACGGAGGATCGACAGTCCATATGCCGTGCCATACGCCGACCGCGGCGCGTGCGGCCCGCCTGCCCGACCGCGGCGCACACCGACCGGGGCCGCCGCGGCGTCGCCATCAGTGCACCAGGTCGCTGTCCGGGTCCAGCGAATGGTCGCCGAGCACGACCTCGATCGGCTCCAGCACGCGGTCGTTGCGCAGCAGCACCAGCCGCACCGGCGTGCCGGGCGCGGTGCGCGTGATGCGGTCGTAGAGGTCGGCCGAGCCGGTGACCTTCTGGTCGCCGAACCAGAGCACCACGTCGCCCGGTTGCACGCCGGCGGCGCTGGCGGCCTCGCCCTCGACCACGCGGTGCACCTTGGCGCCTTCCAGCGGCGCGCCGTAGTCGTCGGTCCCGCGGCGCGAGTCGAACGCGATGCCGAGGTGACCGCGGTGCACGCGCCCGTCGGCGCTGCGGTCCATCGCGTCCAGCACCCACTTCAGGGTGCGGCTCGGGATCGCGAACGAGATGCCCTGGGCGGCGTCGGCCGCCTGCGTGGTGACGCCGACGACGCGGCCGTCCAGGTCGAACACCGGGCCGCCCGAGTTGCCGGGGTTGACCGGCGCGCTGAACTGCAGGAAGTCGCTCGACACCCGCACGTCGTCGCGCTGCAGGTGGCGACCGACGAAGCTCACGACGCCGGCGGTCACCGTCTGCGAGAACCCGAACGGCGTCCCGACCGCGACGATCCAATCGCCCGCGCGCAGGTCCTGGCTGCGGCCGAGCGGCAGCACCGGCAGGTGCGCCGGCGGGTTGAGCAGGCGCAGGACCGCGAGGTCGGTGACGTGGTCCTCGCCGACCAGCTCCGCGTCGTACGGACCGAGCCGCGGCAGGTCGACGACGATGCGCGCCGCCCGCAGCGTCACGTGACGCGCCGTGACGATCAGGCCGTCGCCGTGCAGGACGAAGCCCGAGCCGGAGCGCACGCCGTGGCTGCGCCGCTCGCCGACTTCGGTGACCAGGTCGTCGGCGACCTCGCCGATCGGCACCATCGCCTGCACCGACACGACGCCCGGACCGACCTGCTCGATGACGTCCGCGAACGAGGTCGGCGCACCGACCAGCGGCGCCCGGGTCGGCGCCGGGGCCACGCGTGCCGCCGGCGGCGACGCGGCCGCAGCGTCGCTCCAGACGTGCCGGTCGCCCGCGCCGGGGAACGCCCGCCCGATCAGGATGCCGGCGCCGAGGCTCAACCCGCCCAGCATCAAGCCCACCAGCACCAGGCCCACGGGCCGGCTGCCGGGCGCGGCCGGCGGCGGGGGTTCGGGCACGTTCTGCGCCATGCGCCGGATGGTAGCCGGAGCCGGCGTCGGCGCCCATACCCGCGATTCCCCGGCAGCCGCCGCTGGAACGCTGCCCCGGCTCGGCGACGATCCGGTTGCGCCACCCGCCGGCGCGCGGAGCCCGCGATGCCATCGACCCGAACGACCTACTGTTCCCCTGGCCGCTCCCCTGGCCGCCCCCCCGGCCGCCTCGGCCGCACGCTCGCCGCGCGGGTCCTCGCCGCCTGGGCCCTCACCGGCTGGGTCCTCACCGGTTGGGCGCTCACCGCGCTCGCGGCGGCGCTGCCCGCGAGCCCGCAGGGCCGCGGCGACCGCGGGCCGCGCACTGCCGAAGCGGCGCTGGCCGCGTTCGCGGAGGTCCGCGCGCGCAGCGAAGGCGAACGCATCCGCGCCGCGCGTGCCCTCGGCGACTTCGACGACGACGCGGTCACCGCCGTGCTGCTCGAGGAGCTCGCCGCAGCGACGCAGATTGCCTACCGCCAGCAGCTGCTGCGCGCGCTCGGCGCCCGCCCGCGCCGCGGCGCCGTGCCCGGCCTGCTGGCCGCGTTCGACCAGGGCGACAACGCCCGCGTGATCGAGTCCGCCGCCGAGGCGCTGGTCGCGCAGCCGGACGGCCCTGCCGCGCTGCTGGCAGTGCTCGACCGTCCCGCGCCGAAGGGCCCCGGCGCCGACCGTTCGCGGCGCACCGCGGCGCTGCGGGCCCTGGGCACACTCGACGACCCGGCAGCGCGCGAACGGCTGGTGCGCGAGGCACGCGCCGCGGCGGGTCGGGACCGGTTGCCGGCGCTGCGGGCCCTCGAGGCTGTCGCCGACGCCGCCGATGTCGACGCGTTGCGCGTCGAACTCGCGACCGACCGCGATCCCGTGGTCGCCGCCGTCGCCGTGGCGCAGCTCGCGCGGCACGGGCACCCCCAGGCGGCGGAGGCCGCCCTGCAGCTGCACCGGCGCGGCAAGGACCTCGACGCCGAGCAGCACGCCGCGATCCTGCACGGGCTGCTGCTGGCACCGACTGCGGCGACCTTCGGGGCGATCGTCGACACCCTGACGCGCGCCGACGACCCGTTCGCCGGTCCGCGCGCGCCGCTGTGGGCGACCCTGCTGGCCGACCCCGCGTTCGCCGCCTTCGCCCTCGACGCCGCCAACGGCGCCAAGGACCCCGCCGCGGCGCGGACGCTGGCGCAGCTCGTCGGCCGCCTGCCGGCGGCGAACGAAGGCGACGCCGTGCGCGCGCTGGCGCGGCTGCTGCGCAGCGACGCGGCGCCGGTGGCGCAGGCCGCGGCCCAGGCGCTGCTGCTGCGCGGCGGCGACGACGCCGGCAACGCGCTCGCGAGCGCGGTCCAGCAGGGCGGCGAGCCCGGCGCGCCGATCGCGCTGTCGGCGCTGGCGATGCTGCGCGGCGACGACGCCGCGTTCGCCGACCAGCTCGTACGGCTGGCCGCCGACGGCAAGCCGGAGCTGCGCGCCGCGGCGCTGCAGCTGCTGGCCGAGCGCACGCCGCCGCCGGCCGAGGCCCTCGCGCCCGCGCTCGACGGGCTTCGCCACGCCGCGTGGCCGGTCCGCGCAGCCGCAGTCCGGCTCTGCCTGCGGCTGCGCGAGCCCGCGGCAATCCCGGCGCTGATCGCGCGCCACGACGACCCGCAGCGCCGCGTCGCCGCCGACGTGCGCGCCGCGCTGCACGCGCTGACCGGGCGCTGGTTCGCAGACGCGAAGGCGTGGCGCGCGTGGTGGGACCAGGAGGGCCCTGCCTTCGAGCTGCCGGCGGCCACGCCGCCGGCGCGCCGCGACGACGGCGCGGCCACCGCCACCTACTGGAACATCCCGATCACCAGCGACCGCGTGCTGTTCGTCGTCGACACCTCCGGCAGCATGCTGCAGCCGTTCGGCGGCGGCCGCGACGGGGGCACGCGGCTCGACGAGGCGCAGCGCCAGCTCGAGCGCGCGATCGGCGAGCTCCCGCCGAAGGCGCGCTGCAACGTGATCGCGTTCGGCGGCGGCGCGGACGCGTTCCTCGACCGCCTGCAGCCGGCCGACGGTCGCCGGCGCAAGGTGCTGCTCGAGCGCACCCGTAGCCTCGAGGCGCGCGGCCCGACCAACGTCGCCGGCGCGCTGATGCTGGCGCTCGCGGACCCCGACGTCGACACGGTGTTCCTGCTAACCGACGGGCGGCCGAGCGCCGGCCCGATCGTCGATCCCGACGAGCTGGCACGCGCGGTGCGCGAATGGAATCGCGGCCGCGCGATCGCGATCCACACCATCGCCCTCGGCGGCCGCAGCGAGCTGCTCGAACGGCTGGCGCAGGACTCCGGCGGCCAGCACACCGTGGCGCGCTGAGCCGCGGGCGCTACCCTCGCCCGTGGTCCGGACCTCACCCACCGCCGGCCGCCAAGAGATGCCCACGACGACGACCACCACCCCGTCCGCGGCGCTGCCCGAGGCGTACGCCGCGCTGCTGGCCCACGGCCGCGAGGCCTTCCTGCTGAGCTCGACCGCGGCGCTGCTGAGCTGGGACCAGGAGACCGGGATGCCGCGCGGCGGCGGCGCGCTCCGCAGCCAGCAACTGGCGCTGCTCGCCGGCCTCTGCCACGAGCGCGCGACCGACCCGCGCATCGCCGACTGGCTGGCTGCCTGCGAGGCCGACCCGGCCGTGCAGCAGGATCCGCTCGCCGCCGCCAACGTCCGCGGCATGCGCCGCGACCACGCGCGCGCCACGCGCCTGCCGGCGGCGCTGGTGCGCGCGCTCGCCGAGCTCGAGAGCACGGCGCAGCAGGAGTGGGCCGAGGCCCGCGCCGCGTCGGACTTCGCCCGGTTCCGGCCGCTGCTGCAGCGCATGCTCGAGCTGCAGCGTCAGAAGGCGGACTGCCTGCGCCGCGGCGAGCAGCCGCGCTGGGACGCGCTCGCCGACCTGTACGAACCCGGCATGAACGCCGCCGACCTGCGCCGGCTGTTCCAGCCGCTGCGCGAGCGCCTGGTCGCGCTGCGGCAGCAGCTCGACCGCGGCACCCGGCCCGACGACTCGTTCGCGCGGTGCGAGATCCGGCCGCAGCGGCAGGAGGCGTTCGTGCGCGAGGTGCTCGCGGCGATGGGCTTCGACTTCGCGCGCGGCCGCCTCGACCGCAGCGCGCACCCGTTCTGCACCGGCGCGTTCGGCGACGTGCGCCTGACCACGCGCTTCCACAAGGACAACCTGCTCGACGCGCTCGGTTCGACGATGCACGAAGGCGGCCACGGCCTCTACGAGCAGGGGCTCGACCCGGCCCACGCCGGCAGCCCGCTCGGCGAGGCGGTCTCGCTCGGCATCCACGAGAGCCAGAGCCGCATGTGGGAGAACCACGTCGGCCGCAGCCGCGCGTTCTGGCAGTGGGCCGCGCCGGTGCTGCACCGGCACGTGGTCGCCGACGTCGAAGACGTCGCGCGTCACGACGCCGAGGCGCTGTGGCGCGGCGCCAACGTGGTCACCCCCAGCCTGATCCGCGTCGAAGCCGACGAGGCGACCTACGACCTGCACGTCATGGTGCGGTTCGAGCTGGAGACCGCGCTGCTGTCGGGCGACCTCGAGGTCGCCGACCTGCCGGCGGCGTGGAACGCGCGTTACGCCGACTACCTCGGCGTCGCCGTCCCCGACGACCGCCGCGGCTGCCTGCAGGACGTGCACTGGTCGTGCGGCCTGTTCGGCTACTTCCCGACCTACACGCTGGGCAACCTCTACGCGGCGCAGTTCGCCGCCGCGGCGCGGCGGGCGTTGCCCGACCTCGACGCGCAGATGGCCCGCGGCGAGTTCCAGCCGCTGCGCGAGTGGCTGCGCGCGAACGTCCACTGCCACGGCCGTCGCTACGAGCCGGCGGCCCTGTGCGAGCGCGCCACCGGCGCGCCGCTGTCGAGCGCGCCGTTCCTCGCCTACCTCGAGGACAAGCTGCGCGCGGCGTACGGCCTGTAGCACAAAGGCCCAGCTCGCCCCGAATCGGGACGTCGCCGCGCGCGCCGTGCCACCGGCGCATCGCCGCCGGCGGCGCGCCGCGCCGCAAGCGCGATGCGCCGCCGCCGATCGCGCGCGCAGACGTGGGTTACGGTTCTGCGGACACCTTCGGAAGCGACACCCAATGAACCTTCACCTCACCGCCACTATCGCCTCTCTGCTCGCCATCTCGGCTGCGGCCACCGCCCAGAACTGCAGCGACAACAGCCACACGATCCGCCTGGTCGACTCGACCGGCACGCTGGTCCCGACGTCGGGCTCCGGCAGCGGACTCACCTACCACCCGGCCAGCGAACAGGTCTACCTGGCGCTGCCCGCCTCGCTGCCCAGCGGCATCTACTACGTGCACGTCACCGACGAGATCGGCGGTCACGACGAAGTGCTGTCGATGAACCAGCCGGCCGACCGCTTCGTCGAGGTGACCAACAACGCGGGCGTGATCACGCTTGCGCTGCCGTACAGCATCAACCCGGACCTGCCGCCGTTCGGCGCCGGCCTCAACGGCGTCGGCGACAGCCTGCCGCTGTTCCCGTTCTTCTCGGCGTCGTGGGATCCGTGCCGCTTCAAGGCATGGCTCGGCGACTCGTGGGGCGAACCGATCAACCCGGCCAACCCGTACCTGCTCGCCGGCGGCTTCGACGCCGCCAACAACCGCTGCCGCATCCGCTCCTACGTCCCGTTCACGATCGGCGACGGCACCGGCAGCGACGTCACCGGCAAGGTGTTCGAGGACGGTGACCGCGACGGCCTGCAGGGCGGCGGTGAGGCCGGCATCGGCGGCGAACCGGTCCGCCTGGTCGGCGCCGGCGGCACGCTCACCACGCTGACCGAGGCCGACGGCAGCTTCCGCTTCGTCGACGTCCCGGTCGGCAGCTACTCGGTCGAGATCACCGTCTCGACCGGCAGCACCGCGACCACGCCGACCTCGCACACCATCGAGGTGTGCGGCTGCGCCGACGTCGCCGTCGAGGCCTTCGGCCGCGCCGCCGACGTCTGCCTGCCGACCGACGGCCACACGATCGGCTACTGGCGCAACCGCCACGGCCTCGGTCTGATCTGCCGCCACAACCTGCTGCCGCAGATCAACGGGCTCGGCCTGGTCAACAGCTGCGGCCGGCACGTGACCTTCGGCGACCTGTCGGGCTACGCCTGCTGGCTGCGCTCGGCCAACAGCTGGAACATGGCCTACATGCTCGGCGCGCAGATGACGGCGATGTATCTGAACGTCGCGGTCGGCTTCGTCGACGCCAACGCGCTGATCGACGACCCGGAGCTCGGCGTGATCTCGATCGGCGACCTGCTGGCGCAGGCCGCGGCCAGCATCGCGGCGCACCCCTACACGCCGCCGTGCAGCCCGCACCGCGACTTCCAGGAGAACCTGAAGGACGCGCTCGACGACGCCAACAACAACCTGAACTGGGTCAACCCCTGTGACAGCGGCTGCAGCGACGGCGGCAGCTGCGGCCCGACCGGCGGCAGCTGCGACGGCGACCGCGACGACGACGGCGGCGACCGCTGCGGCGGCAAGAAGAAGTACCGCACCCGCCGCGACCACCGTCGCTGCCGCTGAGCGGACGACGACCCACTCGAGGAGATCCGCGACCCGGGGCAGCGCCTGCTGCTCCGGGTCGCGCTGTTTCGCGCGGACCCCGCCGCGGCTACGACAGCCGCATGCGAATGCCCGCCTGCTGGGTCCTGCTGCTGACGCCGCTGCTGCCGGCGCAGCTGCGCGTGTCCCTCTCCGGCACCTGGGACCTCGGGCCCGCCGCCGCCGACGGCGGCGCACCAGCCGACCACGACCAATCGGTCCGCGTCCCCGGCGCCTTCGAGGACGCCCTCGGCCCGGACTTCGACGGCGTCGCGTGGTGCCGCCGCCGCCTGCCGCTGCAGCCGAGCTGGCGCGGCGCGCAGGTGCGCGTCGAGTTCGCGGCGGTCGCCACGCACGCGGCGGTGTTCTGCAACGGCCGGCCGGTCGGCGAGCACCTCGGCGGCTGGACGCCGTTCCGCGTCGACCTCACCGCGGCGCTGCGCTGGGACGGCACCGACGAGCTCGCGGTCCGCGTCGACGAGCGGATCGGTCACAACACGCAGGGCTTCCTGCCGGTGATCCAGCCGCACTTCGGCGGCATCTGGCAGCCGGTGACCCTGTGCGTCGACGACGGACCGGTGTTCGATCGGCTCGACGTGTTCGCGTTCGGGCGCCTGCTGGCCCCGGACCCCGCCGCCGCCACCCACGACGCGCGCGTCACCTGCCGCGTCGGCGTGCTCGCCGCGCCCGACGCGGACGCGCTGCAGGTGCGCGCAGAGGTGCGCGACGGCGCGCAGCTGCTGGCGCAGGCGACGCTCGCGCACGCGCTCCCGGGCGAGCCGGCCGAACTGGAGCTGCCGTTGCGACTGCCCGCCGAACGGGCCTGGCGCCCGGCGGCGCCGCACCTGCTGCGCCTCGTGCTGACCCTGCACGACCGCGACGGCACCGAGCTCGACCGCGTGGAGCGCCGCGTCGGCTGCCGCAGCCTCACGGCACACGGCACCACGGTGCTGTGGAACGGCAGCCCCTTGCAGGTGCGCGGCGTCCTGCACTGGGGCCACTCGCCGCCGCACCTCGCGCCGCCCGACGACCCGGACCACTGGCGGCGGCAGCTCGAGGACTTCCGCGCGCGCGGCTTCAACCTGCTCAAGTGCTGCCTGTGGGTGCCGCCGCCGTGCGTCTACGAGCTCTGCGACGAGCTGGGCCTGCTGTGCTGGCAGGAGTACCCGACCTGGCACCCGCAGATCGACGCCGCCCACCGCGACGAGCTGCTGCGCGAGTACGGCGAGTTCTTCCGCCGCGACGGCAGCCACGCGTCGGTGGCGTTCCGCAGCATCACCTGCGAGACCGGCCACCGCGCCGACCTCGAGGTGGTGCGGGCGCTCTACGACGCCTGCCACGAGGCGGTGCCCGACACGCTCGTCGTCGACGACAGCTCGTGGATCGGCTGGCAGCGCGTCACCGACTTCTGGGACGAGCACCCCTACGGCAACGCGCGCTGGTGGCCGCAGCGGCTGCAGGACTTCCGCGACCACGTCGCGAAGCACGGCGCCAAACCGCTGCTGCTCGGCGAGTGCATGGCGGCCGACACCTGGATCGACCTGCACGAATGGGACCGCCGCCACGGCGGCGCCGCGCCGTGGTGGACGCCGCTGTGCCTCGACGACCAGCGGCGGTTCGAGAGCTGGCTCGTCGCCGAGTTCGGCGCCGACACGCTGCGGCAGCTGCCGCGCGCGGCGCTCGACTTCGGCATGGCCCAGCGGCGCTATCAGATCGAACGACTGCGCGCGACGATCCCCGACGCCGGCTACGTGGTGTCCGTCGCCCGCGACTTCGCCAAGGCGCGCATGGGCCTCTACGACGACTTCGACCGCGCGAAGTGGTCCGCCGCCGAGTGGGCGTGGCACGGCGACGCCATGCTTTGCCTCGACAGGGACCGGCGCGCGTTCGTGCCGGCCGCCGACGGCTCGACGCGGCTCGGCGTGCGCGTCGCCCGCGGCGGCGACGTCGATGCGCCGCGGCAGGTGCATCCGCTGGCGCCGCTGCCGCCGGTCGCGCGGCCGACCCGCCACCGCGTGGTCGCCGCGGTGGCGGGGCTCGAGGCCGGATGGGACGTGTGGCTCTTGCCGCCGTTCGACGACGCCAGGCCCGCGGCGCCGGCGCCCGGCCTGCGCGTGCTCGACCAGCTCGACCAGGCGGCGCTCGACTTCGTCGCCGCCGGCGGCCGCGCGCTGCTGCGCGTCGACGGCGACCGCGGCGACTTCCGCAGCGCACCGCTGTGGCACCTGCGCGGCGCGCCGTTCGCCCCGCCGCACCCGGCGCACGACGCGCTGCCGGCGGCGATGCTGCTGGACCTGATGGCGTTCGACCTCGACGGCGGCCGGATGATGCCCTGGGACGCGCTGAAGGACCAGGTCGACCCGATCCTCGCGTTCTGGGAGACCCACGACATCGACCGGGTCCGCGCCCACCTGCTGGTGTTCGACTGCCGCATCGGCGAGGGTCGGCTGCTGGCCAGCTGCCTCGACCGCGCGACGCCGGCCGGCCGCTTCGCCGAGCACCGGCTGCTGCACCACCTCGCGACCGGCCCCGCGCCCGCGCGCGCGCTGGCGCCGGACACCGTGACGGCGCTGCGGCAGCTGCTCGCGGAGCGCACCGTGCCGCTGGAATCCTGGCGCTTCCGCACCGACCCCGACGATCGCGGCCTCGCCGCCGGCTGGCAGCTGCCGGCGACCGCGACCGACGCGGCGCCGTGGCGGCCGCTGCGCGCCGGCAGCCACTGGGAGAACCAGGCCGAGGACCTGCGCCACTACTCGGGAGTCGCCTGGTACCACCGCACGCTCGACCTGCCGGACGACTGGCCCTCCGACCCGGTGCACGCGGTGTTCGAAGGCGTCGACGACAGCTTCGAGCTCTGGCTCGACGGCCGCTCGCTGGGCCGCCGCGGCGATCCCGCCACGGGTCACACCGTGTGGCTCGAGCCGCAGACCTTCGCGCTCGGGCCGCTTTCCCCCGGCCGCCACACGTTGACCCTGCGGGTCGTCGACCATCAGGGCTCGGGCGGCCTCTGGAAGCCCGCCATGCTGACGACCGGTCCGGTCGGCGCGGCACGCGACCTGCTGCAGTAGCGCCGCGGACACTTGCCTTTCCGGCGCAGTGGCCGACAACCCGCGTCCGGTTGGTATCCTGCACCCTCACCCACCGACGCCGCCCATGAAGGTCCAGAGCATTCAGCCGACTCCCAATCCCAACGCGTTCAAGTTCCTGGTCGACCGCCCGTTGGCGCGACCGGGACAGAACCTGAGCTACGGCAAGCCGGAGGACGCCCGGACCGACGTGCTGGCGCAGAGCCTGTTCGCGGTGCCCGGCATCGAGACCCTGTTCTTCTGCGAGAACTTCGTCACCGTCAGCATGACCGCGCAGGCCGACTGGCGCGCGGTCGCCGAACAGGTCACGCGCCTGCTCGAGAGCCACGACGGCGACGCCGAGCCCGCCGCGGCCCAGCCGGCCGGCGCGATCGCCGGCGACGACGATCCGCTCGCCAGGCTGCCCAAGGGCGGCGATCCGGTGCTCCTGTCGCGCATCAACGAGCTGCTCGACGACCGCGTGCGTCCGGCCCTCGCCGGCGACGGCGGCGGCCTCGAGGTGGTCGGCCTCGACGGCAAGACCCTGTTCATCCGCTACCAGGGCGCCTGCGGCAGCTGCCCGAGTTCGACCGCCGGCACGATGATGGCGATCCAGAACCTGCTGCAGACCGAGATCGACGACGAGCTGGTCGTCACCATGGGATGAGCCCCCAGCGCTGCCCCTGGTGCGGCGCCGCACTGGTCACGGTGCAGGTGCACGGCCACGGGCAGTGTGCGCGCTGCGGCACCAACGTCGACCCGTGCTGCGGCGGCGCCAGCCGCGACGCCGAGGCCGACCTGCCCGCGCCCGCACCGACGCAGCTGGATCCCGACCTGCTGCCGGCGCTGTTCGCCAGGCTCGGCGGCGTCGGCGCCACGCTGACGGCGGAGTGCCTCGAGCTCGCGCTCGCCCGCGCGCTCGACGTGCCGCTCGGCGAGGCGCGCGAAATCCTCGATGCGGCCGAGTCGCTGGGCCAGCTGGTCCGCGCCGGCGACACCGCCCGGCTCGGGAAAGCGACCCGACTGCGCCACCCCTAGGGTCTTTCCGCGGAAACGCGACCCGCGTCCCCGACCGATCGTCGGCAGGGAGAGGGATCCGTGGAGCCACGCCGCCGGCAGCCGAATGTCCTGTTCGTCGACGACGACCTCGAGCACCTGCGCGGGCTCGAGGCGGCGATGGCGCCGCGCGACGACGAGTGGCGCATCGAGTACCTCGCCGACCCGACGCTGGTGCGGGAGCTGCTGGCCCAGCGCGAGCTCGACGTCGTCGTCGCCGACCTCGACATGCCGGGCATCGACGGCCCGGGCGTCCTCGAGATGGTGCGGTCGATGCAGCCCCAGGCGGTGCGCATCGTGCTGACCGGCGAGGGCCACGAGTCGGAGCTGCTGCGGGCCCTGCCCTTCGCGCACCAGTGGCTGACCAAGCCGTGCCCGCCCGAGCTGCTGCGCGCCGCCGTCGAGCGCGCCATCGTGTCTGGCACGTTCGTGCACCGCGAGGACCTGCGCGCGATCCTCGGCCACACCCAGGCCCTGCCGTCGGTGCCGCACCTGTTCGCCGAGGTGGCGCTGCTGATCGCCGACGACGACGTCGACCTGCAGCGCGTGACCGCGGTGGTCGAGCGCGACCCGGCGATGGCGGCCAAGGTGCTGCAGCTCGCCAACTGCACCTTCTACCGGCCGGAGCGCCCCCTGCTGTCGCTGCGCGAGGCGGTGATCCGCATCGGCATGCGCACCCTCTCCAACTGCGTGCTCGCCGCCGAGCTGTTCTCGGCGATGCCGCGCGACGATCGCCAGACCCGGCTCCTGGTCGACGGGATCGAGCGCCGCGCCATGCTGCAGACGCGCCTGCTCACGCACTGGTGCGAGGAAGCCGTGATGCTCGGACCCGACGTGCGCGAACTGCTGCCGACCTGCGGCCTGCTGCACGAAGTCGGGGCGCTGGTGCTGCTGCAGTTCGATCCGCTCAGCCACCGCACGACCCACCGCCTCGCCCAACGCCACCGCCTGTCGCTCGAGGCGCTCGAGCGCCGCATGATCGGCGCCAGCCACGCCCAGATCGCCGCGTCGCTGCTCGGCAGCTGGGGGCTGCCGTGGCCGATCGTCGACCTGATGGCCAATCACCACGACCCCGACCGCTCCCACGCCGGCACCGACCCGTGCGCGATGCTGGCCGCCGCCGAGGTGTTCGTGTCGACGCCGTGGCTGGTGCCCGACTTCGAGCAGCGCGCCGTGCAGAACGGCTGGGGCTTCGAGTTCGCGCGCTGGACCGACGTGGCCGGTCAGCTGCTGCGCCGCTGATCGACGATCGCGGCGCGCCGCGGTGGGGTGGTGCCGGAGGCGGGACTTGAACCCGCACGCCTTGCGGCGCAGGTTTTTGAAACCTGTGCGTCTGCCGATTCCGCCACTCCGGCGAGCAGCAGCCCGCGCGGACGCGGGCCGCGCGGAACGGTAGGCATCGCACCCGCCGTGCACAAGACAGCGCATCGCGCCGGTGTCGCGGGGCTCACCGGGTCCAGTCGATGTGAAGATCCTCGGCGTCGGCCGCTGCTGCGGTGACCTCGAACTCCAGCGCGCGACGCATGCCGCCCGCCTCCGCCGACACGCGATACGCCCCGGGTGGCAACCACCAGGTCTCGCGCAGCGCGCCGTCCGACGTCGGCACGAGATCGTCCATCAGGAGGCCGGTCGGTCCCTGCAGCCGCAACGCCACGTGGCGCGCGCGGCCGAGCCCGGTCACCGCGAGGTCGCGGCGCAGGCCGGGACCCGCGCTGCAGTCGACGCGGGCATCGGCGCCGGCCTGCACCTCCACCGTCTGCACCGCGCGGGCCACGCCTTCCCCCATGGTGCACACGCGATAGGAGCCCGGCTCGAGGAGCTCGCTGCAGTGATCGCGCGAGCTGGCGGTGATGCTGCCGATCCAGGCGCCGTCCGCGCCGAAGATGCCGAGGAACATCGCGTCGGGCCACACTCCGCCGCACTGCGCGCGGATGCGCCCGCCGGGGCCGGCGCGCAGGTCGGGAACGGCGACGCGCTCGTTGGCGCCGAGGACCACCCGGCGCGTGAGCCGCGGGTGCCGCGGCACCTCGACCCGCAGCTCGTAGGTGCCGGGCGGGAGCGGACCGAGTTCGAACGCGCCGCGCGCCTCCGGCCGCAGCATCACCGCGCGCTGCAGCGAGCGCTCGACCTCGCCGACGACGGTGACCTCGGCCAGTTCGACCGGCTCACGGTCCGGCCCGCGCACCGTGCCGGTGACGAACGCGGTCGCCGGCTCGCGGCTACGGGCCACGAGGTCGACGACGCCCGCCCCCGTGTCGACCGCCGCCCGATGCAGGTCCTCGATTTCGGCGTGGACGACGCGCACGTCGACGACGCGCGCGGCCAGGTCTTCGACCGCGAACGCGCCGTGACCGTCCGTGCGGACCTTGCTGGCGCCGCCGCCGTCGCCGTGCCCGGCCGCGGCCCAGACCGTCACCCGCGCCCCGACCACCGGCGCGCCCGCGTCGGTCCGCACCACCCCGCGCAGCTCCGCGCCGGGCACCAGCACCAGATCACCGCGCGTCACCTCACCTGCCCGACACTGCAGGTCGCAGGTCCCGCGGCCCAGACCGGGGGCGCGGGCCTTCACGGTCACCGGCCCCGGCGCCAGACCGTCGAGACGGTAGGTCCCGGCCGCGTCGGTCGCGCAGTGCCAGTGGAGCAGCGAGCCTGGGACGCCGCACTCGACCATCGCCTCGGCGACCGGCGCGCCGCCGCCGCCGCGCACGACGCCTTCGATCGCGGTCGCCGCGCCGAGCACGACGTCGCACCGCGACGTCCGCGCGGTCTCGACCAGCACGCGGCCTTCGAACGCCCCCAGTCCCGGAGCTCGCACGCACACCGGGTGGTCGCCGACCGCCAGCCCGGCGGCGACGAAGCCGCCGTCCGCGTCGGTGCGGACCTGGGTCGGCAGGGGCGGGCCGCTGTCGCCGATCGCGATGCCGTCGAGGCGGCCGGCGCCGATCCGCACCAGCGCGCCTTCGACCGGCGCGCCGTCGGCGTCGCGCACGGTCCCGACGCAGTCTCCGCCGAGCTCGGGCAGCAGCAGCCGCAGTCCGCCTTCGATCGGGTGGTTCATGCCGACGAACTGCAGGCGCGACGGCGCGTAGCCGCTGGCGCGCGCGCCGACCAGGGCGGCCTGGAACCCGCACGGGATCGAGAACCGTCCCCACTCGTCGGTGTGCGCGACCGCCTCGGCGTCGCGCCCGACGGTCGCGAGCTGGCCGAGCCAGACCTCGGCGCCGCCGATCGGCTGACCGGCGCGATTCTGCACGACGCCGGCGATCGTCTGCAGCACCGGCAGCCGCAGCGTGACCTTCGCCGTCTGCCGCGGCGCGAGGCGGAACCACGCCGCCGAGCCCAGGTCGAACACGGCGCGATCGCAGGTCACGCTGTAGCCGCCCGGCAACACCGTCGCGAACGCCACCTCCCCGGCCGCGTCGGTGACCCCGTGCCGGGCACGCAGTCGGTCGTCGTCGCCGAACGGCCGCAGCAGCAGGCCGACGCCCGGCGCGGCCGCGCCGTCCTCGTACCGGACCAGGACGTGCACCTCGCCCGGCGCGCCGTCGTCGACGGCGCCATCGCGCGCCGCCGCGCCGACCGACCGGCGCAGCGAGTCCCGGGGGGCGCCGGCGGCAGGCGCGCCGGCCGCGCGCGCCGGCGCGTCGCCGCCGACCGCCGCCGGCTGCTCGCGGACCGCGCCGTCGTCGCCCAGCGCGATCGAGATCCCGATCGCGGCGACCACGACGGCCAGCAACAGCACCAGCAGCCCGAACGTGTCCTTCATGATTCCGTCTCCGTGTCGACCGTGGCCACCGTCGGCCGGGTGCCCGCGCGCCGCCGGGCGACGATCCACCACGCCGCCAGCACCGCGCTGCCCGCGGCCAGGCCGATGCCCAACGGCGCCGCCAAACCGGGCGCCGCGCGCCGCTCGCGCGCGGCGTCAGGGCCCGCGCACACGCGCCGGATCCACTCGGCCTTGCGTTCCAGGAAGTCGAAGCCGCCGGCTACGACCTGGGCGATGCGCCCCGTCTCCATGTCGAGGATGGCGCTGCCCGGCACCGGCACGAACGCGGGCGCCGCCGTCGAGCGCGCGGCCAGTCGCACCGCACGCAGTTCGCCGACCGACTCGAGGACCGGCAGCTCGCCGCCCACCGCGACCCCTTCGACGGGCCCCGGCAGCCGGTGGAACGTCATGCGCACCCGCTCCGGCAGCCACACGCCGCGCGCGACCTCGCGATGCGCCTCGACGCGCAGCGTCCAGATCGGCGCGCCATCCTCGTCGAGGATCTCCCGGCGCTCCAGCGCCAAGCCGAGGTCGGCGCGCAGCACCACCTGGTCGCGTCCGGCCCGCCGGAGCTCGACCCGTTCGCCCGCGGCCGCGGCGACGACGTAGCCCGGATTCTCGGCGATCGCCAGCAGATCGTACGAGCAGCCGGCCAGCTGGCCCGCGGCGAGCCCGCTGCCCGCCGGCCACCAGCCCGTGCAGCGCACGAACGCGGACTGCTCGACGTCCTCGCGCAGGACGCGGCGCCCCGCGTCGTCGAGGATCGGGGCGCTGGCGATGTACAGCCGCTTGTTCGGCCAGTCGCTCACGGTCCATTCCGGCGTCACGTGGATGCGCAGGCGCTCCTGCCAGTCGGCAGGCGCCGTGCGCGCGTCGCCGTGCGTGGTCTCGAACAGCAGACGGTCCCCTTCGGCGAGCCACAGCCGCTGCTCCAGGAAGGCCCCGATCCCGGTCAGGTCCGGAATCGGCAGCCGGATGGTCGCGTCGACGTCGCGCCACGCCTCGCGCTGGTCGCGCAGCGTCTCCACGACGCGCGCGCGCAGCGCGGCTTCGACCGGCGCCTGACCCGTGAGGCCGCTGGCCAGCACGCAGGCCGCGGCCGCGATCGCGAACCGCCGCCGGCCGGCGGACCACAGCCAGTGCAGCGCCACGCCGCCGCACAGCACCAGCCCCACGACGCCGAGCCAGCCCGGCACCGGCCCGGGCGCCGGCTCGTCCGCCACGGCGACGACCAGCCCCGACCACTGGGCCACGAAGTCGGTGCGCCGCGCGCGCAGCACGGACGCCGTCGCCGCGTCGCACAGCACGACCTCGTCGGCGTCGGGTGCGTACTCGATCACCACCACCAGCCGCCCGCCGGCGTCCACGTCGCCGGAGCTCGGCTCCAGGTGCGCCAGCACCGGCAGGCGCAGCGAGGCCAGCCGCCGCGGGTCGCTGGACCGCACCCGAACGTCGAAGCCGCACGCCGCGGCGCCGCGCTCGAGCGCCGACAGGCTCGCGCCGCGCGCATCGACCGTCACGGCGCCGACCAGTTCGTCGTAGCGACAGTCCAGACCGTGGCCGCGCAGCAGCAGGTACAGCGCGTTGGCCCCCGCGTTGCGCGCGGTGCGCCAGAAGCCCGGTCGCGGGCCTCGCCGCAGGCTGTCGTCCACCCGCGCTGCGGTCGGCATCGACGCCTCCGCGACCTCGGCCTGCGCCGTGGCCACGCCGCCGAAGGTCAGTCCCGCGGCGACCAGCAGCCCGCCGCGCCGGAGGCCGCGCCGGGCCACCCGGCCCGGCGCGTCGTCTCGTGGTTCACGAAACGCTGGAGGCATCAGCCGCCATCCACGGGGGTGTCGCCGTCCGGCGGCACGACGCCGCAGCTCTGCTCGTTCACCGCCTTGCCGTGATCGCAGCGGAGGTTCTGACCGCCGCCCGACGGCGCGCAGTAGATGTCCTGGTCGAGCACGATCCGCTTCCACATCCCGTCCGCCTTCCAGCAGTGGATGGGGTTGGGGCAGTAGCGGCGATCGGTGATGCAGCTGGTGTACTTCATGGGCACACACTCTGCGGACACCTCGAAGCACAGCGGCGCCGGAGCGGCGTCGGGCGGAACGGCGGCCGTCCGCATGGTGGCGGCCGGCGCGAACAGGGCCACGCCGACGGCGAACAGCCCGATCTGGAGACCTCGCATGGAACACTCCTTGATTGCGAAGGACAGGTGCAGGGCATGGAACGTCCGTGACACCATCGCAGCTCACCGCATCAGGTGTCGGATGACGCACCCTGCATGCGTCAACGGACAGAACTCCGCAGCGACGTCGCTGGCCGCACGCGGCCGCGTCCACTCGCGCAGCAGCCACTCGCCGGCGCGGCGCAGCGCCGCGTCGGCGACGGGCACCTCGGCCGGCAGGTAGAGGAACGCCTCGGCCAGATGGCTGGTCGCGACCAGCGCGGCGTCGGGCACGTCGTCGGCGCCGCCGCGCGTAGACGGCCCCTCCGCGGGTCCGCGCCACCAGCCCCGCCCGAAGCTGCCGTCGACGCGCTGGTTGGCCAGCGCGTGCTCCGTCCACCGCCGCACGCGGGATTGCACGGCGTCGTGGACCGGGGCCTTCAGGATCGGGTGCAGCGCGTGCGCGCGCAGCATCAGGATCAGCGTCTGGTAGACGTGCACGCCGGCGCACGGGCGCAGGGTCGGCGACTGCGCGAGCAGCAGCTCGGCCAGGTCGTCGAACGCGTAGCGCTGGCCGAATCTGTTCGTCCAGCCGGTGTGCGGCGGCAGGTAGTGGATCAGCGCCAGCGCCGTCCATTCGGGCTCGGGCGCGTCGATCGTGAACCCGGCGAGCGTGTCCGCGAGCACCGCCCGCAGCGGCACGGCCCCACCCTCCAGACGCAGCTCGCGCGTCAGCGGCACGCCCAGCTCCGCGCAGGTCGCGAGCGTCTGCGTCAGGTGCCACTCGGGGACGCCGCGCGCGGTCGGGAACAGGTCGCTGCGCACGCGGTAGCGCGCGCCGTACCGGGTGCGGCTCGCGATGCTGTCGCCGAACACCCGGCGCCCGAGCGCGTCGTCGAAGAACGGCGCCAGCAGCGCCGTCTCGCGCCCCTGCAGCCGGACGGCGCCGTCTGGCCCGCACAGGCGCAGCACGTGCAGGAAGCTCGACGGACTCGGCCGCGCGCGGTCGCAGCCGGTCTGCACCAGCGCCGCGCTGGACTGCGCGAAGGCGTCGGCGTCGACGTCGAGCAGCGGGCGCGCGCGCCGCCCCAACGCCAGCGGCGCAACGCGCGCGTCGACAGGATTCCATGCGGCGTGCACCGGGGCATCCGGCGCGCAGGCCGGCAGGCCGAACATCGCGATCGCGCACAGGTGCGCCCGTCGCGTCGCAGCGGAGCGAGAAGCAACCATCGGGAACCGTTGCCCTCCATACTCCGACCGCTCGCGCCGCGGATGGCCTCGGGTCTTACTTGTCGCTGCCGCCGTCCTTAACGAACGGGTGCGACTGCGGGCCGCAGCGCGACCTGCGAGCGCCGACGCGGGCGCCAAAATCCCCGCGACGGTCCGCCGCCGTCAGCCGGCGGCGGCGTCGTCGGCGCCGACCAGGCCCGGCCCCAGCAGGCGCTGCACCGCCTGCTCGCCGAGCAGGCGCGCCTCCTGCTCGCGACCGAGCAGGTGCAGCACCTCGGCGAGCACGGCGCAGACCGTCGGCGTGGGACCCAGCGTCTCGGCGGCCTGCTGCGCGGCGCGCCGCGCCGCGTCGAGGTGGCCGAGGCGCGCCAGCTCGCGCGCGACCAGCAGCAGCGTGCCCTGCATCGGGCAACACTCGAGCAGCTCGCGCGGTTCCATCACGCCGGGGTGCTGCCGCAGCAGCTCGGCGATGCGGTCGAGGCCCTCCGGCGACCGCGTCGCGCCGAATGCCTTGACGGCGGCGCGCACGTCGCCGGCGGCGCCGTGGATCTCGCCGAGCAGCAGGCCGCCGGCCGGACCGGGCAGCTTCGCCAGGCGCTTCTGCAGCTTGCGGGCGACGTCGGGCTCCCCGCCCGCCAGCGCCGCGCTCGCGGCCGCCGTCAGGTCGTGCGCCAGCTGCTCCTGCTCGGCCGCCGCCGCGGCCTGCGGCGCCAGCTTGTGCACGCGCGCCTGCAGCTCGGCGGTCTCGCGCAGGTCGCCGCGCAGCGCGACGAGCTCGCGGAGCTCCTTGTGCAGCGCGTAGTCGTCGGCGAACGCGGCCACCGCCTCGCGCGCCTCCTGTTCCAGCGTCTCGGGCAGCGCCGCGCGCTGCCGCCGCAGCGCCTGGATCCGCAGCTGCAGCAGCGAGCGCCGCAGCTCCTTGGGCAGGCCGGGCTCGACGACCCGGGCGATCCAGCCGAGCGCGCGGTCGACGTCGCCCTCCTCGAGGCACAGCCGAGCGAGCTTGAGGTTGGCGTCCTGCGCCAGCGCCGGATACTCCGCCGGCTGCACGCGCTTCTGCTTCGCCACGCGCAGGAACAGCTCCCGCGACCGGCGCCGATCGGACTGCAGCAGCGCCGCCACGCCCTGCAGGTGGCGCCCCAGCAGCACGCGGCCGCGGAACGTGCGGATGCGGCCGCGCAGCAGCGTCGCCGCCAGCAGGCCGCCGGCGGTGAACACCAGGATCAGCAGCACCACACGACCGACGGTGGTCTGCAGCAGCGGCTCGATCACGCGCAGGCCGAACTCGAACAGCTTGATCAGCAGGTTCGCCGCCGGCTCGAGGAACGCCAGCAGGATCAGCACCGGCAGCAGGATCAGCGCCCAGCGCCACAGCGGGTTCTTCGGCAGCAGCGCGCGCAGCGGCGCGCCCGCCAGCCGGCGCATGCCGTCACCCAACCTGCTCATGGCGAGCCTCCTCGTCGTCGTCGTCGTCGCGGGCGGGCCGATCGGGCGCCGGGTCGGTGGGCGCCGACGGGGTCGCGGGCGCCGCCGGGGCGGCGGGCTCGGTCCCGGCGAGCCGCTCCTCTTCCAGGCGATGCAGCGCCTGCTGCAGCCGCAGCTTCAGGTTGGGGTCGTCCTCGCTGGCGCGCAGCGACTGCAGCGCCGCGCGGGCCGCGGGCGAGCCCAGCGACGACAGCGCGCGGATGATCTGCGCCCGGCGATTGCCGCCACGGCCGAACAGGCCCACGGTGATGCGCTGCACCCAGCCCGGCCGCGAGTACGCCGCCTGCAACGCCGGCACCGCCGTGTCGCCCATCGCCACCAGCACCGACCGGATCTCGTCGTCGAGCGACGTGGGCTCCGGACCGAAGCTGCTGCACAGCCGCTCGACCGCGGCCGGCCCCTGCCGCGCCAGCAACTGCGCCAGCTGCGCGCGCACGGCGGCGCTCCGGTCGCGATCGACGAACGCCGACAGCAGGTGGTCGAGCACGCGGCCGGAGAACGCCTCGAGGATTCGCTGCGCCACCGGCCGCAGCAGCGGCTCCGCCAGCGCCTTCAGCAGCTCGCCGGTCAGCGTGCGCGACGGGCCGCGCTGCACCAGCACGTGCTCGAGGACCTGCGGGTGGCTGGCGCCCGGGATCGCCGCGAGGATCGCGTCCTCGCGGTAGAACACCGGCTCCAGCAGCAGCACCTCGGCGACGAAGCTCTGCTCGGGCACCGCCTGCAGGAAACGCACCAGCACGGGTTCGTCGACCTTGTTGAGCCGGTGCAGGATCTCCAGCGGCGGGAAGCGCTCGAGCACGATCTGGAACTCCTCGGGGTCGGCCAGCCCGAGGAAGTAGTCGATCAGGATCTTGCGGCTGCCCGGCCGCGCCGACGCGAACAGCGCCTCGACGTGCGGCAGCGCCTCGCGGTCGAAGCCCTGCACGACCCGCCCCACGACGCCGGCGATCGGGCTGCCGCCGAGCGGCAGGATGCGGCGGTCCTCGAGGTCGTCCGCGGCGGCGAACAGCGCCGGCGTGATGCCGGGGCCGAGCTCGCGCAGCAGTTGCACGGCGGCGTCGGCGCGCGGCCCGTCGCCGCCGCAGGCCGCCGCCAGCAGCTCGCCGACCGCCTTGTCCTCGAGCGCGAGCGCGGCGCCGCGCACAGCGCGCCCGCTGTGGTCGTCCGCCGCGTCCAGCGCCAGCCGCACCGTCCGACGCACGTGCGCGGCGTTGGCTTCGATCGCGTCGGCAAGGTGCGCCGGGGTCTCGACCACAGCGAACAGCAGCGGTTCGTCGACCTCGGCGCGATCCTCGGCGCCGCACCGCGGGCACCGGGCGCGCGCGCGCAGCAGGCTCTCGCCGCACGCGGCGCAGCGCCAGCGCCCGGCCGGCAGCAGCGGCCCGAGCGCGGCGAGCCAGCCGGCCCCGGCGGTGGCGGCGCCGAGCGCCACCGCGCGCGACGACACGGGGACCGGCAGGGCCGCCCCCTCCGGGTCGGCACCCGGCGCGCCGGCCGGTTGCTCCGCCGACGTCAGCAGCCGCTGGGTCACCGCCGCCGCACCGTGGCGCGCGGCGTCCACCTGGGCGCCGAGCAGCAGCACGCTCGACGCGGCGCCGTCGATCGCCCGCGCGTGCTCGAACGACAGCGCCGCGGCCGCCAGGTCGCCGCGGCGCAGCTGGTACTGACCGGCCGCCGCCACCGTGGCCGCCACGTCGCGGCGCAGCGCGGTCGGCGCGTTCGGCTGCTGGGCGAGCAGGCGGCGACCGACGGCCGCAGCGGCCTCCGGATCGCTGGCCTGCAGCCGCGCGCGGAACAGGAACTCGAGCGCCGCGCGGTTGCGGGGGTCGGTCGCCAGCACCCGCTCGGCGGCGTCGGCGGCCTCGGCCGGCCGGTCGCACGCGAGCAGCGCGTTGGCGAGCTGCAGGTCGTTCTCGCCGCTCTCGACCGCGAACGCGCGCTGCAGGTACAGGTGGTGCTTGTGCGCCTGCGCCGGGTCGCCGCGCTGCGCCAGCACCTTGCCGAGCAGCAGCCGCGCGTAGTGGTTCTCCGGGTCGGCTTCGAGCACGCGCTGCAGCCGCCGGTGGGCGCCGTCGAGGTCGCCGGACAGCGCCTGCTCGACGCCCAGCAGGTAGTCCTGCAGCAGCGCCCGCGTGCGGACGCCTTCGACCACGCGCAGCATGCGCAGCCAGGTCCAGACCACGACCGCGACCACGACGATCGCCAGCAGGGTCTCGACCACGCCGGGCCGGCTCGCCAGCGACCACAGCCAGTCGAGCACGCCGCCGCCGGCGGGCGCCGCATCGGCGGCGCCGGTCGCGGCGGGTCCCGTCGCCGGGGACGCCGCAGCGCCGGTCGGATCCTGCCAGGCGTAGGTCACGAGGATGGTTGTCGGCGAACGACGCCGTCGATGCCAAGCCTGGATGCGCAGGTCGCTGTCGTCAATTCGGACGGCGGACGCACCCGGGCGGACTTCCGGTTCGACCGGATGCCGGACCGCCTATTCGACCGCCGCGCAGGACACACCGGCGGCCGGCGCACCGCGGCCCCGGTGCCGCTCGAGCGCCAGGTCGACGAGCCGGTCGAGCAGGCCGGTGAAGGACAGCCCCACCGCCGCGGCGGCCTTGGGCAGCAGGCTCGCCTCGGTCATGCCGGGGATGGTGTTGACCTCGAGCACGACCGGGCCGTCGGCGCCGACGATCATGTCGGTGCGCGACATGCCGTCGCAGCCCAGCGCCTCGTGGCAGCGCACCGCCAGCTCCTGCACCGGCCGGCACCGCGCCTCGTCCCAGCCGCGCGGCGGCGCGATCTCGTCACAGGCGCCCGCCTCGTACTTGGCGTGCTCGTCGAAGTGGTCGGCGAAGCGCGGGTAGATCCCGACCGGCGGCAGCGCCTGCAGTTCGCCGCCGGCGTTGCCGAGCACCGCGACCGTGATCTCCTCGCCCGCGACCGGCGCCTCGGCGAACCAGCGGCGGAAGCCCGCCTGCTGCGACCGCACGAACGCGGCGAACTGCGCCCGGTCGGCGACCCGCGCGACGCCGCGGCTGCTGCCCGAGCAGTCGGCCTTGCAGAAGCACGGCAGGCCGACCGCGTCGCGCACGCGCGCGAACTCCAGCTCGACGTCGCAGCGCAGCAGCGGCGCGTCCGGCTCGTAGACGCGGGCCATCGGCACGCCCTTCGCCTGCAGCGCGTGCCGCGTGCGCAGCTTGTCCATCGCCACGGCCGACGCCGCGCACCCGGAGCCCACGAACGGCAGCTCGTACAGCTCGAGCATCCCCTGCACCGAGCCGTCCTCGCCGAACGGACCGTGCAGCACGGGGAACACGCACTGCACGTGGCCGCGCTCGAGCAGCCAGTCGAGCGCCGCACCCGGCCGCATCGGCCCGTGCGCCGTCGACCGATCGCCCGGCACCCAGACCTCGCGCCCGTCGAGCGGCCGTCGCTGCGGCCAGAACCCGCCGTCGAGGTCGAGGAACACGGGCCAGACCCGGAACCTGCTGCGATCGAGGTGCCGCAGCACCTGGTGCGCCGAGCGCAAGGAGATGTCGTGCTCCGGCGACCGCCCGCCGGCCAGTACCGCGATGTCCATTCGGATCACCCTCCCAGGTGACGCCGACACGATACCTGCGCGGGGCGCCCCGATCGAGCCGCGCGCCGCGCGCGGTGGGGTTCCGTTCAGTCGCCGACCGTGATCCGCAGCGCTGCGGTGACGGCGACGCCGCCGAGCGGCGCGCCGGCCTGCAGCGCCGCTGCCTGTGCGAACACCTGCTGCCCGCGCAGACTCGGCGGCGCCGGGATCGCGAGGCCGAAGGTCGCGAGCCCGGTGGCGTCGGCCAGTGCGAACCGCACGGCCAGCGGCGGCCCGATCCACTGCGTGCACCCGGCGCCGAGCGGCGCCGTGCCGGCCCGGTCGGAGAAGGCCAGCAGCACCGGCGCCGCGGCATCCGTCCGCACGGCCGCGCGATAGTCCGCGTTGCCGGTGGTCGGGTGGCCGACTCCGACGAGGCGCGGCGCCGGCGACCCGCAGGCGAGGCCGACCTCGGGATCGTCGGCCGGGGTGTCCGTCAGCACGTACTCCTGGCCCAGGTAGAACGCGACCAGCGCACCGCGCCGAGGATCCTCGAACAGCGCGTCGGCCTGGAACTCCCGTGGCTGCGGCAGCGGCGACCACTGGCCGCCGCGGAACTCGGCGACGCGCGCCACCGGCACGGAGAAGTCGAAGCCGCCGACGACCACCGCGCCGTCGCCGCGCACCGCGGCGCACCGGGCGACGAACGGCGGCGGCACCGTGGACCGCTGCGACCACCCGCCGTTCCAGCGCCACAGCTGCGACGGGGTCACGACATGCGGGTCGTGGACCAGCGACGCGGGGTTGGCCGCCACGCACAGGCCGGCCGGCGGCCGCGACGTGCCCAGCGTCGACGTCAGGTCCCGCCACTGCCCCGCGCTCCACAGCCACGTGTCGTCGAGGTCGACCCCTCCGTCGACGCCGCCGAAGAGAACGACGCCGCCGCTGAGCGGCGCGCAGAGCAGGGCGAAGCCGCCGCGGACCGGCGGGGTCGCGGCCGGCGACGGTTGCCAGCCGGACGGCTGCCGCAGCCACGTCTGCAGCGTCCCGGGCGCCGACGGCGGCGCGGCCAGCGCCATCATCGCCACGCTGCCGATGTCCAACGCCATCGATGCGCGGCCGCCGGGCACCGGCACGCGACGTCGCTGCCAGCCGACGCCGTCCCACTCGGCCTCGCCGTCGCCGTCGAAGCGGATGAGGTGTCCCAGGATCGGATCGACGCCCTGCTGGGCCGAGTCCCGCGAACCGAAGGTCTGCACGGCGTTCCAGTCGCTGCCGTCGAAGACCCAATCCGAGCCCGCATCGCCGAACAGGCGCAGGACGCGGTGCACGGGATCGAGCGCCAGCTCGACGGCGCCGAAGCCCTGCGGCACGGTCGGCGTCTGCACCTGCCGCCAGCGCGTTCCGTTCCACAGCCAGGTGTCGGTCAGCGTGGCAACCCCGGGGTCGATGCCGCCGAACAGCATCGTCTCGCCGGTCCGCGGGTCCCAGCCGAGCAACGGGAAGGCGCGCCGCGGCGGCACCGGACCGACCGGCGCGAGCCGGGCCCACTGGACGCCGTCGAACTCCCACTGCTCGGCGCCCGAGAACGTCTCGGTCGACAGGACGACGACGCCGCGGCCCGGGTCGCTCGCGGCCCGCGCCTGGTTCACCTGTCGGGCGACCGGCGCGGGCATCGGCTGCCAGGCCGCGCCGTCCCAGCGGTGATCGAACCCGTCGCCGAACACCATCAGCGCCTGCAGCCCCGGATGGAACACCATCGGCGCGGTCTGCTGCAGCGGCGGCGCCGTCCCGCGCGCGATCCAGCCGCTGCCGTCGTTCGTGTGGGTGATGCCGCCCCCGGGACGACCGGGCTGTTCGATCAGCACCTGCTGGCCGCGGGCTGGATCGAAGCCGAACGGCAGGACGCCGAGCTGCGTCGCGGTGGGAACCGTCGCCGCCTGCCGCCATGCCGCACCGTCGAACTCGTACAGGACGCGCCCCGACGCGTTGACCGGCCCTCCGCCCGCCCCGGCCTGCACGGAGAACCACTGCGGCGCGATCCGTCGCGCCTGCCACTCCTGCGCTGGCGCCGCAGGAACCAGCACCGCCACCAGCCAGGCGCGGCGCCAACACGCGGAGAACGCGAGATCGATCATGGCGACGCTATCCTGCCGTCCGGACCCCGTAACCGGCAACGCGCCCGGGCAGGACTCCGAGGCCGGCCGATCGCGGCCGCGCGTCAGCGCCCCGCGGCCGCCGCCGCTCCCACGAGGATCGCGTCGGAGCCGCCGAGGCTCGGGTGGAACCGCAGCTTGTCGGTCACCATCGCCGCGCACTCGCGCCGCACGAACGCCTCCACTCGTTCGCGCAGCGGCGGCCAGCCGTCGACGACGCCGCCGCCGATCACGACGGCGCGCGGGTTGAACAGCGTGATCGCGTTGGCGGTCAGCGCCCCCGCGGCAGTGACGGCCTCGTCGAAGATGCGCCGTGCGGCGGCGTCGGTTCGACCCGCCAGGTTGCCGAGGTGCCACGCGTGGTGCCCGTCGGGCGGCGGCCCCAGCTCGCGCAGGCCGCGCTCGCCGATCGGCCGGCCGCCGCAGTAGGCCTCGTAGTGGCCGCGCCCGCCGCACGGGCACGGTTCGCCGCCGGGCACGTGCAGCGTGTGGCCGATCTCGCCGGCGGCGTTGTCGGCGCCCGCGTAGGGCGCGCCGCCGACCATCAGCCCGATGCCGATGCCGGTGCCGAAGAACAGGCACAGCAGCGGGTCGGCGCCGCGCGCGGCGCCGGTTCGGTACTCGCCCCAGGCGCTGGCGCGGCCGTCGTTCAGCAGCGTCGCCCGCAGCCCGAAGCGCTGCTCCAGGTGCCCGGCCAGCGCGAAGCCGTCGAGCGGCAGGTTGGGCGCGCGGGCGATCGCCCGTCCGTCGGGCTCGATGACGCCGGCCGTGCCCATGCCGATCGCGTCGGGCGGCGCGAGGCCGTCGGGGCGCCGGGCGAGCACGCGTTCGATGCCCTGCTCCAGCGCCGCCAGGAACTGCGCGCGGTCGCGGGAGGTCGCGACGCGCTCGGCCGCGACCACGGTCCCGTCCTCGGCGACCAGCGCGAAGCGGCACTTGGTGCCGCCGAGGTCACCGGCCAGGACGGTGCGCATCGCGTCAGTTGGCGGCGCGCGCCTTCGGCTCGTCCTCCGACAGCGCTTCCATCAGCTCGTCGAGCAAGACGATCATCTGCTGCTGCTGCTTCTCGAGGGCGGTGATGCGGCGCATCATCTTCTCCACCACCGGCGGCAGCAGGGCCTCGAGCACGAACTTCTTGACCATCTGGTAGGTCTCGACGCGCGCCGGGTTCGGGTCCTTGTGGAAGTGGAAGTGATAGGCGTTCTCGAGGGCCTCGCCGGTGTGGTCGAGGATCTCCTTGCTGACGTCTTCGACCTCCATGCCGTGGTGCGAGATCTTGAAGGCTTCGACCTTGTAGCGGTGCAGGGCGTCTTTGAGCTGCTTCTTCACGGCTGGTTCTCCTCTGGGGTTGGCCTCCTCAGCCGGAATAGCGGCCGAGGAGCAGACAGGTGTTGTGGCCGCCGAAGCCCAGCGAATTGCTGATCGCGTGGCTCACGTTCATGTCGCGCGCCGTGTTCGGCACGTAGTCCAGATCGCAGGCGGGGTCGGGGTTCTCCTGGTTGATCGTCGGGTGCACCTGACCGCGGGCGATGCTGAGGGCCGTGACGGCCAGCTCGATCGCGCCCGACGCGCCGAGCAGGTGGCCGGTCATCGACTTGGTCGACGAGACCGCCAGCTTCCTGGCGTGGTCGCCGAACACCTTCTTGATCGCCAGGGTCTCGATCTTGTCGTTCAGCTCGGTGCTGGTGCCGTGCGCGTTGACGTAGTCGATCCGGTCGGGCGCGAGCCCGGCGTCCTGCAGCGCCTGCAGGATCGCGCGCGTCGGCCCGTCGCCGTTCTCGGCCGGCGCGGTGATGTGACTGGCGTCGTCGGTCGAGCCGAACCCGAGCACCTCGCCGAGGATCACGGCGCCGCGCTTCCTGGCGTGCTCCAGCTCCTCGAGGACCAGCGCCGCGCCGCCCTCGCCCATCACGAAGCCGTCGCGGTCGCGGTCGAACGGCCGGCTGGCGCGCTTGGGATCGTCGTTGCGCGTCGACAACGCGCGCAGCGAGCAGAACCCGCCGAGGCCGAGCTCGGTGGTCGCCGCCTCGCTGCCGCCGGTCAGCATCATGTCGGCCTCGCCCCACTGGATGGTGCGCAGCGCCAGGCCGATGGCGTGGCTGCTGCTGGCGCACGCCGACGACGTCACGTAGCAGGTGCCCTGCAGGCCGTAGCGGATCGCGGCCTGGCCGGCGACGGCGTTGGCCATCATCTTCGGCACGAAGAACGGGCTGATGCGGTCGGCGCCGCGCTCGACCTGCAGCACCTTGCTGGCCTCGATCTCGTGGATGCCGCCGATGCCGGTGCCGAGGATGCAGCCGCAGCGCGTCCGGTCGAGCCCGGCCCAGGCGTCACCCGCGGCCAGCCCGGCGGCCTTCATCGCCTCGTCGGCGGCCACCAGGTAGTACTGGGTGTACTTGTCGAGCTTCTTGCTCTCGCTGCGGGGGAAGAACTTCTCGGACTCCCAACCCCAGACCTCGCAGGCGAACTTGGTGGTGTGCTTCGACGTGTCGAAGCGCGTGATCGGACCTGCGCCCGACTCACCGCCCAAGAGCTTCTCCCAGGTCGTCGCGAGGTCCAGCCCGAGCGGGCTGACCGCACCGAGTCCGGTGATGACGACGCGTCGTCGTGCCATGGATTCGTTCCGGCCCGGCGGCGCCGGCAGCCGGCGCCCACCGGAGCAGCGCTAGCTGAGCTTGCCCTGGATGTACTTCACCGCGTCGCCGACGGTCTGGATCTTCTCGGCGTCCTCGTCCGGGATGTTGATCTCGAACTCGTCCTCGAACTCCATCACGAGTTCGACGGTGTCCAGCGAGTCGGCTCCGAGATCGTTGATGAACGACGTCTCGTTCGTGATCTTGTCCCGGGTGGTGCCGAGCTGCTCGCACACGATGTTCAGGACGCGCTCTTCGACGTTTTCGACCTTCGACACTGGTTCTGCCTCGGTAGGTTGGAGTGCGCAGCGCCCCAGGTAACCAACCCGGGCCGCCGCTGTCGGAAATCAGGCTACATGGTCATGCCGCCGTCCACCACCAGAGTCTGCCCGGTGATGTACGAACCACCCGCGCCACACAGGAAGAGCACCGCCGCGGCGATGTCGTCCGGCTGGCCGAAACGGGCCAGCGGGATCTCCTGGAGCATGGCCGTGCGGTGATCCTCGGGGATGGACGCCGTCATGTCGGTGCTGATGAAGCCGGGCGCGATCAGGTTGGCCGTCACGCCGCGGCCGGCCAATTCCTTGGCCAGCGACTTCGTCAGCCCCACCAGCCCCGCCTTGCTGGCGGCGTAGTTTGCCTGCCCGGCATTGCCGGTCAAGCCTACGACCGAGCCGATGTTCACGATCCGGCCGGCGGTCTTGGCCAGCGCCCGCGCGAACGCCTTGCAGACCAGGAACGTGCCGCGCAGGTTGGTGCCGACGACGCGATCGAAGTCGTCGGCGCCCATGCGCAGGAACACGCCGTCCTTGGTGACGCCGGCGTTGTTGACCAGGATGTCCAGGCGCCCGTGCGCGTCGAGCACGTCCTTGCCCAGGCGCTCGACCTGGGCGGCATCGGCGACGTCGCACACGACGGCGCTCATCGCGCCGCGCGCGCCCTGGCCGGCGGCCAGCGTGTCCGCGCAGCCGCCCTCGCGCGTCGACGCGCAGACGACGTGCGCGCCGGCCTGCGCCAACGCCACCGCGATGGCGCGCCCGATGCCGCGCGAGGCGCCGGTGACGAGGGCGACCTTTCCGTCGAGCTGGGTGGTCATGCGTTGCGTCTCCCGATCACGGCGCCGGGGCTCACCACCGCAGCACCAGGTGACCCCAGGCCATGCCGGCGCCGAACGCCGGCATCACCACGAGCTTGCCCTTCCGCAGGCGGCCGGCGGCGACCGCCTCGCTGAGGGCGATCGGCACCGAGGCGGCCGACGTGTTGCCGAAGCGGTCGATGTTGCTGTAGACGAGGTCCATCGGCAGCGACAGCTGGTCCATCGCCGCCTCGATGATCCGCTGGTTGACCTGGTGCGGGATGATCACGCCGATCTCGTCGCGGCCGTACTCGTCGAGCACACGCTGGACCAGCTCGGCGAACACGCGCACCGCGAAGCGGAACACGCGGGTCCCGCCCATGCGCATGTAGTGCAGCTTCTTGTCGACGGTGTCGTGCGACGGCGGAAAGCGGCTGCCGCCGCCTGGCACCGCGAGGATGTCCTCGCTGCCGCCCTCCATGTGGATCGAGCCGCGCAGGAACTCGCCGCGGCCGGCGCGATCGAGCGACGTGTAGACCGCGGCGCCGGCGCCGTCGCCGAACAGCACGCAGGTGTTGCGGTCCTTGTAGTCGAGCACCCGGCTCAGGATCTCGGCGCCGACCACGAGCACGTTGCGGTACATCCCGGACTGGATGAACCCGGCGGCGATCTGCGAGCCGAACACGAAGCCGGAGCACGCCGCGGCGATGTCGAAGCCGCCGGCCTTGTCGGCGCCCAGGTCCCTGCCGATCCGGCACGCCGTCGCCGGGAACACCTGGTCCCCGGTCACCGTGCAGCACAGCACGAGGTCCAGCTCGCCCGGCTCCATCTCGGCGTCGGCGAGCGCGCGCCGGGCGGCCTCGATGCCCATGCCGCTGGTGTCCTGGCCCTCGCCGGCGATGCGTCGCTCGCGGATGCCCGTGCGCTGCACGATCCACTCGTCCGACGTGTCGACCATCTTCTCGAGGTCGGCGTTCGTCAGCCGCTTCTCGGGCACGTAGTGGCCGAGCCCGCACAGGCCCATCGGCGTCCCGCCGTTCGCGTGCTTGGTCTGCATGGTGCTACTTCGCGGCCTCGGGGGACGGCGCCTCGGGGGACGGGGTCTGCGGCGGTTGGGTCTCCGGCGGTTGGGGCGGCGACACGGCCCGCGCCGCCTCGACGATGTGCTGGTTGACCTCGGCCGTCATCGCCTTCTTGGCGAAGCGGATGGCGTTGCAGAACGCCGGCGCCTGCGAACGGCCGTGGCAGATGGTGACGACGCCGTCGACGCCGAGCAGCAGCGCGCCGCCGTACTCGGAGTAGTCGATGCGCGGCATGATCGTCGACAGCACGCGGTCGAGCTTGTCGCGCTCGATGCCGACCTCGCGCAGCGACGCGACCATCGCGCGCAGCACGTACTCGGCGCAGCCCTCGCTGACCTTCAGCAGCACGTTGCCGGTGAAGCCGTCGCAGACGATCACGTGGCAGTCGCCGGAGAACACCTCGACGCCCTCGACGTTGCCGTGGAACCGGACCGGCGCCTGCTTCAGCAGCTGCCGCGCCTCCTTGACCAGCGGGTTGCCCTTCAGCTCCTCGCTGCCGATGTTCAGCAGGCCGACGCGCGGGTCGGCCTCGCCGAACGTGCCGCGGTAGTAGGCCTGCCCCATGATCGCGTAGTGCAGCAGGTGCAGCGCCTTGGGCTGCGGATTGGCGCCGACGTCGAGGACCAGGAACGGGTTCTTCTCGCCGTGGATGATGGCGCCGATCGCCGGGCGGCGGATGCCCTCGAGACAGCCGAGACCGACGGTCGCCGCGGCGACGACGGTGCCGGTCGAGCCGGCGCTGACGAATGCGCCGGCGCGGCCTTGCTTCACCAGCCCGAGGCCGGTGGCGATGCTGTTGCGCGGCTTCTTGCGCATCGCGTCGACCGGCGAGTCGGCCGCGGTCAACTGGTCCGGCGCGTCGACGACCTCGATCGACGGCGGCAGCCCGGCGGCCGCGACGGCGGCGCGCACCGCGTCGACCGGACCGACCAGCACGACCTCCTCGGCGGTGACGTGACCGCGTTGGACCGCCAACGCCACACCCTTCAGCACCTCGGCCGGGGCGTGATCGCCGCCGACCGCATCGAGTACGACCTTGTTCATGCGACCGGGTTCATGCTGCCGGGTTCATGCTGCCGGACGCAGGCGCGGAGCGCCGCAGGAGGGGCTGGGACCGGACATGTTCGGACTGCACGCTCTGGGACCGTGTCGGGCTGGCAAGCGGAGCCGCATGCGCGCCCGAGGATCCGGCCCGTCAGTTCTGGTTGGCCGCGACGACGACCTGCCGACCGCGGTAGTAGCCGCACGAGGCGCAGATCGTGTGCGGGCGGATCATCACGCTGCAGTGCGCGCAGCGGACCAGCTGGGTCCGCGCCAGCACCAGGTGCGCACGACGATGGCCCTTGCTGGCGCGGCTGAGTTTTCTCTTTGGGTTTGCCATGGGAGCGGCGGGACGTGGAAGACGCGGGTTGGCCGGGGACGAAAGCGGCGCAGCCTACGCCCGGCCGGGCGGAAGTCAACGCTGACGCTGACCCTGCGGCGGTCCAGGAGCGACCTGGAGACGGGCGCGGGCCGGGTAGATCCGCGGCCGACGCGGCCGGCTCAGGTCGGCAGCAGCCCCGCCTGGGCCAACACCTTCTGCACGGCGGCGGCGGCGGCGGGCAGCTGCGCCGCGTCCTTGCCCTTGCCCTGCGCCATGTCGGGCCGGCCACCGCCGCCGCCGCCCAGCACCGCCGTGGCGGCCTTGACCAGGTCGCCGGCGACCAGGCGGTCGTGCAGTTCCTTGCTGACGGCGGCGACCACGGCGACCTCGTCGCCGTTGGCCGCCAGCACCACGGCGGCCAGCGGGCCGGACGCCTGCTGCGCCCGGCGCAGCAGGTCCTGCGCGTCCTTGGTCTGCAGACCCGGCCGCGTGTAGACCCCCGCTCGGGCGCCGCCGTGCTCGACCAGCGCCGCCTGCAGCTTGGGCAGCTCGGCGCCGAGGTCCGGCGCCAGCGCCTTCTCGAGGTCCTTCTTCACGCGCTTGAGCTCGTCGGCCAGCTCGCCCACGCGCTCGCCGACGCGCGCCGCCGGCACCTTCAGCTGCGTCGACAGCGCGACCAGTTGCTCGTGCTCCTGCCGCACCAGCTGCAGCGCCACCTCGCCGGTCACCGCCTCCAGGCGCCGCGTCCCGGCCGCGACCGCGGTCTCGGTGGTGATGCGGAACAGGCCGATGTTGCCGCTGTTGTGCACGTGCGTGCCGCCGCACAGCTCCTTGCTGAACTCGCCGACCTGCAGCGTGCGGACCTCGTTGCCGTACTTCTCGCCGAACAGCGCGACGAAGCCCTGGCGGCGCGCCTCGTCGAGCTTGCGCACGACGGCCTGCACCGGGGTCGCCTTGAGGATCTCGGCGTTCACCAGGTCCTCGACCTGCTGCAGCTGCTGCGCCGTCGGCTTCTCCGGCTGCGTGTAGTCGAAGCGCAGGCGGTCCGGCGCCACCTCGGAGCCGGCCTGCGCGACGTGGTCACCGAGCACCTGCTTGAGGGCGGCGTGCAGCAGGTGCGTCGCGGTGTGGTTGCGCTCGGTCGCCGCCCGCGCCGACGCGTCGACGACGAGCTCGCAGTCCTGGCCGGGGCGCAGCTCGCCCTCCTCGACCGTCGCCTGGTGCAGGTGGAACCCGTCGAGCGCCGTCGTCGCGTGCACGCGCGCACGGCCGGTGGCGGTCGCGACGGAGCCGCGATCGCCGACCTGCCCGCCACCCTGGGCGTAGAACGGCGTCTTGTCCGCCACCAGCACGACGGTCTGGCCCTTGCCCGCGCACTCGAGCAGCGCGTCGCCTTCGCCGACGATGCCGCGCAGGACGCCGTGCTCAGCGCGGCGGTCGTAGCCGGTGAACGTCGACGGCTGGACGCCGGCGTCGCGCAGCTTGACGGCGACGCTGGCGGTGAACACGGCGTCGGCGGTCGCCATGCTGCTGCGGGCGCGCTGGCGCTGCTCCTCCATCGCGCGCTCGAACTCGGCGGCGTCGAGGCCGTGGCCGTGCTCCTCCATCACCTTCTGCGTGATGTCGATCGGGAAGCCGTAGGTGTCGTGCAGCTGGAACGCGAACGCACCGCTGCCCGCCAGCGTCGCCTTGCCCTTGCCCGGCCCGACCTTCTGCAGGAACTCGCCGAGACGCGCCATGCCCTGGCGGTAGACCACCAGGAAGTTCTCCTCCTCGCCCTTGAGCACCGCGCGGCACTGGCCGCGGCTCTCGCGCACCTCGGGGTATTGGTCGCCCATCAGCTCGCCGACCAGGTCCACCATCGCGAACAGGAACGGCTGCTCGAGGCCGAGCTCGTAGCCGTCGCGCGCCGCGCGGCGCAGGATCTTGCGCACCACGTAGCCGCGGCCCTCGTTGCTCGGCAAGGCACCGTCGGCGATGCAGAACGTGACCGCGCGCACGTGGTCGGCGATGCGGCGCATGCGCACGTCGCGCGCCTTGTCGGCGCCGTACGGGGTGCCGCAGAGCTTGCCCAGATGGTCGAGGTACGGCCGGAACAGCTCGGTCTCGAAGTTGTTCGGCTTCTGCTGCAGCACCGCCGCGATGCGCTCGAGGCCGAGCCCGACGTCGATGTTCTTCTGCGGCAGCGGCAGCAGTTCGCCGGACGCCTGCCGGTCGAACTGCGTGAACACGCAGTTGCCGATCTCGGTGAACCGGTCACCCGGCAGCTCCCTGAGCCCCTTCTTGTCGGGGTACGGCGTGCCCGGCCGGCTGTCGAAGTAGATCTCGGAGCACGGTCCGCACGGCCCGTTCGGCCCCTTGCTCGGCGCCTCCGCCGGCCAGAAGTTCTCCTTCTCGCCGAACCGGAACACCTTGTCGGGCGACAGCCCGACCTTCTCGGTCCAGATCGCGAACGCCTCGTCGTCGTCCGTGTAGACCGTCACCACCATCTGCTCGGCGGGGATGCCCAGCGCGTCCTTGAAGAACTCCCACTCCCACTGGATGCACTCGGCCTTGAAGTAGTCGCCGAACGAGAAGTTGCCGAGCATCTCGAAGAACGTGTGGTGCCGCGGCGTGAGCCCCACGTTGTCGAGGTCCGGCACGCGCAGGCACTTCTGCGAGGTCGTCACCCGCTTGTGCGGCAGCGTCCCCTTGCCGAGGAACATGTCCTTGAACTGGTTCATGCCCGCGCCGGTGAACAGCAGCGTCGGGTCGTTGGCCGGGACCAGCGAGTCGGACGGGTAGATCGTGTGCCCGCGCTGCTCGAAGAACTCGAGGAAGCGGCGGCGGATCTCGGCGGCGGACAGCGGCTTCATTGGGCGAAGCACGATACCGGCACGCGGGGATGCAAGCGAGCGCACGGCGGCCGCCGGTGACCCGAACGGCGCGTCGCGCCGCCCGATCGGCGGCGCGAGGTCCCTGCCGGCCGCGCGCTACTGCGCCGCGGCCTTGGCGTCGCGCGACTTGTCCGGCGTCCTGTCGGCGACCCTGTCGGCCGACCTGTCGGCCGACCTGTCGGCGACCCTGTCGGCCGACTTGCCCGGCGCGTCCACTGCCGACAGGTCCGGCTTGGACACGTGCCGCGCGGACTCGCCGGTGTCGGGCAGGAACCGCAGCATCAGCTGGGTCTCGATCTCCTGCGCCAGCTCCGGATTCTCCTTCAGGAACTCGCGTGCCTTCTCGCGGCCCTGGCCGAGCCGGGTGTCGCCGTGGCTGACCCAGGTGCCCGAACGCTTGAGGACGCCGCACTCGACGCCGAGGTCGAGCAGCTCGCCCAGCCGGTTGATGCCCTCGCGGAACAGGATGTCGAACTCCGTCTTGCGGAACGGCGGCGCCACCTTGTTCTTGACCACGGTGGCCTTGGTGCGCGAGCCGATCGGCTCCTCGCCGTCCTTGATCTGGCCGATGCGGCGGATGTCGATGCGCACCGACGAGTAGAACTTCAGCGCGCGGCCGCCGGTCGTGGTCTCGGGGCTGCCGAACATCACGCCGATCTTCTCGCGGATCTGGTTGATGAAGACCAGCGTCGTCTTGCTCTTGGCGGTGATGGCCGTGAGCTTGCGCAGCGCCTGGCTCATGAGCCGCGCCTGCAGGCCGACGAAGCTGTCGCCCATCTCGCCCTCGATCTCGGCCTTCGGCACCAGCGCCGCGACCGAGTCGATGACGATGACGTCGACGGCGCCCGACCGCGCCAGCGTCTCGCAGATGTCGAGCGCCTGCTCGCCGTGGTCGGGCTGCGAGATCAGCAGCGAGTCCAGGTCGACGCCGAGGCGCCGCGCGTACTGGGGATCGAGCGCGTGCTCCGCGTCGATGAACGCGCACACGCCGCCCTGCCGCTGGGCGTTGGCCACCACGTGCAGCGTCAGCGTCGTCTTGCCGGACGACTCGGGGCCGAAGATCTCGACCACGCGGCCGCGCGGCAGGCCGCGCCCGCCGATGGCCAGGTCGAGGCCGAGGCTGCCGGTGGAGATCCCGTCGATGGGCGGCGCCGAGAAGTCGCCCATGCGCATGATCGAGCCCTGACCGTAGCTCTTCTGGATCGACAGGATGGCATCCTCGAGCGCCTCGCTGCCCGGTGCCTTCTTGCCGGCGTCGCTCTTGCTGCCGGCGTCGTTCTTGCCTTTCATCGCGTCCTCCCTGGGGAATGTGCTGCGTGGAACGTCAGGGCGCGACTCTAACGCGCCACCCTTACGGATACCAAACATTTGTTGCGGTCGCGGACAACGGCGCCCGTCCCCGGTCCTGTCACCTCGCGGGGGATCCGAGCGGGGACCGATTCCGCGGCCGCAGGGCCGACCGACGCGCGATCACACTCCGCAGGTCCGGACGCTACCATGCCGCGTCTCCCCCCTCGCGTGTCCAGGCCCTCGCTCCCAGACCACCGACTCGCGGCCATGCTGCGCAATCGGGACGAAGACGGACTGGTGCTGCTGCACCAGCTCCACGGCGTTCCCGTGCGGCGACTCCTGCAGTCGAAGTTCGGCGCCGTGCTCGACGACGACGAACTCGACGAGGCGATCAACGACGCGCTGCTCAAGGCCTGGAACGCGGCCAACCCCTTCGATCCCGAGCGCGTGCATGCCAGCGGGGAGCCGGTGACCGCCGCCAGCTGGTTCGGACTGATCGCCAAGCGCTGCTGCCTGCACCTGGTCGAGCGGCGCCGGCGGCGACCGCCGACGCTCGGCGAGGCCAACGACCACGCGGCCCGCCCCGACGGCGACGACCTCGCCGCCCGCGACCTCATGCTCGAGGTGCAGCAGGGGCTGGAGAAACTCCCGCCGCTGCAGGCCGGGGTGCTGGGCCTCGACCTCGTCAACGGCGGGCCGACCGACGGCGCCGAGCTGGCCGAGAAGCTCGGCACGACGCCGCAATCGGCGCACGTTGCGCGCTGCCGCGGCAGGCGTAGTCTTGGGGAGTTCCTCCGGTCGCTGGGCCACTCCGTGACCTCGCACCTGACCGGCGGATCGGAGCCGCGCCCCCGCGCCCGCCCGACGGGCCGGTCGTCGCGGAAGGTGAAGGAGAAGGAAGAGGAGAAGGAGAGCCGAGCATGCCCTGCATCCAAACCCGGGAAGCCGCGCCCGCGACCACCGCGTTCGGGAGGGTCGCCGTGACGCACCGCGACGTGCCAAACTTCGACGACCCGGCCGATCTCGCCGCGATGGCCGAGATCGAACGCGAGCTCGCCGCCCACCGGCAGCCGCCGTCGCTCGCCGAGTCCGACTGGAGTTCGACCATGGAGACGCGGCTGCGCGACCAGCTGCGCCGCCGGATCCGGACGATCGTGGTGCGCGTGGCCGGCGTGCTGCTGGTTGCGAGCCTGGTCGCGGTCGCCGTCGCGTTCGGCGCGCGGGAGCACATCTGGGATCCGCGCAGCGGCCTCGCGCGCCTGGGCTACCCGGAGCAGATGGCCATCGTGCAGTCGACCGAGGAGACCAGCATCCGGCTGTTCACCGTCCAGTACATGGGCATCCAGCTCAAGCGGCACATCGCCCTGCTGGCCGACCTCGCCGACGACCCCATCCTCGGCCCCACGGTGCGGCAGAAGGCCACCGCGCTGCGCGCCGCCATCGACCTCGACGCGCCGCTGACGGTGCGGCCGCCGCGCGACGGGTGGGCGGCCTGGGCGGACATCCTGAAGGACCCGGACGCGACGGCGGCGGAGCGCGACGAGGCGCTGGACGACCTGTTCGACGAACTGCTGCTGGCGGTCCAGACGATGCGGCACATGAAGGTCGACCCCGACGAGCCCGCACTGGACATGGACGGCTCGCTCGCCGACGAACGCGGCGCGCTCTACGTCTTGCAGAGGGCGATCGAGCGGACCCGCAAGCGCATCGCGGACATCCCGGGCGTCGCCGACGAACAGGTCCGCTGACCCGAGGTCCGCGACGCCGACCGGCGCGGTCGACGTCCGGGCGTCGACCGGCGCCGGGCTACGCGCCCGGGCGCGCCGCGGCGGGCGGCGGATCGATCTCGCGGAACTCGGGCGTGGTGGCCGGCGCCGTGAAGGTCGCCTCGTTCCACTCCGGTACCACCCAGTCGACGGTGCCGTAACCGCCGCCGTCGAGGAGGATCGTCACGGTCGACTTGGTGCCGTTGCCATCCTCGATGACCACCTGGACGGACTGGCCCGGCCGGGCCGGGTCGTCGTAGGCGATCTTGATGGTCTGGCCGATGAGGAGCGTGCCGTTCGGCACGATCAGCGTCTGCGCCGGGGCGACGACGGCGCAGACGAACGCAGCCGCTGCGGACCAGGCGATTGCTCGCAGGTTCATTGGGGGACTCCCTTCACTGCGGTTCGGAGAACTGCGGCACCACGGCGGTGCCGCGACCCTGCACGAGGGGAGGTGCGGCGGCGGACGCAGCTCGATCGCGCCGATCCGTGGCGCCGGCGGGACGGCGCCCGCGTCCGACCGCGGCGCGCGCCGGGAACGGCTCCCGCGCCGACGTGGATCGCGGCGCGCGGCTCGCGAGGTCGGGCGCGCAGGACGGGCGCCCAGCGTCAGGCGCCCAGCGTGAGGCGCGCCCCGTCAGTCGCGCTGCGTCAGTCGCGCCGCGTCAGGCGCGCGACGGGTCGCGATCCAGCCACGGCAGCAGCGCGGCGCGCCGTTGCGCCTGGTCGTCCAGCGCCGCGGCATGCGCGGCCGCGGCGCGCAGCTCGGGCGCGATCGCGGCCGGCAGACGGGTCACCAGCTGGCGCCGCGGGTCCGGCTCGGCGTGCCGCTCGATGCACGACAGCAGCGCCGCCGCGCACAGCCGCTGCAGCGCCGCGGACCCGGGCCAGCGCCGCAGCAGCTCCTCGATGCGCGCCGCGGCCGCGTGACGGCGGCGCAGGTCGTCGCCGCGGCCGGCGACGTGGTAGTGCAGCTTGGCCAGCTCGACCGCGATCGCCACGGCGTCGGGCCAGCGCTGCTGCAGGGCCTCGAGCCGCGGCAGCGGCGCCGCGCCGCCGTATGCCCCCTCCGTCCCCCCGAGCGCCTCGTGCACCGCGGCGCGCGCCAGCTCGCGCGCGACCGCCTCGCTGCCCGGGAACGCCGCGGCCAGTCCCTCGAGCCGCCGCACCACCGCGCGCGCCGGGGCCGCGGCCGGTTCCAGCGCGGCGACCCCGCCGAGCACCTGTGCGAGCTCCTCGGCCAGGGGCGCCGCGTGCGGATGCGCGGCCACGAGCAGCTCCAGGTGGGCCGCCAGGGCGCGCCGTCCGACGAGCGTGTCCGGCGCGCCCGCGCGCCGCGCCCGCGCCAGCCGCAGCCCGATGTCGGCCGATGCGGGGAACGCGGCGCCGAGCCGCTCGAGGCGCTCGACGACCTGGCGGTGCACCGGCGCCGACGCCGTCAGCGCGCAGTGGAACAGGACGCGCGCCAGTTCGAGCGCGATCGCGTGCGAGCCCGGGAACCGCGCCAGCAGGCGCTCGATGCGCTCGGCCGCCGCGGCGCGCCGGCCCGGTTCGCAGCCGGCGCCGGTGCCGTTGGCGCGCGCCAGCGCCGCGATGTGCGCGATGCGCTCGGAGCGCGGGTGCGCGGCCACGAGCAGGTCGATCCGGTCCGCCAGCCGCTCGCACTCGGCGGCCGGGACCGCGCAGCCGGAGGCGCCGGCCAGCACCTGCGCCGCCCGCCAGGCGACGGGCTCGGCGTCGGGGAACGCGCGCCGCAGCGCGTCGATACGCTCGGCGGTGCGCTCGATCGCGACCGGATCGGTCATCGCCACCGTCGCCGCGAACAGCGCTTCGGCGGCGAGTTCGCCGAGCTCACGGTCGCCGCGCCAGCCGTTCTCCGGCGCGAGGATCCGCTCGGCCAGTTCGAGCCGCAGGTCGGCGTCCGAGGTCGCGCGCAGCCGCAGCAGCAGTGCCCGCGCGGACGCACCCGACGCGCCGGTGTCGGCGGCGCGACCGTTCGCGTGCGGCTCACCCGGCGGGCGGCCGTCGTCGGGAGCACCCGGTTCCGTAGGCATGTGCGCGCTGCGGCTGATCGCCGCCGGGTGGACGATGCATGGAGATGCGACGCGATGCCCGTGAAGAACCCGTGAGGATGGTGCCGGCGGCTCTGCGTGACCCCGGCGCACCGCGGACCTACGATCGTCCGCATGACCGGTCCCGCCCCCGCCCGAGCCAGCCGCCGCGGTCCCTGGCTCCTGCTGGCGCTCGTCGCCGCCATCGCCACGCCGTGGCTGCTCCTGGACCGCTGGCCGGTCGAGGCGCCCGAGCTCACGTCCGCGCCGTTGCGGGCGGCGACCGCCGCGGCCGACGGACCGCGCTTCCGCAAGGTGCCGAGCCGCGACAGCGGCCTCGCCTTCGCCAACGAGCTGCGGCCCGAGAACCGCTACACCTACCTGACGAACGGCGCCGGCGTGGCCGTCGGCGACTACGACCGCGATGGGCTGCCGGACCTGTACTTCGTGTCGCAGGACGGCCCGAACCGGCTCTACCGGCAGACCGCGCCGCTGCGCTTCGCCGACGTGACCGCCAGCGCCGGCGGCGACGGCCCGGTCGACGGCGGCGAGGCCTGGGGCACCGGCGCCACGTTCGCCGACGTCGACGGCGACGGCTGGCTCGACCTCTACGTCTGCAACATGGAGGCGAAGAACCTGCTGTACCGCAACCGCGGCGACGGCACGTTCGAGGAGTGCGCCGCGCGCTTCGGCCTCGATGTCGCCGCCGCCAGCACGATGGCGGCGTTCTGCGACTTCGACCGCGACGGCGACCTCGATGTCTACCTGCTGACCAACCGCGCGCTGCACGCGGGCCTCGCACAGACGCCCGAGGTGTTGGCCGGCATCCGGCCGCCGCGCGACACCGTCCGCGACGCCTCGGCGATGGTGCCGCCGGCCGCGGTCTGGCGCGCCGGCCAGGACGCCGATCCGCAGCTGCTGGCGGCGATGCACGAGCACTTCTTCCCGTTCCACGGCCGCATCTACATGGCCGGCCAGTCCGACCGGCTGCTGCGCAACGACGGCGGCCGCTTCGTCGACGGCACCGAGCGCGCCGGCTTCGGCGACATCGGCATGGGCCTGTCGGCGAGCTGGTGGGACTACGACCAGGACGGCTGGCCGGACCTCTACGTCGCCAACGACCTCGAGTCGCCCGACACGCTGTGGCACAACCAGGGCGACGGCACCTTCCGCGACGTGACCCGGTCCGTGCTGCCGCACACCGCCTACTACGGCATGGGCGCCGACAGCGGCGACGTCGACGGTGACGGCCGGCTCGACTTCTTCGTCGCCGACATGAGCGCGACCACGCACAAGAAGGCCAAGATCCTGATGGGCGACATGGACGCCCAGCGCGACTTCCTGATCCACGGCGACCCGCAGCAGCAGATGCGCAACCAGCTGTACGTGAGCACCGGCACGGCGCGGTTCCAGGAGGCGGCGCGCATCGCCGGGGTGTCGAGCACCGACTGGACCTGGAGTGCCCTGTTCGGCGACCTCGACAACGACGGCCGCCTCGACCTGTTCTGCACCAACGGCATCGCCCGGTTCGACATGGACCCGGACCTGCAGCTGCGTATCGCCGCGCTGACCAAGGAGGGCCGCGCCGACGAGGCGATCGCCGAGATCCGCAACGTGCGCAGCGTCGCCGAGCAGAACCAGGCGCTGCGCAACACCGGCGACCTGCAGTTCGAGAAGACCGGCGCCGGCACGACGGCGAACTGGGGCCTCGACTGGCAGGGCATCAGCCACGGCGCGGTGCTCTGCGACCTCGACCGCGACGGCGACCTCGACGTGGTCACCAACGAGTTCGACGCCGAGTGCGGCCTGTGGGAGAACACCACCGCCGACGGCCACGCGATCGCGTTCGTGCTGCGCGGCCGCGGCCAGAACCCGTACGGCATCGGCGCGCGCGTCGAGCTGCGCACCGACGACGGACTGCAGGTCCGCGAGAACTGGCTGTCGCGCGGCTACATGTCCGGTCAGGAGCCGCGCGTGTGCTTCGGCCTCGGCGCAGCAGCGCGCGCGCGGCAGGTCGTGGTGCGCTGGCCGTCGGGCTCGATGCAGGTGTTCGACGATCTCGAGGCCGGGCGCGAGTACACCGTGCGCGAACCGGCGACGATCACCGGCGCGCTGCTCGCGGCGGCGCCGACGCCGGCACCGGCGTTCGCAGCACTCGACGCGAAGGGCCCGCAGGCGACGCACCGCGAGACGCCGTTCGACGACTACGAGGCGCAGTTCCTGCTGCCGCACAAGCTGTCGCAGCTCGGCCCGGGGATCGCGTTCGGCGACGCCGACGGCGACGGCGACGACGACCTGTGGGTCTCGGGCGCCGCCGGCCAGCCCGGCAGCCTGCTGCGCAACGACGGCGGCGGCGCGTTCGCGGCGGCCGCCGGTCCGTGGCAGCAGGACGCAGGGTGCGAGGACATGGGTGCACTGTGGCTCGACGCCGACGGCGACGGCGACCTCGACCTGCTGGTCGCCAGCGGCGGCGTCGAGTGCGGCCCGGGCAGCGAGCTGCTGCGCGACCGGCTGTATCGCAACGACGGCGGGTTGCGCTTCGTCCGCGACGCCGACGCGCTGCCCGACCTGCGCGACAGCTCCGGGCCGGTGTGCGCCGCCGACTTCGACGGCGACGGCGACCTCGACCTGTTCGTCGGCTCGCGCGTCCTGCCCGGCGGCTTCCCCGAGTCGACATCGAGCCGGCTCCTGCGCAACGACGGCGGCCGGTTCGTCGACGTGACCGCCGAGCTGGCGCCCGCGCTGCGCACCGCCGGCATGGTCTGCGGCGCCGTGTGGCTGCCGATCGGCGACGACCCGTTCCCCGACCTGCTGCTGGCCGCGCAGTGGCAGCCGCTGCGGCTCTTGCACAACACCGACGGCCGCGCGTTCGTCGACGGCACCGACGCCGCGGGACTGGGCGCCTGCAACGGCCTGTGGAACTCGTTGGCCGCGCTCGACGCAGACGGCGACGGCGACCTCGACTTCGTCGCCGGCAACCTCGGCCGGAACACCAAGTACAAGGCGAACGCCGACCACCCGCTCGGCCTCGTGTTCGCCGACTTCGACGACAACGGCTCGCGCGACCTCGTCGAGACCAAGTACGAGGGCGACAACCTGCTGCCGGTGCGCGGCCGCTCGTGCAGCAGCCAGGCCATGCCGTTCGTGGCCGAGAAGTTCCCCACCTACGAGCAGTTCGCCAGCTCCTTGCTGAAGGACATCTATCCCGAGGACAAGCTCGCGAAGGCGACCAAGCTGGAGGCCACCTGCCTCGAGTCGATGCTGGTGCGCAATCGCGGCGACGGCACCTTCGCGCTCGAGCCGCTGCCGCGCCGCGCGCAGCTGGCGCCGCTGTTCGGCCTCGCGGTCGCCGACTTCGACGGCGACGGCCGCCAGGACGTCGTCGCCGGCACCAACTTCTTCTCGCCCGAACCCGAGACCGGCCACTTCGACGGCGGCCTCGGCCTGTTCTTGCGCGGCGAGGGCGACGGGCTCAGGCCGATGTCGCCCGCGCGCGCCGGCATCGTCGCGTTCGGCGACCACAAGGGCACCGCGTGCGCCGACGTCGACGGCGACGGCTGGCCCGACGTCGTGTTCGCCAACAACGACGGCCCGCTGCAGCCGTTCGCCGCGCGCGTGCCCGGTCGCGCGCTGCCGCTGCGCGTCGTGCTGCAGGGCCCGAAGGGCAACCCCACCGGCGTCGGCGCGATCGTCGAGGCCGAGCGCGCGGACGGCTCGATCGAGCGCCGCCAGGTGCTGGCCGGCAGCGGCTACCTGTCGCAGGACAGCGCGGCGGTGACGTTCGCGCGGGCACCGTCGCCGGTGGTCACCGTCCGCGTGCGCTGGCCCGGCGGCGAGCGCAGTGAAGTGACCGAGGGGCTCGACGACCGGGTGCTCACCATCCCCCAGCGCTGACTCCGGCGGAGCGCCGGCGAACGGCGTTCCACCCCGAGCGCGCGGCCGACGCCCGGGTGCGGGACGCGACGCACCGCGACCCCGCGGCCCGCCCGCCGCCAACGCCCGCGCTGCACCTGCCCCCGCCAGCGCACTCCTGCACATGCAGGATCCACCCCGCTTGCTCGATCTCGTGCGCCGCACCTTGCGCACCGGCCACTACAGCCGCCGCACCGAGACCGCGTACCTCGACTGGATCGTCCGCTTCGTCCACTTCTGCGGCAGGCGGCACCCGCGCGACCTCGGCGCTCCCGAGGTCGAGCGCTTCTTGTCGCACCTGGCCGTCGAGCGGCGGGTCGCCGCCGCCACGCAGAACCAGGCCCTCGCCGCGCTCCTCTTCCTCTACCGCAACGTGCTGGGTGTCCGGCTGCCGTGGCTCGACGGCCTCGTGCGCGCGCCCCGCGCTCCGCGCCTGCCGACCGTGCTGACGCGCGCCGAGGTGCAGTGCGTTCTGCAGCGCCTGCCGCCGGCGACCTGGCTGGTCGGCGGCCTGCTCTACGGATCGGGCCTGCGCCTGCTCGAATGCCTGCGGCTCCGCGTCCAGGATCTCGACTTCGCGCGGCAGACCCTGCTCGTCCGCGCCGGCAAGGGCGACCGCGACCGTCAGACCCTGCTGCCGCAGCCCCTCCACGCGCCGCTTGGGCGCCATCTGCAGGCCGTTGCCCGCCAACACGCGGCCGACCTCCGCCGCGGCGCCGGCCACGTCGAACTGCCGCACGCCCTGGATCGCAAGTTCCCGAACGCCGACCGCGAGTGGCACTGGCAGTGGGTCTTCCCCGCGACCCGCACCTACGTGCACCCGGATACCGGCAAGCTCCGTCGCCACCACCTCCACGAGACCGTCGTGCAGCGCGACATGCACCTCGCCGTCCGCCTCGCCGGCATCGCCAAACAGGCCACCCCGCACACCCTGCGCCACTCGTTCGCCACCCATCTGCTCGAGGACGGCTACGACATCCGTACCATCCAGAAACTGCTCGGCCACCGCGACGTGCGCACGACCATGATCTACACGCACGTGCTCGGCCGCGGCCCCCAAGGGGTCCGCAGCCCGCTGGAGGGACTCGCCGACCCGGGACCCCGCGATGCCCGGCTGCCGCCGCCGTCAGCTGGCGACGAAGCGCAGTAGCAGGGAGACGCCCCGCCGCGAGGCGATGGCGCGCCAGCCGAGGAACCGGAGTTGGACTGACCAGCTGAAGACCACGCTGTAGCCCGCGCACGGTAACTGCCCGCCGCTCGTCAGCAACTTGCGCGCAGACGGTTGCCTGCCCTGAGAAGGGCGTTAGCCTTCCTGGGGGTGCCAGCGGGAATCGGCCCGTTGGCCGAAGATGAGTTGAACGAAACCGCTGCGCGGTAGCCGCTCCCGGGCCCTCGTGCCGGTTGAGCAAGCTCGGACGCGAGTGATCGCTCGCGCGCACGCAGTCGCGAGTTGACGCTGTCGGCAGGTCGGCGGGAGGA
>JBFWWV010000023.1:0-120775 GCA_050245995.1 Planctomycetota bacterium | reverse complement strand
GCCCCTCCCGGTGCTCTCCGTGCTCTCCCTGTTCCTCCGGGAGTACCCCAGAAAACAAACCACAGAGAGCACAGAGCACACAGAGCAGAAAGCAACCGCCGACGCTGACGCAGCCGCCCAGCAAGAGCCAACGCACCGAACGCGGAACGCGACGCACGCGCACACCGCGGAGGCCTCGCCCGCCTGGCGGATGCCCTGGCTGGGCGGGTGCTTTCTGCTCCGTGCTCTCTGTGTCCTCTGTGGTTTCTTCTCTGGTGCGCGGATGCGTGCGTGCCGCGTGACGGCCTCCTGAGTCGAATGCCCTCTGCTCTGTGCCCCTCCCGGTGCTCTCGGTGCTCTCCCTGTTCCTCCGGGAGTACCCCAGAAAACAAACCACAGAGAGCACAGAGCACACAGAGCAGAAAGCAACCGCCGACGCTGACGCAGCCGCCCAGCAAGAGGCAACGCACCGAACGCGACGCACAAGCACACCGCGGAGGCCTCGCCCGCCTTGGCGGATGCCCTGGCTGGGCGGGTGCTTTCTGCTCCGTGCTCTCTGTGTCCTCTGTGGTTTCTTCTCTGGTGCGCGGATGCGTGCGTGCCGCGTGACGGCCTCCTGAGTCGAGTGCCCTCAGCTCCGTGCCCCTCCCGGTGCTCTCCGCGCTCTCCTTGTTCCAGCTTCCAGCTTCAGCGACCCGCCGCCGCGCCGGCGATCGGCGCGGCGGCTGCGACGCGGCCGTCAGCGAAGCGCAGCTCCAGGTCGCCGAACTGTGCCACGGTGCCGCCCATGCCGCGCGATCGGACGGCGCCGCTGCCGAGTTCGCGCACGACCTCGTCGACCGAGGCGGCGAGCCACCGACTCTCCGGGTCGGTCGCAGTGTTCGGTCGGGCGCGTGGGTCGACGGCGACCACGACGCCGTCGATGACGACCACCGCCTCGTCGATCGGCGCGCCGTCGGCGCCGCGGTAGGTCAGGAGCCAGGTGCCGCCGCCGTGCGAGCACGCGATCGGCGCGCCGAGTCGCGCGCGGACCTCGTCGAGGTCGGCGCCGAGCAGCGGCCGCGCGGCGGTGGGGGTGGCGCAGGCGCCCAGGGCGCAGAGCAACGGCAGGCAGAGTCGGGTGCGGCGCATCGTTCGTTCCTTTCGCGGCCTCGGACGCGACCGGTCGGCGCGCTATTCCCGCGCGATGGGTGCGCGCGCGGCGCCGCGGCGTATCCTCGCGCGCTCCGACGATGGACGCCGCCGCCTTCGACGAGCCGCCGCACCGCCTGCGCGTGCGCTACTGCGAGACCGACCGCATGGGCGTGGCCCACCACGGCAGCTACGTCGCGTGGTTCGAGGAGGCCCGTACCGAGTGGCTGCGGCACAAGGGCTGCAGCTACCGCGAGCTCGAGGACCGCGGCTTCCTGCTGCAGGTCGTCGACTTCACCGTGCAGTACAAGAAGCCGGTCGACTACGACGACGAACTGCTGGTGCGAGTCCGCGCGCGCGAACGAACCAACGCGGCGATCACCCTCGAGTACCGCGTCGAGCGCGCCGACTCCGGTGCGGTCACGGCGATCGGCTCGACGCGGCTCGCGTGCGTCGGCCGCGACGGCAAGGTCCGCCGGTTGCCGGACGGCGTCTGATCCGTCGAACTGGAACCAACGGAGCGATGACCATGAGCGAACGACAGCGCTACCGCAGCGGCACCCCGTGGGAGGGCAAGGTCGGCTACAGCCGCACCGTGCGCACCGGCAACCTCGTGTTCGTGTCCGGCACGACGGCGACCGACGCCAGCGGCGCGCTGGTCGGCCGCGGCGACATCGGCGCGCAGGCGCGGCAGGTGTTCGCCAACCTCGAGCGTGCGTTGCGCGGCGTCGGCGCCGAGCTGCGCCACGTCGTGCGCACCCGCATGTTCGTCACCGAGATCGAGCGCTGGGAGGACGTCGGCCGCGTGCACGGCGAGGTGTTCGGCGCGATCGCGCCGGTGACCACGCTGGTCCAGGTCACGGCGTTCGTCGACCCGGACATGCTGGTGGAGATCGAGGTCGACGCCGTCGTGGACGACGGATGACGACCGAACGCGTGTCGCGCCATGGGCTTGGGTCGCCGTCCGCGGCCCGATCCGGGCGTTCTTCCCGGCGGGGCCCTGTCTGTCCCGTGTAACAAGGTGCGAGCCGCCGGCGCCGTTCGGTGACGCTCACGGACGCGCTGGCTATCCTGCGCCGGTCCGTACCCATGTCACCGGACCCCGGCATCGCCGGTTGGCCCCAGGACTCACTTCAACATGAAGACGCTCACCACCCTCGTCGCCCTGTGCCTGAGCACGGCGGTCGGCCTCGCGCAGACCTGCACCTTCACGTCGTTCGGTCGGCCCTGCGGCGGCGACCTCGCCGGTCAGCAGGTGCGCACCCCGGCCGGGCAGACGATCCGCTTCGACGTCACCAACGCCGCTCCCGGCGCCATCGCCGTCATGGTGATCGGCGGCCAGCAGCGCGGCGTGCAGCTGCCGGGCAGCAACTGCCTGTTGCTGGTCAACCCGCGCGGCACCCAGCTGGCGCAGGTCGATCGCGGCGGCGACGTCGCGTTCCGCTTCCCGATCCCTGCGCGCCTGCCCGTGCAGGCGGACTTCCAGGTCGTGACGATCGGCCTCAGCCGCAGCGGCCGGATCGCCGAGTCGACCAACGGCGTCAACCTCGTCTGCCGCTGACCGCCGTTCCGCGGATCACCTCCGCGGATCCGCAGTCCGGCGACACCGATCGAACCCGCCGCGTCGGGCGGATTGGTCGCCCGCGGCGGCGGCCGGCCGGCCGCGGCGCGTTCCCGGTCCGGCGCAATCTGGCGCGCGGCCGGCTGGCGCATGAGCCCGGCATGTTGTGGAATGCTGCGGCGGGCTGGCGTCCGGAAATGCCGGGTGCCCGGTCGCGCATCCCCGGGCCGGCCATGACCCTCACCCCCGAAGTCGCCTTCGAACAGCAGCGCGAGCGCCTGCTGTCGGTGATCTACCTGCGCATGGGGCCGGACCTGCGCACGCGCATGGACCCCGAGGACGTGCTGCAGGAGGTCGCCATCGAGGCGATGAACTCGTGGCACACGCTGTCGGACCCGCAGAGCGCCGGCGCCTGGCTGGTGACGCTGGCGCGGCGCAAGGTCGCTCGCATCCTGCGCGACCAGGTCGGCGTCGCCGCGCGCGACCCGCGGCGCGAGCACGCGATGATCACCGACCTGCCGGTCGCCGACCGTCGCTCCGGCCCGGTCACCGCCGCCGACCGCAAGGACCGCCTCGAGCTGCTCGGCCACGCGCTCGATCGCCTGTCGGACGACTACCGCGAGGTGATCCTGCTGACCAAGATCGAAGGGCTGCCGGCCAAGGAGGTCGGCGTCCGCATGGAGCGGTCCGAGAACGCGGTCAACCTGCTGCTCAGCCGCGCCCTCAAGCGGCTCGCCGAGGAACTGAAGCTGTGAGTGAACCGCGTTCCGCGGCGAACTCCGACGGAACGGCGCCGAACGAGCACGCTTCGGCCACCGACCGGCGCATGGCGGAGCTGCTCGGGTCGGGCGCGCAGCACGCCGAGATCCGGCGCAAGCTGCAGCAGGGCGACCGGTCCGACGAGTCCGACGACCTGTTGAGCCGGCTCAACGCGCTCGAGTTCATGAGCGGCATCGTCGGCGAGGCGACCGACATGCCCGAGCGTCTCGGCGACTACCGCATCACCGGGCTGCTCGGCCGCGGCGGCATGGGCACCGTCTACCTGGCGTGGCAGGACGAGCTCGAACGCGAGGTCGCGCTGAAGGTGCTGGCGCAGTCGTGGTCGGCCGACCCGACCATGCGGCAGCGCTTCCGCGCCGAGGCGCGCGCGACCGCGGCGCTGCACCACCGGCACATCGTGCCGATCTACGACTACGGCGAGGCGCACGGCTGCCTGTTCTTCGCGATGGAGCGCGTCGACGGCCTGAGCCTCGACAAGCACATCGCCGCGGCGCGGCGGCGCGGCCAGCGACCGATGGACCCGCTCGAGGCGGCGCGGCGGTTCGCCGGTGTCGCAGACGCGCTCGGCCTCGCGCACCGCAGGCGGATCCTGCACCGCGACGTCAAGCCCGGCAACATCCTGGTCGCGTCCGACGGCACCCTGGCGCTGACCGACTTCGGCCTCGCCAAGGCGCTCGACCAGGGCTCGATGCGGTTGACGTCGAAGAGCGGCGGCTTCCTCGGCACCCTGCACTACAGCCCGCCGGAGCAGGCGGTCGGCGGTCAGCTGTCGCCGGCCAGCGACCTGTACTCGCTGGGCGTGACCCTGTTCGAGGCGGTCAGCGGCGAGCTGCCGCTGCACGGCAAGACCACCGAGGCCGTGCTGCAGTCGATCCTCTACAACGAGCCGCGCCGCCTGCGCGAGGTGTTCCCGCGGCCGCCGCGCGACCTCGAGGCGGTGCTCGACAAGCTGCTGTGCCGCGAGCCGGGCGATCGCTACCAGGACGGCGAAGAGCTCGCCCGCGACCTCGCCCGCATCGCCGACGGCGACCCGGTGCACATCCGCCGGCAGCCGCTGCTGGTCAAGCTGTACCGGCGCATGCGCAAGAACCCGGTGCTGTCGGGCGCGATCGTCGCCGCGGCGGTGCTGCTGTTCGTCACGTTCTTCCTGATCGGCGTGCTGCGGCAGGAGAAGGGCGTGAGCCTGATCTCGCGCCACCAGAACAACCTGGTGGCGGTCGCCAATTCGGTGCGCGCCGAGATGGGCTCGCCGTGGGGGCCGCCGCAGCTGCTCCGGTGCCTGGTCGGCGGCGCGCCGGTGCCCGAGGAGCCGGCGAGCGCCTCGATGCTGCAGGCGCTCGACGCGCTGCACGACGAGATGCCGGACGACCCGATGGTCGACAAGATGCGGCAGGGCTACCTCGAGGATCCGCTGGCGATCGCGACCGAGCGGCTGCGGCACGGCCGCGGCTTCGAGGCGCTGGTGCTGTTCGACCGCGCGATCGCCGACGAGTCCAAGCAGCTCGCCGGCCGGACCTTCGCCGACCTGTCGATCGACCTGCGGCTGTACCGGCTGTACCTCGGCCGCGCGGTCGCCAACCTGACGGCGACGGTGATGCGCCCCGGCGGCGCGCGCCGCGACCTGGACCTGGCGTCGTTCCTCCGGCCGGGCGCCGTCTTTCCGCGCGCGCTGGCGGTGCTGCTCGAGCTGATCGAGTCCGAGGACCTGCCGGCGACGCTGGACCTGCTCGAGCGCGACCTGCAGAGCGCCGGCAGCGACCGCGCCGCGGTGATCGCGCGGCTGCTGGCGACCGCGGCCGGCATGGAGGTCGCCGCCGACGCCAACCTGATGCCGTTCGCGCTGACGCACGCGCAGCGGCGGCGCGTGCACGCGCTGGCGCTGCGCTACTTGGACCGGTCGCCGCCCGAGACCGTGCCGGCGGGCACGCCGAGCGGGCGGGCCGCCGAGATCGAACGGCTGACCGGCGAGCTGGTCGCGCGGCTCGGCGAGACCTCGGTTACCAGCGGCATCTTCGACCGCCTGCGCGTCGTCGCCGAGCACGGCGTGCACCCACAGTCGGCGCTGCAGGGCTGCTTCGGCACCGCGCAGCTGCTCGAGCGCCCGCAAGCGACGGTGCCGATGATCACCGGCGGCGGCCAGCCGCTGTCGCCGACGCAGCAGCTCGCGGCCTGGGACGTGCTGCAGCGCATCGCGCCGCCGCCGGCGCTGGTCGAGCAGCTGCTGCCGCGGTTCGAGACGCTGCGCGCCGATCATCCCGGGCTGCCGGGCATGCGCCGAACGGCCGCCCTGCTGCACCTCGCCGCGCGGTCGCCGCGCGCGCACGGCCTGGCCGACGCGTGGGTGCGCGACGAGGCCGAGGATCCGGCGGCGCTGCGCTGCCGCATGGTGGCGTCGCTGCGGCTCGGCGACGTCGAGGCCGTGCTCGACGACGCGATGGCGATGGTGCAGAACGCCGGCGATCGCGACGCGGCGCTGGCGGCGATCGTGCGCGAGTGCGAGGCCGCGCAGGGCGACGCGCCGCTGCCGGCCCGCGCGCGCATCGGCGAGCTGCTGGCGACGTTCCGAGGGCTGCTGCGATGAACCCGTACCGGCGCTTCCGCAACCTTTCGCTGGTCGTCGGCGCCGTCGTCCTCGGCTGCGTGCTGGCGCTGGTGTGGTGGTTCCTGCGCGACGCCGACCGCGTCCGGCAGCAGCCGGCGTCGCCGGCGGCGCAGGACGCGGTCCCGGCCACGCGCCGCAACGTCGAGGCGGTGACGCTGCCGACCGTCGACCCGGTGCTGGCGCAGCCCGGCGGTCAGGACCCGGCGGGCACCCGCGTCCGCGGCGTCGTCGAACTGCCCGACGGCCGGCCGGCGGCGGTGGCGACGGTCGTGCTGTACCGCCAGGTGTCGGCGTGGCCCGAGTGGCGGCGCGAGGAGATCGATACGGCGATCACCGGCGCCAACGGCAGGTTCGAGTTCCCGGTCGAGCGCGCGCCCAACCTCCTGGTCGGGTTCGGGCATCAGGACTTCGCCGGCGGCCTGCAGGAGGCGCCGCCGTCGCTGCAGGAGCTGGTGCTGCGGCTGGAACGCGGCTTCGACGTGCAGGGCATCGTCACCAACGACGGCGGCCTGCCGATGGGCAACGTGCGCGTCGCGCTGGAGTCGACGCTGGCCGACTTCCGCATGGTGCGGACCACCGAGACCACCGCCGGCGGGCGATTCCGTTTCCCCAACGTGGCGATGGGCGCGATGCGCGTGGTGGCGAGGCACGACATCTGGCAACCGGCGGTGCTGTCGAACGTCGTCGTCGGCGCCGACCGCAGCATGCTCGACCTGCGGTTCTCGCTGCCGGCGCTGTCGCTCGAGGGCCGCGTCGTCGCCGCCGCGACGCAGGAGCCGATCGCCGACGCCGTCGTGCGCGCGCTGCCGCCCGGGCAGGACTTCGGCCAGAACGACCCGGCGACCGCCAGCACCGACGCCGACGGCCGGTTCCGGCTGGCCGGGCTGTCGCGCGGCATCCTGCGCGTCGAGGTGCGACACCGCGACTTCGGCACGGCGGTGCGCACGTTCGTGGTCGGGCCGCAGCCGACGCCGCTGGCGGTCGACCTGCCGCCGCGTTCGACGGTGCGCGGCCGGCTCGCGGCTGCGGACCCGGCGCTGGTGCGCGGCGCGCACCTCACGCTGCGCAGCTCGGTCGACGAGCTGGCGTCGGCGGTGGTCGGCGACGACGGCACCTTCGCGTTCGAACGGTCGCTGACGCCGGGCTGGGCGTCGCTGTCGGTCGCCGACGGCCAGTGCGTGTTCGCCACCGGCACCAGCGCGCAGCAGGTGCGCATCGAGGAGAACGGCACCGTGCTGGAGTTCGAGGTGTCGGCGCCGGCGGTGGTGACCGGCCGCATCGTCGACCAGGGCGGCGCGCCGATCGCCGGCGCGCGACTGTCGGCGAGCCAGGCCGACCTCGTGTGGCAGCGGCTGCGCCGCGCCGGCAACGCGCTGCTCGACTTCCACCTGACCAAGTTCGGTGACCAGCTGACGCGCTCGACGGGCGGCGAACCCGAGCCGCTGCTGGCGGTCACCGGCCGCGACGGCCGCTTCCGCATCGCCGGGCTGCCGCCGGGGCCGGTCGACCTGCGCGTCGTGCGGCCCGGCTACGGCAACCACAAGTTCAGCGTCGAGGTGCCGGCGTGCGGCGAGGTGATGGCCGCCGAGCCGGTGCAGCTGCCGCGCGGCTGCCGCGTGCGCGGCCAGGTCCGCCGCGGCGGCCGGCCGCTGCCCGGCGCGCAGGTCGGCGTGGTCGCGCTGGGCCTCGGCATCACCGCGGTGACCGGCCTCGACGGCCGCTACGAGCTGCAGGACCTGCCGCCCGGCCAGTACACCGTGCGCGCGCGGTTCTCGACGTTCCCGATCCAGCTCGGCCCCGACACCGCGGTGACGCCCGAGCGGCCGGCCGAGATCGACCTCGAGTTCCCGCCGGGGCGCACCGTGCGCGGCGTCGTGCGCGGCCTCGACGAGCAGCCGGTCGAAGGCGCCCTCGTGCTGGTGCGCGGCGAGCAGGGCAACCCGGTGTCGACCGACAGCAACGGCGCGTTCGTGCTCGAGGCGCCGTCGCGCGCCGTCGAGCTGCAGATCGGCCTCGGCGACGACACCGGCGTGCGCGTCGTGCCGGTGCCGCTCGGCACCGACGAGGTCGAGGTCGCGATCGACGCGCCGCCGAACTGCACGATCTCCGGCAGCGTCGTCTGCCTGCCCGGCCGCCGCACCGCGTCCGGCGTGCTGCTGCGCATCTCCCGCGGCGACGGCGACGACAGCCGCGTCACCGCGCGCTGGATCGAGCTGCAGGCCGGCCGCCTGCGCCACCCGCTGTTCCCGGCCGGCCGGTCGCGCGTGACGTTCTGGTGCGAAGGCCAAGCGCCGGTGGTGCGCGAGCTCGACCTCGCCGCCGGCGAGGAGCACGCGCTCGGCGAACTGCTGTTCGAGCCCGGGGCCACGCTGCGCGGCAGGGTCGTCGACGAGGCCGGCGCGCCGGTCGCCGGCGCCGAGGTGTTCCTCGGCGAGGAGTGCGATCTGCAGGTCTACCAGTCGCAGAACCACACCGCCGCCGACGGCGCCTTCAGCGTGCGCGGCGTGTCCTCTGCGGCGGCGTCGCTGGTCGTGCGCTCGCCCGGCTACGCCGCGCGCGTCGTGCCGCTGCGCCTGCCGCAGGACGTGCTCGGCGCCGAGCCGCTGCAGGTGCGCCTCGAGCGCGGCTCGACGATCCGCGTCGAGGTCGGCGGCGACGGCGCCGCCGGCGTCATGCTGGTGCTGCGCCGCGGCGGCCGCGTGCTGTCGACGGCGGAGACCGACGAGGACGGGACCGCGGTGTTCGCGAACTGCGGGCCGGGGGATTACGTGGTGCAGCGGTTCGACGACGAACGGCAGCAGGCGGCGGTGCGGGTGGAGCGGTCGGGGGAGGAGATCGCGGTCGATCTGTGATCGGGTGGTCGCTCGGTCGTGCCCGCTCGGGTAGGATCGGCAGCGTGGGAGACCGGATCGAGCAGGCTACGACCTGAAGGAGGTTTCCGTGTTCTCGTTGATCCTGTCCACGCTGCTCGCTGCAGCTCCGCAGAGCCCGTGGGTCGTCGACCGGGATGGTCGACCCGGCACGAACTTCACGGACCTGCCGCCCGCGGTGGCGGCGGCCGCGCATGGGGACACGATCCTCGTGCGTGCCGCGACGAGCCTCGGCATCTACGGCCAGTTCACGGTCAACGGCAAGGCCCTGACCATCCGCGGCGAAGGCGCCGTGCGACCGCAGTGTCTCGGAGCGTCCATCGGTGCCGTCCCACCCGGTTCGGTGTTCGCCCTCCATGGCCTGGCCATGAGCGCTGGCGTGGTCATCGACAACAGCAATGTGGCGATCGCCTCGTGTTCCCTGTCCATCGACATTGCCAATGGGTCGCATGTCGTCGTGAGTCGAAGCTCCTGCGGGCCGACGCAGATTCGCAGTGGTTCGACGATGGTCGCGAACGGCTCCTCGTTCAGCGCCCCCAACTACGGCTACGTCGTCTACGGTTGCAGCAGCTACTCGAGCTCGTCGGCGCTCGTCGCCAACAATGCCAGGCTGCTCTTGCACGATTGCCGGGCAGTCGGTGGCGTGGATGCCTACTTCTTTCCGGGAGGTGCCTTCGGCGGCTGCATCGGGCCTTCGTATTCCCCACACCCTGCACTCGTGCTGACGGCCTCCAGCGTCCGGATCGCCGGCGCCCGCACGGTGATGTACGGCGGGCTTACCGCGTCCTACTTTGCTCCCACCATCGCTGCCGACGCGACGACGCAGGGCGTCGTACACGGCAACGTGTCGATCGTCTCGCCGCCGCAGTTCGCGCAGGTCCCGGACGTGCTGCCCGTTCGGAGCGTCGGCGGCACGATGCTGCCCGGCGAGGAGATCGCGACCACGAGTCCGGTCACCGTGACCCTGAGCGGTCACCTCCCCGGGGCGCCTCTGCTCATGGCCTTCGACACGACTCCGCCGTCCGCGGTCGACCTGGGGCCGATCGCGCTCGGCGAAGTCATGCTGCCGGCCTCGTCCTACGTCCTCGCCGCCACGCTCGACAGCGCGGGCATGTTCGCGGTGACCCTGCCGGGCAGCCTCGTGCCGTGGGTCGACACACCGGTCTTCGGTCAGGCTGCGGTGCTGGATGCGACCGCCGGCAGCTTCCTGATGTCGAACCTCGAGACGCGGCTGTTCGCGAACTGACGGGGGTGAGGCGCGCGACTCAATCGCCGCCGCCCAGCCGCCGGAACGCCGCGTAGCGCGCCGCCTCCAGCCGCCCCTCGTCGACCGCCGCGCGCACCGCGCAGCCCGGCTCGTGCACGTGCGAGCAGTCGCGGAAGCGGCAGTGCCCGCTGAGCGCCAGCACGTCGGGGAACGCCATCGCCGCGTCGCCGGCGCCGTCCCACAGGCCGAACGCGCGCACGCCGGGGGTGTCGATCAGGCGCGTGCCGCAGGGCAGCGCGCGCAGGTGCGACGCGGACGTGGTGTGGCGGCCCTTCTGGTCCCTCTCGCGCACCGCGGACGTGGCGCGCGCGCCGTCGGGGTCGAGCGCGTTCAGCAGCGTCGACTTGCCGACGCCGCTGTGGCCGACGAACGCGGCGCAGCGGCCGGCGAGGCGCTGGTGCAGGTCGTCGATGCCCGCGCCGCGGGTCGCCGAAGTCCACACCACGGGCAGCCCGCGCAGGTCGTACGGCTGCAGCGCGGCGCGCGCGGCGGTGGCGTCGTGGTCGAGGTCGCACTTGTTGACGCAGACCAGCAGCTCGGCGCCGCTGCCCTGCAGCGCCAGCAGCAGGCGGTCGATCAGACCGGTGCGCGGCTGGGTCGCAGTGAGAACGAGCACGGCGACGTCGACGTTGGCGGCGAGCACGCGGCGGCGGTTCGGGTTCTGCGGGTCCTGGCGCGCGAGCTCGCTGCGGCGCGGGCCGACGGCCGCGAGCAACGGCTCGGCGCCGGTGCGTTCGTGCAGCACGACCTCGTCGCCGACGGCGACGTCGGTCTGCTGGCGCAGGGCCAGCTCGGGTGCCAGCACGGCGGTGCGCTCGCCCAGGGCGCACAGGACGCGCGCGCGGCCCTTGCCGAGCCAGACGATCGTGCCGCGCAGCTCGGCCGCGTTGGGCGTGAACGTCGCGGCCTTCGGCGTGCGGCCGAGCGCCGGCTCGGCGCGGCGGATCTTCTCGAACTCCGCGTCGCCGTCGCCCTGGTCCCGGCCGCCGCGGCGCTGCTGCCGCCGGGCCTTGCGCGCCTCGTCGAGCTGCTGCTCCTCCTCGCGCGTGCGCAGGTGGCGCAGCTGCTTCTGGTAGCGCTGCCGCATCCGTTCTTTCTTCTCGAACGACATGGTGCGCGCAGGATATCGCGTTCCGCTCGGCCCCGCCGCGCTCAGAGCCGGGCGAACGCGCGCAGCGGCCGGTACGGATCGCGCGCGAGCACGCCGCTGCGCACGCTGCCGTCGGTCAGCTCCACGCGCACCGCGAGCCCCTGCATCGCCGCGCCCGTGGCGCCGCCCCCGCCGTCCGTGTCGCAGTCGAAGCCCAGCGCCTGCCCGGGGCCGAACGCGGCGCCGACGAACCGGAAGGTCAACTGCTCGGCGCGGTCGGGCGCGCCGCGGTCGAGCGTGAAGCCCGCGTTGGCGGCGCCGGCCGCGCACGCGGCGCGGTGATTGGCGGCGAACGCATAGTCGAGGCCGGTGGCGACGTCGCTGCCGCCGCGGAACGTGCCCTGGCACGCGCCGGCGCCGTTGCCGCCGTCGGGGCGGCCGTCGCCGACGGTCTGCTCGAGGTCGAACCAGCACGGGTGCACGCCCGCGGCTGCGGCGCCGCCCCAGTCGAGGGTGACGCTGCGGATCGGGGCGCAGCCGCCGTCGTGGCGGATGGTCCAGAACGCGCGCGTCGGGTCGCGCGCCGCGTCGTCGGCGCCGACCGCCTCGACCAGCACCCCTGTCTGCGGCAGGCCGCCCAGCCAGTGCGCCTCGTTGGTCGACACCAGCCCGTGCGGCGCGGTCGGGTCGAACCAGATCGCCTGCGCCTTCAGCAGCAGGTCCGGCGGCACGCCGACGATCGGGTCCAGCGGCAGCGCGATCGCGGCGCCGATGCCCAGCGCCAGCGTGAACAGCATCGGCGCCGGCTGCAGCGAGAACGGGTTGTGCGTGCGGTGCTCGGGCAGCAGGCCGAGGCCGAGGCCGAGCGCCGACAGGTCGGTCGCGTCGTCGGTCCATGCCTCGGGCGGGAAGTTCCAGAGGATCCAGGCCGGCGCGCCGAGGTGCGCGCCGGTCGGGTCGACCAGCTGCAGGTGCAGCGTGTCGAGCGCGCCGAATCGCGCGAGATCGGCGCCGATCGGGCCGAGGCCCGTGCCGATCTCGAGGCGCACCTCGTCGGCGCCGCGCCGGCCGCTCCACAGGTCGACGCGCTGCACCGCCAGCACGTCGTTGCCGCGCTGGTTGACGTTCGCGAGCAGCAGCTCGCTCGGCCACGGCGCGTGCCGGCCGGCCTGCGGTGCGGCTTCGCTGAGGCCGCCGCCCTCGGCGCCCGGCACCGCGCGGGCGATGCGCCGGCCGGTCGGCTGCCAGCTGCCGCCCTGCCGGTCCAGCTCGCCGAGCCAGCCGATCGGGCACGCGTCGATCCAGACGTTGCCGGTGCGTGCGTCGAGCGCGAGGCCGGTGCCGCTCCAGCCCTGGTTGGCGAACGTGGCGGTCACGTTGCCCTGCAGGTCGAACTCGACGATCGGCGAGCCGAAGTTCACCGCGTAGAAGCGGCCGGCGCCGCCGCCGGCCTTGCCGTCCCAGCACAGCCCGCGCGGCACGCCGAGCTGCTGCAGCATCGCGCCACCGATCGGCTGCTGGGGTACGGGGTGGCCGTCCCAGGTCGTCGCGAGGGCGCCCTGCGGGGTCACGATCGTGATCCCGGCCTCGCTGCCGCCGGCGATCGCCGCGCCGTCGGTGCACAGATCGCGCATGCCGAACAGGCTCGACGCGTGCGCGGCCGGCTGCGCGATCGTCGCCGTCGCCGCGCCGTTGCCGTCAAGCGCGTAGAGCACGTGGTTGCCCTGGCGCAGCGGGTCGCGCGCGCTGATCCAGGTGACGCCGCCGAGGTCGCAGCAGCCGAGGTGCGTCGCGTTGCCGGTGGCCGCGCGCAGGTCGAACTGCCGATACGTCGCGCCGAAGCCGGCGTGGTTGCCGGGCTCCTGGGCATGGAGGGGCGGCGCGAGCAGCTGCGCGAGCAACGGCGCCAGCAGAGCGGTCGCGAGCGCCGCGCCGATGCCATGGGGGCGTTCGGCCATCGTTGGAGAGAGCGGGGAGTGGTCTCGGAATGAGACCGTGGGGAAGGATAGCTCGCGCGATGCCCGTGGGTGGCTGCGCCCACCCGCGCCCGCGCCCGCGCCCGTGCCCAGGCGCGCGCAGCGCGCCGGTGCCCGTGCCCGTGCCCAGGCCGCGCGCAGCGCGGCCGGTGCCCGCCCGCGCGAAGCGCGGGCTGGTGCGAGGGTGGGGATTGCGCCAGCGCACCCGCGCGCGCTGCGTGCGTGGAGGCAAGCAGAGGCGAGGGGCATCGCGGGGCGCGCGGGGCTCGGCGCGAATGCGCACTCCAACCCAGCGCGCGCTTCGCGCGCGCGGGCACCGGCGCGCTACGCACGGCTGGGCACCGCGGCGCTGACGCGCCGCTGGGCACTGGCCGCGCTGAGGCGCTGCCTGGGCACGGCAGTGGTCTTTCTAGTACCCCGCCTGCTTCTCGAGCCACTTGCGGAACGGCTGCTCCAGATCCTCGACCCGACGTCCCATCGTCGCATCGAACAGCGAGCTGCTGTCGCCCTGGCGCTCGCGCAGCGCGGCGCGCACGTAGGCCAGGAACGGCGCGCGCGTGTCGGGGATGTTGTCGCTCTGCAGCAGGAACTGCACGAACATCGCCGCGGCGCTCCAGTTGATCGCCGTGGGCGTGTCGTCCATCAGGTAGAAGCCGCCGTACATCGGCAGGTGCAGCAGGTGCGTCAGCCGGTAGTCGCGGCCCAGCGCCTGCAGCGCCTGGAGGTCCTGCGCGCGCGGCGGACCCGGCGCGGCGAAGCCGGGGTCGCCCTGCAGGGTTTCCTCGGCCAGCATGCCGACGCCGATCTCGAGCCAGGGGCACACGCGGTCGCGCTCGTCGCGCGGGTCGACGCTGCCGATCATCGTGTGGTACAGCAGCCCCTGCATCGCCGCCGCGAACAGCAGCCGCGGCCGCACGGGATCCGGGCCGGCGTAGAACGTCTGCACCACGTCGCCGTGCGGGGCGGGCGTGTAGAACGGCACCGGCCGGAAGCCCCACTTGGGAAACTCGGTGGCGTCGCGCGCGACGCGCACCTCGATCGGCGCCAGCACCTCGTCGAGCAGCAGGTCGTGGCCGTAGCTGTCCATCCACCAGACGCCGAGGCGCTCCAGGTCGAACAGCGCGTCGACGTTCGCGTCGAGGTGGCCCTCGCAGCGCACGGCGAAGCGCTCGCCCTGCAGCAGCATCGGCTCGCGCACCAGCACGGTGCGCAGCTGGTCGAGGTCGTACCAGCGGTCCTCGTGGCGCCACAGCCAGCGGTCGTCCTTCTTCTTGTGGCCGAGGAACTCGTGCGCGCGCTCGTCCCCGGTCTGCAGCACCAGCCAGGTCGCCTGCAGGCGGGCGAGGTGCTCGAGGCCGCGGGCGCGGGCCCACTCGACCAGGAACCACTGCGCGCGCGGGCTCTGGCGCATGGCGAGGCGTCGCTCGCAGAATTCGCGCACCGCCGCCGCCACGGTCACGGTGCGCTCGACGTCCTCGGCCTTGAGGCGCACGCGCTTGCCGCCCTGGACCACGAGCACCTCGCCGGCCTGGAACGGCTGCGCCAAGCGGCCGCGCACCTCCTTGCCGTTGCGCAGGTGGACGACGTCGCGCAGGTCGTCCTGGGCCGTGGCCTCGGCACCGGCGCCAGCGGCGGCCAGGGCCAGGGCCGCGGCGAGTGCTGTGTGGGAGCGCGGGCGGGCGGGTGCGGACATCGTCGGCTCATAGTACCGGAGTGCGCCCGGGTACCGCGCCGGGGTGCGGGTCCTGCGCATTTCCCGTGCCGGGCGGCCGCCACGGCACCCGTCCGGAGTGACTCATTGCCTGTTGGTGGACCTGCACAGCAGTAGGGGAACGAGCTTGCCGCGTACGGACGCCGAATCCCTGCCGGATCCCGATGGGGGAGGACCTCGCCTCAGCGCGGGCGCAGCAGGCGCCGGTAGTTGCGGGCGCTGAGCCCGACCGCCGCGGCCAGCAGCACGCCGCCGAAGCCGAGCGCGCCGAGCACGATCGACGGCCACAGCTCGTCGACCATCGCCGCCGTGGCCGCCGCCGAGTGGCCGGAGGTGTGACCCAGCAGCAGCATCCAGGCGACCAGGCCCGGGGCGAGCGCGAAGTAGAACGCGAACACCAGCACCAGCGACCCGACCAGGCCGCGCGAGCCCTGGTTGAGCCGGCCGTCGACCTCGGCACGCACCAGCCACGGCCAGGTGCCGACGGCGGCGACGACCGCGAGCGCCACCAGGCTGCCGGCCAGCGCCAGCGGCGCGAACCGCAGCAGCGCCGCGCTGCCGGCGCCGAGCCACTGCGCGCCGGCCCAGCCGGCGACCAGCAGCGGCCACAGCAGCAGCGCGCCGATCACCTGCAGCTTGCCGGCCAGCAGGGTCGTCGGCGCCACCGGCGACTGCAGGTACAGCGGCCACTGCGCGCCGTCGGCGGCGGCGAGTCGGCCCATGTGCGTGTACAGCAGCATCAGCACCGCGACGAACCACAGCGTCAGCATCGCCGCGCACTGCTGCACGTGGGCCGGCAGGCCGCCGGTCTGGAACAGCTCGCGCACGAACGTGCCCTGCGCGGCGAACACGTGCACCATCGCGCCGACCAGGATCATGTGCAGCATCGCGCCGGGCTGCTGCAGCAGCTGCGCGAGCTCCTTGCGTCGGATCACGGCCAGCGGCGAGACCGGCCAGCGCGCGCGTCGGCCCGGCTTGCCGCTGCGCGCCAGGCGGTGGTTCTGCACCGCGGTGGGGTGGAGCGGCGCCAGCAGCAGCACCAGCACCAGCGCCGCCGCCGCGGGCAGCAGCACCGGCAGCAGGTCGGCCGGTCCCGCGGTGCCGTCGGCGCAGCCGCGCACGAAGTCGGCGGCGAACGCCGTCAGGCGGTGGCCGCGTTCGCCGTCGCCGGCGGCGGCAGCGAGGTCGCGCGCGCTGTCGGTGCCGCCGCCGAACACCTGCGCCAGCAGGAACACCGGGAAGCCGAACGCGGCGAGCGCCGCGGTGGCGCCGAGCAGCGCGCGGCTCAGGCGGCCGCGCGCGAGGCGCATCATCGCGATCTGCGCGGCGATCACCCCGCACAGGGGCGGCAGCACCACGGCCGGCAGGGCGACGAGCGCCGCGAGATAGGCGATCGGCGGCGCATGCGCCGCCCGCAGCAGCTGCACCAGCAGCGGCAGCGACAGCGCCGCGGTCCACAGCAGCGCCAGCCCGGCGGCGCGCAGCAGCACCTGCACGGCGCCGCGGCCGCGCGCGATCGGCGCCGCCAGCCACAGCTCGAGCTCGGGTGCCTCGAACAGCTGCCGCTGCGCGTGCGCGAAGCCGATCCACGAGGCGACCACCGGCCCGGACGCCAGCGCGTGCGCGAACAGGTAGCGCATCGGGTCGCCGCCCTCGTGCAGCAGCCGCAGCAGCTCGCGGTGCTGCAGCAGCAGGCCGCCGAGCAGCCAGTGCATCAGCGCCAGCAGCGCCGGCGGCAGCAGCCGCGCCACCAGCGACGCGCGGCCGTCGGCGCGCGTGCTGTTGGCGAGCGCGCGCAGGTCAGCCGCGAACAGGTGCATCGCCGGTCCCCGCGTCGGTCTCCGCCGATCCGGACTCGGACGAGCCGTCCGCCGCCGCCCCGGTCAGCCGCAGGAAGATGTCCTCGAGGGAGCCGTCGCCGCGCTGCGCGCGCAGCTCCTGGATGGTGCCCTCGGCCTGCAGGCGGCCGTGCGCGAGGATGCCGACGCGGTCGCAGATCTGCTCGGCGGCGTCGAGCACGTGCGTGCTGAACAGGATCGTGGTGCCGCCGCGCGCCTCGTCGCGCAGCAGATCCTTCAGCGCGCGGGCGCTGCGCGGGTCGAGGCCGGTCGTCGGCTCGTCGAGCAGCAGCACGCGCGGCGCGGTGCACAGCACGGCGGCGGTGTGGATCTTCTTGCGCGTGCCGTGCGAGTAGCCGCGGCACAGCTCGTCGAGCACGTCGTCGAGGCCGAGCGTGTGCACGAGCCGCGCCATGCGCTCGTCGCGTTCGCGGCGGCCGACGCGCCACAGGCTCGCGACCAGCGCGACGTACTGCCGGCCGGTCAGGTAGTCGTAGAGCGGCGGGGTGTCCGGCACGAAGCCGGTGATGCGCTTCTGGGCCGCCGCGTCGAGCGCGGGGTCCAGACCGCACAGGCGGACGGCGCCCTCGCTGGGGCGCAGCATGCCGGTCAGCATGCGCATCGTCGTGGTCTTGCCGGCGCCGTTGGGGCCCAGGAACCCGTACAGCTCGCCCTCGCCGATCGCCAGGTCGAGCCCGCGCACGGCCCACTTCTGGCCGAACGCGCGGCCGAGCCCCTGCGCCACGATGCACGGTTCGGCCACGCGGTCAGTCCTCGAACACCGCGGTGACGGGGGCGTGGTCGCTCGGTGCCTTCCGGGTGCGCATCTCCCGGTGCACGATCACGTCGGTGCAGCGTTCGGCCAGCGGCGGGCTGCCGAGCACGTAGTCGATGCGCAGGCCCTCGTCCTTCTGGGCCGAGCCGGCCTTGTAGTTCCACCACGTCCAGATGCCGCTCTCCTCGTGGTGACGCCGCAGCAGGTCTTCGAGGCCGAATGCCAGCAGCGAGCGCATCGCGGCGCGCTCCTCGGTCGAGCACAGGATGCGCTCGTGCCACGCCGCGGGGTCGTGCACGTCGCGGTCCTCGAGGGCGACGTTGAAGTCGCCGACCAGCGCGACCTTCTCGTCGGTGGCGTAGCGCGCGTCGAGGAACGCGCGCAGCCGCCGGAACCAGTCGAGCTTGTAGCGGTACTTGTCGGTGCCGACGTCCTGGCCGTTGGGCACGTACAGGTCGAGCACCATCAGGTCGCCGATCGTGGCGCCGAGCACGCGGCGCTCGGCGCCGTCGTCGTCGTCGGGCAGGTTGTAGACGACGTCCTCGATCGGGCGCTGGGCGAGGATCGCGACGCCGTTGTAGCTCTTCTGGCCGAAGTGGACGATGTTGTAGCCCTCGTCCTCGAGCGGCTCCGCCGGGAAGCCCTCGTCGACGACCTTGGTCTCCTGCAGGCACAGCACGTCGGGGCGCTGCTCGCGCAGGAAGTCGATGACGTGGACCAGGCGCGCGCGCAGGCCGTTGACGTTCCAGGTCGTGAGCTTCATGGATCGGCGGGGCATCCTACGGATGCGGCGGCGAGAAACAGCACGCGCGCGGTCGCGGCATCCGTCCGGGCGCATGGCCGGCCACTTGCCACCGGCCGGTGCGTGGGGGTCAGATGGGCCGATGCCGACCCGCCCGATCCCGTTCCAGCGGCCTCGTGGCCGCGTCGCGCTGGCGCTGTGCGCGGTGCTCTGTGCCGCGCTCGGTGCGTGCGCGACCCCGACGCGCTTCGTCACGCCGTTCGACGCCGCCGAGGTCGACTTCGACCGCATGATCGACCAACTGGCCGCGGCCGACGTCGTGGTGCTCGGCGAGAAGCACGACACCCCGGCCGTGCACGCGGCGCACTGGCGCATCCTGCGGGCGCTGCACGCGCACCGGCCCGACGTGATCGTCAGCATGGAGATGTTCGAACGCGACGTGCAGCCGGTGCTGTGGCAGTACCTGCTGGGGGACGTCGACGAGAGTGACTTCCTGGCAAGGGCGCGCCCGTGGTCCAACTACCGGCAGAGCTACCGGCCGGTGATCGAGTTCGCGCGCGCCAACCGGCTCGAGGTGCTGGCCGCCAACGCGCCGCGGTCGGCGACGCGTGCGGTCGGCGAACGCGGCCTCGCGGCGTTGGAGCGGACGCCGGACGTGGCCCGGTCGGTGACGACGCCGGAGGACGACTACTGGCGCGCGTTCCGCGCCGAGATGGAGGGGCACATCGGCACCGGCGGCGACGACGCCGACGCCAAGATGTGGCGCTACTACGAGGCCCAGTGCCTCAAGGACGACACGATGGCGGAGAGCATCACGAACCGCCTGGAGCGCGCGCATGCGGACGGCCGGCGGCCGCTGGTGGTGCACTTCTGCGGCCACTTCCACAGCGACCACCGGATGGGCACGGTGGCGCGCGTGACCGGGCGGATGCCGGAGCTGGCGGTGTTGACCCTGGGCGTCGAGGAGGTCCGGGCCGAGCACATGGGCACCACGGCATCGGCGCCGTCGCTGGCGGACTACGTGCTGCAGATCCCGGCCGCGGCCGAACCGGCGCGCACCGAACGGCCGGCGGCGGCGACGCCGACACCGGCGAAGGCGGCCGCGGAGGACCCCGCCCCGCCGGCGCCGCCCGTCGCCGTCGCCGACGCCCCGATCGACCCCGACGGCCGCCCCGGGCTCGGGTTCATGCCGGACTACGGCGCCGAGGTGTCCGGCTGCGCGGTCGGTGACGTCACGCCGGACGGCGCCGCGGACCGCGCCGGCATCGAGGCGGGCGACGTGATCGTCCGGCTCGCCGACGTCGAGGTCGTCGACGTCGCCGGCTACGCCGAGGCGCTGCGCGAGCTGCGCCCGGGCCAGCGGTGCACGGTGACGGTGCGGCGCGGCGAGGCGACCCTGGACCTGCCGGTGACGGTGGGCAGCCGCGGCCGCTGAGGCGCCAACCTGGAGACTCGGGCCGGGCCGTTCACTCGGGCAGCCCGAGGTCGCGCAGCCGATCGGTCGCGGCCACGGCGGCGCGCTCGAACTCGGCGCGCGCGCCTTCGTGCTGCGCGTCGGCGCGGGCGCGCGCCATCACCACGGTCTGCGCCCAGACCGACGCCGCGAACGATGTCGCGCCGGGATCGCGCGCGCCGGCAGCGTCGCCGAGGAACTCCTGCACCGCGCGTTCGACCTCGACGAGCAGCACCAGCGCGTCGCCGCCGGGGCGGCTCTCGGCAGTGACCGCCCGCTGCAGCAGCCGCTCGGCACCCGCGCGCGCACCGGTCGGCAGCGCGCGCGCCGCCGCGGCCAGCGGGTGCGCGCCGGCGCGGGCCGGCCCGGACCATGTGTTCAGCGCCCAGCCGAGCAGCAGCACCAGCGCGCCGCCGGCGGCGCCGGCTAGCCAGCGGCGGCGGCGGCGCTGGCGCGCGTGCCGCTCGCGGGCGACGTGCTCCTTCTGCAGGCTGGCCTGGCGGCGGCGCCAGTGGTCGAGCAGGCGGCTGAGTCGACCCGGCAGCTCGGCGCCGGGCTCCCAGGTGGTGGCGAACGCCTCCAGCTCGCCCGTGGCGTCGGCGGCGATGCGCAGCCGCTCCTCGGGCGACTCGCACAGATCCATCTCGGCCTCGGCCTGCTGCGACTGCTCCTGCGCCACGCGCAGCTCGACGTCGCGCAGGTCCTTGTTGTAGAGGTTGCGGCGCTCCCTGGGCGCGTGCATGGCCAGGAACTGCAGGCAGTCGCGCTGCTCGCGCAGCACCTGCAGGCGGTCGGCCGTGGTGCTGTCCGGCTGGTCCTGCAGCGCGACGTAGCGCGCGCGCAGCGCGTGGTTGCGGCGCAGGGCGGCCTCGATCTCCTCCTTGCGCTGGCGCGCCTCGGCGAGGCGCTTGCGCAGCCGTTCGGCCTGGCGGTCACCGTCGTCCTCGGACTCGAGGTGGGTGACGGCGCGCTCCATGTCGAACAGGCCGGTGGTCCAGTGGCCCTTCGCCAGCGCCTGCTCGGCGCCGCGTGCGAGCCGGTCGCGCGTCGCCTGCGCCTGCTCGAGGCGCAGCCGCAGCCACTCGATGCGGTCCATCAGCGAGCTGCGCGTGCGCTGCGGGCGGTCGACGAACGCCTCCAGCGCCCGGAACGTGTCGATCCGGCCCAGCAGCACGTGCAGCGGCCGCACCGGCACCGGCTCGACGCCGAGCTTCTCCTCGGCGGTGGCGAGCAGCTGCCACGCCTCGTCGGTGACCTCGCACAGCATGCGCTCGAGGCTGTCGCGGCCGGGCGCCGAGCGCTCGCGCAGCGCCGGGAACTCCTCGTGCAGGTTGCCGAGCGCGAGGTGCAGGCTGCGCAGGCCCATGGCGCCGCCGCCGGCCCCGGCCGCGTCGTCGGCGTCGCCCGGCCCGGGCGCCGCGACCGCCGCGGCGCACTCCTCGACGAACCGCAGCAGGTCGGTCGGGTCCTCGTCGGGCACCAGCTCGTGCAGCCGGTCGATGTTCGCCCGCGCGCGCGCGATGCGCTCGAGGTAGAAGCCCAGGCGGTGCAGCCGGTCGCGATGGCGAGCGACCGCCTCGGAGGTGCCGCCGAAGCGGTCGCCGATGCGATCGACCACGGCGGCGGCGTCCTCGAGCGCGAGGTCGGCCTCGGCGGCGCGCAGGGTCGCCAGCAGCTGCTCGTGCTCCTGCTGGACCGTCGCCAGGCGCTGCTCCTCCTGCTGCAGGCAGCTGGCCGGCGAGCGCTGCAGCAGCGACGGCATGTGCGCGGCGCCGTCGCCCGGGACCGCCAGCACGCCGGGCAGCGCCTGGGCGATGCGGCAGAGGCGGCGCAGATCGCGCAGCCGGTCCTGGGCGCGCTGGAATTCCTCGGCGCGCACCAGCTCGAACAACGTCGGCAGCGCCGCCGCGAGCAGCGCCCCGGCGCGGTCCTTCGCGGCCTTGGTCGCGGCGATCGCCGCCGGGTGGCGCGGGAACCGGCGCGTGAACGCGGCGAGCAGGCGCAGGCGATCGGCCAGGGGGCCGGGCTCGGGGAGCGGGTCCCCGACCGCGGGCGCCGCGGCCGCGACGGCGGCCAGCAGGTCGGGTCGGCGCCGGAGCAGGCGCTCGCGTCGCGCCAGCAGCGCGGCGAGCGCCGCCTTGTCGGGCGCCGACGTCGCGGCGAGCAGCGCGCGGCATGCGTCGAGTTCACCGGCCAGCAGCGCCGCGCGCGCCGGCTCGAGCGGGTCGTCGCAGAGGCGCTGCGCCAGCTCGGCCAGGGCTTCGGCGACGATCGAGGCGCTCGGTCGCATCGTCGGCGCCGGCATCAGGCAGCCGTCGATCAGGAGCCGCACCTCGGCAGCCTGGGCCGCGAGCAGGTTCTTGCGCGGCGCGCGCCCGGTCAGCAGCCAGTGCAGCGTGGCGCCGAGGCCGTAGACGTCGAACGCCGGCGTCAGTGGCGCGCCGACCGCGGCCTCGGGGCCGGCGAACCCCGGCGTGCCGCGGCACTCGTCGTGCAGCACCGGGCCGGCGTGCTCGAAGTCGAGCAGCAGCGTCGTGGTCGCCGTCGCCAGCAGGTTGGCCGGCTTGACGTCGCCGTGGCAGACGCCTTGCGGGAAGTCGACCGTGCGCATCGCGTGCATGGCGGCCAGCGTCCGCGCCGCCGGCAGCAGCAGCCGGCACGCCTCCGCCGCGGCCAGCGCGCCGCCGCGCGCCACCAGCGCGCCGAGGTCCTGCCCGTCGTGGAAACGGGTCCGGACGAACGGGTGGCCGGTCGCCTGGTGCAGGCCGGCGCCCAGGTGCTCGACGACGTCGAGGTCCGCCAGCCGGGCGCCGATGTCGAACTCGCGCTGGGCGTCGAGTTCGCTGCCGCGCAGCAGCAGCTTGTGCACTTCCGCGGTGCCGCTGCGGGGGTCGCCGCGGCGCAGCACCGTCCGCTCCAGGTTGCAGTGGAGCAGCGCGTCGTCGTCCCGGGAGGGGCCCCGGGATGGCGCGGGCGGGTTCATCGGCGGGGGGTTGGGGTGGTCGGAGGCGGGCGAAAGAGGCCGGCCCCGGGGGGTGGTGTGCGGTGGGGGTGGCCGTCGCAAGTCTATCAAACGGGAGGGGAAAGGGCCGGGCCGCTTTCCTCCGGGTGGCGGATTTCCGCCACCCCCACTCCCCAAATGGCTCGGCATCGGCGAAAATCCGACGCATGCCCATTCTGCTCGAAGTGACCGATCGCAGCGGGTTCCGGAAGCTGGACGTGGCGGCCGAGGCCTTCTGGCTGGGTGGACCTCATTCCGGGTGCGAGGTCACCCTCGAGGTCCCCGAGGTGAACGGTCGCGTGCTCGAGGTGGCGGTCGACCCGCAGGGGCGGCTGCGCGTGCGCGCCGAGCCCGGGCTGCCGTTCCCGGTGCGGTGCGCGACCGGCTCGGTCGGCGCGCGGTTCGAGTCGTTCCTCGACGGCGACGTGCTGAACGTCGGCCCGGCGCTGGTGAAGCTGCGGTTCCAGCCGGAGGCCGGCGAGGGCACCGCGCTCGAGCTCGACCCGGCGACGCTGTCGCTCGCGCCCGGCTCGCCGGTCGGCGCCTGGTACCAGACCTTCATGGAGATGGCCGATCACCTGGAGGGGCTGAAGGCCGCCGACCAGATGGTGGCCGCGGCGATGGCGGCGATCGTGCGCGCGACCGGCGCCGACCGCGTGCACGTCGTGCTCGACAGCGACGACGACGACGGCGGCGACGCCTTCTATCTGAGCCGGCCCGAGGACCGGCGGCCGTTCCGCGTCAGCCGCTCCGTCGTCAACCAGGTGCGCGAGACCGGCCGCGTGGTGCACGTGCCGCTGGCCGCCGCCGACCCGGTCGTGCGCGAGTACCAGAGCGTGCGCAGCGAGGGCATCAGCGCGGCGGTGGCCCTGCCGGTGCAGGCGCTCGGCAAGGTGCTCGGCGTGATGTACTGCGACTGCACCCGCGACGGCGCGGTGCTGACCGCCGAGGATCTGCAGCGCGTCGCGTTCGTCAGCCGGATCCTCGCGTCGGCGCTGGGCAACCGCGTGCTGGTGCGGCACCTGCTGGTCAGCGAGGCCGGCGGCGCTGCGGCCGGCCACCGCGCGCTCGCCAGCAAGAGCCCGGCGTGCACCGAGATGATCCAGCGGGTCAAGCTGTACGCACCGGCCGACTACACCGTGCTGCTGCGCGGCGAGACCGGCACCGGCAAGGAGGTCGTCGCGCGCGCGCTGCACGACCTGTCGCGGCGCAGCAAGGGGCCGTTCGTGCCGGTGAACTGCGCGGCGATCCCCGACCAGCTGATGGAGAGCATGCTGTTCGGCCACGAGAAGGGCTCGTTCACCGGCGCGGCGCAGACCCGGCGCGGCCACTTCGAGGAGGCGCACGGCGGCACGATCCTGCTCGACGAGATCGGCGACATGGCGCTCGAGCTGCAGGCCAAGATCCTGCGCGTCCTGCAGGACCGCGTGGTGTCGCCGATCGGCGGCCGCAAGCAGATCAAGGTCGACGTGCGCATCCTGGCCGCGACGCACCAGGACCTCGAGCAGATGGTGCGCGCCGGGCGGTTCCGCGAGGACCTCTACTACCGGCTGCGCGAGCTCGAGGTCCTGCTGCCGCCGCTGCGCGACCGCATGGACGACCTGGAGATGCTCAGCGGGCGGTTCCTGACCGAGGCCGCCGAGGAGCTCGGGCTGTCCGACGTGCCGCAGCTGCACCCCGAGGCGATGGCGCGCCTCGTGCGCCACCCGTTCCGCGGCAACATCCGCGAGCTGCGGCACATCGTCAAGGGCGCCGCGCTGCGCGCCGGCGGCGGGCCGATCCTCGCGTCGCACCTCGACCTGGAGCGCCCCGACCTGATCGCGCGGCCCGGCGACGACGCCGTCGGCGTCGGCGAGCCCATGCCGGCCAACCTGACCTGGAAGGAGCGCCTCGAGGTGCAGGAGAAGCTGGCGCTGCAGCGGACCATGGAGGCCGCGAGCGGCAACCTCACGCGCGCGGCCGAGCTGTTCGGCGTGCCGCGCACGACGTACCGCGAGAAGCTCGTGCGGCACGGGTTGCTGGAGGCGTGACGCGAGCCGGGCCGTTGCCGGCCCGGCCGCCCGCGCGCCGCTACAGCTCGCCGACGCGGCTGCTGGCCGACGGCGACACGACGATCCCGAGCGCGTTGATCGGGTCGAACACCAGCCACTGGTGGAACAGCGACACGCCCAGCAGGTTCGGGTCGGCCGGCACGAACAGGGACACGCCGCTGGTGCCGTTGGCGTCCGTCACCGTCAGGAACGTCAGGTCCAGGGCGACCCGCACGTTGCAGCCGGGCGCGCCCGGCAGCGGGATCGGCAGCGGCGTGCCGTTGTAGACCTGGTCGCTGAGCCCGAGCATGTTGACGGCGAGCGTGAACGGCAGCGCCTGCGCCAGCGTCAGCGAGAACGACGCGTTGGCGACCGGCACGCCGACGTGGCCGAGGGCCGGGGTCACCGACTGCGGGACGCAGTTGACCCGGTACGAAGGCCGCGTGACCGTGCCGGACTGGGACCATCCGCCCGACAGCGGCGTGCCGCGGAAGAACCCGCTGCCGCTCGCGCCGGCGGTCAGCTGCGAGATGTTCACCGTCTGGCCCGAGGTGTCCAGGCCGAGGAAGTAGGTCCCCGTCACCTGCTGGGGCACCGTCAGGGTCGCGGTGTAGAACGCCGACGCGGGGCCGATCGTCATCGTCGTCGTGGCGATCGGTGCGGTCGACGGCACGCCGTTGTTGTCGGCGTAGAGGCGGGCCGGGATGGTCTGGGTGCTCCCGGTCCTGCTGCTCGTGAAGATGTCGAAGCTCGTCACCGTGACGGTGCCGCTGTTCGGAACCGTGTAGCAATACTCGTTGGTGTTGTTGGCGCCGGACAGCGTGCCGCCGCCCGAGTTGAGCGCGGCGCAGCCGGGCGACGACAGCACCGAGCCGGGGCAGCCGGCAGCGCCGTCGAGGTAGTAGCCGAACACCGGCGCGGCCGCGGGAACGCCCGTGCCGCCGCTGACCGCGAGGCCGAAGTCGGCGTCGACCTCGGGCGTCTCGACGTGCGAGTCGACGGCGACCAGCGTGGCGCGCACGTCGACGATCCAGGTGCCGGCCGGCGGGTTCTGCACGAACACGCACTCGATCGTGTTGACGTCGTCCTCGGCGTTCGGGTTGGCGACCGAGTAGTTGCCCTGCTGCAGGCCGTTGTTGCCCCAGTAGACCGCGCCGGTCGGCGACTCGACGCGCAGCGACAGGTCGTTGATGCGCGTCTTGGCGGCGGCGGGGTTGGCGGCCGGGTCGGCGTAGGCCATGCAGATCTTCAGCTCGGTCTCGCCGGGCGCCACGGTGACCAGCCAGCGGCTGGTCTCGCCCTGGCCCAGCACCTCGGTCTCGTCGACCAGCAGCGTCTTGGTGCGGTTGTCGTACATGCGCTGCAGGTCGGGGAAGCCCCAGCCGCAGTGCTCGCGCCGGTTGTTGGTGCTGCCGGCGGTGAACGCGTACTGCCGGGCGCTGACGATCTGCAGCGCCTGCAGCGTGGTGAAGTGCGGGCGGTTGACGTGGCGCGACAGCGCGCCGGGGTTGCGCAGCGTGTTGCCGAAGATCGCGTCGGTGAACATCTGGATCGCCAGCACGTTGTGCCCGGCGACGATCGGCGTGGCGCCCGAGGTGCCGCCGAAGCCCGAGCTCCAGTCGCCGGTCGAGTACCCGTCGGTGCCGGTGCGGTCCGACGTGCCGATGGAGTCGTAGTAGGCGCACAGGATCGGCTTGATGCGGCCGTCGGCGGCCGGCCCGGTGCTGCCGTTGCCGGCCAGCCAGGAGTCGTCGAGCGGGTTGCTGTTGTTGAAGTGCTGGACGCCGCCGATCGAGATCACGTTCTTGGCCCAGGCCTCGGGGCGCGAGTCCTGGGTGCCGGCGTTGCTCTGGCTCTGCGTCCAGGGGATGTCGTGCGTGAACACGATGTCGTCGGCGTCGGCCGACACCGACGTGTAGGCGCGCGTCAGGCCGCCGCCCCACGACGCCGTCGTGTGGCTGACCTCGTGGATGTTCACCAGCTCGTTGACGACGTTGAACCGCGACGTCGTGACGGAGCTGTACTGGGTGAAGAACTTGTCGCAGTCCGGCGCCATGCCGCGCACGGCGGGGTTGCTGTTGCCGTTGCCGAACACGATGCCGGCCGTCGCGTGGCCGTGGGTGTCGGCGCCGCCGCCGCTGCGGACGTTGACCGCGCCGCCGGTGAAGTCCGGGTGCGTGGCCTGGATGCCCTCGTAGATGTGGACGTTCAGGCCGCTGCCGGTGTAGCCGCCCTGCAGCTCGACGTAGTTGCCGCCGCCCTGGACGCGGGCGTTGTCCATGTCGTTCTCGGGCGGGGTCCAGCGGTCGATCCACAGCACCTGGTCGAGGGCCGCGGCCCGGATCAGCTGCGCGCCGTTCAGCGTCACGGTGAACAGCAGGCTGCCGCTCTGCTCGTCGTCGACGCGGCCGCCCATCGCCTGGATCGCCGCCGCCAGCGCCGGCTTGTCGCGGTGCTTGTCGACGACCACGATGTTGTAGCGCTGCGCCGGCGGCAGCTTGCCGACGAGGTGGTCGGCCACGAGCTGCGGCTCGAGCCGGTAGGCCGGGTGGTAGCGGCCGACCCAGCGGCTGCTCGGCAGCGCGCCCACCGTCTTCGCGGTGTCGTTGTCCATGCGCACGACGTAGGCGTTGTCGGGCAGGTAGCCGTGGAGCTCGGCGCCGGCGGCGCGCACCGCGGCGCGGCCCGCCTCGGTCGGCAGGCCGGCGAACTGCACGATCCACAGCCGGTCCGCGGCGCGGCTCTGCAGCGACGGCGGCACCGACGGTTCGGCGATGGTCGGATCGAACTCCTGGTAGATCAGCCGCACGCGCGGGCCGACGTCGCCCGGTTGCTGGGCGACGAGGAGTGTGGTGAGGCCGAAGGCGACTACGGCGGCGGACACACGCAGCATGGATGGCTCCCTTGGCATGGCTCGGACACGGACAGGCGGTGCGCAGCGTAGCGGCACCCGGGGCGGGGCCAACGCCGATCGCCGGATCGGGGACGATCGGGGCGCCGTGCCTTCGCGCCGCGCCGCAAGCGGCCGCGCCGCCGTCTTGTGCGGGCGGCCCGCGCGCGCCTACGATCCGGCCGCGCGGTGCAAGACGCGCCCGGGTCCGCGGGCAGGGCAGAGCCCACTTGCCGAACGTCGCGTTCGCGTTCACACCTTCCTGCAGCCGGCGTTGCGGACCCTCGGCGCGAACATGCATGGAGGTTCCGAAGTGGCCACACTGCCACCGCGTCCCGATCTCGACCAGCTGAAACGACAGGCCAGGGAGCTGCTGCGCCGCTACCGGGCGGGGGACCCCGCCGCGTTCGCGCGCTTCCGCGCCGCCCTGCCCGCCGCCCGCACACGCGGCGACGAACAGCTGCGCGCCATGAACCTGCGCCTGCACGACGCGCAGTCCTGCCTGGCCCGCGAGCACGGGTTCTCGTCCTGGGCCGACCTCGGGCGCTACGTCGCCGCGCGGCAGACCGACGACCGCCATCTGCTGCACCGGTGGCTGGCCCTGGTGTACGGCGTCGCCGCCGACGCGCCGCGGCCGGCGCTGGCGGCGCGCGTCCTGGCGGAGTTCGGAGCGACGCTCGGCGGCGGGCCGCTGGTGCACTGCGCCGTCGGCGATGCGGCGGCGATCGGCGCGGCGATCGCTGCCGACCCGGGATGGGTCCACCGGCCGATCGTCTGGACCTGTCCCGTGTGCCGGGACGTCGTCGACCGGCCGCCGCTGCTCGCGGTCGCGCTCTCGGGGTTGCTGCGCGAGCCTGCGTTCGCGGCCGGGCTGCGCGAGTCGGCGCGGCTGCTGCTGGCCGCGGGCGCCGACGTGAACCGTCGGTGGCAGTCCGGGTCGGCGCAGCTCAGCGCGCTGTACGGCGCGGCCGGGCAGAACCACGACCCGCAGCTCACCGCCGCGCTGCTGGCGGCCGGCGCCGACCCCGACGACGGCGAGTCGCTGTATCACGCGATGGCGACGCGCGACGCGCGCTGCGCGGAGCTGCTGCTCGACGCCGGCGCCCGGTTCGAACGCACCAACGCGCTGCACCACAAGCTCGACTTCGACGACCTCGACGGCCTGCGCCTGCTGCTCGCGCGCGGCGCCGATCCGAACGACACCTCGACCGGCCTGCCGCCGGCGCTGTTCTGGGCCGTCCGCCGCGGCCGTTCGCTCGGGCACGTCCGCGCGCTGCTGGCGGCGGGCGCCGACCCGAGGGCCATGCTGCACGGCGTCAGCCTGTTCCGCTACGCGCTGCTGTCCGGCCGCGCGGACGTGGCGGCGCTGCTGCGCCAGGCCGGCGCCGGGGAGGAGCTTTCGCTCGAGGACGAGTTCGTCGCGACGTGCGCGCGCGGCGACACGCCGGCGGCGCAGGCGATGCTGCGGGACCACCCCGACCTGCTGCGGCGGCTGGCGCCCGAGCACCTGGCCCAGCTGCCGGCGCTCGCGGCCGCCGGGGTGCTGCCCGGGGTCCGGACCATGGTCGAGGTCGGCTGGCCGATCGCGGTGCGCGGCGGCGACTGGCAGGCGTCGGCGCTGAACCTCGCCGTGTTCCGCGGCGACGCCGAGATGACGCGGCTGCTGCTCGCGCACGGCGCCAGCTGGGACGAGCGGCACGGCCACGGCGACAACGTCAACGGCACGCTCGAGTGGGCGTCGCGCAACCACGACCCGGACGCCGGCGACTGGATCGGGTGCGCCGCCGCGCTGCTCGACCACGGCATGCCGAACGACCCGGCGCGGACCGGCTACTCGCCGGAGGTCGCCGAGTTCATGGCGCAGCGGCGCCGCCCGGACGACTGACCGCGCCGGCCGTCAGTCCGACCCGCGGCGCGCCGCCAGCAGCCGCATCGAGAACCGGCGGCCGGCGTCGGTCGGGTGGACGGCCTCGGCGGCGACGATGCCTGCGCCGAGGCGGAACGGCGGCCGCGGGTCGGTCGCGTGCAGCGTGCACAGCAGCGCCGGCTCGTCGTTGGCGTAGATCGTGACCGGGAACGTGCAGGTCGGTCCGGAGCCGAGCACGTCGGGGCCGTCGAAGCGCGCCTGGTCGGTCTCGGCGCGGATGCCGACGCGCACGCCGAGGTTGGTCACGACCGACCACCACGACGGCGTCGACACGGTGTCCCACAGGATCGGCGCCAGCGCCTCGTTGTCCTGGACGATGCGGAACAGCGTCGGCAGCGCCAGGATGCTGGTCGCGAGCAGCCGCGTCTCCTCCTCGTCGAGGTCCGCCGGCGGGCTGGCGTCGGTCCAGCCGTAGCGGTGCGACATCTCGGCCGCCGGTACGATGCCCGTGCGCAGGAACGTGTCGCCGACCGCGGCCGTCGACTCACGCAGCGGCGCGCCGTCCGCGTCGCTGACCCGCACGCGCAGGTGGACGTCGCGGCTGGGGATCGTGGCGTGCTGCCCGTTCACGGTGACCCCGAGCATCGTCCGCACGTCGTCGGGGCCGTGGTCGAACGCGATCTCGGCCAGCCAGCGCCGCACCGCGCCGTGCGTCTCGAGCACCAGTCCGAAGATCGCGACGTCGCCCGGCGCGAAGCCGCGGTCGTCGTCGCCGAAGCCGATCGTCGTCGGCGCGGCGTGGACCGCCTCGGGCGACGGGAACTCGGCGAGCGGGCGCAGCGCGCCGAGCATGCCGCGGTCCACCGGCGCGCCGGCGCAACCCGCCAGCGCGGCGAGCAGCGCTGCGCCCGCGGTCCCGCGCGCGCGGCTCACGACGGCTCCGCGCGCAGCGCCATGACGCGCGGCGGGACCGCGATCGGCCGCCGCGTCTCCGGATCCAGGAACACCAGGCCGGTCTTGGCCTCGGCGACGAGCTGCGCGTCGGCCGGGCGCGTCACGCGGTAGCACAGGTCGCAGGCGACGCGTGCGGTGTCGCCGATCCCGACCTCGAACCGCAGCCGGTCGCCGGCGAACGCCTCCTTGCGGTAGACGATCGCCACGTCGGCAAGCACCAGCCGCGCTCCGCCGGCGTCGCGTTCGCTCATTCCGTGGTGCCGGAAGAAGCGGAACCGCGCCTCGTGGATCAGGCTCAGCATCGCGTCGTTGCCGAGGTGGCCGCCGTAGTTCATGTCGGTGACCCGCACGTCCAGCTCGGTCGCGAACGGCAGCTGCGCGGGCAGGGTCAATTCGAGGCGTGCCACGCAGCGGACCATACTGCGACGGCGCTGGCCCCGGGAAGCTGCGCGGCCGCGGATCGCCGCGAATCCGCGCGCGCGGTGGCATGCCGCGCGGGTGCCGCTAGCATCGCGCCCCGATGACCCCTTCGCCGACCGCATCCTTGATGATCGTCGGGGACGTGCACCGTTTCTGGCGCGCGTTCGACGCCGATTTCCTGGCCCGGGCGCGGCCGACGCTGACGATGTTCGTCGGCGACCTCGGCGACGAGGACGTCGAGATGGCGCGCCAGATCGCGTCGCTGTCGGTGCCGAAGGTCGTGATGCTGGGCAACCACGACGCCTGGGAGAGCTTCACCAAGCGCAAGCCGACGCCGGCGCTGCTGGAGATGCTGCAGGTGCTCGGCGACGACCACCTCGCGTACGGCGTGCGCGAGGTGCCGGAGGCCGGCGTGTCGGTGATCGGCGCGCGGCCGTTCTCCTGGGGCGGGCAGAGCCTGCGCAGCCCCGAGCTCTACGACACCCTGTACGGCATCCACACGCACCGGCAGTCGGCGGCCAAGATCGTCGAGGCGGCGCGGCGGGCGCAGCACCGCGACCTGGTGGTGCTCGCGCACAACGGCCCGCTCGGCCTGTCGCAGGATCCGCACGACATCTACGGCAAGGACTTCGGCCGCCCCGGCGGCGACTGGGGCGACCGCGACCTCGCGCTGGCGCTGCCGCGCATCCAGGACCTCGGCCTGCGCGTGCGGATGGTGGTGGCGGGACACATGCACCACTCGCTGGTCTACCCGCGCGGCGAGCAGCGCGTGCGCTTCTGTCAGCTGCACGACACGCTGTACGTGAATCCGGCGGTGGTGCCGCGGGTGCGCGAAGGCACGCTCGGGTCGGAGTCGTACTTCGTGCGGACGCGCTGGCGCGACGGCCACTGCGTCGACATCGACGAGATCTGGGCCGACGTGCACGCCGAGGCGCGGACCACCACCAGGGCGCCGGTCGTCGAGCTCGGGCACGACCGCGAACCGTTCGCCGACGAAGCCGAGGAGTGACCGTGTCGTCGGCGGACGTCGTCGTCATCGGCGGGGGCATCATCGGCTGCGCGTGCGCGCTGCACCTGGCGCGGGCGCTGCCCGACGCGCGCATCGTCGTGGTCGACCGCGGCGCGATCGCCGGCGCCACCTCGGGGTCGTGCATGGGGCACCTGATGGTGACGCCGGCCGACGACGAGCACTACCGGCTGACCTCGGCCAGCGTGCGCATGTGGCGCGAGCTGCACGACGAGTACCGCGACCTCGGCTCGTTCGACTACAACCCGACCGGCGCGCTGTACCTGGCGGACGGCGACGAGGACCTGCCGCTGCTGGGCGAGCTGCAGCGGCAGTTCGCGGCGCGCGGCGACGAGGCCTCGGTGCTCGATCCGCGGCAGCTGCGCGCGCTCGAGCCCGGCCTCGCCGACGACCTGCCGGGGGCGCTGTTCTACCCGGGCGACGGCGTCGTGCTGCCGATGACGGCGTGCACCGCGATGCTGCGGCTGGCCATGCGCGCCAACCCGCGCGTGGAGGTGCGTCCGGGCCAGGCGGTGACGGCCGTCGAACGCGCCGGCGACCGCGTGGTCGCGGTGGGCACCGCGGCGGGGCGCATCGCCACCGCGCACGCCGTGCTCGCCTGCGGCGTCTGGACCCCGGCGGTGGCCGCGCTGGCCGGCCTGCCCGTGCTGCCGATCGTGCCGCGCGCCGGCAACCTGGCGATCACCGCGCACCACGCCTCGCCGATCCGCACGCAGCTGCTGGAGGTGGCCTACCTGCGCGTCGCCCACGGTGCTTCGCAGGCCGATCCGCACCGCACCGACGTCGACACGGGCGCGCACGCCGTGAACATGCAGCCGCAGTCCCACGGCGGCTGCCTGATCGGATCGACGCGTCAGTTCCGCGGCATGGACCGCACGCTCAACCGCGAGCTGCTGCACCGGTCGCTCTCGCGCGCAGCGCGCTACGCGCCGCAGCTGCGCGACCTGCCGATCGTCCGCACCTGGGTCGGTCTGCGGCCGTACCCGATCGACGGGACGCCGTGGATCGGGCCGTGGCCCGAGCTGCAGGGGCTGTGGCTGGCGACCGGGCACGAAGGTCTCGGCATCAGCCTGTCGATGATCACCGGCCACCTGATCGCGCGGCAGCTGGCGGGCGGCGACTGCGAGGTCGATCCCGCGCCGTACCTGCCGCGACCGGCGAGGTGCGCGTGAGCATGCCCCGCGACGGTCGCGACCTGCGCCAGGACGGCGTCGACCGGCCGGCGGCGATCGCGTTCACGTTCGCCGGCCGGCCGTTCGCTGCGCGGCCGGGTGAGACGGTGGCGATGGCGCTGTGGGCCGCGGGCGAGCGCCGGCTGCGCGGCAGCAGCAAGGACGGCGCGCCGCGCGGCGTGCTGTGCAACATGGGGATCTGCTACGAGTGCCTGGTGCGCGTCGACGGCGCCGTCGTGCGCGCGTGCATGACCGAGGTGCAGGACGGCATGGCGGTCGAGCCCGGAGGTGCGTCGTGACCGCGGGCGCGGACCGCGGCGACGCGGTGCTCGAGGCCGACGTCGGCGTCGTCGGCGCCGGGCCCGGCGGCATGGCGGTGGCGACCTCGGTCGCGCCCCGGGCCTCGGTCGTCGTGCTCGACGAAGGGGCGCGTCCGGGCGGGCAGATCTTCCGGCAGCTGCCGGCGGGCTTCGCGGCGCGCGCGCACCCGCCGGAGCCGCCGAGCCACGCCGCCGGGCACGAGCTGCTGCGGCGCCTCGACGCGGCGCCGGTGCGGGTCGAGTCGCGCGCCGTGGTGTGGGACGCGGCCCCCGGGCACCTGTGGTTCGAACAGGACGGGCGTTCGCGGCTGCTGCGGTGCAAGACCATCGTGCTGGCGCCCGGCGCGCTCGACCGCTGCATCCCGTTCCCGGGCTGGACGCTGCCCGGCGTGATCACGGCCGGCGCCGCGCAGGTCATGGTGCGCGGCCAGGGCGTGCGGCCCGGGCGGCGCGCGCTGGTCGCCGGCACCGGCCCGCTGCTGCTGCCGACGGTCACGGCGCTGCTCGGCGCCGGCGTCGAGGTGGTCGCCGCGCTCGAGGCCGCGCCGCGGTCGGCGATGCTGCGGGCGCTGCCCGGCGTGCTGCGCAGCGGGGCGCGGCTGCGCGAGGCGTGGTTCTACGCCCGGCAGCTGCTGCGGCGCGGCGTGCGGCTGCGGTGGGGACACACGGTGTTCGCGGCCGAAGGAACGTACCGCGTCGAGCGCGCGATCGTCGGGCGCGTCGACCGGCGCGGGCACCCGGTGCGGCACACGGCCCGCGCGATCGACGTCGACGTCGTCTGCGCCGGCTTCGGCCTGGTGCCGCAGATCGAACTGGCGCAGCGGCTCGGCTGCGAGGTGGTCTGGAACGCGGTGCGCGGCGGCTGGTGCGTCGTCACCGACGACCACGGACGGACCTCGGTGCCGGACGTCGTCGCTGTCGGCGAGATCGCCGGCATCGGCGGCGCCGAGGCCGCCGTCGCCGACGGCCGCGCTGCGGCGGCGGAGCTGATCGGGGGCGAGGCTGCCGGCGCCGGCGCCCGGCGCCGATCGACGCGCCGCGCCGCCGACGCCATGCTGCGCGCGTTCCCGGTGCTGCCCGGCCTGTACGACCTCGCGGCCGACGACACGATCGTCTGCCGCTGCGAGGACGTGACGCGCGCGCAGCTGCGGGCCGCGGCCGCGCTGCACGGCGCCACCCAGCGCGGGATCAAGATGGGCTGCCGCGCCGGCATGGGGCCGTGCCAGGGGCGCATCTGCGGCCCCAACCTGCAGGCCTGCGCGCTGGGTCGGGCGGAGCGCCCGGACGCGCCGGTGGTGCAGCTGCCGCTCAAGCCGGTGCGCACCGCGACGATCCTCGACGCGCCGCCGACGCGCGGTGTGCCGGCGCCGGCGCAGCCGCTATAACGGCGCGCGTGAAGCTCCAGCTGCCGGTCGTCTGCACGTTCTGTCTGCTCTGGTCCGGCGCCTGCGCGGGCGCACCCGAGGCGGTGTCCGCGCCGGCGCCCGAGGCGGTCGCGAACTCGTCGACCGCAGCGCCGCAGGGCGGCGCCAAGGCGGACGGCGCCGACGAGGCCGAGGCCAAGGCCAAGGCGCGCGAGGAGAAGCAGAAGCAGCTGCAGCAGAAGAAGCGCGACCTCGACTACGCCAAGGTCGAGGTGCAGACCGCCGCCATCGAGCGCCAGGTCCGCACGATGGGCGTCGAGACCGCCGTCGCCGACGCCCAGCTCGAGGTCGACAAGAAGCGCAAGGCGCTCGATCTGTTCCTGCAGCGGATCAAGCCGCGCGAGCTCGAGGAGCAGCGCATCGGCCTGGACGCGCAGACCTACCGCGCCGCCGAGTCCAAGGCCGAGCTGGCCGAGCTGGAGGCGATGTACAAGGAGGACGAGTTCGCCAGCGCGACCAAGGAGCTGGTGGTCCAGCGCGGGCGCCGGCAGATGGAGCTGGCCGACCGGCGCCTCGCCGTCACCCGCCAGGAGTTCGACCTGTTCGAGCAGCACACGCTGCCGGATCGCGAGCGCGACCTGCGGCAGGAGCTCAAGCAGGCCGAGCAGGGGCTGGAGAAGGCGCGGCTCGAGCACCAGAAGGCGCAGCTCGAGCTCGGCGTGCAGCAGCGCAAGGCCGACGACCGCGTCACCGACCTGCAGCAGGAGATCGTCGACCTCGAGCGCGAGCTGGGCGGGGCGGCCAAGTGAACGCCGCCGCGTGGTGCGCGCTGGCGTTCGGCGCCGCGCTGACGGCGCAGGAGCCGGCGCCGACCTCGACCTCGACCCCGACGACCGACCTGACGACGCCGGCGGCGGCGCAGGGCGGCCTCGATCGCGCGCTGGAGTTCCTGGTCACGACGCAGCACCCGGACGGTTCGTGGGGCACGAAGTCGACCGACAGCCTGTTCGACGCCGGGTTCGCCACGCCGACGTACTACTGCTGGCAGGTCGGCGCGCACTGCCTCGCGACCATGGCGCTGCAGCGCGCGCCCGAGACGCCGGCGCGCCGGCAGGCGCTCGAGCGCGCGGTGCGCTGGCTGGTCACGACGCCGATGCCGCAGCGCGGCAGCGACTGGGACAACGACGCCGTCTGGGCGTGGCTCTACGGCACCGTCGCGACCACCGAGCTGCACGGCGACCCGCGGTTCGAGCACGACGAATGGCGCCTGCCGATCGAGACCCGCGGCCGCGCGTTCGTGCGCTGGCTCGAGAAGAACCAGGTGCCCGAGGGCGGCTTCGGCTACTACGACGACCCGATCTACTCGCAGCGGCCCAAGTGGGCGACGAGCTTCGCGACCAGCGCGGTGCTGCCGGCGCTCGGCGTGGGCCTGCAGCTCGGCTGGGCCAACGACCCCGAGACCGTCACCCGCGCCGCCGACTACGTGCGCCGCTGCCGGCTGCCGAACGGCGCGTTCGAGTACGACCTGCGGCCGGTGCCGCGGATCACCGGCGGCGAGCACATCAACGACGTGCGCGGCAGCCTCGGCCGCATCCAGGTGTGCCACTGGGCGCTGCACGCGGCCGGCGACGCGGACACCACCGTCGAGCGCATCCGGTGGGGCATCGAGCAGTTCTTCACGCACCACAAGTTCCTCGCCGTCGCGCGCATGCGCCCGATCCCGCACGAGGCCTACTACTACAACGCGGGCTACTTCTTCTACTTCGGCCACTTCTACTGCAGCCAGACGATCGAGCTGCTGCCGGCGGCGGAGCGCGAGGCGTTCCGCCGGCCGCTGCGCGAGCACCTGCTGCGCACGCAGCGGCCGAACGGGTCGTTCTGCGACTTCCAGAACACCAGCTACATGACGACGTCGTCGACCGCGTTCGCGGCGATGGCGCTGCGGGCCGGGCTGCCGGACTGAGGGCTCATGACCGCGAGCGATCCGGACCGCGAACTCGAAGCTTCACGCGCCGTGCTCGGCAAGGTCGGCATCCCGCAGGCGCGCCGCCACATCCTTCTGTGCTGCGACCAGGCCAAGCCGAAGTGCTCCGATCGCGAGCGCAGCCTGCGCGCGTGGGAGTTCCTGAAGGGGCGGCTCGCCGAGCTCGGCCTCGCCGGCCAGGGCGGGGTGCTGCGCAGCAAGGCGCACTGCCTGCACGTGTGCACCGGCGGGCCGATCGCGGTCGTCTATCCGGAGGGCGCGTGGTACGGCCAGTGCGATCCGCCGGTGCTCGAGCAGATCGTGCAGGAACACCTGATCGGCGGGCGGGTCGTCGAACGGTGGCTGCTGACCGAGCACCCGCTCGACGGGAGCTGACGCCTCACCGGTCGTGCCGCGTGGGGCGCGCGACCGTCTCGGGCGCGCCGTCGCCGTCGAGGTCGCCCTGCTGCGGCTGCACCATCGCGAGGACCGCGGCGGCGTCCGGAAGCGATCCGGCGGGCGCCGTCGCCGTCGGCATGCCGTGGTCGTCGAGCCGGTGGGCGAGCACGCGCTGGTTCGGCAGCGCGACGAGCAGCAGCCGCTGGCCGTCGGCGGTCCGCTGCGGACGCAGCGCAGCGCCGGCCGTCAGCAGGCCTTCGAACGGCCCGTCCGTGCGGCAGAGCCGCGGGCCCGGCGCGAACGCGCAGATCATCAGCGCGCCGTTGCCGGCGCGGTCGGTGCGCCAGATCAGCAGCTCGTCCCTGCCGTCGCCGTCGGTGTCGAACACCGCGTGCGCGCTGCGGTCGGCCGGCGCCAGGCCGCGCACCGCGGCCGCGACGCTGCCGTCGGTGCGCTCCACGACCAGGTCGTCGTCGCCGAGGCCGGCGGCCGGGTCGCCGTACAGGGACCGCAGCCCCGCCAGATCGGCCGGCCCGAGCGCCGCCGGCACCGCGCCGGCGGTCGTCATCACCGCGTCGGGGCGCTGGCAGTGGCCGAGGCCGAGCACGTGGCCGAACTCGTGCAGCGCCGTCCGTTCGAGCGAGTGCGCGTTGCCGTCGCCGGTCCCGTCGCCTTCGTGCCAGCGGCGGGCGGCGTCGAAGTGCACGAAGGTCCCGGGCCCGGTCGGGCCGGTGTGCGCCACCGCCATCGTCGGGCCGAACGGCTCGCACGCGCCGTGGTGGCCGCGGCGCCAGCCGAGCGTGACGTCGACCTCGGCCTCGGGGTCGGTGACGCGAAGCAGGCGCGTGATGCCGGTCTCGCTCCAGGTCGCCGCGGCGCGCTCGATCGCCGCCGCGAACGCCGCCGGCGCCGCCGGCCCCGGGCGGTCCTCGACGCGGTAGCGCAGCCCGCGCGCGTCGTCCCAGCGGCCCCGCACCGTGAACGGCGGCCACGGGCCGCTGCCGAGGTCGGGCGCCGGCTCCGGCGCCGGTGCGGGACCCCTGCCGCAGCCGGCGGCGGCCAGCGCGCACAGCGCCGGCCAGACGCGCGCCGACCGCGGCGGCACGGCCTACAGGTCCTGCAGGAACAGGATCAGCGCCTCCTGATTCTCCGCGGTGTCCGACAGGTAGGCGTTGCGCACCTGCAGGGCCTCACCGACGTGCAGCATGATCGCCGCCTTCAGGTTCTCGGCGCGGCCGTCGTGCATGTACGGCGCCGTGTCGCCGATGCCCCACAAGGGCGGCGTGCGGAACATGCCGGCGTCGGCGTCGGCGAACAGGTTGGGCTCGCTCATGCCGCGGAAGTCGGCCGGCCAGATGTCGTGCAGCAGCAGGTTCGAGTACAGCGGCACCGGGCCGGCCGGGCTCGGCAGGCTGGGGACGTGGCACTTGGCGCAGCCGACGTTCGTGAACACCTGCTCGCCCAGGGCGACGCGGGGGTCGGTCGACCCCTTGCGCTGCGGCGCCGGCAGGTTGGTCAGGTAGAACGCGATGTCGGCGACCATCTGGTCGGTGCACTCCGGGTCGGCGATCGGGTCGCCGTCGGTGTCGGCGCCGAAGCCGCGGCCGTTGTCGCTGGTCGTCATGCCCAGCTCGCCGATCATCGCGTCGCGCACGAAGTCGGCGACGGTCGGCACCTGCGCCTTCCAGCCGTACTTGCCGATCTCGATGGTGCCGCCGATGTCGAGGCGTCGGGCGACGCCCTTGACGCCGTCCTGGTCGGCGTCGAGCGGGTCCTCGTTGGCCTCGATGGCGCTGCCGGGGATCTGGTCGATCAGGCCGTCGCCGAGGATCGACGGCGGCTGCCGCTGCTCGAACACGTCGGCGCCGGTGCTGAAGCCCTGCGGGTACTCCTCGCGCGTCGTCGCCATCGGCGGGTGCAGCTTGCTGGCGATCTGGCCGCCGGCGAGCTCCTGGTACGGGCCGAAGCCGCCGTTGTCGCGCGCGAAGCGGGACACGTTGAGCTCGAGCGGGCCCGCGCCGCCGACCTCGGGGTCGGAGTGGCACGCGCGACAGCTGTCGGCGTTCATCTCCGGCGAGCCGACGCCGTCGATGAGGTGGAACGGCCGGTCGAACAGGGCCTTGCCGCGGATGAAGCGCGGGTCGTCCTCGACGCTGCCCTGGCCCGGGAAGGACACCAGCGCGAGGGCGCCGAGGCCCAGCGTGGCGAGCGCGCCGCTGATCTTGGGAGAGACGTGCATCACAGGTGCTCCAGGAACGAGATGATGTCGGCGCGCTCGGAGACGCTCAGCGCCTCGTAGAGGTCGCGGATCGCCGCGGCCTCGCCGCCGTGCAGCCGGATCGCCTCGTCGAGCGTGGCGGCGCGGCCGTCGTGCATGTAGGGACCGAAGTGCGACACGCCCCACAGCGGCGCGGAGCGGAACTCGGAGCCGGTGTGGTCCGGGCCTGCCAGCGACGTCTGCGGCGTGCCGAAGCCGACGTTGTCGGCGAGGTCCGGCCCCATGTCGTGGATCAGCAGGTCGGTGTAGGCGCGCACCGGGCCGCGCGACGACGGCAGCTCGGGGATGTGGCACTTCGCGCAGCCGATGTCGGAGAACAGCTGCTCGCCGCGCGTCGCGGCCGCGTCGAACGCCTTGGGCTGCGGCGGCGCCAGGAAGCGCGTGAACGCGATCAGGTCGCCGAGCTCGTGGGGCTTCAGCTCCGGATCCGTGACGCCGTCGTCGTCGGTGGTCGCGGCGTTCGGGTTCGACGACGCCTGCACCATCATGCCGTGCTCGAGGCTGACGGTGCCGGCGGAGCCGTTGAACGGCTGCGTGGTGATGCCCATCTGGTTCATCAGCGGCGCGCGCGTGAAGAACTCGATGTTGTTCGACTGCGCCTTGACGCCGAAGCGGCCATGGCCGGCGCCGTCGCGGTTGGTGCGGCCGCTGATGCCGTCGCCGTCCAGGTCGTCCGGGTCGGCGTTGGACGTGATCGTGTCGTTGCTGATGAACTCGAACAGGCCGGTGCCGAACGTCGGGATCGAGTTGCGCTGCGCGACCTGCACGAAGGCCTGGGGGATCGGCCAGCGGCCGCGCTCACTCGACCACGGCAGATCGAGCGTGTCGCCGCCGAACGCCGGGACCACCGGGCTCGGCAGCGGCGGGATCGTGGTCGACGCGCCGGGGCCGCCGAGCGTGGCGACGTAGAAGTTGCGGTACAGCTCGGCGCTGCCGCCCATCACGGGCTTGCTGTGGCACGACGCGCACGAGGTCGCGTTGTACAGCGGGCCGAGGCCGTCGCTGGGGCCGAAGCGTTTGCCGAACAGCACCTTTCCGCGCTCGAACGCGGCGAGCTCGTCGGCGGTGAGGCCGGGCAACGGGTCGCCGAGTTGGAGGGCGGCGGGCTGCGGGCCCGCGCCGGGGGTCGAGCTGTGGCTCTTGTGGCAGGCCGCGCCGACCAAGATCGTGAGCAGGAGGATGTGTGATTTCATCCGGGCCAGGGGGAGGGCTGGGCGGCAATGAGCCGCGGGGAGCATGGGGTGGCCCCGAAGCATACTCCCGAGTGCGAACCCGTGCAGATCCCCATGGCATCGGCGGGAACGTCGCGGCAGAACGCCGCACCCGCGGGCGGCGCCGCTATCCTCGGGCATTCCCTACCCCGTGTCCCGGAGGCTCCCGATGCGATTCGTCCCCCGCCCGCTCGCCCTTGCCCTGGCCACTCTTCCGTGCGCGATCGCGGCCGCCCAGCAGTGCCCGCCCGGCGACCTGCTGCTCAAGAACGACCAGCTGCCGCCGTTGCCGTCCGGGACGCCGACCGTGGCCATCGTGCCCGGTCTCTGCGACGGCGAGGCGGCGATGGCGGTGCTGACGACCCCGGGTCCCGTCGATGTCTCCGAGGTGTCGGTGATGTTCGGCGCGCAGTTCGGCACCAGCGGCGTGATCGCGGCGGTGGACGTCGAGATCTACGACGGCGCCACGGTGAACGGGCTCGGGCAATGGACGCTCGGTCCCCGCGTGTTCCAGCTCAGCAGCGGCGGCAGCAACCTGCAGATCCAGTCGCACGCGATCAACACCTTCGCGCTGCCGAGCCCGGTGACGTGCTCGTCGGGCAAGGTCGTCGTCGGCTGGCGCATGGTGCTCAACGCGTCGTCCGGCAACTGCCTGTTCGGCTACACCGCCAACTTCTGCACCGACTTCGGCAGCTCGTGCACTCCGGGCCGCAACGTCCTCGACGCGCTCGGGCACGGGCCGGTCGACCCGGTGACCTACACCGGGTTCGGCCAGCCGCTGTGCCCGTCGTTCTTCCGCGGCGACTGGATCATCCGCGCCTGCGTCACGCCCTCGGTGTCGGTCCAGTGGACCGGCAACCCGACGCCGGGCGGCGCCGTGCTGCTGAACCTGCTGGCGCCCGGCCACGCCGGCGAGACCTACCTGACGATGCTCAGCCTCGGCACGCTCGGCTGGACGACGCCGTTCGGCGTGATCCCGCTGAACAACGACTTCGTGCTGCAGTGCACGATCGACCCGGCGTGCTGGCCGGCGCTGCTGATCAACAACATCGGCACGCTGAACGGCAGCGCACAGGCGACCACCGTGTTCCTGATCCCCAACTTCCCGTTCCTGCAGGGCTCGGGGCTGCCGATCTACGCGGCGTTCATCACGTCGCAGTCGCCGACCGGCACCCCGTTCTCCGCGGTGTCGGCGCCGAGCCCGGCGATCGTCATCAACTGACGGTCACCTCGGCGGTCGCGCGCGTATCCCGGGCATGGTCGACATCACCCGCCTGCTGCACGACGCCGGCCAGGGCCGCGCGGGCGCGCGCGAGGAGCTGGCGCGCGCGCTGTACGACGAGCTGCACGGCGCGGCGCGGCGGCAGCTGCTGCGCGAGCGCGGCGACCACACGCTGCAGGCGACGGCGCTGGTGCACGAGGCCTGGCTGCGGCTGTGTCCGGACGCGGCGCCCGGCTTCACCGACCGCGCCCACTTCTTCGCCGCGGCGGCGACGGCGATCCGCCGCGTCTTGACCGACCATTCGCGACGCCGCGCCGCCGACAAGCGCGGCGGCGGCCGCGCGCGCCTGTCACTCGAGGACGTGGAGGCCGCAGCCGCGGTGCGCTGCGAGCAGCTGCTGGACCTGGACCGCGCGCTGACCCGGCTGGCGGAGTTCGCGCCGGAGCCGGCGCGGCTGGTGGAGCTGCGGTTCTTCGCCGGGCTCGAGGTGGCGGAGGCGGCGGCGGCGCTGGGGGTGTCGGTGTCGACCGCCGAGCGGCACTGGCGGCTGGCGCGCGCGTGGCTGCGCGGCGAGCTCGAGCAGGACGGCGATGGACGCTGAGCGCTGGGGCCGCGTCGGCGCGCTGTTCGAGCGCGCGCTGCAGCAGCCGACCGCCGAACGCGCGGCGTGGCTCGCGACCGAGTGCGGCGACGACGCGGCGCTGCGCCGGGAGGTCGAGCGCATGCTGCGCGGCGATGCCGGCCGCGGCGGTCCGGTCGACGACCTCGACGCCGGCGCGCTGCTGGCGGCGGCCGACCCGATGCTGGGCCAGCGGCTCGGCGCGTTCCGCCTGGTCGAACGGCTGGCCGCGGGCGGCATGGGCGTGATCTACCGCGCCGAGCGCGACGACGGGCTGTTCGCGCAGGAGGTCGCCGTGAAGCTGGTGCGCGCCGAGCTCGCCGGCCCGGACCTGCTGCGCCGCTTCGAGCTCGAGCGCCGCACGCTGGCGGCGCTGCAGCACCCGAACATCGCGCGGCTGTACGACGGCGGCACCACCGCCGACGGCCGTCCGTACTTCGTGCTCGAACTGGTGCGGGGCGCGCCGATCGACCGCTGGTGCGCCGAGCGCGCGCTCGGCCTCGAGGCGCGGCTGCGGCTGTTCTGCGTGGTCTGCCGCGCCGTGCACCACGCACACCGCAACCTGATCGTCCATCGCGACCTCAAGCCCGGCAACATCCTGATCGACGACGCCGGCCAGCCGAAGCTGGTCGACTTCGGCATCGCCCGGCCGGTCCTGGACGGCGGCGAGACCGTCGGCGCCGCGTTCACGCCGGACTACGCCAGCCCGGAGCAGCTCGCCGGCCAGCCGCCGACCACGGCGGTCGACGTGTACGGGCTGGGCGTGGTGCTGTACGAGCTGCTGACGGGGCAGCGTCCGTTCCGCGCCGAGGGCCGCGCGCCGCTCGAGTGGCAGCGCGACGTGTTGGAGCGCGCGCCGACGCGTCCGAGCGCCGCGGCGGCGGCGGCGACCGGCGCGACGCAAGAGCCGACCCGCCCGGCCGCGCCGCCGCGCCGGCTGCGCGGCGACCTCGACCGGGTCGCGCTGATGGCGCTGCGCAAGGAGCCGGAGCGCCGCTACGCGTCGGCGCTGGCGCTGGCCGAGGACGTCGAACGGCACCTCGCCGGGCTGCCGATCCGGGCGCGCGAGGACTCGCTCGGCTACCGCGTCGGCAAGTTCGCGCTGCGCCACCGCATCCCGGTGGCGGCGGCGGCGGCGGTGCTGGCGGCGCTGGTGCTGGCGCTGGTGGCGTCGATGCGCGGCCGCGAGCAGGCGCGGCACGAGGCCGTGCACGCCGCCGAGGAGTCCGAGAGCGCGCAGGAGCTGGCGGGCTTCCTGATGGACACGTTCCTGACGTCGACCGTCGCCGACGACCCCGACCAGCTGGCGGCGGCCAGCGACCGGATCCGGTTCCACGCCGAGCGCGTCCGCCGGCAGTACGTCGATCAGCCGCATCAGCGCGCCAACCTGCTCGATTCCCTGGGTCAGGTGGCGACGCGGCTCGGCCTCGACGATGCCGAGGCGCTGCTGCGCGAGGCGCTGGCGATCCGCACCGACGAGCTCGGCGACCGGCCGCTGGAGGCATCACGCTCGCTGCAGAGCCTGGGCCGGCTCCACCACGCGCGCGGCGACTTCGCCGGCGCGGCCGCGCTGCTGCGCGAAGGCCTCGCGCTGCAGCGTGCGACGCCGCCCGGCACGCACACCAACGTGGCCGCGTTCGCCAACGACCTGGCGGCGTGCCTGCGCGCGACCGGCGACCTCGACGGCGCCGAGGCGCTGCACCGCGAGGCGCTGCATCTGCGCACGGCCGACGCGCCGCGGTCGGTGTCGGTGGCCGAGAGCCTCAACAACCTGGCGGCGGTGCGCCTCGACCGCGGCGACGTGGCCGCGGCCGACGCGCTGCTGACCGAGGCGCTGGCGATCCGGTGCGAGATCCTCGGCGACGGCCACCCGCTGACGGTGCAGTCGGTCAACAACCTGGCCGCCGTCGCGTTCCGGCGCGGCGATCCCGTGCGCGCGGACGCGCTGCTCGCGCAGGCCGAGCAGGGCTACCGGGGGCTGCGCACCGAGGGCGACGAGGGCCTCGCGCAGGTGCTGCTCAACCGCGCGGTCCTGGTGCGCGGCCAGCGGCGCTTCGACGACGCGGCCCGGCTGCTCGCGGAGGCGCGGGCGGCGCTCGCGCGCCGGTTCGGCGACGACCACGCGCGCACCGGCGCGGTGTGGCTCGAGCTGGCGCGCACCGAGCAGCTGCGCGACCGGCCGGCGGCGGCGCGCGACGCGTTCCTGCGCGCGCTGGCGGCGCTGGACGGTCCGGCCGGCGGCCGCCTGCTGGTGCAGGCGCTGTTCGAGGCCGCCGTCGTCGAACGCCGGCTCGGCGCGGCCGCGGCGGCCGAGCGCCACCTCGCGCGCGCGGTCGAGCTGCTGCGCGACGGCCCGGGCAGCGACACCGAGCTGGCGGCGCACGCGCGACTCGAGCTCGGCGAGCTGCTGCTGGCCCGCGGCGACCGCGTCGCGGCGGCGCCGCTGGTGCGCGCGGCGGCGCGTTGGCTCGAGGACAACGACGCCGCGTCCGCGGTGCGCGCGCGCGCGGCTGCGGCTGCTGCCGGGTGCGGCGACGACCACGCCGATCGCGACGCGGCCGCCGGTCGCTGACCGTCACAGGTCGATGCGCCGGTCGAACGCCATCGACCGGTCGAACCGCGCGTCGAACGCCGCCAGCACGGTGCCGAACTCCGGCGCCGGCTTGCCGCGGTAGAGCTCATGGTCGCCGGCGCGCACCACGACCTCGCGGTCGGCGTCGATCATGGTGTCGTTCAGCAGGATCGACACGCCGCGGAACTCGGGCGCCAGCGTGCCGTCGAGCGTCACGACGTTGTCCGCGATCGACGCGCGCAGCCGCTGGTTGTCGACCGGCTCCTCGCAGTGCAGCCAGTAGAAGTCGGTCTTGCGGTAGCGCGCCACCTTGTCGTGGTCGTCGGGCGCCGGTTGCGGATCGGCGACGTACTCCCAGACCACCGTGGTCGGGAACGTGACGCGGCGCTGCGCAGAGATCCACTGCAGGCCGTTGCGCGGCTCGCCGGGCGGGTACTCGTGTCCCAGCCCCTCGTAGGTCGTGAACCGGATGTTCTCGTAGCCGCCCGGGTCGTCCTTGCGGAGCTGCTCGATGCGGTCCCAGGCGGCCAGGAACGTGCCCGGCATGCAGTTCCGGTCGGCGAGGCCGATGTAGGAGTACATCGCCAGGTTGCGCACGTTCGGGATCAGCCCGTGCTGCAGCGCCTGCACGTCCGCCGCGCGCGCGACCTGGCTCTTCGGCGCCGCCATGATCACGCCGGCGCACGGCGACGCGCCGGCGAACAGGTCGGTGTGGCGGCCGGCCATGAACCACGAGCCGGTGCCGCCCATCGAGAAGCCCATCACGTAGACGCGGTCCGGGTCGACGTCGTGCTGGGCCTTGGCGATCTCGATCAGCGTCAGCAGGAAGCGCTCGCCGTGCACCGTGTTCCAGGTGTCGTGCACCAGCTCGATGCCCTGCGGGTACATGCCGACGCAGTCGTCGAGGATCCACGAGCCCGCGGCCTCGCCGGCGTCGCCCGCGCCCTCGCCGCCGCCGTGCAGGCCCAGCACCAGCCCGCGCCCCTTCTTCTTGGTCGCCCGCAGGATCAGCCGCGCGTCGCCGTACGGCGTGTCGATGTGCGGTTTGGTCGAGTCGAAGCGCGGTCCCTCCTTGCGCGCCGGCTTCCACAGGATGTCCATCACCTGCGCGAGCGCGCCGTCGGGCAGCGCCACGGCCGCGGCCTCGGCCAGGATCGCCGCGCGCACCTGCGGGTCCCACTCGACGAAGTGCGACCGCGGCCGGGCCTCCCAGAACCGCTTGGTCAGCGCGGTGACCTTCTTCTTGGTCGCCGAGTCGAGCGACGCCGACCTGGACTGGGCGGCAGCGCCGCCGGCGGCGATCGCCGCCACGAGCGCCGGCAGCAGGAGGGACGGTCGCGAACGCGGGCGGTGCTCCATCGGCGCATGGTAGGGGGTGCCGTGGTCGCCGTCGCCGTCCGTCGGCGAGCGCGGGCTGGGAGTCTGCGCCACGGGAACGCACGACGCCGAGCACGCGCCCTTCGCCCGTCGAAGGCCTCTCACGCACCCGGCATTCGCGCCTCCCGTGGCGCAGGCTCCTAGTCGCGCCGCCGCTGCCGCATGATCCGCTCGATCATCGCCCGTGCCTCGGCCAGCAGCGACTCGCGGCGGGCGGCGCGCGCGGGCGCGGGGGGCAGCGCGGCGGCGGTTGCGGTCGGGTCCGCGGCGCTCGCGGCGGCGTCGGTCCCGTCCCGTTCGTCGGGCACCGCGGCCTCGTGCTGCGAGAACAGCTCCTCCACGAGCGCCGCGTCGGCGGGCCGGCGGCGGCGCGTCGGCGGCGGCGGCGGGCGGCGGTAGCGCTTCACGCCGTCCCAGTCGGCGGCGACGATCGCGTCGGCAGCGAGCGGGTCCTGGGCCGGTTCGTCGCGCGTGTCGTCGGGCGGGAGCGCGGTGCCACCGTGGCGCAGGGCGGCGACGATCTCGGCGCTCGGCGCGATCGCGCCGGACGGCAGGCGGCGTTCGCGCACGGCGGCCACGGCCTCGGGGTCGCGGCCGTAGCTGTCGTCGAAGCGCCAGTCGGCGGGGTCGACCGTGCGCAGCAGCGCGCGCCGCACGTCGTCGTGCAGCGCGCAGGCCTCGAGCACGGCCAGCACCGCGCACTGCCGCAGCAGCGCGGCGATCGCGTCGGACGGGGGCGCCGCCGGACGCGGGCCGTGCGCGAGCGGCAGCGCGCCGCCGGCGGCGCGCAGGGTCGTGTCGAACGCGTGCTGCTTGATCGCCCAGCTCAGCGGCACGCTGCGCGCGATCTCGCCGGCCGCGGCGCCCTGCTCCTGCAGGTCCAGCACGCGGTTCGCGAGCTCGACCGCCGCGTCGCACTGCGCGCGCTGGCCGAGCGGCGCCGCCGCGGCGGGCGCCAGCAGCTCGTCGAGCAGCCGGCGCAGCAGGCCGCGGCGCGTGAGCTCGACCGCGCGGCGGTTGCGCACCACGCGGAACGGCTGGTCCGGCGCCGCGCGCAGCGCCGCGGCGACGTCGTCGACCCGGTATGCGGGTCCGACCCGGCCGCTGGCGAGGTGGCAGCCGAGCAGCAGGAACAGGCCGTAGCGGATCGTGCGGTCGCGGCGGCTCGCGGCGTAGCCGTGCGCGACGATCTGCAGCCGCCGCTGGTCGTCGGTGGTCTTGATCACCGGCCGCAGCGCGTCGTGCGCGCAGGTCGCGGTGCGGTGGCAGACGTGGGCGCTGCGCGGGTCGCGCCAGAACTCGAGCTCGCCCGACTGCCGCCGCACGAAGCCGCCGGGGCCGGTGACCTCGGTGAGCGCGACCGCCAGCGCGATGGCGGTGTCGAGGCCGCGCCGGGCGCCGGACGGCACCAGCAGGTTCAGGTGCGTGCCGACCGAGCGGCTGGCGTGGACGTCGGGCGCGGGTTCGTGCAGCAGCTGCAGCGGCGTGCCCGACGCGTCGTCGGGGCAGCACACCATGTGGTGGCGCGGCCACGGCTGGATCTCCAGGAACAGCGCGCGCGCCTGCAGCAGCGCCGCGTCCTCGAGCCGCAGCACCGACGGCAGGTCGAACGCCGGCCACGACGCGACCTCGAGCAGCCGGTGCATCTCGTGGTAGATCAGGCCCTGCGGCGTGAACAGCCCGCCGCGGCCGAAGCGCGGCAGGCACGGCAGGACGCTGCTGGCGTGCAGCACCAGCCGGTGGGGCAGCATGGTCTTGGCACCGGCGGGGCGGCCGTGGGCGAACAGGACGTGTTCGATCTCGACGCCCATCGACGGCCGCATCCCGTCGGTGTCCGCGCGCATCGCTATTGGCCTCCGCCGTTGCGCAGGTCCTCGAGCTCGATGCCGCCGAGCAGCCGTTCCATCTCGGTGCGCAGGTCGCGGCCGCGCTCGGCGGCGCCGCGCGCGGCGCGCAGCGCGTCCGAGTCGCCGGGCGCGCCGGGGCCGGGGCCGCCGGTGCCGCTGGGCTCCATGGGGTGACGAACGGGGGGCGGGACGGTCTGGGTGGAGTCGTGGTTCATGTCAGTTCTCCGCGGGATCGGAGGTCGTCGGATCGGGGGAAGGCGCGCCGGGGTGATCCGCGCCCCAGGAGCGGCCGGCGTAGTCGCCGTATCGGGTGGTCTCGGTGCCGAGCAGCTCGAACAGCGCGTCGATGTCGGGGCCGCAGTCGCCGTCGTCGTCGACGCCGAGCAGCGGCGCGAGCTGCGCCCTTGCGAAGCGGTGCGGCGCGAGGTCGACGGTCTCCGTGCGCCGCTGCGCCCACGGCCAGGCGCCGCCCTGCGGTTCGACCCAGCCGCCGAGGTCGCGACGCAGGCCCTTCCAGCTGAGCTGCACGCGGTCGAGCTGCCGCGCGAACGACGGATCGCGGCGCGCGCGGCGGCACAGGTGGTACAGCAGCCACGACGAGGTCTCGCGCGGCTCGGGGTCGGGGCGGTGCGTCGGCGGGATCGCCGCGTCGGGCCAGTGGTGCCGCAGCGCGCGGTCGTCGAAGCGCGCGTAGTGGACGTTCAGCTCCTGCAGCTCCGGCAGCGCCGTCGCCCACTCGCGACCGCGCAGCCACGAGCGCAGCGTCGCGTGCTTGCGCGCCCAGTCGCAGCAGGCGAGCAGCTCTTGCTCGTCGTCGCGTTCGACCGCGGCCAGCGCGCGGTCGACGAAGTCGAGCTCCAGGCGCGCGCGCGGCACCAGCGCGTCGAGGCCGTCCTCGCCGAGCGCCTGCGCGAGCCAGTCGACGACGCCGCGGCGCACCGCCTGCACGCGGCGCTGCAGGGTGGCGGCGGCGCGGCGGGCGCCGTGGCCGGCGAGCTCGCGCGCGGCCGCGATCGGGTCGCCGAGCCGCGTGACCGGCGCCACGTGCACGACGCCGTGCACCATCAGGTCGGCGATCAGCACGTCGAGCTGCGTCATCACGAGTCCCGCGCACGACGCGCGGCCGAACGACAGGGCGCGCAGCATGCACATCACGCGGGCGTTGCCGAACCGCTCGGCGCGGTCGACCACCAGCGCGCGCAGCGGCCGCAGCGTGCAGCTGCCCCACACGGTGTCGAACGCGCCGAGGCGGTCGCTCAGCAGGTAGCCGTCGGGGCCGACGCCGCCGTTGCCGTCGACCACGGCGAGCGACAGCTGCGCCGGCAGGTACCAGTCGAGCGCCACCTCGCAGGCGCGCTGGCTCGCCAGCAGCCGGTCGTAGCCGAGGTCGGAGATCGGCACGTTGACGTGCAGCGAGCTCCACGACGAACCGAACGGGTCGCCGCCGGTGGCGTGCAGCACCGTCTCGTGCACCGGGTCCTCTGCCGCCAGCGCGGCGGCGCGCGCGAACCACAGTTCGAGGTTCCAGCGCGCTGCCGTGGCGTCGCGGCGCAGCCAGGTGTTCAGCTCCAGGTGATCGCCCTCGCGGTAGCTGCAGCCGAGCTCGCAGAACTGTCGGTCGGCCTCGGCCGACGGGTCGGCGCGGCCGCCGGCGGACACGTCGCCGCGGCGCGCCAGCAGGGCCTCCAGCGCCGGCTGCACCTGGCCGCGCGCGCCGGCGACGGCGACCCCGGCCTCGTGTTCCAGGCCGATCCCGGGGAACCACAGCGTGCGGCCGCGGCCGGTGCGCAGGCCGGCGAGCGCGTCGTCCTGGTACCAGGGCTCGATGCGGCGATCACAGATCTCGAACGTGCGCGACATCGGCGACCTCCAGCGGCTGGTAGCGGAACAGGGCGTCGGCGGCGCGCGCCGCCGGGGCCGCGGGCACCAGCCGTTCGGGCGGGTTCCGCGGCGCGAACTCGACGAAGGTGCGGTCGGCCACGTTGTGCACCGACAGCGCCAGCGACTCCGTGACCTCGGCCACGCGCGCCAGCGCCAGCGCCCGCGCGCGGCCCGGCGTGAGCCCGCCGTCGCGCGCGGAGGCGCCGAGCCGCAGCGCCAGCTCCTTCAGGAACCGCGCCGACAGCTGCCGCAGGTCGCGGGCGAACAGCGGCACCCGCGACTGGTCGCGCAGGTGCACGGTGGCGACGGCGCTGCCCTCGACGCCGTCGTGCAGCGCGGCGGTGACCGCATCGAGCAGCGCATGGCGCGCCACCGGCGGGGTCGCGTCGGCCGGCAGATACAGGTCCAGCAGCGCCAGCATCTGCGCGCGCTCGATGCGGCCGAAGCTCAGCGGGTGGGTCACGCGGTTGTGCAGCTCGTCCGGCAGGTTGCCGCTCTTGTTGGTCGTGCCGTAGAGCAGCACGCCCGGCAGCGCGTCGCCGATCTGCGCCAGCCAGGTGGCGCGCGCCGCGTTGACGTGCACCGATTCGCCGTAGCGCGAGCGGAAGAAGTGGCGGTCGAGCTCGTCGGCGAACAGCAGCACCGGGCGGCCGGCGGCCGCCAGCGCGCGGGCGCAGGCGAACAGGTCCTCGACGTCGCTCTCCTCCTGGCCGTGGAAGCGGTGGTCGCGCGTGCTGCGCAGCGACAGCACCGCGGCGTCCCCGTGCGCGAGCAGCAGGTGCAGCGCGTGACGCGCGAGGTGGGTCTTGCCGCAGCCGGTCGTGCCCTGGGCCAGCACGAACGCGCCGTGCTCGCGCGAGCGCGCGACGGCGTCGGCGACCGCCGCGCGCTGCGCGGCGAGCCCGACGATGCCGGCGGCGGCGAGCGGCGCGAGCGGGAACGCGAAGCGCGCCGCGGCCGCGGCCGGGTCCTCCTCGTCGCCGCCGCACAGCGCGACCGCGAGACCGTACTCGTCGACGCCGACGCGCAGCGCGGAGCGGCCGGCGTCGAGGCCCTGCTGCAGGCGCTCGGCCAGCGCGGGCGGCACCCACACGAGGACCTCGCCGCCGCCGTCGCCGCACAGGGCCGGGCGCAGGCCGGCGCGCGCGGTGTCGCCGCTGTTCGCGTCGACGAACCGGCGGAACGCGACGACGCGCGCCGTCGCCGGCGCCGTACCCGCGGGCAGCGCGCGCAGCACGCAGCTGCGGTCGCCGTTCAGCAGCACGTCGGTGCCCTGCCGCAACTGCGACGGGTCGACGTCGTCGTGTACGGGGACCTGGAACCGCGCGGCCGGCCCGGTGCCGACCACCGCGCGCCGCGTCGCGGCGTCGAAGTCGAGCAGGCGCGCCAGGCAGTGCGGCGGCTGCGACAGCTGCGCCAGCTGCTGTTCGAGCTGCGCGTGCGACCGCTTCAACAGCTCGGCGCCGCGGCGCACCCGCACGGCGTCGCGCAGGGTCAGGTCCAGCGTCTCGCGCAGCTCGGCGACCGGCGCGCCCGGCAGCGCCGCCAGCAGCGCGCCGTGGGCGCGGGGGGAGTTCGGGGCGCGCAGCCAGTGCGCGAGCAGTTCGAGCAGCGGCGGCGGATCGGGATCGGGGCGTTCGGCGGTCATCGGTTCACCTCGGAGGAGCGGGCGGGGAGGGCGGGCGCGCGGGCGCGGTCGACGACCAGCACGCGGGCGTCGGCGGTGTCGATGCGGCCGCCGCGGCGGCCGATGCGGCACAGCACGCTGAGGCGCGGCGCGGCCGTCGCCGCGGCGGGCAGCGCCTCGCAGACGATCGAGACGGCCGCCGGTCCGCCGTGGTCGAGGTCCTCCGCGTCGCGGCGGTCGGGGTCGGACGGCTCGACGCCGACGCCCTGCAGGTGCGTGTGCAGCATGCCGACGAAGCGGCTGCCGTCGCGGCGCGGCAGCAGCGCCTGGTGCGCGAGCACCAGCGCGCCGGCGCTGGCCTCGAGGTGCTGCGGGCGTTCGACGGCGGTGACGTCGAACCACGGCGCGAACTCGGCCCCGCAGCGCAGCCGCAGGCGCGCGCCGTAGAGCAGGAGGCCGCGCTCCTCGCCGCGGCGCGCCGACTCGGCCCCGAGGACGCGCACCGCGTCCCAGATCGGCGACCGGAACGCGAGCACGACGTCGGGGTGGGTGCGGTCGCCCGGGCACAGCCGCTGCCGCACCTGCCACGCGTCCATCGCCGTCGCCGGGATCGGCGCCGGCGGCGCCGCCGCCGGGGCCGGCTGCCAGCGGATGCCGAGGCGGCTCGGGCCGTCCGCCGGCGCGGGCAGCGGCTGCAGCAGCGGCGCCCGCGGGTCGTCCGCGCCGAGGACCAGCCGGCAGCGCAGGCGGTCGCCGCGCGCCGTCGACCAGCGCGGCCACAGGCCCGCGGCGGAGCGCGCCATCGCGGCGCGCACGGCGATCCGCGACAGCTCGCGGCGCGGCAGCGTGCCTTCCCAGGGTCGCGCGCCGCGTCGCGCCGCCGGGGCGCGCAACTCGACGCGCAGCAGATCGTCCTGCGGCGCCGCCCGGCCATCGTCCGGGTGGTCACGGCCGGCGTCGTCGTCGTCGCCGGCGACCCAGCCGGCGAACGCCTCGGCGTCCGCGGCGGCCGGGTTGCCCTGCAGGCGGAGCCAGTCGCGGCCGGCGGCGGCGACCGGCCGCGCCAGCGCGGCGAGGTCGAGGCGCCAGTCGGCGGCGAACCGCCGACCGCCGGTGCGCTGCAGTTCGATCCGCAGCGTCGCCATCAGTCGAGGCCTCGGGCCGCCAGTCGCGCGGCCAGTCGCGCGGCCAGTCGCGCGGCCGGTCGCGGTTGGGGCGCCAGGCGCAGCACGCTGTGCTCGGCGACGTCGCCGAACACCGCGTCGTCCGGCAGCAGCCAGAAGTCGCCGCCATCACCCGGCGCCGCCAGCAGCGCGTAGCGCTGCGAGACCGAGGGTTCGGCCGGGTAGCCCGCGCACGCGGCCAGCTCGGGCAGCGCGGTGGCGACGGTCAGGCGGGTGGGGATCTGCGCGTGCATCGGCGTGGCGCCGTCGCGGTGCAGGATCCGGAACGGCCGCGTGGGCGGCATCTCGAGCGTGGTCATCGGGAACCTCCGGAATGGGGGGAACGGGACGGAACGACCGCCGCGGCCGGGACGAGCCCGAGGCGCGGCAGGTTCTGGGGGTCGAGCAGCACGGCCAGCTCGGGGACCGTCTGCGCGATCGCCCGAAGCGCGTGCAGGCACATCCAGGTCGCGGTGCGCAGCGACGCGCCGGCCGGGGCGGAGAGGCCCGCGAGCGGCAGCCGCGCCGCGAAGGCGCAGTCGGCTGCGCCGAGCTCGAGCCGCGCCAGCTGCACGTCGGCGTTGAGCCGGGCGGCGTACCACCGCAGCGCGCGCAGCGCGTCGGGCGGGGCCGGCCAGCGCGGCAGCTCGATGCGCAGCGCGCCGGCCTCGATCCACACGGTGAACGTGGCGTCGAGCGCGCGCAGCACGGCGCGGTCACAGCGGCGCAGCAGCGCGCACGGCCGGTCGGCCGCCCGCAGGTCCGCAGTGAGGTCGTCGAGCAGCGCGGCGAAGCGGGCGCGTTCGCCGGCGTCGGGCGCGCGCGGGCGCAGCGGGCGGTGGACCCAGTCGCGCAGGCCGGTCGCCGCCAGCAGGGCGGTGCGGGTGTCGTCGTAGACGTCGGGCAGCTCGACCGCGACGCCGATCTGGCCCCGCGCGTCGAGCACCGGCTTGGACAGAGTGTCGGCGTGCGGGAACGGCGGCTCGGCGTGGTCGGGCAGCGGCCGGACCACGGTGTGGACCGGCGCGAACGCGCGCGGGTCGCCGCTGCAGGGCGACGGGGGCGCCAGGGTCGGGCTCATCGCTGCGCCTCCGTCGAGAACACGATGCCGAGCGCCGAGCGCGGGATCGCCCCCGCGCCGCGGGGCGCCGCCGCCGGTGCGCGATCCGCGCCGAACTCCGGCACCCGCGCGAACGGCAGCTCGTCGCGGTGCGCCGCGAACCACACCTTCATGTCCTCGGCCAGCGCGAAGCCCTCGAGCTCGTAGACCTCGCCGGCGAGGATCCGCAGCACCTGCGTCAGCACCGCGAGCGCCGGGTGCGCGGCCGGGTCGAACTCCGGTCCCTGGAACCAGCAGCACAGGCCGGCGGCGCCGGGCGTGCCGGAGACGTGCGGCGACACCACCTGGAGGCCCGGGGCCAGCAGCACCGTCGCCTGCCACGGCTGCCAGGGGTACACGGTCGGATCGGCGACCAGCACCAGCTCGGCGGGGCCGTGCTGCCGCGGGTCGTACGCCGCGACCGCCTCGTCGCCGCGGCGCACGCGCCAGCCGAACGGCTGCAGCGCGAACCGGTGCGCGGTCGGCGGGTCGCCGTCGAAGCGGTGGTCCAGGGCGAACGGGGACAGCGGCGCCGTGGCGGCGCGCAGCGCCTGGTGCTCGGCGGCGAGGCGGAGGCGGATCGGTTCGTTCACGACGGGGCTCCTGCGGGGTGCAAGCGGGACGCGGCGGCGGTGACGACGACGCGGCGGCGCGGCGCGCCGTCCGGCGGCTCGAGCCAGGCGCCGAAGCCGGCCGGCATGCCCAGGTCCTGCAGCGACCGGTCCAGCAGCTGCAGGCGGGCCGCTTCGGCGCGGGTGATCTCGTCGAGGCGGCGCAGCGGGTCGACCGCGAGCGCGCCGCAGCGACACCGTTCGCGCGCGGGCCACGCGCGCACCAGGTCGGCACCCGTCTGGTCGCGGCGCCCGCACCCGCGGCACAGGTAGCGGTCGCGGATCGTACACCCGCGGAGCCGGGCGTCGCCTCGGGCCGTCGCGAACAGCTCGGCCAGCGTCGCCGATTCTGCCATGCGCACGCACGCGTCGTGCGGATCGGGCACGGCCGTGGCCGCGGCGCTCGCCGCGTCGCCGTCGACGTGGTCGGCCACGCACGCGCGATGGCGCGCGAGCAGCGCGCGTGCCGACGCGGCACCCGACGCCGGATCGAACGCGTGGAAGGTGCCGAGCTCGCGGCCCGCGGCGGCGGCCAGCGCGAGGCGCGTGACCTCCGCGCGCAGGATCGCGAGCGCTGCCGGCGCGGCCGCGCGCCGCGCGCTCACGCCGATGCCGCCGTTCGGCAGGCACGGCACGGGCTCGAACGGCACGCGACCCGGGGCGGCGCAGCGGTAGCAGGCGTCGCCGGGCGCGCCGCCGAACACGTGCACCGACACCGCCTGCGCCACGCCGAAGAACAGCGCGGGCGTCCCGGCCGCGCGCAGCCGGGCGTGGGTCGCGGCGCGCGCGGCCTCGCTGTCGAGCCCGACCAGCGCCAGGTCGGCGGCGTACTCGGCGTCGCCCCAGCGGGTGATCGAGCCGACCCGCGCGTGCGCCGGGACACCGCCGTCCCGCAGCGCCGCGGCGACCGCAACCGCCTTCGGCAGGCCCGGTTCGCCGCGGCCGGCATAGGCGGGGTGCGCGCAGTGGTCGGCGCGCAGCAGGGCGCGGTCGAACACCACGGCCTCGATCGGCCGCGTGCGCGCGAGCGCCAGCACGGCCGGGATCGCGGCACCGTGCGCGGCCAGCCCCGCGCCGCCGATCAGGACGCGCACGGCGCACCTCCCTCGCGGGCTGCCAGGACGTCCGGCGGCAGCAGGCGGAACGCGCCGTCCTCGCGGTCGCCGCACACCGCGCAGCGCCGCACCGCCGCCCAGGTCGCGACCCGGTAGACCGCGCCGCACCAGCACGGCACGACCGGTTCGCCGGCGGCGATCGGCTGCAGGGTGAGTGCGTCGGCGGCGCCGGCGTCGGCCGGCACGACGTGGCGACGGCCCTCGCGCGACAGCCAGAACTGCAGTGCCGCTCCCCGCGCCGCCAGGCTCAGGCGCGCGCCATGGTACAAACGTGCGATGCCGCCCGGGACCGGGCGCCCGTCGAGCGCCGCGCGCACGCCGCGCATGACGACGAGGCAGGTGTCGCCGCCGGCGCGCACGAGGTGCGCGAGGTGATCGCAGCCGTGCGCGTGGCCCGGCGCGCCGGCATCGTGACAGGGACCTGTCAGCGTGCCTTCGGTGGTGACCGCCGCGAATGGCGGCACTGCCAGCGGCGATGGGGCGGCGTCGTCGACGCAACGCCACATCGTGTGGAGCAGCCGCGCGGTTCGGGACGTGTGTGGGACAGGTCGACTGCCAGTGTGGCCCGTGCGCGCCGCACGCGACGCATCCGTTGCGTGCGCTGCGGCGGGGGAGCGATCGGTGTCGGGTTCCATGGTGCAGGAGGGTGTCCGGGCCGCTTCGACTCGCGCTGGTGCGCGTCGTGTTCCCGAGACTCGTCGCACGCGCGCGGGTTGTTCACGACTGACCCGGTGCGCGTGCGAGTCGTGCACGCGCGCGGCGTGGTGCGCGTGCGGCGCGTTCGAACGCGCGCACGTGCGAGCGCGTTCACGTGCTGTTCGCGTCGCGCGCGACTTGGTCCACGACTCGCTCACGACTCGCGCGTGCGCGTGTCGGTCGTGAGCGCGAGTGCGGTTCCGCACGCGCGGAGGGACTAGCCAAGACGCCTCTGCGGCGGATGATCTCGTTCCCGTTTCTCGCGCCGATGCGACTCGTGCGATGCACGCGAGTCGCCCTGGTCCGATGGCGGGAGCATGTCGGCGCGTTCCTCCATGCGCTCCCGTCGCCTTCGTCTCGAGTCCAACCACAATGCCCGAAACCCCAAAGCGAACAGTCGATCCCGGGGACGAGGAGCCGCGCACGCGGCTCAACTCCGCCGATCTGCAGAAGGTCGTGTTCTTCGTGCTGCAGCTGTTCTTCCACACGCGGAAGACGCTGCCGGTGATCGCCAAGGAGGTCTCCGCGCGCACCGGCGTGCAGCTCGTGCGCAACGACGTGTCGATGATCCTGCGGTGGGCCCGCTTCCACGGGCTCATCAAGCTGGTGCCGACCCTCGACGAGGACCTCGGCCAGCGGCTCAGCCGCCGTTCCGAGGATCGCGACGTCCAGGTCGTCCAGACCTACGACGTCGAGCCGCACGCGCTGGCGCTGCGCGGCGTGGCCGAGCGCGGCGCCGCCCTCGCCATGTCCTGGATGGAGCGGATCGCCGCCGCCAACGGCAAGGTCCACCTCGGCCTCGGCGTCGGGATGATGACCAACGAGTTCGCGGACTGCCTGGTGCGCGACCTCGGCGCCATGAAGCACCCGCCCAAGATGGTGCTGCACCTGCTCGGCCCGGCCTGCTCGCCCTGGGGCAACCAGGTGCACCTGGAGATGCTCAGCCGCCTCGCGCCGCTGTGCAGCGAGATCGTGGACTTCACCAGCGTGCCGCTGGTGCGCACCGACAGCTACGACGGCTACATCCAGGAGCCGTTGATGCGCCGCGCCTTCGAGCGGCGCGGCGAGATCGACATCGTCGTGTCGAGCATCGCGCATTGTCGCGACGAGCACGGCCATCTGCGCGGCTACCTGCAGCAGCACGATCCGGCCGCGATGGTCGTGCTGCAGCGCATGGGCTGGGTCGGCGAGCTGCAGCTCAACCCGTTCTCCAAGGACGGCCCGCTCGAGGTCAGCGGCGGCCTGCGCGCGGTGACCTTGTTCGGCCTCGACGAGTACGTGGCGATGGCGCGGCGCCCCGACAAGCACGTCGTGCTGCTGTGTGCGCCGTGCGGCCAGTGCAATGCCACCAAGGCCGCGGCGCTGGTGCCGTTGCTCGACGTGCCGCGGCTGCGCACCTGGAACCACCTGGTGCTCGACGTCGAGACGGCGCGCGCGGTCCTCAGGTCGGCCTGAGGCCGCGCGCCGCGGTCCCCCGCGCGGGGGACCGCCGGCCGCCGGTCAGAACCGGAACGGCAGCCGCAGGAAGCGCAGCTCCGGCCGCGGCGACGTCGGGCCGAACTCGCGCGGGTGCGGATCGCCTTCGCGCTCGCGCCACACGGCGTGGAACTGCACGTCCCACTGCACGAAGCCGGCGCCGAACAGGCGCAGCTCCTCGCGCACGGCCGGGTCGGCGAGGTCGTACACGAAGCCATCGCCGGCGGGGAAGCGCCGCGCGGAGCCGGTGGCGTCGGTCGGGTCCTGGTGGAAGGCGAAGCCGATGCGCACGTTCGCCAGCGGCAGCCGCGCGCCGGACCGGCCGGTGTAGGTGCGGCCGAGACCCTCGGCGCCGTCGGTGTGCACCTCGAAGAAGCGCGCCCGCACCTGCACGGCGGCGAGGCCGGCCGGCAGCGGGCCGCCCTCCGGCGCCAGCAGCAGCACACGGTCGCCGTGCTGCAGGATCCGGCGGTGACCGAGGCGCGCGCCGGCGCCGTCGAGCAGCTCGGCGTCGTACTGGCTGTAGCGGTCCGGCTCGTCGCCGAGCGCGCGGTCCTGCAGCTCGACGCGGTGCGCCAGCGCGCCCTGGAACTCGACGCCGGCGGTGACCGACCGCACCGCGGCCGGCGCCGCGAGCGCCGTCGGGTAGCGCACGCGCGCCCGGTCGGCGACGACGTCGTACTCGGGGTAGCCGAGCCGGCCGGGCTCCGCGGCGCCGTGGTCCAGCGCGGCGAAGTCGAAGGTCGGGCCGCGCAGGGAGCCGGTCGGGTCGACGATGGTGCGCGCGTCGCCGCCGGGCGCCGCGCGCGCCAGCCGCCGCGCCGCGCCGAGGTCGATCCACTGCGACCGCAGCCGCGTGACCGGGCCGAACGGCGCCGGCAGCAGCACCGGCGCCGGCCGGATGTCGCCGTCGGCGTCGCCGATCGCGACCAGCTGGCCGAAGTCGTCGCGCGCGACGCCGGTGCCGTCGTCGATGCCGCGCCACGCCAGCATCGCCTGCTTCTCTGCGCCGGTCAGCAGCTCGTTGTCGGCGAACACGCGGATGTTGTCGTCGAGGATCGTGTTGGTCTGGTCGCCGTTGCCGGAGCGACCGTCGCCGGGCGGCGCCATCAGCTGCACCACGCCCATGCCGCCGAAGCCGCCGGTCGGCTGCGCGTCGATCAGCTGACCGTAGTCGGCGTCGATCGGGCCGACCTGCACCGGATACTTCGACGACAGCGACGCCTGGCCCTGGAACAGGCCGCGCGACCCGAAGCCGCCGTCGGCGGCGACGGAGAACGTGAACTCGTCCTCGGCGTAGGTGAAGCGGCGCTGGGTGCCGAGCGTCGAGCCCTTGGCGTGGATGTCGATGCCGGTCGCGGACATCAGGATCACCATGCCGCCCGAACCGCCGCCGCCGCCGCCGCCCTCGTTGCTCGAGCCGGCCTGCTCGCCGCCGCCGCCGTTGCCGCCGTTGGCCTCGATGCGGCCGCGCGGGCCGATGACGATCCGTCCGAGCGCCTTGACGATCAGCACGCCGCCGCCGGCGCCGCCACCGCCGCCGCGGCGATCGGTGGTGAACCGCGGCGAGTTGGCCTGGCAGTCGGCGGCGAGGTCGCCACCGCCGCCGCCGCCGCTGCCGCCGAGCGGCGCCGCGAGCTCGCCGCGGATGCGCAGCTGCCGCCGGCGGTCGACGCCGACGCCCCAGTAGTCGTTGTCGCGGCGCGCGTCGGTGAACGCGACGGGGCCCGGCAGGCCGCCGCCGAGCATGCGCCCGGGCGCGCCCGACGCGCCTGTGCAGCCGCTGCCGCCCTGGCCTTCGCGCTGCTCGAAGCCGCTGGGGCCGGTGCGGGGGATCTTGTACCAGGGGTCGCCCTGGGTGGCGTGCGAGCCGCCGCCGCCGCCCGACCCGCGCCGGCTCGCCGCGTTGGCGCAGCCGTCGCAGGCGATGTTGCCGCCGCGGCCGCCGCGGCCCGGCGTCTGGCCGGGGCCGAAGCCGTCCTGGCCGGTGAACGAGCGCTGCCCGGCCGCGGGGCTGCCGCGGCCGCCGCTGCCGCCGCCGCAGACGCCGACGCCGCCGGCGATCGGCAGGTTGGCGGCCTGCAGGCCGTTGACGCGGTCGCCGTCGCCGCCGTTGACCCGCAGCACGCCGTCGACGCGGAACTCGCCCGCCACCAGCCAGACCATCGGTCGGGTGCCGGTGCCGCGCACGGTCACCTGCTCGTCGATGCGCACGTTGCGGAAGTTGAAGACGCCGCCCGACACGTTGAACGGCAGCCCGTCCAGCGGCTGCAGCAGCGCGAAGTCGGTGTCGAGGCGCACGTCGGGGTCGTTGGGTCGGTACTCGAGCTGGGTCTGGGTGCCCTCGAAGTCGAAGCTGGCGCGGACGAAGCCGTTGCCGACCTCGGCCTGCGGCTCCAGCAGCGGCGCGTCGAAGTCGATCAGGTCGCGCGCGGTGAAGCGCTCGACCACGGCGTCGAACTGCGGCGCGAACCGTCGCTCGGTGCGGAACCGGGTGAACACCGGGTCGATGGCGACGTTGCCGGAGTTGGACTCGCCCGACAGGTCCTCGAGCTCGCGCGCGACCACGACCTCGATCACCGCGTTGTTGGGCAGCACGCCGATCGGCCGCAGCCGGACGACGGCGCCGTCGAGTTCGTTGTCGAGCTCCACCCGCGCGGCGATCGGCGTGTCGTCGCCGAACTCGGGATCGTCGTAGCGCAGGAACACGCGGCCCCGCTCGCGGCCGTCGCGCCGCAGCGGGTCGGCCGCGAGGCCGAGCGCGAGGTTGTCGCGGGCCGGGTTCAGCGCCTGGTCGAAGCGGATCTGCAGCTCCAGCGGCGGGCGGCCGAACAGGCCGAGCGGCGCGCCGTCGGGACCCGGCGCCGGCGTCATCGCGAACGCGATCGGCCGCGGCCCGCCGGTCTGACGGTTGCGGAACAGCTGCGCCGGGGTGCTGCCGTCGGCGGTGCGGAACCGGAACGTGCGCGGCGTCGCGATCGCCTGCTGCTGCCGGTCCTGCAGCGAGGTGCGGTTGTGGCGCTCGCCGCCGACCAGGCTGACGAGGTACTGGCGGCCGGGCCGGAAGCCGCCGTCGTCGTAGCGGTCGTCGGTCGGCAGCGCCGGCACGAACCGCAGCCGGCGGCCGACGAAGTCGTCGCCGGGCCGCGTCGCCAGCTCGAAGTGGCCGACCGGCTGCTCGGCCAGCGCGTCGCCGTTGGCGTCGAACACGGTGAACGCGACCGTCGACAGCGTGGCGCTGTCGAGCGCCACCGGGGTGGTGAAGTCGAACGCGATGGCGTCGTTGAGGAACAGCCGGCTGCCGTCGGCGGGCTGCGACGAGAGCACCTCGAAGCGGCCGCCGAACGGCTCCTGGTCGTCGCGCGACCCGCCCGAGCATCCGGCGAGGATCGGCAGGCAGACGGCGACCGCGGCACGAAGGACGTGCGAGTGGTTCATCGGGCAGGCGGTCTGCGCACGGCGCGTCGCGGGACGCGGGCACGCAGCGGGATGGTCACGGGGGCAACCGGTGCTAGGTCCGCCGCGCGCGAGCGTCACCGCGGACCGCGCGCGGACGCGCAGTTCGCCGCGTTCTGCCCCGATCCGCGTGCGGTCCCGCTCACCAGCGTTCGAGAAAGCTCTCGAACGCGAGCTCCTCGCACAGGGCCGCCAGCGCCGGGCGGTCGACGCCGGACCACGCGAGCAGAGGGAGGTCGTGCGGCAGCGGCACGTCGCGCCGCAGCGTGGCCAGCGTGCGGTACAGCATGGCCGCGTCGCGCGCGCCGGCGAGGTGCTGCGCCAGCGCCGCGCTGCCGCGCACCTTGACGGCCCACGCCGCGGGATCGTCGGGGATCGCCTCGAGGTGCCGGTAGTGCGCGAGCACGGCGCTGGCGCTGGTGCGGCCCCAGCGCGGGATGCCCGGGATGCCGTCGGCGTCGTCGCCGACCAGCGCGAGCCAGTCGGGGATCGACGCCGGTGCGATGCCGAACTTCGCGTGCACCCCGGCCTCGTCGAGCTCGACGCGGCGGCGGCGGTCGAGGCAGACGATGCGCTGGCCCTGCACGACCTGCGCCAGGTCCTTGTCGGGCGAGCAGACCAGCACCTTGTCGACCTGCGGGTCGGCGCCGAACCGCACCGCCGCCGTCGCCAGCGCGTCGTCGGCCTCGAACTCGAGCATCGACCAGGTGGCGACGCCGAGCGCCCGCGTCGCGCGCTCGGCCAGCTCGAACTGCGCGTGCAGGTCGGGGTCGATGCCGAGGCCGGTCTTGTAGCCGGCGAACAGGTCGTTGCGGAACGACTCGATCACCGTGTCGAACGCGCACGCCACGTGCGTCGTCGCGGGGTCGCGCAGCAGCGCGCCGAGGCTCATCAGGAGCCCGCGGGTCGCGCCGACCTCGCGGCCGTTCGCCTGCGCCGCCGGCGCGCCGTAGTACGACCGGAACAGCTCGTAGGTGCCGTCGACCAGGTGCAGCTGCATCGCGCGCAGCCTACCCGGTGGGCGCGACAGATCGCCGGGCGGGCCGGCCACCTGCGGGGTCATGCGCGCCCTGCCCGTCGTCGCCGCGTGGCTCGCGGTCCTCGCGCCGCCGCTCCCGGGCCAGGAGCCCGCGGCGCCGACGACCGCCGCCGCGCCGCCGCAGTTCGTCGAGTTGACCGTGCTCGGGCCGGCGGCCTGGCGCAGCCGGCTCGGCCCGACCAACGTCGGCACGATGCTGGCGTCGGCGGGGGCGGCGCGGCTGTGGGGCGGCTGGGTCGACGCGCTCGACGCGCAACTGCGCCTGGTGCGCGGCGACGACGCCGGGTTCGCCGCCGAGCGCGCGCGGTTCCTCGGCTTCGCCGGCGCGGTGCACGTGCTGGCGTGGCTCGAGCGCGCCGAGGACGCGCTGGGCGCCGCGCGCTGGTCGGCGGCGCTGGTGATCGAGGACGGCGGCGCGGCGCCCGGGTGGCGCGACGAGGTCGAACGCTGGCTCGAACACACCTGGGCGCCTGTCCGCCACTGGCCGACGCTGGCGGACCTGCAGCGCACGCCGCTGCAGCGCCACGGCGACCGCTGGATCGCGGTGCTGGCGGCGCCGGCGGACGTGGACGGCGCGACGCGGCGCGCGGCGGCCGCGCGGTTCGAGCCGCTGGTCCCGTCGCAGGTCCTGCGCGCCCGCGTCGAACTGCAGCCGGCGCTCGGCCTGATGCGCGACCGCGCCACCGAGCGCGAGACGATGGCCGCGCTGCTCGGCGCCGGGACCGGGCGCCTGGAGCTGGCGCTCGGGCACGACGGGCCGCACGTGGCGCTGGACATCGGGTTCGGCTTCGGCGACGGCGGTCGCGCGTTGCCGGGTGCGTTGTTCGCGCAGCCGCCGGTCGATCCTCGGCTGGCGCAGGCGCTCGAACGGCTGGTGCCCGACGGCGCCTCGGCGCACCGCGTCGGCGCCGTCGACCTGGGGGCCGTCTGGGCCGCGTGCTGGCGCGCGTTCGCGTGCTACACCGAGCAGCCGATCGACGCGCTGGACCGGCGGCTGGACCTCGATCCGATCGCTGCGGTCTTCGCGCACGCCGAGCCGGCGGTGCTCACGTTCTGGCACGGCGACCGCGACGAGGCGGCGGGCGCCTCGCTGCTCGAGGATCTCTGCATCGTCGTGCCGTTGCGCGACACGGCGGCGTTCGCGCACGGTCTCGACGCGCTGCTGCAGCGGTTCGGCATCCGCGCCGACGACTCCGTCGACGGCGAGCTGCGGTTCGACGACTGGCACGACGACGGCCTGTGCATCGAGGTCGCCGCCGGGCTCGCGTGCGTGGCGTTCGGCGCCGAGCGGCAGCGGCGGATCGACGCGGTGTACGAGCGCCTGCACGGCGGCGTGACCGGTGGCGGCGACGAACGCGCGGCGAGCCGCGGTCGGTTCGAGCTGCCGACCTTGCTGGCGCGCCACCTCGCGAACGTCGCGACGCTGGCGCTGGCGACCGCCGGCCTGCAGCTGCCGCTGCCCGACCGGACTTCGGTCGCGGCCGAGGTCGATCGCTGGCTGCCGCTGCTGCAGCGCACCGGTCTCGCCGCGGTGCGTTCGGTCGAGGTGCTCGCGGGCGACCGCTGGACCTGCCGGTTCGGCTGGTGATCGGCGGCGGCGCCGCGCGAACGCGTGCGCGCGCCTCCGATCCAGCCGCGACCGGGACCGCGGGTGGCGTCGGCATGGCATGTGCTCTGCCGGATGCCATGACGACCCACGTGCTCCGTGCCGTCCCGTTCCTCCTGGTGCTCACGGCACCTGGCTGCGTCTCCGTCGAGTACACCGGCCGCGAGTACCCGCCGACCGACGCGGTGCTGGTCTACCGCGACCTCGAGGACATGGCGCAGCCGGGCAAGGTCTTCGGGCACCTGCAGGCCGAGGTCGAACTCGGTGCCGACTACCAGGCGGTCGAACGCGAACTCGCGGAGCGCGCGATGCACCACGGCGCCAACGCGCTGGTGGTCGAGGGCGCCGACATGGTCGACGCCGGCGCGCGCACGCCGGGCCGGCGTCCGGCGCCGGTGCGCTACGTGCGCGGCGACGACGGCGTCGATCGGCGGTCGGCGCCGGGTCCGGTGCCGCGGTTCACGCACGGCCTGGGCGATCGCGTGCTGAACGCGATGCTGGTGCGGTTCCCGCGCGGGGCGCTCGACCCCAAGGCGCCCGCGGGCGACGTCGGCGGCGACCCGTAGCGGCGCGCGGACGTTCGCGCCGGGCAGCGGACGGCTACGCTGCGCGTCCACGTCGTCGAGCGGGGCGGGGCGCTCGGGTCGTTCGAGGAGACCATGCCATGACCACCCACCGTCCGATCGTCGCGGTCGGCCTCGCGTTCGCCGCGCCGCTGGCGGCGCAGGTCGGCGCGCCCCGTCACCTGTTGCGCATGGCGTTCGAGCCGGGCAAGGCCGCGCACTACCGCAAGGCCGTCGACACGACGATGAAGGTGGTCGTCGGCGGGCGCGAGCTGAACAGCCGCACGACGATGACGATGCGGGTGCGCGCCGAGGTCCTCGAAGTGAAGGACGGCGCCGCGACGATGCGCCACACCGTCGAGCACGTCACCGTGAAGATGGACGGCCCGAAGGTGCAGGTGGACTACGACTCCGCGGACCCCGGAGCGAGCGCGGGCCCACTCCGCAGGCTGGAGGAGCTGGTCGGGGAGTGGATCTCCGTGCGGCTCGACGATCGCGGGCGCTGCTCGGGCGCGACGGCCTCGGACGGGTTCCCGGGCGATGCCCTCGCCGGGCCCGGCGGCAGCGGGCCCGGCGGCAGCGGGCTCGACGGCTTCGTCGGCGAGATCGTCCCGGAGCTGCCCGACGAGCCCGTCGCGGTCGGCGAGACCTGGCGCACGGCCGTCTACATGCCGGTGCCCGTTCTCGACCGGCCGCGGGTCGTGATCGAGAACACGCTGGTCGCGGTCGGCGACGGCCGCGCGCGCATCCGTCAGGTCGTGGTGTCGGACGCGGACGCCGAGCGCGCCGCGGACGAGTCCGTGCCGGTCTCCGTGCAGGTCGAGGGCGTCCTCGTGCTCGACCTCGCGACTGGCATGCCGGCGGAGTCGGAGGTCCGGTTCACGCTGCGCGAGACCAGTCCGGACGCGCTCGCGCCGGCGACCCAGTCGATCGCGGTGACGATGCGGGTCGACCTCGTTCCGGCGCCCGCGAACGCGACGACGGCCGGCAGCGGTCGGTGACGGCGGCGCGGAGAGTCCGACCGGGCAGTTCGATGCAGGGTGCTGGCGCGGGACGGCGCGCGGCTATGCTGCGAGGCGACGCCGCTGACCAGGAACCAGTCATGAACGCCCTCCGCTCCATCTCCTCCCTCTTCGTCCTGCTCGCCGCACCGCTGGTCGCGCAGGACGCCGCGCCGCGCCATCTGCTGCGCATGGCGTTCGAGCCCGGCAAGCCCGCGTGGTACCGCCAGTCGGTCGACATGTCGTCGACGATGAAGATCGGCGGGCAGGACATGGTGACCGGCATGAAGATGGCCGTCGTCCTCCGCACCGAGGTGCTGGAGGTCACGGGCGGCAAGGCATCGATGCGCCACACCTTCGAGCGCATCACGGCCAAGATGGACAACCCGATGATGAAGGTGGACTACGACTCCGACGACCCCGATTCGCGACCCGGTGCGCTCGCGATCCTCGAGGACGTGGTCGGGGAATCGCTGCAGGTGCAGGTGGACGACCACGGCCGCTTCTCGGACGCGAAACCGTCCGCGGGCTTTCCCGAGCAGGCGTCCGAGATGTTCGGCGGCGGCGAGCTGAACCGGTTCCTGGGCCAGAACGTCCCCGAGTTGCCCGACCAGCCGGTCGCGATCGGCGAGTCGTGGCAGACGACCACGGAGATGCCGATGGGTCCGACCGGCAACGCCAAGGTCACGGTGACCAACACCCTGATGGAGGTCGGTGGGGGACGCGCCCGCATCCGGCAGGTGATGTCCGTCGACGTCGACGACCTGAAGGTCCCCGGCGGCGGCCAGATGCAGATGGACAAGGCCGAGGGCTTCACCGTGCTCGATCTCGCCACGGGCATGCCGATCGAGTCGGAGATGCAGATGGTCAGCAAGGTCGTGAACACGCAGGTGAGCATGGACATGTCGATGACCCTGCGCGTCGACGCCGTGCCGGCGCCCGCCGCCAAGGCCGTGCCCGCCACTGACGCCAAGGACGGCGAGTAGCGGCTTGCACCCGGACCCGCGCCACCACTTCTGCGCCGATGGCCCTGCTGACCGTCAAGGACATCGACGTCACGCTCGGTGACCGCCACCTGCTGCGGTCGGTGTCGCTGGTCGTCGGCGACGGCGAGCGCATCGGCCTGCTCGGTCCGAACGGCTGCGGCAAGTCGACGCTGCTGCGCGTGCTGGCCGGCGAGCTGGTGCCGGACGCCGGCGACCGCGCGGCGCGTCGCGACCTCTTGCTGGGCTACCTGCCGCAGGAGCCGGCGGTGCCGGCCGACCTGACCGTCCGCGCGGCCGTGACGCGCGGCATCCCGGGGCGCGACGAGGTGCTGCGGGCGCTCGACCGCGTGCACCACGCGCTGGCCGAGGACCACGCGCCCGACCAACTCGAGCGCCTGCTGCGCGAGCAGCAGCAGCTCGACGAACGGCTCGAACACCTGGGCGGCCACGACGTCGACCACCGCGCCGAGGCGATGCTGCAGGGGCTCGGCCTCGACCGCTTCGAGGCGCGCTGCGGCGACCTGTCGGGCGGCGAACGGCGACGCGTGGCGCTGGCGCGCCTGCTGCTGACCGGGCCCGAGCTGCTGCTGCTCGACGAGCCGACCAACCACCTCGACGCGCAGGTCACCGACTGGCTCGAGACGCACCTGCTCGACACCGGCACGCCGCTGGTGATGGTCACGCACGACCGCTACTTCCTGGACCGGCTGGTCGATCGGATCGTCGAGTTCGACCAGGGCGTGCTGCACGAGTACCAGGGCGGCTATCGCGCCTTCCTGGTGCAGCGCGCGGCGCGGCTCGAGGCCGAGGCGCAGGCCGAGAGCTCGCGGCTGAACGCGCTGCGGCGCGAGACCGAGTGGGTCAAGCGCGGGCCGCCGGCGCGCACCACCAAGCAGAAGGCGCGCATCGACCGCTGGCAGGGTCTGGTCGACGCGGCGCCGGCGCCGGCGCCCAGCGAGCTCCTGTTCGCGATCCCGGACGGGCCGCGGCTCGGCGACTTCGTGCTGCGGCTGCGCGGCGCCGCGCGCGCGATCGAAGGGCGCCAGATCCTGCGGCCGTTCGACCTCGAGATCGGTCCCGGCGAACGCGTCGGCATCGTCGGCCGCAACGGCGCCGGCAAGACCACGATGCTCAAGCTCTGTCTGGGGCAGGCCGCGCCCGACGCCGGCACCGTGGCGATCGGCCCGACGGTGACGTTCGCGTCGATCGACCAGGGCCGCACCGCGCTCGACGGCGACAAGACCGTGCTCGAGGAAGTCAGCGGCGGCAACGACTACGTCGGCACAGGCGGCCGCACGGTGCGCGTCGAGACCTTCCTGGAGCAGTTCCTGTTCCCCGGCCCGATGAAGCACGCGCGCATCGCGGCGCTGTCGGGCGGCGAGCGCAACCGCGTGCTGCTGGCCAAGCTGCTGTGCGCCGGCGGCAACGTGCTGGTGCTCGACGAGCCGACCAACGACCTCGACCTGATGTCGCTGCGCGCGCTCGAGGACGCGCTGCTGGCGTTCCCCGGCTCGGCGCTGGTGGTGAGCCACGACCGCTGGTTCCTCGACCGCGTCGCCACCCGCATCGTGCACCTCGACGGTCACGGCGGCGTGCGGCTGTTCCCCGGCGACCTGTCGATGCTGCTCGACAAGCTGCAGCAGGAGCAGCAGGCGGCGCAGGCCGCGGCCAACGCGGCCGCGGCGCAGGCCCGCGCGAAGGCAGCGGCCGCCGCGGCGCCGGCGCCGAAGGCGCGCAAGCTGAGCACCCGCGAGCGCCGCGAGCTCGACGAGCTGCCGGCGCAGATCGAGGCCGCCGAGCAGGCGCTGCACGACGTCGACCAGAAGCTCGGCGAGCCCGACCTGTACTCGGCCGCGCGCCGCGACGAGTTCGAGGCGCTGACCGCCGAACGCAAGGCGCTGCCCGAGCGGATCGCCGCGCTCTACGCGCGGTGGGAGGCGCTCGAGGCGCTGGTGCAGCAGGCCGAGGGCGGCTGACCGGCGCCGCGCGTCAGCGATCGAGCTGCGCCGCCAGCAGCTCGGCGACCAGCGCGTTGCCGTCGACGTCGAGGTGGTGGTCGGTGATCCAGTACAGCTCGCGGTCGCTGCGTGCGAACGCCGGCGTGAGGTCCAGCACGTCCACGCCGAGCTCGCGGACGGCGGCGAGGTAGCGGGCGGCCAGCCGCTGCGTCGTCCGCAGCGCGTCGTCGTCGAGGTCCATCGCGCGCGCGAATTCGCCGAGCTCGCCGCGCAGAACGGCCGGCTGCACGTCGGCGGCCGGCGGCACGTACATGCAGACGAAGCGGATGCCGTGCTCGGCGCAGCGCCGCGCGATGCCCGCCGTGACGCCGGTCGCCGCCGCCAGCGCCTCCGCCTGCAGCGCGTCGTCGCCGGCGAGGTGCGCCACCTGCCACGCGAACTGCGCCAGCAGCTCGGTGTGCCCCTCGCGCGCGGCGTCGAAGCGCTCGCGCCACTCCGCGCCGCGGCCCGGCGGCGTCGCCCGGCGCTCGAAGTAGCGGTGCAGGGTCAGCGACTCGACGAAGTCGTTGCCGCCGTACACCGCCAGCACGAACACGTGCGGCCGCAGCTCGAGGTGCTTCTCGAGCGTGCCGAGGTAGTTGTAGAACGAGTAGCCGCCCTTGCCGGCGTTGAGCACCTCGACCGTGCGTCCCTGCCGCGCTGTGCGCAGCAGCCGCTCGGTCAGGGCGCAGAACGTCTCCTCGATCGCGACCAGGCCGGCGGTGTGGCTGTCGCCGGCGACCAGCACCCGCAGGTCGGGGCGCGCGACCGCCGTGTCCCGCGCGTTGCGGAAGCCGCGGTCGTTGGTCTGCATCGTCCAGACCTTGGCCGGGTGCGCGGGGAACGGCACCTCGAAGCGCACGTGCGGCAGCTCCCAGAAGTGGGTGTGCGGGTCGTAGACGAAGCGATCGGGCCAGGTGACGAGCTGCGGGAACAGCGCGCCCGCGTCGTTGGGCGGCAGCGGCCCGTGCGGCGGCCCGGGCGGCGGCTCGTCCTGCGCATCGCCGTCGCGCTCGCCGGGCGCCGGCGGCTCGGCCGCGCGCCGCCGCAGGATCGCGCCCGTGTCCTCGGTCACGTCGATGACGACGAGCGCGCGCTGCTGCTGCGCGCGCGACCAGACGCACCAGCCGAGCGGCGCGACGGCGGCCGTCGAGCACAGGAGGCACAGGGCGCGGGCGGTGCGGCGTTGCATGGTCGGGGCTGGGTGGGGTGCGGCCGGGCGCGCGCGTCGCAGGGTAGCACAGGTCCGCGCGAATCCCGCGTCGCCGGCGCGGCGCCGATGCCGTCGGCGCTTCGCCGCCGCGCGGGCCGCGCGCGCCCGGCGGTGGCGTTGACGGGTCGGTCGGTGTCGCTAAGACAGAGGGGCGCGGTCGCGCGCTGCCCATGCCCGAACCCTCCCCCGCCGCCCGTCCTCGTCGCCGTGTCCCCTGGACCGCCCGGCTGGCCCTGCTCGCGTTCGGCTTCGGCTTCGCGTTCGTCGTGGCCGAGGCCGGGTTCCGGGTCGTCGCGCACGCTGCCGAGCAGCGACAGTTCGACGACTGGCAGGCGGTGCGCGAGCAGCGCACCCGCGAGCGCACCGGCCTCGGCGCCGGCCTCGGCGACATGATCTACCCGAGCCGGCACTTCGACGTCATCTACGAGCAGCTGCCGAACCTCGACGTCCAGTACGTCGGCCATCGCTACACCACCAACGCGGACGGGTTCCGCGGGCCGCAGGTGGCGCGCCAGAAGCCGCCGGGCGTGTTCCGGATCGTCGCCCTCGGCGACTCGGTGATGGTCGGCCACGGCGTCGACGACGGCGAGGAGTTCGTGCAGGTGGCCGCGAACGCGCTGAACGCCGGCGGGCTGCAGCAGCGCGTCGAGGTCGTGAACACCGCGATGAGCGGCTACAACACGACCATGGAGGTCGCGATGCTCGAGACCAGGGGGCTCGAGTGGCAGCCGGACCTCGTGTGGATCGACTTCGTCCGCAACGACTACTCGCTGCCCAACTTCATCGTCGCACGCAGCGACTTCCTCGACCTCGGCCGGTCGTGGCTGATGGAGTGGGCGCTGGCCGTGACCGGCGACCACCAGGGCGGCTTCGAGCCGCTGCAGAACGCGCCGGCCCAGGGCGACGGCGGCTTCGCCCGCACCGCCGAGACCGCGCCGCCCGAGTACCGCCACCACGTCGGCCACGACGGCTACCGGCGCGCGATGGCGCGGCTCAAGCAGCTGCAGGACCGGCACGGGTTCGCGGTGCTGGTGACGATGCACCGCTACGACGACCCGTTCGTGCGCGAGATCTGCGCGGAGCACGGCTTCCCGTTCGTGCGCGGCAACGACGCGGTCGACGCCTGCATGAGGGCGCGGGGGATCGAGACCTACCTCGGCTCCGAGCTCACGGTCAGCGACAAGGACCCGCACCCGTCGACGGTCCAGCACCGCATCCTCGGCGAGCTGTACGCGGACTGGATCCGCTCCTCGGGCCTGGTGAAGTAGCCGGCGCCGCGGCGGCTCCGCTGCTGCGCTGGGCCGGCCCCGCGTCTACGCTACGGGCCCGATGAGCGACCCGGGTCCCCTGCGCATCGAGTGCGTCCACGACGCGCGCCTGTGCTACGCCATGCAGCAGAACGCGGTGCCGCTGGTGCCGTTGCTGCGGCTGTGCAACGACGGCGACGCGGCGCTCGCCGACCTCGAGGTGCGGGTGTCGCTGCGCCCCGACCTGGCGCCCGAGTGGCGCGCGCGCGTGGCGGCGATCCCGGCCGGCGCGGTGCACGAGCTCACCGAGGTGCGGCTGCAGCCGCGGCCGGACGCGCTGGCGAACGCCACCGAGCGCCAGCTGGCGACGCTGTGCGTCGAGGTCACGGCGGGCGGCGCGCCGTGCGCCGCGGTCGAGCGCGACATCGAGGTGCTGGCCTACAACGAGTGGCCCGGCGCCGGCTCGCAGCCCTCGCTGCTGGCCGCGTTCGTGCTGCCGAACCACCCGTCGGTCGCCGCCGTGCTGCGGGGCGCGGCCAGCCGGCTCGCCGGGGCCAGCGGCCGGGCGGCGCTCGACGGCTACCAGCAGGGCGACCCCGGCCGCGCGCTGCTGCAGGCGCAGGCGATCTACGACGAGCTGCAGGCGCGCGGGCTGGTGTACGTGCACCCGCCGGCCAGCTTCGAGCAGCAGGGCCAGAAGGTGCGGACGCCCGAGCAGGTGCTGCACGACGGCATGGGCACCTGCCTCGACCTCGCGCTGCTCGCGGCGGCGTGCCTCGAGCAGGCGGGGCTGCACCCGCTGCTGATCGTCGTCGAAGGCCACGCGCTGTGCGGCGTCTGGCTCGCCGACGAGGTGTTCGCCGAGGCCGCGCCGGCCGACCCGCTGCCGCTGCGCAAGCGGGTGGAGCTCTTGCGCATCGCGCTGTTCGAGTGCACCACGCTGTGCAGCACGCAGGTGCAGCCGTTCGCCGCGGCGTGCGACCTCGGCGCGCGGTCGGTGGCGGCCGACGCGCGGTTCCTCTACGCCGTCGACGTGACGATGGCGCGGCGGCAGGGCGTGCGGCCGCTGCCGGTGCGCACGGCCGCGTTCGCCGCCGACGGCGCGGCCGCGCCGCCGCCGGGGCAGCAGCCGTCGCTCGCGCCGCCCGCGCCGGTCGCGTCCGAGCCGCCGCCGCCCGCGCCGGTCCCCGCGCCGCCGCCGGTCGACGACGGCGATCGGCTGGCGCGCTGGCAGCGCCGCCTGCTCGACCTGACGCTGCGCAACCGGCTGCTGAACTTCCGCGCGTCGAAGCGCGCCATCGAGCTGCAGCAGGCCAACGTCGCGGCCTGGCACGGCGCGCTGCTTGGCGGCGCGTCGTTCCACGTGCTGCCGACCGCGGCGCTGGCCGCGGCCGGCGAGGCGGTCCCGGCCGAGGAGCGCGCCGAGGCGCTGGCGGCGTTCCTGCAGAAGGAGCTGCAGAGCCGGCGGCTGCACGCGGCGCTGCCGCAGGAGGAGCTCGATCGCCGGCTGCTCGAGATCTGGCGTCAGGCCCGCACGTCGCACGAGGAGAGCGGCGTCAACACGCTGTTCCTCGCGCTGGGCTTCCTGCGCTGGTACGAGACGCCGACGAGCCGCGAGCCGCGCCGCGCGCCGCTGCTGCTGGTGCCGCTGCGCATCGAGCGGCTGTCGCAGGCCGAGGGCTTCGTGCTCGCGCTCGCCGACGAGGAGGCGCGGCTCAACGAGACCCTGGTGCAGAAGCTGCACCACGACTTCGGCATCGCGATCCCGGGCCTCGAGGCGCTGGGGGACGACGCCGACGACGGCGACGGTGTCGGCCGTGGCGGCGACGGCCCCGACCCCGACCACGTGCTCGACGCGTTCCGGCGCGCGATCGTCGACGTGGACCGCTGGGAGGTCGAACCGGTTGCCTGGGTCGGGTGCTTCTCGTTCGCGAAGTACCTGATGTGGGCCGACCTCGCCGAGCGCCGCAGGGAGCTGCTGGAGCACCCGCTGCTGCAGCACCTGATCGAGTCGCCGGAGCGGGCGCTGGCGCCGGACCCGGACCCGTGGCCGCGGCCCGAGGGCATCGACGCGCTGGCGGCCGACGCCCTGCTGTGCCCGCTGGACGCCGACAGCAGCCAGCTGTGCGCAGTGCTGGCGGCGGCGCAGGGGCGCACGTTCGTGCTCGAGGGCCCGCCCGGCACCGGCAAGTCGCAGACGATCACCAACCTGATCGCGCAGTGCCTCGCGCAGGGGCAGCGCGTGCTGTTCGTCGCCGAGAAGCGCGCCGCGCTCGAGGTCGTGCAGCGCCGGCTCAGCGGGATCGGGCTGGCGCCGTTCTGCCTCGAGCTGCACTCCGGCAAGGGGCAGAAGCGCTCGGTCGTGCAGCAGCTCGGCCGCGCGCTCGACCTCGCGCGCGTGCAGGAGCCGGGCCAGTGGCAGCAGCGCGCCGCCGAGCTGGCGCGGCTGCGCGGGGAGCTGAACGGCCACGTCGACGCCGTGCATCGGCGGCGCGCCGCCGGCTGCAGCGTCTTCTCGGCGACCGCGACGGTGGTGTCCGCGCGCGCGCTGCCGCAGGTCGACGGCCTGCCGACCGACGTCGACGCCGACGGCCTGCAGCGGCGGCGCGAGCACGTGGCGGAGCTCGCGGCCAGCGCCGAGCCGCTGGGCGTGCTGGTCGAGCACCCGTGGTACGGCGTGCGCCGCGGCGACTGGCACCCGGCGCTGGCGCGCGAGGTGCAGGCACAGCTGCCCGCGGTCGCGGCGACGCTGGCGCCGGCGCGGGCCGCGTACGCCGCCGCCGCCGCGCGATTCGGGCTGCCGCCCGGGCTGGCGGGCGGCGGGCGCGCGCCGCTGCAGGAGCTGGCGGAGCTGGCCGAGGTCGTGTGCGCGGGGCCGCTGCCGCCCGGGCTGGCGGCGCCCGATCCCGACGGCACCGCGCTGGCCCTCGCGCGGCGGTGGATCGAGCAGGCCGTGGGCTGCGCGACGAGCTGGCGCGAACTCGACGGGCGCTGGGACCCGGCGCTGCTGGACCTCGACCCCGCCTCTCTGCTCGGCAAGGTGCTGCGCCATGAGCAGCGCTTCGTGCTGGTGCGGTGGTGGCGCATGCGACCGGTCCGCGCGGCGCTGCGCGCGGTCGCGCGCGGGCCGCTGCCGCGCGGGGCCGCGCTGCGCGCCGACCTCGGGCGCGCGGTCGATGCGGCGCGGTCGCGCGCGGAGCTGCTGGCCTGCGGCGACGCGCCCGCGGCGTGGTTCGGCGCGATGTGGCAGGGCGCGGACTCCGACCCGGCGGCGCTGCGTGCGGCGTGCGACCGCGCCGAGCGCGCGCTGGCCCTGGCCGCGGCGCTGGCCCCGGCGAACGCGGCGCCGGCCCCTGTCGGGTCGGCCGCTGTCGGGTCGGCGCTGCTGCACCGCTGTGTGGACCTCGCGGGTCCGGCCGCCGCAACGGCCGGCGCCGAGCTGGCGGCGCTGGTCGAGCGGCACGCCGCCCTGCGCGCGGCGCTCGCGCAGCTGGCGGCGCCGCTGCAGCTGTGCTTCGACCGCGCGTTCGGCCGCGACCGCGACTCCGGCTTCCTCGTGCACGTCGAGACCCGGCTGCAGCAGTGGGCCGAGGAGGGGGCGGCGCTGCGCGAGCAGTGCGCGTTCCAGCGCGATGCCGCCGCGGCGCGCGCGCTCGGCCTCGAGCCGCTCGAGCAGGCGCTCGAGAGCGGCACTGTCGCGGCCGGCCAGCTCGCCGCGGTGTTCGAGCGCTCGTTCGCCGAGTCGTGGCTCGGCGCCGTGCTGCGACAGGAGCCGGCGCTGCAGGCGTTCCGCGGCGTCGACCACGAGCGCCGCATCGACCGCTTCCGCGCGCTCGACCGCGAGCTGATCGAGCTCAGCGCGCAGGTGGTGCTGGCGCGGCTGTGCGCCGAGCTGCCGACGCTGCGGACCACCGGCGCCGAGTCGAGCGAGCTCGGCGTGCTGCTGCGCGAGCTCAAGAAGCAGCGGCGCCACCTGGCGCCGCGCCAGCTGTTCGCCCGCATCCCGAACCTGGTGCCGCGGCTCGCGCCGTGCCTGCTGATGAGCCCGATGACGGTGGCGCAGGTGCTGGGCCGTCGGCTGCCGCCGTTCGACGTCGTGGTCTTCGACGAGGCGTCGCAGGTGCCGGTCTGGGACGCGGTCGGGGCGATCGGCCGCGGGCGGTCGCTGGTGGTCGTCGGCGACTCGCGGCAGCTGCCGCCGACGCAGTTCTTCCAGCGGCTGGACGACGACGCCGACGACGCGGTCGAGCTCGAACGCATCGAGGAGCTCGAGAGCGTGCTCGACGAGTGCACCGCCGCCGGTATGCAGCGGCTCGACCTGCGCTGGCACTACCGCAGCCGGCACGAGTCGCTGATCGCGTTCAGCAACCACCACTACTACGACAACCGGCTGCTCACCTTCCCGTCGCCGGACCGCGGCGGCGCGCTCGGCGTGCGGCTGGTGCCGGTGGACGGCGTCTACGACCGCGCGCGGTCGCAGACCAACCGGATCGAGGCCGAGGCGCTGGTGAAGAAGCTGGTCGCGCGCCTGCGCGACCCGGCGACCACCGCGACGTACGGCGTGGTGACCTTCAGCCAGCCGCAGCAGGAGCTGGTCGAGGACCTGCTCGACCGCGCGCGCCGCGAGCACCCCGAGATCGAGCGGCACTTCGGCCCGATCGAGGAGCCGGTGTTCGTCAAGAACCTCGAGAACGTGCAGGGCGACGAGCGCGACGCGATGCTGTTCTCGATCTGCTACGGCCCCGACGCCGCCGGCAAGGTGCACATGAACTTCGGGCCGCTGAACGCGCAGGGCGGCGAGCGCCGTCTGAACGTCGCGGTCACCCGCGCCCGGCGCGAGCTGCTGGTGTTCAGCTCGCTGCGCGCCGAGCAGATCGAGCTGCAGCGCACGCAGAGCCTGGGCGTGCGCCACCTGCGCGCGTTCCTCGACTACGCGACGCGCGGCGAGCGCGCGCTGGTGGCGGCGATCGACGGGCCGGGCGGCGACTGCGAGTCGCCCTTCGAGCGGGCGGTGCTGCAGGCGCTGCGGGAGCGCGGCCACGACGTGCACGCGCAGGTCGGCTGCTCGGGCTACCGCATCGACCTCGCCGTCGTCGACCCGCGCGCGCCCGGACGCTACCTGCTGGGCGTCGAGTGCGACGGCGCCAGCTACCACGCCGCGTCGACGGCGCGCGACCGCGACCGGCTGCGGCAGGCCGTGCTCGAGCGGCTCGGCTGGCGCGTCTTCCGGATCTGGTCGACCGACTGGTGGCTCGATCCCGGCGGCGAGCTGCGCCGGTTCGACGCCGCGGTCGCGGCGGCGTTGCGCGCGGCGCCGCCGGCCGCGCCGCGGCCGTTGGCCGCGTCGGTGGCGGCGCCGGCCGAGGTCGAGTCCGCGCCGGAGCCCGACCCGGTGCCCGCGGACCCGGCCGCCGCCGGGAACGACGCCGGCGTCGAGGGCGAGGGCGAGGGCGAGGGCGAGTACCGCCCGACGGCGCTCGCGCCGGTGGCCGGCGCCACCGCCGACCTGTTCCACTCGGCGCGGCAGGCCGCCCGCGTGCGCGAGCAGGTCGCCCTGGTGCTCGCCGCCGAGGCGCCGATCGCGTTCGAACTGCTGGCGCGCCGGGTCGCCGAGGCGTGGGGCATCGGCCGGACCACCGAGCGCGTGCGCGAACGCGTGCGCGCGGCGGTCCCGGCCGGCGCCGCGTGGCGCGGCGACTTCGTTCACGCGCCGGGCAGCGACCCCGACGCGCCCGCGGGGTTCCGCGGCTCGCCGGCCGGCGCCGCGGCGCGCGAGCCCGACCAGCTGCCGCCGTCCGAGGTCGAGCAGGCGATGGCGTGGGTGCTGCGGCAGCACGGCTCGCTGGCGGAGGACGACCTGCTGCGCGAGACCGCGCGGGTGTTCGGCTTCACGCGGCTCGGCAACGCCGTGCGCGCGGCGATGCAGCGCGGCCTCGACGACCTCGCGGGCAAGGCGCGGATCGACCGGTCCGACGGCGTGGTCCGACCGTCCTGAACCGCGACGAACCGCGGCGCGGGCCGAGCGGGGTATCCTGTCCTGTCCTCTGCTCTCTCCCAGCCCCTTGCGAGTCCCGTTCGCCGTCTGCCTGTTGCTGGCCTGCGCGCCGTCGCGCGCGCAGGAACCGTCGGTGCCATCGGCGTTGCGGTTCGTCGTCGGTGGCGTCGAGCTGCGCGTCGAGGACGCCGACGACGGCGGGCGCGCGTTCGTGCTGCGGCCGGGGCGGCCGCCCTGCGCGCTGCCGGCGACCGACGGCCTGCTGCACCTGCGCGCCGGCACCTTCGATCCGCTGGCCGCGCTGCCTGAGGTGCCGGCGGCGCTGCGGGCACCGGCGTCCGGCCGGTTGTTCGCGGTGCAGTTCCACACCGCGATCGTGCCCGAGTACCGCGCGGCGCTGCTCGACGCCGGATTCGAGGTGGTCGGGTACTGGCCGAGCAGCTGCTACCTCGTGCGCGGCGAGCGGCGCGGCCTCGCGGCCCTGCAGGCGGCGGCGTGGGTGCGCTGGGTCGGCGACCTGGAGCCGTGCTGGAAGCTCGACGACGCGGCCATGGGGCGCGCGCTGCAGCCGGCCACGCTGACGGCGGTCGGACCGGTGCCGATCGCGACCGAGTACAACGTCGTGCTGACCGGGAAGGACGACCGCGACCGGCTGATCGCCGCCATCGTCGAGCTCGGCGGCGAGGTCACCCGGCCCAACGACGGCTCGATCTACCTGCAGGCGCGGCTCACCCCGGCGCAGCTGCTGGCGACGGCCGCGCGCGACGAGGTGCTGTGGATCGACCCGACCCCGGCGCTCGAGTTCGACCTGAGCAACGCACGGGTCCAGGGCGGCGCCAACACGGTCGAGTTCGCGGCCGGCGTCACCGGCCACGGCGTCCGCGTGCACGTCCTGGAAGGCCTCGAGCAGACCCACCCCGACTGGCTGCGCGCGCCGATGATCCAGCACGACGGCAACGGCGAGGCGCACGGTCACTGCACGGCGATGATCATCGGCGGCAGCGGCCAGGGGAACACCAACGCCCGCGGCATCCTGCCGGACTGCCAGATCATCGAGTCGTCGGTCTACACCTGGGCGCCGACCCGTTCGCGCTACCGCGTGACCGAGGAGGCCGTCGACCCGGCGGCGGCGTGGCGCGTCGTGCAGCAGACCGCGAGCTGGGGCTACACCCAGACGCTCGACTACAACTCGTCGGCGGCGGAGCTCGACGACGTGCTGTTCGACCTCGACGTCGTCACCACGCAGAGCCAGAGCAACAGCGGCGACCAGTGGTCGCGGCCGCAGGCCTGGGCCAAGAACGTGATCTCCGTGGGCGGCGTGTTCCACATGGAGAACACCGACCCGGCCGACGACAGCTGGGACCCGGGGCTCGGCGCATCGGCCAGCATCGGCCCGGCCAGCGACGGCCGGCTCAAGCCCGACGTCTGCGGCTACTTCGACGGCATCCAGTGCGGCGACCTGACCGGCGCCGCCGGCTACTCGCCGACCGACTACCACAACAACTTCGGCGGCACCTCGGGGGCGACGCCGATGGTCAACGGTTTCGTCGGGCTGCTGCAGGAGATGTTCACCGACGGGCTGTTCGGCCACGCGCTGCCGCTGCCGGCGACCTCGGCGAACCGCTTCGCCAACCGGCCGCACATGACCACGGTGAAGGCGCTGCTGCTGAACACCGCCGCCAGTTACGCGTTCAGCGGCGCCGCGCACGACCTGACCCGGACGCACCAGGGCTGGGGCTTCCCGGCCGTCGACCGGGCCTGGGGCCAGCGGCAGCACATGCTGCTGATCGACGAGGGCGAGACGCTGGCACAGGGCGAGTCCCGCACCTGGTACGTCCACGTGGCGCCGGGCACCCCCGAGTTCCGCGCGACGATGGTCTACGCCGATCCGCCGGCGCTGCCGAGCGCCGCGATCCACCGCATCAACAGCCTGGACCTCCAGGTCACGCGCTTCGCCGACGGCGTCAGCTGGTGGGGCAACCACGGCCTGGACGTCGGCAACCAGAGCGCCCCCGGCGGCGCGCCGAACGACCGCGACACGGTCGAGAACGTCTGGCTGCAGGCGCCCGCGCCTGGCATCTACGCGGTGACCGTGCGGGCGCCGACGATCGTGCAGGACGGCCACGTCGAGACCGCGGCGACGGACGTCGACTTCGCGCTGGCGGTGCACCCGCTGGGCGGCGGCTACCGCGCGCCGTCGACGCTGGCGGTGGACCTGATCTCGACGCAGCCGGGCGACCTGCGCGTGCAGGTCACCGGCGTGCCGGCGACCGGCTGGTCGCAGGGGATGACCTTCGTGTCGTTCGACACCGCGCGGCCGCCGGGTTTCGGCTCGTTCTTCGGCGTCGAGTACGACGTCGTCACCGAGGCGGGGCTGGGGATGCCGCCGGCCGTCGGCGACGTGTTCCGGTTCGTCAACGCCGGGCCCGGCTTCTACCCGTTCGCGCCGTTCGTGGCGCCGACGTCGCTGGCGCTGGCGCTGCGCGGCGTGCGGCTCGACGCCGTCGTCACGCTGTTCACGGACAGCGGCGAGGTGTTCCTGCAGTCGGCCGTCGACCGCGTCACGGTGCAGTGACCGCGGCGGTGCGCCGGCGGCGGCGCGCGCTCAAGGCAGCGGGTGGGCCTCGCACAGCTCGCCGACCACGGCGCGCTGGCGCTCCGGGTCCTCGCCGCGCACCAGTGCCACGATCACGTCGCCGAGGCGGCGGATCTGGTCCGGGCCGAGCCCGCGCGACGTCACCGCGGCGGTGCCGAGCCGCAGGCCCGAGGTGACCATCGGCGGCAAGGGGTCGTCGGGCACGGCGTTCTTGTTGACCGCCAGGCCGGCGACCAGCGCGCGCTCCTCGATGACGGCGCCGGTGACGCCTGCCTTGCGCAGGTCGACCAGCACGATGTGGTTGTCGGTGCCGCCGGTCACGATGTCGAGGCCCTGCGCCAGCAGGTGCTCGGCCAGCAGCGCCGCGTGGTCCTTGACCCGCTGCTGGTAGGCGCGGAACGACGGGTCGAGCGCCTCGCCGAACGCCACCGCCTTGCCGGCGATCTGGTGCATCAGCGGGCCGCCCTGCGCGCCCGGGAACACCGCCGACTGGATCTGCTTGTGGACGTCCTTGCGCGCGAGGATCAGGCCGCCGCGCGGGCCGCGCAGCGTCTTGTGCGTGGTCATCGTCACCACGTCGGCGACGCCGACCGGCGACGGCATCACGCCGGCGGCGATCAGTCCGGCCGGGTGGGCGATGTCGGCCAGCAGCAGCGCAGAGACCTCCTTGGCGATCGCGGCGAAGCCCTGGTAGTCGATCGCGCGCGGGTAGCTGCTGCCGCCGGCGATCAGCACGTTCGGCCGGTGTTCGCGTGCCAGCGTCCGGACCTCGTCGAGGTCGATGCGGCCGGTGTCGGGGCGCACGCCGTACTGGGCCACATCGAACAGGATCCCGGTGTGGCTCTTGGCGTGGCCGTGGCTCAGGTGGCCGCCGGCCTTCAGCGCCATGCCCAGGATCCGGCCGCCCGCGCCCGCCAGCGCGACCAGCGCCGCCAGGTTGGCGGTCGTGCCCGAGTGCGGCTGCACGTTGGCCTCCTCGGCGGAGAACAGGCGGATCGCCCGGGCCCGGGCCAGCTCCTCGATCGCGTCGGCGATCTCGCAGCCGCCGTAGTAGCGCCGGCTCGGGTAGCCCTCGGCGTACTTGTCGGTGATGCGGCTCTTGCAGGCCTCGCGAACGGCCGACGAGCAGTGGTTCTCCGACGCGATCAGCGTCAGCGTGTTCGCCTGCCGGCGGTCCTCGCGCTGCAGCCAGTCGGCCAGCTCCGGGTCCTGGTCGCGCAGGGATCGGTCGGGGGACGGCTCGGCGTTGATCACGCCGGCACGTTAGATGCGGGGATGCGCGGGCTCAAGGCCGGGGCGCGCCCCGCCCGGCGCCGCGATCCGTGAAAATCCCTGCACCCACCTGTCAAACGGCCGCGGTTGGTGTTCAATCCGCACGCTCTGCCGGGCGGATCCCGCGACCAGCCGTTCCAGGTCGCCGCACCGGTGTCCGTCGTTCGATCGCCACCCTCGAGGAGCGACCCGAGTTGAGCACACCGCAGAAGGAACTGCGCGCCTGGACCATCCGGGACAGCGCAGAGCTCTACCAATTGGCCGCCTGGGGCGGTGATTCGTTCGCCATCAACGACCGCGGCGAGCTGCTGGTCCAGCCGATGGGGCCCGGCGGCCCCCGGTTCTCGCTGCCGGAGGTCATCGACGACCTCCGCAGCCGGGACATCGAGCTGCCGATCCTGCTGCGCGTGTCGAACATCCTGCAGCTGCGGGTGGCCGCGCTGTCGGACCGGTTCCGGCGCGCGATCGAGGAGTGCGGCTATCGCGGCCGCTACCGCCCGGTGTTCCCGATCAAGGTCAACCAGCAGCGCGATGTCGTCGAGGAGCTGGTCGAGTTCGGGCGCGACCACTCGCTGGGCCTCGAGGCCGGCAGCAAGCCCGAACTGCTGGTGGTGCTGGCGCACATGACCAACCCGGACGGGCTGGTCATCTGCAACGGCTACAAGGACGCGCGCTACATCGAGACGGCGCTGCTGGCGCAGAAGATGGGCCTGCACTGCATCATCGTCGTCGACCGGTTCGAGGAGCTCGAGCTGGTGCTGCGGGTGGCGCGCAAGCTCGACCTGCGGCCGCACATCGGCGTGCGCAGCAAGCTCGCCAGCCGCGGCGCCGGCAAGTGGCAGGAGTCCGGCGGCGAGAAGTCGAAGTTCGGGCTGACCGCCGGCGAGATCGTGCAGGTGGCCGAGCGACTCCGCGAGCTCGGCATGCTCGACTGCCTCGAGCTGCTGCACTTCCACATCGGCAGCCAGATCACCGCGATCCGCGCCATCAAGGACGCGCTCAAGGAGTCGACGCGGATCTACACCGAGCTGCACGACCTCGGCGCCGGGCTGAAGTTCATCGACGTCGGCGGCGGCCTCGCCGTCGACTACGACGGCTCGCAGACCAACTTCCACAGCTCGGCCAACTACTCGCTGCAGGAATACGCCAACGACGTCGTGTTCGCCGTGCAGCAGGCCTGCGACGAGAAGGGCATCGAGCACCCGGACATCATCAGCGAGTCCGGCCGCGCGCTGACCGCGCACCACGCGATCCTGGTGTTCGACGTGCTCGGCGTGTCGAAGATGACGGTCGACGTGCCCGCCGGCGCCGAGCGGCACGAGAACGGCACCATCGCCAACATGCTGCAGATCGTCCGCGACCTGTCGCTGAAGAACTTCCAGGAGAGCTACCACGACGCGCTGCAGCTGAAGGAAGAGGCGATGAGCCTGTTCAACCTCGGCTACCTCGACCTGAAGGGGCGCGCGATCGCCGAGGGGCTGTTCTGGGTGATCTGCGACAAGCTGCGGCAGATCGTGAAGGGCCTGGACTACGTGCCGGAGGAGCTCACCGGGCTCGAGAAGGCGCTGGCCGACACCTACTACTGCAATTTCTCGGTGTTCCAGTCGGCGCCGGACCACTGGGCGGTGAAGCAGCTGTTCCCGACGATGCCGATCCACCGGCTCAACGAGCAGCCGACGCGCCGCGCGATCCTGGCGGACCTGACCTGCGACAGCGACGGCAAGGTCGACAAGTTCATCGACCTGCGCGACGTCAAGAGCGCGCTGGAGGTGCACCCGCTGGTGCCCGGCCGGCCGTACTATCTCGCCATGTTCCTGGTCGGCGCCTACCAGGAGATCCTCGGCGACCTGCACAACCTGTTCGGCGACACCAACGCGATCCACATCTCGATGGACGACGACCACGGCTACCGGGTCGAACGGGTCATCGAGGGCGACTCGGTCGCGGAGGTCCTGAGCTACGTGCAGTACGAGAAGCAGGACCTGATCCGCCGCATGCGCAGCCGGCTCGAGGTCGCGGTGCGCACCGGCACGATCAACGCCAAGGAGTCAGGGCTCTTGATGAAGCGCTACGAGGAGGGGCTGTCGGGCTACACCTACCTCGCCGACGACCAGGACGACGGCGCCGAGATCCCGGCGCCGAACCACGGCGCCGACGCGCACGCCCACCCGGAGACGTCGACGTCGCCCAGCACTTCGTCGCCGGCCCTGTGATGGTCGACCCTGTGATGGTCGACCCTTTGGTGGTCGGCCCCGTGAACGTCGGCGCCCCGCGCGTCCACGCCGGCGCCGCGCGCGACGGCCGTTCCCGACGCCCGTCGCCGCCGTCCGAGCGGTCGGCTGCGCGGGCCGAATGCAGACCGTACTTTCGCGATCCGCACCATGAATGCCGCAGTATTCGTCGACTTCGAGAACCTGTTCTCCTCGCTGCAGAACCGCAGCGAACTGTCCGGGCACCGCACGCGTGACCTGGCGCTGACGCTGCTCGAGAGCCTGAAGGCGAGGCTCCGGGACGACGGCCTGCAGCTGGTCCTCGGCCGGTCGTACGCCGCGTTCGACACCTACCCCGGCATGGAGGTCGCGCACGACCTGGCGCTGATGGGGTTCGACCCGCACTACGTGCTGGTGGCGCCGTCGGGCCGCAACTCGGCCGACGTGCAGCTGACGGTCGACGTGTGCCGGGTGCTGTACCGCCGGGCCGACATCGAGACCTTCGTGATCGTCGCCGGCGACCGCGACTTCATCCCGATCGCGCGGCAGGTGCTCGAGGAGGGTCGCGGCCTGCTGGTGGTCGCGATCACCGATTCGACCAGCGGCGACCTGCGCATGCGGGTCGGCCCCGAGCGCTTCCTGAACGCGCTCGACCTGCTGCCCAAGGAGCCGGCGCCGCGGGTCGAGCCGGCGGCGCCGCCGCCGGCCGGCGTCCCGGTCGCCGCGCTCGACGAGGCCGGCGGCGCGCCGGTGTTCGCCGACGACCCGGAGGACGCCGCGGCGGTGGCGGAGATCGGCGTCGCTGCCGGCGGCGATCGCGGCAGCCGCGCGGCGATCGTCGGCCACATCCCGGTGACGTGGCGCACCGGCGTCGCCGATGGCTCGGCGATGGCGCGCTACGCCGCCTGCCTCGACCTGATCGTCAAGGCGCAGGTGCGGCACGGCTCGCGCGAGATCTGGCTGTCGCCGTTCCTCAAGGGCCCGATGAGCCAGCACTTCAGCCACCTGGTCCATCCGGAGCGGCGGGCGTTGGTCAACGAGCTGCGGGCCCGCGGCGCGATCCGCGTCGAGGAGCGCGAGAACCAGTTCGCCGATCACCCCTACTCGGTCATCGTGCTGGTCGACGACCACCCGTGGGTGCAGGAGGCGATGGAGCGCCACCAGCGCGGCTGAGGCCGCGCGGTCAGGTCGGCGGCAGCTGCTTGCGCGGGCCGTCGCCCAAGGGCGCGCGTGGCGCCTTCTGCGGCTCGGGCAGCGGCCTGGCCGACAGCTTCTGGTAGACGGCGAGCATCGTCCGCGTCTGCCAGTCGAGCCATGCCTGGATGTCGGCGGCGATCTTGGCGCGGGTCGCCGCCCGCGTGCGCGGCGCCGTCGCCTTCTGCAGCAGGCCGAACACGCCCTCGTCGTCGCGGACCACGAGGTCGCCGTCGCCGGCGCCGCCGAGCAGCGTGGCGGCGATCGTCGCCAGCGTTCGGTCGGCGGTCAGGCCGGGGTGGAACAGTCCGGACTCGAGCAGGCGCCGCAGGTCCAGGTGCGAGCGCGCCAGCACGGTGCGCGTGGCGGGCTTCTCGGCGGGGACCGACTCCAGCAGGTCGCGGACGCTGGCCAGCAGGTCCGAGCACCAGCAGAGGATCATGCCGCCGGCCTCCAGGTGCTTGCCGAGCGACCGGACGAAGTCGGCGCGCGGGTCGCCCTTGTCGGCGTGCACGAACGCCGCCTGCTCGACGCGGCCGTCGGCGTGGACCGTCAGGGCGGCCCACGCGTAGGGCACCGATTGCCACGGGCGCTGGTGCTCGAACCGCGGCAGCGCCTCGGTGACGCTGCTCATCGCCAGGAAGTGCAGCGGCAGCTCGATGTGGGCCAGCTCCTCGGCGACGAACGGCTCGATCAGCAGCTCCCGCTGCCGGACCGCCTGGATCGTGCGCCGTTGCCGGAAGGTGAGGCCGGGCCGCGCGGGATCGAGCTGTGCCAGGTCGTCGATGCCGGCCTCGTGCAGCTGGTCCTCCAGCGGCCGCGCCAGGTCGGGCAGGTGGCGCAGCGAGAACTCGGGCTCCTTGCGGGCGCAGTCCGTGAGGTGCGGGCAGGGGAACGGATAGGTGCAGAACGTGCCGGTCGGCATCTGCAGCACGCTGTCGTCCTGCAGCTGCAGCAGGAAGCGCTCGATCTCCTCGCTGGTGCGCGGCATCTGCCGCCGCACGCGTTCGGTGACGTCGGCGCTCTTGAGCAGACCGGCGGGCGGGTACTCCGCGCCGCCGGCGTGCTTGTAGGTCTTGTCGAGGTGCAGCACGAACATGCCGCGCACCTTGTGGCCCGCGCGCTCGATCGTCAGCGCCTGCAGCGCCAGGTCGGTGACGTAGCGCGCCTTGACCTTGGTCCCCGACTTGACCTCGTAGATGTCGAGCTCGCCGGTCTTCTGGCGGACGACGATGTCGGTGCTGACCTCGCGGCCGTCGGCCACGAACGCCGCCCCGAACAGCACCGCGGTGGTCTCGCCGGCCAGCAGCTCGGCGGTCTGCGCCGCGGCCCGGTCGATCGGCTCGGCGGCGATCTCCGTGCCGCGGGGGAACGCGCTGCGTGCGACCAGCAGCAGCTGGCGCCCGGCTTCGGACATCGCCAGGCGCGTGTCGCTGGGAGCCACCTCGGTCGGGGCGTGGTAGTCGAGGTACAGGCGTTTGAGGCACTGCTGCCCCGCTTCCAACAACTGCTTGTCGAAGCGGCGGGTGCCGCGGCCGGAGGATCGCGAATTCAAAGCGGTGGCAGTGGTGGAGACGCAGGGGTCGGCGTCCGGGGCGAACAGTGTAGTCGCGCGCGCCTCACACCTCAAACCGCAGCTGCCGCCGGCGGGTCACGCCTTTGTCATCGGCGGCCGCCGTGTTCGGCGATAGAGCACCAGCAGCACCAGCCCGACCGCCGCGCCGGCGATGGCCGGCGTCCACAGCCGGTCACCGAGGTCGGCCTCGCCGCGCGCGCGCCGCGCCAGCTGCAGCGTCGCCAGCATCTCGGCGAAGCGCAGCTCGAGCGCCGCGAAGCCCGCGGCCGGCGCCGTGAAGCACAGAGTCAGCTCCAGGCCCCCGGTGGGCACGTGCACGTCGAGGCTGAGCTGTGGTTTTCCCTTAGCTGGCGTGATCCGGCGCTGGCATCGCACGGCCGGGTTCCGGTCGGGGCCGACCTCGACCCGCTCGACGTCGAGGACCTCGTAGCGGACGCCGTCGCGCTCCGCCTTCCGGTCCCACATCTGCTGCAGGCGCAGGCCCAGGTCGTCGTCGAGGTGCCACTCGTTGTCCTGCTCGACGACGTAGAGGTAGACCCCGTCGAAGTCGCCGTCGAGCCAGCGGTCGATCGGGCCCACCGCATAGAACAGCGCCGGCTCGTTGCGGCCGACGTCGAGCGGCAGGTCCGGCACCGCGCGCTGCAGCGCCGGCAGCTCACCGGGCGCGAGCTGGCGCCACCCGGGCGGCAGGTCGAGGCGGAACACGTTCGACCGGCTGGTGAAGGGCACCAGGGCGGGCGGCGCCGCGGCGCCGTCGTCGGTCTGCGCCGGCAGGACCGCGCCGAGCGCCAGCGTCAGCAGCGGGGCGAGGTGCGCGGCCTGTGGGCGCGGCGCGGTGGGGTCGAAGGCGCGGGTCGGCACCCCCGCATCATGCCGAGGCCGTCTGCGGCAGCGCAACTTCGACAGCTGCAATGCCGGCGCTGCTCGGCCGCGGCCGCGGCAGCGAGAACCAGAACACCGAACCGTGGCCTTCGCGCGGGCGGTGGCCGATCTGGCCGCCCATGTGGTCCACGAGCAGCTTGCACACGTGCAGGCCGAGGCCGGTGCCGCCGATCGCCGGCCGGCTGCGGTCGTGGACGCGGCCGAATCGCGTGAACAGCCGCTCGCGGTGCTCGGGCTCGACTCCGGGACCCTGGTCGTGCACCTCGAACGTGACGCCCGCCTCGTCCACGTTGATGATCAGGTGCACGAGGTCGCCCTGGTCCGAGAACTTGATGGCGTTGCCGATCAGGTTGAACACGACCTGCAGGAACCGGCCGCGATCGGCCTGCACCAGCAGGTCCTCCGGCGGCTCCTCGATGCGCAGCTCGACGTTGCGCTGCTGGGCGGTCAGCTGCATGACCTGCGCCACGTCGAACACCAGCTCCTGCACCCGCTGCTGCCGCACGTGCAGGCTGATGCGGCCGCACTCGAGCGCCGCGAGGTCGACCACGTCGTTGATCAGGAACGCCATGTGGCGGGCTGCGACGGTGGCCTGGTCGAGGAACATGCTCCAGTCCTCGGGCGAGGTCGCGTAGCCGTCGCGCAGCAGCTCGATGGCGGTGGTCACCGCGGTCAGCGGCGTGCGCAGCTCGTGCGCGGTGTTGGCCAGCTGCTCCTCGCGGCGCCGCAGCCCGGCCGCGCGATCGGCCTCCAGCCGCTGCAGCGCGGCGTCGAGGTGGCGGCGCACCACCTCGGTGCCGACGTAGACCGCGACGGCCGCGAGCAGGGCGACGACCCAGATCGGCGTGCCCACTGCGGCCAGTGCCAACGTCATCAGACCCGCGGCGGCGGCGAGCAGGCTGATGGTGCGTTTCTGTGCGGCGTGGCTCAAGCTGCGGTCGACCTTCGTGCGCCCTTCTCGGCACGGCGGGCGCCCGACTCAGGTGTTCACCCGAGCGACGTCCCGCGTTGGGATGGCGGCGGCGTCCCGGTCGGCGCTCCGGCGGTGGTCTCCGCCTGCGACTCGCTCCACAGCGGCGGCAGCGGGCAGTCCCACGACGCGGCGAATGCTCGCAGCAGTTCGCCCTCGTTCGGCTGCACCTCGCCGTCGGCGGCGGCCACCCGGGCGCAGGCGTCGATCAGCAGCTTCTTGCCCATCGGCGACAGCTGTTCGAGCCGTGTCATGGCCCGTTCGACCGCGCTGAACCGGCACTCGTCGCGCGGCAGCAGGGACAGCTCCGACAGCTCGGTCAGCGCGCCGCGGCCCCGCGCGAACGCCGCCGCGGCCGCCGCGGCGTCGCCGTCGGCGCCGGCGTAGGCGAGCACGGACAGCACGAGCCGGGCCTCCGGGGCCGCGGCGACCAGGGCCAGCGCCCGGCGCGGGACGGCGTCGGGCGCGCCGGGCGCCGGCAGGTGCCGGCGGGCGGTGTGCAGCAGCGCGAACTCGAACGTGGTCAGCGCGCCGTCGGCGCGGGCCAGCGCCTCGAGGTCCTGGTGCAGGGGCGCGATCCGCGCCGGCGGCAGCGCGCGCAGCGCCGGGATCAGCAGCTCGACCAGCGGCAGCCAGGTGGTGCGCGGCACCGCGCGCAGCTCGGTGGCCAGCGTGCGGGCGTCGTGGGCCAGCGTCGGGTCCCGGCGCAGCAGGACGTCGGCCTGGGTGGCGTCGCTCGGGTGCAGCAGCAGGGCGCACAGGAGCGCCGGCGCGCGCTGCGGGTCGCGTGCCGCGGCCAGCACCTCGAGCGGCAACGCCTGCAGCATCGCCCGGGTGGTGGCGACCATCGCCGCGCTGGTGGTGCCGACGAGGCCGGTGAGGGCGGCGGCGGTGCGCGAGCTGCCGGCGCCGCCGGGGGCGGCGGCGAGCGCGGCGCCGCCGACCAGCCCGGCCGCGCCGGCGACGGCGCCCGCCGCGTTCGCGACGGTGCTGCCCGCGTTCGCGAGTGGGCCGCCCGCGCCCGCCGGCACGCCGGCCAGGAACTCCTCGGCCGAGGTGCCCTGCGCGCGCGCCCTCAGGAAGCCCGGCAGGATGCGGTCGACGCGCTGGTCGAGCGGCGGGTGGGTGGCGCCGAGCCCGCCGAGCCAGTGTGTGAAGCCGTCGGCGAAGAACATGTGGCTCGCCTCGCGCGCGCCGGGCCGCTGGATGCGGCTGCCCAACCTGCCGATGCGCGCCAGCGCCATGCCGATGCCGCGGGGATTGCGCGTGTAGGCGACGGCGGCGGCGTCGGCCAGGTACTCGCGCTGCCGCGACACCGCGGCCTTGATCAGGCCCGCGAAGAACGAGCCGATCCAGCCGATCAGCAGCAGCGCCAGGCCGAACATCGCCACGCCCGCGGCGCCGTTCTTGTTCCGGCCGCCGCCGCGCGAGCGGCCCATCGTGCGCAGCAGCAGCTCGCCGATCGTGCTGAGGCAGACGATGCCGAACAGCACGCCCATCAGCCGGATGTTCATGCGCATGTCGCCGTGGAACACGTGGCTGAACTCGTGCGCGATCACGCCCTGCAGCTCGTCGCGATCGAGCTGCTCGAGCGCGCCCTGCGTCACCGCCACCGCGGCGTCGCGCGTGCCCCAGCCGGCGGCGAACGCGTTGATGCCCGGCTCGGTCGTCAGCACGTAGACCCGCGGCACCGGCACGCCCGACGCCAGCGACATCTCCTCGACGACGTTCAGCAGCCGGCGCTGCAGCGGGTCGGCGGCGCCGGGCGCCACCTCGGTGCCGCCGAGCATCTCGGCGACGGCCGGGCCGCCGGCGCGCAGCTGGCCGGTGCGCACCGCCATGGCGATGCCGACCACCGCCAGCACGCCGAGCGTCACCAGCCCCAGCAGGCCGGGGTTCCAGGCGGAGCGGTGGTGGCCCGTGCCGACCAGCAGGAACGCGCCGGCGAAGTAGACGGCGGCGATGATCGCGACCACCGCCAGGGCGAACAGCACCACCAGCCGTCGGGTCGCCCGGCGCGCGGCCTCCTGGTGGCCGAAGAAGTCCATCGTCCCGGTCACGGCAGGGTCTCCAGCTCGAAGGTCGTGACGCCGGCCGTGCGCGCCACGAACACGCCGCCGCCGACCGCCCGGAAGTGCCGGCGCAGGCGCTTCTGGTACCAGGCGCCGGTGCGCAGGTGGACGGCGCCGTCGGTCACGGCGCGGTCGCAGTTCTCGCGCCAGTCCCGCTCGGTCAGCGCCTCGAGGTACAGGGCGCCGCGGCACAGGGCGCCGAGGTTGTCGATCGCCCGCGCCGCGTCGTCGTCGTCGAGGTACTGCAGCACGCCCTGGCAGACCACCAGGTCGAACTTCCGGCCCGGGCGGTGGTCGACGACCGAGCCGTGGGTCCAGCCGAACCGCTCGCACAGGTACTCGCTGAACTCGACGCCGTGGTGGCGGGCGCCCGGCGCCGCGCGCCGCAGCGCCGCGCGCCAGTGCCCGAGCCCGCAGCCGAGGTCCAGCACCGAGCGGATCGGCAGGTCCAGGTAGCGCAGGTAGCCGACGACGAACGAGCACAGCCGCTGGATCGCGGCCCGGTCGGCCACGCGGGTGGTCTTCTGCTCGTAGAACCGGCGGTAGTACGCTGCGTCGAACCGCTTGGCTTCGGACATCGGGGGTGGGGGCTCCGGCTGCGGGCGGGCGGAGGGCTGCCGTTTTTCTAGCCCGGACGCCGCACCGTGTCGTGCGCAGGGCCGGCAAAAGCGGCGGCGCGCGCCCAGGTCGACCGCCGCGCCCTGGACCCGGCGGCGAATCGCGCGCTAGAATCCTCGCCCGCGCTCCCGACCGCCCCGCCGCAACGCTGCGGCCCGACGGCGTCGATCGCGGTCCCGCATCCAGCCAGCGACACACTCGGAGTCACGTTCGGAGTTTTTGTGCCCAAGGAAGAAGCCATCGTCCTCGAAGGCACGGTCGTCGAGACCCTCGCCAACACCAAGTTCCGCATCAAGATCGAGAGCGGGCACGAGATCCTCGCGCACATCTCGGGCAAGATGCGCAAGCACTTCATCCGCATCATCCCGGGCGATCGCGTGACCGTGGAGGTCTCACCGTACGATCTGTCCCGCGGCCGGATCATCTACCGCACGTGAACCCGCCGCCGTGCCGCGGCACGGCGCGCGCCGGAGCGCGACGAGGTCGCGGCCCGGCCTACGAACCAGTGACTCTCTCGCACACAGCGGCGCGCCTCGCCGAGGCGGCGCACCCGATGGGCGCCGAGGTTCTGGCGGGGCTCGCGCGCCGCGAGAAGCGCCTGTCCTGCAAGTTCTTCTACGACCGCGTCGGCTCGGAGCTGTTCGAGCGGATCTGCGAGCTGCCCGAGTACTACCCGACCCGCACCGAGCTCGGGATCATGGACGCCGCGATCGGCGAGATGCGCCTTGCGCTCGGCCCGCGCGCGCGCCTGGTCGAGTTCGGCAGCGGCAGCAGCACGAAGACCCGCCTCCTGCTCGAGCGCCTCGACCGCCCGTCCGTCTACGTGCCGATCGAGATCAGCGAGACGATGCTGGCCGCGGCGGTGGCCGACCTGCGCCGGCGGTTCCCGACGCTGCCCATCGCGCCGGTCTGCTGCGACTACATGGCGCCGTTCCAGCTGCCGCCTGCGCCGCCGGCGACCGAGCGCACCGTCGCCTACTTCCCGGGCTCGACGATCGGCAACTTCGCCCCCGACGAGGCGACCCTGTTCCTGCAGCGCATCGCCAGGGTGTGCGGCCCGCGCGGCGGCCTGCTGATCGGCGTCGACCTGCGCAAGGACACCTCGGTGCTGCTGTCGGCGTACGACGACCAGAGCGGCGTGACCGCCGAGTTCAACAAGAACGCCCTCCGCCACGTGAACCGCGAGGTCGGCGCCGACTTCGACCTCGACGCGTTCGAACATCGGGCGATCTGGAACGGCCGCGACGGCCGCATCGAGATGCAGCTGGTCAGCCGCCGTGCGCAGACCGCGACCGTGGCCGGCGTGCCCGTGCGGTTCCGCAGCGGCGAGGTGGTGACCACCGAGTACTCGCACAAGTACACCCTCGACGGCTTCGCGGCGCTGGCGCGCCGCGGCGGCTTCGAGGTGGAGCGCGTGTGGACCGACGCAGGGCGCTGGTTCAGCGTGCAGTTGCTCCGCACCGTCTGAGCTTCGGAACTCGCGGGCCCCAACGGAAAACGGGCGCCGCGTCACCGCGGCGCCCGTGTGGGGCAGGATGGTTCCTTGCCGAGTTCGCAGACCCTGCCCGGGATTCGGTGGGGTCGCGCCCGACGGCGCGATCAGTTGACGGGGAAGTAGTCGACGTAGGCCTGGTCCAGCACCTGGTTGTTGGCCGGGTTGCGCCAGCGCACGACGTAGCGCTGGATGCGGTTGAGCTGGTTGGCGGGCAGCAGCGGCGTCGGCGTCCACAGCACGAGCGTCAGCTCGCTCTGCGGCGGGAAGGTCGCCGGGATCGACGGCACGAACGGGACCTCCGTGCCGTCCGGCAGCTCGACGAAGGTGTCGAGCACGGCCGGCTGGCTCTGGGTCGAGGCGTTGCCGAACTTCCAGACGACGAAGGTCTCGCCGCCGTTCGGGGTCGTCAGGATGCCGAGGGTGTCGAAGTCGGTGTAGACCGTCTTGGGCTGCAGGACGACCGGCAGGCTGATCGGGCCGCCGACCGGGACGCTGGGGGCGACCAGCGGCTTCACCAGGCTGCCCTGCTCGCCGCGGACCTCGATGTCCCAGGTGCCGAACGGCACGGTGGCGTGGATGATCCCGTCGGCGCCGGCGTGGTTGCCGGGGACGACGATCTTCTTGCCGGTCGACGGGTCGCGCAGGTCGACGCTGGCGTTCGCCACCGGCTGCCCGTTGACGTCGACGACCGCCAGGGTCGCCGCGACGCCCGACTGCAGGCTGATCAGGCCGGCGTTGGTGTTGCCGTTGACGACCACCGGGTTCGAGAAGGTGCCGACCAGGCCGCTGGTCGGCTGCGGGTCGACGCGGACGGTGTAGGTCTGGCCCGCGGGCACCAGCACGGCGAACTGGCCGGCGGCGTTGGTGTTGTCGTTGGGCGTGAACAGCTTGTAGCCGTCCGCGGTGTAGACGTCGATGTCGGCGCCGACCACCGGGCCGCCCGGGCCCGTCACGAGGCCCTGCAGGATCACGGTGCGCTTCAGGCGCTGCAGGCCGAGGTTGTGGCCGAAGGTCGTGACCGCCAGGCCGAACACCTGCTTGGCCTCGTGCAGGTTGAGCAGCGGCGGCAGGATGTCGATCTGGTAGAGGCCGAACGGCAGCAGCACGCTGAACGCGCCCAGCGTGTTCGTGAGCTTGTTGCGCTGCGTGACCTCTTCACCGGTCAGCATGTTGGTGGTGACGATCTCGCAGCCGGAGATCGGCAGCAGGTTGATCTCGTCCACCACGTTGCCGCTCACCGAGTAGCCCTGCGGCAGTTCGATCGTGCCGATGTCGATCGGCGCGGGCAGGTTGAAGAACTGGGTGTACGGCACCAGCGTCGTGCCGACGGGCGGGATGGCGACGAAGCGGACGTCGGTGTCGACCGGCACCGTGATGAGGAAGTTGCCGAGCGCGTCCGTGCCGTCGCGCGGGGTGAACAGCTTGGTGCCGTCCAGCAGGTAGGCGTTCATGTTGGCGCCGAACAGCGGCGCCCCGTTCGCGCCGAGCGCGACGCCGGAGATCGCCGCGCCGGGCTGCAGGACGACGGTGCCGAGGCTGGTGTTGCCGTTGATCTGCAGGTCGAACTGCTGCGGCGCCAGGGTGTCGTTGTGCGGGTCGATCTGGACGGTGTAGACGCGGTCGCGCAGCCCGCCGATGGCGAAGGTGCCGTTGGGCAGGCTGGTGCCGGTTGCGCCGCCGCCGCCGGACAGGATGACCGCGACATTGCCGACCGGATTGCCGATCGGGTCGACGAAGGTGCCGGAGAGCGACTGCGCGCCGAGACCGACGGCCATCAGGCCGCCGAGGACGGGGGTGAGGAGGAGACGGAGGTTCATTGCAGGACCTGGGGTGCTCGTTCGAAAACGGGACTGGAACTCGGATCAGCGGAGCTGAATGGGAACGAGCAATGACGATCCAAATACCGTGCCGTCCAATGCGGGGATGCCGATGTTCAAATGAACGACATTGTCGCCGGCCCAACCCGTCACGGGCGGCGATACGGTCAGCTGGTTGCCCGATGCGGTGACCTGGATTCCTGGTTCGCCCGGCACGATCACGCGGGCGATCGGATCGGCCAGGAAGGCCGCCACGTCCAGTTCGCGGTCGAACGTCAGGACGATGGGCGTGGTCGGAGCGACTCCGGCGGGCGGCGGCGGCTCGGACTGCAGGAGTCGCAGGCCCGGGACCGTGAACGGGTCGAAGACACCCGGCTGGCCGCCGTCGAGCGCGCCGAGCGGACCCGGGTCGCGCGCGGTGGGGTCGCCCGGTGCGACCAGCGCGGTGCCGAGGGCGCCGGTGGTGGCGGTCAACCGCAGGTCCTCCACGGCGCTGGCCACCGAGGCCTGCGGGTATGCGAACACCGCGTCCGGGCTGCGGAACGTGGCCGGCTCGGGCGTGACGATCAGCTGGCCCGGGGTCGCGGACGTCACGGTGAGGATGCGACCGTCGTCGCCGACCTCGACGCCGTCCCCGGCGACGATGCCGGAGTTCGCGGCGAGGGTCAGCGCGCCGCCGGCGTTGGCGGTGACCACGCCGAACGCGGCGGGCACGTTGTTGAACGGGTTGGTGCCGTCCTCGAAGAAGCAGGCCGCGTTGCGCACGTTCGTGAACGGGTTCGGCTGCCGCCACAGGATGCACGACGCGGCGGTGCCGACGCGCCGCGGGTTGTCGCCGCGGGGCGCCACCAGGTCGGCCGCGAAGCCGCCGGCCTGGTTGCCGGCGAACACGGTGTGCGAGGCCAGCACCACCTTGTCGCCCTCGGTCGTGTGGATGCCGAAGCCGAGGTTGCCGCCGAAGTAGCTGCTGGTGACGCACAGGAAGCCCGGCGCCAGGTCGTCCTCCGCGCCGGGGTCGTCCGGCTCCGACGACACCAGCAGGCCGTCGCCGCCGTTGGCCGAAGCCCGGACGCGGTCCAGCACGTAGCTGCCCTGGTCGTCGGCGTCGAAGCGGAAGCCGGCGCCCTCGTTGGCGCGCGCGATGCTGTCGCGGACGCGCACCTCTGTGCGCCAGGCCGGGAACAGGTCGTAGTCCTGGTCGATGAACAGGCCGTCGAGGCCGTTGCGCTCGAACGAGCAGCCGTCGATGTCGACCGCGAACACGCCGCCGGGGAACTGCGGCGCGGTCGTGATCGTGTTGAGGTCCATGCCGATGCCCTCGAGCGAGTTGCCGAAGAACCGGCAGCCGAAGGCGCGGAAGATCGCGGTGGCGCCCTCGAGCGCCAGCAGGTCGTTGACGTCGACGCCGGCGCCGCCGTTGGCGTCGAACGTCGAGCGGTCGAGCTCGATCTCCAGGTTGCCGAGCACGCCGACGCCGTCGTCGGTGTTCTGGCTGATGTCGCAGGCCGTCAGCGACACGCGCCGCCGGTTCTGGAAGTCGAGCTGCTGGCGGATGCGCATGCCGTTGTCGAGGGCGCCGATCGACCGGACGCTGCGGAACTCGCAGTCGCTGTCGGTGACGTCGATGCCCTCGGTGGCCAGGCCGCGGCCGTCGACCACGAGGCCGTCGACGACGTGGCCGCCGCCGTCGGTGACCTCGAGGATCGTCACCGTGCCGCCGTCCAGCAGCACGGTCTCGCTGTCGGTCGGGTGGCGGTCGGCGAGGTCGAAGCCGGCGCGGAAGCCGCCGTAGATGTTGGTGTCCTGCGAGACCAGGAACGGGCCGCGGATGTCGTTGTCCGGGGTCACGTCGCGCGTCACGTAGTCGCCGTCGCGGATCCAGACGTTGCAGTTCTGACCCAGCAGCGTCGTCAGCACGAATGCGCGCAGCAGCGCGTCGTCGAGGAACGTGAACGCGAGCGCCGGCGTGCTGCCGTCCGCGTTCGGATCGAACGGCAGCGACGAATCGACGTGGATCAGGACGCTCGCCGGGCGGCTGAACAGCGTGGCGCCGACGGGAGTGAAGTCGCCGGTGCTGCCCTCCCGCACGCCGAAGCCGGCGAACACGCGCTGGCCGTTGGCGATCAGGGCCGGCAGGTCGGCGGCCGTGAAGGTCAGGCTGCCGCTCTCGACGTCGCCGGTGCCGCTGACCAGCGGACCGGTGACCGGCGGCGCGTCGTAGACCGTCGACCGGCTGTCGGACAGGAACAGCGCCGCCTCGAACGGCGCCCCGGGCAGCACGTAGTCGACGCGCAGGACCGCGTCGCCGGCGCACATCGCCGTGAGGCCCGCCTGCGTGGCCGCGCTGGGCGGCAGGATCGGCGGTGGGCCGATGACGATCGGGCCGCGCAGGTCGCCGAGCTTGCCGCCGCAGCCCGGGAGCGCGGCGAGGAACAGGATGCCGAAGGCCGTAAGCAGGTTGCGTCGCATGGTGTCAGAAGCTGAAGCGAACACTCAAGTCTAGTTTGGTGGCGGCGGCCTGGTCGTCGAATGCGCCTCCGGGCTCGAACCGGGCGAGGACCAGCTCGATGGTGGTCTGCTGGAACTCGCGCAGGCCGAACACCAGGTCGAACTCGTGGCCGAGGTCGTAGTCGCGGCCGTTCGGCCGGCTGCCGCCGCCGATGCGCAGGTCGGTGATCGGGTGCGACTCGGCGGCGTAGTCCTGCGTGTAGGTGTGATACAGGAACGAGATCGACGAGCGCGACGTCGGCCGCACCGACACGCCGGCGCTGAACACCGCCAGGTTGGCGAGCTCCGGCCGCAGCAGCTCGCCGTAGTAGCGGACGCTGGTGACGCCGCCGAGCTTGAAGTTGTTGTCCTGGAACCCGGACTGCCGGAAGCCCTGGTGGCTCGAGCTGTCGCGCCGGCCGCTGCCGTAGGCGTAGCCCACCGTCAGCGCCGGCCGCAGGTCGGTGTCGAAGGTGTAGAGCGCGCCGACGTCGAACGCCCAGCCGTCGATGTCCTCGCGGCCGGGGCCGACCTCGTCGTCGATCGGGCCGCCGTTGTTGATCATCCAGTTGCTGTGGCCGCGCGCCATCGCCAGCTCGGCCCAGTGACCCAGGCCGTAGCGCGGGTCGTCGATCGAGCGGATGCCGAGGAGCAGCGGCTCGTGATCGAACGGCGTGGTGTCGAGGCGCTTGAACACGTAGGCGCCGAGCTGCCAGTCCGGGGACAGGCGGTAGCGCGCCATGCCCGTGAACATGCTCACGTCCTCGGTCGAGTTGTCCTCCGCCAGCGCCTCGCGGCCCATCGCGGCGCTGGCGTCGAACTGCCAGTCGCCCGCCATCTGCACCACGCGCACGCCGTCGAGCACCTCGTCGAACAGCCACTCGCGCTCCTCGTCGAAGTCCTGGCGGCCGACCAGCACCTGCAGGCCGTCGGCGAGCGCGACCGAGGCCAGCGCGCGCGTGACCTGCAGGGACTCGTTGTAGGTGTCCGGGCCGCCGTCGCGCAGGTTGTCCGAGCGGCCGGTCTCGACCTCGACCATCGCGTACGACGCGCGGTCCGCGAACAGCCACAGGGCGTCGAACTTGAGCTGCGGATCGGTGCGCGTGCGGTCGCGTTCGTTCAGCGGATCGAGGTCGTACTCCTCCTGTCGCTCGAGGCCGAACGACACGCCGCCGCCGAGGCGCAGGTTGTCGTTGACGGCGATCGTGAACGGCACCGCCTTCTGCTCGTCGGCCTGGAACAGCGACAGCGGGTCGTCGGCGCTGCGCTCGCCGAGCGCGGTGATGCTGGAGCCGCCCTGCACCGGCATCCGGATGCCGCCGACGTCGATGGTGCCGAGCTCCGGGTCGACGTGGAAGATCTCGCCCTCGACCTTGAACTGCTCGCGCGGGTCGTCACGACGGACCGTCCGCAGGCGGAACCCCTCGCCCTCCTTGTTGCGCAGCTTGAGCTTGACCCATTCGCCGGGCTTCGGCACGTAGGGCTCGACGAGGTCCTTGTCCTCGTCCTCGAACTCGGTTTCGGGATCCGCCGCGAAGGTCATGCCGAGCACCTGCAGCTCGGTCGGCGACGCCGACGCGACCTCGGCGGTCACCTCGAGCTTCTCGCCCTTGTCGCTGTCGGAGCGCTCGAGCTCGTCGATCTCGTCGACGAGCGGGCGACCGTCGACCATGCGGCCCTTGGCCTCGATCCACTGTCCGGGCGCGAGCTTGGTGAGCCCTTCGCCGTCGGTGGAAACGCAGCCGGTGAGCAACATGCCCCCCAGCAGACAGAGTGGTAGCGTCGATTGTTTCATCGGCAATGCGAGAGGATCCCTCGGACCTCCGACAGTAGGCGGGACGTGAGTTCCGACCAGCGGGGTCGGAGCGCGTATACGCCGCACAGACGAGCGCGTACGCACACGCGCCAGCGCAGTCGCTCGCTGTCGGGGAAGCGGAAGCGGTCGAGCAGCTGGTCGGCGAGGCCGTCGTCCTCGCCGTCCTTCTGCAGCGCGCGCAGGCGCACCTGTTCGGCCATGTTGGCGACGTCGAACAGCGTGTCGCCGGCGCCGACGCCCTCCAGGTCGATCAGGTGGGCGGTGGTGTCGGTCAGGAACACCTGCTTGTCGTGGAAGTCGCCGTGCACGAAGCCGGCGGCGGTCACCGCGGGCGGCGTCAGCGCGGCCAGCCGGTCGGCGACCTCGCCGTAGCGCGGATCGAGCACGACCGCCTTGGCCAGCATCTTCACGCCGCTGGCGCGCGCGCTGGCGAAATCGTGCACCGGCATGTCGGCCGTGGTCGCGGTGCGGCCGAGCGCCTGCACGGTGCGCTCGAGCAGGTCCCAGTCCGGCGCGATGCCGCGCGCGAAGTGGTCGCGCAGCGACAGCCCGGGCGCCGCGGGCGCCGCGTAGGCGCACAGCTCCGGCAGCAGCTCCGAGGCGCGGGCGAACACCAGCGGCGGCGCCGCTTCGCCGAGGCGCGCGAAGGTCGCGGCCGCGCGCTTGTAGGTCTTCTTGTCGAGGAACTTGACGAACAGCAGCTCGTCGCCGCGCCGCAGCGACAGGACCGCGCGGCGCTCCGGGCGCCAGGCGATCAGCTTCGGCGCCTGCACGGCGCCGAGCGCCGGACGGAGCGCCGCCAGCAGCGCGTCCTCGTCGGCGAACAGCGCCGCGCACGGCAGCTTGGGGTCGTCGCCGAGCCGCAGCTCGCGCGCGGCGTCGCCCTCGAGCACGAAGGCGCGCGGCGGCCGGCCGCTCGGCCGCAGCATCGCCACGGCGCGGCTGCCCTCCGGGCGGAGGATCAGCTCGGTGTCGGGCTCCAGCGGCGGCAGCGCGCGCCGCAGGCGATCGAAGGAGTCCTTGTCGATCCCTTCGTGGTCGTCGGTCATGCGCCCTCCGTCAGCGCGGCGCGCGCACCGTCGAGCAGCCGGGCGCATGCGTCGGGCCAGTCGGCGCGCAGGGTCCGGAACGGCGTCGCCGCCATCCGCACCAGCGCGCAGCAGTTCCACCACGCCAGCTCGGCGGGCGGCGGCAGCTCGGCGCAGGCACCGTAGGCCGCCGCGAACGCCGCCGCGAACGCCGCGCCGCCGCGCGCGTCGTCGTAGACCGCGTGCGCGTGGAACGCGGCGAGGTCGGCGCCGATCGGACCCTGACAGGCGCGGTCGAAGTCGCAGAGGCCGGCGTCGGCGCCGATCAGCACCTGGCCGCAGTGGAAGTCGCCGTGCAGCAGCCGCCGCGGTCGCGCGGCCGGCATGCGGGCGGCGAGGTCCTGCGCCAGCGCCGCCGCCATGCGGCCGTGCTCGGGCGTCAGCTGGCCCAGGTCGCGGACCGCCTGCTCCACCAGCTGCAATTCGTCCTCGCGGTCACGCACCGGCGCCTCGTCCGGCACGGCGGCGCCGTGCAGGCGGGCCAGCGTCGCCGCGACGGCGTCGAGCGGCGCGGGGTCCGGCGCGTGCCACGGCGTGCCCTCGACGTGCCCTTCGAGCAGCATCGTGTCCTTGGGGGCCGACAGCAGCTCGGGGACGCGGATGCCGGCGGCGGCGGCCGCCGCCGCCGCGGGCTGGCGCGCCGGCAGCGGCTGCGCGAGCAGGCGGAACCACACCGTGCGGGTGAAGTCCGCGACCGAGGCGTCGCCGCCCTTGAAGCCGAGGTCCCAGCGCAGCACGGCGCGGCGCTCGGGCTTGTAGCGCACGATCTGGCGCGCGCTGCGGCTCTTGGAGATGCGCAGCGACTCGGGCACCAGGTCGGGGCGATGGTTCACCATCACCGAGCGCACCTTGCTGGCGCGCACGAGGCGCCGCAGGTCGGGCATCTGCCGGTCGAGCGGGAACCCGACCAGCAGCAGCTCCTGATCGGGCACCAGCGCCAGCGAGCGCTGCCAGACGTCGGTCTCCTCGTCGGCGCGGTGGCTCAGCTTCTGGGCCTCGTCCTGGAGCCGCGCGGGCGGGGCGGTGCGCACGGTCACGTACGACGGCGCGCGGTCGTCGCCGACGCGCGCGTGCCAGCCGATGATCGAGCCGTCGGCGCCCTTCCAGCGCACGTAGTCGGGCGCGAGTTCGACCCGGGCCTCGCCGTCGCCGAGCTGGTCGCGGACCAGCTGCTGCAGCAGCTCGCGGTCGAGGGCGCGCGCGAACGCGGCCTCGGTCGCGGCCTGCGGGATCGGGCACACGGTGGTCATCGGCCACCCCCCTGGTCCGCGAGCAGGGCGGCGCCGGTGTTGCGGTCGACGTCGACGAGCTTGCCGTCGACCAGCCGGACCACGCGGTCGACGGTCGCCAGCAGGCGCGGGTTGTGGGTGATGAGCAGGACGGTGCGGCCGCGCAGGCCGCCCAGCACCTCGCTGCACAGGCGCTCCTCGGAGGCCGCGTCGAGGCCGGTGGTCGGCTCGTCGAGCACCACGATCGCGGCCTGCCGCAGCAGCGCGCGCGCCAGCGCCACGCGCTGGCGTTCGCCGCCCGACAGCCCGGCGCCGCGCTCGCCGACGCGGGTCTCCAGCCCGTCCTCCCAGCGGTCGCTGTAGGTGGTCACGCCCGACAGGGTCGCGGCGGCCTCGACCTCCGCCGGCGTCGCGTCCTGACGACCCATCAGGATGTTCTCGCGCAGCGTGCCGTCGAACAGCACGGTCTCCTGGAACACCACGGCGATCGCCCGCCGCAGGCGCTCCGGGTCGTACTCGCGCACGTCGATGCCGTCGATCCGCACGACGCCCTGGTTGGGGTCGCGCAGGCGCGGCAGCAGCGTCGCCAGCGTGGTCTTGCCCGAGCCGTTGGCGCCGAGCAGCGCGACGTGCTCGCCGGCGCGCAGCGTGATCGAGGCGTCGCGCAGCACGTGGCGGCCGTCGCCGTGCCGGAAGCTGACGTTCTCCAGCCGGATCTCGCCGCGCAGCTCGGCCGGCGCCTTCGGCGCGGTCGGCTTCGGCAGGTCGGGCTCGGCGTCCATCAGGTGCAGGATGCGCTCGCCGGCGGCCGCGGCCTTCAGCATCGCCGCGCTGCGCCCCATGGCCTTGCGGATCGGCTTGTAGAACGAGCGGACGTAGGCCAGCATCACCAGCAGGTCGCCGGCGCGCAGGTCCTGCTCCTCGACGACGCGCAGCGCGCCGTAGTACATCGTGATGCCGATGCCGAGCGCCAGCGCGGTCTCGGCGCCGATGCCGAGCCGCCCCTCGAGCTTGGTCGCGGCGAGGCCGGCCTTGGCGCTCTTGCGGTTGGCGCGCGAGAAGGTCTGGGCGGCCTCCTCTTCGAGGCCGTAGGCCTGGATCACCGGCACGGCCGACATGGTCTCGTGCACGGAGGTGGCGAGTTCGCCTTCCTTCTGCCGCTGCTTGCGCGCGGCGCGGCGCAGCCGCACGCCGAACAGCGTGGTCATCACGCCGATCGCCGGCATGACCGCGACGGCCATCAGCGCCAGGCGCCAGTCCATCCACAGCATCACGGCCAGCGTGCCGAACACCAGCAGGCCCTCGCGCATCAGCGAGAACAGGCCGTCGATCAGCAGCATGCGCAGCGCGCCGGCATCGCCGACCAGCCGCAGCAGCAGGTCGCCGCGGCGGTGCTTCTCGTGCCACTGCAGCGACATCAGCAGGATGCGCTCGAGCGCGTGCCGGCGCACCTTGTTGACCACGCGCTGGCCGGTGTCGGCCAGCCACAGATCGCGCCAGTAGGCGCAGAAGCCGGTGATCAACGACAGCACCAGCACGGCCGAGCCGGCGAGCAGCGCCAGCTTGGTGACGTTCTCCCGGCCGGCCCACGACGCCGGCAGGAACGACAGCGGCGCGTCGCCGATGACCTGGTCGATGATGACCTTCAGCGGCCAGGGCTTGGCCAGCTCGGCCAGCACGATGACCGTCGTCAGCAGGAATGCGAACAGCATCCGCCACTTGAACGGGCGCAGGTACGGCAGCAGCCGGTCCCAGACGTAGAAGGCCTGGCCGAGCCGTTGGCGGATCGTCAGCTTACGCGCCACGGCCGGCCTCGTTCGCGGCCGCGGCGCCGCGCAGCCAGGGCAGCACCACCGCCGCCTTCTCGGTCCAGTCGAGCCGGCGCACCAGGTCCTCGGGCGCCAGCGCCGCCTGCGGGTCGGCGAGGACGCGCTCGGCCGCGGCGACGAAGGCGCCGACGTCGTCGGGCGCGTGCAGCCCCGGCAGGTCATGGCCGTCGAGCTCGCCGAGTACGCACGGCACGCGGCTGCCGACCAGCGGCCGGCGCGCGGCGAGGCCCTCGACGACCTTCAGCGGCGAGAAGTACGACGGCGCAGCACCCGGGTACGGCGCGGTGAACGCGTCGGCGGCGCGCAGGTAGTCGGCCATGCGCTCGTGCGGCACCGCGCCCTCCCAGACGACGTCGTCGGGCATGCGGGCCACCGCGGCCTCGACCTCGTCGCGGGCGGGGCCGTCGCCGACGATCCACAGCCCGCACGGGCGGCGCTGCCGCAGGGCCGCGAACGCCTCGAGCAGGAAGCCGATGCCGTGCCACGGCTTCAGCGAGCCGGCGAACAGCAGGACGGGCTTGCCCTGCAGCGCCGCCGGCCGCTCGGCCGGGACCGCACCTTCGAAGGCGCGCAGGTCGGCGCCGTTGCCGAGCACGTGCACGCGCTCCGGCGGCGCACCCGCGGCGACCAGCATCTTCGCCAGCTCGGTCGACACCGCGAACGCGGCGTCGGCGGCCCGCAGCACGTCGAGGCACAGCGCCTGCGCGGTGGCCGCCAGCTCGAGGCTGCGGAACTGCGCCGCCTCGACCCACAGCGGGGCGTTGACCTCGACCACGTACGGGATGCCCTGCTGGCGTGCGTACGCGAGCCCCGCGCCGGAGAACAGCGCCATGCGCTCGTAGACCGCGATGTGCGGGCCGTTCGCCTGCAGCGCCGCGAGCACGGTGTGCCCGTGCGCGAGCTGCATCAGCTCCCCGGCGACGCCGGGGCTGCGCGGGGTGGGCACCACCTGCGCGCGGTGCGGCGCGAAGCCGTCGACCGCGCCGGCGCGGGTCATCACCACGTCGAGCTCGGCGCCGTGCCGCGCCAGCGCCGCGGCCATCGCCCGGAAGTGCACCGAAGCACCTTTGCTGCTGTCGGGTGGGATTCCGGGGTCGGCGCAGAGGTAGGCGATCCGGCCCGCGGTCACGCGGACGCTCCCGGCGCCTTGCGACCGCCCTCGAACCAGGACAGCAGCTTGCCGACGTTGGTCGAGAGATCGAAGCACTGCTCGGCGCGGGCGCGCCCGGCCTTCGAGAACGCCGCGAGACGCGCCTTGTCGCGCAGCAGCGCCGTGAGCTCCCGTGCGAGCGCCGTCACGTCGCCGGGCTCGACGATCACGCCGGCCTTGCCGAAGTCGGCGATCTCCTCGACGCCGCCGACCGGCGTGCTGAGGATCGGCAGGCCCGAGGCCAGCGCCTCGAGGAGCACGGTGGGCAGCGCGTCGCGGTTGCCGTCGGCGCCGACGATGCACGGCAGCGCCATCACCGTCGCCGTCGCCATGTGCGCGCGGACCTGGTCCTGCGTCTGCATGCCGAGGAACACCACGTTGTCGAGGCCGAGCCGGCGCACCTGCTCGTGCAGCGCGTCGCGGTCCTCGCCGTCGCCGATGATCTCGCAGCGCGGCGCGAAGCCCTGCTGCTTCATCTGCGCCAGCGCGTCGAACAGGATGTGGAAGCCCTTCTTCTCGACGAGGCGGCCGACCGACAGGATGGTCGGCTCCGCGCTGGGCTCGCGCGCGCCGGGGTGGAAGGCCTGCACGTCGACGCCGTTGTAGAGCACGCGCAGGTCCAGCGTCCCCTCGGTCTGGTGCTGGTCGAGGATGTAGCGCTTGTTGGCCTCGCACACGGTGACGACGAAGTCGCTCGGCTTCAGCAGTGCGCGGAACCGGTCGCCGGTGACGCCCTCGCGATAGATGTCCTTGGCGTGGCAGGTGACGCTGAACGGGATGTCGGTCAGCGCGTTGCAGGCCCGCGCCACGTAGGCGGCGATGGTGGCGAAGTGGGCGTGCATCCGGTCGATGCCGTGCTTCTTGCACAGCAGCGCCAGGTCGAGGCCCTGGTTGACGATGCTCCAGGTGTCCGGTCGCTGGGCCAGGATCAGGTCCTGGAACTGCCCCCACACCCGATCGCGGCGGCTGTCGAGCAGGTCCCAGCAGGACTTCAGGTGGGCCGGGACCCCTTCGGGCTTGCGGCCGAGCATGTAGACCACGGGGCGCTTCAGCTCGCTGAGGCCGCGGTGATAGACGCCGTCGTCCGGGCGGTTCAGCGAGAACACGGTCACGTCGGCGCCGTGGCGCTGCAGCGCGAGGATCTCGTTGAGGATGAAGGTCTCGGAGTTGCGCGGGAACTTCTTCAGGACGTAGCCGACGTGCACGGGGGACCTCAGGGGGCGAGGGCGATGGCGGAGCGTCCGGCGTGCACGGCCGCGAGCAGCAGTTCCGCCGCCCGACGCGCACCACCGAAAGAGAGGGGACGGTGAAGTGTACGCGACGCTCGCGCGGCGGCGATGCTTTCCGCCAGCTTGTCGGGGTCGCCGGCCGAGTCCGGTGTGAGCACCAGCAGGTGGCCTCCGGCGGCCAGTCGGCGGCATCGTTCGAACTGCTCGAGGCGCGGACCGCGCCGCGGCACGGCCAGCATCGGCACGCCCAGGGCCAGGGTCTCGTAGACGGTGTTGTAGCCGCCCATGCCGACGACCAGGTCGGCGTCCGCGAGCAGGTGCGGCAGGTCCTGGACCGATCGCTCGACGCGGCAGCGTGCGTCGGCGCACAGCATCATGTGGAGGCGCTCGCAGTCGTCCTTCGGTGCCAGCGGACCGGTGACGAAGGTGGCGCGCAGCCGTTCGTCGCGCATCGGGCCGCGCAGGGCTGTCGCCGCGTCCCGGAGCAGACGCGAGCCGTCCTCGCCGCCGCCGGCCGTGAACACCAGGTGCGGGCACGAGCGGTCGGCGCGGCGCTCGGCGCGCGCCGCGAGCGCGGCCTCGGGCACGACGGCGCCGACGTACTGGATCCGCGCCGCGATGTCGGCGGGCATGGCGTACTCGACGGCCACGTCGAAGACCTCGCGCTGGCCGTAGACCAGCACCATGTCGTAGTGCTGCCGGATCCGGTCGAAGGCGCGGGTCTGCGCGAACTCGACGCGGGCGCGCGCCGGCGCGTCGAGGATGTCGCGGAGGCCGAGGGCCACGCGGGTGCCGGGTTGTTCGCGGCGCAACACCTCGAGCGCGGGCAGCAGCTCCTGGCCCGGGCCGGCGGCGGTGTGGTCGACGACCACCAGGTCCGGCCGGAACGCGCGGATCGCGGCGGTGATCAGGTCGCTGCGCAGCTGGGCCAGCTCGCCGAACGACAACGGCAGGTGGCGCGAACGGTAGTTGCCGCCGTCGTCCTTGCTGATCGACGGGAGCTTGAGCAGCTCGGTGCGCGGCGGCAGCGGGAACATCTCGGGGACCGGCGAGCCGGAGACGCAGACGATCTCGGCGTTGGGCTCCTGCTCGGTGATCGCCTCAGCGATCGTCACGCTGCGGCGGAGGTGGCCGAGGCCGCAGGAGTCGTGGCTGTAGGTCAGGACCCGCAGCGGCGACGACGCGCGCCATGGACCGATCGAGGCAGTGGTGGTGCGTGGGCTCATCGGACGGTGGCGCAAGGGGCAACAGACGTGCCACCATCGCGCGACCGGTGTGCTGTCAGGCATTCGGACGAACGGTCCGGCGGGACCGTCGGCGACCCGCGCGGCGCGCGGCGCGGTGGAGCGCACCGACGGAGCCGCTCGCGAGCGGGCTCCGCGCGGTTGCGGTCGAGGGTCCTGCGGGAGGGCGAGCGCCGCGGCGATCAGCCGCCGGCGCCGGACACGAACACGCGGACCGGCGGGGCCGGCGGCAGCGGCACGACGCGCGTCGGCTGGAACGCCGCCAGGTAGAGAGTCAGCGCATCCGAGTGCAGCAGCACGCCGTCCTGGTGCGTCACCGTCGCCTGCCGGAAGTCGGCGAGCAGGAAGCCGAACACGGCCGAGCCGTCCGGCATGTAGAAGATCTGCAGGCCCCAGTTCGGCAGCAGCGTCACGGTCGTGAGACCGAAGAACGAGCCGTTGACCGGCGGCGCGATCTTGAAGCCGGGCGGCAGCGCACCGATCAACGAACCCGACGCGCCGTGGAACAGGCGGTCGCCCGGGCCGGGGATGAAGAAGTCCGGGGTGGCCGCCGTGGTCGAGCTGCCGGCGATCGGGTCGGCCGGCACGTCCTGGTAGACCACGGTGCTCTGCTGCGTGTTGAGGTCGATCGTGCGCAGCGTCTGCGTGGTGCCGTTGCCGTCGGTCGCGAACGCGGTGGGGCCGGCGAAGTGGACCTTGTCCGGCACCAGGGTGCCGGACGGGAACGGCTGCGCCATGGAGCCGGTGCCGGTCAGGTTGGTGACCGAGGCGCCGGTGGGCGCGAGTTCGGCCTCGAACCAGTCCATCTGGTCGGCGTCGCCGATCGCGACGTAGAGCCGCTGGCCCTTGAACGACGGCAGGATGTGGATGCCGATGTACGGCTCGAAGATCGCGTCCTGGGTGATCTGCAGCAGCGGCAGCGCGCCGCTGGTGTCGTAGAGGTAGCTCTCGTCGCGCCGCAGCTGGCCGCCCGGCTGCTGCGGGTCCGCGGCGCGCACGAAGAACAGGCGCGACGCGTCCTCGTTGAGCACCAGCCGCGGGTGGCCCGCGCCGTCGGGCAGGTAGCCGGGCTCCTCGTACTTGTGCGGGCCGGTCGGCATCAGCTGCGCCTGCGCGCTCGTCGAGTCGAGCAGGTAGATCTCGAGGGTGTCGTTGTCCGGGCCGTAGAGGAAGGCGACCGTGGAGCCGTCCCCCGACATCGCGAACTCGTCCTTGAGCCGCGGCCGCGAGGCCGTCGACGGCGGCGTGTGTTCGGTGACCGGGGCGCCGTCGGCGTAGGCGACGCGGAACATGCGGTCGTCCCCGGTCAGGAAGACGTGGGTGTCGCCGGCCATGATCGAGCGCGTCTCGATCGCCGCGGGCGGGATCACGAAGCGCGCCGTCGTGCCGGTGCTGGCGAACACGCCGCCGTCGAGGCGCACCAGGTGCATCCCGACGAACGCGGCGGGCACGGCCATGTGCCGGCCGTCGGCCGCGACGGCGATGCGGTCGGCGAACGGGTTGTCGACGCCGCCGGGGCCGCGGCCCGCGACCTCGAGCACGACCCGCGCCTGGCCGCTGCTGGGGATCAGCAGGTAACCCCAGAACTGGCCGCCGAGCCGCTTGTACGCGAACAGGCGGCACGCGCCCGGCAGCTCGACGCGCGGCAGGCCGTTGCGCTCGTCGAGGCGGGCGACGTCGGTGTGCAGCTCCTGACCGTGGACCCGACCGGTCATCTCGATCGGCAGGACCTCGATCCCCTGCAGCACCAGCGCGGCCGGATTCGCGAGCTGGTTCTCGTCGAGCACCCGGACGTCGAGCGCCGCATTGGAGGCGCCTTCGAAGTACGTGATCCCCTGGGCCGGGGTCATCGCCGCGACCAGGAGGGCCGCCATCTGGAGTCTGAAGTTCATAGCATGCTCGCGAAATAGGGGACGGGTGTCCTCTGCTATGTTATCAGCTGATTCTCATCTGGGGACAGCGCCCCGGATCATCAGCTGCATGAGTATCCGGCTGGCCTACGACCGGCGGCACTTGCGCTGGCCGGGAAAAGTGGCCCTGGCATGGATCGGGGATCCATGACAGGGCGCACACATTTGGTGCCGACGAGACTCGGGGTTGGAAGCGACGGCAATCGGCACCCTCTCGGACAAGCATCTGCGGGAAGCACTTGCGTTGTAGGAGAACCCCGTCGCTTCACCGCACCGCGGCACTGCTGCCCGCGGAGCGGAGTGTTCGGTCGCACGCGCTGCGTGCTCGGGTCGGGCTCATGCGCCGCTCCTTCCCGAAGCACGGGCGGCGGCCCCGCGGTGCCGCTGGCTGCCGGGCCGCCCGTGCGCATGAAGGAGGAGGTTCATGGCCACGACTCGGCAAGGTGCGTGCCACGGCGTCGGCGCGGCGCCGTGTCCTGGATCCGCACGAGTGCGCAGGCCTCGCACGCGGTGGGCCGTGCAACCGGGGCGCCCGGGCGCTCGCAAGGCGGACACCGGACCGTTCTGCCCGGGCGCCGCTCAGGACGGCTTGAATGCGTCGTAGCGCTTCAGCTTCTCGTAGAGCGCCGTCCGCGAGATGCCGAGCAGACGCGAGGCCGCCGACTTCTCACCGCCGCAGTGCTCGAGGGCCGCGAGGATGGTCCGGCGTTCGGCCTCCGCCAGCGGGATCGCCGGCCAGGGCGCCTCCACCGGCTCCGCCCTGGCTGCCGCCGCCGCGGGCGCGCCGCCGTCCGGCGCCGCATCGGTGGGTGCCAGGCGCGGCAGCTGCAGGTCGTCGATCTCGTCGCCTTCGGCCAGCAGCAGCGCGCGGGCGACCACGTGCTGCAGCTCGCGCACGTTGCCCGGCCACCGGTAGCTGCGCATCTGCGCGAGGGCGCCGTCGGAGAACGCGCGCTGCACGCCGTGCTCGCGGCACAGCTGCCCGAGGAAGTGGCGGGCGAGCACGTCGACGTCGCCCTTGCGGTCGCGCAGCGGCGGCACCGCGATCTCGACGCCGGCCAGCCGGAAGAACAGGTCCTCGCGGAAGTCGCCGGCGTCCACCATCGCCCGCAGGTTCTTGTGCGTCGCGGCGAGGATGCGCACGTCGACGCTCACCGTCTCGCTGCCGCCGATGCGGCGGATCTTCTTCTCCTGCAGCGCGCGCAGCAGCTTGGCCTGCAGCGCGGCCGGCATGTCGCCGACCTCGTCGAGGAACAGCGTTCCGCCCGACGCCAGCTCGAGCAGGCCGGGGCGGTCGCGGTCGGCGCCGGTGAACGAGCCGGCGACGTGGCCGAACAGCTCGCGTTCCATCAGCTCGGCGGGCAGCGCGCTGCAGTTCTCGGCCACGAACGGGCCGCGCGATCGGGTGCCGCTCTGGTGGATGGCGCGGGCGACGAGCTCCTTGCCGGTGCCGGTCTCACCGAGCACCAGCACCGACAGGTCGAGCGGCGCGATCTTCTGGATCTGGGTGCGCAGGTCCCGCATCACCGGGCTGTCGCCGATCAGCGTGCCCTGGTCGCGCCGGACCACGCGCTGCGCCACGGCCAGCTCGCGGCGGCTGTGCTCGAGCTCCTGGGCGAGTTGCTCCTCGCGCAGCATCCGGTCGACCGCGATCGCGGCCTGGTCGGCCAGCACTTCGAGGCTCTCCTTGTCGCCCTCGGAGAAGGCGCCGGCGCGGCCGGAGTGCTCGACGTAGATGGCGCCCTCGGCGCCGGTCCCGGACTGGAACGGGGCGCAGATCGCCGAGCGGACCTGCAAATTCCGGATGCTCGGCATCTCCTGCAGCTCGCGATCGGCCAGGGCGTCTTCGCCGGTGAGCGTACGCTGCAATTGCATTGCACGATTTGCCAAGGACCGGCTGAATGCGTGTCCCCCCGGCCCGGTCTGCCCGGACTCGAATTCGCGGCGCAACCCGTCGGGTCGGGCGACCAGCAGGTAGCCGGTGCGGCCGCCCGTCAGCGTGATGGCCGAGTCGAGCAGCATGGCCATGGCCTTCTCCAGGTCGGATTCGTGGGCCAGGCGGCGATTCACGGCCAGGAACGTGCGGAACAGTTCGCGGCTCGGTCCTTGGGGATCCTGCACTGGAGCGGGTCGTGGCTTCGGGACGGGAAGAGGTGGCGGAGACGGTTCCGTCGGCCGTTCCAGCAACGCTCGCACGGCGGCGATCTCGTTGGCGAAGCGGGCTGCGGTTCGTTCGTCGAGGGAAGCCAGCAACTGCTGTGCCTCCTCGCGACGGCCCTGCAGGGCCAGCGCCCGCATCAACAATACCCGGGTATGGCTCGCCGCGGCATGTGCACCCAGGTCATCGAGCGCTCGCATGGCCGGTTCGAGGCGGCGTTCGGCCGCCACCGGATCTCCCGCGGTGAGCGCGACGTTGCCCAGCGCCGCCTCGGCGATCGCGGCGCTGCCGTGGTCACCGATGTGCTGGAACAGGCCTCGGGCCTGCCGGAGGTGCTCGGTGGCCTCGTCGAGGCGCCCGATGTCCTTGGCGGCGAGGCCGAGGTTGTGGGTGGCCGTTGCCGCGTGCCGCGCGTGGCCCAGCCGCAGCAGCAGCGCGCGGGCGTCGGCGAAGCAGGTGTGGGCGTCGTCCTGGTGGCCCAGGCGGCGCTCGGCCAGACCCAGGCTCGTCAGCACGGCCGCGCGCACGAACGGCGCCGAGGTCTCGGGGACCTTCGGCAGCAGGGCCGCCAGCAGCGAGCGCGCGATCTCGCCGTGGCCGAGCTGTTCGTGCAGGGCCGCCAGCACCTGCGTCTCGACCGGCTCCGGCTCGTCACCGACCGCGGCCCGCAGGTCGCCGAGCGCGGCCTCCACCTCGCCGCCGGCGGCGCGAATGCGGGCCGCGGTGCGCGCCAGGTCGCGCTCGCCGCGCGCGTCGTGCGGCTCGGCCATCGCCGCCGCCAGCGCCGCGCGCGCGTCGTCGATGCGGCCCAGGTCGAACAGCGCCTGCGCGCGTTCGCTCGGCAGGTCGACGCACAGCGGCAGCGCCCGCGCCGGTTCGCCGGCGGTGAGCAGGCCCTGGGCCAGCGAGCGCCGCAGCGCGCGCTCCTCCTCCGGCTTCGCGGTGCGCGTGGCGCGTGCGAACAGCTGCAACGCCAGATCGCCGCGGCCCTCGGCGGCGTGCGCGCGCAGGTTCTCCGGCGTCGCCGGCCCGACCTCGACGGGCGGCGTCTCGCCGAGCCGGCCCTGCGCGGCTGCCGGCCAGCTCCAGCGCGTGCCGTCCGGCACCAGATGGCCGTCCGCGGCGCGGCGCACCAGCTCGTAGCCGATCGCGGCTGCCGACGGCCCGACCTCCTTGAGCAGATGCGCGGCGGCGACCGCGGCGGTGTCCTCGGCGAGACCCAGCACCTCGCGCAGGAACGGCACGAGCCGCGCGCCGTCGAGCGGCGGCAGCTCCCAGGTCAGCGGCTCGCCGCCGTCGCGCACGACGCGCACCCGGTCGCCGTCGACGCGGTAGCTGCGCACGTCGCGCACCGTGCACAGCAGGTGCAGCGCCAGCTGCTCGAGCTCAATCGCCGAACCGCCGGTCAGCACGAGGTCGCCTCGGCCCTGCGTCGACCGGACTGCGGCGTCGAGGTCGCGGCCGAACAGCGCCACCAGGTCCGGCTGCAGCAGCGAGCGCGACGGCCGGCCCGCGCCGCCGACCAGGAATTCGAGCGCCGCCTGCGCATCGGCGAAGCGGCGCGCCGGCCGCCGCGACATGCAGCGCTCGAGGAACTGCGGGAACGGCGCCGGGAAGTCGCCGGGAGCGACGTCGGCCGCCTCCCAGAAGCTGCGCGTCGGGAAGGCGCGCAGGAACCGCGCCAGCGGCAGCTGGCCCGACCCGGGCCACATCGCCGCGACGAGCACGGCGCCGAGCGAGAACAGGTCGCTGCGCTGGTCGGGGGTGCCGCCCAGCAGCACCTCCGGCGACGCGAAGAACGGGGTGCCACCGGCGCCCTGTCGGCCGCGGCGCACCGCCAGGCCGAAGTCGAGCAGCGCGACCTCGCCGGCGTCGCCCAGCACCAGGTTGGCGGGCTTCAGGTCGAGGTGCAGCACGCCGCGCAGGTGCACGAACGCCAGCACCTCGAGCACCTGCTGCGCCAGCGCGATGGCCCGCTCGGGCGGCAGCGGCAGTTGCTGCGCCAGCGGCCGGCCGCGCGCGTACTCGCGCAGCAGGAACACGCGGCCGTCCGGCACCTGCCCGACCTCGCGCACCGCCGGGATCGCCGGATGCTGCAGCGACAGCAGCAGCGACGCCTCCGCGGCCGGCACGTCGGCGTCCAGGACCTTGGCGATCAGCTCCTTGCCGGTGCGCTTGTGGCGCAGCAGCGCCGTGGCGCCCTCGCCGCCGCGGAACGTCTGCACCAGCTCGAAGCGATCGGCGAAGGCCTCGGTCGGGAACTCGCGCGCGTCGGTGTTCACGGGGTCGCGCCGGCGGCGCCGGCGCTGGGTCACTACGGCTGGGTCACTACGGCTGGGTCACTGCGGCTGGGTCACGGCTGCCTGGGTCACCGGGGCTGGGTCACTGGGGGCTGGGTCACTGGGGCTGGGTCACTGCTGCTGGCGCTCGAACAGCCCCAGGACGTGGCCGGAGCCGACCAGGAACAGAGGCCGCGCCTGCAGCTGCGCGAAGCCGCACTCGGCCGCGATCGCGCGCACGCGGGCACCGCGGAGCACGTTCTTGGGCTTCTTGCGGCCGAGGGCGACGCGCAGCTGCCGCAGCCGGTTCTTCAGCGACGACGCCGAGAACCAGGTGACGATCACCGCCTTGCGCGCGACGCGGAACAGCTCGCGCAGGTGCAGCTCGCGCAGCTCCTGGGTCTCGAGGTGGTGCGACAAGCGGAAGCTGACGACGGCGTCGACGCTCCGGTCGGGCAGCGGGATCTGCAGCGCTGAGCAGCGCATGTAGCGCCGTTCGTCGACGCCATGGTCCTGCTTGTTGAGCGACACCATCGTGAACGACCAGTCGGCCTCGACCAGGCGGTCGCAGTGCTGGTGCAGCAGGCCCGACAGGCGGCCGTGTCCGCACGGCAGGTCGAGGATCGACCCGACCCGGCCGATCGCCGCGAAGTAGCGCTCGAGCAGCGCGCGCTCGCGCTTGTCCGACAGCTTGCGGTGCAGCTTGTTCTGGTAGTCGCTCTTGTAGGCGAGGGCGCCGCGCCCGCTGTTGTAGTTGTGCAGCTTGCTCTGCTGCATCGGGGCGTGGATCTGGCTCATCGGGCGGGGGGTCCTGGATCGTCGGGCCGGAGGTGCCGCAGGATAATCGCTCGCAGCACCAGCCACAGGTTCTTTCGGAGGCGGTGGGCGCCGCGCGAGCGCACGGCGAGGCGGCGCCACAGCGCGCGGGTGCGGCCGCGGTCGCCGGCGCAGTAGGCCAGGAGGCAGCGACGGCGTTCGGATCGCGACCACTCGCGCTGGCGGCTCGGCGAGGCCACGGCGTCGTAGAGGTCGATCTGCGCCGCCGATGCCGGGACGGGGCCGCGCAGGCGCAGCGCCGCCGGCGCGTCGCAGAGGACCAGCCGCGCGGCCGCCGGTGCGCCGTGCACCAGGACGTTGCGCGGCATCGGCGTGACCCAGAGGATCCCGGCGCGGTGCAGGCGCGCCAGCAACAGGCCGAGGGCCCGGGCCAGCGCGCGACGCGCCGGCGCCCGGACGGTGGGGTCGGCGAGCACCTGCTTGAGCGTCGCGGTGTCCGGCACCCAGGCCGTCACCAGCGTCGACTCCGGCACCAGCCCCAACCGGCGGCGGTCGTCGGCGGCGAGCGGCGGCGTGCACGGCACGCCGGCGCGTTCGATCGCGCGCAGGTTGGCGAGTTCGCGGCGCGCGCGGCTGTGGCGCAGGAACGTCTGCAGCAGCCGCAGTCCGCGGTTGCGGTACGTCTTCCGGACCACGGCCTCGGCGCCGTCGCCGAGCACCTCGACCCGGGCCGCCGGCTCGTCCTTCAGCACGACGCGGCGCCGCGCGGCCAGCGACTCGAGGTCGGGAGGCGCCGGCGCGGCGGTGCGGTCGGGGGGGACGGGAGGCGCGGCGGACACCCGTGCGGATGCTACCCGCCGCGCGGCGCCGCGCCGCAACCGGCACGGCGCCTCGGGACGTCGCGACCTACTGGACCGCGAACGCCAGGCCGTTGGTGGTCACCAGGCCGGCCGGGTTCACGGTGTCGAAGATCAGCCACTGGTTCACCAGCGGCACCGAGCGCAGCGACGGGTCGAGCGGCACGTTCAGGATCTGCTTGGCGCAGCCGCGGCCGTCCGGGAACTGCGCGAACGTCAGCGCGACGTCGGTCAGCGCGAAGCAGCCCGGTGCGTTCAGGCCGACGGTGGTCAGGGCGACCGGCAGCGGCGCGTCGCGGTTCAGACCGATGATCGCGATCGCGAAGCCGTTCGGCACGCTGCCGTACAGATCGACCGAGAACGAGCCGCCCATCGCGGCGAAGCCGGTGGCGCCCGCCTGCGGCTTGCTGCCCGTCGAGACCGCGCAGGACTCGCCGAACGTGCTCGGCAGCACCGCCGCGCCGAGCTGGCCGCGGATCTCGCCGCCGGGGTTGGCCGTCGTGTGGACGTTGACGTACCAGTTGCCGGCCCGCAGGTTGCTGAGGTCGGTGGCGCTCGGGGTGAAGCTGCCCACCAGCTGGCCGCCGGCGCCGATCGTCAGGCCGAACACGATGCCGCCGTTGACGCCGACCGCGCCGATGTGCACGTGTGCCGCAGTCGCCGGGGTCGTGAGGCCGGTGAACTGGCCCTGGAGGCTGATCGTGCCGTTGGCGCCCACGGTCAGCGTGGCGCCGCCGAAGCCCGGCGTCGCGACCGGCGGGTTCTCCTGTGCGCCGTTCATGACGGCGAACCAGTGATCGCCCTGGTCGGCCTGCATCTGCCCGCGGATCTCGCCGCCCGGGAACGTCGCGGTGTGGATGTTGGCGTAGAAACCGCCCGCCAGCAGCGACGTCGCCTGCGCCGCGGTCAGGTGGTCGGACACGCCGCAGTACTGGCCGTTGCCGCCGGTCATCGGCACGATGATCGGGCCGTTGGAGCCTGCCGGCGCCTGGTGGAAGTGCGCGGCGCTGACGTTGACGAGGCCGTTCGACTCGACCAGGTAGACGAGGCGGCGCTCCGGCTCGTGCAGGAACGCGACGGCGGTGCCGGTCGCGGCGCTGCCGTTCGGCGGGACTTCCTGGTTGCCGCTGAGCACCGCGGTCAGCCGCGTGCTCTTGGCCCGGACGATCTGGCCGCGGATCTCACCGCCCGGATTCGCGCCGGTGTGGATGTTCAGGTACATGCCGTCGTTCAGCAGGGCGGTGGCCTGCGCGGCGCTGATCACGCCCGAGCCGACCCACGTGCCCGGCAGCGCCTGCGTCATGCCGACGATCACGCCGCCGTTGACGCCGACCGTGCCCTGGTGCATGTGGCCCGCCGTGGCGGGTCCCGTCAGGGCCGAATGGAAGCAGTTGAGCGTGACCGTGTTGGTCGAGGCATCGAACTTGACCACGCCCCAGCCGTCACCTGGCGACGCGACTGGCGGGTTTTCCTGGGCGCCTTCGAGGTGGGCGGAGAAGTAGGTGACCTGAGCGGTCGATGCGGTGGCGATCACCGCGCAAGCGAGGAGACTGCGGAGCATGGAATGCACCTCTGCGGATGGGGAAAGCTTCGTAGTGCGGTGGGGGCAACGAGCGCATAGGGGCACCCCCGACCCGGGGAAGCCTATACCGCGCTGCGGTGTTCGGATACCTGCCCTGCCATGAAGCGCTCGCGCGGGTCATGCGGCTCGGCGCATGCGAGTCGATGGAGCCGGACCGCCGGCGACGCAGCGGGGCGACGCAGCGGGGCGGCTCAGCGGGTGGGGCGGCGATCGGCTTCGGCCTGCAACCGCGTGGACACTTCGTCGGCGGGCCAGTCACCGGTCGGCTGCGTGCCCACCAGGTTGGTGAACCACATCGGGTGCTCGACCTTGGCGAACGGCAGCCCCAACTCGGCGCGCACGGCGCGGACCGCCAGCGCCTCCACCGGCAGCAGCCACAGGCCCGGCTCCTCGAATTCGGCGGTGCGCCCGGGGGCCCCTCGCGTGCGGGTCAGGTGGTGGTCGAGCACCTCGGCCAGTCGTTGCGCCAGCAGCGCCGGGGACGCGGTCCAGAGCTGCAGCAGCACCTCGTACGGTCCCAGCCGCTGACCCACCTGCGGCCGTCGACCGGCGCGCAACTGCAGCAACTCGCGCACGAAGCGCGGCCACGCGTCGCCGTCGGCGAAGGCGCCGTCCGGCAGCGAAGCGAACGCCTCCCACAGCGGTCCGCCGCGCGGGTCGCCGAGCGCCAGCCCGAGCGCGCAGCAGTTCGCGGCCTGCAGCACCGGCAGCGGCTGGGGTGTTCGCGGTCCACCGCGGCCCGGCGGGCGCCGCAGCCGCAGCAGCAGCGCCGCCCGCTGCAGCGCGGTGCCCAGCCGGATCGCGTCCCAGCCGTTGTCCGGATCGCCGCCGAGCACCAGCGCGGCGCCGCGGCCGAGCTGCCAGGTGCCCAGCAGGTGCCCGGAGATCGACAGCTGCGTGGTCCGGTTCGGATCGGCGAGCGCCGCTTCGATGCCCTGCAGCGGCCCGCGCCAGAACGTGCGCTCGGTCGCCGGCTTCATGGTCCATTCCTGCAGCCGGCGCTGCATTCGGGTCAGTTCGGGGGAGGGCATCCGCGCGGGTCTTCGCGCAGTGTGCCGATCCGGTAGACTCGTCGCCAGCAATGCCCACGCTGCGCGCGATGTTCCGAATGGTCCTGGCGGTGCTGCTCGCAGCGCCGCTGCCCGCCACCTGGTCGATCATCCTGGTCGACACCCGCACCGGCGAGGTGGCGATCGCATCGGCGACCTGCCTGACCGGCTTCGACCTGCAGCTCAACGCCAGCATCGTGCTGGTGGGCCGCGGCGCCGCGGCCGCGCAGTCGTTCGTCGACACCACCGGCGCCAACCGCGTGCTGATCTTCACGCAGCTGCAGGCCGGCACCGACCCGGCGCAGATCCTCGCGCAGCTCGCCATCGCCGACACCGCGCACCAGTCGCGGCAGTACGGCATCGTCGACACGCAGGGCCGCGCCATCGGCTTCACCGGCACGGGCGCCGGCCAGTGGGCGGGGCACGTCACCGGGCAGGTCGGGACCATCGCCTACGCCGTGCAGGGCAACGTGCTGACGGGACCCGCGGTCGTGACCGCCGCCGAGCAGGCGCTGCGCACCACGCCCGGCGACCTCGCCGAGAAGCTGATGGCGGCGATGGAGGTCGCGCGGCAGTTCGGCGGCGACGGCCGCTGCTCGTGCAACCCGACGCAGCCGACGATCTGCGGCGCGCCGCCGCCGTCGTTCGCCAAGTCGGCGCACATCGGCTACATGGTCGTGGCGCGCCCCGGCGACGTCGACGGCGTGTGCAGCGGCGTCACCGGCTGCGCGAACGGCAGCTACTACCTGAACTTCAACGTCGCCAACCAACAGGCGGGCTCCCCCGAGCCGGTCGACCAGCTGCGCGCGCAGTTCCTGAACTGGCGGCTGCAGCACGTGCTGCGCCCCGACCACTACCTGTCGCGCGTCGAGGTCGACCCGCCGGCGCTGCTCGACGACGGGCTGACCACGGGGCAGCTGCACCTCGAGCTGCGCGACTGGCGCGACGTGCGGCTGCCGTTCGGCGGCGCGCAGGTGCAGGTCTCCGTCGAGTCCGGGCCGCCGCTGGCGATCGGCGCGGTGCAGGACCACGGCGACGGCACCTACACCGTGCCGCTCGGTCCGTCGGTGGCGCCCGGTGAGGTGCGCCTGCGCGTGGTCGTCGACGACGGCATCGCGCCCGTGCAGCTGGGGCCGTCGCCCGTCGTGCAGGTGACTTCGGATCGGCTGTGGCTCTCGACCGGGCGGGTCGAGGCGCAGGCCGGCGGGCCGGTCGACGCGGTGCTGCGCGCCGGCGCGCCGGCGGCCAATCGCGTGCACCTGCTGCTCGCCTCGCTGTCGGGCACCGCGCCGGGCGTGCAACTCGCTCCGGGGATCGTGCTGCCGCTGCAGCCCGACACGCTGACGTTCGCGCTGCTGGATTCGGCGCCGTCGAATCCGGTGCTGCTGGGACCGCTCGACGCGCAGGGGCGCCGTCAGGTGTCGCTGCAGGTGCCGCCGCTCGGCTACCTGCAGGGCAGCCGGCTCGACTTCGCCTGGCTGACGCTGGCGCCGATCGACCTGGTCAGCAATCCCGCCGGGATCGACTTGCGCTGACCGGCCGCGTGGCCCAACGCCGCGCCTCGGATCGGGCGCAGCCTTGACCGGCCGACGTCGGCCGGGTGATCTGCGCGCCGAACCTTCGGAGACAAAGCCATGAAGATCCTCCTCTGCGGCGCCCTCGCCGCCGCGTTCTCGCTCCCGTACGCCTCGACCGCTCCGGCCACGCCGCCTGCCGGCGCCTGGAAGGTCGACCCGGTCCACAGCTCGGTCGTGTTCAAGGTCAAGCACGCCGGCGCGTCGTGGTTCTACGGCACCTTCGGCGAGATCTCGGGCTCGTTCCTGCTCGACGGCGACAAGCTCGCCGACAGCGAGGTCAAGGTGACGATCCCGGCCGCGAGCGTCGCCAGCCGCGACGACAAGCGCGATCAGCACCTGCGCGGCCCCGACTTCTTCGACGCCAAGCAATTCCCGGACATCACGTTCGAGAGCACCCAGGTCGCGCGCGCCGGCGAGGCGTTCGTGGTCCAGGGTGACCTGACGCTGCGCGGCATCACCAAGTCGATCCAGGTGCGCGTCGAGAAGACCGGCGAGGGCGAGTTCTACGGCAAGCGCGTCGGGTACGAGACCACGTTCTCGATCCAGCGCAGCGACTTCGGCATGGAGTACGGCCTGGCCGAGAACGCGCTCGGCGACGAGGTCGTCCTGACGATCGCCATCGAGGGCGTGCAGCCCGAAGCCGGCAAGTAGCGACCGCGTGGCCGACCTGCTGCGAGTCGTGCTGTACGGCGTGCTGCCCGCGCTGGCGGCGACGCTGCTGCTGGTCGGCCTGCTCGGACCGCGCCTCCTCGGGCTCAGCGCCGGCCTGGGTGTCCTGGTCAGCTGGGGCCTGCTGCGCTCGCGCGTGCCGCAGTGGCCGCACGAGTTGTGGGCGGGCAACAACGACGCGACCCAGTGGCTGTGCTGGTGCCTGCTGGCGATCGGTGCGCTCAGCGCCTGCTGCGGCAAGCGGCTGCGGCCGGCGGCGCTGGCCTGGGTCGCGGGCGCGGGTGCGCTCGGCGGCGAGGTCTGGCTGATGCTCACCAATCTGCGGCGGCGCATGGATACCGGTGAGCTGCTGCTGCAGCACGGGCTCGCGACCGCGGCGGCGACGGCGCTGTGGCTGGTCGTCCGTCGCGCGCTCGATCACCGCGGCAGCGCCGCGCAGGCGTGGCTGCTGTGCGCGTGCCTGTGCGGCGACTCGGCGCTGCTGCTGCTGAGCGGCAGCGCGCTGCAGGGCCAGCTGGCCGGCGCGATCGCGGCCGCGTTCGGCGCGGCCGCCGGCACCGCCCTCTGGCGGCACCCGTTCCGCCTGGATCGCGCGGTGGCGCTGCCGTTCACCGCGGCGCACGCCGGCTTCCTGCTCGCAGGTCTGCACTTCAGCGAACTGGAATGGTTGCCCGCAGTGCTCGCGGCCGTGGCGCCGGCGGGGCTCGCCCTCGCCGGCGAGCGCCAGGGCGGCACGACCGGCGCGAGCCGCGTGGTGCTCAGCGTGGCCGCCGTGCTCGCACCGCTGGGCGCGGCCGTGGCGCTGGCGTTGGCGGCCCAGGGGTAGTCCGTCCGGTCCGCGCGGACCTCCGTGGCCACGGCCTTTCGTTGGGGAAAACCAGCCCCCGATCGCGCATCATGTCCCCTCGCGCTGCCTGGGCGGGCGGCGCGACAACTTGGGACATCCAATGGTCGATCGCGTGGGAGGCGGGCCCGGGGCCCGATCGCAACAACACGGTCCGGGCACGTCCGGACCGCTCGGTCGCGCGCAGGCGCGGACCACCGGCGGGCTCGGTCCGCGCGGCCGTGGCCTGTTCGGCCGCCTGTTCGACGGGCTGCGCGGCGTCAGCGAGGCGCGCGCCGAGGCCTGCACGGTGGCGATCGCCAGCGGCAAGGGCGGCACCGGCAAGTCGTTCGTCGCCACGTCGCTGGCCGTGCTGCTGCACCGCCTCGGCCACCGCACCACGCTGGTCGACTGCGACTTCGGCCTCGCCGCCGACCACCTGCTGCTGGGCGTCAAGCCGACCGCGTCGCTGCAGCAGCTGCTGGCCGGCAAGGCCACCCTCGACGAGGTGCTGGTCGAGACGCCGTGCGGGCCGCGGCTGCTGCCGGGCGCGTCCGGAGTGCGCAAGCTGGCGGCGATGACCGACAAGGAGCTGCTGGCGTTCGCGCGCGAGCTCGGCAACGTCGCCGCCGACAACGACGTCGTGCTGCTGGACCTCGGCGCCGGCATCGCGCCGGCCGTGCTGCTGACGATGCTGGCGGCCGACCACATCGTGCTGGTGACCCAGGCCGAGATCGCCGCGCTCGTCGACGCCTATGCGGTCGTCAAGTGCGTGGCGCAGCTGCAGCCGACGGCGCGCTTCCACGTCATCGTCAATCGCGTGACCACGCCGGGCCGCGGCGAGCAGGCGTTCCAGAAGCTGACCGAGGTCGCGCGTCAGCACGTCGGCATCTCGCTCGACTATCTGGGCGAGATCGTCGAGGACCAGGGCGTGAGCCAGCATCGGCTCGGTCAGCTGCCACTGGTCGTCACCGAGCCGGACGCGGGCACCAGCCTCGCGCTCGAGGGCATCGCCCGCCGCCTCGGCGAGGTGGCCGGGCCGCTGCAGCAGCGTCAGGTCGACGGCGACGCCGGCGTCGAGGCGCGCTTCCGGAACCACCGACTGTTCCTGTGAGGAACTGACTCATTGCCTGTGGTTCTGAGGAATTCGGCGTAACGCCGGCGTGATTCCGGGCACGACCAGGGTGCGGGACGCCGATGCCGGTGGCCGCCAGTCAGATCCCTTCGCAGGAGGAGCGCCG
>JBFWWV010000022.1:0-121525 GCA_050245995.1 Planctomycetota bacterium | reverse complement strand
CTCGCGCGCCTTGTGGATCGCCGCCTTGAACGCCCGCTCGGCCTCGGCGAGGTTGCCCTGGCGCGCGTAGCGGAGCGCGACGTCGCGGACCGCCGCGGGCGCCATCGCCCGGAGGTACACCCCCGCGTCGTCGGACGTGCGGCCGAACACCGTGCCGTGCACGTCGCGGAACGCGCCGTGCCCGCTGTTCTCGTGGCACGGGTCGCACCAGCCGAAGTCGCCGCAGCTGAAGAACGTGCCCATCGCCGGCATCGCGCGACACGCGTCGATGCGCGTGACGTTGCCGAACGCGTGCCGGCGCTCGGTCAGGTGGTAGACGCAGTTGTGGATGTTGCCCTCGGGGTCGAAGTTGACCCAGGCGCTGGTGCACTCGATGCGCGCGCGCTGCTGCCGGTCGTAGGGCGCGCCGAGGTGCGTGCCGCGGAACTCGTTGAACTGGTACAGCAGCCCGCGGCGTTCGGCGAGCTCGGTCACGTGACCCTGGTTGCGGTCGTGCTCGTCGTCGCGGAAGTGCGGGAAGCGCTCGAGCTGCACCATCGAGAACACCGGGTGCTCGACCATTCCCGAGTCGCGCAGCCGCTCGGCCTGGTCGACCCAGCGCTGCGGGTCCGCGAACTTCGGGTGGTAGGTGTGGAAGCTCGAGTAGAACGTCTTGCCGCGCGCGCGCATCTCGCGCGCGACCGCGTCGATGTCGAACGTGAGGTTCGACGTCAGGTCGAGGCGGTAGCCCTCGAGCCGGCTGGCGACGAACGCGAAGTCCTTGTGCAGGGACGGCTCGCCGCCGGTCAGGATCAGCGGCGCCTCGGGGCGCACCGGGAACGCGTTCAGCGCGTCGACCCACTGGCGACCGGCGAGCTCCTGGTAGCGCCCCCACGGCTTGCGGCGCTGACCGGGCACCAGCCCCGGCTTCTGCATGCAGTAGTCGCACGCGTAGTTGCACCGCGCCGTCAGGTAGGCGACCCACTGGTGGGGATGCGGCGTCGGCAGCGGGAACGAAGAGCTGGGCGACACGGGGGCGCGGGGGTCCATCGCCCGGGTCATCGGTCGCCGGCCCGCCCCCCCTGGAGCGGTCCGCGCCCCGGTCGGTCACGGCAGCGCGCGACGACCCGGACCCCGGCACCGACCCGGGCGCGCGACCGCGCCGCGCGCCGCCCGCCCCCGCCCGGGCGCGACCCGGCGGGAGCTGGCTCCGGCCCGCGCGGACCTCAGCGCTTGGTGCGCTGCAGCTGCACGGTCTGCGCGCAGCCGGGCGACATCAGGCCGTTGTTGAAGCCGTCGAGCACCTGCGCGAGGTAGACCATCTGCTGGCCGGTGGCGGTCGACGAGGCGACGCCGTAGGGCAGCGACCCGGCGAACGTGCACAGCAGCGCGTCGGCTGCCTCGATGGTCGGCCCGATCGCCGGCCAGTTGCTCGCGTTGTCCGCGACCGACAGCTTCGCGGCCATCAGCTGGTGCGCCAGGTTGATGCTGGCGTCGCCGCGCACCGGCGTCTGGAACAGCGCGAGGCACTGCAGCTGCGTGTAGTTGGTGCAGCCGAGCGTCAGCGAGGTGACCGGCCACGCCGAGGCGTGGTTCTTCCAGTAGCCCTGCGTGTGCGGGCAGGTCGGCGGCGCGCCGAGGCCGCAGTCCGGCGCGATGTCGTCGAGGAACGTGTCGAGGAACACGGCGTCGACGAAGTCCGGCGTGCCGACGATCCCGGTCAGCGTCATGTCGACGAACAGCATGTAGCCGGTGTTGCTGGCGATGTAGAGGTGACCCTCGCCGTCCGATGTGCCCTGGTCGAGCAGCAGGTTGAGCGCCGAGGCGTCGAGCGTCGAGACCAGGGCACGCGTCGACGGGTCGATCTGCGCGACGTAGCTGCCGCCGAACACCACCAGGTCGCCGGTGTAGCAGTCGTAGGCCATGCCGTGCGCCCACAGCACGTTGCTGTAGATGCGCGTGGTCGTGAACGTCTCCAGGTCGATCACGCCGAAGTGGCCGGTGCCCAGCGGCGTGCTGGCCGTGTAGAACGCCTCGCCGTTGACGAACGAGATGTGCGTCACCTGCGTGTCGTCGCCGGTCAGCGGGTGCTGCGTGCCGTTGGCGAACGGATAGAGCGGCACCGAGGCGAGCGGGCCGAGGTTGCCGGCGGTCCACACCTTGGTGCCGCTAGGGTCGAGCATCACGTGGTAGGACTGCGCGCCACCCGCGTTGACCGTGGTGAACGATCCGGTGGAGACCTGCACCTTGTGCGTGCGATCCCCCTGGCCGCCGACGATCAGGTCGCCGTCGGGCGCGAACAGGATGCCGTCGGCGCCGAGGGTGTGCGTGATCGTCGAGGTCGACACGATCGCCAAGGTGCCGGCGCCGGCGTTGTAGGTCAGGACGCACTGCTTGACGTTGGGCGACTCGGCCCAGCGCGTGTAGGTCAGCGTCTTGACCAGGGTCTGGGCCGCGACCTCGGGCCCGGAGAGGAGCAGGAACAGGGCACCGGCGCTCGCGCCGGTGAGCCAACGGACGGACGGGATCGAACGCATGGCGAGACTCCTGAGTGCAGGGCTTTCTCGGAGGAGGGGCTGCCGGAACAGGCGCGACGAACGCCGGGCACGCCTGCCGACTTCCTCCCGAAACCGGCGAGGCCGAATCCTGGCGCGGCTTAAGGTGCCCGTCAACTCCCGTTCGCCGGACCGCTCCGGGAACGCGCTTGCCCGCTCGCTGCGGCGGCGACCCGCCCCCGAGACCCGCGCCCGCCCCCCCACCTCGTGGAACCAGACCCCGACTCTCCCCCGCGCCACCGCTGGCACGGCCACCTGTGGACCATCGTGCCGACCGTGCGCGATCTCGTGCGACCGCCGCGCGCGCCGCGGATCCGTCCGGTGACGATCGCGGTCCACGACGACCGCTACGGCGTGGTCACGCTGGGCGCCGACCTGCGCGGCGGCGACGACGACCGCGACCTGGTCGTCGTGGTGCACGGTCTCGGCGGCAACCGCCGCAGCGGCTCGGTGCTGCGCGCGACGGCGGCGCTGCACCGCCGGGGCTTCGCGACCCTGGCGCTCGACCTGCGCGGCGCCGATCGCCGGGGCGGCGGGTTCTACCACGTCGGCCTGACCGAGGACCTGCACGCCGCGTGCGCGGCGCCGGCGCTGGCGCGCTTCGAGCGCCTGTTCGTGCTGGGCCTGTCGATGGGCGGCCACGTCGCGCTGCGGTTCGCGGCGGAGCCGGGCTGCGCGCGCCTCCGCGGCGTCGCCGCCCTGTGCACGCCGCTCGACCTGCAGGCGGCCCAGCGCTACCACGACGAGGACACCAACGGCTTCTACCGTCGCCACGTGCTCACGCGGCTCAAGGCCATCTACCGCGGCGTGGCGCGGCGCCACCCGGTGCCCACGCCGCTCGCCGAAGTGCTGCGCTGCCAGACGTTCCGCGAGTGGGACCGCCTGGCGATCGCGCGCCGTTTCGGATACCCCGACCCGGAGTCGTTCTACGCCGCGTTCTCGGCGCGGCGGACGCTGCCCGACCTGCGCGTGCCGGCGCGCCTCGTGCTCGCCGCCGCCGATCCGGTCGCCCCGCCGCGGCTGGCCCTGCCGTGGGTCGACGCGGCGCCGGCGGGCATGTTGACGGTCGACGTGCGGGCGCGCGGCGGCCACCTGTACTTCCCGGACGACGTCGTCGACCCCGTCGCCGCCGCGTGGCTGCGGCGCTGACGCACCCCTGACTTGCGATCCGCCGCAACCCTGGCGGGCCGAGGCGGGATTCCCCGCGGGGACCGGAGCCTGCGCGCTCGCGCGGACGCGGCGTCATCGGCAGCATGGCACGGGCCGCGGCGCGCGCTCACCACGTCTCGCCGCGGGACGCCGTGCAGTCCCACGCGGAGACGCCGCGGCCGCGCCAGGCTCAGGCGAACGCGGCCCCGGTTCGATGCACGGCGCGGAGGAGCCGCACCGTGTCCCATCATCGTCGTCGCCATCTGCCCGGACATCTGTTCGCGCCCGCGCTCTGCGCGGTGATCCTGTTCGCGTGCAGCAGCGGCGGCACCGAGAGCGGCGGCGCCGGCAGCAGCGACACCACGCCGCCGCTGCCGGGCTCGGTCGCCGACGGGTTCGGCGCCGACGTCGACACGCAGACGTCGACATCCGTGCTGAGCGCCAACTGGCAGGGCTTCACGGACGACACCGGCATCGCCTTCTACGAAGCCGCGGTCGGCACCACCGCCGGCGGCACCGAGGTGCTCGGCTGGACGCCGGTCGGCGCGACGACCTCCGTGTCCGCGGGCGGCTTCGCGCTCGACGTCGGCACGACCTACTACATCGCCATCCGCGCGCACGACGCCGCCGGCAACGTCTCGGCGCCGGCGTTCTCGGACGGCGTGCAGGTCACCGGCGGCGGCGGCGGATCGCCGGTGACCACCGCCCGCGCCCTGTCGCAGTGGGGCATCACCTGGACGTTCGCGCAGGAGCGGACGGTCGGCCAGTTCGCCAACGGCGACTGGTGGGTCCTCGGCCCCGTGGACGTGATCGACATCGCGCCGCGCACCGCGAACGTGGGCGGCCGCCAGCTGCACGGCTCGATGGTCAACCCGGTGCCGAACGGCCGCCACGGCTACGACAGCGCGCTGTACGGCGGCTTCGCGCCGGAGCGCTACGACGCGGCGCTGAACGTCGCGATCGGCGTCTCTGCCGGGTCGCCGCTGCATCTCGGCACCGGCAGCAGCCTGGTGTCGACGATCTCGCAGCAGACGCCGGACACGGGCGGCTCGCTCTCGGAGCTGCGCACCGCGGCGGTGCTGACCGTGTTGGCGGCGACGCCGCCCGCGAACGCGTTCCGGCCGCCGTACTCGGGCAGCGACAAGACCGTGCGCTTCACCGAGGCGCAGCTCGACTACACGCGCCTGGCCGCGCTGTCGGCGCCGGCCGGCACGCCGGCCATGGCGACCGTCGCCGACCAGTTCGCGCGCGTCTGGCTCGACCACTGCTCGGGCTGGGTCAGCCGCTACATGCACCCGGTGCTGAACATGCCGGACTACAGCCGCGACTTCACCGCGGTCGTCGGCACCGGCGCGCTGATGCTCAACCTCGACTTCACGTTCGCGCAGAAGCGCGACCTGCTGGTGCGGATGGTGCAGCTGGGCATCGACAACCACGGCAACGTGCTCGGCGGCGCCACCTGGCCCGGCACCGGCGGCCAGTGCAGCGGCCGCAAGTTCCCGATCCTGTTCGCCGGCCATCTGCTGCACGACCCGACCATGACGGCGATCGGCACCAGCCATCGCACGGTCTATCTCGGCCCGGGCAACCCGCAGAACCGCACCGTCTTCGGCGAGGACACCCAGACGTTCGTCGTGCAGGAGACCTCGCCCGGTGTCTACAACTGGAACTTCGGCAACTACAACGCCACGCACGTCGGCATGCCGGAGTGGGGCAACAGCCACGCCGCCAACCCGGGCAACGACAACGTCGCCTGGGGCGCCGACTCGTACCGCCGCTGCTGCACCGCCAACGCCTGGCTCGGCCAGTGCCTCGCGCTGCGGGTCATGGGCCTGCGAACGCTGTGGAACCACGACCCGTTCTTCGCCTACGTCGATCGCTACGTCGTGCAGGAGCCCAGCGGCTGGCTGCACGCGTGGGAGCCGTGGCACGCGACGATGTGGGCGCAGTACCGCCCGAGCTTCTGAGGGGGCACGGCGCGATCGCGCAAGATACCCCGGCGCGCGCTTCGCGCGCGGGCACCGGCCGCGCTTCGCGCGCCCGCCTGGGCACGGGTGCCTACGACGCGCCGCGCTGCGCCGCCAGCAGGCGCAGTACGAACCGGCGCGTCGGATCGGACGGGCGGTGCCCGACCAGGGCGACGAGGCCCGCCGACAGCGACAGCGCGCCGCGCGTCGGCACGAAGGTCGCCGTCGCCGCCAACACCGCCGACGAGCCGATGCGGATGTGGAACGGCAGGCCGAGCGCGCGCCCCGACGGCGGCGCGAACGGCAGCCACGCCGGCACCGGCAACGACAGCGGCTGCTGGGCGTCGGTGACCAGCGTGTAGCGCCGGGTCACCGCCATCGACACGACGTCGAACAGGCCCGGCGTGTCGGCGAGCTCGCGCAACACCGCCAGCATCGCGTCGTTGCCCTGGAAGGTGTCGAACAGCCTCAGCAGCACCGCGAACGTCCAGGCATCATCCTGCGGCGGTCGCAGGAACGGCGACTCGGCCGAGCCGTCGCCGCCAAACGGAGCGTCGATGACCTTGCCGTCCAGCAGCCGCTCGAGGTGATCGTGGATGCCGAGCTGGAACAGCGCATCGGGCACCTCCGACTCGCCCGTGAACAGGGTCTCGCCGCCCAGCTCCGACACCGTCGCGCGGAGGCGCTGCGGGCGGGCCGGCAGCTTCGCGCGGTGGTGCGACGCGACGCCGTCCTTGGTGAGGACCGCGGTCATCGTCAGCGTCCGGACCGGCGGCTCTGCGCCGGCGGTGCCGAGCACCTGCAGCTCGATCTGCCAGCGGTGCAGCAGCGCGTCCCCCGCGAACGCCTCGAGCCCGAACACCAGCCGATCGCCCGGCGACCAGGTCGCCAGCTCCGGATCGCCGCGATGCGCGGCGTCCTGCGGCGCGACCGCGGCGCGGAAGGCGGCCGACAGTTCGCCATCGGTCCGCCCGGCCTCCAGCCACCAGCCCGTGGGCGGCGGCGCCGTGCCGCAGGCGGCGACGAACACCAGGGAGACGAACGACGGGACTCCGATGCGGCGGGCGGCCATGGGGCGCCGATACGTTAGAGTGCGCCGCACCGCCGTGCTCCTGACCACCTGCCTATCGTTCGCGCTGGCCCTGGCCGGCTGTTCGCCGCAGGCGCCGCCCCCCGCTGCGGCCGCCGCGCCGGCCGCCCCGGTCGAGGGTCGCCCCGCCGCCGACCGCTGCGAGCGACACGGCATCACCTGGCACTTCGACCGCGAGCACACGATCGGCACCTTCTGCAACGGCGACCCCTGGGTGCTCGGTCCGGTGCGCGTCGTGGCGATCGACCCGGCCAGCACCGAGCAGGCGGGCCGCACCCTGAACGGCGCGATGGTCGACCCCGACCCGTCGGTGCTGCAGCACGGCTACGACAGCGCGCTGTTCGCCGGCTACGGCCAGTTCTACCGTCCGGAGCTCGACGCGGCGCGCGCCGTCGCCGCCGGCGAACCGCTGCTGCTGCGCCCGGGACAGAGCCTGGTGTCGGTGATCTCGACCCCCGAGCTCGCCGACAAGGTGCCGCAGCTGCGGCTGGCCGCGGTGCTGACCTGCGTCGACGCCGTGCCGGCCGCGGACGCGTTCCGGCCGCCGTACTGCAAGGCCCCCGCCGAGCACAGGCGCGTGCGCTTCCGCAGTGAGGACCTCGACCGCACGGCGCTGGCGGCGATGCGGCCGGTCGCCGGCATGCCGGGCGCGCGCGCCTTCGCCGCGCAGTTCGACAAGCTGTGGCTCGACCACTTCCCGAGCTGGGTCGGGCGCTTCGCGCACCCCATCGACGCGATGAAGGACTACGGCCGCGACCTGTGCGCCGACGTCGGCAGCGCGGCGCTGCTCTTGAACACCGACGTGCCGCTCGCCGACCGCGAGCCGCTGCTGCTGCGCTTCGTGCAGTTCGGCATCGACTGCCACGGCGTGCTGCGCGGCGGCGGCCGCTGGTCCGGCAACGGCGGCCACGCCAGCGGCCGCAAGTTCCCGATCCTGTTCGCCGGCCGGCTGCTCGGCGACGACGCGATGCTGGCGATCGGCCGCGAGTTCCGCAGCGAGCGGACCGCGCGCGACCAGAAGGGCAAGGCCTGGTTCGGCGAGGACAGCCAGACGTTCTTCGTGCGCGAGACCGCGCCGGGCGAGTTCAACTGGGGCTTCGGCGGCTACACCGAGGAGCACCGGGACCTCGCCGAGTGGGGCTTCGCGCACGTCGAGCAGCCCGACAAGGACACCGTCGAGTGGGACGCCAACCCCTACCGACGCTGCTGCACCGCCTGCGCCTGGGTCGGCCAGTGCCTCGCCGCGCGCGCCATGGGCCTGGTCGAGGCCTGGGACCACGATCCGTTCTTCGCCTACGTGGACCGCTACCTCGAGGTCGAACGGCGGCCCGAATGGCGCGCCTGGGTGAAGTGGCACGCGACGATGTGGGACGCGGAGCGGCCGCGGCTGCAGTGAGCCGTCGCCGGGCCTTCGCCCGGCCAGGATCGACGCGGGCCGTGTCGCTCAGTACGACACGATCCTTTCCCGCAGCGCGTTGGTGAGCTTTGGCAGGCCGCGACCATCCGCGACCATTGCCTGCACGTGGATCGTCAACCCGACCAGTTCGGGCCGCGCCGGCACCGACAGCAGGAACCCGCTCGGTGACGGTGCCGGCGGCAGGAACCGGGTCGCGAACACGGCAGCCGGCAACAACTGCAGCCGGCCGAACGGCGTGTCCTTCGCGAAGGCCGCGTCCGCGAATGCCACGACCGCGCCGAGCGGACCGCCGTGGACCTCGATGCGAGTGTCGGCTCCGGGGTGCAGCGGCTCGTGCAGCACCAACTGCCGCTCCAGGTTGCGCCAGACCGGCCCGAGGCCGCTGACGATGTCGAGGTCGCCGTCGCCATCCACGTCGCCGGCGACCATGGCGATCGGCCGGGGGTTGGGCGCCACCCGGGTCCCCAGCGGCGCGGGTCCGATGCTGCGGGTCCCACGGTTCTCGAGCACCGAGAACGGCCCTGGCGCCCACCAGCCGTCGTGCGACAGGAGCAGATCGGCGTCGCCGTCCGCATCGAAGTCGCCGAACACGGCGTCGAGTGCGTCGCCGTAGTGCAGCTCGACCGGCGCCGAGAAGACGGCGCCGCCGAGGTTCCAGAGCAGGTCGCTCGGACGCGCCAGCGAGGGGCGCAGCGGCTGGTAGACCGACCGGCGCACCGCGACGACATCGTCGCGACCATCGCCGTCCAGATCGCCGAGCCGCACGACGTCCGCCGGCAGCGCGGCCGACCACAACCGTCGTTGCTGGAACGAGCCGTTCGCCTGCTGTTCCAAGAGGAGCCCGCTGGACAACACGGCATCGAGGTCCCCGTCGCCGTCGAGGTCGCCCTGGGCTGCGCCGACCTCGGGACCGATCAGCCCGCCGAGGCGCCCCGTCGCGCTGACGAAGGTGCCGTCGCCGTTGCCCAGCCACAGCTCGCAACCGCCACGACCGCAAGACAACAGGTCCGGAACGCCGTCGCCGTCCATGTCTCGTACCGACAGGCTGCGCACCTGCGGGCTGGCGAACGGCTGCGACGGGAGCACCGTCCACGATGCAGGGTCCCACGGTGCGAAGCCGCGCGGCCCCGCGGTCGCAAGCGACACCTGGAACGACGCGCCCAACACGTCCAATGCGACCGAGTCCAGATCGCCGTCGCCATCGAGGTCGACGAACTCTCCGCCAGCCGCGATGTCCCGCGCGTGCCACCGCCCAGTGCCGTCGTTCTCGAGCATGACCGGCAGGGGTGTGAAGGAGATCACGCCCACTGCGTCCAGATCGCCATCGCGGTCGAGATCGTGCATGGCACCGACCGTGTACGTCCGCGCGCCCGGCAGGCCGGCGGAGGCGAAGCGATGGCCCGGATCCTGGAACCACAATCGAACCGGGAACAACAACAGCGGCTCGTGCGAGGGCATCCAGAGCTGGACCCAGCTGCTGACCAGATCGAGGTCACCGTCACCGTCGGCGTCGACGAACACGCCGGTGAACATGCTGCGCGCAACCGCGGGCTCGGAGACGATGAGCGGCATCGGCGCGGCGAACACGCCGGCGTCATTGCGACTGATCGCCGGATCGCGGACGGGGCTGAACACCAGGTCCGGGTCGCCGTCGGCGTCGAGGTCCTCGAAGCGCAGGTCGCCGTGAAGCAGGAAGCCGATGGAAGCGCTGTACACGACTGCATCCACGCTGAAGCGACCCGAGCCGTCGTTGCGCATCGCGACCACGTCCCCACCCCAGGTCAGGTGCGCCAGGTCGACGTCGCCATCGCCGTCGTAGTCCGCGGCGGCGTACAGTTGCCCGAGGGTTGGGATGCGCGATGCCGTCAGATCCGTGAACGCCCCGGCGCCGGTCTGCACGTAGAGCCGACCCGACATCACCAGGTCGAGATCGCCGTCGCCGTCGAGGTCCTCCGCGACCTGCGCGTCCAGCAGTAGCGCGGGCAGGCCCCGAGCCGCCGTTTCGTCGACGAAGCGCCAGCCCCCCGCGTTGCGCCAGAGGCCGGGCCCGAGGATGTCGGGCCGGCCATCGCCGGTCACGTCCTGCACGATCGTCCGATACGACGGATACCCCGGCTCCGGGATCCACGCCCGCTGGATCCTGAACCGACCCGAGCCATCGTTGACCAGAACCTCCGCGCTGCGCCCGGAGTCGAAGCAGAGTACGTCGATGTCGCCGTCGCCATCGAGGTCGCCGACGGCCTGCGGGAACCCGGTGCTGCCTGGCCAGGGCAGCCGTGTGAACCGGCCGGTGTCGTTGCGAAGGTAGACTCGCTGACGAACAGGAATGAGGTCCGTGTCGCCGTCGCCATCCAGGTCGGCGGACAGCCAGCCTTCCACGGCAAGGGGATCCGGCGGCATGCAGGTTCGGTCGTCCGACTCGAACCACTGCTGGGCCGGCAGCGACCCCGGCAACAGGAATCCCGGCAGCATGGACGCCATGAGCGCGGACAACACGGTGGCGGCGAGGCGGGGCATGCTCCGCGCAGCGCAACAGGTGTGCCCCGAGCCGCGCGCCAGTCCCTACCTCTCACGGATGCGATGGGGTTACGCACGGGTAGCGACAGCGTCCTGCGCCATCGGCCTGGACAACCGTCCACATCTTTGCACCGGATCTGCCCGCCCAGTCGGCCAGCCGGGTCTGTGCGGTCTGCGCACGGGTGCCCCGAGGCGTTCGCCCTCTGCACCCTTGCCTGCCCTGGCCGAGCGCTATGCTGCTCCCGTCGCCAACCTGGGAGGCTCCGAATGACCCCGAACCGCGCCGCCGTGCTCGCCGCGCTGACCGAGCACCGCTGTTCTGCCATACTGCGAACTTCGATCCGATCCGCCGTCCGCCCCGCCATCGACGCCGCGATCGCCGGCGGCTTCCGCGTCGTCGAGCTGACGCTGACCACGCCCGACTGCTTCGACCACATCGCCGACCTGAGCCGGCGCCAGGACCTCGTCGTCGGCGCCGGCACGATCCTCGGCGTCGAGCACGCCAAGCAGGCGATGGCCGCCGGCGCGCGCTTCCTGGTGTCGCCGGTGTTCGACGCGCAGGTGGTCGCCTTCTGCCGCCAGCACGACCTGCTGTCGATCCCCGGCACCTACACGCCGAGCGAGATGATGCAGGCGCACAAGGCCGGCGCCGACCTCGTCAAGCTGTTCCCCGGCCCCGGCAACGGCCCCGCGTTCGTGAAGGCCGTGCTCGGCCCGATGCCGTTCCTCAAGATCTTCCCGACCAGCGGCGTGACCGAGGACAACGCACAGCAGTGGCTGGCCGCCGGCAGCTTCGGCTGCGGCTTCGTCAACACGCTGTTCGAGCCGAAGGACCTCGAGGCCGGCGACTTCGAGGCCGTGCGCGCGCGCGCCGCGCGGATGGTGGCGTCGGTGCGCGCGGCCACGGGGGCAACGCCGCTGGCGCGCGCCGGCGAAGCCGTGGTGTAGCGCCCGCCCGACCGCGGGTCAGCGTGTGCGCGCGCGACGCTTCGCGCGCGGGGGCCCGCCGACGGTGGCCTGCAGGTCCCGCGAGCGGTCGGCCGGCACGCGATACTGCGCGAGGATCCGGTCGCGCGCCGCGCGCGCCGCGCGGGCGTCGAGCATCAGCATGCCGCCCGACCCGGTGCGCAGCACCAGCTCGCGCTCCTGCGCGTCGACCAGCGCCACGAAGTCGCGCAGGTCCCGCGGCTGCTTGCCGGCGACCTCGACGATCGAGTCGTTCTGGAAGTGCTCGTAGCCGACGTTGATCTCGTCGGCGAGGACGTGCGCCAGCACCACCGTCTCCTGACGCTCCTCGGTGCGCTCGCCCTGGTAGTAGAAGTGCAGGAACTCCTTGGGCGCCTTCTCCCACCAGTTGTCGCCCCAGATGCGCAGGTACTCGGCGGTGAGCCGCTGGAACACCAGGCCGCCGAACACGAACCAGCTCGGCCGCGTGTCGTACTCGTAGCGCGGCACCAGGTACGCCATCGGTTGCAGCGTCATCGTGACCTTCACGCGCGCGCCGTCGCGCAGGACCGTGGCGCGCATGCGGTCGCCGACGAAGTGCTCGCCGACCACGACGTCGAACTGGCAGCGGAACGTCCCGCGGTAGCGCACGGTGCCGTTGTTGGCGATCTTGAGGCCGTCGAGCTCGAGCAGCACGTCGCCCTTCCGCAGCACGCCCCAGGCGCTGGTGCCGTACTGGATCGACGTGACCAGCACGCCGCTGTCGCTCGACTTCATGCCGAGCCAGCCGCGCAGGGCCGGGTTCTCGAGGTTCTGCGTGCTGATGCCGAACCCCGGCACGAGCGGCGACTTCTGCTGCGCGGTGCCGTCGAGGAAGCTCTTGATGACCGGCGCCGGCACCATCTCGCCGACGTTCTCGGCGTCGGGCAGCGACTGGAACGCGATGCCGACGACCTTGCCGCGGTGGAACACCGGGCCGCCGCTGTTGCCGTCGTTGATCGCCGCGTCGACCGTCACCGCCAGCAGGTGGCGCTGGCTGTGCTCGTAGCGCTGCACCTCGATGCGCGACACCACGCCCTCGGTGATCGACACCTCGTCGCCGCCGACCGGGTAGCCGGCGACGGCGACCTGATCGCGCAGCCGCGGCAGCTCGCCGATCGCCGCGGCCTTGATCCCGCGCGTGAACGCGGGGTCGTCGATCTCCAGCAGCGCCAGGTCGCTGTCGTGCGAGATCGCGGCGATGCGCGCGACGACCTTGTTGGGGTCGCTCTGCTTCTGCACCTGCAGGAAGGTGGCGTTGGCGACGACGTGCGCGCCGGTCAGCACGCGCCCCGGGCCGATCACGACGCCCGAGCCGGTGCTGCCGCGTGGCGCCAGGCTCTGCCAGGGGCTCTCCTGGTCGGGATCCTGGTAGGTGCAGTAGACGCGGACGACTTGCGGGTAGGACAAAGCGGGCTCGTTTCGGGCCGAACAGTCTAGGTCGGGCGCCGTGGGTTGCCAGCGCGGAGCCCTGCCCCGTCAAGTGGGCCCAGTCAGTGGGCCCAGTCAGTGGGCCGCGCCCAGCTGCGCCAGCGCCTCGGCCAGCGCCTCGTCGACCAGGGGCTCCCAGCCGCGGTTGGCCAGCGGGCTCGCCGGACTCGGGTGCGGGATCCGGCCGAACCGCAGCGCCGGATCGCCGCCCAGCACGCGGCGCGCCTGCGCCTCGGCGAACGCGCCGATGCCGATCACCAGCCGCGGCCGCAGCGCCTGCGCGGTCTGCACGAGCAGGCGGTCGCACAGCTCGTAGAGCGGCCGCGTCGCCGAGGACGGCAGCTTGTCCGGCGTGAGGTTCGCCCCGCTGTCGGCCACGAACGCGAGCGGGCAGTAGTTGTGCACGTAGTAGGCGCGGAAGAACCGGCCCGGCGTGACGAACCGATGCGCGGCCCAGCCCCAGAGCCGGCGCCCGCTGATCTCGCTGCGGGTGCAGTCGAAGCCCTGTACGGGACGCTTCGGGTGCTGCCGCTCGGGCGGCCGCACGTCGCCGACGAGCCGCAGCCAGCTGCGCACCGCCTCGACCTCGCCGAACGGCACGCCGGTCTGCACCATGCCGAACGGCCCCGGGTTCATGCCGAGCATCAGCACCTGCTTGCGGCCGCGGCCGTAGCGGTCGAGGTAGCGCCGATGCACGTCCCACGCATAGTCGAGCGGGTGGTAGACGCAGGCCACCGGGGCGGGGAAGCGCAGCGCGTCGAACGGACGGATCAGTTCGCGCGTCAGCACCTCGAGCACCATGGGGGCGATGGTATTGCGCGGGCGGGTTCGGGTCACGGCTGCGGTTCGGGCCCAGGGTGTTCCCGACCGCCAATGCCCCGTGCCCGTGCCCAGCGGCGCGCAGCGCCGCGGTGCCCAGGCGGGCGCGCGCAGCGCGCCCCCCGGTGGCCGCGCGCGCGCCGCGCGCGCGGGGTCGCATGGCGCGATCGCGCAAGAGCGCACCAGCCCGCGCGTCGCGCGGGCGGGCACCGGCCGCGCTGTGCGCGGCCTGGGCACCGGCGCGCTGCGCGCGGCCTGGGCACGGGCACGGGGCCGCGCTGCGCGCGGCGGGCGCGGGCAGAGGCACTAGCCGCTCAGGCCGTACCCGAGCAGCGAACCGATCTGGTAGATCCCCACCGCGACCGCCCACGCCAGCACCGTCATGTAGCCGAACGTGAACAGCGGCCAGCGCCACGAGTGGGTCTCGCGCCGGATCGCCGCCAGCGTGCCGGCGCACTGGCTGCACAGCGCGAAGAACGCCATCATCGCCAGCGCCACCAGGCCGTTCATCGTCGGCCGCCCGCGCGCGTCGGTGGCGTTCCGCAGCGCCGCCGTGAGGCCCGGGTCCGGCGCCTCGGGATCGGCCTCGACGTCGCCGAGGCTGTGCAGCGTCGCCAGCGTCGGCACCACCAGCTCGCGCGCCGGGAAGGCCGCCAGCACGCCGACCGTGTGCCGCCAGTCGAAGCCGGCCGGCGCGAACACCGGCTGCACCGCCTTGCCGAGCGTCGCCAGCCAGCTCTGCTCGAGCAGTTCGGCGCGCTCCCGGGCGCGCAGTTGATCGCGCTGCGCCTCGGCGCCTTCGCCGTCGGCGACCGCCGCCACCGCGGCGTCGTAGCGCGCCGTCACCTCGGCCGAGCGCGGGAAGTAGCCCAGCGCCCACACCACCACCGTCGCCACCAGGATGACCGTGCCGGCCGTGACCAGGAACTGGCGCACGGCGCTCCACACCTGCAGCCACACCACCCGCAGGCTCGGCCGCTGGTAGACCGGCATCTCCATCGCCAGCGGCGAGCGACCGCCGCGCAGGACCGACTTGCGCAGCAGCAACGCCACGCCGGCCGCGGTCACCGGGCCGAGCAGGTACAGCCCGAACAGCAGCAGGCCGGCCGCCCACGGCTCGAAGAACGCCGCCAGCAGCACGACGTAGACCGGCAGGCGCGCCGAGCACGACATCAGCGGCGCGGTGACGATGGTCGCCAGACGGTCGCGCTCGTCGGTGATGATGCGGCTGGCGAGGATGCCGGGGATCGCGCAGGCGAACGAGCTGGTCAGCGGCACGAAGCTGCGGCCGGTCAGCCCGACCTTGCGCAGCAGACGGTCGAGCAGGAACACCGCGCGCGCCATGTAGCCCGAGCCCTCGAGCACCGCCACCAGCCCGATCAGCAGCGCGATCTGCGGCACGAACACCAGCACCGAGCCGAGGCCGTGCACCAGGCCGTCGACGACGAAGCTCTGCAAGGCGCCGTCCGGCAGCAGCCCGCGCAGCGCGTCGGCGACCAGCGACTGGCCGTCCTCGACCAACGCCACGAACGGCTCCGCCGCGGCGAACACCAGCTGGAACATCGCCAGCATCACCAGCCCCAGCGCCAGCGGCCCGAGCGCCTTGTGCAGCAGCACGGCGTCGATCCGGTCGGTCCAGGTCCGCCGCGCGCCGTCGACCGGCGCGGCGCGGGCGACGCGCGCCGCCGCGGCATCGTCGCCGACCGCGGCCGCGGCGGCGCCGGCGGTCGCCAGCAGCACCGTGCGCAGCTCCTCGGCGCCCTTGCCGCGGAAGCCGTCGACGACGCACAGCGGCAGGCCGAGCGCGCGCTGCAGCGCGTCGGTGTCGACCGGCATGCCGGCGCGCGCGGCCACGTCGAGCTTGGTCAGCGCCACCACCACCGGTCGACCGAGCTGCCGCAGCTGCTGCAGCAGGCGCAGCTCGATCACCAGCTTGCCGGCGTCGAGCACCGCGCACAGCACGTCGGGCTGCGCCTCGCCATCGCCGCGCAGGTAGTCGACGGTCACGCGTTCGTCGCGGCTCTGCGCCTGCAGCGACACGACGCCCGGCAGATCGACGACGCGCAGCGTCGCCGAACCCATGCGGACGCGCCCCTCGGCGCGCTCCACCGAGGTGCCAGGGAAGTTGACCGGCCGCTGCTGGGTGCCGGTCAGGTGCATCAGCAGCGACGTCTTGCCGGCGTTCGGCCGGCCGACCAGCGCGACGGTCACGCTGTGCGGTCGCGCCGTCGCGGACGCCGGGTCGCTCTGACCGACGCTGTTCGCGGTCACGCCCCAGGCTCCCGGCCGGGGTCGGCCAGCGGCACGGTCGTCACGCGCGCGGCCTCGTCGCGCCGCAGCGCCAGGCGGTAGCCGTGCAGCCGGAACAGCAGCGGGTCGCCGCCGAGGGCCGTGGTGATCAGCTCGACTGCGGCGCCTGGCCAGAGCCCCTGGTCGTCGAGCCTCCGGGCCAGGTCGTCGTCGCCGGTGACCGCGTGCACCTGGACCGGGATGCCGATCCGGCTCTGGGCCAGCGTCACGAGCGGCGCCCCGACCCCGGCGTCCGGCGCCGCTGCGCCCTCCGGGTCCCGCGGATGCGCGACCCGGTCACCCGCCGCGGTCGGATCGGCGGCGGCGCGCGGCGGCTCTGGATGGGCGGTCACGGGGTGCGGATTCTAGTTGAGACCCAATCTCAAGAAGGGAGACCATCATGCCTCCCCCCGCACGCGGTTGCAAGGTGGCGAATCGACCCGCCTTCGGCCCGGGCCCCGGGGTGGCGGGCCGGCCCGCGCCGCAGCTATGGTCTTCCGCCCCCATGCCGCGCCGCCCGCAGCCGAGACGCCGCCGCCGCCGGGCCCGCGAACCGTGGTGGATCGACCTGCCGCTCGACGAACTGCTCGACGTCCGCCTGTGCGACCTCGGACTCCGCATCGAGGGCACCGCGCTCGAGGCGCGCGTGCAGCGCCTGCACGACGAGCTGGCGCGCGCCGGCCTGCGCTTCCGACCGTACGTCTGGCTGTCGACCGACTGGTTCACGCCCGACGGTTCGACCGGCTTCGCGATCCCGTTCTACCTCGCGCACCCGCGGCTGGTGCGCCTCGAGCACGCGCAGATGCTCGAGGCCGAAGGCAGCACCGGCGACGAGTGCATGCGCCTGTTGCGGCACGAGGCCGGCCACGCGCTCGACAACGCCTACCGCCTGCACCGGCGCGCCGCGTGGCGGCGCACGTTCGGCCGCTACAGCGAGCCCTACCGGCTCGACTACCACGCGCGTCCGGACAGCAAGGACTACGTCCAGCACCTCGACCGGTTCTACGCGCAGAGCCACCCCGCCGAGGACTACGCCGAGACCTTCGCGGTGTGGCTGGCGCCCGGCGCGCGCTGGCAGCGCGACTACGAAGGCTGGCCGGCGCTGAAGAAGCTCGAGGCGCTCGACGCGATGATGGCCGACGTCGCCGGTCGTCCGCAGGCGGTGCGCTCGCGCGACCGCTCCGACTCGCTGCCGACGCTGAAGGCGACGCTGCGCGACTACTACCGGCGCAAGCAGGCCAGCTACGCCAACAGCCAGCCGTGGATGCACGACCGCGAACTGGTCTGGCTGTTCCGCCCGGCGGCGCGCCGCGGCGGCGGCCGCGGCGAGAGCGCCGCGACGTTCCTGCGCAACCTCCGGGTCGACCTGCGCGGCCGCACCGCGTCGCTCACCGGCCACTACCGCTACGTCGTCGACCAGGCGCTGGACGCGATGATCGCCCGCTGCAAGGAGCTCGACCTGCGGCGCTCGCGGTCGGCGGCGCTCACGCGGCTGGGCGCCGCGGTGCTGCTGACGATGGTGACCCTGACGCTGACGCTGCCGGGCGGCAAGAAGCCGCGTTTCCGGCGGTGACGCGCTACATTCCGCGCCATGACCAAGATCAAGGAAGCGCCCGACCACCACGACGCCGACCTGGTGCTCAAGCTGTACGACCTGCGGCGCGAGTCGGTGATGCGCCAGTCCCGCGACGCGATCGCGCGGTTCCTGCCGCGCAGCTTCGAGGACGTGGTCGCGTTGACCAAGCCGGAGCACCCGAACAACGCGGCGTGGCGGCAGGTGTCGAGCTACTTCGAGATGGCCTACGGCTTCGCGCGTCACGGCGTCGTCAACCCGGACTTCCTGGCCGAGAACACCGGCGAGGGCATGCTGCTGTTCGCCAAGGTGGAGCCGCACCTCGAACGCCTGCGCAGCGAGGTCGCGCCGACGGCGTTCAAGAACGCCGAGTGGCTGACGCAGAACTCGGCGGTCGCGCGCCAGCGCCTGCAGATGTTCCAGCAGCGCATCCGCGCGCAGCTCGAGAACGCCTGATCGACGGCGTCTGATCGATGGCGCCTGATCGACGGCGCCCGCGCCGCGGCGGCCGCGCGCGCTCAGCGATCGGCTTTGGCGTAGATCGCGAAGTCGCGCTGGCCGAGGCCCTGGTCGATCGCCCGGTCCATCGCCCCCGCCACCGCCGGCAGCACCGACAGGCGCTGCGGCCCGCCGGCGCACTCGAGCATCAGGCCCAGGTCCTTGCGCGCCATCTGCAGCTCGAAGCTCGCCGGCACGGTGTCGGCGGTGGCGACGCGCTGGCCGAAGAACGGGATCGCCGCGCCGGGCTTCCACACTTCGAACAGCGACAGCACCTCCTGCGGCTGCAGGTCGGCGGCGGCGCCCATCGCCAGCAGGTCGCCCATCACGCCGGTCAGCGCCAGCAGCAGGCCGTTGCCGCTGAGCTTGTGGAACGCCGCCAGGTCGGTGCGCTCGCCGCAGTACCAGACCTTGCCGGTCATCGCCGCCAGCGCCGGCTCGACCGCGACGGCGAGGTCCTTGGGCCCGGACAGAAGCATCATGCCGGTGGCCTCGCGCGCGTTCTGCGGCGACATGAACACCGGCGCCGACAGGTAGGTCACGCCGTCGTCGCGCAGCCGCCGGCAGCGGTCGACGACGCGCGCCGGCAGGTTGGTCGAGTGGTCGAGCACCGGCACGCCCTGGCCGAGCCCGGGCCGCGCCTGCTGCAGCACGGCGTCGACCGCGTCGTCAGCGGTCAGCACCAGGTGCACGCGCTCGGCGCCGCGCACCGCGTCGGCCGGGTCCGCGCCGGCCACCGCGCCGCGCTCGACCAGCGGCGCCAGCTTGTCCATGCTGCGGTTCCAGACCCGCACCGTGTGCCCCTTGTCGAGCAGGTTGAGGGCGAACCCGCTGCCGAGCAGACCCGTACCGAGAACCGCGACCGTCGCCATACCGTGTCCCTTCGCTTCGTTGGATGCCGCGGTCCATCCCGCGGGCGGTCCAGGGTGGAACAACGGCGGCCGGCGCGCAAGGATCTGCCGCATGGAGCCGCAGGTCCCCTCCTTGGCGCAGGCGCGCATCGTCCACGGCGCCCTGCTGTCGGGTTCGTTCGCAGTCGGCGTCGTGGTCTGGTTCGTGACCCGCGACGGCGGCCTCGGCGGCGAGCCGATCCCGGTGCTCGGCGACGTGGCGCTGATCCTCGCCGGCGTGATGCTGGTCGCCGCCGTGTCGCTGCGCGCCCTGCTGAAGAACCGCGCCGCGCGCGCGTCCGGCCCGGACCGGGCGCTGCTGTGCTTCCAGGCCGGCCTGGTGCCGATGGCGATGCTCGAGGGCGCGACCCTGTTCCAGCTGATGGTCTGGTTGCTGAACGGCGAGCCGCTGCCGCACGCGGCGGTGGCCGGATTCCTGTGGCTGGTCGGCGCGACGCTGTGGCCGCCATCCCCGGACGACCTGTAGCCGTCAGCGAGCGGCGCGGGCGGACTCCGCCGCCAGCGCCTCGGCCAGCAGCGCCACCCGCAGCTCGCGCCGCAGCTCCGCTGCCGTCGGCTCCTCCTCGCAGCAGCGCAGCAGGTCCTGCAGCCGCAGCCGCGCCCGCCGCCGCTCGACCGCCTCGGGCACGCAGCCGGCGGCGTGCAGCACGGTGTAGGCGGCGCGCAGCTCTTCGGGCACGTCCTCCAGCAGGTCGATGCACAGCGGCCGGCCCTTGCCGGGCAGGTCGTCGAGCAGGCCGCGCGCGACGGCGTCGTCGATGCGGCGTTCGGCCAGGTGGTACAGCACGACCGCCGCAGCAGAGCCGTCCGGCGGCCGGGGCGCAAGCCGTTGGACCGACGGCGCCACCGCCCGTAAGAACTGCGGCATGGTCCAGAGCACCGGCAACGCGCCCACCGGCACCTCGGTCACGGTCCGCACCAGCGGCACCGAGTGCACGTTCGAGACCGGCCGCATCGCCCGGCAGGCGACCGGCGCGGTGGTCAGTCGCTGCGGCGACAACGTGGTGCTGGCGACCGTCGTCGCCGCCAGGGAGCCGAAGCCGGGGCAGTCGTTCTTCCCGCTGACGGTCGAGTACCGCGAGAAGTTCGCCGCCGCCGGCCGCATCCCGGGCAACTGGCAGCGCCGCGAAGGGCGCATCAGCGACCACGAGGTGCTGGTGTCGCGGCTGATCGACCGCACGGTGCGATCGCTGTTCCCCGAGCACTACCGCTGCGAGGTGCAGCTGCAGGTGCAGGTGCTGTCGGCGGAGCCGAGCAGCGACGTCGAGAGCCTGGCGCTGCTGACCGCGGCGTGCGCGCTGCACGTGAGCCCGGTGCCGTGCAACGGGCCGGCGGCCGGCCTGCGCGTGTGCCGCGTCCGCGGCCAGCTGGTGACGTTCGCCAGCCGGCAGCAGCGCGACGACGCCGACCTCGAGTTCTCGATCGGCGTCGGGCCGGATGGACCGGTGATGCTCGAGGGACAGGCGCGCGAGGTGCCCGAGGCCGACTGCGTGGCGGCGCTCGCGCACGCCAGCGAAGTGCTCGCGAAGTTCCAGGACGCGTTCGAGCAGCTGCGGCAGCAGGCCGGGGTCGAGAAGCTGCCGGTGCCGCCGGCGCCCGAGTTGCCGGCGGTGCCCGAGCCGACGCTCGCGGCGCTGCGCGCGGCGCTGCAGACCGTCGAGAAGCAGGCGCGGCGCGACGGCATCGCCGCCGCCGGCGCCGCCTGGACCGACCCGCTGCCGGACGACGAACGGGCGCCGGCGCGCGCCGCGTTCGAGCTGGCGACCTGGACCGAACTGCGCGCGCTGGTGCTCGACAGCGGCCGGCGCGTCGACGGCCGCGGCCCGACCGACATCCGCGCGATCTGGTCCGAAGTCGGCCTGCTGCCGCGAGCACACGGCTCGGCGCTGTTCACGCGCGGCGAGACCCAGGCGATCGTCACCTGCACGCTGGGCAGCACCGAGGACGGCCAGCGCATGGACGGCATCGGCCAACCCGACGGCCACGTCGAGCGCTTCCTGCTGCACTACAACTTCCCGCCGTACTCGGTCGGCGAGACCCGGCCGCTGCGCGGGCCGGGCCGCCGCGAGATCGGCCACGGCTCGCTGGCGCGGCGCGGGCTGCTGCCGGTGCTGCCGACCGCGGCCGAGTTCCCGTACACGCTGCGCGTCGAGGCCGAGATCACCGAGAGCAACGGCAGCTCGTCGATGGCCACCGCGTGCGGCGGCACGATGGCGATGCTGCACGCCGGCGTGCCGCTGCGGCGCATGGTCGCCGGCATCGCGATGGGCATGATCTCCGACGGCACGCGCAGCGTCGTGCTCAGCGACATCCTGGGCGACGAGGACCACCTCGGCGACATGGACTTCAAGGTCGTCGGCACCGACCAGGGCGTGACCGCGATCCAGCTCGACAACAAGCTCGGCGGCCTGTCGCTCGAGCTGCTGGCGCAGGCGTTCGAACAGGCCCGCGCCGGCCGGCTGCACATCCTCGCGGCGATGCAGCGGACGATCCGCGCGCCGGCCGAGCCGTCGCGGTTCGTGCCGCGCGCGCTGCGCACGGCGATCCTTCCCGACTCGATCGGCGCGCTGATCGGCGCGCGCGGCGCCAACATCAAGAACATCACCGAACAGACCGGCGCCAAGGTCTCGGTCGACGACCGCGGCGCGGTGCTGGTCTACGCCACCGACCAGCACGCGGCGCGGCAGGCGATGCTGATGGTGAACCGCGCCGCCGGCGTGCTGGTGAAGGGCCGCTGCTACCGCGGCACGGTCACCGGCGTGAAGGACTTCGGCGCGTTCGTGCGCGTCAACGCGGTGAACGAAGGCCTGGTGCCGGTCGAGGAGCTCGACGAGCAGCCGGTGCGGCACGCGGGCGACATCGCCAAGGAGGGCGACGAGATGGTCGTCTGCGTGCTCGGCGCCGACGACCGCGGCCGGCTGCGCCTGTCGCGGCGCAAGGCGCTCGGCGTCGGCGAGGCGCAGATCGAATTCTGAGCGAGGTCGGTCGCGTTCAGCGCAGCGACGCGACGTAGCCCGCGGTGAGCGCGAACTGCAGCGCGAACGGCCGCGGGAACGTCACCGTCGTGTAGTAGCCGGCGACACCCTGCGCGAGGAACGACGCCGGCGGCATGGTCGGCGGCAGCGGCAGCACGAACGGCGTCGCCACCGGACCGGACTGGATCAGGATCGTGTCGGGCTGCACCAGCAGCGTGCACAGCGGATCGGCGAGCGGCAGCGGCACCCCCGCCTGCCGCACGCTGAGCACGATGGCGGTCGCCTGCAGGAACGTGTTGCAGCAGCCGCTGTCGGCGTCGACGGTGACCGCCAGGGTGCAGTTGGTCTGGTCGAGTTCGAACCGCAGCGTCGGGTAGAAGCCGAACACCTCGCTGCAGCCGCTGCCGTAGTTCTGCAGCGACACGCTGGTGAACTGGCACTGGGCGGAGAGAACGGCGGCGGTCGCGGCGAGCGCCGCGACGGAACGCAGGATGCGGGGGATTGCCATGATCGAATCGGTCGGGGTGGAACGGGGGCGCGTCCCCTTCAACTACCCGGCACCGCGGAGGCCGTCTTGTCGGAATCGGACCTGGGCTGCGGCTGCGGAACGTACTCGGGCAGCGGCAACACCGGCGCGCGATACCGCGTCGGCGGCAGACCGGCGAACGCGCGGAACTCGCGGCACAGGTGCGCCTGGTCGCTGAAGCCGCGCGCGGCCGCGAGCAGCGCCCAATCGCGCCGCGGCGCCGTTCCCACCTCGGCCAGCACCGCCCGGAACCGCAGGATCCGCTGCAGCACCTTGGGGCCGAGCCCGGCGTGACCGCGAACGAGCCGCCCGAGATGCTTCGCGCTCAGGCCGAGCGCCTGCGCCAGGCCGTCGACGGTGGCCGCGTTCGGACGCGCGCGCAGCGCGTCGAGCGCGCGCGCGAGCGCGGCCGGCGGGCGCCGCGCGCCTGCCAACCGACGCAACAGCACCGACTCCACTGCCTGCAGCCGCGCCGCCGGGCCGCTGGCCGCGCCCGCGCGCGCGGTGGCCTCGTCGGCGTCGCCGCGCCAGTGCGCGCTGAGCTCCTGCACCCGGTCGACGACCTCGGCGGCCGGCGCGCCGAGCACCGACGCCAGTCCGAGCGGCCGCAGCCGCACCCCCACCATCGTGACCCGCGGCGACCCCAGCGCGATGTCGTACGGCGCCGTCCGGGGTCCGGCGACCCAGGCACCGCGCCACGACGACACCGCGCCGCCCTGTTCGAGCCGCAGCGCCGGCCCGAGGTTCCACATCAGGTCGGCGCCGCCGTCGGCGAACAGCCGGCCCCCCGGCGCCGCCATCGCGTGGTCCTCGAACGCCCACAGGTGATCGACGAACGGCGCCAGCGCCGGCGGCGGCTCTCGACGGAGGTAGGTCATGCGCTGCGTCCCAAGACGACGCGGTCGCCGCGACCATGACCGGTGCGGCGAACTTCCGCGCCGCCGCCGGGGTCGCGCGCCTCAGCCGACGCGCGCGCGCGCCTGCACGAAGCTGTACCAGAACACCGCGTCCGGATCGTGCGCGACGCGGTCGAGCTCCTTCTGCATGCCGGCGACGACCTTCTTGCTGACGCGGCCCGCCTTGGCCAGCGCCGGCGCGCCGCTGAGCAGCAGGTCGGTCCAGTAGGCCAGGAACTCGGCGCGCTCGGCCGGGGTGCGGTTGTCGAAGTGGAACGTGCGCACATCCGTCCGCACGTCGCCGTAGCCGCCGGCGAGCAGCAGGTTGCCGAGCTTGGCGCCGACGAACGGATCGCCGCCGAGCTCGAGCTGCGTGTCGTTGAATGCCATCCAGTACTGCAGCGTGTTGGGGCTGTACGGATCGAGGAAGAACGACGCGTTCTGCACCTCCGTCACCACCACCGGCGCGCCCGGCCGCAGCACGCGACGCACCTCGGCCAGCGTGCGCGCCGGGTCGCCGACGTGCTCGAGGATCCAGCACAGGAACGCCGCGTCGAACGCGTCGGCGGCGAACGGCAGCGTCTCGGCCGGGCTCTGCCGCAGCTCGAACCGCCCGCCGGCCCAGGCACAGCCGCCGAGGTGCTTCTGCGCGCGCTTCAGGTTGTCCTTGCTGCGGTCGACGCCGGTCACCCGCAGCTCGGGAAAGCGCCGCAGCAGGATCTCGGTCTGCGCGCCGACGCCGCAGCCGACCTCGAGCAGGTGCCGGCTGCGGCGGAACGGCAGCCGGTCGTGCACCGCGTCCTCCAGGAACCGGGCCTGGTGGTACAGCCGGTCCTGCTCGTGCGCGGTGTAGCCGTGCAGGTAGTTCGGCTTCGAGCGGGGACGCGCGGACGACTTGGCGTTGCGAGGCATTCGGCGCCGATCGTCGCGCGCGCGCGGCGCCGGCGCCACAGCGGACAGCGACACAACCGACTGGGACGCAACCGACTGGGACGCAGCCGACTGGGACGCAACCGACTGGGACGCAGCGCGCCGGCCAGTCTCCCGAACTCGCGCCGCCTTCGTCCCGATTCGAGGCACGCGCGCCGTGGCCGGCGGTCGCCGCCGTCGCGCGCCCGATGCCATGGTGCGGAGCCGGCGCCGCCGCAGCGGCGACGCGCGCACGGCACCGCGCCGGCCCGCCCGCGCCGCCCACGGACCGGAGGAATACTGCTGCATCGATTTCCCCCGGCTGACGGGTGTCGGCCTGCTCCTACCTCCGAAGACCATGCACAGATCCCTGCTCTCCCTCGCGGTGCTCGCCTCGCTCGGGGCCACCGTCTCCGCCCAGTGCGCGGCGCCGACCGGCCTGCGCACCCTCGAAACCCTGTTCGCCGGCACGACCTTCTACGCCAACGCGACGCCGCCCGAGTACGGCGTGAGCATGGACCCCGGCACGGCGCTGCGGTTCGACCTCGACGTCGACTCGGCGATCGACATCAGCGCCATCGGCGTCAACGTCCTCAACGACGGCGGCACCTACGGGCCGGTGCCGGTGCCGAACCTGGTGGGCGCGCCCAACGGCACGCTCGAGTTCTGGTTCGTGCCCAACGACACCGTCAACAACGCGGTGCTGTTCACGAGCAACCCCTACACCCACGTGCCGCCCGTGCCGCCGATCGCGCCGTGGCAGCAGGCCAACGCCGGCAACGTCGGCAACCTGGTGTTCGCCGCGCCCGACACGCCGTCGATGGCGTCGTTCTCGCCGCCGATCCACCTGGCGCCGGGCAACTACGCGGTCGTGCTGGTGATGGTCCCGTCCGGCACCAATCCGGCCACCGACCGCATCCACCCGCTGTTCACCAACGTCAACAGCGTGCCGACCCCGCTGACCGTCGACGACGGCTTCGTCAAGTTCGACTTCGGCGGCATCCAGAGCCCGGCGTTCGTGAACGGCGCGCTGCAGTACAGCGGCACACCGCCCTACATCCCGAACGTCCGCATCGACTACACGCTCGGCACCAACGTCGCCTTCGCGAGCCCGTACGGCGCCGGCTGCTACGACCGCAAGCAGACGTTCTACGAGAGCTTCGCCGCCCCGGGCGCGCCCGCCAGCATCGACCTGTCCGGCAGCAGCCTGTCGTACTTCAACCTGGGCGACCAGTACCTGGTGAGCCAGAGTGCGGCCTCGTTCCCGTCCAACGGCGTCGTGCCGGGCTCGACCAGCCACTACGGCCTGCCCGGCAGCGCCACCCCGACGCACGTCAACACCGGCACCCCCGGCACGACGATCTGGGGCGACTGGGACGACGCCACCTCGGTCGCGTACCCGCTGCCGTTCGCGTTCTCCTACCCGGGTGACGGCGGCGTGCCGGCCACCGACGTGATCATCGGCAGCAACGGCGCCATCTGGCTCGGCAACTCGCAGCCGACCGCGCCGCGGTTCCTCGGCAGCTACGCCGGCTGGCTGCAGGGCCCGCCGTCGTTCGCGGTCGGCTACTGCGACCTGTACCCGTCCGACCAGACCACGTTCCTGGGCGGCACCGGCGACATGTTCATCGACTCGGACGGCAGCAGTTTCGTCACGATCTCGTGGGTCGGCGTGACCGAGTACCCGAGCGGCACCAGCAGCACCTTCCAGATCACCCTGCTGCCCGGCGGCAGCGTCGACATGGTGTGGGGCAACACGGTGCACGCCGCCAGCGACCTGCTGGTCGGCTTCACCCCCGGCAACGGCGCGGCCGACCCGGGCAACGGCAGCCTGCCGCAGCAGGTGCCGGACCTCAGCGCCGCAACCGTCGTCGGCTACCTGTCGGGCGACGGCGCCAGCCCGGCCGTCATCCGCCTGCTCGATCGGCCGAAGGTCGGCAATCCGCTGGTGTTCGAGACCTCGAACGTCGACCCGACCGTCGCCGCCAACATCACCGTGGTCAGCCTGAACCCGCTGAACGGCGTCTCGCTCAGCACGCTCGGCATGCCGGGCTGCTCGGCGTGGGTCGCGCTGCCGGAGCTGACGACGTTCTTCAACGTCGGCGCCGGCCCCTACCAGTGGAACGTGACCGGGTCGATCCCGGCCACCTTCGCCGGCGTCGACGTCTACGCGCAGTCGGTGCAGTTCAGCACGGCGCTGAACCCGTTCAACCAGGTCAACCTGCTGACCTCGGACGCGGTCTGCGTCCACTTCGACGTGAACTGAGATGCGCCGGCTGAGTGGCGCCGCGCGATGCCACGTCGCGAGCCACCGGCGGCGCGCGGGCGCGGGTCGGGTCCTTCGGGTCCCGGCTCGCGCCCGCCGCCGTTCCGTGCGGTCGGGTAGCATCCGCGCCGTCCCTCCTCCCGCGATCGACGCCGCACCATGAGCCGCCAGACCACGGTCCTGATCGCCATCGGCGCGGCGATCGCGCTGCTCGCGCTCGCGGCCTGGGCGCTGGGCAGTCTCGGCGCCGCGCCGGCCGCGCCGCCGCGGCTCCTGCCGGCGGCGCCGCAGCGCGCGACACCGCCGCCGCGCGCAGGCGCCGACCACGCGCCGGCCCAGGCGCCGACCGGCGAACCGGTCGTGGCCGCCCCGCCCCGCGCTGCGACCGGGCCGGCGCACGCTGCGGACCCGACATCGGCGACCGCGGCGCCGACGCCCTCGGCGCCGCCCCTCGTGCCGTTCCTGGTCATTGGCCGCTGCGTGCGCGGCGCCGAGCCCGTCGCCGACTGCGTGGTGGTGCTGCGCCGCCGGGACGGCGTCGGACCGACCCAGACCCTGCGCACCGACGCCAACGGCGGCTTCCGCCGCGCCCTGCCGGGGCCCGGCGTCTACGAGCTCGAACCCCGCCCCGAGCCGCGCTCGCAGCACCAGCGCACCTTCCTGGCCACGGTGCGACACGGCGAGCCGTGCGATCTCGGGCCGATGCCGCTGCGTCCCAGGGTGCGCGTCCGCGGCACCGTGCGCGCGCCGGACGGCGCGCCGGCGGCCGCCCTCGTGGAGCTGGAGCCGGTCGACGAACTCGCTCGTCGCGCGGCGCCGATTGCGCCCGTGCCCACCGGCGCCGACGGGACCTTCGCCTTCGACGACGTGCCCTCGGGCGCGTGGCGCGCGATCGCGGCGCGCGACGACGCACACGGCAGCGCCGCGCTCGCCATCGCCGAGGATCCGCTCGCCGATCCGCCCGGGGTCGAGCTGCGGCTGCGCGAGCAGGTCGCGTGCGCCGCCACCGTCGTCGACGACGACGGGCAAGCCCTGGCGGGCGCCGATGTCCGCGCCGACACCGACGACGAGCCGCCGCTGCGCGCCGTGGCCGACGCCGACGGCCGGTTCGCCCTGCTGGTGCCGCGCGGCACCGCGCTGCGCATCGCCGCCGACGGGTGCCTCGAGGCCGAGATCGAACCCGACGCCGCGGCGGCGCCCGGCGCCCGCCTGGTGCTGCGCCGGCTGCACGAGCTGCGCGGGGTGATCGCGCCGGCCGGCCCCGCGGGACACGTGCGGCTGCAGCCCGTCGCCGGCGCCGCGCCGCCACCCGCCGTGGCCGAGGTCCTGGCGCGCCGCCATCCGATCGACCAGGACGGTGGGTTCGCGGTCAGCGGGCTCGTGCGCGGCGACTACTGGCTCACCGCCGCACTCGCCGACGGCGCCGTCGCCGGCCGCGTCGTCGCGGTGCCGCCGCCGCAGCCGCTGCAGCTCGATCTCGTGGCCGGCACCCCGGTGCCGGTCGCAGTGCGCGACGAGCGCGGCGCGCCGGCGCCGTTCGCGACGGTGCGGGCGCTCGACGCCGCGGCGTTCGCCGGCGTGGCCGACGCGGAGCTGGCGGAGCACGTCCGCCGGCACGAACGGGCGTCGCGGTGGCCGTGCGGCGCCGACGGCACCGCGATCCTCGCCGTGCCGACCGACCGCGACCTGGTGCTGGCGCTGCACGGCGACGGCTACCTGCCGGTGGCGCGGCGCTGGCCGGCCACCGCCGTGGCGGCGGCCGCGCGCGCCGGCGACGAGGCGCCGCTGGTGCTGGAGGTGGTGCGCCGCAGCCTCGTGCGCGGGCGCGTCACCGAGCCGGTCGCCGCGGCGCCGTGGGCCGCCGCGGTCGCGCTGTGGCCGCGCGGCGCGGACCCGGCGCGGGCGCAGCGGCTGCCGATCGACGACGACGGCGCGTTCTGCAGCGCGCCGCTCCCGGCCGGTTCGTGGCAGGTGGCGCTGGTGCGCGAGGACCGCACCAGCCGCGCCGCGGCTCTGCCCGCGCGCCCCGACGACCTGCCGTTGCTCGGCGGCGGCGTCGACTCGCGCACGACGGTGCTGGCCGAGGCGCCGCCGGGCGGCGAGGCCGTGGCGCTGCTGCCGGCGCCGCCGCTGGCGCGCATCGACGGCCGCGTGCTGCGGAACGGCCGGGGCATCCGCGACGTGGCGGTGTTCGGGGTGCCGGCGGGCAGCGCGGGGCCGGGCCCGGTCCTGGGCGCCGCCGGCTTCGACGCACACGACGCGCACGAGTACGCGCCGCACACGCGCACGGCGGCGGACGGCAGCTTCTCGATGCTGGTCGCGCGGCCCGGGACCTTCGACCTGCGCGCCCGGCACCGCGGCCAGCCGCTGGCGCTGGCGCCGACCCAGGTGACGGTGCCGTCGCACGGCGCCCACGTGCAGGCCACGCTCGTGCTGCCGACCGGCGAAGTCCGCGGCCGGGTCGCGGCGCAGCCGGCGCGCGACCCGGTGCGCTTCGCGGTGCTGTACCCGGCCGCGGCCGCCGCCGTCGACCCGTTCGCGGCACCGCCCTACGCGCGCGCCGACTTCGACAGCCGGCTGCGCCTGCCCGCGGGCGCCGACCGGACCTTCGCGTTCTCCGCCGTGCCGCCGGGCGTCTACGTGCTGCGGCTGTGCTCCGCCGCGCGGGTCCTGCACCAAGAGGCCGTCGCGGTCCAGGACGGCGTCGTCGACCTCGGCGAAGTGCGGCCTCCGGCGAACGCCGCGCCGGCCGCCGTCGAGCTGCAGCCGCGGCCGCCGCGCCCGCGCGCCGTGCACGTGCTGCGCGTGCTGCCGGGAGTCCCGGACGGCGCGTTCGCCGTGGGCTGCGAGGTCACCGGCGCGCTGCGCCTCGACGGCCTGCCGGCCGGCGACTACCGCCTGCGCTGGCTGCCCGCGGACGGCGACGCGCGGACCGCGCACGCCGCCGCCGTGACGTCGTTGCGCCTCCACGCCGACGGCACGACCACGCCGAAGACCCTCGCGCCGCCGGCGCCGGCGCGGCGCTGACGGTCCCGCGCGGACCGGCCTTGCGTCCGCCCGCCCGCCGTGGACAAGGGCGCCATGCCGACGCCTTCGCCCGACCTGCCCGCCCCCCGGCTCGGTGTGCTGCTCAGCGGCGGCGGCCGCACGCTGCAGAACCTGATCGACCGGGTCGCGAACGGTCGGCTGCGCGCCGCGATCGCCTGCGTGCTGGCGGACCGGCCGCAGGCCCTGGGGCTCGAGCGCGCCGCGCGGCACGGCGTGCCGCACGCCTGCGTGACGGAGCCGGACGCGATCTGGCGCGCGCTGCGCGAGCACCGCGTCGACCTGGTCTGCCTGTGCGGCTACCTGCGGCTGCTGCCGATCGACCCCGCGTTCGCCGACCGTGTGCTGAACATCCACCCGTCGCTGCTGCCGCGCCACGGCGGCAAGGGCATGTTCGGCGAACACGTCCACGCGGCGGTGCTGGCAGCGGGCGACGCCGAGTCGGGCTGCACGGTGCACCTGTGCACCGACGAGTACGACCGCGGCCCGCCGCTGCTGCAGCAGCGCGTGCCGGTGCTGCCGGGCGACGACACCGCGGCGCTCGCCGCGCGCGTGTTCGCCGCCGAGTGCGAGGCCTACCCCGCCGCGATCGAACGGCACTGGCGCGCGCTGCACACAACCGGCCGGTAGCCGCGCTCGCGCACGGGCTCTCAGCGCTGCACGAACACGCCGTCGTTCTGCTCGGCCAGCCGACGCAGGAAGTCGGCACCGCGCCCCTTGCCGGTGAACACGGTGTTGATGCGCACGTGCAGGTAGCGGTTGGCGTACGCCACCATCTGCAGGATCTCCTCGGGGTCCTTGATCGCGCCCTCGGTGGGTTCGCCGTCGGACAGCAGGAACAGCTCGTCGATCGCCGTCTTGCCCTCCTGCCCGAAGTGCAGCTCGTCGAGCTCGAGCGCCTGCACCAGCGCCTCGTAGAGGTTGGTGCCGCCGCCGGCGCCGAGCCGCGACAGCAGGTCGACCAGCGACCGCGTCGCGCGCTCGTTGGGCGGCACCGCCTTGCGGCTCCAGGTGTGGACGCCGTCCGCGAACGTCAGCAGGTGGTACCGCGACACCGGGTCCATGACCTGCACGCACAGCAGCAGCTGCTCCTTGGCGGCGTCGAGCCGCGACGGCAGCTGCGGGTCGCGCTGCCGCTGCGCGCGTGGCGGCGCGGTCGCCAGCCCGAACGCCTCGTCCATGCTGCCGCTGGTGTCGATCACGAACGCGATCTCGCGCCCGGTCACCGGGATCCCGAAGAACGTGCTGGCCGTGTCGGCCACCGGCCGCAGGTGCGGCAGCTGCTCGGGCACCGTGATCGACGGGCCCTCGCGGTCCCAGAACTCGCGCCACTGCTGCGGCTGGTCGGCCGGCAGGATGGCGCCGGTCAGCCCGCGCAGGCACTGGTGCGCGCGCATCCGCAGCAGCGGCGACGCCCGCCGGTTGACCAGCGCCTGCAGCGGGTCGTCCTCGGCGGCGCGGGCCAGCACGTCGATCAGCGGCGGCACGGCGGCGCGGTCGGGGAACTCCTCGACGAAGTCGATCAGGTCCATGTCGGTGCGCCAGCCGGCCTCGCCGAACATGCGCATCACCGCGCGGATCGCGCGCACGCGCTCGTCGGCCGGCAGCGTGCGCCGCGCCTGCGACAGGACGCCGCGCAGCGCGCGCACGACGCCCTGGCTGACCACCGGGTGCCGCTCGCTGCCGAGCAGGCGGACCAGGACCGACAGCGACTCCGGCCGCCGCTGGAACTCGAGGGCCTCGACGGCGGCCAGCCGCACGCGCGGGTCGAGCGCGACCAGGGCGCCTTCGATGGTGCTGCGGAACACCGGCGCCGCCTTCATGCCGAGCAGGCGGAGGGCCGCGACCCGACGGGCCGGGTCGACCTCGGGCGCCTCGCCCTCCGGATCGATCCACGGCGGCAGCCGTTCGCCGGCCGCGGCCCGCATCAGCAGGTACCAGACGCCCTTGTGCTCGGTGCGCATCAGCGCCCAATGCCCGAGGTCGCGCAGGATCACGGCGTCGCGGTCGACCAGGCTCTTGTCGAAGCCGGCCGCCGCCAGGCCGAGGAGCGCTTCGCCGACCGCCTCGTCGGGGTCGTTCTCCGCGTGGTAGAGCAGCTTCTGCAGCGCGTCGAGGTGCGTCAGCGCGCCGCCGGCCTGCTCGCCGAGCACCTGCGCCGCGCGCGCGGCCTGCGCGTAGCGCGGCTGCAGGCCGTGCTCGCGGTGGAGCACGCCCTTGGGCCCGAGCCGGTCGGCCTCGTAGTCGGCGACCCACGCGGTGATGGCCTGCGCCACGCCGGCGCGCCGCGCCGCCGGGTCGAGCTCGGTCGTCTCGGCGCGGGGCAGCGCCTGCGCCGCGGCGGCGGGCAGCCACAGCGCGCAGGCGGTGAACCAGCCGCAGGTCGTTCGCAACGAACGCGAGCGTTGGGATCGGTGCATCGAGACCAGACGACCCGTCGAGGGGTGGTTCGCGGTCGGGGGCGACGCGAATCGAGGGGTCGGCGCATCCTACGGCGCCGGCGGCACCGCGGCACCCCCCCGACCTCAGCGCGTTCCGCGCGACGACTTCGCGCCGGCCGTCGGGACCAGCCGGTCGACCAGCAGCTGCAACGCCTCGCTGGCGTCGCGGATCTGCTCGCTGCACAGGCGCATCTCCCCTGCCGTGCCGCGCGCGCCCTCGGCGATGCCGTGCACGCTGCCCACCGCCGCGAGCAGCGCCTCCGTGCCGCGACGCAGCCAGCGCGCGTCGTCGAGGCTCGAAGGCGGCGCGGCCGGCAGCATGGCATGCTGTTCGCGCAGGCGCAGCGTCGACTCGCCGATCGCCGCCGTGCCCTTGGCCGCGGCCTCGCAGCTCGCGCGGATCGCCGCCATGGTCTGCTCGATGCCCTCGGTGGCCGCCTGCGTGCGCTGCGCCAGCCGGCGCACCTCCTCGGCGACCACCGCGAAGCCGCGGCCCGCCTCGCCCGAACGCGCGGCCTCGACGGCCGCGTTCAGCGCCAGCAGGTTGGTCTGGAAGGTGATCGTCTGGATGTTGCCGAGCACCTCCTGGATCGCGGTGCTGTTGCCCTCGAGCTGCGTCACGACCGCCAACAGATCGTGCAGGCGCGCCTCGGTCTCGGCGAGCAGCGGATCCGCCGCGGCAGCGACCGCGCCGACCCGTTCGGCGTGCGTGAAGGCCTGCTCCAGCTGCCGGACCAGGTCGTCGACGCGGGCGCCGAGGTTGCCGTTCGAGGACGACACGTCCTCGGCCACCATCACCGTGCCCATCGCCTCGGCCTGCAGCCGCTCGGCGTTCTGCTGCAGGGAGCTCGCCGACTCGCCGAGGGCCCCGGTGACGTTGGCGATGCCACCCACCGTCCGCGCCAGCCCCTCGGCCAGGGCGTCGATCGTCTCCGCCAGCACGCGGACCTCGTGCAGGTAGCCGCCATGGGGCGCCGCGCGGAGGTCGTAGCGCCCCTCGCGCAGCGCCTGGGCGACCTGCGCGGCGCGCGCCAGCGGGCGGCACACGAACAGGCCGAACAGCCCGGCGGCCGCCACCGCCAGCAGCAGGGAGACCAGCTGCGATCTGCGCACCGCGCGCTCGGATTCCTGGTGGCGCGAGAGATCGGCGCGCTCGATCGCCGTGTGCAGCTGCTCGTGGAAGGTCTCGATCTGCTCGATCGCGTTCTCCCAGACGGGCTTCGCCTCCGTGTTCATCACCTGCCATCCGGCGGCGGACTCGCCGCGCAGGTGCAGGTCGATCGCGCGGCGCTGCGCGCGCACCGTCGGCTCGAAGTCCGGCACCTCGAGCCCCATCGCCGCGATCTCGTCCCGCGCCCGGTCCACGCGGCGGTCGTACTCGACCACGGCCGCCGCCGCATCGTCGACCTCCGAGCCGAGGAGCTGCAGCGCCGTCAGCTGCATGTGGTCGACGTCGTGGTCCAGCGCCACGCTGCGTCGCGCGCGTTCGAACTCCTCCGCGTGCTGGAGACGCTCGGCCTCGAGGTCTGCGAGCTGCCCGTTCGCCTGCCAGAACCACACGCCGATCATGGTCAGCAGCGTCGCGAACACCAGGAAGCCGAGTCGGCGGTGCAGCCCGGCGCGGCGGGGCGCGGCGCGGCGGTCCGGAGGAGCGACGGGTGCGGAGGCAGGCGGCATGCACTCCGGTTTCGTCGCGCGGCGCCGAGGCGCTGGAGGTCGGCGCGCGCCCGCGGCGACCGCCCCGAGTCCCCTAGGGGACTTCCCGGCGACCGCCCGCCGGTGGGGTTCACCCTCTTGCAAGTTGCCCACGCGGGTCGATGATCGCCGCGTCAACGCACCGTGGGGGCGACCGGCTTCGACCGGATGCTGTCACGGCCAGTGTGGCGTGCCGAGGTCCGAGGCCCTCGTGAATCCCCTCGGAAAAACCAAGTGCCAACACGCACTACTCCCTCGCCGCCTAAACAGTAGCGAGCGCCGAGGTCCCTTCGCCTGCGGGGGGCCGAGGCGACACACAGCAGGCTGGCTTCGCGCGGCTGCTCGGCCCGCGCGCGGCGAGACACAGTCGAGCTGGCCGCAGCGGATCTCTGGTCCTCGGAGCCGCTGTGGCGAGACCAATCGAAGACCTACGCACGTAGAGGCACTGGTCGGGGTATCTCGGGACGCGGGTTCAATTCCCGCCGCCTCCACCACCTCTCGCGCTGCGCGCGAGAGGTGGCGTCGGCGCCGGGCATCAGGATTCCTCTCGGCCGCCTGCGGCGGCCGAGAGGCAATCGGCGATTCCCGCGACGGGCCAGGCGAGGGCGAACGCAGCCGCCCAGCTACGCGGTCGGAGGTCTGGCTTGGCCGCCCTACTCGACGGGATCACGCGACGTGCCTACTCTCCCCCTACGGCACGGGGGTGTCGGGTGGGACCCGACGAGAGAATCGTGTGATGCGAACACTGAGGGTGCTGGCGGCGTTCCTGCCGGGCTTCCTGGCGGCGCAGGGTCAGTGGCACGACCCGCCCTTTCCCGTACCCCGCCACTTCGCAGCGGGCGGCGGTACCTTCGACCCGACGCGCGGCGCGGTCCTGATGGCCGGCGGATTCGCCGACACGCCGGAAGCGCGGCGCGATCTCTGGGCCTTCGACGGCAGTGCGTGGACGCCGCTGGCGAATCCACTCCCGGCGAACCGCGAGTTGGAGTCGTTCACCTACGACGTGCAGCGCGGCCGGATCGTGGGCATCGTCCGCCAGGTGCCGAGGTCCTCGCCGTGGCCCGAGATCGCCGAGTTCGACGGCGCGACATGGACGTTCCCATGGACGTTCCCGGGGCCTTTCGTCTCCGAGGTGCGGCCGATCTACGACCCCGTCCGCCAGGAGGTGCTGCTGCTCGGTCGCTACTCGGGCATCACGACGTCCACGCTGTGGAGCTGGGATGGGACGACAACCCAGGTGCGCGCATCGACCCCCCGCTGCTCCTTGTTCGGGTTCGACGAGGCGCGCGGCGTGCTGGTCGCGGTCTTCCACGAAGCGACCGGGGACGCGGTCGGGGAATGGAACGGGACCTCGTGGACCATGATTCCGACCGCGATCCCCGCGCTCGAGACGACGTTCAGCGACCAGTTGGTCTTCGACCCGTCCGTGAACCGCCTCGCGCTGCACGGCAGGAACACCGCGACCCTGGTCCCCGAGCGCTGGGAGTGGAACGGCACCACATGGCTGTCGGCGCCCAACACCGGCATGCCGGACCGGGCCCGGATGATGCTGTGCGGCGACCGGGCCCGGAACCGACTCGTGCTGTTCGGCGGCGCGAGCGACCGGCTGCACGGCGACACCTTCGAGTACGACGGCACCCAGTGGCTCCAGGTGCTCCCCGATCCTGCCGGCCCCCAGATGGTCCACGTGGCCATGAGCGAGCTGCCGGCGGCCGGCGGCCTGGTGGTGTTCGGCGGCCCCAACCTGATGATCCCGCCTCCCCGGTTCGAGACGTGGCTGCTCCAGGGCGAGGCGTGGACTCCACTCCCGGTGCTCGGCGGTCCCTCGCCCCGCACCGACACCCGGATGACCACCGACACGGCGCGCCAACGCGTGATCCTGTTCGGCGGCAGCGACCCGACCGGGAGTCCGCTGGCGGACGCGTGGGCGTGGTCCGTTGCGGGCTGGCAGCAGCTGCCGAGCGGTCCCTCCGCGCGCTCGGCGCCCGGGCTGTGCTACGACCGCGATCGGGATCGCGTCGTCGTCTACGGCGGCAGCAGGACGAACGAGGCCGACACCTGGGAGCTGGATGGCCTGAACTGGAGCCTGCGCGTCGCCAGCTTCCCGCCGCACGAGGGTCCCGTGCGCCTGGCCTACGACGCGCGACGCCGCCGCACGGTCCTCGCCACCGAAGGGCTCGGCCAGGTCCAGACCTGGCTGTGGGACGGCGCGAACTGGACCGCCACCAATCCGTCGAGCCGTCCCGCGCAAGTCGGCCCGATGGCCTACGACCCGCACCGGGCGCGCACCCTGCTGGTCGCCGCCGATTCGACCTGGGAATGGGACGGCGCCGAGTGGTCCCTCGCCGCTGTCGACGCGCGCGCGAGTTCGCGCACCGCCGCCGCGTACGACAGCGCGCGGCGACGCATCGTGATGTACGGCGGCCGGCGGCCGCAGGTGGTCGCGAGTCTGCCCATTGGCCACACGATCTCGTTCGGCTCCGACCCGGCGGCGTCGTTCGAGACGGTCGGCAGCGGCTGCCCCGGCGCGGGCGGCGAGCCGCAGCTCCTGGCCGACGGTCCGCCGTGGCTCGGCGACCTGATGACGCTGTCGGTCGCGCCGGTGACGAGCGGTTCGTTCGTGCTGCTGCTCACCGGCTTCTCGGCATCGACGTTCCAGGGCGTCCCGCTGCCGTACTCGCTTGCACCGCACGGCTTCCCGGGCTGCGCGCTGCACGCCGGACCAGAGCTGGTGTTCGCGTACTTCCCGCAGACCGATCCCCTCGAGATCCCGCTGCAGATCCCCGCGGCGCCCTACCTCGTGGGGCAGCTGTTCCGGCAGCAGGCGCTCGCCTTCGAAGCGGGCGGCACCCTGGCGGCGAGCGCGGGCCGCGAAGGGCGCTTCGGCATGCGGTAGGCGCAGCCGAACACGCGCGTGCCCCTCGCCCGGGCCGAGCCCGTATGGTCCCACCCGCATGGACATCGAGACCGCTCGGTTCTGGCTCCGGGTCGTGGCGGCGGGCGCGTGCGCGCTCTGGTTTGCCGGGTTCGTGTTCGTGCGGCTGACGCGGCGACGCCTGACGGCGACGACGCGCACCGGCAGCGTGGAGCTCGACGGTGACGCCGCGGCGCTGCAGCGCCGCGCGGCGGCGGCGTTGGCGCGCGACGGCGGGCGCAGCTCGGCCCTGCAGCGCGTGCGCGTGGACGGCGCCGGCGCCGGGGGTGAGGTCCGCTGGTCGAGTTCGTTCCCGTTCGCGCCGCACGTCGGTCTGCTGCAGTTCGATGCAGCCGGCGTCGGTCGCTCGCGCGCCTCGTGGGCCGTGCGCATGGCGCCGCAGCTGCTGCGCGGCACGCGGCTGTTCACGATCCTGAACGCGGTCCTGGTGGCGGCGCTCTATCTGCTGCTCGACCGCCTGGTGGCGCCGTCCGAGAACCCGGCAGTGCGCGGGCAGGTGCTGCAGATGGCCCAGGCGATCCACGTGCTGTGGCCGCCGTTCCTGTTCGCGGGGCTCACGCGCAAGGTGGCCCGCGACGTGGACGCGGAGATCGAGCGGCTGGTCCACAACCTGCCGCACGCGGGCGACTGAGGGACCGCGCGCCGCTACACTCCCGTCCACGGGGAGTCACGGGCACGCCTGCCCATCCCCGCGAGATCCCCATGCTGTCGCTCGCGCTCGTCACACTCCTCGTTCCGCAGTCGCAGTGGGTCGTCGATGCCGCCGGCGGTCCGGGCGTGGACTTCGTCGACCTGCCGCCTGCCGTCGCCGCGGCGACCCACGGCGACACGATCCTGGTCCGCGCGGGCACCTACGCGCCGTTCCAGGTCACCGGCAAGGCGCTCACCATCCGCGGCGCGGGCGCGGGGCCCAGCATCGTCCGCCACCCGGACCTCGGCACCGGCAGCGCGATCCGCGCCGTCCCGGCGGGCTCGGTGTTCCACCTGCAGGGGCTGGAGTTCGCCCCGCCATCCGCAGCCCGGATCGCCGACGGCGAACTCGCCACGCTGCTCGTGCAGAACGCGGCCGGCGTCGTGTCGATCGCGCATTGTCGGCTGCTCGGCGGCCAGACCCTCAACACACAGCTCGCGACCGACGCGCTGCAGGTCGACCACGCCGCGGTCTACGCGTTCGCGAGCCGCTTCGCCGGCGGCCGCGTGTCCCACTTCTTCAGCCTCACGTCGCGCGGCGGCCACGGCATCGAAGCGACCAACGGCGCCCTCGTCGTCGCGACCGATTGCGAGCTGCTGGGCGGTGATGCCAGCACCCTGAAGGGCTCGGCGGCGATCGGCGGCGCCGGGCTCGAGCTGAACTCGGCGTTGGCGACGCTGCACGACTGCCGCTGCCGCGGTGGATCCGGCTCGGCCGGCCGGGGCGTCGGCACCGGCGGCGCCGGCGTGCACCTCGGCAGCCTCGGGTCGTTCGCACGGCTGGCAGGCGGCGCGCCGGCCGAGGCGCGCGCCGGCGCCGGCAGCCGGGTCAGCGGCGTCGCCATCGACGTCACCGCGGGAGCGGGAACCGTCGTCGTCCACGACGACGTGACGCTCGTCCCCGTGGCGCCCGGCGACCCGCTGGTGCGCGGCGCGGTGACCCTCGGCGCGCCGCACCTGCCGCGCCTCCTGGTGTCCAGCCTCCCGACGCCGAACGGCGAGCTGCCGCGCAGCCAGCGCGTCGACATCGACGTCGTCCTCGACGGCGCGTTCGCCGGCGCGCCGGTCCTGTTCGCGTTCGCCGCGGCGCCGCAGCTGGCTGCGCCGCAGCTCCCGTTCACTCTCGGCGAACTCGTCCTGCCGCCGACACGCTTCGCCGCGGCAGCCCTCCTGGACGGCGCCGGGACCTTCCACCACGAGTTCCCGCCGCCGACCACGCCGGCGCTGCTCGATCAGCCGGTGTTCGCGCAGGCCGCGGTGCTCGACGTGGCGGCGGGGCGCGTGCGGCTGTCGAACTTCGACGTGCACCTGCACCGCTGATCCGGCGAGGCCGGCAGGATCAGCCCGGCCCGGCCACGGCCTACCGCGGCGCGCTCGGGGCCGGGAACCCGCGCTTGCGCATCAAGGCACCGATCTCCGGGTCGCGCCCGCGGAACGCGCGGTACGCGGCGGCCGGATCGACGGTGTTCCCGACCGAGAACACGTGGTCCTTCAGCCGCTTGCCCACTGCCTTGTCGTAGGCGCCCTGCCCCTCGGTGAACGCCTCCCAGGCGTCGGCGGTCAGCGTGTCGGCCCACAGGTAGCTGTAGTAGCCGGCCGAGTAGCTGTCGCTCGAGAAGATGTGCAGGAAGTGCGTCGGCCGGTGGCGCATGACGATCTCGTCGGGCATGCCGACCGCGTCCAGCGTCTTCTTCTCGAAGGTGCGCGCATCGATCGCGTCCTGGTCGCTGGTGTGCATGCGCATGTCGACCAGCGCGCTGGCCAGGTACTCGACGGTCGCGAAGCCCTGGTTGAACGTCGCCGCGTTCTCGATCCGCTGCAAGAGCTCCTTCGGCATCGGCTCGCCCGTCTGCCAGTGCAGCGCGTACTTCGACAGGATCTCGGGTGTGCCGAGCCAGTGCTCGAGCAGCTGCGACGGGAACTCGACGTAGTCGCGCGGCACGCTGGTGCCGGCGAGCTTCGGATACGTGACGTTGCTGCACAGCCCGTGCAGCGCGTGGCCGAACTCGTGGAACAGCGTCGACGCGTCGTCCCACGAGATCAGCACCGGCTCGCCGTCGGCGCCCTTCACGAAGTTGCAGTTGTTGGAGACGATCGTCGTGATCTCGCCGTCGAACCGCGACTGCTCGCGGTAGTCGTTCATCCACGCGCCGGAGCGCTTGCCGTCGCGCGCGTAGGGATCGAAGTACCAGAGGCCGACGTGGCGCTTCGACCGGGCGTCGGTGACCTCCCAGACGCGCACGTCCGGGTGGCACACCGGCACGCCGTCGACCTGCCGGAACGCGAAGCCGAACAGCTGCCCCGCCATCCAGAACATCGCCTCGCGCATCTGCTCGAGCTGCAGGTACTGACGCACCTCGTTCTGGTCGAGGTCGTAGCGCGCGGCGCGGACCTTCTCGGCGTAGTGGCGGTAGTCCCACGGCGCGATCGTCAGGTCGGCGCCTTCCTTGTCGGCGACCGCCTGCATGTCCCGCACCTCCTCGTGCACGCGCAGGACCGCCGGCTGCCACACCGCCTCCATCAGCTCGAGCGCGCGCTGCGGCGTCTTCGCCATCGTGTCGGCCAGGCGCCAGTCCGCGTGCGTCGGGTAGCCGAGCAGCTTCGCGCGCTCGCGGCGCAGCCGCAGGATCTGCGGGATCAGCGCGTTGGTGTCGTTCTGGTCGCCGTTGTCGCCGCGGCGGACGAACATCGTCCAGGCGCGCTCGCGCAGGTCGCGCCGCGTCGACCACGTGAGGAACGGGTCGACCGAGCTGCGCGTGTTGGCGATCACCCACTTGCCGGCCTTGCCGCGCGCCGCGGCCGCGGCCTTGGCGGCGGCGATCATCTGCGGCGACAGCCCCTCGAGGTCCTGCTCGGCGTCGAGCACCAGCATCTTCTCGGTCTCGTCGGCCAGCACCAGCTGCGAGAACTGCGTGAACAGCGTCGCCAGCTCCTGGTTGATCGCCGCGACGCGCTGCTTCGCGTCGGCGTCGAGCGCCGCACCGGCACGCACGAAGTCGTTGTGGTACTCCTCGACCAGCCGCAGCTGCTCGGCGGAGAGCCCGGCGTCGGCGCGACCGCGGAACACCGCGTCGATGCGCGCGAACAGCGCCGCGTTCTGCACGATCCGGTCGCCGAACGCCGCCAGCTTCGGCGCCATCGCGCGCTCCACCGGCTGGAACTCCTCGCTGTTCATCGTCGAACGCCAGACGCCGTAGACCGCCATCACCCGATTCAGCGCGTGGCCGCTGCGCTCCATCGCCGCGATCGTGTTGGCGAACGTCGGCGCAGCCGCGTCGCCGGCGATCGCGTCGATCTCGTCGAGCTGCAGCTGCATCGCCCGCTCGATCGCCGGCGCGAAGTCGGCGATCCGGACCTTGTCGAACGGCGGGACGCCGCCGTACGGGCCGCCCCACTCGGCGAGCAGCGGGTTGTCGGTGGCGGCGGCGGCGGCGACGGCGCTGGTCGATCGGCGGTCGGTCATGGGGTCGGTGCTCTCGCAGCTGGAGAGGAACAGGGCGGCGCCGGTGGCGCAGCAGAGGATGAAGGTCGCGGTTCGCATCGGCACTCGACGGCTACCGTAGCGTCGATCGCGCCCGGACCGCAAATGCGACGCCGCGCGACCGAACGGATCGTTCGGGACGGGGATCGCGCGGCACCGCCGGAGTAGGATCGGCCGGCCGCCGCCCATGCAACCGGAACCGCCTCGACCGCTGTCTCCGCCGGCGTCGCGAACGCCGCCCTGGCGTTCGACCGACACGCGCACGGCGCTGGGACTCGGCCTGGCGGTCGCGCTGGCCTACACGCTGGTCGGCGCGCTCCTCCACCCGACGGGTTCGCTCTACGGCGAGACCGACGCCTACGTCGCGCGGGCGGTGTCGATGCGCACGGGCGAGGGTCCCACCGCCGACCCGTTCCACCCGTACGGAGTGTCGCTGGCGATCTGGCTGCTGTCGGCCACGGGGCTCGACCCGTTCGCCGCCGGGCGCGCCGTGTCGGCGCTCGCCGCCGGCGTGTTCGCGGCCGCGATCTTCGGCATCGCGCGCGGCTTCGTCGGCCGCGGGCCGGCGGCGGCGGCGGCCGTTGCCGTCGCGGCGGGCGAGGTCGGCTTCGTGCACGCGCAGCTCGCCGCCTCGGAGATGCCGTCGGCCGCCCCGCTGGCGCTCGGCCTGTGGTGCTGGACGCGCGCCGCCGCGCGCGAGCACGGCGGGCTGCGCCTGTGCGCCGCCGGCGGCGCGGCGTTCGGGCTGGCCATCGCCTGCCGGACGACGGCGATCATGGCGCTGCCCGCGCTGCTGCCGCTGCTCGTGGGCGTGCCGGCGCGGCGCGCGGTCCGGACCGCGGTCGCCGCCGCCGGCGGGTTCGCCATAGGCTTCGCACCGGAGCTCGCCGCGCGCCTGGTCTGGGGTGCTCCGCCGGAGCGGACCGGCATGCTCAACACCCTGGTGCTGAAGTACCGCCACGGCCTGGACTGGAGCACCTTCGCCTGGGCGGACTACGCGCACCTGTCGCCGCGCGAGTCGCTCGCGCTGCTGCTCGACGACTGGCCGCGCCACCTGGGCGTGTGGTTCGCCGATCTGGGCGCCCTGCTGGCCGGCGGGCTCGCGTCGCCGTTCGGCCTCGACGGCGTCCTCGGCGCCGCCGTGAGCCTGGGGATGGCGGCGGCGCTGGTCGCGGCGCTGGTGCGCGGCCCGCGACCGCGCCGCGTGCTGGCGTGCGGAGCGCTCGCCTTCGGCGGCGGGCTCGCGCTCGCCTTCGCGCCGATCGGCCGCTACCTGCTGCCCGTGCTGCCCGCCGTCGTGCCGCTCGCGGTGTCGGCCTGGCCCGGCGCGCGCGCGCGCGCCGCTTCGTGGACGACGGCGCTCGTGCTGCTGCTGGCGGCCCTGACGCAGCTGCCGCGGGTCGCCGGCGACTTCGTCGCGCTGCACGGCGGCCCCGAGCAGCAGGCCGCGCGCGCTCTCGTCGAACGCGAACGTCGGCCGCTGATCCTGCTGTGCAACTTCGCCGCCTCGTTCGAGCTCGAGGGCGCCCTGTTCCTGGTGCGCCAGGAGGTGCTGCAGCGGCCGGACCGCGACGGCGACGCGACCTGGGCGGCGCTGCTCGACCAGGCCTCGCGGCAGCTGATCGACTTCGTGCTGCTCGACGTCGCGCGCGACGGCGCGCTCGTCGACCGCCTGCGACGTGCGCTCCCCGCCGCGTGCGCCATCGAGCGCGACGACGACCTGTTCGTCGTCCGGCTGCCGCGGTGGCCTGGCGCCACCGCGCTCCGCGCCGAGCGCCTCGACCGCCCGACCGCCGCCGAGGGCAACCACCTGCGGGTGCGCGCGCCGGAGGGGACCCGCGTCGCGGTCGCGTCGGTGCACGTCCGTTCGCCGCGCGGGACGTGGACGACGCAGCCCGCCGCGGTCGAACCGGGGGCCGATGCGTTCGCCGTGGTGCTGCCGCCGCCGGGCGCGCTCCCGCCGGGCGTGTGGACGCTGCACCCGTGGTGCGTGACCGCCGACCAGCGCATGCTGCGCGGACCGCCGGTCGAGCTCGACGACACCGGCCGCTGATCCGCCGGTCGCCGGCGCGCTACTCCTGCTCGCCCCCCTCGTACGGGCCGAGCCACCAGCGCAGCCGCTCCATGGCGCGGTAGTAGCGCCCCTTGATCGTCGACACCGGCGCGCCGCTCCGCGCCGCGATCTCGTCGAACGTCAATCCGTCGAAGTGATGGCACTGGACCGCGTCGAGTTCGTCCGGATGCAGCCGACCCAGCGCGCGCCGGACGCGGTCGCGGTCGGCGGCCGAGCCCTGGTCGCTCGCCAGGTCGCCGAGCTCGCCCTGGCGCGACCGCTCGCGCTCGCGGCGGCGCATCGCGTTGCGCAGCGTGAACTCGCAGAACCGGAACAGCCACGACTCCAGCGCGGCGCCGCCGCGGAACTCCCGCAGCCGGCTCCACGCGTGCAGGGCGACGTCGGAGCCGACGTCCTCGAGCTGCTCGTCCGTCAGCGGCGACGCCATCCGGCGGTTGCGCGCGGCCAGCATGCGACCGATGCAGCCGAGCCGCCGTCCCAGCAGCTCGCGCGCGCCGGCGTCGCCCGCGAGCGAGCGCCGGGCCAGCTCGTAGTCGCCCCCCGGCCGCTTCATCGCGGACCCCGGAGCGAACGACAGGACGACGACCAACGGAGACCTCCGACCATGGGACAGCAGATCGCTGCCCCGTGGTGTCGAGCCCCGCGCGGATGGCCCGACGATTTTGCGGGTCCGGTCGGGCGCCGTCGCGCCGCCGCGGGCCGGCGCGCGCGGGCCGCTCAGGGCAGGGTCAACGCGAACCCGCGCGACACCACGACGCCGAGCGCGTTGGCCGGCAGATCGAACAGCCCGAACTGCGCGGCGACCGCCACGCCCTGCAGGCCGGGCGGCACCGGCAGCGACAGCTCGAACCGACCGGCGGCGTCGCCGAACACGAGGTAGCTGGCCTGCGGCGACAGCAGCAGCGCGTTGCCCGGCGCGCCCGCCAGCGGCACCGGCGCGGTCTGCGGCCCGATGCCGACGACGCCCAGCGTGCCCGCGGCCAGGGCGGTGTCGACGCCCAGGGTCGTGATGCAGCGCCGTTCGCTCGCGAACTCCAGCACGGTGCCGACCGAAGGCACGCCGGCGGTTCCGAACGGCACCACAGCGAGCTCACCGCACAGGGCCAGGGTGAACACCTCCATCGCCGCGCCGCTCTGCTGCTGGAACCACAGCCGACGCCCGCTGCGATCGGCGCTCACGCGGCGCAGGTTGCGCTGCGCGGACGCCACCACCGAGGTGACCACCGGGTCGGTCGCGAACAACCCGCCGCCGCCGCCGACCTCGAACAGGACCTCGCCGACGTCCGTCGGCGCCGCCAGTCGATCGCCGGCGGCTCCAAGCCCCGTCAGCTGCACCGCAGCACCGGTGGCGAGGTCGACCTGCAGCAGCTCCTTCTGGCCGCCGCGCACGACCTCGCAGACGGCGTGCGTGCCGTCGGGCACGAGCCGCCCGTAGCGGTTCCCGCCGCCGCTGCCGCTGGTCCACGGGCCGTTCACGGCGCCGGTCTGCAGCTCCACCGTGAACAGCTCCATCTGCTCGCCGACGCGCTTCTGGAACAGCACGCGGCCCTGCCGCACGTGCGGCAGGCGGCGCCCGGGGCCGCTGCTGGCGGTGCGCTGCGTGACCGCGCCGGAGGCGACGTCGACCGAGAACACCTCCATCGCCCCGGCCACCGGCGCCTGGAACACCACCGTGCCGCCGGCGCCGTCGAGCTGCGGATACGGCAGCAGATCCGCGGCGGCCAGCACGGTGTCGGTGCCGGCCACGAGATCGAGCAGGTGCACACCCTGCGCGTTCCACCACGCGATCCGCGCGCCGTCGTCGCTGATCGACAGGGACGGCCAGTGGTCGAGCCGGCTCCAGCCGACGCGCACGTCGGCGCCGAACGTGCGTTGCAGCGCGGCGCCGGCGGCGCCGACGGTCCACAGTTCGCGCGCGCCGCTCGCGCCCGGCCGCACGAACGCGACCACGTCGGCGTCGAGCGCCGCGACCGGGTGGCGTTCGCCGGGGCCGCTGCCGCTGGTCCGCGGCACCGGCAGCTGGGCGGGCGACGTTCCGGCGCAGGACAGCGCGCCCGCGAGCGCGACGACGAGGGTCCGAGAGATCGCGCTCACGGCAGCTCCAGGCGGTAGGCGGTGTTCGGCACGGTGAACCAGACGCTGCCGTCGGGCGCCACGCACAGCCCGTCCTTGAGCGCCGCGGGCACCGGCAGCGGATGCGCGGTCCAGGTGTCGGACACCGGATCGAAGTCGACGATGTAGCCACGCGACCGCGTGCCGACGATCACGTGACCGTTGGGCGCCACCGCCAGCGGGCCGAGCACCTCGCCGGCCTGCAGCGCGTGCGCCGTGACCTGGGCGGTGGCGATCGTGTACTCGTACAGGAACTGCGTGTTCCAGTCGGTGATCCACACGGTGCCGTCGTGGGCGACGCAGAACGCGGGGCCGAGCGCCGCCAGCGGGGTCGTCTGCACGCCGACGCCGGGGCGCAGGCGCAGCAGCTGCCGCGCGCTGAACAGCGGCGCGTACAGGTCGCCGGTCTCCTCCTCGGTGGTCATGCCGACCGGATAGGAATTGACGGCGAGGATCGTCGCGCCGACGAACGTGCCGGCCTGCGCGTCGAACTCGGAGATCCGGTTCGCCAGGTGGTCGGTGACCCAGATCCGCCCCTCGCTGCCGCGGGTCGGGATCGCCATCCGGGCCCCGACGTAGGGGGCCGGGAACTGCGTGAACGCGCCGGTCAGCGCGTCGATGCGCGCCAGCGCCGCGCCGCCGTAGAGGCCGACCCAGACCCGGTCGCGGTCGTCGACGCACAGGCCGTCCGGAATGCCCGGCACGCTGAGCGTGGTGACCTGGCTGCTCGACGGATCGAGGGAGTAGACGTGGTTGCCGTTCGGATCGCTGACCCAGATGCGCCCGCGGGAGTCGGCGGCGATCTGGTCGAGGAACGCCGAGCCCGGCAGCTGCCGCGACGTGAACGTGGACACCTGACGCGCGCTGCCGCCAGCGCCGCCAGCGCCGCTGCCGGGCGCCAGCTGTCGGCGCACGGTGTGTCGCACGACGCCGGCGACCAGCAGTTCCTCGGTCTCGTGCAGTTCGGTGCGCGTCGTGCGCACGGTGGCAAGTGCCGGCGCCGCGGACCCATCGGCCGGCGCCCACCACACCCGCAGCGCGTCGCCCTGACGTTCGTCGGGCTGACGATCGTCGGGCGTCGCGGCGGGCAGTTCGTTCGGCAGCCCGCTCGGCACCAGGTTGATCACCGCGACGCAGCCGTCGTCGTCGTGGATCACGCGGACCTCGGCACCGTGCAGATCGATGCCGTCGGCCGCCAGCGCGAACGTCAGCATCGGCTGGCCGCGCCACTGGCCGCGCTCCAGCGGCCGGGCGCGGAACGCGCCGTGGCCGAGCTCCTTCGCGTGCGCCGCGAGCCACGCAGCGGCCGCAGCATCCTCGCGCGGCACCGGCAGCCGCTGGCCTTCGGCCGCGGCCCAGACGTGGCTCGGGGTGCCGTCGCTCCAGCGCAGCGCCAAGGCCGCCGCGCCGCCGAGGTCGAGCGGCGCCGGCGCCGCGACCCTGAGGCTCGGGACGTGACTGCGCACCGCTTCGGGCACCTGCTGCGCCGCGAGCGCAGTCGACAGCGCCGACAGCAGCGCAAAGGAGAAGACCCGGACCCACGGGGGCAACGGCGAGTTTCGCGACATCGGCTCCTCGGCGACAACGACCACTGCGGGGGTCGCGGCAGCATAGCGAATGTGCGCGCCGGCGTCCCGCCGCGACTCAGCCGCGCAGCTCCCGCCGCGCCTCGCGCTCCTTCAGGTGCTCGCGCTTGTCGCGCACCTTGCGGCCGCGGCACACCGCCAGCGTCACCTTGGCGTAGCCGCGCTCGCCGAAGTAGACGCGCAGCGGCACCAGGGTCAGCCCCTTCTGGTCGATCTGCGTCTTGATCTTGCGGATCTCCCGCTTGTGCAGCAGGCACTTGCGCCGCCGCCGCGGCTCGTGGTTCTGGGCGTTGCCGTGCGAGTACTCGGCGATGTGCGCACCGACCAGGAACACCTCGTCGCCGTGGACGCGCGCGTGGCTCTCCTCGAGGCTCATCTGTCCCTGGCGCAGCACCTTCACCTCGGTGCCGCGCAGCACGAGGCCGGCCTCGAAGGTGTCGAGCACCTCGTACTCGAACCGGGCCTTCTTGTTGTCGCACACCAGCACGCCCGCCGGCGCGGCCTTGCCGCCCGACTTGCCGCCCGACTTGCCGCCGGATTTGCCTCCGGACGGGCCGCCGGACCTGCTGCTGCTCTGCTTCGCCATCGCGCCTCGTACGGGGCGACCACGGTAGGTGCCGGGCCGCGGACAAGCGACAGGGAAGACGCTTGCAAAGGCGCCGCCCGCTGCTAGCGTGTCGCGCCCTGATCCGCGCCCAGGTGGCGGAATTGGCAGACGCACTAGGTTCAGGTCCTAGCGCCTTTAACAGGGCGTGGAGGTTCAAGTCCTCTCCTGGGCACCATTCCGACGCGCCGCTCGTCGCCTCTGGTGACGAGCGGCGCGCCGCTGTACCGGGTCACCCGGCAGGCGGCGGCCCCCCCCCCCCGGCAGCGGGCGACCGACGGCCGACCGCGAGACCCGACCGCGAGACCCGACCGCTAGACCCGACCGCGCGATCCGGCGGCACGCCGGCGCCCGCCGATTGCCGCGGGTCCCGTTCCGGCCGACACTGCGCGCACCGCCGCCGCCACCGATGACCGATCCCGTCCCGCAGCCCGCGCACCCGCCCGCCGCACCCGCGAGCCTCGGCCCGCCCGTCGCGCGCCCCGGCGAGTTCCCGCCGCTGCAGATCGGCCCGCTGACCGTCGACCCGCCGGTCGTGCTGGCGCCGATGGCGGGCATCACCAACGCGCCGTTCCGGTCGCTGTGCCGGCAGTTCTCGCAGGGCCGATGCCTCTACGTCAGCGAGATGATCACCGCGCGCGCCTTCGTCGAAGGCCACGCGCGCACGCTCAAGCTCGCGTCGTTCGGCCCCGACGAGACCTCGCGCCGCAGCATCCAACTGTACGGCACCCACCCCGACTCGCTGGCCGAGGCGACGCGCATCCTGGTCGAGGACTGGGGCGTCGAGCACATCGACATGAACTTCGGCTGCCCGGTGCGCAAGGTCACCGCCGCCGGCGGCGGCGCGGCGATCCCGGTGCGCCCGCGCCTGATGGCGAAGATCGTGCGCGCCGTGGTGCAGCGCGCCGGCGCGGTGCCGGTGACGGTCAAGTTCCGCAAGGGCATCGACGACGATCTGCTGACGTTCCTCGACGCCGGCACCGTCGCCGAGCACGAGGGCGCCCGCGCCGTGGCGCTGCACGCGCGCACCGCCGCACAGTTGTACTCGGGCCTGGCCGACTGGGACGCGATCACCGAGCTCAAGCAGCACGTGCGCAGCATCCCGGTGCTCGGCAACGGCGACGTGTTCGAGAGCCGCGACGCGCTGACGATGCTGCGCCGCACGGGCTGCGACGGGGTCGTCGTGGGCCGCGGCTGCCTGGGCCGCCCGTGGCTGTTCGGCGAGCTGTGCGCGGTGTTCGACGGCCGCACGCCGCCGCCGCCGCCGGACCTCGGCGGCGTCCTCGACACCATGCGGCGGCACGCGCAGCTGCTGTACGAGTTCTTCGGCGAGCGCCACGCCATGCAGCAGTTCCGCAAGTTCACCGGCTGGTACCTCAAGGGGTTCCCCGGCACCCGCCGCCATCTCGCGGCGCTGCACCTGGTCCAGACGCTGCAGGAGCTCGAAGACCTGCTGGCGCCGCTGCCGCGCGACCTGCCGTATCCCGAGGCCGCGGTGCGCGCGCGCCGCTGCAAGGACGGTCGCCGCCAGGAGCACGTGGCGCTGCCCGACGGCTTCCTCGAGGCGCGCGACGAGGACCTGCAGATCGCCGACCCGATCGAGATGGACGGCGGCTGAGGGCGCCGCCCCCGATCGCCGAGCCACCGCTGATCAGCCAGGGATCCCCGGCCCCAGCGCATCGAAGCGATCGCGCACCGCCCGCAGCCAGGCGGCCGGCCCCTTCGCCTCGGGGTGCACCTCGCGCAGGATGTCGCGGGTCTCGCGCCAGCCCGCGTCGAACGCGCGGATCAGGGTCTCGGCCGAGAGGTCGGCGCCGTCGCAGAGCCAGCGCTGCTCGCCGCGGATCCAGGCCACCGCGACCGCCGGGTCCCCCGGCGCCCCGCCGCGCCAGAACGTCCCGGTCCGGGGCCGCGCGCCGGCGCCGAGCCGCGCCTGGGTGGCGGCCAGGACCCGCTGCCGCAGCAGCGGATAGACGACCTCCGCGGCACCCGACAGCGCCGCCGAGTCGGCCCCAGGCGGCGCCGGGTCGCGCTCGCCCTGCGCGGCCGGGTGATCCTCCCTGGGGTGCGGCAACGGCCCGTGCCGGTCGTGCAGGGGCTCGAGCCCACCTACTTGTCCCCAGTCCGCCATCTGCGTCTCCCTAGGTCCGCGGGGAAACCCGCAGGTCTCATTCTCGGACGCGGGCGGCGCGGCTTGAGCCCGAAGAAACCCGGCCTCCCGGTCGGAGACCCGCGGCGGGCCCCGCCCCCGCCGTCCGGCCCCGCAGCGCCGGCGCCCGCGGCCGGGTATGTTGCGGTGACCCATGCAGAGCTTCCGCACCCTCTTTGCTCTCGCCCTCACCGGCATCGCGCTGGCCCCCGTAGCCCGCGCGCAGAACGACTACGACCTCGACAAGCTCACCGCCGGCACGCTCGGCGGTCCGCTGCAGCTGGTGGTGCAGAACGCGCCCGCGAGCTCGGCGATGTTCATCATGCTGTCGTCGTCGGGCGGCCCGACGCCGATCGCGGTGGTCGACCCCGGCGACCCGCGCTCGGTCGAGGTCGGCGTCGAGCTGATCAACTCGTGGTTCTTCACGGTGACGTCGACCGGCGGTACCGGCGGGCTGGCCGTGACCGTGCCGAACTCGCCGCCGTTCCAGGGCCTGCGCCTGCACTGGCAGACGTTCACGTTCCCCGGCACGACCACGACGATCGGCCAGATCAGCAACGACGTCGTCACGCAGTTCGGCGCCGCCGGCTCCAGCACCGCCAACGCGGTCGGGCTCGGCGCCGCGCGTTCGTTCGCCGTCGCGTTCGCCAACACCCAGCTGAACGCCGGCCAGGGCGACGTGATCGTCGCCGGCGGCGGCGCCGGAACGCTGACCGCGGCCACCGGCCTCGCCACGACCGAGATCGTCGACTTCCGCGAACTGAGCACGCGCCCCGGTCCCAGCATGGCCAACTCGCGGGCGCTGCACCTGGCGTTCCCGCTGCTCGACGGCCGCGTGCTGGTGTGCGGCGGCGCCGACGCGACCGGCCTCGTGCTCAACACCTGCGAGCTCTACAACCCGGCCACCAACTCGTGGAGCCCGGCGGCCGGTATGTCGATCCCGCGCGTGCTGCACGGCGGCTGCCGCCTCGCCGACGGCCGCGTGCTGGTCGCCGGCGGCACCAGCAGCCTGGCCGACCCGCTGTCGATCGTGCTCGGCGCCCGCAACTCGGCCGAGATCTACAACCCGGCCACCAACACCTGGAGCGCCGCCGCCAACATCGGCGGCAGCCGCATCTCGCCGGCGCTGTCGCTGCTGCCGAACGGCCGCGCGCTGGTCAGCGGCGGCCTCGAGGTCTCGTTCGTCCTCGGCTTCCCGATCGCCGCCGGCACCACCGCCGCCGCGCAGACCTACAACCCGGCGACCAACAGCTGGGCCGCCGCGGCGCCGATGCCGGTCGCGCGCACCGGCCACCAGTACAACCAGGTCACCCTGCCGAACGGCCGCGTGCTGATCACCGGCGGCGTCTCCGTGTCGGTGAACCTCACCGCGGGCACGCTGACCGCCACGCCGCTGGCCAACGCCGAGTACTACGACCAGCCGTCCAACAGCTGGACCGCGGTCAACATGCCGACGGCGCGCTCGCTGCACTCGGCGACGCTGCTGCCGGGCGGCCGCGTCGCGGTCTGCGGCGGCGCCCAGGGCACCATCGACGTGCCGGTGCCGCTGGCCAACGTCGAGGTGTTCGACCCGTCGACCAACCTGTGGTCGGTGCAGCCGCCGCTGCTGGCGCCGCGGTCGGCGCACACGGCGGCGATGCTGCCGGACGGCACGCTGGTGCTGATCGGCGGCCAGGACGGCCTGACGACGACGGCGTCGATCGAGCTGCGGCACTTCTGACCGCATCGGACCGGCCCGGGCCAGCCGCGCCCGGCCCGGCGGCGCGCGGCGCAAGGCGTCGTCGGGGCCGCGCGGCATCGGCGACCGCGACACCGGACCACGCCTCCGGTCGCCTCGTCCCGCCAACTGCACCGGTTTCTCGTGGCGCGGTTCCGTGCGCGTGGTAGAACGCGCAGCTTCTTCTTATTCCCCCATCCGTAGGTCCCACGACGATCGCGCCCACGATCCTTTCCCCTTCGAGCATCGCGCTCGACATGCTCGACGCAGACGCCGTCCGGGCGACGCAACGGCTCAACCAACGCGGGTTCGACGCCTACCTCGTCGGCGGCTGCGTCCGCGACCTGCTGCTCGGCCGCAGCCCGAAGGACTACGACATCGCCACTGCGGCCCGGCCGCAGCAGGTGAAGCGCACCTTCCCGCGCAACTGCCGCATCATCGGCCGCCGCTTCAAGCTGGCGCACCTGCACTTCCACGACAACACCAAGATCCTCGAGGTCTCCACGTTCCGGCGCACGCCGCAGGTGGAGAACACCGAGGACGACCTGCTGATCACCCACGACAACGAGTTCGGCACTGCGGAGGAGGACGCGCTGCGCCGCGACTTCACCGTCAACGCGCTGTTCCTCGACCCGAGCCGCGACCGGATCCTCGACTACGCCAACGGCCTCGAGGACCTGCGCACGCGCACGATCCGGACCATCGGCGACCCGCGGGTGCGGTTCCGCGAGGACCCGGTGCGCATCCTGCGCGCCGCCAAGTTCGCGGGCCGGCTCGGCTTCCAGGTCGACCCCGAGACGCTGGCGGCGATGGCCGAGGCCGCGCCCGACCTGGTGCGCGCCGCGCCGCCGCGCCTGCTCGAGGAGATCCTGCGCCTGCTGCGCGGCGGGCACTCGCTCGAGAGCTTCCAGCTGCTGCGCGACGTCGGCGCGCTCAAGAGCCTGGTGCCGATCGTCGCCGACTTCCTCGGCGCGGCGCCGCAGCCGCAGCGCGTGACCTTCTGGCGCCTGCTCGAGGCGCTGGACCACCGGGTCCTCGAGGGCAAGGCCCCCAGCAACCCGGTGCTGCTCGGCAGCCTGTTCTTCTGCCCCGTGCAGGTGCAGACGCACGGCAACCCGCACCGCAGCCCGACGACGATCGCCGAGGAGCTGCTCGGCCCGCTCGGCAACACGCTGCGCCTGCCGCGGCGCGATGCCGGCTGCCTGAAGCGCATCTGCGGCGTGCAGCACCGCTTCGTGCAGCTCGGCGAGAACCGCCGGTTCAAGGTGCGCGGCTTCGTGCACGGCCCCTACTTCGAGGAGGCGCTGGAGCTGTTCGAGCTGCGCGCCGAGGCCGCCGAGATCGACGAGGAACTCGTCGCCGAGTGGCAGGCCCTCGCGCGCAACGGCGGCGGCAAGGTCGCCGGACCCGCGGATCCGGAGTTCGACGCGGCGGAAGCGGGCGACGAGGCCGCGGACGACGACGGCGAGGACACCGGTGCGGAGCAGGATCGCCGGGAGATGGGTCGCGGCGAACCGGACGGCGCGGACGACCGGGCCGAAGGCGAACCCCGCTCGCGGCGCCGCCGGCGTCGTCGCCGCCGCCGCGGCGGCGAGGCGCGCGACGAGCGCGAGGAGGGCGGCACCGCGACGCACGCGGACCGGTCCGACTACGGGCCCGACGACGAGCGCGAACACGACGAGCCGTCGGCCGACGACGCGGACTTCGACGGCCGGGAGGCCGCCGACGACGCGGACGGCGATCTCGCGAACGAACCCCGCGACGACGACGAAGGCGAAGGCGAAGAAGGCGAGCGCGCGGAGCGCGGCGCCGACACCGCCACCGAGGGCGGCGCCCGGCGCAAGCGCCGCCGCCGGCGCCGTCGCGGCGGCAAGGACCGCGGCGGCGACCGCCCGGAGGACGCCGCCGCCGAGCAGGCGCCGCGCGCGCCGGCGCCGAAGGAGCGCCCAGCCGACGAGCGCCCAGCCGACGAGCGCAAGGGCGACGACCGCAAGGGCGACCGCGGCAAGACCCGCGGCCGACGCGGTCGCGACCGGGAGCGGGACCGCGACGGCGACCGCCGCGGCGGCCGCAAGAAGCGCGGGCGCGATCGCCGCGACCACCCCGGCGGCCGCGACGTCGACGTCGTGCCCCGCGGCCGCGATCGGCGCGGCAAGGTCGAGGTGCTCGAGCCCAAGCAGCTGGACCTGAGCGCGTTCGACATCGAGCTCGACCCGAAGCGCGTGCCGACGTTCGGCTCGATCGTCGAGGGCAAGAGCCGGCCGAAGCGGCGCGGCCCGCGTCTGCCGGACGAGGGCCGCGACGACTACAAGCCGCCGCCGCCGCCGGGCGGGGACGGCCCCGACGACGCGCCGCCGCCGCCGCCCGACGACACCTTCGGCGACTGGTAGCACCGGCAGGAACAGGTCGGACGATGGCCCGCACCAAGATCACCACCGCGGCGCTGCGCGAGATGAAGGCCCGCGGCGAGAAGATCGCGACGCTCACGGCCTACGACCACCTGTTCGCCCACCTGCTCGACCAGGCCGGCGTCGACGTGATCCTGGTCGGCGACTCGCTGGCGACCGTGCTGCAGGGTCGCGACACCACCGTGCCGGTGACCGTCGACCAGATGGTCTACCACTGCGAGCTGGTGAGCCGCGCCGTCGAACGCGCGTTCGTGGTCGGCGACATGCCGTTCCTGAGCTACCAGGTCAGCGTCGAGGACGCGCTGCGCAACGCCGGACGCCTGCTCAAGGAGGGCCGCGTCGAGGCGGTCAAGCTCGAGGGCGGCCGCGTGTTCGCGCCCACCGTCGAGCGCCTGGTGCAGGCCGGCATCCCGGTGATGGGCCACGTCGGGCTCACGCCGCAGAGCATCCACCAGTTCGGCAGCTACAAGGCGCGCGGCCAGGACGCGGCCGAGGCGCAGCAGATCCTCGACGACGCCAGGTCCCTCGAGCAGGCCGGCGCGTTCGCGCTGGTGGTCGAGAAGGTGCCGGCCGATCTCGGCCGGCGGCTCGCCGAGGCGGTGGCGATCCCGGTGATCGGCATCGGCGCCGGCCCTGGCTGCGACGGCCAGGTGCTGGTCACCCACGACATGCTCGGCATGTTCACGCGGTTCCGGCCCCGGTTCGTGCGGCGCTACCTCGAGCTGGCGCAGGAGATCACCCGCGCCGTGGCGAGCTACACCCAAGACGTGCGCCAGGGCGCGTTCCCGGGCCCCGACGAGAGCTACGGCGGCTGAGTCTCCCTGACCGGGGTCCGCGGCCGGCGCGCCGGGCGCGGCGCGCAGAACGGGCGTCGTCCTTGGCGTCCGGCCGGCCGGCGCCGTACGATCGCGCGCCGCGTGCGTGGCCTCTACCTCGAATCCGGAACGCTGACCCTGCGCCAGGACCTGCCCGAGCCGCGACAGCGCCCGGGCTGGTCGCGCGTGCAGGTGCTGCAGGCCGGGATCTGCGCCACCGACCAGGCGCTGGCCAAGGGCTACATGGGCTTCACCGGCGTGCCGGGGCACGAGTTCGTCGGCCGCGCCCTCGACGGGCCGCTGCAGGGCAAGCGCGTCGTCGGCGAGATCAACGCCGGCTGCGGCGAGTGCGCGGTGTGCCGCGCCGGCGACAGCCGCCACTGCCCCGAGCGCACCGTGCTCGGCATCGTCGACCACCCCGGCGCGTTCGCCGAACGGCTGGCGCTGCCCGACCGCAACCTGCTGGCGGTGCCCGACGCGGTCGCCGACGACGCCGCGACGTTCGTCGAGCCGCTTGCCGCAGCGCTGCACATCGGCGCCGACGTCGACCTCGCGCGGCACCGGCGCGCGCTGGTCGCCGGTGACGGCAAGCTCGGCATCCTGTGCGCCTGGGCGCTGCACCTCGGCGGCTGCGAGGTCACCGTCGCCGGTCGCCACCGCGAGCGGCAGGGCCTGCTGCCGCCCGACACCCGCCTGCAGACCGACTGGCTCGAGCCCGGCAGCGCGCCCGCCGCGGCCGCCGCCGCGTTCGACCTCGCGGTCGACGCCACCGGCAACCCGCAGGTGCTGCCGCGGCTGCTGTCGATGGTGCGGCCGCGCGGCACGATCGTGCTGAAGACCACGACCGAACGACCCACCGAGGCCGACCTGAGCCTGCTGGTCGTGCACGAGCTGCGGCTGCTCGGCTCGCGGTGCGGCGCGTTCGCGCCGGCGCTGGAGGTCCTCGCGCAGGGCAAGGTCCCGGTCGACCGGCTGGTCGCCGCGCGGTTCCCGCTGCACGACGGCCCGGCGGCGTTCGCGCGCGCGGCGCAGAAGGGCACCCTCAAGGTCCTGGTCCAGATCGAAGCGGCGGGCGGCGCGCAGTGACCGCCGCGCCCCCTCCGACGCCGCCGCGGCCCGGGCCGTGGCTGCGGCTGCTGCGCGTGCTGCCCACGGCGATCGCCGTGCTGTGGATCGCCGGCTTCGCGCAGTTCCACGACCTCGGGCTCGGCGGCCTCGACTTCGCCGTGCTGATCGCGGCCGCGTTCGCGCTGCAGGTGGTGATGGCGCGGCTGCGCGGCCCCGAGCGCCAGCTGGTGCTGCCCGCCGGCGCCAACCCGACCACCGTCGCGCTGCTGGCGGCGATGATCGCCGGCACCCTGACGCTGGTGCTCGGCGGCGTGCTCGAGGGCATGCTGCCGGCGGAGAGCTCCAGCTCGACGCCGTGGTGGCTGCGCACCGTGTGGCACGGCGCGTGCGCGTTCGCGGCGTCGTACTGCCGGTTCCTGGCGCGGCTCGGAACGGCGCGGCGGCAGGCGCCGCCGGGCGGCTAGACCGTCGCGAACCAGGCTGGCTCAGCGCAGCGCCGACGCGGCCGCAGCGTGGTCCTCGAGCGCCATCGCGAACGCCGCCAGCTCCGCCGGCGAACTCGCGACCAGCCACTCGGCCAGTTGCGCGGCGTCGGCATCGCCGCCGGGCGCCGTCGGCCACACCGCGCGCGCGGTCGCGACGGCCGACGCAGGCACGACCGGCGACGCGCCGCCGGCCGCTTCGAGCAGCGCCAGCGCCAGGTCGAACTCGGCGCGCGCCGAGCCCCAGCTGCCGTAGCCCCAGCCGCCGAACCTGTCGGGGATCCGGTGGAAACGCTGGCCGTCGCCGAACTCGGGCAGCATCCAAGACAGGCTGCGCGCGTCCCATTCGTTCGCGGCGCCGCGCGCGGCGGCGATGGCGGCGTCGACGCCCGGCGCACCCGCCCGGCCGCGCGCGATCAGTTCCGCCGCGACGCGCACCACGAAGCGCGCGTTGGCGGCCGCGAGCCGGGCGATGCACTCCTGCTCGTCGACCCCCGGCCCGACCGCCAACGGCACGGTCACCGCCAGCGCCAGCGCCGGATCGATCGCCTGGTTGGCGTTCGCCGCCATCGCCAGCTCCCAGCGGACGTCGAGGCCGGCCGCCCGCAGCCCGACCGCGAATCGCGGCAGCGCCGTCAGCACGACCGCGCTGGCGGCGGCGTCGGCGACGGACAGGAGCTGCAGCGCCGCCACCGCGACCTGCGCGTCGCCGCCGGCGCGGCTGCCCGCGAACGCCAGCACCGGCTCGAGCTCCTGCGCGGTGGCGCCGCGGCAGCCCCAGACCACGGCCGCGATCGCCGGCATCGCCGCGGCCGGCGCCGCCGCCGCGCGCTGCGGCACGGAGCGCTGGCGCACGGCGTCGTCGAGTTCGACGAGCACCGTGCGCAGCGCATCGTCGCCGACGCCCGCCGCCGCCAGCACCGCGTCGGCCGCACGCTCGCTGGCCGCGGCCTCGTCGCCGCCTTCGCGCGCGAACGCGCGCAGCGCGCGCAGCCCGATCAGGCCGTCGGCGCCGAGATCGACCAGCGCCTGCCGCGCGGCGCGCCGCACCGCGGCGCTCGGGTCCCACAGCAGCTCCACCGCGACCAGGCGCTGCGCATCGCCGTGCAGGCCGTGCGGCACCAGCGCCCGCAGCGCGCGCAGGCGCACCGGCGCGTCGCGGTGCAGCAGCTGCCCGAGCGCGACGTCGCCCGCGAGCGGCTGGCCGCGCCGCTCGAGCAGCACCGCCAGTTCGCCGGCCACGCCGCGGTACCAGCGCCGTTCGTACCACGGCTGCGCGCACCGCTCGACCGCCAGCGTCAGCTGCCGGCGCAGTTCGACGAGGATCGCGGGCGTCGGCGGCACGGTGCCACAGGCCAGCGCGCGCACGACGGCCGCGAACGTGCCGGCCGACCCCCAGAACCGGGGCGCGCCGCGCGTGTCGTCGAACCGGAGGGTCATGGCCAGGTCCTCGCCGGCGCCGAGCCGCAGGCGCACCAGCGCCATCTCGTAGACGGCCCGGTCCAGCTCCGGCGTGCGCTGCAGGTCGAGCCAGTCGAGGCACTCGCGGCAGGTGCGCGGATCGCGCAGCTGCGCCGCGATCTCCGCCATCGCCTCCATCGCCGCGTTGCGCATCGACACCGTGCCGAACGCGAGGCAGCGCCGCACGTCGACCAGCGCCGAGCCCGCGCCCCCGCCGAACCGACCGAGCAGCCGCAGCGCCGCGGCCGCGCCGGCGTCGGGATCGCGTTCGCCGTGCTGGCAGGTCCGCAGTACGGCGATCAGCGCCGGCACGGCACGCGGTCCGGCGGCGAGCAGCTCCTCGAACGCGGCCTCGCTCTGCCCCGGATCCCCCAGGGCGGCGGCCGCCTCCGCCAGCGCGCGCTCGGCGGCGGACTGCGCGCCGACGACGCCAGCACAACCCAGCGCCGCCATCCAGCAGGGGAACTCGCCCCACCTCATCGAAGCGCGACTCCGGCCGGCACCTCGAGCAGTTCCTGCACCTGCGCCTCCAGCCGCCGCGCCAGCGCCGCGCATTCGGCGCGCGGGTGGTCGGCCAGGAGCCACTCGGCCCGGTCGACGCCGGGTGGCGCCACCAGGCGGAGCGCGCCGCGATCGACGCCGTCCTCGCCGTGCGCCACCAGCAGCAGCGTCGCGGCGGCGCGCACCTCCGGGCCGAGGTCGACGCCGAGCAGCCAGAAGTCGTCGCGCGCGCCGCGCTCGACCTGCTCGAGCAGGCGCCGCGCCACCCCGGCGTCGAACGGTGCCGCCGCCGGGAGCTGCAGCCATTCGCACGCGGCGCGCACCACGACGCGCGGGCTCGGGTGCTGCAACGCCGTCAGCAGCGCCGTCGGCGCGGCGCCCGGGCCGGCGCGCACCCAGGCCAGCATCTCGACGAACGCGGGGTCGACGACGCCGCGGAACTCGGCGATCGCGTCGAGGTGCCGTTCGAGGTCGGCGTCGGCAGGGCGCGCGTGGCGCGCCAGCCAGGTCGCGGCCACGAGGCGCAGCTCGGGGTCGGTGTTGACCGCGTACCGCAGCACCGCCGCGCGCAGCGCCGCGGGCACCACGGTCCCGGCCGGCGGCGTCGGCAGCAGCCGGCGCACGACCGCTGCCTCGGTCCATTCGGCGCCGCACAGCACCTCGCAAAGGAGCTCGCAGCCGAATGCGTCGCGTGGCAGCTCCAGCGGCTGGTCGGCGCGACCGCGCAGCCGCGCGTCGATCGCGGCCAGCAGCGGCGCGTGCTCGCCGCTGCCGTGCGCCTGCAGCACGTCGTCGGCCACCGCGGCGCAGGCCATGCGCACGCCGACGTCGCCGTCGAGGCCGCCGAGCCGACGCAGCCCGGGCAGCGCCGGCAGACCGCGCGCGCCGAAGCTGCCGAACGCCCACGCCGCCACCTGCCGGATCTCGGCGTCCGCATCGAACAGCAGCGGCAGCAGTTCGGCGCGCTCGGCCAGGGACGCCGCGCCGAGCGGCTCGATCTGGTCGAGGCCCCGGCGGCGCAGCCGGGCGTCGAAGTGCTGCAGCAGCCCGCGGCCGACCAGCACGTCGCCGACGCCGGCGGCGGCGCACTCCGTCCATGCCGCCGCCAGCGCGCTGGCGGCGCTGCGCAGCGGCGGCTGCTGCCACGGGAACTCCGCCGGCGCCAGCGCCTCGGCGAGCCGCGCGTGCAGCAGCTCGCGCAGCGACTCGCGCGCCGGACCGCCCGCGAGCGGCCCCGGCAGCGGCGGCTGCAGCAGCAAGCACGCGGCGGTCACCGCGGCGGGCTCCTCGGCGCCGATGCCCGCCGCCACCACCGCGGCGTCACGGCAGCGGCCGAGCCGCAGGCGTTCGCGCGCCACCCGCGCGGTCAGGTGCGTGCCGGCGATCTCCGCCGCCCAGGCCTCGCGTTCGGCCTCGTCGCCGTACTGACCGACCTCGGCCAGCGCCCACAGCGCCTGGTCGGCGACGCCCCAGTCGCGGTCGCGGACCGCGTTCAGCAGCGCCGGGACCGCGAGCCGGGCCGCCGCGCCGAACCGACCGAGCACGAACAGCGACGCCAGCACCCGCTGGCGCGGTTCGACGTAGCGCTGCGGCACGATCACCAGCGCCGCCAGTCGCGGCACCACCGTCTCGGGGTCGTGACGCAGCAGCGTCGCCGCCGCAGCGCGCGCGCGGGACGGCTCGGCGAGATCGTCGACGGCGCGCGCGATCGCGCGATCGGTCGACGGGTCCTGGGCCGGCGCCGACGCGGCGGCACCCAGCAGGACGACAGCGAGCAGGGCAGGCAGAGGGAGTCGCGGTGCTGGCACTCGATTCTCTCGGTCGCGGCGCACCAGGGGGTCGCCGCATGGTAGCCGCTGGCCCGCGGCCGACCAACCGGGCTCCGCGCGCCGGAGTTCGCGCGATTCGGCTCGCCGACCCGACGCGGCTACTCGGTCAAGAGGCGCATCCGCCCCTGCGCGACGCCGATCTGCGCGTGCGCGCCGGTGCGCCGGCTGAGCCCCTCCGCGTCGAGGTCGCCGTCGAGCAGCGCGGTCCAGGCCGACAGTGCGGCGCGGCACGCCGCTTCGTCCTCGCGCACGAACTCGACCCGCAGCCGCCGCACCCCGGCGCCCAGCAGGGCCGGCACCTGCCCGGCCGCCTGCTGCGGCTCGCAGTGGAACACGGTGTTGCGGCAGCCGACGTCGACGATCACCGGGTGGCGCCGCTGCTGGTGGTCCTGCACGGCGATCTGGTGCCGCTCGCACGGGCGCCCACAGGACCGGAAGTCGCGACCGTTGCTGAGCAGGTGCGAGTACAGGCAGTGCTCGGTGTGGAACGTCGGGATGCGATGGTGCACGACGACGGCGACGCGGCCGCGCGGCGCCGCGGCCAGCAGCGCGCGCAGCTGGTCGTCGTCGAGGTCGAACGACGCGGTCACGGTGTCGAGGCCGAGCCCGAGCACGTGGCGCGCGGTCGGCGAGTTGGTGACGTTCAGCGAGAAGTCGCCGTGCAGCCGCGGCCCGCGGCCGGCCGCGCGCGCGCGGCACAGCCGCATCAAGGCACCCCAGTGGCGCACCAGCACGCCGTCGGGCTCGAGCCGCAGGATGCGGTCCAGCAGCGCCTCCTCGCCGGGTTTGCCGACGCGCGGCGTCGCGATCGTCACCGCGACGCCGGCCGCGCGCGCGCGTTCGGCGGCGCGGCCGAGGCCGGTGAACTCCATCCAGTCGAGCTCGACCTCCGCCACGCCGTGCGCGATCGCGGCCGCGAGCTGCGCGTCGCTGCGCACCAGCGGCACCAGCTGCGCCTCGCCGGGCGCGGCGGTCCGCTCCGCGGCCGGCTCGGCGGCGGCGCGGAGCCGCGGCAGCGCCGGCGCCGGGTCGACGCGCCGAACCGGGCCGCGCTCGAGCTGCGGCAGCAACGCCTGCACCAGCTGCCGGCGCAGGTCCTTGAGCTCGACGGGCGACAGGTGCAGCCCCGGCGGCAGCGCCGCGCAGTCGAGCCCGTCGAGCCGGAACGGCGTGCCGCCGAACGCGCCGAGCTTCTGCCGCAGCAGCGCCGCGTCGAGCCCGGCGCCGGTGGCCGGCTGCAGCGCGGCGGCGCTGCGCGCCTCGGCGACGAACGCGCCACAGCGCGCCGTGGCCACCAGCGGCGCGCCGTCGGCGCCGGTCACCGCGAGCGACACCGCCACGCGCCCGCCGGGCTCGGCGGCGGTCACGACGCGCTCGGCCGCGGCGGCCAGCGCACCGTCGTTGGTGACCCACACGCGGTCGCCGACGCGCACCGCGGCGAGGTCGGGCCCGGGCTGGCCCTTGTCGCGCCGGCCGAAGCGCAGGTGCAGCTCGTCGCCGATCCGCTCGACGCCGAACACCGGCCCGCCGGGCTCGGCGCGCTCGGGCCGGCCCTGGTCGAACACCACGCCCATCCCGGCGCGCAGCTCGAGCGGCGCGGCCGCCGCCGTCGTCGGCAGCGGCGCGCTGGGTTCGCCCTCGGGCCCCGCGGCGCGGCGATCGAGGCCGAGTCCGCCGGTCCACGGCCGGCCGCCGGGTTCCGCGCGCACCACCACGGTGTCGCCCTGCCGCCGCACGACGCGGCCGACGTAGACGCCGCGGTGCTTCGGGAACCGCCCTTCGACCAGCGTCTGATGGTCGCTGCCGCCGAGGAAGCCGTCGCCGAAGCCGCGCGTGTACGACAGCGACATCGCCAGCAGGTCCTGCGCGAGCTGGCGCTCGGCGGCCTTGCGGTCGGCGCCGCCGAGGATCGCGTCGACCCAGCGCCGGTAGCCCGCCGTCGCGGTGGCCACGTACTGCGGCCCCTTCTGCCGGCCCTCGATCTTCAGCCCGTGCACGCCGAGCGCCACCAGCTCGGGGATCGCGCGCACGCCGGCGAGGTCCTTGGGGCTCAGCAGGTACTTCACGTCGCCGAGGTCGCGCACCTCGTCGTCGACGACCAGCTCGTACGGCATGCGGCAGCTCTGCGCGCACTGGCCGCGGTTGGCCGAACGGCCGCCCCACGCCTCGCTGGTCAGGCACTGCCCGCTCCACGACACGCACAGCGCGCCGTGCACGAACACCTCGAGCTCGACGTCGGTGCCCGCGGCGAACTGCTCGATCTCGCGCACCGACAGCTCGCGCGGCACCACCACCCGGGTGACGCCGAGGCCCTGGGCGAAGCGCGCGCCGTCGGCGTCGCTGATGGTCATCTGCGTGCTGGCGTGCAGCTCGAGCGCCGGGCAGATCGCACGCGCCAGCAGGCACACCGCCGGGTCCTGCACGATCAGCGCGTCGACGCCGCTCGCGGCGAGCCGGCGCAGCACCCGCTCGACGTGCTCGAGCTCGGGCTCGAACACCAGGGTGTTCATCGTCACGTAGGCGCGCGCGCCGGCCCGATGGATCCGCGCCACGGTGTCCGGCAGCTCGTCGAGCGTGAAGTTCGCCGCGCGTGCGCGGGCGTTGAACCCGTCCTGCAGGCCGAAGTACACCGCGTCGGCGCCGCTCTGCAGCGCCGCCTGCAGCGCCGCCGGTGAGCCGGCGGGGGCGAGCACTTCGGGGCGGACGTCGCGGCGGACGCGAGGCGGACTCGGAGGATCGGGGGACGGAGGAGCGGCCACGGGCGGCGCGCAGTATCCGGTCGCCGACGCGCCGCGGCAATCCAGCCCAGTGTGGCCAGCCCAGTGTGGCCAGCCCGGTCGCGAACGACCGACGGCGCGACGGCTGCCGCCTTCGCCGGCGCCGGGCGTTCGACGCTCTCGCGCCTTGGCCTCCCGGTTCCCTCCCGCTCCGTGTTCCCGGGCATCGACCTGGCGCCGCGGTGGGTCGCCGTCGACCCGCCCGCCGGTCCCGGCCTGTTCCCGCGCAGCGACCCGCTCGACGCCGTCCTCGGTCGCCGACGGCGCCGGAAGCCGGTATGGTGGCGCACCCGGCCCTCCTCGAGGAGCACCCGCTGCCCCCGACCGACGAACTGCTGCGCCTGCGCGCCGAGATCGACGCGCTCAACGCCGAGCTCTGCCAGGTGCTGCACCGGCGCGCACGGCTGTGCCGCGCGATCGCCCGCCACAAGGCGACGACCGGCCTGCCGGCCGTCGACGACGCGCGCGAACGCGCGATGCTGGCGGCGCTTGCCGCGGCACCCGCGGACGGATTCGAACCCGCGGCGCTCGACCGCATCCTGCGCGCGGTGTTCGCCGAGTCGCGCGCCATCGTCGAGCGCGGCGGGGCGGTGCCGTGACCGGTTCTGCGCGCGCGGCACCGGCTTTGCTTGCCGGCGCGTCGTCGGGGGCCCGCGCCGCCTGGGCGGCCGAACCCCCTGCGCGATCGTCCGCTGGCCGTCCGCTGGCCGTCGCCCTCGTCGACCAGCCGTCGGCCGGTCGTCCGACCCCGGTTCCTTCGTCCCCCAAGGTGAACCCATGAAGGCCCCCTCCTCGCTCCTCACCCTCGCCGCGCCGCTGGCGCTGGCCCTGTGCGCTCCGACCGCGGCCGCGCAGGGACTCCTGCGCGACGCATTCCCCGGCACCGGGCCGAACCCGACGCCGCTCCACCTCGGCCGACCGCTCGGTTCGCTGGGCGGCGTCGCGATCCTGGGCGCGCGCGACGACGCGAACGGCTCTCGGCTGTGGCGCTCCGACGGCACCGACGCCGGCACCTTCGTCATCGGCGAGGTCGCGCCGCTGGCGGCCTTCGAGTGGAACGGCGCGCTCTATTTCTTCGCCGGTGCGCCGTTCCCGCAGACGACGGGCGCCTTGTGGCGCACGGACGGCACGCGCCAGGGCACCGTGCGGCTGCGCGACGGCATCCAGGGCATCACGCCGACCCGCGCCTTCGAGCCCGGACCCGGCGGCCTGCTCTACTTCTTCGCCAACGACTTCGACCACGGCGCCGAGCTGTGGCGCACCGACGGCACCGCCGCCGGCACCCAGATGGTCGTCGACCTGCTGCCCGGCCCGGGCTACGGCGTGCCCGCCGGCTCCCAGGGCGCCAACGGCAACGAGATCGAGATGCGCGCGGCGGCCGGCTACCTGTTCTTCCCCGGGCGCGACACCAGCGGCGGCGTCGTGCGCACCTGGCGCACCGACGGCACCGCCGCCGGCACCGTGCAGTTCACCGCCGGCGCGGGCGGCGGCAAGGCCCACTCGATGGAGGCGATCGGCGCGCACATGGTGTACGTCGCCGAGCAGCCCGGCGGCGCCCCCGTCGGCCTCTACCGCACCGACGGCACCGACCCGGGCACCGTGCTCATCCAGACCGGCGTCAGCGCCAGCCACCACGCGGTGGTGAACGGCCGCTACGTGTACGCGGTCGTCAACAGCGTGGCCGGCAACGAGCTCTACATGACCGACGGGTTCACGTTCGCCCTGGTCGGCGACATCAACCCCGGCATCTCGCCGTCGCACCCGAACAGCTTCACGGTCGTCGGCAACACGCTCTATCTGCTGGCGACGTCGGCGGGGCTCGGCACCGAGCTGTGGAAGACCGACGGTTCCCCCCTGAGCGCCCAGCTGGTGGCCGACCTGGTCCCGGGCTCGGGCTCGATGCAGATCGGCAACATGACCGCGGTGGGCAACGAGCTGTGGTTCGCCGCCAACGCCAGCGGCACCGGCTTCGAGCCGTGGCGCAGCGACGGCACCGCCGCGGGCACCGTGCCGGTCGCCGACCTCGTGCCGGGCGCGACCGGCTCGGTTCCGTACGCGTTCACCCCGGTCCACGGCGGCGCGGTGTTCGTTGCGACCGACACGGCCACCGACCAGCCGGTGTTCAGCGACGGCACCGCCGCGGGGACGCGGTTCCTGCGCGAGACGCTCCAGAACGGCAGCGGCGCCGACGACTTCGCCAGCAGCCGCGGCATCGCCTACTTCACCGCCGACGACGGCGTGGCCGGCCGCGAGCCGTGGAGCTCCGACGGCACGGCGGGCGGCACGCAGCGGCTGGCCGACACCGTCGCCGGTCCCGGCGGCGTCGCCGACGCGGCGTTCGTCGAGTTCCGTGACGAGACCTGGTTCGTCAGCGGCGGCGCCCTGTGGCGCACGCGCGGCACGCCGGCGACCACGGCGCTCGCGATCCCCGGCCTGGGCCTCCTGGGCGAACTCGCGGTCGCCGGCGACGCGCTCTACCTGAACGCGCCCGGCGCGCTGCTGCGCAGCGACGGCACCGCGGCCGGCACGACCACGGTGGCGACCGTCGGCACGCCGTCGCGGCTCCTGCCGATGGGCGATCAGCTGGTGTTCGCGGTCGCGGCCCCGGAACTGCTGCAGGTCTACCGCACCGACGGCACGGGCGCCGGCACCACGTCGGTGTTCTCGCTGGCCGGTTCCAGCGCCCAGCTGCTGCACATGACAGGCGACGACCAGCACGTCTGGTTCTCCTGGTACGGCCTGGTCCAGCAGTCCCTCTTCACCTTCGTGCAGCAGGGCATCGCCGCGGTGCAGGCGACCGGCTCGGCCTCCACAGTGCTCTCGTCCTCGACCCTGGGCACGCAGGCGCTGGTCCAGTTCTACGGGCTGACCGCGTTCCAGGGCGAACTGTGGTTCGTCAACGCGGCCGGCGAGGAGCCGTGGCACACGGTCGGCGCCACAACGGCCGTGGGGTTCGCCGACCTGCGACCGGGCGCGGCGGGCTCGAAGCCGCTGGACCTCACCGCGGTCGGCCAGCTGCTGTACTTCACGGCCGACGACGGCGTCACCGGCCGCGAGGTCTGGCGCACCGACGGCACGCTGCCGGGCACGTTCGCGCTCGACGTGGCGCCCGGCGCGCCGAGCTCCAACCCGCGCAACCTGTTCGCCGCCGACGACGGTGAGACCCTGGTGTTCGCCAACGGCGACGCCGCCGGGTCCGAGGTCTGGGCCAGCAACGGCACGCTGGCGTCCACGCGGCGTCTCGTCGACGCCAACGTCGGCCCCGCCAGCTCGGACCCCGTGTTCGGCGCCGTGGCCGGGACCACCCTGGTCACCTCGCTCGACGACGGCATCCACGGTGTCGAGCCCTGGGGCATCCCGCTGCGGCTCGCCGAGGCGGTGCTGGCGCGGCCCTACGGCGCGCCGTGCGGCCACCCGGGCGGCAGCCGCCCGCGGATCGGCGCCGACGGCCTGCCGCGGCTCGGCAACGCCGGCTTCGGCTTCACGATGCAGGGCGCGGCGCCGAACGTGCTGTGCGCCGTGTTCGTCGGCATCGGCCGCACCGAGATCCCGACCCCGGCCGGCTGCACGCTGCAGATCGACCAGGTCGGCCTGCCGTTCACGTTCACGAACGGGCTGGGCGATGCCCGCGTCGGCGTGGCGATCCCGAGCAGCACGTTCTTCCTCGGCGTCGAGCTGGCGGCGCAGTTCGTCGCCGTCGACCCGCCCGCGGGACCGGCGCACTTCACGTTGAGCGACGGCATGACGGCGCTGCTGGGCCGCTGACCGGCAACGGCCGCCGGCCGCCGGCGCGCCTCCCTGCTCCACCCCCCGTTCCGTCGAGCGCGCCCCGCACCACCGGGGCGCGCCGCGCAGGAGGCTCGCCGTGACCATCCGCTCGTTCCAGCTCGGGCTGCGCGTGACCGCGGCCCTGCTTCCGCTCGCCGCGCTGCCGGCGCAGCAGCTCCTGCGCGACGTGCGCCCCGGCGCGGCGAGCCGGGTGCTCGCGGCGGCCGAGCCGCTCGGCGTGCTCGGCGCGGTCGCGCTGTTCGCCGCCGTCGGCGACGTCGACGAAGGCCGCCTGCTGTGGCGTTCCGACGGCACCGACGCCGGCACCTGGCCGGTGCTGCCGCTCGACGCGATCGGCGCCGCGACGTTCGCCTGGAACGGCGCCGTGTACTTCTTCGGCGGGCCGCGCCACCAGCAGCCCGGGCTCTGGCGCACGGACGGCACGGCGGCGGGCACGCTGCTGGTGCGTGGCGGCCTCGAGGCCGTGCCGGCGTTGCGCGCGTTCGAGCCCGGCCCCGGCGGGCTGCTGTACTTCGTCGCCCGCGACGCAGCGCGCGGCGCCGAGCTGTGGCGCACCGACGGCACCGGCGCCGGCACCGACGTCGTCGTCGACCTGGTGCCCGGTCCCGGCGACGGGGTGCCCGGCCTGCTGCCGCCGCCGGTGCCGACCGAGCTGCGCGCCGCCGCGGGCCTGCTGTTCTTCCCCGGCCGAACCGCCGACACCGCGCCGTTCCGGCTGTGGCGCACCGACGGCACCGCGAGCGGCACCGCGCCGGTCAGCGCCGGCGCCGGCGGCGCGCAGCCGCTGCGCATGGAGGCGGTGAACGGCCTGCTGGTGTACTGCGTCGCCGGCCCGGGCGCGGTCGACGGCTCGCTCTGGCGGACCGACGGCACGGCGGCCGGCACCGCGGCGTTGCTGTCCGATCGGGCGATCACCGACCACGCGGTGGTCGGCGCGCGCTACGCGTTCGTCACCGTGTCGCCGCTCGGCGACGAGCTGTTCGCGACCGACGGCGCCGGGCTCTGGCTGGTCGCCGACGTGCGATCGGGCGCCGCCGGCTCGGTGCCGCTGCTGCTCGGCAGCGCCGGCGGCCAGCTGTTCTTCGCAGCCGACGACGGCGTGTTCGGCCGCGAGCTGTGGCGCACCGACGGCAGCCCGGGCAGCGCCGACCTGGTCGCCGACCTGACGCCGGGAGCGAGCGGCGCCGCGTTCGCGCCGCTCGGCGCGCGGCCGGGCTCGCTGTGGTTCGCGATGACGGCGGCGGGGTTCGGCCTGGAGCCGTGGCGCGTCGATCCGGTCACGCTGGTGGTCGAGCCGGTGGGCGACCTGCGGCCGGGCCCCGAGCCGTCGACGCCGCGGAGCGCGGTCGCGCTCGGATCGGGCATGCTGCTGGTCGCCGACGACGGCACGGGCGACGCGCGCCCGTTCGCGTCCGACGGTACCCCTGCCGGCACCGCGCCGCTGCGACCGTTGCGCCCCGCGGCCAGCTCGCCGCGCGACTTCGCCAGCAGCCGCGGCCTCGCGTTCTTCACCGCCGACGACGGCGTGGTCGGGCGCGAGCCGTGGGTCAGCGACGGGACGCCGGGCGGCACGGCGCGACTCGCCGACACGGTGCCCGGGCCGACCGGGCTCCCTGCCGCGCGGTTCGTCGCGTTCGCCGACGCCACGTGGTTCACGGCGGGCGGCGGCCTGTGGCGCAGCGACGGCACCCCGGCCGGAACGCGCCTCGAGGTCCCCGGGACGTTCGGCGTCGAGCTGACGGCTGCCGGCGACGCGCTGTACCTCACCACCGCGAACGCGCTGCTGCGCAGCGACGGCACCGCCGCCGGCACCGCGACGCTGTTGGCGCTGAACGTCGCCCCCACCGCGCTCACCGCGATGGGCGACCAGCTGGTGTTCGCGGCCGCCGATCCGCTGCTGCTGCGCGTGTTCCGCACCGACGGCTCCGCGGCCGGCACCACCGAGGTGTTCCGCGCCGGCGGCAATCCGCCGGTGCTGCTCGACGTCGCGGCCGACGCCGACCACGTGTGGTTCGCGTGGCGTGCGACGCTCGGCGTGCCGCCGCTGGTGCTGCCGTTGGCGGGACTGACCGTCGTGCTGCCGGCCGGCACCGGCGCCACCGTGCGCACGGTGTCGAGCGGCCTGTCGCTGACCGCGCTGGCGCCGCTCGGCGCCGTCGGCGGCGAATGCGTGTTCGTCGACGGCGGCTCGGGCGAGCCGTGGCGCACCGACGGTCTCAATCCGCCCTCGCCGCTGGCCGACCTCGCGCCCGGCGCCGGCCGCAGCGAACCGGACCTGCTGACGCGCGCCGACGACCTGCTCTACTTCACCGCCAGCGACGGCGCGCGCCGGCGCCTGTGGCGCACCGACGGCACGCCGGCCGGCACACTGCCGCTCGACGCCGCGTCGGCGCCGGCGATCGCGACCCCGACCGGGCTACTGGCCGCGGGCGACGGCCGCCACCTCGTGTTCGACGCCGCCGACGCGGCCGGCATCGAACCGTGGATCACCGACGGCACGCTGCAGGGCACGCGGCGCCTCGTCGACGCGTTTGCCGGACCGCGCAGCGGATGGCCGCTGCCGCGCGGCGGCGCCGGGCCCGTCGGCGCCGTCGCGGGCGCCCGGCTGGTGCTCGCGCTCGACGACGGTGCGTCGGGCGCCGAGCCGTTCGCGCTGCCGCTGGTCGGCACCGCCGCGGTGCTGGCGCGCGTGTTCGGCGCGCCGTGCGGCCACCCCGGCGGCAGCCGGCCGCACATCGGCACCGACGGCCTGCCGCGGCTCGGCAACGGCGGCTTCGCGTTCACCCTGCGCGACGCAGCGCCGGGCGTCGTCTGCGGCATGGCGCTGCGCGTCGGCCGCCTCGCGGTGCCGACGCCGATCGGCTGCACCGTGCAGGTCGACCAGTTCGCGCTGCCGCTGGCGGTGACCGACGCCGCCGGCGCCGCGCGCCTGCCGGCGCCGGTGCCGAACGACCCGTTCCTGCTCGGCGCGGAACTGACCGCGCAGTTCGTGGCCGCCGACCCGCCGGCCGGACCGATACAGTTCGCCCTCAGTGACTCCTTGACCCTGCTGCTCGGACGATGACGACGCTCCGCAAAGCCCTGTCGACGCTCGCCGCGTCGCTCCTCGCGTCCGCACCTCTCGCTCGCGCGCAGCAATGGAGCGCGCTGGCGCCCGAAGCGGCCCAGGGACACGCCATGACCTTCGACCTCATCACCGGCTCCACCGTGATGTGGGACGGCTCCACCCGCTCGACCTGGCTGCGGATCGGCGATCGCTGGCGCCGCGCCACGCCGCCGAACGCGCCGCCGTCGCGGTTCCACTCCGCGATCGCCGCCGACCTCGCCCGCGGCCGCATCGTCCTGTTCGGCGGCGCGGGTGGCCTGATCCAGCGCCTCGACGACACGTGGGAGTTCGACGGCGTCGACTGGACGCTGCAGGCGCCGGCGCAGCGACCAGCCGGGCGCTTCGGCCACACGTTGACGTACGACCTGCAGCGCGGCCGCTCGATCCTGTTCGGCGGCGCGGTCGCGGCCGGCGACAACGCCGAGACCTGGGCCTACGACGGCAACGGCTGGAGCCGGCTCGCGCCGCCGACCACGCCGCCGGGCCGGACCGGCCACGCCGCGGCCTTCGACTTCGCGCGCGACCGGCTGGTCGTGTTCGGCGGCAGCGACAACTCCGGCACCTTGCGCACCGACACCTGGGAGTTCGATGGCGCGGACTGGGCGCCCGCCGCGGCGACCGGCCCCGCGGGGCGCGTCGACCACGAGATGGTCTACAGCCCGTCGAGCGGCGCGGTCTGGATGTTCGGCAGCGCCCCCGTCGCCGGCGAGCCGGCCGCCTGGAGCTTCGACGGCGCGGCGTGGTCGCCGTTGCCCGGCGGCGACGCGTTCGCGCGCCAGAACCACGCCGCCGCATACGACCTGATCCGCGGCGCGATGATCGTGCACGGCGGCGCGACGTCCGGCCCGGCGATCGACGACACGCTCGAGTTCGACGGCCAGAACTGGTCGCGCTGGGACTCGCCCGGGCCGCGCATCGGCCACGCCATGGCCCACGACGGACGGCGCGGCCGCACGGTCCTGTTCGCCGGGATCGCCGGCGCGAACGCCGGCACGGCGCTCGAGGACGCAAAGACCTGGGAGCTCGACGGACGACGCTGGCAGCGGCGCATCACGGCGACGTCGCCCGCCCCGCGCTCGGGCCACGGCATGGTGTGGGACCGCACGCGCGGCCACGTGCTGCTGTTCGGGGGCGGGCAACTGTTCCAGCAGCTCGCGGACACCTGGCGGTACGACGGCACCGACTGGGCACCGATCGCGACCCCGACGAGCCCGCCGGCGCGCAGCGGCCACGCCATGACCTGGGACAGCGGCCGCGGCCGCGCCGTCGTGTTCGGCGGGTTCGGCAACACGTTCACGTCGCTCGGCGACACCTGGGAGTTCGACGGCGTCACGTGGCAGCAGATCTCCTCGGCTGGCGGGCCGTCCAGCCGCAGGTACGCCGCGATGGCCTACGACGCCGCGCGGGCGCGCTCGGTCCTGTTCGGCGGCGACGTGTCGACCGGCGCGACGACGACCCCGAGCGACGAGACCTGGGAGTTCGACGGCGCCAGCTGGCAGCCGGTGACCGTCCCGGTGCGGCCGCCGGCGCGGGCGGTGCACGCCATGTGGTACGACGTCACCGCCGCCCGCGTGCGCATGATCGGCGGCACGTCGGGCGCCGCCGGCGCCGACACCTGGGAATTCGACGGCGTCGCCTGGCAGCTGCTGGCCGCCGCCGACGAACCCCTGCCGCGCACGTGGTGGGCCGCCACCTACGACGACACCCGCCACCGCGCGGTGCTGCACGGCGGCACGCGGAACGGCGAGGTGTCGAGCGTCGCGCGCGAGCTCGAGCCGGCCGCGGTGCCCACCTGGTCGCCCTACGGCACCGGGTGCAGCGGCCGCGGCGGGACGCCGCGCCTCGACGCCGACGCGACCCTCGGCGCGGTGCCGGCGCTCGGCGGCACCCTCGGCCTGCGCGTGTCGGCGCTGCCGCCGGCACCCGCCGTCGCCGTCCTGCTGCTGCTCGGGGTCGACGTCACGCAGTGGAACGCGGCGCCGCTGCCCGTCGCCCTCGACGGCATCGGGCTCGCCGGCTGCCGCGCCTGGATCGCGCCCGACCCGGCGCTGACCATGCTGCAGCTGCCCGCGCCGGGCGCCGCCGCGGCCGCGTTCGCGCTCGGCATCCCCGCCGATCCCGCGCTGCGCGCGGTGGTGTTCGGCGCGCAGGCGCTGGTGCTCGATCCGGCCGCCGCAAACGGCATCGGCGCCGTCAGCAACGCCGGCGTCGGCCGCGTCGACTGATCCGCGCGGCGTCCATCCGTCGCGCCGCCGGTCAGTCGGCCCGCCGCCGCGGCGAGCGGCCGGCGACGTCGACCTCGACGCCCTGCGGCAGGGTCTGGTGGCGCAGCTGCCCGCGCCCGCCCTGCTTGACCTCGTACATCAGCCGATCGGCGCGGGCGATGAGCTCGTCGACGTCGGGCGACTGGCTCAGCACCGTCAGGCAGCCGATGCTGCAGCCGACGCCGAACGTGCGCCGCAGGCCGTCGTCGAGCACGCTCCGCAACTTGGCCATCAGCACCGCGGCGCCGACGCCGTCGGTGCCCGGCAGCAGCAGCGCGAACTCGTCGCCGCCGAGCCGCGCCACCACGTCGACCCGGCGCACGCCCGAGGCCAGCGTGTGCGCGACCGCCTGCAGCAGCTCGTCGCCGCTCTGGTGACCGAGCCGGTCGTTGATCGACTTGAAGCCGTCGACGTCGATGTAGGCCAGCGAGAACGGCTGCCCGAACCGCCGGCAGCGCTCGATCTCGCGCGCGCATTCGTGCCGGAACGAACGCCGGTTGGCGACGCCCGTCAGCGAGTCGGTGCGCGCGAGCCGGCGCTCCTCGTCGAGGTGCCGGCGCAGCGACACCAGCGCCAGCCCGAACGCGAGGAACACGCCGAGCTCCATCACCAGGTTCAACGCGTCGATCGCCGGCGGCATCGCCAGCTCGCGGCTGGTGACGTGCACGCCGAGCCAGGTGATCGCGCACACGAACACCGTGATCACCACGCCGGCGATGCCGAGCCGCCAGGCGGCCAGCGCGATCGGCAGCAGGTAGGCCAGCGTGAAGTTGACGTCGGCCGTGCTGCAGACGTCGGCCAGCGCGACCGCGGTGACGACCCCGACCATCATGGCGGTGACCGCCGCGGGCGAGGCCCGCTCGATCCAGGTCAACCAGCCGCTCTTGCCGCTCTGCTCCATGCGCAGCGGCCGCATGCTAACGCCTTCGGCGCACAGCGCCGCGGGCGCGATCGGCAATCCGGACCGGCCGCGCTATCGCCCCCCCGTCGGCGGCGGCGCGGCGGGCGGCAGCCCCAGGCCGGCGTCGATCGACGGATCGGTGGCGACCGGCATGCCGTCGCGACCGACGTTCTTGGCGTCGAGCCCCTGCAGCAGCTGCTGCATCGTCGCCATCGCCGCGGCGCCGGCCAGCACGTGCCGGCTCGTCGTCCGGAACGCCACGTCGCTGAGCTTGCGCTCGCCGAACACGCGGTCGACCAGCAGCGGCCGCTGCCCGTCGGCGCCGATCGGACCGTAGGCCTGCACGCGGAGGGCGACGTCCGCCAGCGAGCGGCCGCCGGCCTCGCATTCCATCGCCGCGGTCGAGAACGAGACCAGCGTCGGCATCAGCACGACGTCGGCGTCGGCCGGCCGCGCGGCGACCCGGGCGAACACGGTGCTGTCCGCGACCTCGCGCCGCAGGACCTCGTCGACCATCTCCACCACCGGCCGATCCCAGCGGCCGTCGGCGTCGTAGAGGATCGGGTAGCCGCCCTCGATGGCGACCGCGTCGGCCAGCGGCGTCCGGCCGTCGGCAACCGGCGCGACGAACACCGACCGGTCGCCCGGCACCTTGCACCGGTAGTCGACGTCCCGATAGATCAGGTCGTTGGCGGCGAGGTCGCGCGCCGACGACGACGCGCAGCCGGCCAGGGCGGCGGGCGCGGCGAGCAGGCAGAGGCGCACCCAGGGGATCGCGAACGCGCAGCGGGAGGTCCGGGTCATGCCCATGGCATCGGCCGGACGGCGCCCGTCGCTTGAGCCCCGTCTTCTTCAAAGCGCCGGCGACGTCGGATAGAACCGCCGGCCGCCCATGGCACAGAACCCGTTCTCGGCGCGCGCCACCCTGCAGGTCGGCCAGCGCAAGTACCAGTACTGCTCCCTGCCGGCCCTCGAGCGCCACGGCCTCGGCCGGCTCGGCCAGCTCCCGTTCTCGATCCGCGTACTGCTCGAGCAGGCGCTGCGCAACCTCGACGGCTACGTCGTCACCGAGGAGGACGTGCGCAACATCGCCGGCTTCGGCCCGGACACCGCCGGCAAGGTCGAGATCCCGTTCCTGCCAGGGCGGGTGGTGCTGCAGGACTTCACCGGCGTGCCGTGCGTGGTCGACCTCGCGGCGATGCGCGCGGCGATGCGCCGGCTCGGCGGCGACCCCAAGCAGATCAACCCGCTGGTGCCGTGCGACCTGGTCATCGACCACTCGGTGCAGGTCGACGCGTTCGCGAGTTCGACGGCCGAGGACGAAAACCTGCGCATCGAGTTCGAGCGCAACAAGGAGCGCTACGAGTTCCTGAAGTGGGGCCAGCAGTCGCTGACCAACTTCCGCGCCGTGCCGCCGGGCATGGGCATCGTGCACCAGGTCAACCTCGAGTACCTGGCGTCGGTGGTGCTGCAGCGCGAGCAGGACGGCGGCGTGATGGTCTACCCCGACTCGCTGGTGGGCACCGACTCGCACACGACGATGATCAACGGCATCGGCGTGCTCGGCTGGGGCGTCGGCGGCATCGAGGCCGAGGCGGTGATGCTCGGCCAGCCGACCTACATGCTGCTGCCCGAGGTCGTGGGCCTCGAGCTGCGCGGCCGCCTGCCCGAGGCGGCGACCGCGACCGACATGGTGCTGACGATCACGCAGCTGCTGCGGCAGAACGGCGTGGTCGGCAAGTTCGTCGAGTTCTTCGGCGACGGCGCGCTGGCGATGTCGCTGGCCGACCGCGCCACGATCGCCAACATGGCGCCCGAGTACGGCGCGACGATGGGGTTCTTCCCGGTCGACCACGAGGCCTGCGACTACCTGCGGCGCACCGGCCGGCCCGACGAGCTGGTCGAGCTGGTGCAGGCCTACTACGAGGCGCAGGGCATGTTCTGGACCAAGGACTCGCCCAGACCGCGCTACTCGCAGGAGCTGTCGCTCGACCTGCGCACCGTGGTGCCGAGCCTGGCCGGCCCGAAGCGGCCGCAGGACCGGATCGAGCTCGGCGACATGCAGCGCGAGTTCCGGCAGGCGCTGACCAAGGAGCCCAAACAGCGCGGCTTCGGCCTCGGCGCCGACGACATCGGCACCGTCAGCGCCGTCGCCGACGGCAGCGGCGCGTCGCTGCAGCACGGCTCGGTGGTGATCGCGGCGATCACGTCGTGCACCAACACCAGCAACCCGTCGGTGATGCTCGGCGCCGGCATCCTGGCGCAGAAGGCCGTCGAGCGCGGCCTCACCCGCAAGAGCTGGGTCAAGACGTCGTTGGCGCCCGGTTCGCGCGTGGTCACCGACTACCTGCAGAAGGCCGGCCTGCTGCCGGCGCTCGAGCAGCTCGGCTTCCACGTCGTCGGCTACGGCTGCACCACCTGCATCGGCAACAGCGGCCCGCTGCCGCAGCCGGTCGCCGAGGCCGTCCGCGAGGCCGACCTGGTCGCCGCCGCCGTGCTGTCCGGCAACCGCAACTTCGAGGGCCGCGTCAACCCCGACGTGAAGGCCAACTACCTGGCGTCGCCGCCGCTGGTCGTCGCCTACGCGCTGGCCGGCACCGTCGACATCGACCTGCAGAAGGACCCGCTCGGCATCGGCAGCGACGGCCAGCCGGTCTACCTGCGGCAGATCTGGCCGACGCAGCAGGAGGTCGCCGCGGCCCTGAACCGCAGCATGTCGCCGGCGGCGTTCCGCCGCGAGTACGGCACCATCGACCAGGGGCCGCCGCCGTGGCGCGCGATCACCGCGCGCAAGAGCGACCTGTACTCGTTCGACGACGACAGCACCTACATCCAGGAGCCGCCGTTCTTCCTCGACATGGAGCGCACGGCCGGCACCATCGCGCCGATCGACGGCGCGCGCGTGCTGCTGCTGCTCGGCGACTCGGTCACCACCGACCACATCTCGCCGGCCGGCAGCATCAAGAAGGACAGCCCCGCCGGGCGCTACCTGATCGAGCACGGCGTCGAGCCGCGCGACTTCAACAGCTACGGCGCGCGCCGCGGCAACGACCGCGTGATGACGCGCGGCACGTTCGCCAACATCCGGCTGCGCAACCTGCTGGTCGACGTCGAGGGCGGCTACACCCGCTACCACGCGACCGGCGAGACGATGGCGGTGTACGACGCCGCCGAGCGCTACCGCGGGGACGGCACGCCGCTGTGCGTGCTGGCCGGCAAGGAGTACGGCACCGGCAGCTCGCGCGACTGGGCCGCCAAGGGCACGTTCCTGCTCGGCGTGAAGTTCGTGCTCGCCGAGAGCTACGAGCGCATCCACCGCAGCAACCTGGTCGGCATGGGCGTGCTGCCCCTGCAGTTCCTGGACGGCGAGAGCGCGCAGACCCACGGGCTCACCGGCGCCGAGACCTTCGCGGTCGAGCTGGACGACGACGTGCAGCCGCGCCAGCTGCTGCAGGTGACCGTCACCGAGCCGTCGGGCGCCAGCCGCACGATCTCCGTGCGGTGCCGGATCGACACGCCGGTGGAGGTCGACTACTACCGCAACGGCGGCATCCTGCAGACCGTGCTGCGCAAGCTGCTCGACGCCAAGGCCGGCGGCGGCGCGCGCAAGAGCCGCACCAGCGAGCCCGCCGTCGCCATCGCGCGCCCGCCGAAGCAGAAGGCCGCGGCGAAGGCCAAGGCCGCGCCGAAGAAGGCGGCAACGAAGAAGGCCGCGCCGAAGAAGGGCCCATTGAAGAAGCGCCCAGTGAAGAAGAGCCCAGTGAAGAAGAGCCCAGTGAAGAAGAGCCCAGTGAAGAAGGCCCCGGCGAAGAAGCCGGCGGCCAAGAAGGGTCCCGCGAAGAAGGGCCCCGCGACGAGGGGCTCGGCGAAGGCGACCAAGGCTCGGCCGACGGCCAAGGCCGCGAAGAAGGCCGCGCCGAACAAGCCGGCGCCCAAGGTCCGCGCCGCGAAGAAGACGGCCGCGGCCAGGAAGCCCGCGGGCAAGGCGAAGTCCGCCGCGAAGAAGGGCCGCCCGAGCCAGGCCGCGCGCAAGCCCGCCGCCAAGGCCCGTTCGGGCAGGAAGGGCGCCGCGGCCCGTGGCAAGGGCAAGCGCTAGTGTCCTGAGTCGGAAATCGTGATGCCCCGGGTGGGTCGCCGGGCGTCGCTCGCAAGGAGCGCCGACGCAGGCATATCGGTGGATACGTCGAGGAGGTGCGACGCTGCGAGCGTCGGTCGGAGGCGTGCCATGAGCTTCTGAACTTCCGACGCAGGACACCAGCCGCGCCGCGACCCCGCTCCGCTACTTCGGCGCCGGCTCCTGCGGCGCCGGCGCCGGCGCCGCGGGCGCGACGCTGCCGGCGGTCCCCGGCTCCCACGCGCGGCCGGTGATCAGGCGCGCGCCGCGCGAGAACGCGAAGTACTGCCACGCCCACCCCATCATGCAGGCGATGCGGTTGCGGAAGCCGATCAGGTACGCGATGTGGATCAGCCACCACATCCACCACGCCAGGAAGCCGCTGATCTCGAGCCCGCCGAGCTGGCCGACCGCCGCGGCGCGGCCGATCGTCGCCAGCGAGCCCTTGTCGCGGTAGCGGAACGGCTGCGTCGGCAGGCCGCGCACGGCCAGCGCGATGTTCTTCGCCGTGTGCTGGCCCGCCTGGATCGCCGCCGGCGCGACGCCCGGGACCGGCGCGCCGTCCTGCTGCAGGCTCATCAGATCGCCGAGCACGAACACGTGCGGGTGTCCCGGCACCGACAGATCCGGCTGCACGCGCACCCGCCCGGCCCGGTCGGTGTCGACGCCCAGCGTCCGGCCCAGCGGCGACGCGGCGACGCCCGCGGCCCACAGCACGACGCGCGCGGCGATCCGCTCGCTGCCGATCGCGACGCCGCCGGAGTCGATCGCGGTCACGTGCTGCCCCGTGCGGACCTCGACGCCGAGCTTCTCGAGCTGGACCTGCGCCTTCCGCGACAGCTTCTCGGAGTACGGCGGCAACACGCGCGCGGCGCCCTCGACCAGCACCACCCGCAGACTGCGCGGATCGAACGAGCGGAAGTCGCGCGCCACCGTCTTGCGGCCGATCTCCATCAGCGCGCCCGCCAGCTCGACGCCGGTCGGGCCCGCGCCCACCACCACGAACGTCAGCAGCTCGCGCACGCGCTGCGGGTCGGGCTCGCGCTCCGCCGCCTCGTAGGCCGACAGCACGCGCCGTCGGATCTCGAGCGCGTCCTCGACGGTCTTGAGCCCGGGCGCCCACGGCTCCCAGCCGTCGTGGCCGAAGTAGCTGTGCGTGGCACCGGTCGCGACCACCAGGTAGTCGAACGGCACCGTGTCGCCGTCGCGCAGCACGACCTGACGCTGCGCGAGGTCGATGCGGTCGGCACGCGCGAGGATCGTGCGCGCGTTCGGCTGCGCGCGCAGCGCCGACCGGATCGGGTAGGCGATGTCGCCGGGGTTGAGCGCGGCGGTGGCGACCTGGTACAGCAGCGGCTGGAACAGGTGGTGATTGCGGCGGTCGATCAGCGTGATGCGGACCGGCTTCCCCCGCAGCGCGCGCGCCGCCGACAGGCCGGCGAAGCCGCCGCCCAGGATCACCACGTGCGGCAGGGCGTCGGCGCGGGTCGGGTCGGACGGGCGGATCGTGGTCACGGTGTCCAACGGCAGCGCGAAGGCCGCCGCGCGTCCAGGACGCGGTCGACATTCCGGCCCCACTCCGGACGCCAGTGTCCTGAGTCGGAAGTCGTGATGCTCAGGGTGCGTCGCCGGGCGTCGATCGCAAGGAGCGCCGACGCAGGCATATCGGTGGATACGTCGAGGAGGTGCGACGCTGCGAACGTCGGTCGGAGGCGTGCCATGAGCTTCGGAACTTCCGACTCAGGACACTAGCGCAGCAACGACCGGAGGTAGGTGAGCCGATCCGGCACCGCGCCGCCGCGCGCCAGGCCGCAGGCGCACCACAGCCGCGCGCGCACCGCGTCCCCGGCGGCCAGCGCCGCCAGCCCCAGCTCGGCGGCCTCGACCGCCGTCACCGCTTCGGGCTCGACCGCGAACGCCGGCAGCTGCGGAAACGTGACGCCGTCGGGGCCGACCGCGCGCACCGTGACGCCGGCCGCCGACTCGGACACCACCCGGGCACGGCGCGGCGCCGGAGCCGCCGCCGGATCGACGCCGACGTCGGCCGCGACCGGCAGCGCCACCACCCGGTCGCGCAGCACCAGCCGCGGCGGCGGCTCGATCGCCGGCACAGCGGCGACCGCCGGCGGGGCGCTCAGGCGCGGCCAGCCGCGCGCCGCGCACAGCGCATCCACCGCCGCCGCCGCGGTCGGGTGCGGCGGTCGCAGCAGACCGTCCAGCGCCGCGCCCGCCGCCAGCAGTTCGCCGGCGTCGACGTGGCGGACGAGCGCTGCGCACCGCGCGTCGAGCTGCTGCACCACCTCGCCCCGCAGGCCGGCGTCGTCCAGGCCGCGCGCCGTCATCCGTTCGAGCACGGCCAGCGCGTCGCCGATGCGGCCGTCGGCCAGGGCCGAGCGCACCAACGCCGTCCGCGCCCCCGCGCGATCGTCGTCGGCGCCCGGCGCGGTCGCCGCGGCAGGCGGAGCCGATGGCTCTGCCGGATCGACGGACGGCGGAGTCGCCGACGGGTCCGGGCCGCGGCCGGCGCGTGCGACCGGCGCGGGCGCCTCGCCGCCGGTGGGCGCGGCCGGCGGCTCGAACGGCGCACCGGCATCGGTGGCGACCGGCGGCGCCGGCGGTCGCGTCGGGCGCTCGACGCGTCGCTCCATCGGCAGATCGAGCGGTCGATCGAGCGACCGATCGCGCGGCGGCGCGGGCTCGGCGCCGGGCACCGCACCACCGCCAGCGCCGTCGCCGTCGCCGTCGGGGCCGGCCGCGGCGCCGCCGCCGGACCACAGTCCCAGCCCGCGGCCGAACACCAGGAGGACCACCGCGCCGAGGAGCACCAGCGCCCCGCCGCGCCGCACACGCGACCTTGCCGCCATGGCGCGATCATGGCATCGCGCCGCACGGAGCGGAACGACCCAGCGGGCTCCCGGCGCGAACGAGCACGCCGGGGGCGAAAATCCGTCCCGTTCGCGTCGGCGCCGTTCCCCATCCTCCTGAGGAGCGCAGAGCTCCACCTCCAGGCAATGAGTCAGCGCATGGTCAACTCACGGTCAGCGCGCGGCGACGCGCAGCACGCGGAAGCCCTCGCCGCTGGCGGCGACCTCGTACTGCGCGATCGCGGTGCGGAAGTCCGCTGTCGGGCCGCCGGGCGTGCGCTCGAGCGCGCGGTCGAGCACCACCAGCCAGCGCGCCGAGGCGCGCTCGACGGTCTGCCGCAGCGTCTGCGCGTTCAGCCGGTCGGCCGGCAGGATCCGCCCGCGGCGCCAGGCGTGGAACATCACCTTGGGCTCCTCGAAGTTGTTGGTGGCGCCGTCGTCCACGGCGCAGTCGGTCGAGGTCACGACCACCCGATCGTCCGGCGCCGACACCTGTGCCAGCGCCTGGCCCGCGCGCAGGAACAGGTCGTCCTGCGGCAACCGCAGGAACCGGACGTTGCTGCGCCACTGCTGCGCGGTCATCGCCAGGATCGGCACGGCGACCGCGGCCATCGCCCAACGCCGCGGCATGCGGTGCCGCAGGTAGCGCCAGGCGCTCATCGCGCCGCCGGCGGTCGCCAGCGACAGCGGCACCAGGACGTAGACGTGGTACTGGATGCCGCGGCTCTCGTGCCCGGCGTAGCGCGCCACGATCATGTAGTAGACGAACACCACGGCCAGCCACGCGATCACCGCGTAGCGCAGCACCAGCGGCCGCCCCATCCCCATCGCCAGCAGCGCCAGCAGCGACCCCGTGTAGCCCATGCCGTAGACGACGTCGATGTTCTGCAGGTTGCGGTAGAACGTCGGGTCGAGCCACCACGACACGTTGCCCCACTTGCTGTCGCCGCCGCTGATCACGCCGAACGTGTTGCCGTACTCGAGGTGCAGCTGCGCCGCGTGGGTGTACCAGCAGATCGCCGGCAGCAGCGCGATCGCGCCGAAGGTCAGCATCTGCGGCCCGAACAGCGTGCGCAGACCACCGCGCCGGAACGCCAGGATGCCCGCCAGCAGGCCGATGTGCACGCTGGTCGGCTTGACCAGGATCGCCAGCGCCAGCACCGCGCCGGCGGTGACGATGCTGCGCCAGCGCCGGTCGTGCATCCAGCACGCGAAGCGCTCGGCCGCCAGGAGGTAGAACACCAGCACCAGCGCCTCGGGCATGAACGCGCGGCCGTAGCGGAACAGCAGCGGCGCCGACGCGAACGACAGCGCCGCCAGCAGCGCCGCGCGCGGCCGCAGCACGTGCCGCGCGAGGCGGAACAACAGCAGCGTCGCCAGCCCGCCCAGGACCACCGCCAGCGCGCGACCCAGCCACGGCCGGTGTCCGAACACCAGGTACAGCCGGCTGGCGATCCACGGCAGCAGCTGGAACTCGGCCTCGACGTAGCCCGGCCCCGGCGCGCCCCAATTGACGCGGGGATAGAAGATGTTCGGGTCCTCGACGAAGTGGCGCGCGATCGTCGCGGTCTCGGTCTCGCGCCATTCGTCGTGACCGAGCAGCTGGTTGTCGATGCCGACCAGCCGGATCAGGCTGGGTACGACGACGATCAGGAGCAGCAGCAGGCGCTGGCGCCCGGTCAGCTCGATGCGCGGTGAGGACACGCACCCGAAGGTAGATGCGGCGCAAGGGGCGGTCGACACCCCCGCCGCCGACGCGCCGCGCCGGCGGCGCCAGCGTCCGGTGGCATCGGCGACGCGCCGCGGCGGCGATCTTCGCCGCCGCGCTCCGGCGACCCGCGTACCCCTGCTGGCGCGGCCGGAGCCCCCCGACGTCAGTCGGCGGCGACGACCTGCACGCCACCGGCGAGCCACCGCGCGGCGCGGCGCTCGAGCCGCAGCACCGACTCCTCGGACGTGAGTTCGCCCAGGGCGTCGCGCGGGATCCAGCGCAGGTCCTTCGACTCCGCCGACAGCACCAGCGGCTGTCCCGGCAGCGCCCGCAGCAGGAACCGAACGTCCCAGTGCAGGTGCCGGGGCTCGGCGCCGCGCGCCGGGATCGGATGGACGTCGAGGTCCAGCGGCAGCAGCTCGGCGCCCGGCGCCAGCAGCTCGAACACCGCCATTCCCGACTCCTCCTGCGCCTCGCGCAGCGCCGCGCGGTGGACCTGCGGCTCGCCGTCGACGTGGCCGCCGAGCTGCAGCCAGCGATCGAGCTTGCGATGGTGCGTGAGCAGGCAGCGCTGCGCGTCGGCCGACAGGATCCAGGCCGAGGCGGTGATGTGCCCCGGCACGCAGCGGCGCAGCAGACAGTCGTCGTGGTCCTGCACGAAGCGCGCGAACTCGGCGGCGGCGGCCGCCGCCGCCGCGCCCTCGCGGGCGTAGCGCACGAGGAGGTCCAGCAGGGTCGCGCGGGGATCGGGATCGTGGGGCGTCATCCGGGCTCCGGACCGGGATCTTCGCGCTCGAGCCGCACCACGTCGACCTTGCCGTTCGGCGTCAGCGGCAGCGCGGCCAGCACGCGCACCCGGGCCGGCACCATGTACGCCGGCAGCCGCGCGCGGCACAGCCGGGCGATGCGCTCGCGCAGCAAAGCGTCCCGCGGATCGCCGGCGACGCACAGCACGATGGCGTGCCCCTGGGCGCCGGCGTCGCCGCCGTACACCGCGACCGCGCCGACGCCGGGCACGTCGGCGATCGCCTGCGCGACCTCGTCCGGCGACACGCGGTGCCCCTGCACCTTCAGCATCCGGTCGCGGCGACCGACGAAGGACAGCAGCCCGTCCTGGTCGCGCCGAACCAGGTCGCCGCTGTAGACCACGGTGCCGCCGCCGCCGCGCGGGTCGGGGCGGAAGCGCTCGCGCGTCGCGTCGGGGCGCCGCCAGTAGCCCTGGGCCACCAGCGCGCCGGCGTGCACGAGCTCGCCGGTGGCCGGGCCGTCGAGCACCGCGCCGGTCTCGGGATCGACCAGCAGCAGCTCGACGCCGGGCAACGCGGTGCCGAACGAGTCGGGATGCGCGTCCAGCAGGGCCGGGTCCAGGAACGCGCTGCGGAACGCCTCGGTCAGCCCGTACATCGCGAACACGCGCACGTGCGGCCAGCCCGCGCGCAGCGCGCGCACGCTGTCCGCGCCGAGCCGACCGCCGCTGTTGGTCACGTAGCGCAGGCTGCGACCGTCGTCGGCCGACAGCGCGCCCGATCGGAGCCCGCGCGCGACCTCGTGCCACAGCGACGGGACCCCCGCCAGCCCCGTCGGCCGCACGCGGCGCAGCAGCGTCGCCAGCTCGCCCAACCCGAAGAAGTCCGCGGCGGTGATCCGGGCGCCGGCGTGCAGCGCCGACAGCAGCTGGTTCAGGCCGTAGTCGAAGCTCAACGGCAGCAGCCCGAGCAGGTGGTCCGCGCCCGAGAGTTCCAGGTAGCCGGCGACCAGCTCGGCGCCGAGCACGAGGTTGCCGTGGGTCTGCACGACGCCCTTGGCGAGGCCGGTGCTGCCGCTGGTGTACAGCAGCACCGCCGGGGCCGCCGCCGCGGGCGCCGCGAGCGGCGCGTCGTCGCCGGTCGCGCACAGCGCGGCGAACGGCGCGGCGGCGGCGCCGGGCCACGGCGCCGCGGCGAGGCCGCCAGCCGCGGCGACGCCACCCGTCCCGTCGGCCGGCGCGCCCGCGGTCGCGAACAGCCGCCAGCGGCCGAGGGTGCCTTCGGGATCGCGCAGCAGCGCAGTCCGGGTGGCGCTGGTGACCACGCCCCAGGGCTCGCAGTCGGCCAGCACGTGCGCCACCTGATCGTCCTTCAGCTTGCCGTGGACCGGCACGGCGATGCCGCCGGCCGCCGCCGCCGCCAGCAGCGCCACCGCCTCGTCGACGCCGCGGTGCAGGTGGACGGCGAGCCGGTCGCCGGGCGCGAACCCCGCGCGGCGAAGCCCGCGTGCGCAGGCGGTCACGCGCTCGGCGAAGGCGCGCGCCGAGACCACCTCGTCGCCGACGGCGAGGAACGGCGCGTCGCCGCGGACGGCCTCGTTCCGCCGCACCAGCTCGAGCAGGTTGCCACCGTCCGCCGTCACGTTCCGCGCTTCGCCCCGACGACGGGCGCCGCAGGCAGGAAACGGGCCCGCCGGCGCTGCCGACGGGCCCGGAGTGGTATCCCGGACGGGATTCGAACCCGTGTTACCAGAATGAAAATCTGGGGTCCTGGGCCGGACTAGACGACCGGGACGTGCGGGCGCGGATCTTAGGGAGGCAGCGGCGCGAGGCAAGACCGCGTCCGCGCCGTCCGCCGCCGCGTCACTGCGGGGTCGACGCGTTCACGAACGCGGCCGGCGAGGCGGCGAGGCCGCTGCGATGCTCGAGCCAGCCGAACAGCAGGCCGGCGCCGCGCGTGCACACCTGCAGCGACTCCTGCGGGCCGTCGGCGTCGCCGAACTCGCGCGGCACGTCCCAGTTGAGGCCGCGGTCGGTCGACATCGCGTAGGTCGCGCGGAACAGACCCGAGGTGCCGTCCTGCTCGAGCCACGCGACGGTCAGGTAGTTGCCCGCGGCGGTCATGCCGAGCTGCGCGGCCGGGTCCGCGTCGGCGTCGAGCCGGCGGTGATCGCCGAACTCGCCGCCGCCGTCGGTCGACCGCGCGACCCAGATCTGGCCGTCGAACGACAGGTAGGTGACCCACACGCGGTCGCCGTCGGCGCCGAGGTCGGGCGACGACAGCGCGCCGCCGAAGTCCGTGTCCCTTCGCACCAGGACCTCGGGCTGCCGCCAGATCCCGACGACGCTGGTGTCGTTGACGTAGATCGAGTCGCGGAAGACCCAGCAGGCGCGGGCGATGTCGCCGGTGCGCCGCAGCCGCGGCTGCGCGGCCTGGCCGGTGGCCGCGCTCATCCGCACGTCCGGCTGCCAGGTGACGCCGCCGTCGAGCGACCGCGCGCCAAACAGGCCGCGCGCGGCCGCGCCGGCGCGGTCGTCCAGGTAGATCGCCAGCACGAGATCGCCGATCGCGGTGATCTCGGCGGCGCTCTGGTTGGCCAGCGCCACCAGCGGGTCCACCACCGGTGCCGCCGCCGACCAGGTCGCGCCGCCGTCGTCCGACGCCGCGGCGTACGCGCGGGCCTGACCCACCAGCGGTTCGCCCTCGATCCAGATCGCGTTGCGCCGCAGGCCGTCGCCGGTCAGGCGCACGCCGGCGCGCGCGCCGACCGACAGCGCGTCGAGGCGCTGTTCGGGTTCGAAGTTGGCGCCGCCGTCGACCGACCGGCGGAAGCGCACCGAGTTGCCGTCGCCGATCCACGCCACCATCACCTCGTCGCCGGCGGCCCACACGCGGGGCTCGCTCGGCGGCTCGACGCCGGACAACGGCGCGGACGGCAGCCAGGTCGCGCCGCCGTCGGTCGATCGGCGGTACTGCAGGACGCCCAACGCCGAGTGCACCGCGTGCGCCCGATCGCCGTCGAGCTCGACGTGCAGCCCCTGCACCGGGCCGCCGGCGTCGAGCCGGGTGTCGTTGGCCGCGAGGCGCGGCGGATACGAGAACATCGTGAACGCGTCCGGCAGCACGTCGGTGCCGAACGAGTTGGCCACCGCGACGTCGCCGCGGCCGGCCAGCGCGCCGAAGGTCGGCGTGTCGCACTGCACCTCGCCGTCGCCGACGACGGCGATGTTGCCCGCGTTGGCGGTGCCGAAGAACACGCCCGGCGTCTGCGTCCCGCCGAGCGAGAACGCCGCGCCGCGCACCGACACGCGCTGCGGCCGACCGAGGAACGCGGTCGTCGGCGACACCGAGTCGACGCGCGGCAACCCCGACCGCACCAGCAGGATCTCGATCGCCGCGGTCGCCCCGCGCGCGTCCTCGACGACGATCGACACCGGGACCGCGACCGGCGCGGCGACCGGCGCCACGCTCAGGCTGACCGTCGGGCCGGTGACCGGAGTCTGGTACGCCAGGCCGGCGGCAAGCGCCGCCGCCGCCGGCACCGCGATCTCCCACCGCAGCTCCTCGCCGTCCGGGTCGGACGCGGTCAGCGTGTAGGTCTGGGTCCCGGCGATCGGCAGCGTCGCGGTCACGCGCGGCGCGATCCCGGCCAGCCCGGGCGGCAGCTGCATCGTCGGCGGCAGGTTCTGCGGCGGGTCGTCGCCGCCGCCACCGCCACCGCTGCACGCGGCGAGGGCCAGGGCCAGCGGCGCGGTCCAGGCGGCGTGCGGCGCGCACCGGAACACAGCAGACCGGGACACTCGGGACCGGGACACTCGGGACCGGGACACTGGGGAAGGAAAGCGAGGGGTGCTGCGGGTCCGGCTCATGCGAAGTCGCAGCAGTCTAGTGGCTGGCGCGCCCCGAGTAATAAAACCCGGCAAGTCGCCCTGTGCCGTTACGCACGGCCGCGGCGACGGCGGATCGAAGTCGCTGTCAGATCGCGGCGGCTCGGGGTTCCAATCGCCATCATGGCGCCCTCCGCCACCGCCCTGGCCAGCTGGCTGCACGCCGCCGACCGCCCGTTGGCACCGGCGGAGCCGCGCCCGCGCGCCATCGACGACCACGTGCTGCTGGCGCACCAGGACCGGCTGCGCCGCCTGGTGCACCGCCTGCTGGCCTGGCCCTTGGCCGGCGGCGACGTCGAAGACCTGGTGCAGGACGTGTTGCTCGCGGCCTGGCGTCACCGCGGGACGTTCCGCGGCGAGGCGAGCGTCGGCACCTGGCTGTGCCGCATCGCCATCCGCCGCGTGCAGCGACACGCGCGCTGGGTCTCACTGCGCCGCGGCCTGCGGCCGCTGCTGCCCACCGACGAGGTGCGTGCCGAAGGCCCCGACGGCGCGACGGCGACGGCGGCGACCGAGGAGGTGTCGGCGCTGCGCGGGGCGATGACCCGGCTCCGGCACCCGGACCGCGAGATCCTGGTCCTGCGCTACCTCGAAGGCCGGGCCATCGACGAGGTCGCCGCGCTGCTCGGCACCAGCCGCGCCGCCGCGGACCAGCGCCTGTCGCGGGCCCGCGCGCGGCTGCGCGCGCTGCTGCCGTTCGACGCCGTCGCGGACGATGCGGAGGACACGAGGTGACCGCCCCCGTGCAGCGTCTCGACGCGGCCCTGCTCCGCGCCGACCAGGCCCTGGCACCGACCCCGGCGCCGCCGATCACCGTGGCGCAGCTCCGATCGCGCTGGCGCCGTCAGCTGCTGCGGCGCGGCTTCCTGGCCACCGCCGCGGCGACGCTCGCCGCCGTCGGCCTCTGGCCGGCGCCGCCGGCGCCCGAGGCCGCGCCGGGCGCCGCGCGGACGCGACTGGCTGCCGGACTGGCCACCGAGCTCGCCGCCATGCGCGCCGAAGCCGCGCGCGCGCTCGCGCCCGACCTGCAGCGCGACCTGGACCGCCAGCGCGCGCGCGAACGCGCCGCCGCCGCCGTCGCGGCGACCGCGGCGGCGCTGGCGCCGACCGACCCCGAGGGCGCCGCCGCCGCGCGCGCCCGCCTGCAGCTGCTGTGGCCGGAGACCGTCGCGGCGCGCCCCGGTCCCGAACGAACCCGCTGACCGCTCACTGTCCACGAGGCCCCCGATGTCCCACCGTTCCGCTCCGTCCCCCGCCGTCCGCTGCGCGCTCGTCCTGCTGTGCGCGGGCCCGCTGATCGCCCAGACCGACCGCATCGAAGCGACGCTCGTGATGCGCGGCCCCGTCGACGACCTCGGCAACGACATGCTCCCGCTGCTGGTGCGGACCGCCGTCGCGGACCTCGCGAGCGACGGCGCGGCCCCCGCGGCAGATCGCACCGCCGTGGCATCCAGCTCGCGCCTGGGCGCCAACGTCGTGTTCTGGTGCGACGTCCACCTGGCCGCGCCGTGTCCCGACGACATCGCCGCCGCCTACCCGACGCGGCTCGCACGAGCCATCGAACGTCGCCTCGATCGACTGCTGCTGCAACCGGAGCGGGAACGCCTGCAGGACCTCGTCCAGCATCTGCAGATCGAGCTGCGCAACGCACAGCTGCAGGCGGCGAAGGTCGCCGAGCAGGTGGTCGCGGCCGGACCAGACGACGTCGAGGCGCGGCAGCGGGCGCTGTTCGATCTCCGAGGGCGCGACACCGAGGCCGAGCTCGAAGCCCGCACCGAGCGCGCCATGACCGAGCACCTGCAGGTGCGCCTGCAGGAGGTGCTCACGCAGCGCCAGGACGCCGCGGCCCGGCTGCGCGCGCTCGAGATCGAACTCGCCGACGCCGAGCGGGCGGTGCGTGCCAAGGCGGCCGCAGGCACGGCCGACGAGGAAAACCTGCGGGAACTGCTGCGAGAGCGGGCGCGCACGCTCGACGCCGCGCGCCAGACCTTCGCGCAGGCCGACGCCACCGCCACCGCCATGCAGGAGCAGCTGGTCACCAGCTCGCTGGCGCTGCAGCGCCAGCTGAGCCGACGCACCGTGCTCGCCGACATGCTGGCGCGGAGCGAGGCCGAGGCCGACGTTGCCGCCGCGCGCATGCAGCAGCGCCGCGCCTGCAGCCTCGACTTCGAGCGGTTGCAGCAGAAGGCCGAAGGGCTGCGCGCGCAGCTCGCCGAGGCCGAGCGCCGGCAACAGGCCCTGCCGACCCTTTCGGTCACCTTGTGGTAGGGACCGGCGGCGTGGCCGCGGCGATGGCGTCGTCCATCGCCGCGCGGTAGCGCTGGCACAGCGTGCGGATGTGCGGCTCCGCGCACATCGAGAAGTGGTCGCCCGGGCAGTCGATCGACACCACGCCGCCCTGCGGGTACGGCTCCCAGCCGAGCGTGCGGTCGCGGACGTACTTGGTGCGCGACTCGGCCTCGGCGCGGAACAGCCAGATGCGCCCGTCGTACGGCTTGACCTGGTAGCGGAAGAAGGCGGCATCGAACGCGTCCTGCATCTGCGCGCCGCGCAGCTCCTGCGGCAGCGTCTCGCCGCGCGCCGTGAGCTCGCGGTGCTGCTGCTGGGTCCGCCGCTGGGCGAACTTGTCCTTGAGCATCCGCACCGGATACAGCGGCCCGCGCTCCCACAGCCGCCGCGCGTGGATCGCGCCGCGCGCCAGCAGGCCGCGTTCCTTCATGTGCGGCGACGGCGTGTCGATCATGCCGACGAACGCCACCGGCTCGCCCTGCAGGCGCAGCTGCCGTGCCATCTCGAACGCGACGCAGCCGCCGCCGCTGTAGCCGCCCAGGTAGTACGGCCCGTGCGGCTGCGCCTGCTGCAGCTCGGCGAGGTAGTCGCGCGCCATGTCCTCGATGCGCTCGTGCGGCGGCTGCTTGCCGTCGACGCCGCGCGCCTGCAGGCCGTAGACCGGCTGGTCCTTGCCGAGGTAGTGCGACAGGTCGCGGAAGCCGAGCACGTTGCCGCCGGCGCCGTGCACCAGGAACAGCACGGGGCGGTCGCCCTTGGTGCGGATCGGCACCAGGTGCTCGCCGGTGTGGGCCGGCACGTGCAGCGCCTCGATCGCCGACTCGGCGGGCGCCGGCAGGCCGAGGTGCTGGCGCAGCACCGTGGCCAGCGCGCGGACCGAACCGGCCGACAGCAGCGTCGCCAGCTCCAGGTCGACGCCGAAGTCGCGGTGCACGCGCGCGAACAGCCGCACCGCCAGCAGCGAGTGGCCGCCGAGCTCGAAGAAGTCCTGGTCGATGCCGACGTGCTCGATGCCGAGCAGCTCGCGGAACGCCGCCGCGATGCGGAACTCGACCTCGTCGCGCGGCGCGTCCGTGGTGCCCGCCGCTGCCGGCGCCGGCCCGAAGCTCTGCGGCCGCGCCTGCGCCACCGGCCGCCCCAGCCACGCCGCCACCTCGTCGATGCCGAGCGAGCTGATCGCGACCTGCGTGGCGCCCGAGCGCAGCGCGTCCTGCAGCAGCTGCACGCCCTCCGCCGGGGTGATGCCGAGGTCCAGCAGGTGCCGCACCTGCGGCGACGGCGCCGCCGGCGCGGTCGGGCGCGCGGCCTTCTGTGCCGCCGGCGCCGCGGCGCTCGGGGCGGCGGCGAAGCCCCCCTGCAGGCCGAGCAGCTGCAGCCCCCTGAGGTCGAGCACCGGCACCCCGCGCGCCGTCGCGACCCGCAGGTCGACGGTGCAGAGCCCGCTGTGCGCCTCGACCTCCACGACGGCCGCGCGCACGACCAGGTGCTCGGGCAGACCCGCGCTCCACTGCACCGACCGGCAGGCGACCGGCGCGTAGAGGGTGTCGCGATCGGCGCCAGGCAGCAGCGGCACGACCGCGAGGATCGCCGCGTCGACCAGGGCCGGGTGTGCCGGGTGCTCGGCCAGATCGGCGGCGAACTCCGGCGGCAGCCGCAGCTCGGCGGTCACCTCGGCGTCGCCGTAGCCGCTGCGCACCTCGCTCTCCCACCGCGGACCGAACTGCACGAAGTCGCGCTGGCGGCCCTGGGTGGGCGCCGCGCGCCGGGTCCGCTGCCACCACGCGTCCAGGTGCACGAACTCGCCGGCCCCGCTGCCCGGCCGCGCCACGGCCCGGGCGTGCTCGGTGCGCGCGCGACCGTCCGCGCTGGCGCTCTCGACGGCGAGCTGCAGCTCACCGCCGCCGTCGCGCACGACCACGTAGACCCGCCTCGACTCGTCGCCGACGAACGCCAGCGGCGCCCGCAGTTCGAGGTCGCAGAGCTCGATCGACGTCGCCCCGCTGGCCGCGCGCGCGGCACACAGGCACAGCTCCAGGTGCCCCGTGCCCGGCAGCACGGCGCGCCCGTCCTGCAGGCGGTGCTCCGCCAGCGGCCAGTGCGTCGCCGCGTTCCAGGTGGCGGCGAACTCGACGCCGTCGTCGCGCTCGCGGCGTTCGCCGAGCAGCGCGGGCGCGGCGGCGCCGCCGGCGCGCCGCAGCCCGTCGCCGAGCCCCGAAGCGACCATGCCGACGTCGCGCCAGACGCCCCAGTCGACCGCCAGCGTGCGGCCCGGCCGCTCTGCTGTGCGCCAGTGCGCGAACGAATCGAGGAACGCGTTGGCCGCCGCGTAGTCGCACTGGCCGGGGATGCCGCGCAGCCCGCTGGTCGACGCGAACAGGACCATCAGCCCGGGCTCGAGCGCGGCGGTCGCCGCGTCGAGCACCTGCGCGCCGAGCACCTTCGGCCGCAGCACGCGCTCGACCTGCTCGGCGCGCCGCAGCTGGATCGGACCGTCGTCGAGGACGCCGGCGGCGTGGAACACGCCGTGCAGCGCGCCGAAGCGCGCCTGCGCCCGCGCCACCACGTCGGTCATCGCCGCCAGGTCACCGACGTCGGCCGCGCACACCAGCACCTCGCTGCCGGCCGCCTCGAGCGCGCGCACCCGGGCGATCGCCCGCCCGACCGCGTCGTCCGGCCGCAATGCCAGCCAGCCGTCCCACGCCTCGCGCGGCGGCAGGCCGCGCCGCGAGACCAGCACCAGCCGGGCCCGGCAGCGCGTCGCGAGGTCGCTGGCGACCTCGAGGCCGAGGCCGCCGAGACCGCCCGTGATCAGGTAGACGCCGCGCTCCTGCAGCGCGCCCGGGGCGCCGGCCGGCACCGGCGCCGCCGGCTGCAGTTCGGGCACCAGCCGCCGGCCGCGCCGCAGCGCGACCGACGCCGCGGCGTCCGCGGGGGCCTCGATCTCGCGCAGCAGCGCTTCGACCAGGCCGGGGTCGTCGAGGTCGCCCACCCCGACGTCGACGGCGCGGGCGACCAGGCCGTCGTACTCGCGCGCCACGACCCGCGCGAAGCCGTGCACCACGGCCTGCTCGGGCTGTTGCGGCGCCCCGTCCGCGGGCAACGCCGACTCGGTCACGCACAGGAGCCGCACCGCCGCGTCGCGGCCGCTCTGCCCGAGCGCCTGCAGCAGCCGCACCATCGCCGTGGTCACGGCCACCGGCTCGGCGCCGTCGGTCGCCATCAGGAACAGCACGCGGTCGAACTCGCCGGCGGCAGCCAGCATGTGCGACACGCTGTCCGGATCGCGCGGGGCGAACGCGCAGCCGCCGTCCGCGTCGGCGAACCCGGCGCCCGTGCGGGCGTGGAACACGCCGCCGCCGAGCGCCTGCACGCGGTCCTGCAGCACCCGCAGCAGCGGACCGCCGCCGCCGACCACGAGCCAGCGCGCCGCCGCGCGCGGCTGCGCCTCGGCGTCGAGCGCGCGGGCCACCATCGCCGGCACCTGTCGCCACCGGTCCACCGGCAGGCGCGTCGGCGCCGCCCGGTCGGCGGCGGCCGCGTCGCCGCCGATCGGCTTGCCGGGCTCGATCCAGTAGCGCTGGCGCTGGAACGCGTAGGTCGGCAGCGGCACGCGCCGCCGGGGTCCCCCCTGCAGGCGACGCCAGTCGGGCCGCACGCCGGCCTGGAACAGGCGACCCAGGCATTCGAGCAGCGCCCGATCGGCCGGCACGGTCTCCTGCGCGTGCGGCAGCGACGTCGTCATCGCGCTGCGCTTGCTGGCCTCGTGCAGGCGCACCAGCGACAGCAGCGCCTTGCCCGGACCGACCTCGACGAACGTGCGGTCGCCGGCGGCCAGCAGCGTGGCCGCGCCGTCCTGGAACCGCACCGTGTGACGCAGGTGCGTGACCCAGTAGTCCGGGTCGGCCGCGCGCGCGGGCTCGATCCAGTCGCCGGTCACGTTGCTGACGAACGGCCGCTGCGCCGGCTGCATCGGGATCCCGCGCAGCCCTTCGCGGAAGCGGTCGAGGATCGGGTCGAGCAGGTGGCTGTGCGCGGCGACGTGGATGCGCAGGCGCTGGCACTCGACGCCCTCGCCCAGGAGCCGCGCCTGCAGGCGCTCGATCGCCTCGACCGAGCCGGCCACCGCGCTGAGCCCCGGCGCGTTGGCCGCCGCCAGCGACAGCTCACGCCCGTCGATGCCGTCGATGCGGTCGGCGGCCACCGGCACGCTGAGCATCGCGCCCTGTGCGACCTCCTCGAACAGCTCGCCGCGCAGCCGCACGATCTGCATGCCCTGCGCCGGCGAGAACACCCCGGCGAGGCAGGCGGCGACGTACTCGCCCATGCTGTGCCCGAGCATCGCCTCGGGCTCGACGCCGAACGCCGCCAGCGTTCGCGCCAGGGCGTACTCGGTGCAGAACAGCGCCGGCAGCGCCAGGCTCGGCCGTTCGAGCTCGGCCGCGTGCGCGGCGGTCGACCTGGCCCCGAACAGCAGCGCGTGCACGTGCGCGCGGGCGTCGTCCGGCAGCGCCGCGAGGCACTCGTCCGCGGCCGCGCGGTACGCCGCCTCGTGCTCGTAGAGCCCGCGGCCCATGCCCGGATACTGCGCGCCGCCGCCCGGGAACAGGAACACCACCGACCCCGGCCGCTCCGGCGCCTTGCGGATCCTGCCCTGCAGACCCGACGCCAGGTCGGTGGCCAGCTCCTCGGCGGTGAGCCCCACCGCGAACGCGCGGTGCGCGAACCCCTTGCGGCCCAGCTGCAGGGTCGCGGCGATCGCCGGCAGGTCGTCGTCGTCCCGGTGGCCCAGGAAGCCCGCGAGCCGCTGCGCGCCGTCGAGCACCGCCGCGTCGCTCCTGGCCGACAGCGGCAGCAGGTGGTAGCGGCGCGGGTACGCCGGTTCCTCGAGGACCGGCGCCGGCGCCTGCCGCAGCACCGCGTGCGCATTGGTGCCGCCGACGCCCAGCGAGCTCACGCCGGCGATGCGCAGGCCGTCCGCCGGCTGCGCCCACTCGCGCTCGCGCGCGACCACCTGGAACGGGCTGCGCGCGAAGTCGATCAGCGGGTTCGGGGCCTCGAAGTGCAGGCTCTTCGGCAGCTGTCCGTGCTGCATCGCCAGCACCACCTTCAGCAGCCCGGCGATGCCGGCAGCGGTGTCGAGGTGGCCGATGTTGGTCTTCACGCTGCCGATGCCGCAGAACTGCGTGCGCTCGGTGGTCGCGCGGAACGCCTGCGTCAGCGCCTCGATCTCGATCGGATCGCCGACCGGCGTGCCGGTGCCGTGCGCCTCGACGTACTGCACCTGGTCGGCGGTGACGTCGGCCAGCGCCAGCGCCTCGGCGACGACCTCCGCGTAGCCGTCGACGCTCGGCGCCAGGTAGCCGACCTTGCGCGCGCCGTCGTTGTTCACGGCGCTGCCGGCGAGCACCGCGTGCACGTGGTCGCCGTCGCGCTGCGCGTCGGCCAGCCGCCGCAGCACCACCACGCCGGCGCCGCTGCCGAAGATCGTGCCCTTGCTGCTGGCGTCGAACGCGCGGCAGTGGCCGTCCGGTGACAGGATCTCGCCGGGCTCGTACCGGTAGCCGCGCTCCTGCGGCACCAGGATCGTCACGCCGCCGGCCAGCGCCAGGTCGCACTCGCCGGCCAGCAGGCTCTGCGCCGCCTGGTGGATCGCGACCAGCGACGTCGAGCACGCGGTCAGCACGTTCACGCTCGGCCCGCGCAGGTCGAACTGGTAGCTGACCCGCGTCGCCAGGAAGTCCTTGTCGTTGCCGGTGTGCCGGATCAGGAACATGCCGACGTCGCGCACCAGCTGCGGGTTGGTGAGGACGTTGTGCAGCAGGTAGGTGTCCATGCCGCAGCCGGCGAACACGCCGATGCGGCCGTCGAAGCGGTCGGGCACGTGCGCCGCGTGCTCCAGCGCCTCCCAGCAGACCTCCAGGAACACGCGGTGCTGCGGATCCATGATCGCCGCGTCGCGCGGACTGAAGCCGAAGAATCCGGCGTCGAACTGGTCGATGCCGTCGAGCTTCATGCCGGCCTTCACGTACGCCGGGTCGCGCAGGTCCTGCTCCGACACGCCGAGCGCCCGCAGCGCGTCGTCGGCGAACTCGGTACGCGCGCAGCGACCGTCCCGCAGCAGCTGCCAGAACTCGTCCGGGTTCTGCGCCCCGGGCAGCCGGCACCCGAGGCCGACGATCGCGATGTCCGTGTCGGTCATTTCCCTGATCGCGGCCCCAGCGACCGCAGTCGGGCTTATCGGTAGTCGTCGCGACGCGGATCCAGCCGCAGACGCGACGCCGCCGTGGGGCTCATGCCATCGCGCCGTCGGCGCCGCGCCGCCCCGCCGGCGCCGATCAGTCGGCGCGCCGCGGCTTCTCGCACAACGCCGAGAAGCCCGCCGCCAGCCGGTCGATCTGGTCCTGCGGCAGGTCGCGGAAGCCGGTGCTGTCACCTTTCTCGAACCGCGCCAGCGCCTCGCCGATGCGGGTGCCGAGGATCGACTTCTTCTTCTCGGGGTCGGGCGTGCCGTGCACGAACGCCGCCAGCATCATCGCCAGCGCGACCCACGGCTCCTGATGGTCGCCCACGGAGATGCGCAGCACCTCGAGGCCGGCGCGCTCCATCGTCACACGCATGCCGGACCGCGTCATGTTGTAGTAGTGGTCCGGGTAGGCGTGGAACGGCTGCAGGAACGCGACGTCGACGCGCGCGCGGCCGCCGGGCTTGAGCACGCGGACCAGCTCCTTCATGTAGGCGTCGGGGTCCGGCACGTGCTCGAGCACCGCCTCGCTGAGCACGGCGTCGAAGGTCTCGTCGGCGAACGGCAGCGCCTGGCCGTCGGTGACGACGTCGACCTGCTCGTAGGCGAACACGTCGAGGTGCACGACGTTGTAGAAGCCGCGGCTGGGGCTGCCGCTGCCCATGTCGAGCACCAGGCCGGTCCGGTTCTGCTCGATCAGGTCGAGCACCTGCGGGCCGTAGGTGTTCTGCGACACGTGGCGTTCGCGGGGCGCCGGGTTGTAGCCGGGATCGACGCTGAGCACCGGCCGACCGGCGAAGCCGGGATAGTCGCGGGCGCACGGTCCACAGCGCAGGCCGTTCGGCACGTCCAGCAGCGCGCCGCGGCACAGCGGGCAGCGCAGCAGCGCGCGCACCTTGGGCGCCTTCTCCCGCCGCAGCAGCTCCTCCTGGGGCGGCTCGGGCGTCCGGCCGGGCACGGGCAGCGGCCGCGCGCCCTCGTCGCCGTGCACCGGCTCGCCGATGTGCACCAGCTGCGGCGTGCCGTCGACGGCGCGGCTCACCACCGCGAACGAGCCGCGACCCTCCTCGCGGAACAGGATCGAGCCGGCGACGCCGAGGTCGAGCTCGAGCAGCGCGCGCTCGGGCGCCATCGGCCGCGCGAAGTACCGCAGCGGCTGCTGGCCGAGCTGCTCCTGCACCAGGTGGACGTCTTCGACGACGGCGACCTCGCGCAACGCCTGCAGCTGCGGCAGGAATCTCCGCACCTTGTCGCGCAGCGCCTGCACCGCGGCCGCTTCGTCGCCGCCCGTGGCCGCCAGCTGCACGCCGCGGTACTGCGCGTAGGCGCACACGGCCCGGTCGAGCGGGCGGAAGCCGATGCCGGAGCACTCGGCGCCCAGCAGATCGTGCAGCGACGGGGACGTGGTCACGCCCGCATCGTGCCAGATCCGCGTGATCGCGCCAGCTCCCCCGCTCCGACCGCGGACCCGCATCGACGCGCCGCGCCGCGCTCCCGCCGATGCCACCGAGGACTGGGCGCGAGCCGGTGCTGCGCGGCGTCCCGTGCCGTCGTCGACGGCGCTCGGTGCTCGGGGCTCGGGGCTCGGTGCGTGGGGCTCGGGGCGCAGTGGTGCCCCAGAAGAAACAGGGAGAGCACAGAGAGCAGCGGGAGGGGCACAGAGCAGAAAGCAACCGACAACACGAACGCTACCGCTCAGCCACCGGTCTTGCCCGCCTGGGCGGAGACCCTGGCTGCCTGGCTGGGCGGCTGCTTTCTGCTCTGTGCGCTCCGTGCTCTCTGTGGTTTTTCTCTGGCTCGCGGATGCGTGCGGTCCGCGTGACGGCCAACAGAGTCGAGTGCTTTCTGCTCCGTGCGCCTCCCGGCGCTCTCTGTGCTCTCCCCGTTTCTCTCCGGGAGTACCCCAGAACAAGAAACCACAGAGGACACGGAGAGCAAATCGGGGCGGGTCCGCGGGTCAGCGCCCGAGCTTGTCGACGGCGAGGAACGCGATCGCGTAGATGCCGATCGCCAGGAGCAGCACGGCGTTGAAGCCGAAGTTCATCGACACGATCACGGTCGCCACCGAGCCGACCACGGTCGCCGAGCCATTGACGGCCCAGGCCCACGGCACGAAGTGCGGGTTCTGGTGCTCGAGCAGCTTGACGCCGTGGGCGAACGGCATGCCGAGCAGCAACGCGATCGGCGCGATCATCGCCGCGGCGACCACGGCGCGGACCGCCAGGCTCTGGCCGATGAACGCGTCGACGATCGACGTGCCGGTGAGCACGATCGCGACCAGCAGCACCGCGAGCCCGATCGGGATCGCGCGCGCCCGCATCACGCCGCCCGCGAGCCAGCGGCCGGACAGCCAGCTGCCGACGCCGGTGAAGATCAGGATCGAGAACAGCGTGACGACGATCGAGTACAGCGGCTGCCCGAGCAGCAGCGTCAGCTTCTGCATCATCGCGATCTCGATGAAGATGAAGCCCACGCCGATGCCGGTGAAGTAGACCAGGAAGCGGCCGGCGCTGGCGCCCTGGCGCTGCCCCTTGCGGAACAGCAGTGGCACCACGATCAGCAGCAGCGCGATGATCGTGGAGAAGCCGAGCTGGCCCCAGATGAACCACGGATTGCCCTGCGACAGCGACGGGATCTCGTTGGCGTACTTGGCGGCGTCGCCGAGCTTGTCCCAGCGCGTGAAGTTGAAGAAGTACGGCTGGTCGTCGGTGGTTGGGAAGATCGCGCGCGGGAACGCCTCGATGAACGCGGCCTTGTCGCCGCTGCGCACGAACTCCTGCACCACGCCCGGGATGTCGCGGCCGGGTAGGTACGACACCACGTGTTCGTTGGTGCGGCAGAAGGCCTCGAGTCGGTCGCTGTCGGCCGGTGTGAACCGGCCCTTCTTGATCGCCACCGCGGTCAACTGGTCGGTCGGCGACGTCACGACCGCGACCGAGTCCGCGAAGCCGTCGACCCCGAGCCGACGGAACGCCTCGTAGACGTTCGACAGCAGGCGCAGCTTCTCCATCTCCACGCCCATGCGCGTGATCTGGATCACGCCACCATCGGCGAGGTGCTCGTACATCTGCATCACCGCCTCGACGGTGTACAGGTAGTTCTCGGCCAGCACGTAGGCACCCGACGACAGCGCCGTCCAGGTGTCGATGCCGGTCATCTGGATGATGTCGTAGCGCTGGTCGTCGCGCATCAGCGCCGAGCGGCCCTCGTCGTTGACCAGCTCGATCTTCGGGTCCGCCAGCAGGCCGCGCGAGAACAGCGGCCCATCGCTGCCGTCGGGCAACTTGTCACGCGCGATCTTCCGATGCACCTCGAGCACGCCTTTGTTGAGCTCGATGCCCTTGATGCGACTGGCGCCCGACAACTTGTGCGCCCAGACGTCGTTGCCGCCGCCGACGCCGATGATGAACACCTCCGGCGCGGTGCCGGCCTTGAGGTCCGCGGTCATCGAGTACAGCGACCGACCGAGCAGTTGGCGCCCCTCCGCCGCCTCGTTGCTGAGGTCGGTGATGAAGGTGCCGGCGTCGCCGTCCTGCATGATGTACTTCTGTGCGCCCAGCCGCGCGCGCAGCACCTTGGCCGATGCGGGCGACATCGGACCGCCGTTCTCGGTGATGACCTTGGCGATCTCGCGCTGGTCCTTGCCGCCGAGCGCGAGCATGTACCACATGATCTCGTCGCTCTTGCCGAGGTCGATGCGGCTGTTGGGCGACCAGCGCGAGTACTCGTGCGCGACGCCTTTGACGTTGAGCCCGCTGTTCTGGGTGATGTTCAGGTACCGCTTCCCCGGTACCGGAAACATGTCGTCGAACGACGGCATCAGCGCGGCGCAGCCGATGCCGAGCACGACCGCCGCGGCCGCCGACGCGCGGCGCAGCTTCTCCGGGGCGACCGACACCATCGCCAGCAGGCCGAGGATCGCGACCACCATCAGGCAGCCGCCGGCACCCACCGGCCAGAGCAGGATCGGGCACAGGAGACAGCCCAGGCCGGCGCCGAGCAGGTCGCTGGCGTAGACCGCGTGGATGCGATGCGCGTAGGCCGACAGCATCAGGCCCACCGCCGCGCCGCCGAAGAAGAACGGCACCGCCAGGCCCAGGTTGTAGAGCGCGAACTGCAGGAACGCCGAGCGCTCCTCGGGCGACCAGCCGAAGCTCAGGATCTCCGGCACCGGCATGCGGATCGCGAACCACCAGGTCGCCAGCAGGCTGACCAGGAAGGCCACCACGCTGCCCCAGATCCAAGTGCGCGGCGCCTTGCGCCACTGGCTCTCCAGCAGCGTCAGCACCGTGCCGCTCGCGCCGATGCCGAGCAGGCTGTTGCTGATGATCAGGAAGCTGAAGTGGAAGTGCAGACGCAGCGCGCACACGCGCGTCAGCAGCACCTGGAAGGCCAGCAGCGCGCCCGACAGGACGGCGATGCCGACGAAGATGCCGAGCGGCACCTTGCGATCAGAGGACTCGTGCATGAGGGGGCGGCGACGGAGCGGGCGACGAAGGATACCGACCGCCCGAGCGCGGGAAACCGAAATGCCCGCCCCTGCCCGGCCGCGGCCCGGGCCGCGTCGCGCGCTGCCGGGATCGCGCCGCTGCCATCGCACGCAGCACCGCGCGTTCGCACTCCGCCCCGGTCGGACCGCGGCGGTCCCGTCCGGGGACGCGACCGCCGCGCGACCCGGCAGTCAGGCACCGGCACTCAGGGGACTGGCACTCAGGGCACGAGGGTGCCCAGCTCCGCCAGGTAGTCGACGTGGCCGCGGCCCGGCAGCTCGATCCACTGGCTGCGGCCGCCGAGCGCCCGCCGCAGCGCGCGCGCCCCCTCGATCGGCAGCGCGTCGTCTGCCGTGCCGTGCAGCAGCACCGCGTCACAGGTGACGGCCGGCGCCGCGGTGACCGCGTCGTACACGTCGCCGGGCAGCAGGCGCCCGAACGCGCCGTGGCGCATGACCGGGATGCGGTCGAACGCCGACAGCAGCACCAGCCGCCGCGGCGGCGTGCCGGCCGCGCACAGCTCGGCGGCGAGCTGCACGGCGAGGCCGCTGCCCAGCGAATAGCCCCACAGCTCGATGTCCGCGGCGGCGACGCCGCGCCCCTGCGTGAGGTGGTGCCAGACCGCGCGCGCGTCGGCCAGCAGCCCTTGCGGCGACGGCGTGCCGGTCGAGGCGTCGAACCCGCGCCACGGGACCAGCAGAGCACCCCGTTCGGGCCGCCCCGCGAGCACCCCGTCGAGCACCGGCCGGAACGCACGGGCGATGTGCTCGGCGTTGCCGGGCAGGAACAGGATCCACGTGCGGTCGGCGGCGCCCGCGCCCGGCGGCCGGACCAGGCCCACCAGCTCGACGCCGGCGTCGGGCTGCAACACGACGCGCTCCCAGCCGTCGGTGGCGAGCGCCGCCAGCGCCGCGCGGTCGCTGCGGGCGATCCAGTAGGCGAACCGGTGCAGGCGCGGCGCCAGCGCCCATGCCACGGCGACCAAACCGACCCCGAGGGCGATCCCGATCATCCGCGCCCCCGTCACGCCGAACCGCCGATGCCATCGACCCTGGGCGACCGGGGCCGCGGCGCACCGCCGGCCGGCCGCCGCGGCGCGTCAAGGGCGCCGCCGCCGTTCTCCGATCCTGCGATGTGACCAAGGCTCCGCTGCATGCCCTCTTCGTCGGCTCCGACACGCTGTTGCTGCAGTGCGCTGCGGAATTCCTCGACCGCGGCCACCGCATCGTCGCGATCGCAACCGACAACGACCGGGTGCGCGCGTTCGCCCGCGAGCGCGAGCTGCCGTGCATCGACGCGGCGGAGCTCGAGGCGCGCATCGGCGGCCTCGAATGCGACCTGCTGTTCGCGGTCACCTGGCTGCGGCTCTTGCCCGCGGCGGTGCTGCGCGCGCCGCGGCGCCTGGCGATCAACTTCCACGACGGTCCGCTGCCGCGCTACGCCGGGCTGAACGCGCCGTGCTGGGCGCTGCAGCACGGCGAGCGCGAGCACGGCGTCACCTGGCACGCGATCGAGCCGAAGGCCGACACCGGCGCGATCCTGCTGCAGCAACGGTTCGCGATCGCCGCCGACGACACCGCGTTCACGCTGAACGCGCGCTGCTTCCAGGCCGGACTGGAGACGTTCGCCACCCTGCTGACCGGACTCGAGACCGGCACGCTGCAGCCGCAGCCGCAGGACCTCGCCCAGCGCACCTGGTTCGGCCGCGACGCACGGCCCGCCGGACTCGGCGTGCTCGACTGGGACCAGGACGCCGCGACGGTCGCGCGCACCTGCCGCGCGCTCGATCACGGCGGTCGCCAGAACCCGGTCGCGACGGCCAAGCTGTGGACCGGCGCCGACGTGCTGGTGCCGGGCCATGCGACCGTGACCACCGCCAGCGGCGCGCTGCCGGGCACGATCACCGCCGCCGACGACCGCCGCGTGGTCGTCGCCTGCAAGGGCGGCGAGGTCGCGTTCGCCGGGCTGCAGACGCTGGACGGCCGGCCGGTCGACGCCGCCCTGCGCCAGCGCTTGGGCCTGCGCGTCGGCATGGCGCTGCCGCTGCTCGACGACGAGCAGCGCCGCCACCTGCAGCAGCTGGCCGGGACCACGGCGCGCGCCGAGGGCAAGGCCCTCGCGACCCTGCGCGCGCTCGAGCCGCTCGCCGTCCCCGGCGGCGCCGCGGCCGGCGACCTCGCCGATCCGGCCGAGCTGGCGATCGTGCTGCCGCAGCTGCTGCCGCCCGAGCGCACGGCGGCGCTGTGCATGGTGTTCGCGGCGCGCCTCGCCGCCGCCCGCCGCGGACACCTCGGGCTGCGCTGCCCGGAGACCGCGCCGGTCGGCGACCTGGGCGCCGCCCTGTGCGTGCCGTTCGCGCCGCTGGCGCTGGACGTCGACCCCGACGCGGCGGCCGGCGCGGCCCTGGAGCGCTGCGCCGACGCGCTCGCCACCGCGCGCGCACGCGGCCCGCTGCTGCGCGACCTGGCGCTGCGCAACCCGGACCAGCTGCACCGCGGTGAGATCGCGCAGCCGCCGCTCCGCCTGCTGCTGGCGAGCGCCGACCCGGACGCGCCCGCCCCGGCGTCGCTGCAGGTCGCACCCGGTGCCGTCGAGTTCGCGATCGACGGCCAGGGCGGCCTCGTGCTGCGCTACGACCGCGCGACGTTGCCGACGGCGCGCGCCGAGGAGTGGCGCGACCGGCTGCTGCGGCTGTCCGGGGCCGTGCACGGCAACCCCACGGTGCCGCTGCGCCAGCTGCCGCTGCTCGACGACGCCGAGGTCGAACGCCTGCTCGCCCACGGCCGCGGCCCGACCGCGCCGGCACCCGTCGAGCCGTGCGTGCACCGCCAGTTCGCGGCCCGCGCCGCAGCCACGCCGGGCGCCGTGGCGCTGCAGGACGGCGACCGCGCGATCACCTACCGCGCCCTGATCGAGCAGGTCGAGCAGCTGGCCGCCCGCCTCGCCCAGGCCGGCGTCGGGCGCGGCGATCGCGTCGGCCTGTGCCTGCGCCGCGGACCGCTGCTGCCGACCGCGGCGCTGGCGGTGCTGCGCTGCGGCGCCTGCTACGTGCCGCTCGACCCGAGCTACCCGCAGGAGCGCCTGCAGTTCATGGCCGACGACGCCGGGCTGCGCGCCCTGGTCGTCGACGCCGCCGCGCGCGAACGTGCGCCGCGAACCCGGGCCGCGCGCATCGACCTCGACGAGCCGGCGCCGACCGACGCGCCGCCGCCGCCTGCGGACACCGCGACCGGCGACGACCTCGCCTACGTGATCTACACCTCGGGCTCGACCGGCACGCCGAAGGGCGTGATGGTCGGCCACGACAACGTCGCCAACTTCTTCCTCGGCATGGACGAGGTGCTGGGCGGCGAGCAGGAGGTGGCGCGGCGCGGCACCTGGCTGGCGGTCACCAGCCTGTCGTTCGACATCTCGGTGCTGGAGCTGCTGTGGACGCTGTGCCGCGGTTTCACGGTCGTCGTGCACGGCGGCGAAGGGCACGCCGCGCAGAGCGCCGCCGCGGCGAGCGACGCGGCCGCCGCCGCCCGCCGCGCGCGACCGCTGACGTTCAGCCTGTTCTACTTCGCCAGCGACGAGGGCGAGCACGCCGCCGACAAGTACCGGCTGTTGCTCGACGGCGCGCGGTTCGCGGACCAGCACGGCTTCGAGGCGGTCTGGACCCCGGAGCGGCACTTCCACGCGTTCGGCGGGCTCTACCCCAACCCGGTCGTCGCCAGCGCCGCGCTCGCATCGATCACCGAGCGGGTACACATCCGCGCCGGCTCGGTCGTGTCGCCGCTGCACTCACCGATCCGCATCGCCGAGGACTGGGCGCTGGTCGACAACCTGTCGAACGGCCGCGTCGGCATCTCGTTCGCGGCCGGCTGGCAGCCCAACGACTTCGTGCTGGCGCCGCAGAACTTCCAGGACCGCAAGCAGCGCATGTTCGAGGACATCCGCGCCGTGCACGCGCTGTGGCGCGGCGAGCGCGTTGCGTTCCCCGGCCACGACGGCAGGCCGGTCGAGGTCCGCACGCTGCCGCGCCCGGTGCAGGCGACGCTGCCGACCTGGGTCACCATCGCCGGCAACCCCGAGACCTACCGGATGGCCGGCGAGAGCGGCGCGTTCGTGCTGACCCACCTGCTCGGGCAGAGCCTCGACGACCTCGCGCACAAGCTCGAGGTCTACCGCAAGGCCTGGGCCGACGCCGGTCATGCGGGCGGCCCGCGAGTGACGCTGATGCTGCACACGTTCGTCGGCGACGACGACGCGCAGGTGCGCGCGGCCGTGCGCGAGCCCATGAAGGACTACCTGCGCAGCTCGGTCGACCTGATCCGCCAGGCGGCGTGGTCGTTCCCGGCGTTCAAGCAGCGCACCGACGGCTCGCAGTCGCAGATGGAGGCGCTGTTCCAGAAGGGCCTCGCCGACGAGGAGCTCGACGCGCTGCTCGACTTCGCGTTCGAGCGCTACTACCGCACGAGCGGGCTGTTCGGTGATCTGGAGACCTGCACGGCGACGCTCGACAAGCTGCGCGCCATCGGCGTCGACGAGGTCGCGTGCCTGATCGACTTCGGCATCCCGTCGGACCTGGTGCTGCGCCACCTGCCGCACCTGCAGCGCCTCAAGCAGCGCAGCGACGCACAGGCCACCGGGGCCGCCGCCGCGCCCGCGGCAGCCGTCTGCGGCAGCACCGCGTCGCTGCCCGCGGCGACGATCCCGCAGCAGATCGAACGCCACTCCATCACCCACCTCCAGTGCACCCCGTCGATGGCGGCGATGCTGCTGGTCGACCCCGACAGCAAGGCCGCGCTCGGCCGCCTGCGCCACATGCTGGTCGGCGGCGAGGCGCTGCCGTCGGCGCTGGCGCAGAAGCTCACCGCGCTCGTGCCCAGGCTGCACGACATGTACGGCCCGACCGAGACCACCGTCTGGTCGACCACGTGGCTGGTCGGCGACGACGAGCCGGTGCCGATCGGTCGGCCGCTGGCGAACCAGAGCGTCTACGTGCTCGACGCCTTCGGGCAGCTGGTGGCGCCCGGCGAACCCGGCGAGCTCTGGATCGGCGGCGCCGGCGTCACGCGCGGCTACCACGGCCGCGACGAGCTGACCGCCGAGCGCTTCGTTCCGGACCCGTTCGCCGGGTCGGGGACGATGTACCGCACCGGCGACCTCGCGCGCTGGCGCGGCGACGGCGTGCTCGAGTACCTGGGGCGCGCCGACTTCCAGGTGAAGATCCGCGGCTACCGCATCGAGCTCGGCGAGATCGAGACCGTCCTGGCGCAGCACCCCGGGGTGCGCGAAGTGGCCGTCACCGCGCGCCACGACGGCGCCACCGGCGACGCGCGCCTGTGCGCCTACTTCACCCGCGCACCCGCCGACGGCGCTGCCCCCGGCGCGCAGCCGGCGCCGACCGCCGACGCCCTTCGCGCCCACGCCCGGCAGCGCCTGCCGGAGTTCATGGTGCCGCAGCACTTCGTCCTGCTGGCCGACCTCCCGCGCACGCCGAACCAGAAGATCGACCGCAACGCGCTGCCCGCGCCCGAGGCCGCCAGCGCGCCCGAGGCCCAACGGCCGCGCGTCGCCGCCGCCTCTGCCACCGAGGACGCCATCCTGGCGATCTGGAAGCAGGCCCTCGGCAGCGACGACGTCGGCGTCGAGGACAACTTCTTCGACAGCGGCGGCCACAGCATCCTCGCCGTGCAGGTCCACCGGCAGCTGCAGGAGACCCTCGGCGTCAAGCTCCAGGTCACCGACCTGTTCCGCTTCACCACCGTGCGCGCGCTGGCCGGCCACGTGACCGCGCTGATGCGCACCGACGGCCCCAAGGCCCCCACCGCCGCCCAGGCGGCGATGGCCCGCGCCGCCGCGCGCCGCGACCTGCGCAGGAGATAGCAGGATCCTGCGGTGCAGGCAGGCGCGCAGCGCGCGCCTGCGCACCGCGCGCGCGGACGCGGTCCGCGCGCCGGAGGCGACCGACGACAACGACGCGGGGACGCAACACCCGCGTCGAACGCATCCGCGAGACTCGGAGAGCATCCGCTCCGGGGACGCAGCGGCCGGGCCGGCTGGCACGCGCAGCGCCGCGACGCAGCATCCGCGAGGCGAAGCAACGGGCGCGTCACGGCGCGTGCGGGCCGGCCCCTGGCCGCTGCTGCGGCCACGACGCTCGGGCCGGGTTGCGCCTTGCGGCCCGCGAGACGGGGGCCGCAAGGCTGAATACCAGGAGCAGCCGCGACGGGAACGCAGCCGCCCGGCTCGCGGCTTCGGCTCGCTCGCTGGCGCTCGCATCGCGCGCCGCGGCATCCGCGAGGAACCTCGGATCGCTGCGAGGTGGCAAAGGCGCCGTCGCCGTCGATGGTCGGTGATCCGAGGTCGCGCGTGCGCCGTGGGAGTCCGCCGGTCGAGGGTCTCCGGCCGCAGGCCGCAGATCGCGCCGCCGCCGGGCTCCGCCGAGGTTCCTCGCGGATGCCGCGGCGCGCGGAGGCGCGAAGCGCCGCAGCTTCAGCCGCAAGCCAGGCGGCTGCGTTCCCGTCGCGGTGTGCGCCTCCTGGTAGTCAGCTTCGCTGCCCCCGCGCATGCGGGCAGCGAAGCGCGGCCCAGCCCGAGCGGCGAGGCCGCAGCAGCGGCCAAGGGCCGGCCCGCACGCGCCGTGACGCGTCTACGGCGCTGCTGCGCGGATGTGCAACGCGGCGCTCTGCGTGCCAGCCGGACCGGCCGCTGCGCCCCCGGAGCGGATGCGCTCCGGGTCCCGCGGATGCGCTCGACGCGGGTGTTGCGTCCCCGCGCCCTCGTCGTCGGTCGCCTCTGGCGCGCGGACCGCGTCCGCGCGCGCGGTGCGCAGGCGCGCGCAGCGCGCCTGCTTGCACCGCAGAATCACAGCGCCCGCTGCCGGGGCACCTGGAAGAACCACTTGTCCCAGCGCGAGTTCTCGGTCGGCGCGGCCCACAGCAGCTGGCCGTAGTGCAGCGCCTTCTGCCGCGTGGTCGGGTTGCCGGACCAGTCGGCGAGCAGGTAGAGGCCGGCCACCAGGAAGGTGTGCGCGCCGCCGAGCGGCGAGTCGCCGAAGCGCGCGCCGACCGGCGGCGCGTCCCAGTAGTTGGCGGGGATCGGCGTCCCCTCGCTGGTGAACGGGATGTAGTAGCGCAGGCCGTTCGGGATGAACCCGAAGATCGGGTCGTTGTAGTTGGTGACCCAGCCGTACTCGACGGTGGTGACCACGTCCTCGGCGATCTGCAGCAGCAGCTGGTCGCCGAAGAACCGGAACGCGCCGAGGTAGCCGTAGAGCACGCCGCCGTGCTGCCACGGCATGAAGAACTCGTTGTTCCCCGGGTAGCCGGTGCCGGGGTAGTTGCCGTGCACCTGCATGGTCTTGCTCGGGTGGTTCTTGTAGCGGTAGACGTCGACGCTCTCGTGGACGCGGCGCAGCGCGTGGGTCTTCACGCGTTCGTCGCCGGTCGCGAGGTAGACCTGCGCGAGGCCCTGCATCGACCAGCCCTCGGCGCGCGCGGCCATCGGGAACCGGGTGCCGTAGCGCTCGAAGCGCAGCACACCCATCAGGCTCTCGCCGAGCTGACGCAGCTCCTCGCGCGCCCATTCGTCGCCGCTGATCGTCCAGTAGTCGAACAGCAGGTCGGAGCTCCAGTGCTCGAGGTCGAAGTGCTCCCAGCCGTGCGCCCGGTTGCCGCCCGGCTGCGTCAAGCTGCGGTAGGCCGCGTACGGGTCGGCCGCCCACAGGGCGCGACGACCCAGCGACTCCGTCGACAGGTCACGAGAGCCGGGGAAGATCGGGATGCCGTCCCACAGCAGGATGTCGCGCGTCGGCCACACCTGCAGCTGCCACAGGTGGTACGGACGCATCGCCTGCGCCCAGGCCTTCTGTTCGAGCTTCTGCAGCAGACGATGGTGGTTGGCCTGGATCGCGTGGCCGAGCTCGGGGCTCAGGCCCGAGTTGCGCGGGGTTCCGGTCGTGCCGGTGGCCAGCGCGTCGCCGCGCGAGCCCCACGGACCGAAGTGCGGCGTGTTGTTCCACGACTGGTACTCGCCCTCGGCGCGCGCGTACGCGTCGGCCGGGCCGCGGATCGGGCCGCCGAGCAGGCCGGCGCCGTCCGTCTCCTGCCAGGTCTCGATCCGCGCGAGCGGGTACAGCGGATGGTCGTTCATCGCCGCGATCTCCGTGCGCCAGCGGTCCTTGTCGGGCTGGCTCGCGGACGGATGCTCCATCAGGACGTGGAAGCGGTAGCGCCGCGTCTGGCCGTCCTCGATCCACGTGTTGCTCAGCGTGCGATAGCGCGTGAAGCCGCCGCCCGCCGCCTCCGGCGGGTTGATGCCCTCCTGGACCCAGCGGTACGGCAGCACCAGCGAGGCGCCCTTGACCAGGAATCCGGCGCTGCGCACGTCGATCATGCCGAGCGGCCGCAGGTTCGGGTCGAGGTTGCCCGGCGGGATCACGTCCGCGCCCTGGTAGTCGTTGCCGAAGATCCAGTCGACCGTCAGGATCGGCATGTCCCGATACTCGGTGACGTAGAACGTCGACGACAGGTAGTCGCGGCCGATGTTGGGCGTCGTCGTCGGGTTGTGCAGCGTGCGGTAGCGCTTGACGCGCACGAGCGGCGTCTCCTGCAGGGTCACCGACGGCCCGGCGTAGGCGCGATACACCGCGTTGAACGTGTCGAGCACCTCGGCGCCGAGCTGGAAGCCCGGCGACAGCTGGGTCACCCACGCGTTGGGCGTGAACGGCCCGGCCAGCGCCGGCACGTCGCGCGCGACGCGATAGACCTTCTGCGAATTGGCCGGCAGCACGTCGGTGAACTGCGCCTGCGCGATCCGCACCGTGCCGTCGGGCCAGCGCTGCATGATGTGCCACGCCGTCTGATGACCGCTGACCACCACGTTGTCCAGGTTGGCGTAGCCGCCCTGCGGGAACGGCACCGACGCGCGCACCGTCTCGACGCGCTCGACCGCCGCCTCGTTCTTCACCGAGAACTCGAGCACGATGGCCAGCGGATTGCCCGGCAGCCCGGGGCCGCCTGGACCGCCGCCGCCGCCCGGATCCCCGCCGCTGCCCCCGGACTCCAACCCTGCGCCGCAGCCCGTCAGCAGCCCCAGAACGCCGCCCAGGACCGCGCCGCGCAGCCCGCGTCCCCAACCACAATGCCCGACAGTAGCAATCATCTCGCCCCCCCCCGAACAGGACGGACGAAGCGTCCACCTGTCGGATTTCGCAACCTCTTCGTCACGGCTGCGGCAGTCCTGAACGGGGACGACGCGGCGGTCTCATTGTGAGCTTGCGCAGCGCGGAGTCGCCGGTAGCTTCGCCGCCTGGCATCGCCGCGCGAGAGTGGCGGAATTGGCAGACGCGCTGGGTTTAGGTCCCAGTGAGCGCAAGCTCTTCAGGGTTCGAGTCCCTGCTCTCGCACCAATCCCGGTTCCGCGCCGCCGCCGATCAGCGGCAGTGGCACTGGAGGTCGAGCACGAGCACGTAGCCGCCGCAGTGCGGGCACGGGCCGTCGCCGAAGGTGCCGAAGGACAAGGAGGGCCCCGGCGCTATGGGTCCGTCGAAGCCGCCCGCGACACCGACCAGCACCGCCGCGATGGCGACCGGGGTCAGCACCTCGGCGAGCGGCGGACGCGGATGTCGTCGTACGGCTGCGGCTACGGCAAGTCGCCGGAGTACGAGAAGCTGCTGCAGTTCTTCCTCCAGGCCAACGAAGGTCTGCTGCAGAAGCTGAAGGCCAACCTCGAAGGCTGACACGCCCGGTCGCGGGTCCTACCGTGCCGGCGTGGACCCGATCGCCGAGTTCCGCCGCCTGTTCGCCGAACAGGGCCGCAGCGACCTGGCCGAGCGCATGCTGGCCGTGGCGCGGCCGGCGCTGCACATCCGGAAGCGGTTCACCGAGACGATCGTGCCGCGGAAGCCCTGGCTCGGGCTGGTGGCGCGCCGGCCGCGCGTGCATCGGGAGCCGTTGTCGTCGCGACCGGGAGACTCTCGCCTCGGCGGCGCGCCGGATCTCCCCGCGGACTTCGCGTGGCCCCACGCAGACGGCAGGCCGATGGGGTTCTTGCTGCAGCTGCGCTGCGAAGACCTGACGGCGCATGACATCGATCTGCCGCTCCCCGCCGCGGGAACGCTGCACGTCTTCGCAGGACTTCACATCGTCACCTGGGCGGCAGCCGTTCGATCCACTCCGCCTGGCACGACACTGCGTGAGACCCCGCCCCCGCCCGGACTCGACATCCAACGGGGCTTCCCGGTCGAGTTCGTCCCGATCCCCAGCTTTCCGGATCCGAGTTCCCCCGAATTCGATGCCCTCGCGCTGGAGGAATCCGAGGAGGAACAGGTCGTCTCGAACCGGATCCACTGGGAGCGACGCCACCTGGGCCTGAGCCCGGGACCTGAGCAGGGGGAGTGGGGCAGCGCCCACCAGCTCGGCGGCACACCCAACAGCGTCCAGGGCGATGTCCGCATCGAGTTCGAGCTGTCGCATCGGGGACTGGGCGTGCCGTGGCGCAAGCAGCCGTGGCTGGACGCCGAACCCCATGCCGGCCGCTGGCGCCTGCTGCTGGAGCTGGACGCCGACGACGATGTGGGCTGGTCCTGGGGCGACGCAGGCCGGTTGTACTTCGGCATCCTCGAGGACGACCTGCGCGCCGGGCGCCTCGACCGGGTGGTCGCCACGATGCAGTGCAGCTGAGCGCGCGTGGCCACTTCGGCATCGGGGCTCCAGGGCAGCGCCATCGCTGCCGCCCCCCTATGCTGGGCCCCGATGCGCATCCTCCGCCTGCTCCCCCTGCTGCTGCTCTCCGCCCTGGCCCCGGCCCAGAACGTGCCGGCGACGCGCACGCTCGCCGACCTGCAGCGCGCGTTCGCGGCCCAGTTCGACGCGATGTACTCCGGCGACCAGACCCCCACGCGCGACCAGGAGCTCACCCTGCGCCGGCGGCAGGTCGAGGAGCTGGGGTCGTTCCTGCAGCACGAGGCCAAGGGCAACGACCGCTGGGAAGGGCGGCTGATGCTGGCCGACATGAACCTGCAGCTGCGGCAGCGCGACGCGGCGGTGACGGCGCTGGCGGGCATGGACACCGACGGCGCGCCGCCGCTGATGCTGCTGGCAGCGGCCGACATGGCGTTGGCGATCGAGGCGGGCGAGCTGGGCGACACGCTGATCCAGCACGCGCTCGACCGCGAGGCCTCGCTCGAAGAACGCATGGAGATGGCGAAGGTGCTGATGACGCGGCTGCGCATGGTCGAACGCGGCGAGGCGATCTTCGCCGCGGCGCTCGGGGCGGCGGCGGACGACGAGCAGCGCGCGCTGGTGCGCTACTACCAGTGCGAGGCGATCCGCGAGCGCGAGGACATCCCGGAGAACAGCTACTACGTCGAGCTCGACAAGCTCGCCAAGGACCTGCCCGACACCTACTGGGGCGGCGTCGCGCGCGACCGCAACCAGGCGTCGCAGTTCAGCCTCGGCGCGCCGGCGATCGGATTCTCGGCGACCGCGCTCGACGGCAGCACCCAGGACCTGGAGGCGCTGCGCGGCAAGGCCGTGCTGCTGCTGTTCTGGTCGGCGTTGGATCCGTCGTCGGCCGAGCTCGCGGCAACGGTCGCGGCGCTGCAGCAGGCCAAGGGCGACGACCTGCACGTGCTGGCGGTGTCGGTCGATCCGGACCCGGCCGCGGCCGGCCGCGCGGCGAAGGCGATGGGCGCGGCCTTCCCGATGGTCTGCGACGGCCGCGGCTGGCGCGCCGACCTGGCGCTGCGCTACCACGTGGAGTCGGTCCCGACCCTGATCGCGATCGACCGCCAGGGCCGGATCGCCGGCCTGAACCTGCACGCCGACACCAAGATGGCGCGCGAGGACCTGACCGCGGCGGTGACGCGGGCGCTGCAGTCGAACTGAGCGCGCGCCGGCGGACGGGCCTGCGCCGCCAGGCCACGCACCGGGAGACGTCACCCGCCGTGGGCAGGCCGCTCCGCGTGCCGCCGCGTCACCGCGCGCGCAGACGCCGCAGCACGAGCAACACCACGTAGCCGCTGCCCTCGGCCAGCAGCACGGCGACCGGCACGGCGGCCGGCAGGGTGTCTTCGCCGGCGGGGCGCACGGCGCGCTGCAGCAGCAGCACCGCGCAGTAGACCAGCAGCAGCGCGTCGGCGCCGAGCCGGCCGCGGCGGCCGAGCCGCTGGCCGATCCGCAGCACCAGCCGCAGGCCGCCGAACGCGCACAGCGCCACGAGCGGCCAGTACGCCCACGACGACGGCGGGAACAGCGCGACGGCGGCGGGGCTGGCGGCCAGCGCCTCCGGCGCGCGCACGGCGACCTGCAGCAACACCGCGGCCGCGAACAGCGCCGCCACCGCGGCGAACACCCAGGGCCACAGCCGCGCGGCGGCGGCGCGCACCGGCAGCAGCACGATGCTGCGCTGGCGCAGCGAGCGCAGCAGCCGCATGCCGACCTGCAGCGCGGCGACCATCGACGCGCCGCCGGGCAGCAGCAGCAGGATGCCGCCGGCCGCCGGCAATGCGGCGGCGCCGAGTCCGAGCGCCACGGCGGCCGTCGCGCACAGGGCGATCGTCACGGCGGCGCGGCCGCGCGCGCGCGCCGCCGGCCGCTGCACGACCCACACGCACTGCAGCAGCAGCAGCGCCAGCAGGCCGAACGCGATCGACGCGGTCTCGGGGCGCAGCACGTGGCCGCCGACCGCGACCGGCGGCAACGCCGCCAGCCACAGCAGGCTCAGCAGCGCGCGCACGCGACCGGCCGCCAGCGTGACCGCGAAATACGCCAGGAACGCGATCGCGGCGATGCCGAACACCTGCCCGAGCCGCGCCTGCGCCAGGAACGCGTCGGCCGCCGCCGTGCCGGCGTCGGGCACCACGGCCCCCGCGGGCGCCGTCGACAGCAGGAAGCCGTCGGCGACCAGGCTCTGCGCCAGCGGCCGCGGCCCGGCCGCGGCGGCGGCGAGCCGCTGCCATTCGCCTTCGGCCGGCGGCGCGGCGATGCCGAGCCCGGCGACCAGCGCCGGCAGCACCGCGATCAACACGAGCAGCGCCTGGGCGGCGAGGCGGCGGCCCCAGCGGCCCGCGGTCACGAGCTGAGCGCGATGCAGTCGATCTCGACCAGGGCGCCCTTGGGCAGCTCCTTCACCGCGACCGTGGCGCGCGCCGGCTTGTGCAAAGCAAAGCGCTTGCCGTAGACCTCGTTGACGGCGGCGAAGTCGCCCATCGACACCAGGTAGATCGTTGTGCGCACGACCTTGTCGAAGCCCGAACCGCCGGCGGCGAGCACCTGCCCCAGGTTCTGCATCACCTGCTCGGCCTGCTCGGCGACGGTCCTGCCGACGAGTTCCATGGTCTTCGGGTCGAGCGCGACCTGACCGGAGCAGTAGAGCATGCCACCGGCCCGGACGGCCTGGCTGTAGGGACCGATGGCGGCGGGCGCGGACGGGGTGTGGATGGGTTCGAGGGTCATGTTCGGTTCAGGCCTGGGGGCCGAGCCGGTCGCGCAGGCGCCGCTCGACCGCGGACGGCAGGAAGGTACCGACGTCGCCGCCGTTGCGCACGATCTCCTTGATCAGCGACGACGAGACGAAGCTGTACTCGGCGCTCGGCATCACGAACACGGTCTCGATCTCCGGGCGCAGGTGGCGGTTGGTCAGCGCCATCTGGTACTCGTACTCGAAGTCGGTGACCGTGCGCACGCCGCGCAGGATCGCGCTGATCCCCTGCTGGCGGCAGAAGTCGACCACCAGGCCGTGGAACGTCGTGACCTGGAGGCGCGGGTCCTTCGGCAGCACCTCGCGCAGCATCTCGGCGCGCTCCTCGGGCGCGAACGTCGGCGTCTTCTGGCGGTTGATGGCGACCGCGACGGTGAGCCGGTCGAACAGCGGCAGCGCGCGCTGCACGAGGTCGAGGTGGCCGCGGGTGACGGGATCGAAGCTGCCGGGGTAGATGGCGTTGACCATGACGGGCGCGGCGCGCGGATTCGCGGAACGGACTGTAACGTCTGGGCCGTTCCGCGCACGGAGCAGTCGTGGAACCGGAACGCTCACGCGGTCTCGCCGCCGCCGCGCTCGTCGCGCTGGCGGTCCTGCTGCTGCTGCGCCTGCACCCGGCCGCCGGCGCGCTGGGCGCCGCCGTGGCGACGATGCTGGCACTGGGCCGCGCGCTGTACCCGGCCGGGCTGGCCGCGTTGCCCGTGCTGTTCGGGGCGCTGCCCGGCAGCGGCGACGCGCCGGCGCCGGCCTCGCCGCCCGCCGGCCCGGTCCGCATCGAGGGCCGTGTCGAGGCCGTGCGGCGCGACCCGCTGGCCGGCGAGATGGCGCTGCGGGTCCGCACCGCCGGCGGCCCGCTCTGGCTGCGCTGCGACGACGGCCTGCGGGCGCTGCCGGGCGACGCCCTCGCCGCGATCGCGCGGTCGAGCCCGCCCGCGGTCGTCGGCGGCCACGGCTCCGTCCGCGCCGCCGCCGCGGCGATCGAGGTCACCCCCGGGCCCTGGAGCCTGCCGCGCGGCTGCGCGGCGCTGCGCACCGCGCTCGAGGACCGGCTGCTGGCGCTGGTGCCCGGCGAACGCGGCGCGCTGCTGGCCACGCTGGTGCTCGGCAACGGCACGCGGCTGCCCGGCGACCTGGCGGCGGCGCACCGGGCCACGGGCCTCAGCCACCTGCTGGCGGTCAGCGGCGCCCACGCCGCGATGCTGGCCTGGCTGCTGGGGCTGCAGCCGTTCGGCGGCGGCCGCCGGCGGCCGGTGGGCCGTGCGCACCTGCTTGCGGCGATGCTGCTGCTGACGGTGTACGGCGCCGTCACCGGACTCGATCCGCCGGTGTTCCGGGCGCTGTGCAGCTACGCGCTGGTGGCGGCGGGACTGCGTCTGGGGCGACGCGTCTCGGTGCTGCAGGCGCTGGCATGGCCGGCGCTGTGCAGCGCGGTCGTGGCGCCGGACGGCGTGCTGGGCGCGAGCTTCTGCCTGAGCTACGCCGCGGTCGCCGGCCTGTCGCTGGCGCCGCCGCCGCGCGACGACGGCCGGCTCGAGCGGTGGCTGTGGACGCCGATGCGCGCGTCGCTGTGGGCGACACTGACGACGGCGCCGCTGACGCTGTGGTTCTTCGGCCAGGTGGCGCCGTGGACCGTGCTGCTGACACCGCTGCTGGCGCCGATGGTCGGCGCGATGCTGTTCCTCGGGCTGGGTGCGGCGCTGCTGGGGCTGGCCGCGCTCGGTGCGGCGGCATGGCTGGGCCCGCCGCTCGACCTGCTGGCCGGCGTCTACTCGCACGCGGTGGCCGCCGCCGACGCGCTGCCGGCGACGCCGATCCACGCCGCCGTGACCCCGCCGCTGCCGTGGCTGCTGGCCGGCACCGGCGCGGGGCTCTGCGCGTGGTGGCGCTGGCGCGGACGGCGCGGCACAGCGGCCCTGTGCATGCTGTCGGCGCTGCCGCACTGGGCGCCGGCACCGCCGTCGCCGCCTTCGCTGCGCCTGTTCGCTGTCGGCCACGGCCAGGCGTGCCTGTGCACGCTGCCGAGCGGCCGGACGGCGCTGATCGATTGCGGCAGCCAGCAGCACGCGACGCTGCCGGCGCGCAAGGTCGAGGCGGCGCTGCACCGGCGCCGCATCGATCTGCTGGTGCTGACCCACGCGGATCGCGACCACACCGGCGCGGTGCTGGAGCTGCTGCGCCGCGTCCCGGTGCGGCGCGCGGTGCTGCCCGAGGCGCTGCGCGGCAGTCCGGTCGAGGTCGCGCTGCGGCAGCACGGTGTCGACACGACCCTGTTGTCGCCGGGTGCAGCCATCGCGCCGCTGCCGGCGCTCCGTGTCGCGGCGCCGGTGCTGCCGCCCGCGCCCGACGGCGGTCCGGCCAGCGACAACGACCGCAGCCTCTGGGTGCGGATCGAGCTGGGCGCCACGTCGGTGCTGCTGACCGGCGACGCGGAAGAAGCCGGCGTGCGCGCGGCGCTGGCGCAGGGGCTCGCGCCGCCGAGCGACGTGTTGGTGCTGCCGCACCACGGCCGCCCCAACGCCGAGGCGCTGCGGCTGCTCGACGCCGTGGCGCCGTGCTGCTGCCTGTGCAGCAACCTGCACGGCGACGGCCGCTCGGCGCTCGGCGAACTCGCGACGCGCCTCGGCGTGCCGACGTTCGCAACCGGCCTGAGCGGCGACCTCCTGCTGCGCGTCGGCGCCGCCCCGCAGGTCGAGCTGGAGCTCGGCTGGCCGCTGCACGAGGTCGACCGGTGACCTCACCCGCGCCCGCGACCGGCGTCAGGACCCCAGCGTAGGTCCCGACGTCACGGATCGAGCGCCGCGAGGCACAGCAGCGCCATCGCGGTGCCGTAGCTGCGCCCGAGCTCGTGGCTGTCGACGAAGCCGCCGTCGAACTCCGGGAGGTCGAGCACGAGCTTCTTCTGCTGCGCACGCCACAGTCCGCGCTGGGCGCCGTCGGCGACCTGCATCGTCGCCTCGGCCCGACCGAGCATGTCGAACCAGAAGAAGAAGCCGCCGTAGCCGAGCCGGTCGGCGTGGTCGTCGTACTTGCGGACCGCGGCCAGCAGACCGTGGTGTTCGAACGCCGCGGTCAACGCCGCCTGCAGGCGCGGCTGGTCGCTGTGCTCCCAGAGCAGCAGCGCCAGCTCGCACAGCGGCATCCGCCCGGCGGCCCCGCGCGGCTCGGCGCGCGCCGGGCGACGACCCGGGTGCCCGTAGGTGAAGGCGCCTTGCCGCGTACGGCACTGCAGCAGCGCGCGCACCCCGCGGTCCACCACCTCGGGGGGGACCTCGGCGCCGACGGCGCGTGCGCGCGCCAGCGCCTGCAGCGCGGTGGCGATGGCGAACGGGTTGCCGTACTCGTGGAACCAGACGCCGTCCTCGGGCTGCAGGGCCGCGACCGCCGCGACCGCCGCCTGCAGCCGCGCGGTCGCGGCGTCGCGGTCGGCGCCGCGCTGTTCCAGCCACCGCGCGAGGAAGCGCACCCGGTAGGCCTGCGCCCACAGGATCTCGTCGCGATCCTCCAGCGCGAAGCGCGCGTCGTCGCCGGCGATCGCGAGCAGGCGCTGCAGCTGCGCGTCGAGTTCGGCGCGCAGCGGCGGCGCCAGCGTCACGGCCCCGGCGTCGGCGCGGGCCGCCGCGTGCAGCAGCGCCTCGCCGGCCAGGAAGCTGATCGCCAGGTGGACGTTCGGCAGGCTGTCGGTGCCGCCGAAGTCGTAGATGCTGTCGCGCCACAGCCCGTCGGCGCGGCGCCACCGCAGCAGCAGCTCGACGCCGTGTTGCCACAGTTCGGCCTCGGTCCAGGTCCCGCGCGGCGCGCGCGAGCCCTCGGCGCGGTCGCGCAACACCCGATCACGCAGCGGCATCCAGTCCTCGAAGCAGCGCACGAACGGCCCGTGGCCCTCGGCCTCCATCGCCGCCTTGGCGGCCCACGGCGAATCCGGCGCCGTGGCGCCGATCGCGCGCCACGCGGCGGTGGCCTCGTCCTCGCGGCGCTGACGCCACAGCACGGCGCCGCGCAGGAACGCGGCCTCGGCGCCGACGCCGGCCGCCGGGTGCTGGTCGAGCACACCGGTCAGCAGCCGTTCGCACTCGTCCAGCGTCCCGGCACGCCACGCGCCCCAGGCGTCCTGCAGCGCCGGCGTGCACGGGAAGCCCCGGTCCGGCACGTCGATCAGCGCGCGCAGCGGCGCCTCGAACCAGCGCGGGTGCAGGGTCGTCACCTGGTCGAGCCGCGCGCGCTCGGCGCCGTCGGGCGCCAGCACGAGCCAGCCCGGCTCGATGAACTCGCCGCGCCGCAGCTGGTAGCGACGCTGCAGGTCGCCGGTCGGCACCTCGCGCACGGGCACGAAGTGCGTCGACAGCAGCTCGATGGTCGACGGCCAGCAGAACGGCCCGGCGCGCAGGTAGCGGTCGATCTCGGCTTGCCGATCCATCGGCGAGCCGGCAACCGTCGGCACGTACCAGAACACCGGCAAGCCGCGCTCGACCGCGGCCGCGAGCGCGTCCTCGACGGACGCCGCCCACGGGATCGCCGCGCCGGCGCGCTCGGCCAGCGGCGACGGCGCCGCGCGCAGCCTGGCGCTGGAGTTCTGCGCCCGGGCATGCGGCGCGGCGGCGCCGACGAGCGCCCAGACCAGGGAGAGAACGGCCAGACCGGGGACGTGCACGGTCGCCGAACGATACCACCCGTCCGCCGGACCCGGCCGAAAGCACTGGCCCCCGCGCGCCCGTTGTCGAGAATCGCCGGCTCCAAACAGCCCCCGCCCCGCCGACGTATTGCCACCCATGACTGCACGCTACGCGCTCGCGTTCCTGTTCGCCGTGACGATGCTGCCCGACGAAGGGCAGTGGCTGCCGACGCAGGTCCGGGAGATGGACTGGGAGGCCCTGCAGAAGCGGGGCATGGAACTCAGCCGCGACCAGTTCTGGCACCCCCAGCGCGGCGGCGTGCTGTCCGCGACGGTGCAGATCAACGGCTGCACCGCGTCGTTCGTGTCGGCGGACGGGTTGATGGTCACCAACCACCACTGCGGCTTCGGCGCCGTCAGCGCGCTCAGCACCGTCGAGAACAACTGGCTGCGCGACGGGTTCGCCGCCGCCGACCGCGCGGCCGAGCTGCCCGCGGCAGGCATGAGCGCGTTCGTGTTGAAGCGCATCGAGGACGTCACCGCCCAGGTCCACGCCGCCCAGGACAAGGCGACCAACGACCTCGAGCGCTGGCAGCTCACGCAGCAGACCATCGACCGGCTGGTGCGCGAGGGCGAGAAGGAGCCCGACACCGAGTGCAGCGTCGCGAGCTTCCTCGAAGGGAAGGAGTACCACCTCTACTACCGCACCCGCATCGCCGACGTGCGGCTGGTCTACGCGCCGCCGCGCGCGATCGGCGAGTTCGGCGGCGAGGTCGACAACTGGGAGTGGCCGCGGCACACCGGGGACTTCACCTTCTTCCGCGCCTACGTCGGCCCCGACGGCAAGCCCGCGCCGCACCACGCCGACAACGTGCCGTTCCGGCCCGAGCACTTCCTGAAGGTCTCGGGAACCGGCGCCCACCAGGGCGACCTGGCCATCATCATGGGCTACCCCGGTCGGACCGAACGCTACAAGTCGAGCAAGGCCGTCGTCACCCGCCAGGGCTACGTCTACCCCAAGCGCCAGGAGCTGCTGGCCCGGGTCCTCGAGGTGCTGGAGCACGCGTCGGGCACCAGCGAGGCCAAGGCGCTCGAGTATGCCGCGACGATCAAGTCGCTCGCCAACGTCGAGAAGAACGCGCGCGGCATGGTGTTCGGCCTCGACCGCAACGCCGTCGCCGAGCGCAAGCGGCGCGAGGAGTCGGGCCTGCAGGACTGGATCGCGGCGTCGCCGCAGCGCCAGCAGCGCTGGGGCGGCGTGCTGGAGGAGCTGCTGGCGATCGACGAGGCGGAGGCCCAGGGCATCGACCGCGAGACCGCCATCGGCTTCGGCGTCTACCTCATGCGCAGCGCCCCGCTCGTGACCACCCTGATCGCCGCCTGCGATGCGGCGGCGGACGGCGCGCTGCCCCGGCGACTGGCCGCGGCGCTGGAGTCGCCCGAGCTCACCGGGGACCTCGACCTGGTGCAGGTCCCGCTGCTGGGCATCCTGCTCGACGAGTTCCGCAGCCTGCCCGAGGGCCGACGCCTGCGCGGGACCGAGCTGTTGCCGGGCACCGGGGACGGCCCCACCGGCCTCGAACTCGCCCAGCAGATGGTGTCCGCGTCGAAGATGACCGACCCCGCCCGCCGGAGCGAGCTGTTCGCCGGCGGCGCCGACGCCGTCACCGCCAGCGACGACCCGCTGGTGGTGTTGGCCCGCGGCCTCGCCGCCGAGCGCGCCGACTACTCCCGCACGATGCGCGAGCGGCAGGGCCGCATGCTGGTCACCGGACGTCGCTGGATCGAGGCCCAGGAGGCGTTCCGCGGCCAGAGCTTCTATCCCGACGCCAACAGCACCCTGCGCGTGTCGATCGCCGAGGTGAAGGGCTACGAGCCGCGGGACGGCGTGTTCTACACGCCGCACACCACCGTCGCCGGCCTGATCGCCAAGGAGACCGGCAAGGAGCCGTTCGCCAGCCCGACCGCGTTGCTGCTGGCTGCCGAGACCCGCGCCAAGAGCCGCTTCTACGACCAGGCGATCGGCGACGTCCCGGTGTGCTTCCTCACCAACGGCGACACCACGGGCGGCAACAGCGGCTCCCCCGTCATCAACGGCAAGGGCGAGCTCATCGGCCTGAACTTCGACCGCGTGTTCGAGAACGTCGCCGGCGACTTCGGTTGGAACGAAGACCGCTCGCGGAACGTCTCGTGCGACCTCCGGTACGTGCTGTGGGTCGTCGAGTCGGTGCTGCCGGCGCCGGGGCTGCTGCAGGAACTGGGGTTCTGAGCGCCACGCCCTCCACGGAGGAGATCGGCGGTCCGAAGCGGGATCGCCGCCGAGCGGTAGACCGCCGCCCGCCGCGCTTCGCACGCGGCGGCGGCGCGAGTCCTGCGGGGCCGGTGCGCACGGCCCGCGGCGTAGCGGTCGGGCGAAGTGGCGTCGACCCCGCTGGTCGATCGACTGTTCGATCGAGGCTGCCCCGCCGATCGAGGGTCGACCCCGCGCTCGAACGCAGCCGCCGCTCGGACCGCGAGGCCACGCGAATCCGCGGGCGATCCACCGGCGGCGGAGGACTCAGGTTCCGTAGGCCGCGGCCTGCCCTTCGTCGTAGACGACCACCTCGCCGATCTCGCGATACCGGCCGGCGAAGTCCATGCCGAACCCGATGACGAACTCGTCCGGGATCTCGAAACCGAGGTAGTCGATGTCCACCTCGACGACGCGGCGGGAGGGCTTGCTCAGCAGCGACGCCACCCGACACTCGACGGCCCCGCGCGCCAGGAACAGCTCGCGAAGCGCCGCGATGGTCCTGCCGGTGTCGACGATGTCCTCGATGAGCACCAGCCGTCGCCCGGCCACATCGAGCCCGTCCGACGGGCCCAAGGCGACCAGGCCGCTGCTCGTGGTGCCAGCGCCGTAGGACGACGCGCGAATCTCGTGCACCACGACGGGCAGGGCCAGCGACTGCTGCAGGTGACGCGCGAACGTCCGCGCCCCCTCGATGACCGCGACCAGCAGCGGCGGCTCGTCGCCGAAGTCGGCGCGCACCTCGCGGGCGAGTTCGTGGATCCGCCGCAGGATCTCGTCGCGATGGATGAGGACGCGGAACGGGTGGCTCGGACTCACGGCAACAGGGAGAGGCGGCTGTCGGACGAGGGGGATGAACCAGGTCGAACGACCGCGAGACCGCGCCGCCGGGCCGTCGCCCGACACCTGGGGTGGAAACCCTACCATCCGAACGCGACCGGGGCAGCTGTCGGCTCGCCCTCGGGCGACGAACGACCTATCCTCTGCCCGCGACTGAGGTCTCGCCACCATGCTCGCCCATCACTACGGCCCCCGCGTCCACCTCCTCGACGACCCCTACCTGCTCACGCTCCTCGCCCGACTCGGTGCACCGGAGACCAGCACGGCCGAGGTGCCCGCCCTCGTGCGAATCGCCTACGAACGGCTCCTCCAGGAAGTGCTCAGCCGCGAGTTCCCACGCACGCGCACCCAGGTCAAGACCCGGATGGCGGCGACCGAACCGCGCGCGTTCTACCAGGGCGCCCTGCTCTGCAAGGAGACACGCCTGGTGCTGTGTTCGGTCATCCGGGCCGGCATCCTGCCGTCCCAGACCTGCTATGAGGCCGCCTCCACGGTCTTGCCGCCCGAGAACGTCCGGCTCGATTTCCTGAACATGTCTCGCGTCGTCGATGACGCGCATCGCGTCACCGGTGTTCGCCTCGACGGCACCAAGATCGGGGGCCCCGCGCACGATTCCATCGTGCTGATCCCGGACCCCATGGGAGCCACCGGCGGCACGGTCTGCCGGGCGATCGATGTCTATCGCGAACTCGAGGGTGGACCGCCCCGTGCCGTCATCGCGGTCCACCTGATGGTCACTCCGGAGGCCATCCGGCGTCTCACGCGCACCCACCCGGAGGCAATCGTGTACGCCGCGCGCCTCGACCGCGGACTCTCCCCGCCAGACGTCCTCCAGGCTCCACCCGGTCTGCACGCGGACCGCGAGCGCGGACTCAACGACGTGCACTACGTGGTGCCGGGCGCCGGCGGCCTCGGCGAGTTGCTGACGAACAGCTGGGTCTGACACGTCCCCGTCCTCGGCGCCACCACAGGGCGCAGGGCCCTTCTCACCTCGCTCGGGGCGCGCCCGCGGGAAGGCCGCTGGTCGCGCTGGTCGAGCGGTCGCGCGGGTCGAGCTCGTCGAATCGTCGGGGCCGGCCGGCGAACCGGCAGGGTCCCGATCACCCACGCACGCCGAAGCGAGAGCCCGCGGCGCGGGAGCGCGGACGAAGGGCTGCGCCGGATGCCCGTACAAGGACCGAGGCCGTCGTCCGGCTGGTGGACGACGGCCTCAGGAGAGAATGACCCGGCGCTGACCTACTTTCGCGCGTTGCACTATCATCGGCCCAGGCTGCTTGACTGCCGTGTTCGGAA